>NZ_FNPK01000021.1 GCF_900107285.1 Acinetobacter kyonggiensis | reverse complement strand
GTAATTTCTACCATCAATCAATGAAAATAATTTCGATTAATCAACCAGTAAAAATCCACACAAGTTGTTCTTCATAATCTCTTAATGATCTTCTTAATACTTCGTCAGTAATTAAGTCGCTCAACTTGATATTCCTTAACAACTCAGCACCTCGTGCTTCGTTTGTTTCCGGCTATCTCGTCGGGATGAGCACAGTATAGGGCAATTTCGTACACACGCAAGCGCTTTTAACTGACTGTTTTATCGAGTGTTGCATTTTTACGCACTATTTTGGCTCATTTTTACTCTATTTCAAGCATAAATATCTAATTTAAAAGCAAAAACATGACCAAAATATTTCTGCTTTATTTTTTATTAATTTTTCACCACTGCTGGTTTAATACTCACACTCACAATTTTTACAGCCTGTTGCGGTACATTTTGGTGCATACCGAAGTTTGCCGTTGGAACTTTGGTAATTTTATCGACTACATCCATACCTTTGGTCACTTTACCAAACACGGCATAACCTGCATTCATCTGACTTTTATTTAAGAAGTCGTTATCTACTGTATTAATGAAGAATTGGCTACTGGCTGAATTAGGATTGTTGGTACGTGCCATCGCTAAAGTGCCACGTACATTTTTCAAACCATTATAAGATTCATTTTGGATAGGAGCTTTAGTTTGTTTTTCTGCCATGTTGGCATCCATGCCACCGCCCTGAATCATAAAGCCTGGAATAACGCGGTGAAAAATGGTGCCATTATAGAAGTTATCTTTTATATAGCCTTCAAAGTTTTTTGCTGAAATAGGTGCTTTGTCATTAAAGAGTTCTATTTCAATATTTCCCATTGATGTTTTCATTTCTACAATGCTATTTGCAGCCATCGCTTGTAAACTTATACATATAGCACCTACAGCGAATAGGGTTTGTTTTAACATTTCTTTACTCTTCTATTTCAAGTTGTCATTGTGAATGACTATATATTAATCTTTCAATATAAATAAAACAGTATCTCTTTTTGGGATAAATGAGAATTACAATGAATGAAGCATTAAGTACAGTGACTTTTCATCATGATCCGCCTTGGCATTTACATGGTGATGCTTTTATTTTGAATTATTGGTTAACGCCAAACTTTATTAAACACAATCACGCTTTTCACATTGCCCCCTCTCCAATTGGTCGAGTGGTACAGATCATATTGATTCGTTATCATGAGTCCCCTATTGGCCCATATGATGAACTGCTCCTTTTAGACCACCCCTTAATCAGTAAAAGACACTTATCTTCGATTGCTAAAATTTATGTGTCGACAGAGGCATCTGTTGTTCATGGTCAATATTTTTGGGGCATTCCAAAACAACTTGCCGAATTTGAATGGATAATCAAAGATGATGTGGTGTATTGCACCATTTCATTTGAACAACAAGAAATGAGTTTGTGTCTGTATAAGTACAAACATAGCCAAACTTTTTATATCAATAGTCATCATTTACCCGCCCGACTGTTAAACATCCAACAAACATGGCAAGGTTTACATTATCAATTCAGTCCTCAATTTCGCGGCAAGCTATGTAAACTTAAACAAGTCGCATGGAAAAATACGCTCGACATCTTCCCTGATTTTTCTCAAGCGAAGTATTTACACAGTTTTTATGTGCCCGAATTTCAACTGACGCTCCCCAAAGCTAAAATTGAAAATAAATAAAAAAGGTGTTTCACGTGAAACACCTTGTCCTATTGAGACATCAATTGAGAAAAAAACTTAAGCGTGTTTATCCCAAAACTTTCTATAGTTCTTACTAATTTCAATAAAGTGTTTTTTAGCGCGAGAAGAAATTGGGGTGAGATTGACAAAACCATGCGCTTGATCATTATATTCTTGGTAATGTACTTTCACGCCACGATGCCGTAGTTTATAGGCGTAAATTTCACCTTCATCATGTAATACATCATGACCCGCTGTAATCACGTATGCAGGCGGTAATTTATCGTGTTTACCATAGGTGGGAGAAATAATCGGATCATCCAATTCCACTTGATGCTGTTCTGCATAATAGTGCGTCACAAAATCAATATCCTCTCCGGTCAGAAGCAAACCATCTTTATAGGCATAGAACGATGGATGACGACTTTTAAAATCAACAACGGGATAGAGCAGCAATTGGGCTTGAGGTGCATAGACTTTATGGGCACTACGCTGTGCAACCACCGTACTAATATTCCCCCCTGCGCTATCGCCAGCAACTGAAATTCTATTTTTTAAAATTTTAAACTGTTTTCTATTTTGATAGACCCATGCCAAGGCATCTTCACAGGTTTGAATTAATTTTATTGGACTGGTTTCGGGTGCTAATGGATAGTCAATACTTAAAACCTGCACTTTCGCATACACAGCAAGTAAACGACACACCTCATCATGACTATCTAGCCCCCCCACGACAAAACCACCGCCATGATAAAACACAATCATCGGCAGTTTTTTACTTGGGGCTGGATGATAATGTCGTGCGAAGATCGTGCCGCTGTGTAAAGGCAAACGTAGATCTTCGACTCGCTTCACAGGGGTTGGTTTGCTTTTAATCGACTGCATTTGCAGGTCAAAGGCTTTACGGGCACGGATCACATCTGCACCAATAAAACCACGATTGCCTTGTTTTAACTGTACAGCCATCATGCATTTGATTAATGGGTCAAGCTCAGGATACTGATAGGGATAGCCTAAAACTTTAACCAAGGATTCTTGAGCAAGGCTCGGCAAGCGATCTAAAGTGCGTGCTGCTACGCCTTGTCCTTTTTCGATCATCGTCTGTAGCGTTTGATTAAAAGCAACCATTCATGCACCTTCCTTTTTTATATTCTTCATATTTTCTACATGATCAGCTCATAAGTGACCATAATCTTATAGAAGTCGAATCATCTATATACACAGTAAAGACATTCATACGCTAATCTTCTTTTTATACCTTGTCATTGACAATTTCCACGTATATTTCGGAGTGTTTTTGCTACTCCTTAAAAAGAAGGATATAGGCTATGGCTAAAAAACTCATGATACTGACTTTAGCGACCACATTTTTAACTGTAGGTTGCGTAGCATTCCCTGAAAATGACGGTTATTACGATGGACGTTATGACAATCGCTCTGACCGTCATTATGATCGAGATTATGACTATCGCTATGATCGCGAGCGCAATCGTCAACATTGGGAATATCAACAACGACAAAACCGTTTAGAACTAGAACGTAAAAAGCGCGAACTTGAACGTCGTCAATGGGAACAAAATCGTCAAAAACAGTCGGATTGGGATCGCAAAAAACGTGAACAAGGTAAGTACGCTGAACAAAATCAACCGAATTCATCGGGTTGGGATGCAAAGCAACGTGAACGCCAACGAATAGAGCAACAGCGCGAAAAATCAGATCTGAAAAATCGTCAAAAAATACAACCGCAAGATAAATCCCAAAAAAACCGTTGGGATGAACCTCGTCGAGATTATGATAAACAGCAACGTCATCGTCACGACGATTAAAATCTTTTTATCTACGCCATTGAATGCCCTTTTTTACTGGGCATTTTTTTATTCATTAACACAAATCACGATCACAAAATTTTAAACTTGTTACTGTTCAAGATGATGCAGCACTCTGTTTCGGAATTAAATTTTTGTTAACAGTAACCACCATAATATTTACCGCGATGAACTCGAAGTGCATCTTTTAATGTGAAGACTTTTTATTTTTGAATTTGTTGCAAGATTTAAGCAGGGTCTGCCAGAGTGGAGAAATTGTCTCTGCTTATAATAAGTATGGCGTGTACTGCCATTTTCGGGTTGCCCTTAAGGTGATCACTCGGCACCTGATGTCCTTGGGCTTTTTCAAGCGGATTATTATTTTATCCATAACATCAAGCTAAGCATCAATAATCCAATCATTTTTACCCAATTGCTCGAAAAACGGTATTTTTTAACGCTTTTCATCAAATTAAACAGATTTAATTGCTTGTCTCGCTTGAATTTTTATCGCTTGCCCCGACCTCTGTATTAATCATGAATTTTATCACTCATGGCAGTTCAGGATTAACCCAGTTAACACTGCAGCCAAAAGGACTGTGCATGTTTAAGAACCCATTTAAACGGAGTAAATCTATGGCAACTGAGCAAAACGAACAAGCTCAAGATCTTGGGCAAGAGCAAGCTGATCAACAAACAGCACAAACTCAAGCTGAAACAGAGCAAATTGCCGTTTCAGTTGAAGATTTACAAACACAAATTAAAAACTTGGAAGAAAGTTTAAAACTTGAAAAAGCACGTACAGCCAATGCTGTATACGAAGCGCAAAAAAGTGTGGAACGTATTCAACGTGATGCTGAAAAGCACAAAGAAACTGTGATTGAGAAGTTCGCGAAAGAACTACTCGACTCGGTTGATAATTTAGAACGCGCAATTCAAGCTGCAGGTGACACGGAATCAGCATTACTTGAAGGTGTGCAACTTACGTTGAAATCCCTGCTACATACACTGGAAAAATTCGGTGTAGTAGAAGTGGATATGCATAACGGTTTTAATGCAGATTTACACCAAGCAGTGGGTATCGCACCCGATGCTAAAGCAGGTGAAATCGGTACTGTATTACAAAAGGGTTATACCTTATCAAACCGTTTACTTCGTCCTGCAATGGTCTTAGTGGGTCAATAAAGTAAAGAAATTCGAGAGTTTTTCTATTTTTTTCGTTTAAAGAACTTGAAAAAATTTGAATGGCTCTCATATCGGATAACAAGCAAAAAACATTGTAAAAAATTTAGAGGAAACATCCAAATGGCTAAAATCATTGGTATCGATTTAGGTACAACAAACTCTTGTGTCGCTGTACTTGAAGGCGACAAAGTTAAAGTAATCGAAAATGCAGAAGGTACGCGTACTACCCCATCAATTGTTGCATACAAAGATGGTGAAATTCTGATTGGTCAATCTGCGAAACGTCAAGCAGTGACGAATCCAAAAAATACCTTGTATGCCATCAAGCGTTTGATCGGTCGTAAGTACCAAGACCAAGCAGTACAAAAAGACATTGGTCTTGTACCTTACAAAATCATCCAAGCAGACAATGGTGATGCTTGGGTTGATGTGAACGATAAAAAACTCGCACCACAACAAGTTTCAGCTGAAATCTTGAAAAAGATGAAAAAAACTGCTGAAGACTATTTAGGTGAAACCGTTACTGAAGCCGTGATTACTGTTCCTGCTTACTTCAATGATGCGCAGCGTCAAGCGACTAAAGATGCGGGTAAAATCGCAGGTTTAGAAGTTAAACGTATCATCAACGAACCAACGGCTGCTGCACTTGCGTTCGGTATGGACAAAAAAGAAGGCGACCGTAAAATCGCAGTTTACGACTTAGGTGGTGGTACTTTTGACGTATCAATCATTGAAATCGCTGACTTAGATGGCGACCAACAAATTGAAGTATTGTCGACCAATGGTGATACATTCCTTGGTGGTGAAGACTTTGATAATGCATTAATCGAATACTTAGTTGAAGAGTTCAAGAAAGAACAAAGCTTCAACTTAAAACAAGATCCACTTGCGTTACAACGTTTGAAAGAAGCAGCTGAAAAAGCAAAAATCGAGCTTTCTTCGTCAAATGCAACAGAAATTAACCTTCCGTACATCACGGCTGATGCGACTGGTCCTAAACATTTAGTGATCAACGTAACACGTGCAAAACTTGAAGGCTTAGTGGCTGATCTTGTTGCTCGTACCATTGAACCTTGTCGTATTGCGCTTAAAGATGCTGGTCTTTCAACAAGCGACATCTCTGACGTAATCTTGGTCGGTGGTCAATCACGTATGCCAATGGTTCAACAGAAAGTACAAGAGTTCTTCGGTAAAGAGCCACGTAAAGACGTGAACCCTGACGAAGCTGTAGCCATGGGTGCTGCAATTCAAGGTGCAGTATTGTCTGGTGACAAAACTGACGTACTCTTACTTGACGTAACACCACTTACACTGGGTATTGAAACCATGGGCGGTGTGTTAACTGCAATTATTGAGAAAAACACCACGATTCCTGCGAAGAAATCTCAAGTGTTCTCAACTGCTGCTGACAACCAACCTGCTGTAGACATTTCTGTGTTCCAAGGCGAACGTAAAATGGCACAGCAAAACAAATTGTTGGGTAACTTCCAATTAGGCGACATTCCACCTGCGCCACGTGGTGTGCCACAAATTGAAGTATCTTTCGACATCAACGCCGATGGTATCTTGAAAGTATCTGCAAAAGACAAGAGCACGGGTAAAGAGCAATCGATCCAGATTAAAGCAAACTCAGGTTTGAGCGATGCTGAAATTGAAGCGATGATTAAAGATGCTGAAATGAATGCTGAAGAAGATCGTAAGTTCGAAGAACTCGCGAAAGCACGTAACGAAGCTGATGCATTAGTGTCTTCTTCTCAAAAAGCAGTGAAAGATCTTGGTGAGCAAGTGACTGCTGACGAAAAAACAGCGATTGAAACTGCGGTTGCTGAGCTTGAAGCGTCTACTAAAGAAAATGATGTAGAAGAAATCAAAGCGAAAACTGAAGCTTTACAAAACATCATCATGCCAATTAGCCAACGTGCTTATGAAGCAGCGCAAGGTGCTCAAGGCGGTGCTGAAGGTTTTGATCCAAATGCATTCCAAGGTGGTGATGCGGGTCAACAACAAAAAGCGGATGACGGCGTTGTAGATGCCGAGTTCACTGAAGTTAAAGATGACAAAAAATAATTTGTCACTTTAATTAAGTTATAAAAAACCGCGCGTAAGCGCGGTTTTTTTATGTTCATTTTTAATGTATTCAATCATGCTTTTTGCTAAAGTCATCAACAAAATAAAATATCTTCAAGAATGGGTAAAATGAATACTTTAATCAAAATATTGCTACTTTCAGAGAAATTAGCTCGTACGCTTATTGACCCAATCCATCTCTCTATTACTCTCAAATCCAGTGATCTAGATTAATCAATTTTATGCGTATGCTCAGCCTGATTCTTGCCGTTATTTGGTTGTTGTTGATAACCTATCAAACACATCAGCACCATCAACTTCGCTATAACGCAGTATCTGATCGACTTAAGCATCCTTTCGATACGCGTCTGCGTTATCGTATTGCCGAAGTTGACCCACGTTTTGGTTTAAGCAAAGACGAGGTCATACAACTGAGTCAACAAGCCACCGATATTTGGAAAATAGGGACAGGCAATGATTATTTTATTTATGACCCGAATGCCAAACTTACGATTCATTTAATCTACGATGAGCGCCAAGATGAATCGAATCAACGCCGTCAACAACTAGGTAATATTGAACAAAATCAGCAAATTTGGTCAAATAAAAATCAAAACCTTAAGCAACTTAAAGATGAAATTGATCGCGCTAATATCCTACTCGACACTAAAAAAATACAACTAGATGCTCAATTACACCAATATAATCAGCAAATTGCCATGATGAATCAAAATGGGAGTATCCATCCCTCACAGCGTGATCTGTTTATACAACAACGTCATCAACTCCAACAACAAATCTTTGCGCTAGAACAAGAAATCAATCTGTACAACCAAAAAATTCAACACTTAAATGATCAGGTGAGCGAACTCAATCAAATTAACAACCAATTAAATCAATCTATTGATCAATTTAATCAACGCTTTCAAGCTCGGTTATTTGATAAAGGACTGTTTAATGGCAAACAGATTAATATTTATGAGTTTTCATCCAAAGATGATTTACGTCTTACCCTCGCACACGAATTTGGACATGCGCTGGGTTTAAAACATAATCAAGACCCCGTTGCGCTGATGTATCCAATGATGAAGGATCAAAATATGCAAAATTTCAGCCTGACCCCTGCCGATTTAGCTTTGTTAGATACCCGTTAAGCAGCAACTGAGATACAATGTAAAAATCCCTTACTTTTTATAAGTATATGCATAATAATAGAACGGAAATAGCACGCATTTCATGTTATTGTGATGTACAGAAATAACAAGATAAAATCTCTGGAGACGCGTGTGAGTTACTACCATATTCTGATTGAAATGAATGATCACATTAGTACGATTGAGCAAACACGTGAGATCGAAATCTTTGATATTCTTGAGATTCAACCTTACCTCCATTCAATTTTATTACCCTTTTTGAATGAACAATTGATTGAATTAGAAGATGAAAACCTTGAATTCAGCGATATTCTTCATTTGGAAATCAAACACACCTTATTGCCCATTCAACATTTGATTGAAGAAGAACAACGCTTACTGCCAAGTGATACAGATGTCACCATTTCAGCACATGAAATTTTCAACAATCGTGATTTAAGCCAAGACGTGACAACCGTTGTTTTTGATATTTTAGAAGCTGCTAAATTAGAAGCCTAATGATTTATTCTTAACGCCATCATACATGCTATTTTCAATAAAAAGCCCTCAAAAATGAGGGCTTTTTTCAAACTTTTTATTAAATCGAGAAAGATGAACCACAACCACAGGTTGTTGTTGCATTTGGATTTTGTACAACAAAACGTGAACCTTCCAAGCCTTCAATATAGTCGACTGCTGAGCCTACAAGATATTGATAGCTTAAAGAATCCACCAGCATTTTTACATCGCCATTGATAAATTCAGCATCATCTTCATTCATGCTTTCAGCGAAGTTAAAACCGTAAGAAAAACCTGAACAACCGCCACCTGTAACATAAACGCGTAACATTAATTCTTGGTTGCCTTCACTATCACGCAATTGGCGTACTTTATTCGCAGCATTGTCGGTCAGCACCAAAGTTTGGGCATTCATGTTGGATTCCTCTGTTCAATTCAGATGTCTTTAAAAGATAAAGACCATAATTCAAGTATATCATACCCAATATATGGTCAGTCTTTGAAGATTTAAAGTTAAATCTGAGTATTTTTATCAAGATTGTTTGTAGTTCTCATCTTGAAGACTACATTCGAAATTTTTTGGGTCTTCCTTACAACGAAATTGCCATAATAATTTCATCATCCGTTTATCATAAATGCCACGTTTGGTTAAATCGACACGTGATTCGCGCATCAATTTTTGATAACCCGGTTTATCTGCGCTAGGAACTTGCATCCAATATTTTTGTGGAATATCTGATTTCATTTTACCTAAAATACCAAAAGCACGAGGCAACTGACTTTTCACCCATTCACGTGATTTTTGCCCATAACCAGCAGGAAATTTATCTGGACGAATAATGAGGTTACCTGTGACTTGTAAAATTGGATAATTCACAATAGCGCCTTTACTGCCTAATCCTTTATGTAACTCTAAAGGTTTAAATACAGCGGCAGGTGCGCCAATAATATCGACCTGACCATTGTTAAATTTGGCACCAAAGTTGGTGACATCCGCACTGACTGCCTGTGCACCAATTTGCTGAACCATAATTTTTTGTGCTTCATCATAATCTAAGACTGCAATTTTTTTGCCTGCTGCTTTCGCCACAGTATTGATATTTCGGTCATTGACCATTAGATAAGCATCACCGACGGGTATCACCCCCACCACTTCATATTTGCCGTGTACCATATGTTTAGCAAAAGTTGGACTGGCTAGGCCTTGCATCACCTTAACCGCAAGTTTTAAATCGGGAATCGCGCCAATCGCATCTAAAGAGCCAGTAAAATCATTGAACTGACGACCGCGCATTCCTGTGACACTAATTGCATCACATTTACCCGCTTTAAAATCTTCAGCAATGACCGCTTCGTTTTGACCCACACGTAATTCAATATCTGCACCCCAATTTTTGGCTGCAAGTTGATAATCTTTCATCAGGGTAAAAACATCGCCACTTTTACCGACTAAATCAAATACACACATTACTTGTTTTGCTTGAGCAACACCTGTTACGACACACAAACTCATACCCAGCAGCAGTGTTTTAGACCATGGCATCATGATTTTTTCTTCCTTGTTTCTTTGTTTTCATTCAATCTGAGATTGAAGCTTTTTGAGTTTTTATTTATCTATTGATCGTGAATCACAAGCGTAATCCTTGATTTCATTTTTAAGACTACGCTTTTTTGAGCTGACAACAATGGCAAAAATAACAGATTTAATTCGACAAAAAAGCCTAGATTTAATCTAGGCTTTATTTTTAAAAATCAATACTATTCACCACCAAGTGAACATTCAAAATTGGCTTTATCGACAGAGCAACGTGCTTTTTTCAATACGCTCATCATGCCAACATCATAAATTCCACGTTTGGTCATATCCATACGACCTTCACGAAGGAGTTTTTGATATTTGGTTTTATCTTCAGCGGTTAAGTTCATTTTAAACTTGGCAGGAATACTGGTCTCAAGACGGTTAATCATGGCAAAACTTTTCGGTAAATTTTTCACGAACCAATCACGCGATTTTTGTCCAAAGCCTGCTGGGAATTGATCTGGACGGATAATAAAATCAGCTGTGACTTGTAATACAGGGAAATTAAACATCGCACCATTTGAGCCTAAACCTTTATAAATTTCTAAAGGTTTATACGCATAAGCAGGTGCTCCCACCATATCCACCTGACCATTGTTGAACTTGGCTACAAAGTTAGAAACGTCAGAAATAACCGCTTGTGCACCAACACGTTGCACCATAATTTTTTGTGCATCGTCATAACCTAATACAGCAAATTTTTTACCCGCTGCTTTTTCAATCGAATCAATCTTTTTATCACGTACAAAAATAAAAGCCGAGCCTAAAGGCGCAATACCAGCAACTTCATACTTTTTACCGCCTAAATTACTGACCATTTTCGGCGCATTACGTTGATCAAGTGCAAAAGTAATCGCACGTTGTGCAATCGTGTTGCTTGGTGCACCACCTAAAGCATCAATAGAACCCACAAATTTATTGTATTGACGTGCGCGCATCGCCGTCATAAAAACGCCATCACATTTACCTGCTTTAAAGTCATTATCAGCAACAGCTTCATCTTGGCGTGGAATTAAATTAATTTCTGCTCCCCATCCTTTGGCAGCAAGCGCCCATTCCTGAGCCATTTGATAAGATTCACCAGATTTACCCAGTAAGTCAAATACACATACATCCACTTTAGCTGCCTGAGCTGTCGTCGCTAAACCTACAGCAGAAAATGCAGCTAATGCGAGAATCGTTTTTTTCATTGTGGCGGTCCTTTTTAGAATCTTGTTGTTTGACGAATGTCCATTCACGCCATAAATATTAAGCAAGTTCACAATAAAAAAATAGAGCATTTGCTCCATTTTTTTATGTTCTGTAGGTCAATTTTTTTTAATTTTATAAATTTAAAATAAAATCATAAACTTATATAATAAAAATTATGACCTAATCCGCAAAAAATTTGCGTTATTTTACAATTCTTTTGCGGAGCAAGTTTATTCGCCCCCTAAAGAACATTCAAAATTGGTTCGCTCTACAGTACAACGGGCTTTTTTCAGTACCGTCATCATCGAAGCATCATAAATGCCTTGCTTGGTTAATTCGATACGACCATCTCTTAATAATTTTTGATATTTTTCTTTTTCTTCTTTGGATAATTGCATGCGATATTTTGCAGGAATCCCCTCTTCTAAGCGTTTCACCATCGCAAATTGACGAGGTAATTGTTTAATAAACCAATCTCTCGATTGAATGCCCAAATTGCTTGGAAATTTTTCGGTATTAAAAATTAAATCGGCAGTCACATTCAGCACTGGAAAGTTAAATAATGCCCCATTCGTACCTAAACCTTTATCCATTTCTAAAGGTTTAAATGCATAAGCGGGTGCACCGACCATCTCAACTTGCCCTTTATTAAACTTACTCACAAAATCCGAAACATCTGACAAAACAGGAGTCGCACCCACTCGTTTGACCATGGCAATTTGTGCTTTATCATATTCTAAAACGGCAAATTTTTTCCCTGCCGCTTTTTCAATCGTATTAATATTGCGATCTTTAACGAAAATGTATGCAGGCCCAATTTGTCCAATCCCCCCCACTTCATATTGCACATTATCAATGCTTGTTTTTAATCTTTTAATATTTCTTTTGTCTAGCACATAAATGATGGCTTTATGCGCAATTGCATTACTGGGAACACCGCCTAAAGCATCAATAGAACCTGCAAATTTATTATATGCACGTGCCCGCATGGTGGTCATATAAATGGCATCACATTTTCCATTTTTAAAATCGTTATCTGCTTTTTCTTCATTTTGATACGCAATTAATCGGACATCCGCATTCCATACTTTTGCAGCGAGTGCCCACTCCTCCATCATTTTATAAGATTCACCCGCTTTTCCCAGTAGGTCAAACACACATATATCTTGTTTTGCTTGAGCCAAACTTGAACAGCTCAATAACAGTCCCGTTGATACCAACCAAATTCCTTTTTTCATCATCTTTCCTTATTCTTTTTTAATTACTCCTCTAAAAATAACTATAGTGTTGTTTTAAGGGCAAAAATAGAGCTTTGATTTCATTTCTGACGAAAGGTTATTTTTTAAACAACTTGTCACATTTTTATTTATTTACGCAAAGAATCCCCTTTATCAAAGAATAATGCCTCAGATTTTTTCTTTTCTGAGTCGCTTCCTTTAGAATACGCGCACCATTCTTCTCATTTAGATATTTCAATGATTCAGTTAGATCAACTTTCTATACGTCGCGGTGGACGTGTTTTATTTCAAAAAGCATCCATGCAGCTACATCCAGGATGGAAAATTGGCTTAACAGGTGTTAATGGTGCAGGAAAATCAACATTATTTAATGCACTCCTTGGCGGCATGGAATCAGACAGTGGTTCTTTAACCCGTCCTGCCGTGTGGACCGTCGCTCATATGGCACAAGAAATCAAAGCTTTAGAAATGAAAGCAATTGATTTTGTTTTGTCTGGTGATGAAGAATATTGGGAAATTCAGAACAAACTGGATCATCCTGACAGCTTAAGTGATGATGAACTTGCCCATTTATATGGTCGCTTTGATGAAATTAATGGCTATTCAGCATCCTCTAAAGCATCACAACTCATGGCAGGTTTAGGTTTCTTTGAACATCAATCACAACTCGATGTTTCAAGCTTCTCGGGCGGTTGGCGTATGCGTCTGAACCTTGCGCGTACCCTCATGAGCCGTTCAGATTTATTACTGCTTGATGAACCAACCAACCATTTAGACTTAGATGCGATTCTTTGGTTAGAAGATTGGTTGAAAGCCTACGAAGGAACTTTGGTTCTTATTTCACATGACCGTGATTTCTTAGATGCAATTACCGATCATATTTTACATATCGAAAATCAAGAACTGATTTTATATACTGGCAACTATTCGACTTTCGAACGTACTCGTAGTGAGCGTTTAGCACAACAACAACAAGCTTATGAAAAGCAATTAGAAACACGTGCACATTTGCAAAAATATATCGACCGCTTTAAAGCACAAGCCACCAAAGCCAAACAAGCGCAAAGCCGAATTAAACAACTGGAACGTATGCAGGAACTTTCTGCTGCACATGTCGATACACCGTTTACCTTTAGTTTCCGTGAACCAACGAAAATGAGTTCACCTTTACTTGAACTTGAAAATGCCGATATTGGTTACGGTGAAAAACTGATTGTGACCAATGTTAGCCTACAAATTACCCCAACCAGTCGAATTGGTTTATTGGGGATGAATGGTGCGGGTAAATCAACCCTGATTAAATCACTGGTTGGCGATTTAAAATTATTACAAGGGACGCGTAAAGATTCTGAACTGCTGAATATTGGCTATTTTGCCCAGCATCAAATGGATGCTTTGGATGGTAATGCCAGCCCAATGTTGCAATTGGCACGTATTGCCGATAGAAAAATCAGTGAAGCGAGCTTACGTTCTTTCTTAGGAAGCTTTGGTTTTAGTGGCGAACGTATGGACACGCCAAGTGAAAGTTTCTCTGGCGGTGAACGCGCGCGTTTGGCCTTAGCCCTGATTGTATGGCAACGTCCAAACGTGTTAATTCTAGATGAACCAACCAACCATTTAGACTTAGATATGCGTCATGCACTGACGATGGCGCTACAAGACTTTGAAGGTGCCGTTGTTCTGGTTTCGCATGAACGTCAATTGATTGCTTCAGTCTGTGATGAGTTGATCTTGGTTCATGGCGGTCAAAGTCGTGAATTTGATGGTGACTTAACCGCTTATGCAGAATGGTTACGCCAAGCACGTATCGACATGATGAAAACTGGGCAACAACCTGCTGCACCCGTGAAATCACAAGTTGAAGTGAAACCGACCATTTCTAAACTGGACAAAGAAGCGCAGCGTAAAGAAGCGGCACGTAATCGTGAACTAAGTCGTCCAATTCGTAAAAATATTGAAAAAAATGAAGTTCAGATTGCCAAAGCTCAGCCACGCTTAGCAGAAATTGAAGTTTTATTGGGGGATACTGCCCTATATGAAGCAAACCGTAAGGATGATTTGCTTAAACTGATGAATGAACAGACTGAATTAAAAGCAAAATTGGCACAGGCTGAAGAGCAAGTGCTTGAATTAATGATGGAATTGGAAGAACTGGAAAGCTCTCTCGAATAAGCCAAAATTAACTCTTAAGCAAAACTAAAGAAATACTTATTTTATTATCGCAGTACAATTTTTCAACCTGTACTGCGATTTTTTAATTTTACTACACAATCTTTTTGTTCTGATTTTACTCAGTGAATCTGTAGAATGATTTAAAAAATCACCAACCCACAGACTTTAAATTCAAATGCCATATTTAAATTTAAAGTGTTGACCAACAACCATAAAAACCCGTTTGAATTTAAAATAAAAACCCACTTTAAGCTGTGGATAAATTAATTTTCACATGCACATCAAACAAGAATAACCCACTCATAAAACTTATCCACATATAAGTACTGAAATAAAACCAGCTTTTTTATTTATTTAAATACCATTTTCAGCTTAAAAATCTGAGTTCTATAATTTTCCAAGCCCCTTGATTGCCCCATAATTCCTGAATTTGTTTCTGATTTTCCAAACCAATGAGAATTTTACAGTGCGTCAAATCTCGATCAAATTCAAACTCTTCAAATTCTATGGCTGGTTTTTGCGGTTTCCACACCCCATTTTTTACAGCATGCGCAATACGTTCATAACGGGTAAAAGTACCTTCCACACGTCCTTCTTGCTCATATACCACTTTGAAATCTGCATGCTCATATTGAGCCAACAGATTAAAATTGCCGGTAAAAAATGCATTCACCCAAATATCTCGGATCTTTTCCAGTTGATTATCCATCGTGCTAACCTCGTAATATTGCATAATGATTTCCTGTGTTTACAAGCATCATGACAGAGCAATAAGTCATTTTAATAAAAAATATGATTAAAATTTAATCATATTTAAATCAAAATAGCATTAAAAAAGCATCCCGAAGGATGCTTTTTTATCACTTAGCGCATCAACACATTAGGCATCAATATCCGCATTTAAAGCATTTTCTTCAATGAAGGCACGACGTGGTTCCACATCATCTCCCATCAAACAAGAGAACATACGATCGGCTTCAATCGCATCATTAATGGTCACTTGCAACATGTTACGGTTTTCAGGATCCATGGTAGTTTCCCAAAGCTGTTCCGCGTTCATCTCACCCAAACCTTTATAACGCTGGATCATCATGCCACGACGTGAGTCGGATAAAATATGTTGCCAAACTTGATGGAAAGTGGCGACATTAATTTTACGCTCACCTTTTTGCAAATAAGCGCCATCTTCAAGCAAGGTGAACCAACTCTTCGAGTTTTGCAGTAAACGCTTGTATTCACTTGAAGCCAATAGTCCAGAATCAAGTAAATAATGATGCGGCAAGTTATGTACATAGACCGTTACACGTGGCCAATAATGCGTCACTTTCTCACCATCTACATGTTCTTTTTCAAAAACTTCTAAGGTGATTTCAGGACGCAAACTTGGTTGGTGTTGTTCAATTGCTGCGCGCAACTGTTCAGACCATTGTTTTACATAATCTTCATCATGATTTTGATCAAGTTTAAATGCATCTAAACCCAGTAAACCATCCAGCAAACTTGCAGGATAACGTAGCGTTAAACGATTTAAACTTTTTTGTGAGGTTTGATAATCAGCAATCACCTTGGCTAAAGACTCACCACGAATCGCAGGTGCCTCAGCACTGATATGCAGTTCAAGCTCATCAATGGCATTCGAAATAAGATAAGTTTCTAAAGCATCATTATCTTTAAGATATTGCTCTTGCTTACCTTTTTTCAACTTATACAAGGGTGGCTGGGCAATATAAATATAACCGCGTTCCACAAGTTCTGGCATTTGACGGAAGAAGAAGGTCAACAGTAGCGTACGAATGTGCGAACCATCGACGTCGGCATCGGTCATGATGATGATTTTGTGATAACGTAATTTATCAGGATTGTATTCTTCACGGCCAATACCACAACCCAGTGCAGTAATTAGCGTGCCTACTTCCTGAGAGGAAATCATTTTGTCAAAACGCGCACGTTCTACGTTTAAAATTTTACCCTTAAGCGGAAGAATGGCTTGCATCTTACGGTTACGACCCTGTTTTGCAGAACCGCCCGCCGAGTCACCTTCGACCAAGTAAAGTTCAGACAATGCTGGATCTTTTTCTTGGCAATCGGCCAGTTTACCAGGCAGACCAGCAATATCTAATGCACTCTTACGACGTGTCATTTCACGTGCTTTACGCGCAGCATCACGTGCACGAGCAGCATCAATAATTTTGCCTGCAATTGATTTAGCCGCTTGTGGGTTTTCTAAAAGATATTCAGAAAAAGACTTGTTCATCGCCTGCTCTACAGCAGTTTTCACTTCACTGGAAACCAATTTTTCTTTGGTTTGTGATGAGAATTTTGGATCAGGCACTTTCACTGAAACAATTGCGGTTAAACCTTCACGGGCATCATCACCTGTGACAGCAACTTTTTCTTTCTTGAGAATATTTTCACTATCCAAATACTGGTTTAAACCCCGTGTTAACGCGGCACGGAAACCAGCTAAATGCGTACCACCATCTTTTTGCGGAATGTTATTGGTAAAGCAACGAACATTTTCTTGATAACTATCATTCCACTGTAACGCGACTTCAACCGTAATGCCTGTTTCCACAACCTCACTGGTAAAATGAAAAATCTCATTTAAGTGAGTTTTACCTTGATTGATATATTTTACAAATTCAGACAAACCACCTTCATAATCAAATACATGTTCAGCATTGATACGTTCATCACGTAATACAATACGAACCCCCGCATTTAAGAATGAAAGTTCACGCAAACGACGCGCCAAAATATCGACATTGAAAATCGTTTGAGAGAAGGTTAACTCACTCGGGTAGAAACGAACGGTCGTTCCAGACTCAGTGGTTTCACCAATTTCACGTAATTTATAAACTGGATCGCCATGATGATATTCTTGTTCAAAAACTTTACCAGCACGACGAATATTCAGTAATAATTTACTCGACAAGGCATTTACAACAGAAACACCTACCCCGTGTAAACCACCGGAAACTTTATAGCTATTATCATCAAACTTACCGCCAGCATGCAGAATGGTTAAAATCACTTCAGCGGCAGATACCCCTTCTTCAGGGTGAATATCCGTTGGAATCCCACGACCGTTATCTGCAACACTTACAGACTCATCTTCATGGATGGTGACTAAGATTTCATCACAGTGACCCGCTAAGGCTTCATCAATCGCATTATCGACCACCTCAAACACCATGTGATGTAAACCTGAACCATCGTCAGTATCACCAATATACATACCTGGACGCTTACGAACAGCATCTAGGCCACGTAATACTTTGATACTAGAGGAATCATAAGCCTTTTCATTGGTTTGTTCTGTTTGAGAAGCAGCTTGATCTTCTGAACTCATGGTTTCTCCCTAGTGAAATAAAGGTCTATCCAAAGATGGGTAAAATCTAAAAACTATTGCACAACAACTTGAACTTGACCGTTTTCAACATTGAATAATTGATAAGAAATAGACAAATCATGTAAATGTTTTTTTACTGATTCATGCTCTAAAGTGGTAATAAAAACTTGACTACCTAGTTGGCTCAATCGCTCAATTAATCGTCGCTGTGCGGTTAAATCTAATTCTGCTGTCAGATCATCTAATAATACCACAGTTTCCTTATTACAGGCATGCAGCATTGCAATCTGTGACAGTTTTAAGGCCATAATCAGCAGCTTTTTTTGCCCCCGTGAAAGTACCACATCAGCATCGCCTAGCGTTGTTTTTAAACGTAAATCTGCACGATGTGGACCATATTCAGTATAACGTCGATCGACATCTTTCTGATGATGTACGGTTAAGTCATTCAGCAAACCCTGTTCGGTATGAAAGCCTGCACTATATTCCAATTGAATCTCTAAATCAGGCAATAAATGCTTTAAATCCTGCTCCAAATAAACTTTCCATTGCTCGACGATTCCACTGCGCTGTGAATGCAACAT
Source organism: Acinetobacter kyonggiensis (assembly GCF_900107285.1). Taxonomy (GTDB): domain Bacteria; phylum Pseudomonadota; class Gammaproteobacteria; order Pseudomonadales; family Moraxellaceae; genus Acinetobacter; species Acinetobacter kyonggiensis. The sequence continues at coordinate 31,235 of NZ_FNPK01000021.1, read as the reverse complement.
TTCGCCATATTCCGCCAACATTTTGTTCCACGGTTCCAATTCATTCAAACCGATATTTCGTCTCGATTTCAACAAACTGTTACGTTGTTTTAAAGCACGAGAATAATATTGCCATGCATGATAAAACTCAGGTTCCACGTGGAACATCAACCAATCGATCAATTGTCGCCGTGGTTTTGCGCCATGATCAATAATATCGGTGCTTTGTGGGTCGATGTGTTGTAAAGGCAGAAGTTTAGCCAATTGTCCTTGAGTGGCAATATGATCGCCATTGACTTTAATCAGCTGCTCACCTGACAATAATTTTTGCATCCCAATTTTTTCAGTGGCAGACTGTGCAAAAACAATGGCATTGGCTGTTTCATTTTGAATATAGTTTTTCGGGATATGGGTACGGAAGGAACGCCCTGTCGCCAATAAATGAATGGCTTCAAGAATAGATGTTTTCCCAGAACCATTCGGGCCATAAAAGACATTAAACGGCTGCAACTCTTGAAGTGCAACCGTTTTTAAGTTTCGAACACGTTCTATATTTAAACGCGTAATATGCATCGTTTGATCTTGTCAAAAATCTGCAAATTAAACACGCATCGGCATCACAACATAGGTTTGATCTTGTTGTGCTGGATCGTGTACCAATACAGATTGGTTAGCCTCAGTCATAGTCATCGATACATCATCACCATCTAAAGCACCCAATACATCCAATAAATATTGTGCATTAAATGACATTTCCATCGGTGCATCAGCATATTGTATCGCTAAATCTTCAATTGCCTCATCTTGTTCTGGATTATTGGCACGAAGTTGCAAACAGTCCGCACCAAAGTTTAAAAACACACCACGTAATTTTTCATTACTTAAAATGGCAACACGCTGTAGCGATTGCTTAAATACATCATGTGCAATCAATACATTTTTATCACCACCACGTGGAATCACGCGACGGTAATCGGGGAATTTTCCATCAATCAATTTCGTGGTAAAACGAACCATAATACTGCCTTGTTCTTTGTCACGACTGGCGATGCTAATGGTCACATTTAACAATTCACGACCAATCAGTAAAGACAATTGTTCATCTTCAATACTAAGTAAGCGTTGTAATTCAGCAACCGCTTTTCGTGGAACAATGGCTTGAATGGCTTGAGTCGCAGTTGACGTTGCTGCGGTTTCACATAATGCTAAACGATGACCATCTGTCGTCACTGCACGAAGTTGATTTTGATCAATTTCAAGCAATGTCCCAGTTAAATAAAAACGCACATCTTGCACCGCCATCGCAAAAGCCGTTTTCTCAAATAAGCGTTTTAATTCACGCTGAGTCACCGTCACTTGCGTGCCTTGAGCATTTTCAGTGCTCAATAGCGGATAATCTTCAGCAGGCAGCGTTCCCAACACAAAACGGCTATTGCCCGATTTTAAAATACAACGATCTTCAGTAATTTGCAGGTCTATCAAGGCCGCAGCGGGTAACGATTTACAGATGTCCATCAATTTACGTGCAGGAACAGTTGTTTCACCCACCTGTAAACATGCACCCTCAGCCAAATTGGTGCTGGCAACCAATTCTACTTCTAAATCTGAACCAGTAATGGTTAACGATTCGCTGCTTACTTGAATCTTGACATTAGATAAAATATTTAAAGTATGGCGACGTTCAACCGCTCCTACGACATGTGATAGAACATTAAGTAAGCTTTCTTTCGCGATTTTCAAACGCACGGCATATTCCTCTAACAACTGAAGATTTCAGGTCAATTAACTAATTTTTTAGCAGTGTACTATGCGGCAGAATATGCCGCATTGCAAGAATAGAATTTGATCAAAACAGATCAACTTTGCAGCAAACGCTGCAGGTTTTTATAGTCTTCATTGAAGATCGGATCTTGTTCACGAAGACTCAGTACTTTCTCACAGGCATGCATCACGGTACTGTGATCACGCCCGCCAAATGCCATACCAATTTCAGGAAAACTATCCCCTGTCAGTTCACGCGCCAGCCCCATGGCCAACTGACGTGGACGTGCATAAATACGGGTACGCTTAGGACCCACAATTTCTTTTAATGGAATACGGAAATATTCGCTCACCACGCGCTGAATATTTTCAGTACTGATGGTTCTGGCACGAATTGCTAACACATCTTTTAACGATTCACGCACTACATCCAAATCAATTGGCGTGCCTTTAAAACGAGAAATGGCAACCACTTTATTGAGTGCACCTTCAAGCTCACGTACATTGGCCACGACTTGTTGTGCGACAAATAACGCACAATTACGCGGTAAATCTACGCCATTGCTTTCGGCTTTTTTCAATAAAATTTCAATCCGGGTTTCAATATCGGGTGGTTCTACACCGACCGACAAGCCCCAAGAAAAACGTGAAACTAAACGTGCATCAAGTTCCGTGAGTTCTTTAGGATAACGATCCGAAGTCAAAATAATCTGCTTCGATTCATCAAGTAATGCATTAAAGGTATAAAAAAATTCGACCAAACTGGCTTCTTTACCCGCAAGCAAATGAATATCATCGACCAATAACAAATCTAAAGAGCGACAATTTTTCTTAAATTCTTCAACCTTGCCCTGCTGTAAAGAACTGACAAAATCTTGGACAAAACTCTCTGCCGTCATATACATGACACGCGCATTTGGTTTTGCTTGTAACAAAGCATTCCCCACAGCCTGCATTAAATGCGTTTTACCTAAACCTGTCGGGCCATACAAAAATAAGGGATTATGCTGCGAAGCCCCTAATTGCGTTAAAACTTTACGACACGTTTCTGCCGCCATTTGGTTAGAACGGCCTTCAACAAATAATGAAAAAGTAAATAATGGGTTTAATAAACGTTTACGGCTATTTTTTACCGTTGATTCTTCTTTTTCTTTTCGTGGCCTAACAATTGCAGCAGGAGCAGATTGCAGTGCAGCCGTTGTGGTAGCGGGTTGTTCATTGGCTGACAAAATTGCACCTGGACGAGAATCCACCAAAATTTCAACTTTACGTACACGACCTTCTGACATTTGCTCTGCCAAAATCGTGATTAACTCAAGATGATGTTCTTGAATATAACGTGTCCAATAAGGATTGGGTGCATACAGTCTTAATGTGTCATTAAGCTCTTCAGCAACCAAAGGGCGAATCCACATTGTAAAGACATTCCCCGAAAGCTCCTGTCGCAAACGAGTTAAACAGTCTGTCCAAAGCATGTGAAACCCCTATTTATTCCATTTATTGGTAAAAAATTATTTGAGCCCGACTAAGCGGGTCGCCATTCTATCGAAGTTATCCACATCTGTCATGGCAAAATTAGCGAAATATCGCTTTAAAAAGTAATTTTCAAATTACATTTAAATTTAAAACCTGGTGTGGATAAACTTACCACCAAGCTGTGGATAAAATATAGCACAAAGTTATCCACAATTTAATAAAGTTATAAAAACATGTTTATCCACAAGATAAGTTTATGGTTAATAAAAATAAAAAATGCTTTTCCACAGAAAAACAGCCCCCTAATAGTAATAAATTTAAATTTATAAATTTGAATTTAATTAATAAGAGCACTTTGCTTTGTGGATAACTCTCAATATTTTTAAATTTAAATTCAAAAGTCAGCAAATAAATCTTATCAACACTAAGTTGTGGATAATATTGTGAATATTTCTGTTCATAACTTATGTTGTTTTATTAATCAATAGTTTGTGTTGTGTATAAAATACAAACAGCTTGAAATTAATTCAATAATTCGAATGATCTTGATTTTCTAAAAAAAAGACTTATTTTGCAAGAAAGTTTGTTTTTGATTGACAGCTCATTGAATGAGCACTAAAATCGCGAACCTTCATATAAAGATCATTTTTGGAGTTTCAATATGAAACGTACATTTCAACCATCAGAATTAAAGCGTAAGCGTGTTCATGGTTTCCGTGCTCGTATGGCTACTAAAGCTGGTCGTCAAGTATTAGCTCGTCGTCGTGCAAAAGGTCGTCATAGCTTAACTGTTTAATTAGTTAAGTTATTACGATTTTGGGTGTTATGACACTTTATGGCTTCAGCACAGACGTACGTATACGCTGTGCTGCCGATTATAAAAGTGTGTTTGATGGTGCGCTTTTTAAAGTGCATCAACCCCATTTCTTATTTTTGGCAAAAAATTCCGAACAACCTACAAGTCGTTTGGGTATTGTTGTTGCTAAGAAAAAAGTGCGTCGCGCACATGAAAGAAATAGAGTAAAACGTCTTGCTCGCGAAAGTTTTCGCCTACATCAACAGCAATTAGATTTATTAGATATTGTGGTCATGCCTAAAGTAGGTATTGAAGCAATTCCTAATGCAGAATTGCAGCAGCAATTACAATTTGCTTGGCAGAAATTGCAACGCCTTGCCAATAAGCATAAAAAGATAGCTCCCTCCCCACAAAAGTAGAGATGGCCAATGGTACGTTTACTGCATTGGTTGATTCGATTCTATCAGATCGCGATTAGTCCTTTATTGGGGCCACGCTGTCGTTATATTCCAACATGTTCTCAATACACTTTAGAAGCAGTTCATTCTTATGGTGCTGTGCGTGGTGCGTGGTTAGCTACAAAACGTATTTGTCGTTGTCATCCTTGGGGTGGTTCTGGTTATGACCCTGTTCCCCAGAAAGCAATTCGTTTTATTTCATTTCAGCAAATAGATTCTCAAATGCTTCACGTTGTTGTACCCTTTCGTGATCGTTTATTGAACCGAAATCACTCCTCTAACTACTTGGGATAATAGATATGCAACAATGGGCCAGGTTTGCAATTCTAGGGGCCATGTTTGTCGTCGCATATTTGCTTATTTTGGCATGGCAAAAAGATTATGGTCATGCGGAAACCAAACCTCAGCAAGAAGCTGCGGTTGTTTCGCATGAAGTATCTGCAGATTTGCCAAATGGTCAAACAGCTACTGCAGCGTCTGACATGCCTCAAGCAAATATTGCAACTCAGCAAACAACAACAGATGCTACGGCACCTGTAAGTCAACAGCTTATTTCAGTACACACTGACCTTTATCATCTTTGGATTAATCCTAAAGGTGGTGACATTGTTCGTATTGAATTATTGAACCATGATAAAAATAAAGACAGTGATCAACCATTTGTCATGCTGGAAAGCGATGCAAAACGTACTTATGTTGCTCAGTCTGGTTTGATTGGTTTAAATGGGCCAGACAGTAACCGTAATGGCCGCCCTGTTTATGAGATTGAAAAATCATCTTATAGCTTAGCGGATGCTAAAGCAGAAAAAACTAAAGACGGCAAAGCTGTTAAAGTTTTATCTGTACCAATGGTTTATAAAACGGCTGATGGTGTAGAAATTATCAAGACATTTACCTTTAAACAAGGTGAATATCCGATTATTGTGAACCACAAAATTGTCAATCGTAGTGCAGGCAATTGGCAAGGTCAGATGTTTGGTCAAATCAAACGTGATAATTCAGATGATCCAGGTAAATCAGACCAAGGTATTTTCACCCTAGGAACATTCTTGGGTGGTGCTTGGGGTACGCCTGAAGAACATTACAACAAGCTTAAATTTGCTAACTTCAATGAAGAAAAATTGAATGTAGAAGCAAAAGGTGGCTGGGTTGCAATGGTTCAACACTATTTTGTTAGTGCTTGGATTCCGGGTGATCTCAAACTGACTCAAGCAGGTGGTCAGCCTTATAGTGCGAAATTAGAATCGCGCCAATCAACAGACAACATGAACATTATTGGTTTCACTTCACCGATGATTAATGTGCCTGCGGGTACTGCGGCTGAATTGGATGCAACATTCTATTCAGGTCCTAAAGTTCAATCTGAACTCAAAGATTTGGCTGTTGGTTTAAACCAAACTGTAGATTATGGCTGGTTATGGCCAATTGCGAAATTATTGTTCGTTGGCTTAGAGTTCTTCCACGGATTAGTGGGCAACTGGGGCTGGTCTATTATTTTATTGACTATCTTGGTGAAATTGATCCTTTGGCCATTGTCGTCTAAGAGCTACCGCTCTATGGCGAAAATGCGTGTGATTGCACCTGAAATGCAACGCATGAAAGAAGAGTTCGGTGAAGACCGTATGCGCTTCTCTCAAGAGATGATGGCACTGTACAAACGTGAACAAGTCAACCCGCTTGCAGGTTGTTTGCCACTGTTAATGCAAATGCCGATTTTCTTAGCCTTATACTGGGTATTGATGGAGTCTGTAGAACTTCGTCACGCACCTTGGTTAGGCTGGATTCAAGATTTGTCTGCAATGGACCCATGGTTTATCCTACCTTTATTGATGGGTGCAACTATGTTTATTCAGCAGTCTTTAAATCCACAACCGGCTGATCCAATGCAGGCGAAAGTCTTCAAAATCATGCCAATTGTCTTCACTGTATTTATGTTGTTCTTCCCTGCGGGCTTGGTGTTGTACTGGATTGTCAATAATAGTATTACCATCTTGCAACAAAGTTTGATCAACAAAGGTGTTGAAAAAGACCGTGCCAAACGCGAAGTTGTTTAATCACGACTGATTGCGAATAGCTGAATAAATCCGCTTAAGATGGTAATCTTAGGCGGATTTTTATTTGGCTGTGATTTAGGATTTTTTGAGGTGAATTTTATGCAAAACCGAACAACGATTGCTGCAATTGCGACGCCACCTGGACGTGGCGGTGTCGGTGTCATTCGTCTGTCAGGTCCTAAATCCTATGCTATTGCCGAAGCCTTGACGCAAAAAAATCTACCGAAGGCACGCTTTGCTGGTTTTCGGCAGTTTTATGATGCTGCTGGTGAGGTGATGGATGAGGGCTTAGCGATTTGCTTTCCTAACCCACATTCATTTACCGGTGAAGATGTGGTGGAGTTACAAGGGCATGGTGGTCCTGTCATTCAAAATGCTTTGCTGGCACGTTTGTTGGAACTGGGTGCAATTGCAGCCAAAGCCGGTGAGTTTTCGATGCGTGCTTTTGAAAATGGCAAGTTAGATTTAGTTCAAGCCGAAGCCATTGCCGACTTGATTGATGCAACATCACAAGCAGCGGCTCGTTCTGCGGTACGTTCTTTACAAGGTGCATTTTCAACGCGTGTGAATACCGTGTTAGAAAAACTGATTCATTTGCGTTTACATGTAGAGGCTGCGATTGATTTCCCTGAAGAAGAAATCGATTTTTTGGCTGATGGTAAAATTCTAGCGCTATTGCAAGATGTGCAAAGCTCGGTTGCGGCAGTACAAGCCTCGGCACGTCAGGGTCAGTTGCTACGTGAAGGTTTACAGGTGGTGATTGCAGGGAAGCCCAATGCAGGAAAATCGTCGTTACTTAATACCCTAGCAGGAAATGAACGTGCCATTGTCACGGATATTGCGGGTACAACGCGTGATGTATTACATGAAAAAATTAGTTTAAATGGTTTGCCGATTACCCTTACGGATACTGCTGGTTTACGTGAAACGGGCGACATTGTCGAGAAAGAAGGCATTCGCCGCGCAATTAAAGAAATTGAACAAGCCGACTTGTTACTATTGGTGTATGACTTAAGCCAAGGCGAAGACCCTTTGCAATTGGCACAGAATTATTTTGCTGAGCATCTTGAACCGAAACGCTTAATGTTAATTGCCAATAAGTGTGATTTAACCCATGCCCCAGCCGATATTGGTGATTATCAGGGTTTTCGTCATATCACGGTTTCTGCTAAGCAGGAAACGGGTGTTCAATCGCTTATAGATGCGATTACAGCGCATGCGGGCTTTCAACCAGAAGAAGATACCTTTATCGCACGTACACGCCATTTAGATGCAATGAAGCGTACACAGGTGTATTTGGCTGAAGCGCATGAGCAGTTAGTGGTGTATCAAGCGGGTGAGTTAGTGGCTGAATCTTTGCGACTGGCACAAAATGCTTTGGCAGAAATTACCGGTGAATTTAGTGCTGATGATTTACTCGGTAAGATTTTTGGATCTTTCTGTATTGGAAAGTAATTTCAATTTAAGCAGATATTCCAGTAAGTTTTAATACGTTTTAGTGATAATTAAATAGCATTAAGTTTTAATAACTTAGTGCTTTTTTAATGCCTTTTTATTGTTCCTATATGTTCTATGTATTCATCTAGTGCTATGCTTTTTTTAGTCACTAATAAGTTACAGTCTTAAAAGTGACTATATTTTGTATATGGTGACTAAGTTGTGATGCAAGCAGAAAAGATACTTTTTTCTACTGATAGAGAAATTAAAAATCTAAAAGCTGGTGACAAGAGATATACAGCCAAGGATGCAGTAGCGAAAGGCTTGTTCTTAGATATAACAACGACTGGCGTTAAGTCATGGTGGTATCGTTATTCTTTAAATGTAAAACAGGAAAGACTGGTTATAGGTCGTTATCCTGATTTGTCATTAAAATATAAAATGCCCGATGAAATTCATCAGGCATTTGTTTGAAATAAGTGTCAACCTATTTCAGGACTAGACATAGGTAGAAAGTCAGGCACACATATCAGCCATAACGCATTTAATAGGGCGCAATAACTGATATATCTGATTTTACTATTCATATTTACGCCGTACAGCAAGTACAAATTTAAATGAGCAGGGTTTTAACAGTGATGCAATCGAAGCATGTTTGAATCACACCATGCGAGGCGTTTATAACAAAGCAAAGTATGAAAAAGAACGTATAGATATTATGGAGAAATGGAGTAATTATATTTTTAGTGTGATTTATGAGCCTAATTTGATCTTTTTTAATCAAGTTAGAGGGGCTTAATAAATATTTATGTTAATTAGATTACTTAGTGAACAGCGGTGAAATATATATTTCATTATTTTTCAGTTATTTAATATCAAGTCGCGACAAGATTTAACGCGCTTGTTTTTTAAAGGTTAACTAATTAGAAAAAGATGGTTAAAGTAAGCATAGAAGTTCAATACATTCATTTAGAACGCTTTAAGCGTAGTGAGTATCTAGAAGTTGTGGTATTGAACAAAGAAAAAAGACCAAGTACGTCAATACTTGATCTTTTTTGTGAAACAGGTGGCTTTAGTAACGTCAATTACTAAATGCCATTAACTTTTAACCGCCGTCCGACAAGACACATAGCTAAGAGATATTAGGAATGTAAAACGATTAAAAACTAAGTTTTTTAACTTTGATAGGTAAACCTATCTTTACTAATACTAGTTCAAACATGGCATAAGTCAATAAGTTTGTTTTAGCAATTTCTAATTCATTGAGCTTATTGAGTTGCTATGTATCACTATATTTAATTAAGAAAATTTAGTTTTTTCTAATAATTACATTCTTTTTACACTCTTGTTTTGTGTCTAGGCATCCCCCTTTTAATTTATTGAGGAATGTTTAGATGCTTTTATCTAAAAAGCAACAAATCGGAAATGTACGCCTAATCCGTCGTAAAGAAGTACAAGACAAAACAGGTCTTGGCGCTTCATCTATTTATGCCATGATGGCACAGGGTAAATTTCCTAAGGCTGTCAATATTTCAAAGCGCCGTGTTGCTTGGATTGAGTCAGATATTGATTTTTGGATAGCTGAATGTATTGCACATAATAAGCAAGCAGTAAAGAGATACGGTAAAAAAGTAAGTCATAACATTGATGAAATTGTAGATTCTTTACAGTTAAAACTTTTCTAAAATTGATTAAAAAAATAGCCTTTAAATGAAGGCTATTTTTTTAATGATGAAATTTTCTTATGCCAAACAATTAAAGTTAAGCAGAGTAAACCAACGCCTATACAAAATCCTAAAACACCGGTGGTTAAACCAAAATGATCTGCTAAATAACCCACGGCAATAATTGGCACAATCGTGCCTAAATAACCAATAAATAAATAGGTCGACATCACGGCTGCACGGTTATCTGCGGTAGTCATTTGGTGAATTAAACCAAATGCACCTAACAAGCCTAGGCCATGCCCTATACCCAACAAAATATCGCTGATAAAGAACAAAATGCTCCACTGCATACTCATGCATAAGCCGAGTAAAATAAAACTGAGCAGCAAGGTCATCAACCCTAAAGTTAAGCTTTTAGCCGCAGTCAGATCTTTAGCAAAAAATTGTACTAAAGCAGAAATGAGTAAAATACTCGAAATTGCAGCCCCACTAATCAAAGGCCCATGCCAAGGAATTAAATCTTTAACAAAAGAAGGTGACAGCGATGCGAATAAACTAAAGGCTGCAAAAGCACAAAATGCAGTGAAGCCTGCAATAAAAAATAATGACTTATATTGGGCTTCTGGTGTTTCTAAACGCGGTGCAATGGAAAAAGGTTGAGCTTTAAATTGTGGGACTTTTAACCAAAACAAACCAAAAAAGCATAAAATTGCTGCTGCAATAATCGGTAAATAAGGTGTCGTTAAGGGGGAAGTCGAAAATTGTGCAATCAACCCACCAATAAATGGCCCCAATCCAAAACCAATCACCGTAATGATCGAACTTAACTGAGGTGCATTTGGCTTATGACGCTCTGGAATTGTCGTAATGAGACCCAACATTGCCGAAGTGCTGATCAGTCCTGAAGCAATGCCAATAATAAAGCGCCCAAAAGCCAACCAAGTTGCATTGGGGGAAATGGCGGAAATGGCTAAGCCTAAGATGACAAAAAGGATGCCGATTTGTAAGGTGCGTAGAAATCCTAAACTGTTACTGATACGACCTAAGAAGAGCAATGTTGCCAGACAACCAAACATATAGGCGACAAAGATATAGGTAATATGGCTAGGGAGTAGATGCCAGAGTTCTTGATAAATGGGATATAAAGGACTGGCGAGAGCCGTTCCAATGGTTCCAATACAAAGTGCTAGGCTGACCATGAGAAAGGGTCGCCATGATTGTTGAGTCATCATGTCGGGTCACAAAAATACCCGCTAAATTTAAAATATAGCGAACATTTGCAGAGAAATAAGAAGAGTTGTAGATTAGTTCTTCTTTAACGACCACGTCAATTTATAAGATGTAACTCATTTAACTATAACGCTTTAATAATTTTAAAAACTCAGCAAGTTCATTTTCATTCACTTCAGTTTGTTCCTTAATCACGTGATGGCGCAAATGAGACTCGATTAATTCAGTCATTAAACCGTTTACCGCCCCTTTAATTGCAGCGACTTGCTGTAATACCGTAATACACGAGTTTTCAGGGCTATTTAAAGCTTGCTCTACTGCATTAATTTGTCCTTGTAAGCGTTTAACACGATTTTTAATTTTCTGATCTTGATGTAAATGAGCCAATACAATACTCCAAAAAATCAATATACTGTAGGGGAGTATATTTTAACACTAAGATTATGCAAAAAGCCCCACTCATACGATCACATACTCATCAGTTTGATGAAGGTAATCCCCTCGCACAAAAACGTATCCTCTTCGCGACTATTCTAACGGCAGTCATGATGTTATTAGAAGTGATTGGCGGTTGGATTTACAATTCAATGGCATTGCTTGCTGATGGTTGGCATATGAGTTCGCATATGTTGGCATTAGGCTTGGCTTATTTTGCCTATCGCTCTGCCCGTCATTATGCCAAGGATAGCCGTTTTAGTTTTGGGACATGGAAAATTGAAATTCTAGCGGGCTATAGCAGCGCCATTTTATTGATGGTGGTGGCATTATTTATGGCCTTTCAGTCTATAGAACGACTATTTAACCCTGTTGATATTCACTATAACCAAGCCATTCCAATTGCAATTTTGGGTTTGGTGATTAATCTGATCTGTGCTTGGTTACTGCATGATGGTCACCATCACCATCACCATCACCATCACCATCACCATCACCACCATGAGCATGAAAATGAGCATGCTCATATCCATCATGATTTAAATCAAAAAGCAGCTTTTATGCATGTCGTGGCGGATGCGGTTACTTCAATTTTTGCCATTATTGCTTTGTGCGCAGCGAAGTATTTGGATTGGGGTTTTCTTGATGCCGTATTGGGTATCGTGGGTTCAATTTTGGTTGCAAAATGGGCGATTGGTCTGATACAAGAGACTGGAAAAACCTTACTCGATGCAGAAATGAATCATCCCGTGGTCGAGGAAATTCGTGAAGTGATTGCTGAGTTTCCTCAGGCTGAGATTACCGATTTGCATGTATGGAAAGTTGGAAAGGGAAAGTTTTCTTGTATTTTGGCTTTAGTCACTGATTCCGATTTAAATGCAGACCAAGTTCGTGGGGCGTTATCCATTCATGATGAAATCGTGCATATCTCGGTAGAAATAAATTTTCTGTAAAAAATAGACATGTTCCACGTGAAACCTGAAGTATGCAATATGTTTGGTTTAAGTAATGACGGTTAAAAATGACTAAAGTTCTGCTCGGATTTTGAGTAGAATCAGCTTGAATAATTTGAACCTTTGAGTAAAAAACATGATTAAAAAAACATTGGCATTGGCTTTCGTCAGCTTTATTTCAACCTTAAGTTTGGCCAATGTTGATACGGTCAAAAGCAACCTTACGAAACAACATCCAAATTTGAAGATTGAAAATATTCAAACCACCGAGATGAAAGGTATTTATAGTGGTTCGATGGATGGTCAAGTGGTATATGTTGGTGAAGATACACAGCATATTTTAATTGGTTCAATGTTTCGTTTAAGTGATCAGAAAAATTTAACCAAAGATTTAATGCTCAAGCAAAATACTATTGATTGGAAAAAATTACCTTTACAGGATGCTGTAAAAACGGTGCGAGGTAATGGTAAACGCCAGATTGCGGTCTTTTCTGATCCAAATTGTCCATATTGTAAACAGCTTGAGACTGAATTAACCAAGTTGAATGATGTCACGATTTATACTTTTATTTACCCGATTAAAACGCAATCTATTGCTGTTTCAAAACAGGTTTTCTGTGAAAAAGATCCTGCTTTAGCATGGTCAAATTTGATTGCCAAAGGCATTCAACCGAGCTCGAAAAAAACCTGTGGCAATCCTATTGAGCGTAATTTAACTTTAGGTAAGTCACTGGCTTTAAATGGCACACCCGCGATTATCTTTTCCAATGGTTTTAAAGTGATGGGTGCCTACCCTGCACAAGAAATAGAAAAAATGTGGCAAGAGTTAGGTTTATAGGATATTGCTTGCTGAACTAAAGCATAAAAAAGTACCTTGTAGAAAGGTACTTTTTTTATTTGGGCAGTTACGCATCTTAAAGTGTCTTTAGCCGCCAGATTTTTTTGAAACCAAGTTATAAAGAAATAAGATAATAATGGCGCCAATGACTGAGGCAATAAATCCAGCAGCAGAGTTTTCACCATAAAGTCCGAGCAAACGCCCACCATAAGTTGCTAATAAAGACCCTGCAATACCCAATAAAGCGGTAATCAAAAAACCTGCTTTATCATCTCCTGGATGAATGGCTCGAGCAATTAAGCCCGCAATAAAACCGACCACGATCGCAACGATGAGTGACCACATGTGTCTTCTCCTTTTTATCGTTTGTTTATCTACTTTCAATTCGCTTTCATGTTCATAATTAATCATTTATCGAAAATGAAATAGATCAATCATGCTAATAACTGTTGTTTTTATGTTCGTTTTAAAATGTGGTGAATAAAAAAAAGTGGCCTTCGGCCACTTTAAGTCTCTATTGGTAGCTATAGTGTGCTTATAGACCAATTTCACCAATAAAGGGAATATGGCGATATTTTTGGTCGAAGTCTAAGCCATAACCCACAATAAATTTATCTTCAACTTCAAAGCCTAGAAATTTCACATCAAGTTCGATTTCACGGCGTGAAGGTTTACTGATTAAAGTACACAGTTCAATAGAGTGAGGATTACGGGTGCTTAAAATTTCCAGCACTTTGCTGAGGGTATTGCCCGAATCAATAATATCTTCAATAATCAGAACATCTTTACCGCGAATTTCGCCGTCTAAATCTTTTAAAATTTTGACATCACGTGTTGATGTCGTACCGCCACCGTAACTCGATACCGTCATAAAGTCGAGTTCATGCGGTTTACTAATGGTACGGCATAAATCAGCCATGAAAATAACTGAACCGCGAAGTAAACCAATCAGCACAAGTTCTTTGTCACTATGGGCATAGTGAGCATCAATTTTTGCACCAAGCTCTTTGACTTTAGCGTGAATTTCTTCCGCTGAGATCATTACGCTCATATGAATGGTCATGGGTAGATACCTAAAAGCAAATCAAAAAATAAAAAAGGTGTTGACCAGCAACACCTCAAAAGATGTTCTAATTTTAATACATCTACTCAAGAGATGCATCTTTTTTGCAGTTGAAAATGTATTCAGCCTTGAGTTGTACAGTCTCATACCTGATTTAAAATGCACAATTCAGCACGATTAACATCAGCAATACATTCTTTTTACTGCCTCTTTTTTTTAGTTTTATGCTTTGATATAAACGGGTTCTCCATAAATATAAGTGGCATGGATATTACGATCATCCCCCATGGTCATCAGGGCAAATAAAGCATCTTCTATGCCTTTGGCACGTGCTTGGCGTAGGGCTTGTAAGGCGGTTGCTTTTAAATCTAATACAATAAAATCGGCTTCTTTGCCCAGATTAAAATTCCCCAGTTTATCCGCCAGATCTAAGGCTTTGGCTCCACCTAAAGTCGCGTGATACAAAGATTCAAAAGCAGAAAGTTTATCGCCCTGAAGTTGTTGCACTTTATAGGCTTCATTTAAGGTTTGCAGTTGGTTAAATGACGTGCCTGCACCAATGTCTGTGCCTAAGCCGACTTTGACTTGTTTTTCCCATGTTTTTTTCAAAGGAAATAAACCACTGCCTAAAAATAAATTAGAGGTTGGACAAAAGGCGATGGCAGAGTTGGTCTCATGCATACAGTCCCATTCAGCCTCTTCTAAATGCACACAATGGGCAAAGATCGAGCGCTGTCCTGTTAAACCATAATGATGATAAACATCTAAATAGCCTTGTTGCTCAGGGAATAACTCTTTAACCCATGCAATTTCATTTTTGTTTTCGCTTAAATGGGTATGCACATACACTTCAGGATATTCAGCTTTTAACTGTCCTGCTTTTGCCAGTTGCTCAGGAGTCGAGGTCGGTGCGAAACGTGGCGTAATGGCATACAAGTTACGACCTTTACCATGCCATTTTTCAATCAGTGCTTTAGAGTCGCTATAAGCACTTTCAGCGGTATCACATAAGTCTTCGGGTGCATGACGATCCATCATCACCTTCCCTGCAATTAAACGCATATGATGCCGTTCTGCTGCTTCAAATAATGCATCAACCGATTCAGCATGTACGCTACAAAAAACTAAAGCAGTCGTGGTGCCATTTTTAAGCAGTTCTTGCACAAAAAATTGGGCAATTTGGTCTGCATAATTTTTGTCTTTAAATTGCAATTCTGTTGGGAAGGTATAACTGTTGAGCCATTCGAGCAGTTGCTCGCCATAAGCGCCGACCATTTCGGTTTGTGGGAAATGAATATGGGTATCAATAAAACCTGGCACAATCAGTTGCTCAGGATAATGCTCAAATGGTATATCTTCATTCAGCAAATGCTGCCCATCTTGCCATGTGCCAAACCACGTGATTTTCCCTGCTGTGATGATGACTAAACCATCTTCAAGGTAACGAATGGCTTGAGGAATATCTGCTGCCTGAGAAACCGTGTGTTGAATATCAAGAAAGCGACCACGAACGGCGCGTTGAGCCTGAATGGGAGACATACAATAACCTTTAACGTGTAATTTTTTCGATTGATTGTACCTGAAATTATTCTATTTTTAGGCATATTGAATGCCGATTGTGAAGAGATCTCAAGGAGCAAAGGATGCAGTTGGCTGAAAACTATCAAAATCTGCTGAAGAAAAACCTTTTAAAGCATCGGGATCTTTATGCCAGATTGCTTTTTTTACGACAAGTGAAACCCGAGGCATTTTGCAGTGCAGGTGTGATTCGCAATCTTATTTGGTCTGTATTGCATGATCAGCATTATGAACTTTCACAGACTGAAATTGATGTGATTTTTTATGATGCAGAAGATCCGTCTGGTTTTGAACAGCGGTATTTGGCTGAAATTTTAAAGCAGAAATTTCCTGAAAATGACTGGGATGTTGTCAATCAGGCATGGGTTCACCAATGGTACACCACAGAAAATGGCGCTTCGATTCAACCGTTACAATCGATTCAACATGCATTGTCTTTATGGCCTGAAACGGCGACGGCAGTTGCTGTACGCTTATTGGAAAATAATGAGCTTGAAATTATTGCACCCTTGGGTCTGGATGATTTATTTGAGTTAAAACTAAGATGGAATAATGCGTTGGTTAGTCATCATGTTTTTATGCAAAGAATGGAAGAAAAGCAGTTTTTGCGCAGATGGAAAAAATTACGCTTGTTATGATGAATGCGCCTTTAACCTGTTTATGAGCATGTTCCCGTATTGAACAGTGGCGGATGGCATTTTCGTATATCTGGTCTTGTCTTTAGTTTCTTATTTTAGGAGTAAAAAAGCCCTCCACGTGGGGAAGGCTTTTATGGTTAGTAAGACATTAAGATAGTGATTCTTGCTTCTTGTTATAGCGAATTGATAACCAAGCGGTAATGGCCAAAGTGATGACAATAAAGCCAAGTGAAATCCAAATTGGCATATGGAATACGTCTAGCATTAACATTTTGAAACCAATAAATAGCAAGATTATTCCTAGACCGTAGGGTAAATAGTGCATCTTTGATGCAGCCCCCGCCAGTAAGAAGAACATTGCGCGTAAACCTAAAATCGCCATTAAGTTTGCAGTTAAGACAATAAAGGGATCACTGGTGACTGCAAATATCGCAGGAATAGAGTCGACGGCAAAAATAACGTCCGATGCTTCAACCAAAATTAACACCAGAAATAATGGCGTTGCCCATAACAGACCATTTTGACGAACAAAGAACTTATCCCCTTCTAGCTTAGGTGTGATACGTATGTGCTTACGCAACCACTTTAAAATCGCCATATCTTCAATATTTGGGTCTTCTTCATGTCCTTTTAAGAACTTAAAGCCGGTATAAACGAGGAATGCACCGAAAATATAAAGCACCCATGAGAACTCTTGTACGAACCATGCGCCAATAAAAATAAAGATGGTTCTGAGAACAATCGCGCCAAGTACGCCATAAAGCAGAATTTTACGCTGTAAAGCGGGTGGAATAGCGAAGGCAGCAAAAATCATTAACCAAACAAAGACATTATCAATCGCGAGAGATTTCTCTAATAGATAACCTGCAAAGTATTCCATGACTTTGGTATTTGCGATGGCGATGCCAGCTGTCTGTTGTAGGTAAAACCATAAGCCGCCACCAAATAGAACAGCGACAGAAACCCAAGCCATACTCCAGTACGCTGCGGTTTTAATTTTGACTTCTTGACCTTGTTTTTGTTTAAAGCCTAAAAAGTCGATGGTGAGCATGACGGCAACTAAACCGAAGAATGCTAAATACAGCCATAAACTGCCAATTGTTTCCATGTGAATCCTCCACATCTGACAACCGGCCATAAAAAAACCTTGACCTGTTGCCAGATGATTTAAACATCTGCGTCAACATGATCAAGGTCTTGCCTACATCTGAATACCAATGTTTGGTTATTTCAGATGCTCAGATACCGACTTTTTGCAAAGTGTAATGACGATATTCTGACACGTCAGTCATTTAAAAAGATCAAATGGCTGACGTTTGAAGGAGGCTACTCCCCTTGTTCAACATAATTTAGTTTTGGATTAAATCCAAATATGGCTAAAGAATCGCATATTTATTGTCATTGTGCAAATTTTATCTGTAGTGGTTACAATTTCATAAAGTCTTTGCGCTGGATCAACACTAACGCCAAAACCATGCCGAAAACTGCGACTAAGCCACCCACGAAGCCAATATAACTTAGACCATAACGTGTGGTAACCCACCCACCCAATAATGCACCACAGCCAATGCCGACATTATAAAGACCTGAATAAATAGCCATAGCCACATCGGTTGCATCTGACGCAAGGTTAAGCGTTTTGGCTTGTAGGGCTAAGCTCAAGCCAATAATACCCATCCCCCAAAATAAGCTGAGCATATTTAAGCTGATAATATTTTGTGCTAGAGGAAGCAACAGCAACATGGAAATGGCTAAACATAGACTGCTGAAAGGAATCGCAATTTTAGGATAACGCGCACCAAATTTGCCAAATAAATAAGAACCTAAGAAACCAGCAGCACCATAAATGAGCAATAAAGTGGTGGTTTGTGATGAACTAAAATGTGCGATATTTAGGGTAAAGGGTTCGATATAACTATAAGCGGTAAATTGTGCGCTAATGATAATAATCGTCAATGCAAAGACCAGCATCAAGCTTGGGCGTTTAAATAGGATGGCAATACTTTTAAATGAACCTGAATTGATACTGGGCAGCTTCGGGAGCATTTTTGCCAAGGTCAGACAAACGAGTGCTGCACCAATGGCAATTAAAGCAAAGGTATTGCGCCAACCGTAGGCTTCACCAATCATACGTCCGAAAGGAATACCTAAAACCATGGCTAAAGCCGTTCCTGTTGCAAGTAATCCTAAGGCTTGAAATTCTTTACCTTTAGGTGCGACACGAACGGCTAATGAAGCCGTAATTGACCAAAATAATGCATGTGCAAAGGCAATTCCGATTCGGCTTGTAAGCAGAATCTCAAAACTCCATGCAAAATAAGACAGCACATGACTAACAATAAAAACCACGAATAAAGCAATCAACAAAAAGCGTCGTTCAATATTTTTGGTTATTAACATCATGGGCAATGAAATCAGTGCAACCACCCATGCATAAATGGTAATCATGATACCTACATCTGTGGCAGGCATATTAAAACTGTGGCCAATATCACTCAGCAATGCCACAGGAATAAATTCAGTGGTATTGAAAATAAAGGCAGCAAAAGCAAGGGTAATGACACAAATCCATTGGTGTGATGGATTGGGAGACGCTGTTTCTGAAGATGACATTGACATAAGTCAGGAAACTTAAATGAGCAGCGTTAAATTTTAGGCTTAAGTTGCAGACTTGTTAAGCTAAAATGTAGTGGAAAAGTAATGCTAAAAATAGTTAAAAGATGATCAGTGGAATATTGCTTAGTTAATTTTTCTACTGAATTGCTTGCTTATTTAAATGGGTTTCTTAACTTTTCTTTGTAAATTGACAATACTAGGGCGAGTGCAATAAAAAACAAAAAAATGATCGCAATTAAATCAAGATCCATAAGCGTTAGTCTATAAAATTTACTCACCAATCTAAAGGTTTAAGATTTTGTTTTATATCCCTTTAATTGGGTATTTGTGATTAATGATACTCATGTAAGTGACGTTGTATGGATAATGAATTAGTTTTTATTGATTATATGAGCTTGATTTTTATTGTGAAAAATAAAATATAATGACTTTACCCTTTGACCAAGTTTGTATTCGACAAAGATCCAACTATGCATGCTGTTTTATTTCGGTAAGATATGTTTTGAAGCATTAATCATTTAGAGACGAATAATTTAGAGGACGTTATGCAATTTCAACATTTAGATAATAAACAAAAGGGCGAATTCTTTTTAGACGATGCTCAAGGCAAACGCATTGCAGAAATTAGTTATATCTGGCGTAGTGAAGAGATTATTGTTGCGGATCATACTTGGGTGGATGATTCTTTGCGTGGGCAAGGTGCCGCGCGAAAGTTACTGGATGTTTTGGTTGAATTTGCACGTGAAAAGCAGTTAAAAATTGTGCCGACTTGTTCTTATGTGGATACGATGTTTAAGCGTGATCAGAGCTTGGTTGATGTTGCAGCATAAAAAAAGCCTCTTAAAAGAGGCTTTTTAGGGTTAAATTAGAGATCAATAATCACTTTCATGGCATTTTCATCAGCAGCATGTTTAAACACATCATAGGCTTTTTCAAATTCTGCAAATTTAAAATGATGGGTTGCCAGTTTTTCTAAGGGTAATTTTCCAGAACAACAGGTTTTTAACAACATACCCGTAGTATTCGCATTGACTAAGCCTGTGGTAATGGTGAGGTTTTTAATCCAAAGTTTATTGAGTTCAAAATTCACTGATTTACCATGGACACCAACATTCGCAATATGTCCGCCCTCTTTGACAATATGTTGGCAAGTATTCCAAGTGGCTTCAATACCTACGGCTTCAATGGCACAGTCCACACCACGCCCTTCAGTAATTTCTAATACACGTTGAATTGCATCTTCTCGATTTGAATTAATAGTATGGGTAGCACCTAATTCTTTGGCAAGTTTTAAGCGATTGTCATCCATATCAATGGCAATAATCGTTGCGGGGGAATAAAATTGTGCGGTCAATAAGCAGCCCATGCCAATTGGCCCTGTACCAACAATTGCAATACTATCTCCGGGTTTAACATCACCATATTGCACGCCAATTTCATGTGCTGTCGGTAAGACATCAGATAAAAATACAGCAACTTCTTCATTTAAACCATCAGGGAGTAGATAAAGTGAAGTATCAGCAAATGGAGTGCGAACATATTCTGCATGGGTACCGTCAATCATATAACCCATAATCCAGCCACCGTCATTGCGGCAATGTGCATAAAGTTGTTTTTGACAGTTTTCACATGTGCCACAGCGGCTGACACAGGAAATAATGACACGATCACCTTTCTTGAAATTTTTGACGGCGGCTCCGACTTCTTCAACAATACCAATACCTTCGTGACCTAAGATTCGACCATTGAATTGTCCTATTTTTTGGGTGGCTTGTTCTTCAATTTCTGGGTTTTTACCTTTCCAAATTCCGAGGTCTGTGCCACAAATTGTAGTTTTGGTCACGCGGATTACAGCATCAGTTGGGTCAATAATATGTGGATGAGGGCGTTCTTCAAAGCGGATATCATTTGCACCGTAGTAAACCATGGCTTTCATGGAGTAGTTCCTTGTTATGATTATTCATTGAGTTGGATTGGCGTAAAGCACTTCCTTTTCATAAGGCTTTTCTGTTGATTTTTTAAGCTAGCACTTTTGTAGAATAAACTCAGTAGTAAAAGTACTGGTATTGCACTGTTCTACAATGAGATTTGTATGAAGGTATTTCAAAATTAAAGTAAATTACTTTAGGGCCGTGAATATAAAATGAAGCTGATTTTTTATGTGGAAGTAATATTTGGACATAAGAAAAGTTTTGTAAATATAGCGACTTAGCATTGAATATTAGAATGGGCTCAACGTTGTTGGACTCTTAATTTGATTATTGATGCGATTTGAACATGATGTATATCATTTTGAAGAAATAGCATGATAAAAAATAGCTTTAATCCTTCTTCTATTCTTCAGCTCAAATATAGTTCATGCAGTTGATTACTCAGTTTTATAGGATTAAGTAAAAAAGAATATTGTTGTTATTCATGATTCTAATTTTGAGTGTAAAAAAGCCCGCAAAGCGGGCTTTTTTACACGAATAGATTAAGCTTGTAATGCAGCAATCAATTTCTGATGTAACCCGCCAAAACCGCCATTCGACATAATCACGACAGCATCGCCCTCACCTGCCTCACTGACCACTGTTTGAATAATATCTTCTAGTGAACGAGCCACTACGGCTTTATTTGAAGCGGCTTCAATCACGGGTTGCAAATCCCAGTCTAAACCTTCAGGTTGATACCAAATCACTTCATCAGCTAAACGTGCAGAATGAGCTAAACCATCTTTATGGCTTCCCATACGCATGGTGTTGGAACGTGGTTCAATAATCGCCCAAAGTTTACGTTCGGCAAGGCGTTTACGTGCGCCGTCTAAAGTGGTTTCAATGGCTGTTGGATGATGGGCAAAATCGTCATACACTTCAATGCCACGTACCGTGCCTAATAATTCCATGCGGCGTTTTACACCACCAAAATTCGACAAGGCTTCACAGGCTTGTTCAATCGAAACACCGACATGTTCAGCCGCGGTAATGGTTGCCAAGGCATTGGCAACGCTATGTTGCCCAGTCATATTCCATCTCACGATGCCTTTGACAACACCATTTTCTAACACATTAAAATGTGAACCATCGGCAGAGAGTTGTTCCGCAGAAAGTGCTGCTTTGGCATTGGCTTCTAAACTGGTTCGAACCACAGGTGTCCAACAACCCATTTCGAGCACTTCATCAATATTGCTTTCCGTAATCGGGGCAATAATGCGACCTTCACTTGGAATGGTACGAACTAAATGATGGAATTGTTTTTGAATGGCAGCCAAGTCATCAAAAATGTCGGCATGGTCAAATTCAAGGTTGTTCAAAATCGCTGTTTTAGGATGGTAATGCACAAACTTAGAACGCTTGTCGAAGAATGCAGAATCGTATTCATCGGCTTCGACACAGAAGTATTTACCGCCACCCAAACGTGCACTTTCGCTAAAACCTAAAGGTACACCACCAATCAAAAACCCTGGATTTAAACCCGCTTGATCCAGTACCCAAGCCAACATAGTCGTGGTTGTGGTTTTGCCGTGAGTGCCTGCAACCCCTAAAACGTGTTTGCCTTGTAAAACATGATCGGCAAGGAATTGTGGGCCTGAAATATACGGTAACCCTTCATTGAGCATATATTCAATCGCATCAATGCCACGTTTCATGGCATTGCCCACAATCACTAAATCAGGATGGGGTTGTAAATGGCTACGGTCATAACCTTGCATTAAGGTAATGCCTGCATTTTCAAGTTGGGTCGACATCGGTGGATAGACATTTGCATCTGAACCCGTCACTTTATGACCCAAGTCACGCGCTAACAGCGCCAGTGAACCCATAAATGTGCCACAGATACCCAAAATATGCAGATGCATACACTTAACTCCGCTGTGTTTTAGACACATCACTTTTTTATTGTGCTGTTGTCGTGATTAATTTGATTTGAAAGCAACGATAGCAAGGGTTTCACTGAAAAGATAGTTTTTCTTGTATCTATTCATGGGATTGTAGGATGGGTTTTATCGTGTCGTTCGATGCATGTTGTCGGGAAGAAAAATCAGCATTTAAATGACATGATTTTTTATTTAAAAACCGTAAAATATTCACGAGTGTTCCAGATAAATTCAGCATGTTATTTCCCCTGTTACTTTTAATTGTCTCGAATTGTTTTATGACTTTGGCTTGGTATGGTCATCTAAAATTTTTACATGGTGCGCCACTGTGGCAGGCGATTTTATTTGGTTGGCTGATTGCCCTGCTTGAATATAGTTTTATGATTCCTGCCACGCGATTATTGGCGCAACAAGGTTGGTCATTGGGTGAGATGAAAATCACGCAGGAAGTGGTGACTTTGTTGGTTTTTGTGCCTTTTATGATTTTTCTATTTAAACAGCCTTTTAAGTTGGATTATGTGTGGGCAGGATTGTGTCTTTTGGGCTGTGTCTATTTTGTTTTTAGAAGTCAGTAAAACTTGATTTTATAAAAATGTGGTTTACACAACAAAGCCTTTTCAATGATCCTTTAATTTTGGAAATAACCTTCGGTTCGACTTACTTTTGTTTTGGCAAAAGTAAGCAAAACCATTGTCATTCGCAAAACTCGTTAGATACCACCGAAAACTATATTAATCGCAGAAACATTACTTATTAAGTGTAGTCCTGCCTCAAACAGTTGCGAATGACATTTCCGCGTATCAATTTACTTTTAGGGTTTGAAATCAATTTCTTTATTATTTTCCAAAAAAATAGCGGAAATATAGCAGTACGGCATCTGTTAAATTTTGGCGAGACGAATTTTCAGTCTATAATAGCGAGCTTCTGATTCATGTAAAGCTTGGCTCTCGTCGAGATTTATCCTTCCTTACATTCGTTTATGGAATATTTGCAATGAATGCGGCCGCTGCACAAGACGCTCCTTTAGTTGGAATTATCATGGGTTCTCAATCTGATTGGGCAACTTTAGAACACACTGCCAATATGCTCAAACAGCTTGGTGTCCCTTTTGAAGCTGAAGTCGTTTCTGCCCATCGTACGCCGGATCGTTTATTCGAATATGCTGAAACAGCACGTGATCGTGGTATTCAGGTGATTATTGCTGGCGCAGGTGGTGCAGCACATTTACCGGGTATGTGTGCAGCGAAAACTGATTTACCTGTACTGGGCGTTCCTGTGAAATCGTCTATTTTAAATGGTGTCGATTCATTGCTTTCTATCGTACAAATGCCTGCGGGTATTGCGGTCGGTACATTGGCGATTGGCCCTGCGGGTGCAACCAATGCGGCAATTATGGCAGCGCAAATTTTAGGTCTGACACGTCCTGAAATTGCAAAAAATGTTGCCCAGTTCCGCGATGCTCAAACTGAAAAAGTGGCAAGCAACAATATTCCAGGTCACATTCCGAGCCAAGCTTAAAACGGGACATATGTTATGGATAAAACCATCGGTATTTTTGGTGGTGGTCAACTCGGCCGTATGATGGCGCAAGCTGCCCTACCACTGAATATTCAATGTACTTTCTTTGAAGCAAGCACAGATTGTCCATCGGCTGTATTGGGTCAAGTGATTTCAAGCAAAGCTGAAAATGGTTTACAGGATTTCATCAACAGTGCGGATGTCTTCAGCTTAGAGTTTGAAAACACGCCCTTGGCTGATGTTGATGTATTGATCAAAAACAAAGATTTGCATCCACCTCGTCAGGCTTTAGCCATTGCACAACATCGTTTGTCAGAAAAAGCTTTGTTTGATGAATTAGACATTCCTGTTGCACCCTATCGTGCAGTGGATTCATTCGACAGCTTACAACAAGCGGTTGCTGAACTGGGCTTGCCGATTGTCCTGAAAACCACCACTGGTGGTTATGATGGTAAAGGTCAATTTGTCCTTCGTTCAGCAGATCAAATTGAACAAGCTTGGGCGGAATTGGGGCCAGCGGGTTCCTTGATTGCAGAAAGCTTTGTAACGTTCTCTCGTGAAGTATCAATTATCGCGGTGCGTGGTCAGAATGGTGATGTGAAAACTTGGCCATTGGCTGAAAATCACCATCACAACGGTATTTTGTCGCACTCGATTGTTCCTGCACCCAACAGCGCTGATTTACAGCCTGTAGCGCAGGATTACATCACTCGCCTGCTGAATCATTTGAATTATGTGGGTGTGTTGACGCTAGAATTGTTTGTCACTGACAACGGTTTATATGCCAATGAAATGGCACCCCGTGTGCATAACTCAGGTCACTGGTCGATTGAAGGCGCTATCTGCTCGCAATTTGAAAACCATATTCGCGCTGTTGCTGGCCTACCTCTTGGTTCAACGGATGTGGTTCGCCCGACCGTGATGATCAATATCATTGGCAAGCATCCAAAGTCTGAAGATGTATTGGCGCTCAATGGTGCACATTTACACCTGTATAATAAGACTGAACGTGAAGGTCGTAAGATTGGTCACATCACACTAATGCCAAATGACAGTGCTGAATTGACCACTTTATGTCGTCAATTGGCGAAAATTTTGCCAGAGCCATTAGCACTTACTCAAGATATGAGCATTTAATCCTTCGATTGAATGGAAAAAAAGCGGTCATGCCAATGACCGCTTTTTTTATGCCTGAAGTTCGGGCATGATTGCGCCTCTTTTGAACTAGCACCATATTTATTGGAACAAAATAAAAATAACAGCATGCCATTGATGCAATAGTTCATAAATATTCTGCATAAAAAACCAACACCTGAAAAATATGCTGTATTCAAGTTTTGTTGTGCTTGAACAGGATAGATTTTTTAAATTCAAAAGATAAAAATAAATTTAAAATGATCTTAATTTGAATTCAAAAGCCATAATTTTGAATTTAAAAAAATGAATTCAAGGCGAAATTTGCATTATGAATTCAAACTTTAAATTTAAAAATAAGTTTTGAATTTAAAGTTTTATTAATATAAAAGCAGATAAAATATAGAGAAATAAACTTATCCACAGTAGGTTTGAATTTAAAAAGTATGTTTAAATTTAAATATGCGAATTTGAATTTATATTTTGGTTGGTTTTGAATTTAAATTTTAAGAAAATCAGGTATTGTGGATAACTTTTTAAATTTAAAAGGTAACTATGAATTTAAAATAAAAACAATGAATTTAAATTTACGATTTGATTCAGAAGTTCTGGATTGATGATGGTATGGTAAAAACATAATTTAAATTCAAATACCATTAGGGATACTATGCGTCGCTTAGCTTTCGTTTTAGGTTCAGTTTTTTTAGCCATGACTCAAGCCAAGGCTGAGTTGATTATTAATGGTCAAAGTATTTCTTCTTCGCCATCCAGTTTTAATACAGCATCTACAGCACAAAATGATTTTCAGCAATGTTTGACTAATTTACGTACTCAAGCAATTGGTTCGGGTGTAACGGGTTTGACCTATGATCGTTATACGCAAAATTTAACCCCAGATTATTCAGTGATTGAAAAACTGAACTACCAGCCTGAATTTTCTACCCCGATTTGGGATTATTTATCCGGTTTGGTGGATGAAGAGCGGGTGCAATTGGGGCAGCAAAAATTGGCACAACATCGTGAGGTGCTAAATCGTGTTGCAACCACCTATGGCGTACCCGCTGAAACCGTGGTGGCAGTTTGGGGGGTGGAAAGTAATTTTGGTCAAATTTCGGGAAGTTATCCTTTATTACAAGCTTTGGGCACTTTAAGCTGCGAAGGTCGTCGTCAAAGCTTTTTCCGTGGTGAGTTTTTTACCACGATGCGAATTTTACAACGTGGTGATTTAACTGAGCAGCAAATGAAAGGCTCGTGGGCAGGCGCATTTGGTCATACTCAATTTATGCCTTCAACCTATGAAGAGTTAGCTGTTGATTTTGATGGTGATGGTCGTCGTGATTTGGTGTCCAGTACCTCTGATGCCTTGGCTTCTACTGCAAATTTCTTAAAAAAACGCGGTTGGCAAACAGGTATGCCTTGGGGTTTTGAAGTGCATATTCCAGAAGATCTACCGATTGGTGGAGAAAGTCGTCGCAATAAAAAACCTTTAAGTAGCTGGATGAGCCGTGGTGTGGTTCGTGCGGATGGGAGTGCTTTAATTCAAGGGAATTTATCGAGCAGTAGTGCTGCTGGATTGATGGCACCTGCTGGCGCGAATGGTCCAGTCTTTCTTGTCTTTAAAAATTTCGATGCTATATATAGTTATAACGCTGCGGAAAGTTATGCCTTAGCGATTGCGCATTTGTCTGATCGTTTACAAGGTGGTGGTGGTTTTAGTCAAGCTTGGCCGACCGATGATGCGGGAACTTCACGGGCAGAACGTCGTGAAATTCAGCAGTTTCTGCTCAATAAAGGCTATGATATTGGCGCAGTCGATGGATTGATTGGTGATAAAAGCCGTCAAGCGATTCGTCAGGAACAGATTCGTTTGGGTCTTAGTCCAACAGGGCGTGCTGGACAGCAAATTTTAGCTGCTTTTCGCAATGAAAATGCCCAAAAAATGATGCGATAAAGTTAATGGTTTTAAGATGTTAAGTTAAGAATCAAAAAAGGTCTGTATAAAGCAGACCTTTTATTTTGCGTATTTGTACTTATACCGCAGTAATGCTACCTAAAATTCGATAGCCTGCTGCACCCGTGACTGCGGGTAAGTTGCCACTTTGTTGATTGACAAAGCGCATTGCTAACCAAGCAAAAGCAGTGGCTTCGACCCATGTCGGGGCTAAGCCAATCGCGGATGTGGTTTGAACAGACCAATTGTGTTTACGTAACCGCCAACGCAATTGTTCAAGTAAATGTGAATTATAGGCCCCACCACCACAGACATACACTTCACCGGTATCCATGTTTGAGCGATAAATGGCTTTTTTAATCGCACGCGTGGTGAGTTTGAGTAAAGTCGCTTGAATATTTTCAGGGATATCTTCTAATTCGTTATATTCAAGATCATTGTGCCAGTCGGCAATTTGTTCATCCAGCCATTCTAGGTTGAAATCTTCACGGCCTGTGCTTTTCGGTGGTTCTTTAGAAAAGTATTCGTGTGCTTGTAAGCGGTCGAGCAAGCTACGAATCGGTTGACCGTAGGCTGCCCAATTGCCATTTTCATCATAGGGTTGCCCAGTATAACGATGGCACCAAGCATCCATTAAAATATTGGCGGGGCCAGTATCAAAACCAAACACACCGTCTGGGTTGCCTGCGGGTAACATACTGACGTTGGCAATGCCACCGAGGTTTAAAATGACACGGTGAATACTGGAATGTTGAAATAAGGCTTGATGAAATGCAGGCACTAAAGGTGCGCCTTGACCACCAGCCGCCATATCACGACGTCGAAAATCTGAAATTACAGGAATTTGCGTCATTTCAGTAATGATATTGGGGTCACCAATTTGCAAGGTAAAACCATGTTCAGGACGGTGACGAATGGTTTGTCCATGTGAACCGATCGCTTTAATTTGGCTACGATCTAAATGATTGTTTTCAATCAGCTCATTAATGCCGCGACCAATCATTTGAGCCAAAGCAACATCCGCTTTACCCATACGATCAATTTCATTGTCATTCGGTAAGGTCAGCGCCATCAGTTCATCACGTAAGTCTGGATCAAATGGCAAGGTCAGGGTGGCATGAAGCTGCAAAGGATCAAATGAAGCAGCAACGATGTCAACGCCATCCATGCTGGTGCCGGTCATTACCCCAATATAGATCGCTGTCATGATGATAGTTAAGCCTGCATTGTGCTGAAAAAGTGTTAGTATATCGCACAAATTGTATAACTGATGTATTGGGTTTTGTGATGTCAAATTTCCTGCCGGCTGAAGAACAACTTGCCCTCATTCAACGAGGCACTCATGAAATTATTTCTGAAGAGGATCTGTTAAAGAAACTTAAAGAAAATCGTCCCTTAAAAATTAAAGCGGGCTTTGATCCAACAGCACCGGATCTGCATTTAGGTCACACTGTATTGATTAATAAGCTAAAAGTGTTCCAAGATTTGGGGCATGAAGTGACGTTTTTGATTGGTGATTACACCGCGATGATTGGTGATCCAACAGGTAAAAGTGCAACCCGTCCACCCTTGTCACGCGAACAGGTGTTGGAAAATGCCAAAACGTATCAAGAACAAGTGTTTAAAATTCTTGATCCAAATAAAACCAAAGTGCGTTTTAACTCTGAATGGTTTGCCGAAAAAACGGCTGCTGACCTGATTCAATTGGCTTCACAGCAGACGGTTGCCCGTATGCTTGAGCGCGATGACTTTACCAAGCGTTACAACAATCATCAACCAATTGCGATTCATGAATTTCTGTATCCTTTGGTTCAGGGTTATGACTCAATTGCTTTAGAGGCTGATGTAGAGTTGGGCGGTACAGACCAAACCTTTAACTTATTAATGGGTCGTACGCTGCAAGGTCGTTATGAGCAAGAAGCACAAGTCTGCATTACCGTGCCGATTCTTGAAGGTTTAGATGGCGTCAATAAAATGTCTAAATCTTTGGGTAACTATATTGGGGTATTTGATGCTCCAGGTGCAATGTATCAAAAAGTACTTTCAATGCCTGATAGTTTGATTGAACGTTATTTCGAGCTTTTAAGTTTCAAATCACTCGATGAAATTGCCGTGTTATTGAAGGATGTGGCAGAAGGTCGTAATCCTCAAGAAGTGAAAAAGATTCTTGCGCTTGAATTGGTTGAGCGTTTTCATGGTGCAGATGCTGCTGCCAATGCGCATAAAGGTGCAGGGAACATCATTACGGAAGGTGAATTACCTGAAGGCACACCTGAAGTCACGATTTCTCGTGGTGAATTTGGTGGTGAAATGTTTATTGCTTCTATTGTGCGTGCAGCCGGTTTAACTAAAAATGCAGCCCAAGCCAAAGATGCCGTTGCACGTGGTGCAGTGAAAGTCGACTGGGCAGTGGTTGATGTTAATTTTTCTGTTACTGAGAACAAAACTTATATTATTCAAGCAGGTAAGAAAGCGATTGCGAAAGTTACATTTGTTGACTAAATCGGCATACTTGTATTGAAATAAAAGCAGGCTTCGGTCTGCTTTTTATTTATCAAATTCTTAATAAGTTATGTAGATAAGTAAATTCAAAAAACCTTATAAAAACAAGAGTTAAATTTTTCCATTCGTATTGCATTTCTATATGCTTATGTATAAGATTTATTCATCTAGCTGTTGTGTAGAAAGCATGGTTAGAAAGTGATTTTATAAAAAGCTGCACAGTTTTAAGTCTTTCCCCCGAGAGACTTTTTTAACGATATATGTAGATAACTATAATAATGACATCTATGGATCTAATAATGATCTAACTCCAAGGGAGAGATTTTGGGAGAGATCTCTTTCTTTTTTTCTATCTAAAATTTAATGAAGTCTAATTTAGGCGAATCATTTTGACTAAGCTGTTGACACATAACACAGCAATAATGCTTCCTTCACGAATACTCAGCATATTGTTTAGATATCTGACTGTATTTACCTTCATAAAATAGACATTTAACGCACTCATTTTTCAGCGCTATAAATTCCCGAGAGGGAGTTTCATTTTTAAAACACGATATATGGGTGATTGTAGTCTCTAATTCAGATTGGTAATAGCTGAAGTGCTGCTCTAGTATTGAGCATAATTCAAAGCATGCAGAAGCTAATTTTGGCTGTACTTTAATATGTTTTGTAATGCGAGTCTGTGGAATTAAAAAGTGGGTATGCAATAACTGTTGAGATATTTTACTTGAGGTGATTAGAGAATCTCTTTTTGACCGTTGCGAACCTTGGCATGTTTGCTGGTAAAAATTATGCGTGGGAAAGTTCTTTGAGTGGTGCTGTAATATTTGAGTAATGTTAAAGCAGAATAAATTAGGCATCTAACCAGCCTTATTTTTCAACTCAATAAAAGTGGCTTAATCTATATGCTGTTTAAGGGCGAGAAGGTCTTTAATAACAAGCATACTGAAAATTAATTTTTATAAAAAAGCATTTTTTAGGGTTAAAACATCTAAAAAATAGCCAGAAAAGCAGTTTTCTTGCAGTTTTTGCTGAAAAAAAAGACATACGTGAAGAATAAGTGAATTTAGGGGTTGCGCAAGATAATAAACTGTATAGAATACGCAGCATCCCGACGAGATAGCCGGAAACAAACGAAGCACGAGGTGCTGAGTTGTTAAGGAATATCAAGTTGAGCGACTTAATTACTGACGAAGTATTAAGAAGATCATTAAGAGATTATGAAGAACAACTTGTGTGGATTTTTACTGGTTGATTAATCGAAATTATTTTCATTGATTGATGGTAGAAATTAC
>NZ_FNPK01000048.1 GCF_900107285.1 Acinetobacter kyonggiensis | reverse complement strand
AGATTTTGTCACATACGGTCTGCGTCGTTATGAATAAAAAATGTGGTTATTCGCCGATTCAATTTGAAAAGCTTATTTAAAGTTGAGATTGGCGTAGAAGTATGGAATCTGTTTAAATATTGTTGATAATTTAAATTTTTATATTGTATATCTTAAGCAATAAAAATATTATGTCGGCGTTGTATAAATAAATATAAAATCTAGTTGGAGTTAATATGATGCCAGACATTAGTAATTTATCTGTTGAAGAGTTAAAACATTTACAGGTTGAAGCGGAAGCATTAATTGCTTCTAAAAAAGATCAAGCGATTGAAGATGCTTATCAGCAAATTTTAGCCATTGCAGATAAAGTTGGTTTGACGATTGAGCAGCTTTTAGAGTTTGGTGCAACTAAACGCAAGAAAAGTACACGTAAGTCTGTCGAGCCACGTTATCGTAGCAAACAGAATCCTGTTGATACTTGGACGGGTCGTGGTAAACAACCGCGTTGGTTGGTTGCTGAATTAGAAAATGGTGCAAAATTGGAAGACTTTCTGATCTAATTGCAAAATTCATAAGAATGTCATCCAAGCGGATTAGACTGAAAAAACCAAGCATTTATGCTTGGTTTTTTTATATCTTAGAATTGGCGTTGTGGAAAAAGTATGCATAATGTGTGTAGAAAGATAATATAGTGGCTCAAGGAAGAATAATTGATATGTTGGTCGTGCTGGGATGATAAAAAAACCCAAATATATGGCGTGGTGGATCTTTGCTATCCTGGTCTTTTTTATTTTTGTATTACTCCAAATACCAGCGGCTTGGCTCATTTCAAAATTTTATAAAAACAACCAAGTCTTGCAAAATGTAAGTGGTAATATTTGGCAAGGACAAGCAGATTGGCATCAAGGTAATTTACGAGGATCGTTGAGTTGGAAAACACGACCATTGGATCTGTTTTTGTTGCGTTTAGGGGCGCAGCTAGAAGTCCATAGTGGGCATACACAATTGGATGGTGTGGTCGGTTATGGTTTTGGCAAAAAAATAACAATTCATGATTTGAATGGACAAATTGCACCTGAAACTTTGAAAAATATGGTGGATTGGCAGTGGCCGACCAATACCATTCAACTGCAAAATATTGAATTTAATTTTAACAAACAGCAGGGCTTTACACAGGCTGACGGTCAGTTGCAATGGGCGGGTGGTGAGCTGATTTATAGTTATGCTCAACGTCAAGATCGAATGAATATACCGTCATTGAAAGGAAAGCTATCAGATGAAAACAATAAACTGATGTTTGATATTCGTGATCAGCGCGATCAAAAGCTGATGGCATTGGCTGTTGATCAAAACTTGATGTTGGATGTGCAATTGACGCAGCGTTTATTGATGAATATTCCTTCCTATGAAGGGAAAGCAGGTTTAGACACTTATGTCATTAGTTCGAGACAGCCTTTATTTAAAGGTGGTTTCTAATGAGTGAGTGGATTGAAAAAATTCAACAATTAAATTGGAAGCAGGCCGATCGGGCAGCTCCGATACTCTTACTTTTGCTTATTCTGTATTTGTGCTGGAAATTGGCGAGTATTTTTTGGTTGCTTGTCGCACCGCCTCAGGTGATGCAAGTCGAACGTATTCCCTTGGGTTCGCAACAAGCTCAAGTCCCGAATATTGCTTCATTTGCATTATTTCAAGAAGTGGGCGCAACAGCGGCTGCCGATGAAAGCATCAATCTGGTCTTGCAAGGTGTGATGGTGGGTTACCCGAGTCAGTTTTCCTCTGCGGTGATTAAGATGAATGAAGTGGCAGATCGCTATCGGGTGGGGGAAAACATTGCCAATACCTCTTACCAACTTGCGCAAGTGTATTGGGATCGAGTGCTGTTACGCCAAAATAATGGCACAACTCGAGAGTTAAAGTTCAAAGGTATTGAAAATGGTTTGGATCAATCGATTGTTCAGCCTGTAGAAAATCCATCATCTGCTCATAATCAAGCGACTCAAATGCAGCAGAGTCAGGAACAGAATGCATTAGGGCAAGCAGTACAAAAAATACAGCAAGATCGGGAACAATATTTAAAAGATATGGGGGTGAATGCCGCAGGTGAGGGCTATGAAGTGACTTCAAGAACACCTGCCGCATTACGCAGCAAACTGGGCTTACAACCCGGTGATCGGATTATGTCTTTAAATGGACAGGCTGTCGGTCAGGGGCAAAGTGATGCCCAGTTGTTGGAACAGGCTCGACGTGAAGGTCAAGTTAAAATAGAAATAAAGCGTGGTGATCAGGTGATGACCATACAACAGAGTTTTTAAGTGATGCATCGTCACATTATAGGATTAGGAAGCACGAAATTTTATGGCTTTATTTAATCATCATCGTCCAGTTTGGGCTTTATTCGCTGCTGCACCGCTTATGGCTATGGTGAGCACGGCAAGCTATGCACAAACATGGAAAATTAATTTGCGTGACGCTGATTTAACAGCATTTATTAATGAAGTTGCTGATATTACAGGGAAAAACTTTGCTGTTGATCCGCGTGTACGTGGCAATGTGACGGTCATTTCCAATAAGCCTTTAAATAAAGCTGAAGTATATGACTTATTTTTAGGGGTTTTGAATGTCAATGGTGTTGTGGCTGTTCCTTCAGGCAATACCATCAAACTTGTTCCCGATAGCAATGTGAAAGGCTCAGGTATTCCATACGATGCCAAACAACGTGCAACGGGTGATCAAATTGTCACTCGAGTCATTTGGCTTGAAAATACCAATCCCAACGATTTAATTCCAGCATTGCGTCCTTTAATGCCGCAGTTTGCACATATGTCTGCGGTGGCCGGTACCAATGCACTGATTGTTTCCGACCGTGCCAGTAATATTTATCAGATTGAAACGATCATTCGTAATTTGGATGGAACTGGGCAAAACGATATTGAGGCCGTCACGTTGCAATCGAGTCAGGCTGAAGAAATGATCGGTTTACTTGAGTCAATGAGTTCCACAGGCGCAGCAAGAGACTTAAAAGGCTCCCGTATCCGAATTATTGCCGATACGCGAACTAATCGTATTGTGTTAAAAGGTGATACGGCAACGCGCAAGCGCATTCGTCAAATGATTGAAATGTTGGATGTGCCTACCGCAGATCGTTTGGGTGGCTTAAAAGTCTTCCGTTTAAAATATGCCAGTGCAAAAAATCTGGCTGAAATTTTACAAGGCTTAGTGACTGGTCAGGCGGTTGCCAGTTCATCAAATTCCAATACTTCATCGTCTTCGAACAATAATAATGCGACGAGCTATTCAGGCAGTAGTAGTTCGAATAGTTCAAGCGGCGGTTCATCCAGTATTGCCACGCCAAGCATTAATTTGGGGGGTGGATCGAACAGCAATAATCAAAATTCAATCACCAGTTTTAATGCCAATGGGGTCAGTATTATTGCGGACGATAGTCAAAATGCTTTGGTGGTGAAAGCAGATCCACAACTCATGCGAGAAATTGAATCGGCGATTCAGCAACTGGATATACGTCGTCAACAAGTCCTGATTGAAGCTGCGATTATTGAGGTCGAAGGCAGTGATGCCGATCAACTGGGTGTGCAGTGGGCATTGGGTGACTTAAATAGTGGTATTGGCTTAATCAATTTTAGCAATGTGGGCGCGAGTATAGCTCAGCTTGCAGCGGGTTATGTTACTGGTGGGGCAGCTGGTGCTGCATCCAAGTTAGGTACAGGAACGTCGCTGATTCTGGGTGATTATAAAGAAGGTGCTGATGGCTCACGTAAATTATACGGCGCACTCATTCAGGCATTAAAGAGTAAAACCAAGTCTAATTTACTCTCCACGCCTTCTATTGTAACGATGGACAATGAGGAAGCTTATATTGTTGTAGGGCAAAATGTGCCTTTTGTCACTGGATCAGTCAGTACGACGGGTGGTACAGCCAATCCTTATACATCAATTGAACGTAAAGATGTCGGGGTGACGCTTAAAGTCGTGCCGCATATTGGTGCCGATGGTACGGTGCGTTTAGAAGTGGAACAAGAAGTTTCAGCTGTGCAGCCAAAAGGCGAAGCTCAGGATTTAATTACCAGTAAACGTGCCATTAAAACCTCAATTTTAGCTGAACATGGTCAAACCATTGTATTGGGCGGTCTGATTTCAGATAACTCGATTTACAGTCGCCAGTCGGTGCCAGGGTTGGGTGCAATTCCTGGCATTGGTCGTTTATTCCGTGCCGATGCAAAATCCAATGAAAAACGTAATCTGTTGGTGTTTATCCATCCGACGATTGTGGGCGATAGCCAAGATGTGAATCGTTTGTCACAACAGCGCTATAGCCAATTATATAGCTTACAGTTAGCGATGGATCAGGATGGTACTTTTGCCAAGTTACCAGAAAATATTGATGATATTTACCAACAACGGCTTCCTGTGACGCCTTCAGCACCGAAAGTACCAGATTATCAAACTGTACCTTCGGCTGCTCAGCAGCAGTCTTCGAATGCTATTGTAACGACACCTGTTGCTATTGAACCGATGGTGCAAAGACAAGCTGTTCAGGCACCCAGTGCAATGGTTAAAAAAACCAAAAATACAGTGACTACAACCACGGTTCGATCAGGTTCTTAATAGCGTTTGTAAAGAATCGAAGATTTGTCGTGATATGATGAAAAAAATCGCAAAGAGAAGTGCATTTCATGACTTGGAAAATACAAGCAATTACCAGTGAATTGACAGGACAAGAAATTGGCATCGACCGTGATATGCTGGTCGGCCGTCATCAGAGCGCAGATATTGTATTGCAAGCTGCAGAAATTTCACGCAAGCATGCAGCGTTCTTGCTGAAAGACCAAGCTTTATGGGTGCAAGATTTAAACTCATCGAATGGTTCATTCGTGAATGATTTACGTATTGAACATGAAACCTTGTTGAAAGAAGGTGACATTGTACAATTTGCCAGTTTGAAATTTTCAGTACTCGCACCTGCACAAAAGAGTGCCGCTGTAACAATGGAGTCAACTGAGGTTGTGGCTGACCCTAAAGTTATGCAACCCGAAGTGATTCCTGCGACTGAGCAACCTTCAGAAGCAGTTGCTGTGTCTGAAACTGAAGCAGCTCACGTTGAAGAGGCATCTAAAACAGTGGCGCAGCAAATGAATGAGCAAGGGATGCCGAGCTTAACCGAGCGGGATCGCGAAGTTCAAGTCAGTCGAGATGGTATGCCACAACAGGTTGCTATACCCAAGCCGGCACCGATTCCACAAGGTGTCGATGTTCAGGCGCAGCCTGAACCGCAACCGATTGCAATAGAAGAGCCTATATCGCGGGTTGAACAAGTCAAAGAAGAGCAAAAAAATGCATCGATTGGCTTAATATCTATTATTGCATTGATTATTCTTGCAATCATTGCATGGTTATTCTTTAAATAAGCCGTGCCAAACAATAATGAAGGCATGCACTCGCATGCCTTCATTATTTGGGTTGATGTTTCTGTGTGAAATAAATGGAGAGGAATAAGATGTCGGTAGCACAATTGGCAAGTCGTGAGCTTATTTTATTTGACTTAGATGGCACTTTGGTGGATTCCGCATTCGATTTATATCGGGCCATGAATATGAGCCTAAATGCTTTGCAACTGCCTAGCGTGACTGAAACACAAGTGCGAACGTGGATTGGTAAGGGAACCGCACTGTTTTGTCACAGCACTTTGCAGTATTTAACTGGTCAGGTCGATCCTACTCAGCATCAGCAATTATTAGAGACTTTTTTAAATATTTATAATGCCGAACCCTGTGTCGATACCC
The DNA here is from genome assembly GCF_900107285.1 of Acinetobacter kyonggiensis. GTDB lineage: Bacteria > Pseudomonadota > Gammaproteobacteria > Pseudomonadales > Moraxellaceae > Acinetobacter > Acinetobacter kyonggiensis. Next base: position 2,760 of record NZ_FNPK01000048.1, on the reverse strand, counting down.
AGCCTTTTAATGGGGTGATTGATTTTTTAGAATGGGGTTTAAGTCACAATAAGCAAATGGTCTGTGTCACCAATAAACCAGAACAACCTGCACGGATGATTGTTGAAAGCTTGGGCTTAACGCAGTATTTTGTTGATGTGATTGGTGGTGATCGTTTTGAGGAGCGTAAACCACACCCACGTCAGCTGCTCTTTTGTGTGGATCAATATGGGGTCACTGCGGCAGAAACATTAATGATTGGTGATTCAAGCAATGATGTAGAAGCAGCACGACGTGCAGGGGTTGATTGTATTGTGGTGAGCTATGGCTATAATCATGGTGAAGATATTCATGATTGCCAACCACAGCAAGTGGTCGATGATTTAACAGAATTGCTCGCGAAATAATTTAAAATAAGGATATTGGAATGAGAAATTGTATGGTTTTTCGATGGCGAGACTAAGTCAGATAACACGAAAACGAACTTAAATACGCCCATATCGAAAACATAGAGAATACTCATGACAACGCAAACTCAATTCGACCAGTTAGCATCTGCTGGCTATAACCTTATTCCTGTTTATCGTCAGCGCTTAGCGGATACTGAAACCCCACTTTCAGTTTTTGCACGTTTTAAAGATCATCAGCAAGCTTATTTGTTTGAATCGGTTGAGGGTGGGGAGAATTGGGCGCGCTATTCCATTATTGGCTTGGGTGAATCGACGGTTTTTTCTTGTAATGAAGGTGTGCTCACCATTCAACAGGCGGATGGTTCGCTTGAAACGCAAACATGCAGCGACCCATTCCAATATATTCGTGCTTTCCAAGCTCAATTTCATGTGCCTACGCAACAAGATTTACCTGCCTTACCAAGTTTTACTGGTGGGCTTGTGGGTTACTTTGGCTATGATGCGGTACGTTATATTGAGCCGCGTTTAACCAATGTTCCAGCAGCTGACCCCGTTGGATTGCCAGATATTTGGATGATGCTGTCTAAAACTGTGATTGTGTTTGACAACTTAAAAGACACTTTATTTTTAATTGTGCATGCGGATGTCAATGATCCAGAGGCTTATGCTAAAGCACAACAGCAACTCGATCAGTTGGAAGCATTGTTGGCAACACCGATTAGCCTGCAAGCCAAAAAGCATACTGCACCACATTTCGAGTCATTGACAGGTAAAGCCAAATATTTGGAATCGATTGAAACCGTCAAAGAATACATCCGTGCCGGTGACGTGATGCAAGTGGTTCCGGGGCATCGTATGGTTTCAGACTTTGATGGTGAGGCTTTACAGGTTTATCGTGCGCTGCGCCATTTAAATCCATCGCCTTATTTATTTTTGGTGCAAGGACAAACCTTAGACAACAAAAAACCCTTTCATATTGTTGGATCTTCTCCAGAGATTTTATCGCGTTTGGAGAATGGTATTGCAACGGTACGTCCATTGGCTGGAACGCGTCCACGCGGCAAGACCAAAGAAGAAGATTTGGCATTGGAAAAAGATTTGCTTTCCGATGAAAAAGAAATTGCAGAGCATTTAATGCTGATTGATTTGGGCCGAAATGATGTCGGTCGGGTATCAAAAATTGGCAAAGTGCAAGTCACAGATCAAATGGTGATCGAGCGTTATTCACATGTGATGCATATTGTGTCCAATGTGCAAGGTGAAGTTCGCGATGATGTCGATGCGCTTGATGTTTTTAAGGCGACATTTCCTGCGGGCACATTGTCTGGTGCACCCAAAATTCGTGCGATGGAAATTATTGATGAAGTTGAACCAGTAAAACGCGGAGTTTTTGGTGGTGCAGTGGGGTATTTGGGTTGGCATGGTGAAATGGATATGTCGATTGCCATTCGTACCTGTGTAATTCGTGAAAATAAGGTTTATGTTCAGGCAGGAGCGGGGCTGGTTGTCGATTCAAATCCTGAATCTGAATGGAATGAAACGCAAATAAAAGCGCGTGCAGTGATCAAAGCGGTTGAATTATCATCAAATGGTTTGATTTTATGAGTTTTTGAGGTTTTTTTTGAAAAAAACACTTGCAAGGATTCAGAGTTTTGCTAAACTGCACACCGTTCCGATACGAAACGTACGAAACACTAAGAAACGCCGGCATAGCTCAGTTGGTAGAGCAACTGACTTGTAATCAGTAGGTCCACAGTTCGAATCCGTGTGCCGGCACCATCTTAATGTTGAGAATGTAAGTAAAAAGAATAACACTGATAGTAAGTGTAAAATGGTGAGGTTCCCGAGCGGTCAAAGGGGGCGGACTGTAACTCCGCTACGAAAGTTTCGAAGGTTCGAATCCTTCCCTCACCACCAATTTTAAGACTTCAAAAAGTGGATGTGCCAACATCGTGCGGGAGTAGCTCAGTTGGTAGAGCGGCAGCCTTCCAAGCTGCATGTCGCGAGTTCGACCCTCGTCTCCCGCTCCATTGAAGCGAAAATTTGCTCTTATAGCTCAGTGGTAGAGCACTCCCTTGGTAAGGGAGAGGTCTCCAGTTCAAATCTGGATAAGAGCTCCAGATATACAGTTTAGTGACTTGTTCACACAGTTTTCCCAAAGCAGGCTTTTTAGTCTGCTTTTTAAGTATTAGGTGTCTAATTTTTTAGACGATAGGTCGATGCTGAGTTGTTTAAAACCGTGTTCGACGTAAACGAGGAAGATCATCATGGCTAAAGCTAAGTTTGAACGTAATAAGCCACACGTAAACGTGGGCACAATTGGTCACGTTGACCATGGTAAAACAACTTTAACTGCTGCGATTGCAACAAT
>NZ_FNPK01000004.1 GCF_900107285.1 Acinetobacter kyonggiensis | reverse complement strand
GCATGTAGTTTTTTTAGATCGATGGGTGGTTCTGTTGGAGCTTTTGATTGATCGAAAGCTTGCGAGGAAGCTGAAATCAGTTGATTTTTCCAGTCGATAATTTGGTTTTGATGAACATCAAATTCAGCACTCAATTCAGCAAGTGTTTTTTCTGCTTTAATCGCAGCAAGTGCTACCTTAGCTTTAAAATCATTTGAATGATTTCTTCTTGGTCTACGTGCCATAAAATACTCCATATATTGATGTTTATAACATCATTTGGGGAGCAAAATATCACTTATAAGTGTTGTTCAAATTTCCTGATCCACCTCTATTATGAGGGGAACCGTATTGAAAAAGATGAATTATGTGAAGAATTAAGTGATTGGATCTTAGCTGTACCAGCGCAAGCCTAAGCTGAAAATTACTCAACTTTTTCTATTCAGTAAACTTTCAAATAACGGATGTCTACAGAGTATTTTCCCTTGATGGGGGCATTGAGTATTATAAAATTCAGCCACTTGTCTACATTAATCGCTTCTTTAGATAAAGGAATGCGGTGCTCTTTTTTTAGCTTTTATACGTTATTGGTTTTATTCTTACTTTGACTGAATATGATTAATGTTATGCGAATTTTTAATTTTAATTCACTGGCTTGGGTAAGTGCTTCAGCCAAACATACTTCAATATAAAAATTCAATTAAACGAGTCAAAACTTCGATCTATTAAGCGCGATTTTTTTATCGTTTGGGCTTTCTTTTTTCTTCACAGTACACGCTCATAGTCAGATTGGTCTCTAAGCGTTATTATAGCGCTCTTCATATTATTGGAATGTGCTATGAAAATCGTCGCAGATGAAAATCTGGCTTTTACTGAATATTTCTTTGCAGATTTTGGAGAAATTCAACAAGCGGCAGGGCGTACTTTAACCCAAGCAGATGTACAGGATGCTGAAGCTTTATTGGTACGTTCTGTGACGAAAGTAAATACGCAGCTGATAGAAAATAGCTCAATTAAATTTGTTGGTAGTGCCACGATTGGTACAGATCATTTAGATATTGCAGCCTTAGAAAAACACCACATTGCATGGTCAAATGCAGCAGGGTGTAATGCTCAAGCGGTTGCTGAATATGTCATTACCGCACTGCTATATTTACAACCGAATTTAATCGATAAGAATGAAAAATTTACCTTAGGGATTATTGGCTTAGGAAATGTAGGTTCACGTTTAGCATTTATGGCCAAGTTATTGGGTTGGAATGTGATTGGTTGTGATCCCTTTGTGAATCGTGAAACGATCCAGCAAGTGGAATTGGAAGAACTATTAAAAACGGCAGATGCTATTTCAATTCATGTTCCCTTAACCAAAATCGGGAAGTATCCGACGTTTCATTTGATCAATACCGAGGCGTTGGCACAGATGAAACCCGAAGCGATATTGATTAATTCAGCACGTGGGCCAGTGGTTGAAGAGTCGGCTTTAATTACGGATTTTCAAACGACTAAACGCCCAGTGGTGCTAGACGTATTTGAACATGAACCTGAAATTTCAGCAGAATTACTCAATTTAATTGGTTTGGTCACTCCGCATATTGCAGGCTATAGTTTGGAAGGGAAGGCCCGTGGTACGCAAATGATTTACGATGCTTTTTGCAAAACCTTTAACTTTAGCGCAAATAAGCAATTTGAAACGCAATTGCCTGTATGTGAACAATATTTCCAAAATCAGGATTTAAAGCAAGCACTGAAACAACATCTGAATAAAATTTATGATATTGCGCGAGATGACTCAAATTTACGTGCTTGTTTAAAAGAGGGTAAAGTCGATCAACAGGCTTTTGATTATTTACGTAAAACCTATCCATTACGTCGTGAATGGGCAGCGCATGGAGGCCCTCAAGCATGAGTATGGGAAACACTAAAATGGTCAATACTGAAATGGTCGATTATCAGCCCACCTGTGATATGAAAGCTTTAAAAGCACGTGCTAAAATGTATGCCCAAATTCGTCAATTTTTTGCCGAACGTGAGGTCTTGGAAGTAGAAACACCAATATTGTCCCAAGCGGGTGTAACCGATGTGCATTTAGCGTCAGTTCAGGCGCAGCGTCACGTTGCTGGAAAGCAACACACCCATTATTTACAGACTTCACCTGAGTTTGCCATGAAGCGCTTATTGGCGAGTGGTAGTGGCCCGATTTACCAAATCTGTAAAGTCTTTCGTGATGATGAACATGGTCGTAAACACAATAGTGAATTCACCATGTTGGAGTGGTATCGCCCAAATTTAAGCTTAAAAGAATTAATGTTTGAAGTTACTGATTTACTTAATGTGACTTTGGCACATCGTTTTGGTGAAGTACGTCCAACCATTTTAAGTTATAAACATGCTTTTATGGATCGTTTGAACCTCAATCCATTACAAGCCAGTTTAAAACAGTTAAAAGATTGCTGTCACCGTGTGGGTTTAAATCTAGATTTAGGTGATGACCGTTTGGGTTATATCGACTTGTTATTTTCACATATGGTTGAACCGAGTTTAGGCTTTGATACACCGGTATTTTTAACCGATTTTCCAGCTGAAATGGCATCTCTTGCCAAAGTCAGAACCGATGAAGATGGCGAGCATGTTGCAGCACGTTTTGAGCTATATATTGAAGGCTTAGAATTGGCAAATGCCTATGATGAGTTAATTGATGCCGCGGTGTTACGTTCTCGCTTTGAAGCAGATAATTTGGAGCGTCAAAAACTTGGTTTACATGTGATGCCGATTGATGAATATTTATTAGCAGCATTGCCGAATATGACTGAATGTTCCGGTATCGCTTTAGGAATTGATCGTTTATTGATGATTGCAACGCAGCAGATGAAGTTAGAGAAAGTGATTACTTTCCCTGCTGATGTTTCTTAAAAGTATCGCTAAAAGTCTTATAAATCGATCCCTTGCGAAACAATTTTTTTCACCCTTTTAAAAAAGGGAGGGGAAAGTTCTTCATTTTTTAAAGATGAACCGAACTGCTAGGCAAGGGAGGGATTAAAATAAAAAGCTTCTCATAACAGATAATGCTGATCAGTTAAGGGTTTTAGAAATAAAGCCTTTAGTTTTTTAGTTGTTCACGACGGAGTCTTATATTTTTTAAATCAAATACTTGGAGCTAATCTATTACTTTGGATAAGCCCAAATGAGAATCCTCAAAATATATTTTGAGTTCGCAAGAAAGGCATCTTGCGGTGTATACACCTCATGCCTTGCGCTGCAAAATAAAGCCGTGCTTTATTTATTGCTCAAGTTGCGGATGACGTTTACGCGTATCGAATAACATCATGAATTTAAAATAAAATGCCAGTCAATTTCTTAACTGACTGACATTACTCATAAGAGAAGCTTTTTTTCCAATCTAGACAATTAAAACAGTTTGCTGTGCTTTTAACGCTTCAATTGCTTTGATACGACGTTGAATAAGCATTTCACCAATATCGGGGCCTTGAATATCGGGGGGGAGATCTTGTGCTTTAATGCCACGAACAACCTCCATCGCATCGAGTACATATTGCGCTTGTGGATATTCACGGTTCTCTAAACCTAAACGACCCCGTGAATCACACTCACAAGCTTGAACATAGGCTTCAACACGTTCAGGACGACGTAATACATCTAAACGTTGTAATAAGCGCCATAAAGTGCCCGGTTTAAGGGTTAATGCTTGATGACATTTTAAATGTTCTTTACATACCGCAATTGCAAGCTGCTTGGTATGGGTTGGTACTTTAAGTCGCTCACAAACTTCGGTGACAGGTGTTATACCTCGTTCTTCATGCATGATATGACGGGGTAACTCATCGACTGGAGTAAGCGCCTTACCTAAATCATGCATTAAAACAGCAAAGCGTACTTCCAGTGAGTAATTGGCTTTACAGGCTTGTTGTAATGACATCATAGTATGAATACCACAATCAATTTCTGGATGATATTCAGGACGTTGTGGAACGCCATACAGAGCATTTAATTCAGGAAAGAGGACTTTTAGGGCACCACAAGTACGCAAAGTTTCAAAATACTCATCGGCATGATTTTCCATCAAGGCACGGGAGGTTTCTTTCCAAACCCGTTCAGGTGTTAATGCTTCTAATTCGCCCGATTCTGCCAATTGCTGCATCAATGCTAAAGTTTCAGCCGCAATGCTAAATCCAAGTGATTTATAACGTGCTGCAAAACGTGCAATACGTAGTACACGTAAAGGATCTTCTACGAAAGCATCGGATACGTGGCGGAGCACCCGATCTGCTAAATCTTGTTGACCATTATAGGGATCATAAATATTGCCATCATCATCCATTGCCATGGCATTAATGGTTAGGTCACGCCGAATAAGATCTTCTTCAAGCGTAACACTGATATCAGTATGAAATTCAAAACCATGATAACCATGACCAGATTTGCGCTCAGTACGGGCTAAAGCATATTCTTCTTTTGTTTTGGGGTGTAGGAAAACAGGAAAATCTTTGCCTACAGGTTGATAGCCAAGCGCAATTAGTTGTTCGGGTGTAGCACCGACAACGACATAATCTTTTTCGTGATAGGGGTGACCAAGTAAGTGATCACGTACTGCACCGCCTACTAAATAAACTCGCATGAAAAAACCTCTATTCTTCAAGCAATCATGCTACAGAATAGAGGTTTTCTCAAGTAAAGAACCTTAGCTTTTTGCTAAAGATTCCTTTTTATTCAGCTTGCGCTTGTTGAATTTCAGCAACAGTCAATGCCGTCATATTCACCAAACGGCGCGTTGTTGCTGTTGGCGTAAGAATATGAACTGGTTTTGCTGCACCAAGTAAAATAGGACCAATGGTCACATTATTACCTGATGTAGATTTCAATAAATTGAATGAAATATTGGCCGCATCAAGATTTGGCATAATCAGTAAATTTGCTGAACCTTTGAAACGTGAGTTCGGGAATGCAAAGTGACGAATGTTTTCATCGAGTGCTGCATCACCATGCATTTCACCTTCAACTTCAAGATCAGGCGCAATTTCGCTTAAAATTTCAAAAACTTTACGCATTTTTTGTGCACTGGCATCTTGCTGATCACTACCGAAGCTGGAGTGTGAAAGCAGAGCAACACGTGGTGTCATACCAAAGCGACGAACTTCTTCTGCTGCCAAAATGGTCATTTCAGCAAGTTGTTCAGCCGTTGGATTGGTATTGACATAGGTATCAGCAATGAACAGGTTACGATCATTGAGCATGAGTGCATTTAAAGTAAAGAATGTGCTGCGACCTTCTTTCAGGCCAATCACATTTTTAACGAAATCTAAATGAATATCATAGCTCGAATAAGTACCACAAAGCATACCGTCTGCATGACCAAATTTAACCAGCATTGCAGCAATCAGGGTAGAGCGACGACGTGATTCACGTTGAGCATACTCAGGTGTTACCCCTGTGCGTTGCATGGTTTGATAGTAATCATCTGCAAACTGTTCGTAATGCGGATTATTTTCTTGATCTACAATTTCAATGTTGACACCGTGTTCAAGACGCAAACCTAATTTCTTGATGTTTGCTTCAATAACAGCAGTACGACCCACCAAGATTGGTTTTGCCAAACCTTCATCCACTGCAATTTGAACTGCACGAAGAACACGCAAGTCCTCACCTTCAGCATAGGCAATGCGTTTAGGGTCAGATTTTGCTTGTGCAAAAATTGGTTTCATCATAAATGCAGAGTTATAGACAAACTCAGATAATTTTTGACGATATGCAGAGAAGTCTTCGATAGGGCGAGTCGCCACACCAGAATCCATTGCTGCTTTTGCGACAGCAGGGGCAATTTCAAGGATTAAACGTTGATCAAGTGGACGTGGAATAAGGTAGTCACGACCAAATGATGCAGATTTTTCACCATATGTTGCAGCATCAGCTTCGATATGTGCCATACGTGCAATGGCATGTACACAAGCAATTTTCATTTCTTCGTTAATTGTGGTTGCACCAACATCTAGAGCACCACGGAAGATATAAGGGAAACAAAGTGCATTATTCACTTGGTTTGGATAATCCGAACGACCCGTTGCCATAATCACGTCATCACGAACTTCATGTGCATGTTCAGGTAGAATTTCAGGGTCTGGATTTGCCAAAGCAAAAATAATTGGATTTTCTGCCATCACTTTAACCATTTCTTTGGTTAAAATGCCTGCGGCAGAAAGTCCGAGGAACATATCTGCACCGGCAATCACATCTGCCAGTTGAGTGCCTTCAATGTCTTGAACATAGCGTTTTTTAGATTCATCAAGGTTGTCACGTTTGGTTGTTAACAAACCACGTGAATCGGCAACGGTAATGTTTTCCTTGCTCGCACCTAAAGCACATAGCAAATCTAAACATGACAATGCAGCAGCACCGGCACCTGAAGCAACAATTTTAATCTCTTCAATTTTTTTGCCAGTCAGTTGTAAAGCATTCAGTAATGCTGAACCGACAATAATAGATGTGCCATGCTGATCATCATGGAACACAGGAATATTCATGCGTTCACGCAGTTTTTTCTCAATATAGAAACACTCTGGTGCCTTGATATCTTCAAGGTTAATACCACCAAAAGTTGGTTCTAATGCAGCAACGATATCGACAATTTTGTCTGGATCGTTTTCAGCAATTTCGAGGTCAAATACATCGACACCTGCGAATTTTTTAAATAGTACACCTTTACCTTCCATTACAGGTTTAGATGCTAATGGGCCAATGTTGCCTAGACCTAAAACGGCTGTACCATTTGTAATAACAGCAACCAAGTTCCCACGTGCGGTATAAAGTGCTGCTGTTGATGGGTCGCGTTCAATCTCTAAACATGGCGCTGCGACACCTGGAGAATAAGCAAGCGCTAAGTCATGTTGGTTGACCAGCTGTTTACTTGGTGTAACACTGATTTTCCCTGGTGTTGGGTGTTCGTGGTAGTACAAAGCTTGCTGTTTTAATGATTGATCGTCCATCTGTATCTCTATTGTTGCTTGAGTTGTCCAGCCCGAGCGGGTGGTGGTTTTTTGCTTACTTTAGTCGAATATAACATTTGTTACGACCTTAGCACAGTCGCGAATATACCTTTTTCCAGTAAACTTATACTTAGGTCGGTAGACTTATATTAAGCAGGTATAAGTCTACACTTGAGAAGGTATAAGCCTGTGTTGCTCTAAGAAGATTGTGGCTTCACTTTCGGGTAAAGGCTTTGAAAACAAGAAGCCTTGCGCAATGTCACATTTGAGATCTTGTAAGTACTGAAGTTGTTGCTGGGTTTCAATACCTTCAGCAACTACCATCATGCCCATAGCTTTGCCCATGGCAATCATGGCACTGACAATGGCCTCTTGTTTATTTTCGCCAATTTTAGAGATAAAGCTTCGATCTATTTTTAATATATCAATTGGAAAATCAGCAAGATAGGACAATGATGAGTAGCCAGTTCCAAAATCGTCGAGGGAGATGTTGATTTTACGTTCTTTGATTTCATCGAGTAGATTCTTAACCGTAATTGAGTTCTCAAGCAGCGATGATTCGGTAATTTCAAGCTCTAGACTTGACCCTGATATTTGGTAAGTTTGAATGGCATAATCAAGGTCTTCAAGCAACTGCCCCCGTTGTAATTGTTGGGCAACCACATTGACCGATACGCAGATATTATTAAAGCCTAAATCATTCCAGTGTCTAATTTGTTTAGCGGTTTGTTGTATAACAATTCGACCAATATCTGAGATTAAACTGGTTCGTTCTGCCAAAGGAATGAACGAATTGGGTGGAATAATTCCTTTGGTTGGATGGTTCCAACGGACAAGGGCTTCAAAACCATAAATATTTTGGTCGCTAAAATTAATTTTGGGTTGATAGTAAACAATCAATTCATTGTTATTAATCGCAAGTCTTAAATCGCGTTCTAAATAAATACCTTGTTCAAGCAAGGCTGTATTTTTGTTTGAATAGTAACGAATGGTATTGCCACCTAAGTTTTTAGCTTCGGTTAATCCTTGTTCGGCACAATTATTCAGATAATCAAGTTGGCGACCATTTTCAGGGTAGAAAGCAATGCCCATAGAGAGGGTGATAATATGCTCTTGATCAAAAATAGTGAAGGGGAGTGAAAATGCTTGACTGATTCTTTCACAGTGCTGTTGAATCGATGGTCGAATATGTGAAATTTCATAGACAATTGCAAAGTCATCACCATTTAAATGAGCCACAAATAAGGCTTCTGCGTTGGTGAGTCGCAGTCTTTGAGCAACTTGGCGCAATAATTCATCGCCACCACTATTGGATAAGAATTCATTCAAAGGTCTAAAACGATCAATATTGAGACGGATCACAGCAAGCTGTTGAATAGAGTCCTTTTGACTCACCAAATATTGGTGCAATTGATAATTATAATAAAAACGATTCGGTAGGTCGGTGAGAGGGTCGTAATTTTCTAAATAGGAGAGACGCTGTTCTTGTAGTTTGCGTTCAGTTAAATCAGAAACAATACCAATATAGTGTGTTACACGATTTTGCTCATCGGTGATGGCGTTAATGTGCATCCAAACGGTGAGTTCTTTACCCGAGAGAAACTTTTCATTCATTTCCCCATCATATTCACCTGTTTTAAGTAGTTGATTGATGATTGAATAATGATCATTTCTTTGTTGGGATTTATGGTTTGCAGTAATATCAAATAAATGTTTGCCAATGATTTTTTCTTGTGAAAAATTGGTCAATTTTTCATAGAATGGATTGACGTCGATGTAACACAGTTGTTCATCAAGTATAAAAATCCCTTCTGAAGCTTGTTTTAGTACGCTGGCTGCAAGTTTTAAACGTTCTTGATCGGTGCGCTCTTGCTGAATATCACGACGAATACCGACCATACGTAAAGCTTTTTGATTGATTGGATCACGGCTAATGACTCTGCCAATATCATGAACCCATTTCCATTTTCCAAGACTATTTTGAATTCGATACGTAGCTTCATACAGATTTGATCGACCACGTAAATGTTGTTTCATCGAAAATTTGAAATGTTCGACATCATCGGAATGAATAATATTTTGTAGCTGGTGCTGATGTTGTTTTAAAGCTTTTAATGTCTTTTGTTGTTTGGAATTGGTGATTAAAATTTCCCGATCTTTAATATTCCAATCCCAAGGTCGAAGTCCTGCAATTTCATGTGCCAATACTAGATTTTGTTGCTGATTTTCTAAATCGGTGTTCATTTTAGCGAGATCGAAAGTACGTTCTTTGACTTTTTGTTCAAGCAGCTGATTGTTTAATTGTAATTGCAGTTCAATCTCTTTTGATTTGTTAATTTCGGTTTTTAATTGCTGACATAACTCATCTGTCCATAGGACTTGTTGCTCTGCATTTTTAACCAAGCGGTTATTTTTGCAATACAGCGCTGAAATACGTTGATGAATACGCGAGCTGGTATTTGCACAAAGTAAAATGACAATCAGGGCAAAATTGATTGTTAAATGGAATAAATAATTCGAGGTGTCAGCAGCAATAAATTGTGAAGCAAGATAAGGTAAAATTGCAGGAATAAAGGCTAAGCAAAAATAATTGAGCCGTTGGGTTAAAAACGTTAATGCAAATGCTTGGCTCACAATCAGAAGTAAAGCCGATAACATCAAGCCATGAACTTGGTTGAAATCATGGTTATATTGCGGAAGATAGTAATAAATGAGAGCAATACCCACCCCGATAAAGCTTCCTGTCGCCAAAAATTGAAATTGAAGCCAACGATGTGCATGCTTTAATGAGAAATTACGGGGCTTAAAATGGATACTGGTAATCAGTAAGCTTAAGCAACAAAACAGTACCGTACTGATAAACCAAAGGTTTAAATAGAAAGATGGTTTCGCAAAATAAAATTGATAAATGCAATAAATATACAGGGATACAATCACAATACTGACGAGAAAAAATCGGCTAAGACGAATCGTATTGGTAATTTGTGCAGCACTCACATGCTTATTGATATATTCGTCCTGAATATTTGACATAAAAGCAAAAACCTTATTTTTGTTTTGCGATAAATTAACCCATCAAAATTTACTAGCGTTTAAAAAAAAGCAAAACTTTTTTTAAATCTATATTTATCATTAGAATCAAGAGTAATAATGTTATTTAAAAAAATCAATCGAATTGCGACTATTTACCTAGAATAAGGTGAACTAAACAGTTAGGTTATAATTTAAAATAGATAAAGCAACAATTGGCGCAGTTTCCGTCCGTAAGACGCGATTGCCAATACACCAATTGATGAATCCTACTTTATTTGATAATTCAATTTCACTTTCACTTAAACCACCTTCGGGACCAATCAGCAGTGCAATATTTGGCGTTGCATTTTCAAGTACATTGATTTGGTCTTTATTTGGCGCAAGTACCAGTTTGGTGGTGGGTAATTCAGTTTCAAGCCAGTCGGCCAATGCAAGCGGTGCTAAAATTTCTGGAACGCGATTCATACCACATTGTTCACATGCTGCAATGGCAATACCTTGCCAGTGGTCGATTTTTTTCTGGTCACGATCATATTTTAAACGCATTTCGCAGCGTTCAGACGTTAAAAGTTGAATTTGTGAAACACCCAATTCAACTGCTTTTTGAATCGCATAATCCATACGGTCACCTTTGCTCATCACTTGTCCGAGCAAGGTGCTAAAAGCAGGTGTGCGATCATCAGGGTTAAATGTGTCGACAGAAACACTTGCTGCTTTTTTTGAAATATCAACAAGTGTCACTTCATATTCACCACCTTGTCCATTAAACAAAGTGGCACTTTCACCGACTTTTGCACGTAATACTTTCACCCAGTGGTGAAAAACGGTTTCCGTTAATTCAACATGCGTATCAACAGCTAAATCAGCTTCAATAAAAAAACGCGGCATGTGGTATTACTCTCAAAAATCGGTGAAAAGAAAAATTATGCTAAACCTAAGTCAAGCACAAGTTGACGATTAGGCTCAGTCTGGTTCATGGTGTAGAAGTGTAGACTTGGTGCACCGCCTGCAATTAGGCGTTCACAGAGTTTCACCACGACTTCATGACCAAAGGCTTTAATGCTTGCGCTATCATCACCATAAGTGGCTAATTGTTTACGAATCCAACGTGGGATTTCAGCACCCGTACCATCTGCAAAGCGAATTAGATTGCTGGCATTGGTAATCGGCATAATGCCAGGCGCTACAGGAAGATCAACGCCTTCTTTTTGTAAGCGATCGACAAAGTAGAAATACGCATCTGGATTAAAGAAGAATTGAGTCAATGCTGAATTGGCACCTGCACGAGCTTTAGTGATAAAGTTTTGAATGTCTTGATCAAAGCTTTCGGCTTGTGGATGCATTTCAGGGTAGGCTGCGACTTCAATATGGAAGTGATCACCAGAATGTTCACGAATGAATGCCACTAAATCAGAGGCGTAGGGTAATTCACCTAGACCCACTTGACCTGAAGGTAAGTCGCCACGCAGTGCAACGATACGGTCAATGCCTTGTGATTTATACAAATCGAGCAATTCAGCAATACGTGCTTTGTCATCACCAATACAAGACAGGTGAGGGGCAACGGGTGTGCCTTTACCATTAAAATCGTTGATTGCAGCAAGTGTACGTTCACGTGTTGAACCGCCAGCACCATAAGTTACTGAAAAGAACTCAGGATTAAGCAGTTGCAATTCTTGATGAACGACACGAAGTTTTTCTGCACCCACATCAGTTTTGGTCGGAAAAAATTCAAACGAAACTGGAATACGTTTGCTCATTTTTCAAATCCTTTTTTTATAAATATTTAAAATTTTAACCCTCATCCTAACCTTCTCCCTGAGCCATATATGGCGCAAGAGAAGGAACTCCCTATTCATTTTGTAATCAAAATTCCCTCTCCTGAGCGTGCTTTAAGCATTGCTTTAAAGTTCAGCGCAAGTGAGGGCTAGGGAGAGGTATTAAGAACTTAGTATTTATAAGAGTCAGATTTGAATGGGCCTTCAACAGGAACACGCAAGTAGTCTGCTTGTACTTGAGTTAACTGAGTCAATACGCCACCAAAACCAGCAACCATTGCCGCAGCAACTTCTTCATCTAATTTCTTAGGAAGCAGTTCTACACGAATTGCAGCTTGTTTTTGATCTTCCGCAAGATCCGCAAATTTTTCAGCGAATAAGTGCATTTGACCTAATACTTGATTGGCAAAAGAACCATCCATGATACGTGATGGGTGACCTGTTGCATTACCAAGGTTGACCAAACGACCTTCTGAAAGAAGGATTAAGTAATCGTTATCGTTTTCTGTACGATACACTTGGTGTACTTGAGGTTTAACTTCAACCCACTTGTAGCCACGTAAATAGTTGGTGTCGATTTCAGTGTCAAAGTGACCGATGTTACAAACCACAGCACCTGCTTTTAAAGTATCAAGCATTGCAGCATCACACACGTGGTAGTTACCCGTAGTTGTTACGATCAAATCAGTATTTTGAAGAAGATCAGCATTTACATCTTCTTTTTTACCCGTTTGAACGCCATTTTTGTATGGAGAAACAACTTCATAGCCATCCATACATGCTTGCATTGCACAGATTGGATCAACTTCAGTAACACGTACAATCATGCCTTCTTGACGAAGTGATTGCGCAGAACCTTTACCTACATCACCGTAACCGATCACTAATGCACGACGACCAGACATTAACATGTCAGTACCGCGTTTGATGGCATCATTCAATGAGTGACGGCAACCGTATTTGTTGTCATTTTTAGATTTAGTGACTGAATCGTTTACGTTGATTGCAGGAACTTTTAAAGAACCGTCTTTCCACATTTCTAAAAGACGTTGAACACCTGTTGTGGTTTCTTCAGTAATACCGTGGATTTTCGCAATCAGTTCAGGATATTTGTCATGAACAACAGCAGTTAAGTCACCGCCATCATCTAAAATCATGTTGGCATCCCAAGGTTTGCCGTTCACATTAATTTGTTGTTCAAGGCACCACATGTATTCTTCTTCTGTTTCGCCTTTCCAAGCAAATACAGGAACGCCAGATGCAGCAATTGCAGCAGCAGCATGGTCTTGAGTCGAGAAGATGTTGCAAGATGTCCAACGAACTTCTGCGCCCAATTCAACTAGGGTTTCAATGAGAACCGCAGTTTGAATGGTCATGTGGATACAGCCGAGGATTTTTGCGCCAGCAAGTGGTTTTGCAGCAGTATAACGGCGACGTAAACCCATCAATGCTGGCATTTCAGCTTCAGCAAGTTTGATTTCTTTACGGCCGTAATCAGCAAGTGAAATATCAGCAACTTTATAATCTGTAAATGAAGCAGTAACCGCGTTCATCAGGATCTCCTAGTTATTAAATAACAATAAAAATAGATTGGATCGTTATGTTCGCGGATGCCGTTGTTAATCAAAACCAGTGTTTTACAGAAGCTTTGACCGAATTGTCGAGCCTAGCGATTTCACATTACTGTTTTTGAAAATCAGCCTGTGAAAAAGTCGCAGCACCCCTCGACGAGTTGCATATTGTACTTGGAAATTGTTGTAGTTCCAATGTCGTTTTGCTTATTATCAACACAATCATCTTTTTTGAATTGTATTATGGCTTTGAATATCCCTGAATCCTTAATGAACCTTGAAGCAAATGGCGGTATTTATGCTGTATGGATGATGCTGCAACATTTAGGTATAGATGCTGATATTGAGCAACTGATAGAGGTCTGTGGTTACGAAGCAGAACATGGTACGGCAACCATTGGCTTAGCTGTGGGATTAAAAAAATTTGGTTTTAATGTTCAATTTTATACCGATGAAGACCCCAATCTTCAAGAACAAGAAAAATTGAGCTATGCCGAAGCAGAACAACTGAAACTTCCTGTTTTACCCGCAATTCATTATCAGCAAATTCAACAGGCATTTGAGCAAAATAAATTTGTCATTGTGTATTACGATACTCTAGAAGAGGTCGGAAACCACTCACTGGTTTATTCGATAGATGAGCAGGAAATCTGCTTCTTTGATTCTTTTGAACCAATGTCTGCATCTGTTTTTGAACAACAGCGTCAAGCAGAGGGCATCTGCCGACAAGTGATCGTGATTGATAATTCAAATTCTTGAATATTTTCAGAAAAATAAAGATTAAAGAAGAAGTTAAAAATGAAAAAGATCATCGGAATATTGGCATTTATTTCAATGCAAATTAGTGCCAATGACAGTACTGGCTACGTCTCTACGGGTGGTGTGCAGTATCTGAAAAATAATAATATTCAAATGTACAGTGAAGACTTATTCATTAGTAAAAATCAGATTAAAGTGGATTATCAATTTAAAAACTTAACCAATAAAGACATTTCTGAAACAGTACTTTTTCCGCTTCCGCCGATAGAGAATTTTTTTGAATCAGATTTTGCAGATACCGAAAAATTGCTGAACAGCTTTAAGGTACAGGTGAATGGTAAAAATATTCAGCCAGAAATGCATGTGAGAACATTTATCCAAAAAGATGAGCACTCAAAACCCATTGATGCAACCGAGCTATTTAAGCAATGTGGTTTTACGCAAACTGAAATGCTGAATCCGTGGAATAGAAAAACCTATGAATATGAATTGTTTGAAAATAAATTAAGACGTTGTCCTAATGTACAGTTAAAAAATATTTTGCCAAAGAGTCAAAGTGAAGCAATAGTGTGGTCTTCTCAAGTGATTTACAGTTGGCAGCAAAGCTTTAAAGCCAGCTCATTGACGCGTGTACAGCACCAATATGCACCATTGGTCGGTGGTTCAGTGTCCTTATATCCAGCAGAAGATGAAAAAGCGTATTGCATGGATGGTAATTTTAAAGCGGGTTTAAAGAAAGCCAAGTCACAGCATGCACCTTATTCAGCTTTGGGCTATATTTTAAAAACGGGTGCCAATTGGGCTAAACCGATTGAGCACTTTAAGCTCACAGTTGAACGTGACACAGATGAGTTGGTCTCTTTTTGCTGGGCTGGAAAGGTGACTAAAATGAGCCCAACACGCTTTCAAATGCTTGAAAAGAATTTTCTGCCAAAGCAGGATTTAGAGATTATTTTTGTTCATAAATTTTAATTCGCGCAGACCAAGAAGCCCATCATTCGATAGGCTTCTTGGTTGAATTTATTCAGCAGCTTTGACTTTCTCATTCCAATAATCTGCTTTTTCTTCATCAATCTCTACACCTAAACCATGTTCATATATACAGACTAAATCACGCATCGCTTGAAGTTCACCCAGTTCGGCTGCTTGTTTGACCAATTCAACCGATTTCGCGACATCTTTTTCAACCACATCGCCACGACGGTAAAAATTTGATAGCTCTAAAATTGCAGCAGGGTGTTTATGTTTACTGGCTTGTTCTAACCAGCGGTATGCATGTTCAAAATAGGTTTTTGCCTCTTCAGGATCTTCTTCTAACATATCTTTTGCATAGAAAGTATAGCCTTCACCTAACCAGTACATGGCTTCAACATGACCTAATTGTGCGGCTTTTAGCGCCCATTCTTCAGCCAGTGCAACATGTTCTTCATTTTCACTTTGCATATAAATTTCAGCAAGTTCAAATTGTGCATCACGATTACCTGCCATGGCACGATTAAACAGTTCTGTAGAAATAGGGAGATCAGACATAACAAATCCAAAGGACATAATGTGTATAGCGTAAATGGTCGGCGTAAAAAAACCAATCCATAGATTGGCTTTTTCAAGCTGTTATTTAATTTTGAACGCTTAGATGAGATAGGTTATGCAACTTAAAATAGCAATCAAAATACACGCCATCACCCATTGTTTTGCTTTATGTACAAAATAACTTAAACATAAACCGACAAATAACGCAGAGAAGGTTAGTGCGCCAATCCAATAACTGATCATATTGCTTAAGTTGCCATGAGTGATACAGATCACCAGTGCAATGATTAATAATACCCAGCCTACAAGCGTTGCAAGTTTAGTTTTTGATGCTGTTAATTCACGACCAAAAATTTGCTTTTGATGTTTTGACATGCAACTTGCTAAAGCAAAAAATGCCACAGTACAGATTGACCAAATCAGGATGAAAAAAATCATGCTTCAGGCTCCTGAGTAACTTTGGCTTTTTTAACGGGGAGACCTTTGTGATTTTTCACTTTCTGATAAGAATAGAAGAACAAGATTGCAAGTAGCCACATGGCTAAATCAAATGAAGCGATCATCCATTGCTCATTGGCAATACTGTTCCATAAGGCTTGACCACCTGTCATAAAGTTAATAACAGGTAACAGGGCAAATGCAACTGTTGCAAAAATAAGTAATTCTAACCATGCTTGACGGTGTGGACGAATCGCAGCATAAATTAAACTGAGTAGCCAGATGATAAAGAAGCTACGAATTTCCCAGTCTGAACGCATGTCCATTTCAGCAGGAATAAAACGGTTGGCATAAAAATATGCAGCACAGGCAATGGGTAAACCAATAATCGCTGTAATATTAGTGACTTCGACAACACGATAACCAAAGGATTTATAACCTTGTTTTTGTTGCTGAGGGGCACGTTTTACACACCATAATATTAGACCTGTTGCCACCATCAATGTGCCAACGATACCTGAACAGAACAATAACCAACGTAGGGCTAAATCGACACCACGGGCTTCATGGAGTACGGTCACGACATTATAAATAGCCATTGGTACAGATGGATTTTTTAGACGTGAACTGTCATCTGTGATGTTTTGACCTGTCACAGCATTAAATTCTAAGCTGTCATAAACATTGCGATGAGCAACACTTTCCCCCAATAAGGCACGTAATTCAATTTTGCCTTGATTGGTATTTGGCGCAATGATCGTGATTGAACCTACAGGATTGTCTTTCCACTTTTGTTGTGCAGTCGCCAAAATAGGTGCTATGTCTGCCAAAGGTGCGGGTTGAGCTTTAAGTTTTTGACGCTGTTGACGTTTTTCACCAGCTTGTTCGGTATTTTCACCAAGAGCTTGTGAATTATTTTGACGATCAGTATGACGCCCCTCGGCGCGTTCGGTTCTATTTTCTTTATTTTCGACCAGTGCACGACTTTGCTCTTGTAAGAATTGTCCTCGGTTTTCATAAATTTGGTTAATTCCCCAAGGCATGAGTGTAAACAGCAGCAGTAATAAGCCACTAAAAGTAATCATGATATGAAAGGGTAGGGCAAGTACAGCAGTGGCATTGTGTGCATCTAACCAAGAGCGTTGTCCTTTACCTGCACGGAAGGTAAAGAAGTCTTTAAAGATTTTTTTATGGGTAATCACACCGCTAATAATGGCAACCAGCATAAGTAGGGTTGCAATTCCAACCAGCCAACGTGTCCATAATCGTGGTAAGCCATACAATTCAAAATGGAAACGATAGAGGAAACTACCACCACGAGTATCGCGTGCTTCAAGTACTTCACCTGTTGCGCTATCTAAGGTGATTCGTTCACCGCCACGCCGTGCGCGAGGATCTTCACCAATTTTACGAATATTAAGTAGGGTTGTATTTTGCCGTGCATTTGGCAGTTGAATATTCCAACTGCCAGCATTCGGATGGTTTTTTTGTAAATAATTGAGCGCCACTTGCGTTTGTTGAATTTGACTGCTCTGAGGTACAGATTGGTGTAATTCAGGTTTCATCCAAACCGTGATTTCATTTTGGAAAAAGCTTAAAGTACCGGTCAAGAATATTGCATACAATAACCAACCAAGAATTAAACTTGCCCAAGTATGTAACCATGACATGGACTGGCGAGGCCCTTCCTGTTTTGCATCTACGCGCATATTAGTTTCCTAAAAACTTATAAATAACAAATAAGAAGAGACTTGGGAGAACAATACCTAGACTGGCTTTTAGTGTCTTGTTGACCATAAAAACCCAGATAAATGCACATGCCCAAAGTGTAAAAGCAACGAGAGTCGCACTCATTGCAGCACTACCCCGAGATTCAGCAAAGTATTGTGCAATAACCATCGCACTTAAACTCGCCAGAACATAACCGCCTATCAGCGCTAGCATAAAACGATAGAAAATCATAAAACGGTAAGCGAGTAATAAAGACTTTTGCTGCGTTTTTTTAGCTGCTGAAGTGGCAAGGTGATTTGTTGCCAAAGCATCAAGTTGGGAACTATTCATCATTTTAAATTCAATTATTACGAAGCGTGATTGTTTATAATGAAAATGATAACAATTATTATTAATGTTTAAAATGATTGATTTAACAAAATGCACGATTAAATAATATTTCTTTATCGCATTATTTATTTTAGAAGGGATGATGTGGCAAAAAATGGCAAACGGAATTGGTGATAGATTCTTGCAGTTGTTAAGCAAACACAGCGACCGAAGTCGCTGTGTTTAGTCCAAAAGAGCTTAAGCTTCTTGTTGGATACCTGCAACCAACCAATCTTGGTTAGAACCAGCAGGTTTAGTGAAATGCCAAATTTCTGCAAAAGATTGCGGTAAGCTGTTTAAGTCTTCACTTACAGTACCCGTGAAACGCACACTCACCACATATTGACCATTTTCATTTGCAGAATCTGTCACCATTGCATTGAGGTTAGAGAATTCAGCAACGTCTTGGTCTTGGTTTGCCATAATGTCGTTATACATAGACTGATAAAGATCAGGTGTTAAATAACGTTGAATTTCAGCAATATTGCTTGCTGTGTTCATAGATTGAATATGGTTAAAGCGTTGACGAGCAACACGTAAGAATGCAGCAGGTTCAGTACCATCTGGTAATTGATTGCCATTGCTGGTCGAAGCGCTTCCAAACGGAGCATGAGTTGCTGCGCCCGCAGAACCACCTACAGATTGACCAAAAATATTGCTGTTGTCATTTGAAGTACGTGGTGCTGCGGTTTGTTGACCAAACGGTGCTGTATTTCCAGCATTGTTTGGTGCGTATGGGTTATTGGCGGCTAGTTTTTTTTTTGCTCCGAATTTACGGAACAAGAAAAATGCGCCTGCTGCTGCAAGAAGAATCCAGATCCAACCCGGAATACCACCTTTTTCTTCTTCTTGCTGTGTAGTCGCATCAGCACTGCTTGCAGCAGGTTTATCATCCGCCATTGCATTGGCTGCAACTGCACCAATTGCAGCACCAGCAACACCAGCAGCAACCATTTTACCTACGCCAGAACCTGATTTTTGTTGAGTAGGTGCTGTTGTTGGTTGTGGGGCAGGAGTAGCTTGACGTGGCTGTTGGTAAGATTGGCTTGGAGCAGCAGAACGACTCATGCCATGGCTTTTACCACCACCTGCACGTTTTGCTTCAGCCATTGGTGCAACCACCAAAGCCGCCATTAAAATACCTGCCATCAAACTACGCTGTCGAACTTCCATCGTTTTTTCCTAAATAAAAATAAATTATAGCCACACAGTTATGCAGTCATTTACACCGAATTTCAATATTAAATTGGTGTTTTTTTTACATAATCTTTCATCTGTCTAAGCTTAAGCCAATTCTTCTGTTAAGTTCATGGCTTCGGTTAATGCTTCATGTAAACGTGCCACTGAAATAATTTGTACATTTGCAATGGGTTTTTGAGGAGCATTACCTCTGGGTAAAATAATATATTTGAAACCATGTTTGATGGCTTCCTTTAATCGCTCTTGACCATTTGGTACAGGACGAATTTCACCAGAGAGTCCCACTTCACCAAATACAGCCAGTTGTTGTGGTAAGGCTTTGCCGCGCAAACTTGAAGCACAGGCCAGTAACACCGCAAGGTCAGAACCTGTCTCGGTAATTTTTAAACCACCGACGACATTGACATAAACATCTTGCCCTGAAGTTTGTACGCCACCGTGACGGTGCATGACGGCAAGCAGCATATTGAGTCGGTTTTGTTCTAAACCCAGTGCAACACGGCGGGGTTGTCCATGTGCATCGTCCACCAAAGCTTGTACTTCAACCAAGAGTGGGCGCGTACCTTCACGGCTAATCATGACGATAGAACCGGGAATGGCTTCATCATAACGACTTAAGAAAATCGCAGATGGATTGGCAACCTCTCGTAAGCCTTTATCGGTCATACCAAACACGCCTAACTCATTGACTGCACCAAAACGGTTTTTGACGGCACGAATCATTCGATACCGTGAGTCAGATTGACCTTCAAAATACAGCACACAATCGACCATATGTTCTAGAACACGCGGCCCAGCGAGTGCACCTTCTTTGGTTACATGCCCCACCAGAAACAGTGAGGTGCCACTAT
This sequence comes from Acinetobacter kyonggiensis, assembly GCF_900107285.1. Taxonomy (GTDB): domain Bacteria; phylum Pseudomonadota; class Gammaproteobacteria; order Pseudomonadales; family Moraxellaceae; genus Acinetobacter; species Acinetobacter kyonggiensis. The sequence goes on along the minus strand of NZ_FNPK01000004.1, from coordinate 205,439 downwards.
TCTTAGCAAAACGGGTCAGCAGTGCGGCAGATTCACGAATCTGTGAAACTCCACCGGGAGCAGATTGCAGTGTTTCGGTATACAGCGTTTGAATCGAATCTAGAATGGCCACTGCTGGACGGACTTGCGCTAAAACTTCACAAATTCGTTCCACACAGGTTTCCGCCATGACTTGAAGATGGTCTGTCGGTAACTCTAAACGATGGGCACGTAACGCTACTTGTGAAAGTGATTCCTCACCGGTGACATAAAGCGCTGAACTTTGTGCCGATGCCATGTGTGTGGCAGTTTGTAACAAAATGGTTGATTTACCAATACCGGGATCACCACCAATCAACACCACAGAACCCGTCACCAAGCCACCGCCTAAAACACGGTCAAATTCAGCAATGCCTGTTGCTAAGCGGGTTTCATGTGAAACGGAAATTTTATTTAAGGTGGTAATGTTGGCGACTTGACCTGCATAACCACCGCCCATTTTCGGTTGGGCGCGATGAGTGACGGCAGGTTCTACACGGACTTCCGTTAAGCTATTCCATTCGCCACATTCCGAACATTGACCTGACCATTTTGGATGATCAGCACCGCATTGCTCACAACGGTAAACACTTTTTGCTTTTGCCATATCTTATTTTTAAATGCTGAAAATGAATAATCTGATAACAGCATACAGATGAATTTTACTGAATTGAATGCTTGCTAGAATTTGAGTCCATAAAAAAGCCACCTTGAAGGTGGCTTGATGAACTTCTGAAATTAATACAATTCGCCTGACTTGCGTTTTGCAATGAAATCTTTCGATTCTTTCGCAATCACTGTAGAGAGCAATAAGAGTGCAATTAAGTTTGGAACAGCCATTAAGCCATTGAAGGTGTCGGCAAAGAGCCAAACCAAGTCTAGCGTGGCGACGGTGCCAATAAATACTGTCGCAATATAAATAAGACGATAGATGAGTACGTACTTTTCTCCGAAAATATAAGTACAACATTTTTCACCGTAATAACACCAACCTAAAATAGTTGAGTAGGCAAAGAAAATAATACCGAGCGTTACCACCCAACCGCCGACACCGGGTAATAATTGATCAAAGACACGCGTCGTGAGTACAGCACCTGTTTCATTTCCAAAGGTGTTGCCTGCCATGATGAAACCCATCACCAAGACAATACCGGTAATACTACAAACAATAATGGTGTCAATAAAAGTTCCTGTCATTGAAACCAAACCCTGACGTGCTGGATGATCTGTTTTTGCCGCTGCCGCTGCAATCGGTGCCGAACCCATACCGGCTTCGTTAGAGAAGACACCACGTGCGACCCCGTAACGAATCACAGCACCAATTGCACCACCTGCAACCGCTTCGCCCGTAAATGCATCTTTAAAGATCAATTCCAGTGCAGGTACAACCAACTCAAGGTGGTTAAGAATAATGATTAAACCACCAGCAACATAGCCCACCGCCATGACAGGAACAATTACAGTTGCTGCTTTAGCAATGGATTTAATCCCGCCTAAAATCACCAAGGCAGAGAAAACAGTAATGATGATGCCTGTAACCCACGTTTCAATACCCATGCTGTTTTGCACGGCAAGCGCAACAGTATTGGACTGTACTGAACTACCAATACCAAAAGAAGCCACGGTGCCAAAGAATGCAAAAATCAGAGCCAGCCATTTCCATTTTAAGCCATGTTCGATGTAATACATGGGACCACCGGACATCATCCCATTTTCATTTTTAACGCGATATTTGACGGCCAGTACACCTTCACCATATTTGGTTGCCATACCAAATAAAGCCGTCATCCACATCCAAAAGACGGCACCGGGGCCACCTAGAACGCATGCTGTTGCCACACCCGCAATGTTACCTGTACCAATAGTGGCGGAGAGTGCTGTCATGAGCGAGGCAAAATGTGAAATATCTCCTGCATGGGATTTAGCTTGAGGATGCTTACCAAAAACCTGTTTAAAGGCCAGTGGCAGCATACGAAATTGCCAGAACATGAGACGGAATGTGAGAAATACACCAGTACCGACAATCAGTACCAACATGTACGGACCCCAGACCCATCCGCTGAGTGTTTCCATTATCGATTGTAAGTTTTGCATCATAGCTTCTTCTTTTCGTCTAGAGTTTCGTGAATGGCTTATTTAGATTTATCAATGCTTAAGCAAGTGGTGTGCCATATTGGGGACCTTCCTGATCATTTGTTATAACGCTACTAAGACATTTATTCCTTATGGTTGAAAAGGTTTTAATTTTTGTTACTTGCTGCTGGATTTGTTATGAAAGCATTTTGTTTTATTGTTATTTATTTTTTAGCTAAAGTTCAGCACTTTTACAAGCATTTAAAATGAATTATTTATGTTTATTTTTAAATCAATTTTTCATCATTTTTCTATATAAGAAAAATAAATTAACTTACTTACTTAATTAGAAAATATAGATAGTGCACAGTTTTTTATTGTTTTCTGTATTTTTTACGTTAATTTGTTGCGATAGACGTCGAAGATGAATGAAATAATGTCACATCAAAATACAAGTTCGACCGCTGAAAATGGTGAACTGCAACGAAGTTTGTCTAATCGACATTTGCAATTGATTGCAATCGGTGGGGCAATTGGTACGGGATTGTTCATGGGGTCGGGTAAAACCATCAGCCTAGCGGGTCCTTCAATTTTAATTATTTATATGATTATTGGTTTTATGGTGTTTTTTGTCATGCGTGCGCTTGGCGAATTATTGCTATCTAACTTACAGTACAAATCTTTTATTGATTTCTGTACCGATTTAATTGGACCGTGGGCAGGCTATTTTGTCGGCTGGACCTATTGGTTGTGCTGGATCACGATAGGGATTGCCGATCTTTCTGCGATTATTTATTACTTACAGTTCTTTAATAATGGAATGCCCTTTAGCCCAGCAGAAGGGGTCATGATCAGTATTGCCGCGATTGTTTTCATCATCGGTTTAAACCTTGTGACTGTAAAACTGTTCGGTGAACTCGAGTTCTGGTTTGCATTAATTAAGATTATTGCCATTGTCGTGCTGATTGGTGTCGGCTTATGGATGATCTTTACTGGTTTTACCTCGACAGCAGGTGAGGTTGCCTCGTTTACGCATTTATGGTCACATGGTGGTATTTTCCCAACAGGTGCGACAGGCTTCCTTGCGGGTTTCCAAATTGCAATTTTTGCTTTTGTGGGCGTGGAACTTGTGGGTACAACTGCGGCTGAAACCAAAGATCCTGAACGTAACTTACCAAAAGCCGTGAACTCGATTCCAGTGCGTATCATTATTTTCTATGTGTTGGCACTGGTGATTGTTATGTCCGTGACACCATGGAATAAAATTGATCCAACGGTTAGTCCTTTTGTAAACTTGTTTAGTCAAGCAGGTATTGCCGCAGCTGCAATCATCATGAATTTGGTGGTGTTATCTTCAGTGATGTCATCTATGAACAGCGGTGTATTTTCAACCAGTCGGATGTTGTTTGGTTTATCTCGTGAAGAACAAGGACCTAAAGCATTTGGACATTTAAATAAGCGTGCTGTTCCTGCCAATGCCTTGTATTTCTCTGCGGTATGTTTGTTGTTAGGTGCTGCACTTCAGTACTTTGTACCGAATACTGTTGAAGCCTTTACTTTGGCCACCACACTTTCAACCATTTTGTTCATCTGTGTATGGTTAATGATTATCTGGAGCTATATTGTTTACTATAAAACGCGTCCAGAACTTCATGCGAAATCAACCTTTAAATTACCTGGTGGATTGTTTACCTGTTGGGTCGTTATCATCTTCTTTATTGGCGTGATTTACGTTTTGTCATTAGAAGCCGATACCATGAAAGCACTGATGGTTAGTCCAATTTGGTTTATTATCTTGATTATTGGTTACTTTGGTTTCTATAAACCGAAACATAAATAAGCCCTTTGTTGGTGAAAAACGCCAGTTTGAAACTGGCGTTTTTTTTTAACTCACGATAATCTCTAGCGTTTAGCACTTTGGTCACGGCTGTGATCGAGTTATACTTCTTTGAAAACATAGGATAGGTGGTCAGATGCGTCTTGTCATTTGCTACATCAGTTTATTGGCGACAGGTTTTGCCTTGGTCGGTTGTGGTCAATCTGGAGCTTTACAGTTACCGAATGATCAAAATTACGACAAGCGTTCCAAGTATTTGTTATATCCCAATGTCGATTCCAAAAAGCAGTCTGAACAGAATCAACAATCTGAACAGAAAGAGCTTGAAACACCGAATACTGAGTCTAATCAGCCTTCTACACCTTAACGCTTTCATAGAAAGGATACATTCATGAGTTTTACCCGCATTCATGGGGTTTTGCACGCAGAGCAATGTTCATTGCAACAACTTGCGCAGCAATTTGGCACGCCACTTTATGTTTATTCAAAAGCCACTTTTGAAAAGCATTATCTCGATATGGATCGTGCATTTAGCTTTATCGATCATCAAATTTGTTTTGCGGTAAAGTCAAACTCAAATATTGCGGTATTGAATGTATTGGCCAAGCAAGGTGCTGGTTTTGATATTGTGACTGGCGGTGAGCTTGCTCGTGTATTGAAAGCGGGTGGGGATGCTTCTAAAATTGTATTCTCTGGTCTAGGTAAATCAGAAGCAGACATTAAAAAAGCTTTAGAAGTGGGCATTGCTTGCTTCAATGTTGAGTCATATGCAGAGCTGGATCGCATTCAAAAAGTTGCGGCTGAATTGGGGCAAAAAGCACCTGTTTCTTTACGTGTCAACCCAGATGTCGATGCGAAAACACATCCATACATTTCGACGGGTTTAAAAGAAAATAAATTTGGTATTCCATCTGACAGCGTATTTGAAACCTATCAATATGCAGCTTCATTGTCGAATTTAAATGTGATTGGCATTGACTGTCATATTGGTTCGCAACTCACTGAAACTCAGCCTTTTGTCGATGCACTTGATCGTGTGATCATGATGATTGAAAAATTGAAAGAGCTGGGTATTCATCTTAAACACATCGACATCGGTGGTGGTTTAGGCGTGACCTATAAAGATGAAGTGCCACCAACCGTTACTGAATATGCCAATGCACTGAAGCCTGCTTTAGAAAAATTGGGCTTAAAAGTGTATATGGAACCGGGACGTAGTATTTCTGCCAATGCAGGTGTATTGCTCACCAAAGTAGATTTACTCAAACCGACCAATCATCGTAATTTTGCCATTATTGATGCGGCAATGAATGACTTGATTCGTCCAGCTTTATATGAAGCATGGATGGATATTCAAGAAGTGACACCACGTACCGATGTTGAAGCAAAAGAATGGGATGTGGTGGGCGCGATTTGTGAAACGGGCGATTTTTTGGGTAAAGAACGCCAGTTAGCGCTTCAAGAAAATGATGTCCTTGCCGTCTTGGGTGCAGGTGCATACGGTTTTGTGATGAGTTCAAATTACAACAGTCGTGGTCGTGCGGCTGAAGTGATGGTCGATGGTGATCAAGCGCATTTAATTCGTGAACGTGAAACCATACAATCATTATGGGATAAAGAACGCTTATTGCCTTAAGGAGTCATTCAAGATGTTTTTAGAATTTACTAAAATGCATGGTCTAGGCAATGACTTTATGGTGGTTGATCTGATCAGCCAGCGTGCTTACCTAGATACTATGACCATTCAGCGTTTAGCTGACCGTCATTTCGGGATTGGTTTTGACCAATTACTGATTGTTGAACCACCCGATTTACCCAATGTCGATTTTAAATATCGTATTTTTAATGCGGATGGTTCTGAAGTTGAACAGTGTGGTAATGGTGTTCGTTGTTTTACACGCTTTGTGCATGAGCGCAAATTGACCACCAAAACCAAAATTAAAGTACAAACCAAAGCGGGGATTGTTGAACCTGAACTGGGTCAAAATGGCTGGGTTCGCGTCAATATGGGCTATCCAAAATTCTTACCGAACCAAATTCCATTCCTTGCTGATGAGCCTGAAAACCTATATAGCTTAGATTTGGCCAATGATGAAAGTATTATCATTGATGTGGTGAATATGGGTAATCCGCATGCAGTGACAATTGTTCCTGATGTGTTGACTGCTGATGTTGCAGGAATGGGGCCACAAGTTGAGTCACATGAACGTTTTCCGCAACGTGTCAATGCGGGCTTTATGCAAATTATGGATGAAACACATGCGCGCTTACGTGTATTTGAGCGTGGTGTAGGTGAAACTTTAGCGTGTGGTACAGGTGCTTGCGCAGCTGCAATTTCAGGTATGCGCCGTGGTCTACTAGGTAATGCTGTGGAAATTGAACTGGCTGGTGGTAAATTGCAAATTGAATGGCGTGAAGGCGATGTGGTTTGGATGACGGGTCCAACAGCAAATGTCTATGAAGGCCGTATCGATTTGAGTTATTACCAAGCATAAAAATGCATGGTTTGATTAAAAAGCACTGTCATTATGATGGTGCTTTTTTATTTGAGCATCTAGTTGATAGCATGATTGCTTAGGTAAGTTAGAATGGAGCCGATAGTATGAAAAAGTTGCAGCATAAATTCTCTATTTACGATTGAATTTTGAATAAAAACCGATTAAATACAGTGAGAAAAAATGTGATTGAGCCTGAAATGCAGAACTATTCTCCAACGGATTTATTGGTGATGTGGCTTAAAGAACGAGAAATTCAAAATCAATCCAAACATACACTACAAGCGTATGATCGTGATGTTTCCGATTTTTTAAATTTTTGTGCAGTGAAAAAACTCAGTTTAATGAATGTGGAATCTACAGATTTACGTGAATTTTTAGCTCAAAAAGTAGAATGGCAACAACTCAGCTCCAGTAGTTTACAACGCTTATTATCTTCGATTCGGCAGTTTATGAAATGGGCAGAGCAGGGTCAATATTTGGCTTTTAATCCAGCCGATGATTTTCAGTTAAAACGCCAACCTAGACCTTTGCCGGGTATGGTGGATATTGAAACGATTAACCAAATTTTAGATCAGCCCAAACCTGAAAGTGAAGTACAGCAACAAATGTGGCTGCGTGATAAAGCCATTTTAGAATTGTTGTATTCCAGTGGTTTACGCTTGGCAGAAGTACAAGGGCTACGTATTAAAGATATTGATTTTAATCGACTTCTTTTACGTATTATCGGTAAAGGCAATAAAACACGTGTGGTGCCTTTTGGTTCAAAAGCCAAAGATGCAGTCATGCAATGGTTACAAGTTTATCCCCTTTGGAATGGTGATTTTGTGCCTGAGGCCAATGTATTTATTACCCAAAAAGGTAATCCGTTGGGTGCACGACAAATTGAAAATCGGGTGAAATTTCAAGCACAACGTGCAGGGGTAAATATCGATTTACATCCACATTTGTTAAGACACTGTTTTGCCAGTCATATGTTGTCGAATAGTGGTGATTTGCGTGCGGTGCAAGAAATGTTAGGGCATAGTAATTTAACCACCACGCAAATTTATACCCATGTCGATTTTGAGCAGTTGGCGAAAGTGTATGATCAGGCACATCCACGAGCACAAAAATCTTAATTTTATCCAAGCATATTTTTGCTGTTCGCTTCTATTTTTTCTGGATATTTCATCTGTATTTTTTGAAAATATTGTTCCAAAGTGTCGATGTTGGCTTGTGCATCTATCAAGGCGATATAGGTATCAGGACGAATGAGATAAACCGCATTTTCGAGTAAACCGACCTTTTTGCAGTTCGTATCCCAAACAAATTTGGATAAAGGCAAATTGTGCTGATGGCACCATGTTTGTAGTTCTGACTGTGCTGTGCCATAGACATGAATCTGCCAAAGCATCTGTTTTAAAGTTTTAAAATTATTGCTTTGTGCTTGTTGAATCCAAGGTAACCGATCACCTGCATGAATTTTACCAGTTTTGCCTTGGCTGAGTGGACTGTGCCGATAATGGATGCCAAGCTGTGAAATGATACGGAAAATGAAGTGACTCAGTGGCGCATTGTTGTAAATTTTAGGCAATAGATAGGGAGCAATTTTGGTTCTAATTTCAGCGGCTAAAGCACCTTCTGCGGTGATTATACTAAAGATTCGATCGGTGCTTTTTACCAGTTTTTTAGCAAATGCTCGCCGTTCAATTTGATAGCTTTCTAACAGTTGTTCCGAGGCTTGACCTTTGATAACTGCGGCTAATTTCCAAGCCAGATTAATGGCATCACCAATACCCGTATTCATCCCTTGAGCACCTGCTGGACTATGTAAATGTGCGGCATCACCCAGCAGAAAAACGTTACTGATGCGATAGTCTGAAACAATACGATGATGCACGCGATAGGTCGAAAACCAGTTGACCTTTTCGATGGTTAGACCTAGGTCTTGAATAGCGGTATGTGCGACATCATCAAAGCTTAAGTTTTGCCCAGCTTGAATACGATCCTCACGAATTAGCCCAATCAGGCGTGCTTGTCCGAGTTGCCCATAAGAAAACAATAAAACAAAATCCTCTCGATCTAAAGAAATATGCACACCACCATCGACAGCAGTTCCTTGTACGTTGACATCCGCAACATAGAAAAGTTTTGAATACGTTCCACCAGAAAATTTCAGCCCTAATTGATGTCGTATAGGTGATTTTCCGCCATCACAGGCACCCAAAAAACGGGCAGAATAGTGCTCTAAACCCTTTGGGCTACGAATTTCTGCACAAATATGGTCTGAATGATGGCTGAAACTAATCAGTTCGCTGGAGCGTTCAACATGCACCCCCAATTTTTCTAAATGTCGGATCAGCAGTCGTTCATGTTGATCTTGTGGATAGATTAAAATAAAAGGATAGGGCGTGAGTGTTTTGCCTTGTTCGATTAATTTCAAAACACCACGTTTTTTCCCCAATGCCCATAAATTGAGCTGTATATTCGGATAACCCGCTTGAATGACTTCTTCTGCCAAATCCATCTGTTGATATAATTCGAGCGTGCGTGCATGAATACCCAGTGCCCGTGAGCTTTGACTGGGTTCTGCATTTTTATCAATAATTCGGACAGGAATCCCTTGTTTACTGAGCCAAAGTGCAAGGATTAAACCCGTTGGCCCTGCACCAACAATCAGAACATTATTTTTCATATGATCTCCTATAAAATGACTCCTATAAAGTGATTCTTGAATGTGAGTAGGTGAATATTGTTCAATGTTTGATCTGAAAGGGCATTTTATTTTGTGGTTAGATTTTTGAACAATTTTTTAGCATAATCCTTTCATGTGGGCATATTTGCAGCAAAATTGTAGAGTTTTTTGTTTTGTGGTTGATGAAAAAAATGTCAAAACTGTCAATTGTTATAAAATATGTAGGTTAGTTTGTATGTTTTTTATTGCGATTCATAAGATTGGAACAATATCTGCATATTCTTTAAAATGAAAATAGAAAATGTACTTGAGGTTGGGCGCAGTGAAAAAAGTTGCTTTATTATAGGATGGTCGTATTTTATTTTTGTAGAATAAAAATAATATAGCGAATTGAAAATGATGAATGCGTAGATGGAGGGTAACGGAAATGAAAAATATTGAACAAAAATATGCACAATTAACCGAAGCACAAAAAGAAATTTTTGCAGGTTATGGTTTAAGACAGGTCAAACATTTTGTGGAAATTAGTTTGCCAAATATCGAACCCTCTTTACCTGAAAATACGCATGTGCAAGGCATTAATGCCGAAGGTAAGGTGCAAGCGGTTAATTCGGAGAGTAAAGAAACTTATCTTTGGATTTCAGACCTACAATGGCAAGAACGTCCGATTATCATGATTAATGTTGATTTAAAAGAAGACTTTTTAGAAATCTGGAAAATATTTAATCTTCAAGCGTATGAGCTGATTGATTTAAGTCACATTCATCGTGATTTTTTAGAAAACCAGCTGGTTTAAATTGAGCTGCATTTATTTGATAAAGCACATGTCTTTGTAGTGGGCTACGATGATCTAATGCAGGATGATTAAAATAGTGTTGAAATTGCATTCCTAGGCGTTGCATTAGGGCTTGGGATTTACTGTTTTGTTGTGCAGTAAATGCAACCACTTCATTTAAATGAAGTGAATCAAAAGCAAAATCTAAGCAAGCAATCGCGGCTTCGGTTGCAAAACCCTTGCCCCAAAATTTTTGCTCAAGTCGCCAGCCGATTTCGGTACAGGGTGAAAATGTAAATTGATTAGGTTGCTGATGTAAACCAATGAAACCGATAAACTCACCCGTTTGTTTTAACTCTACTGCCCAAAAACCCCAACCTTGAATGTCGATTATGCTTTGAAACTTTTTTGCTAAGGCATCACTTTGTGGTTGTGTGAGGCAACTTGGAAAATAGCGCATCACGTCGGCATTGGAATTTAGCGCATAAAAGGGCTTGAGATCGGAATTTTTCCATGACCTTAAAATTAAACGCGATGTCTCAAGCTGTCGATTCAACATAATGTCCTAAAGATCGTCCAGTGGAAGCTGAAAACTTTGTTTAATAATTTGACTGGGTAAATCCGTTTTCACACTGGTAATGCCATTTTTCTTGGTTAAATGTGCAGACTGAAATTTACGATAGCTTTCTAAATCTGGAACCACAACTTTCAGCATGGCATCAGATTCACCTAAAATAATATAACACTCCATCACTTGAGGCAGCTCTTTCATCGCTTCAATAAAGCAATCAATCGTTTCGGCATCTTGCCCAACTAACCAAATACGTGAAAATAAAATCAGTTGTAAACCAATTTTTTGCGGATCAACAATGGTGGTATAGCTTTGAATAACACCTGATTCTTCAAGTAATTTCACCCGTCGTAAACAAGAGGATGGTGATAGTCCAATTTCACGAGCCAAATCATTATTTTGCATACGGCCATTGATTTGCAATTCACGAATGATATTTTTATCTATACGATCAAGTTTTACTGAAATAGATTTAGATAATGGTTTCATAAATTAGAATATAATTCGAAAAATAATTCTAATTATAGAATATTTTGAAACCCTATTTCGTGACATTTATTCGATACTTATTTCCACTTTCAAAATATAGAAAGGGAAAAAGGAAATGTCAGTATTTTTACTCTTCGCCTTAACGGTAATCCCGCTTATTTTTACACCTGGGCCAGATATGTTGTTTATCTTGTCGCAAGTGATGGGTAAAGATGTGAAAGCCGGTATGATGGCGACTGTTGGGGTATGTTTAGGATATTTAGTCCATTCTGTTTTGGTGGCTTTAGGTATTGCAGCGATTATTGTGTCCTTTCCCATTCTGTTTGAAAGCATTCGCTGGTTAGGGATCGCTTACCTTTTATTTTTGGCTTTGAGTTTAATTAAATCTGTTTTTAACACGCAGAAATTAGCCATTGAAAAGAAAAATACAGCCAAACCGATTCAAAAAGGCTTCTTTACTGCTTTATTAAATCCAAAAGGCATGTTGATTTACTTTGCCATTTTACCGCAATTTATCGATAAAACAGGCAATACAATCAGTCAGGGCTTAATCCTTTCTTTTATCTTTATTGGCTTATGTTTTGTAGTGTACGGTGGTTTAAGTGTGATTTTTGCCAAAATTAGCCAAAAAACACAGATTGATGAACGTAAACAAAAATGGATTGATGGTGGTTCAGGCGGCTTATTAATGCTTGCTGCAACTTGGCTCATTATTCAATAATCGTACGATGAAAGCATGTCTATAATGGCATGCTTTTTTTATGCAGCACTTTATGTCGTGTTGGATTTATAAATTAAACGTCATTTGTGACATGTTTAACTTAAAGAAGTGACCCGTTTTACGACAAATACAACACAGTAATGAGATCAATCTGTCTTAAATGACAGGACGTAACTTATACATTTGTGCAAGAAGGGTAAGTTGATTAAACCCAAAAATAATCCAAAATAAGGATCAAATCAGAACCTTTGATGAGCCTAATCAAATAAAAAAATAATAAAAATCAATGCTTAGAAATTAACTCAATATTGATAGAATTCAGCTGAATAAAAAAAAATTAAAAAAACATGAACGCCTAGTTCAAGGAATTTGACGTATTTTTACCGCTGTTTCGATAATTGTGACTTGACCGAAATGCCATACACATTGCAAGATAGGGCACCTAAAAATTTTAACTGAAGAGTTATTATAACTTTTCTCAATTTTACTTTTGCTAAAACAGCCGAGGATTACATGAAGGCTCTTGTTGCTGTAAAACGTGTGGTTGATGCCAACGTCAAAGTTCGCGTAAAACCAGACAATAGTGGGGTAGACCTTACTAACGTTAAGATGTCGATCAACCCATTCTGTGAAATCGCAGTGGAAGAAGCGGTTCGCTTAAAAGAAAAAGGAACAGTTTCGGAAATCGTTGTGGTTTCTATTGGTCCTAAAGAAGCGCAAGAACAAATTCGTTCTTCTATGGCACTGGGTGCTGACCGCGGTATCTTGGTTGAAACGACGGATGAGATTGGTGCACTTGAAGTGGCTAAAATCTTAAAAGGCATTGTAGAACAAGAAAAACCAGAACTGATCCTTCTGGGTAAGCAAGCGATTGATGATGACTCTAATCAAGTTGGTCAGATGTTGGGTGCTTTACTGGGTGCTGGTCAAGGTACATTTGCTTCTGTTGTGAATGTTACTGGTGACAAAGTTCAAGTGACGCGTGAAGTAGACGGTGGTTTACAAACGGTTGAATTGAATACTCCTGCAATTATCACCACTGACTTACGTTTGAATGAGCCACGTTATGCTGCGCTTCCAAACATCATGAAAGCGCGTAAAAAACCGCTTGATGTGAAGTCACCTGCGGATTATGGCGTTTCAGCGACAACTAAACTTAAAACAGTTAAAGTTGAACCACCAGCAGAGCGTAAAGCTGGCGTACAAGTGAAATCTGTGGATGAGCTTGTAGAAAAATTGAAAAACGAAGCGAAAGTGATCTAATACAGAAGGATAAAATCATGAGTATTTTAGTTATCGCTGAGCACGACAATAAGACACTTAACGGTGCGACTTTAAACGTTGTTGCGGCAGCTCAAAAAATCGGTGGTGATATCACTGTATTGGTTGCGGGTTCAGGCGCTCAGGCTGTTGCTGATCAAGCGGCTCAAGTTGCGGGTGTAAGCAAAGTATTACTTGCTGACAACGCGGCTTATGCCAACCAATTGGCTGAAAATGTAGCTGCTTTAGTTGCTGAGTTAGGCAAAGGTTATTCACATATCCTTGCGACTTCTACAACAACTGGTAAAAACATCCTTCCACGTGCGGCTGCACTGTTAGACGTCAGCATGATCTCTGACATCATTGCTGTTGAAAGCCCTAAAACTTTCAAACGTCCAATTTATGCAGGTAATGCGATTGCAACTGTAGAATCTTCAGAAGCCATTGTCGTTGCAACTGTACGTGGTACTGCATTTGATCCTGTAGCTACAACAGGCGGTTCAGCTGCTGTTGAAGCTGTAAGCGACGTGCAAGATGCAGGTATCTCTAAGTTTGTTTCTGAAGAGATTGTGAAATCTGAACGTCCAGAATTAACAGCTGCGCGTATTGTGGTTTCTGGTGGTCGTGGTGTGGGTTCAGGTGAGAACTATCACACTGTACTAGATCCATTGGCGGACAAACTGGGTGCGGCTCAAGGCGCTTCACGTGCTGCGGTTGACGCTGGTTTTGTACCAAATGACATGCAAGTCGGTCAAACAGGTAAAATTGTTGCACCTGACCTTTATATTGCTGTGGGTATTTCAGGTGCGATTCAGCATTTGGCAGGTATGAAAGATTCTAAAGTGATCGTTGCGATCAACAAAGATGAAGAAGCGCCAATTAACGCAGTAGCAGATTACTGGTTAGTGGGTGACTTGAACACTGTGGTTCCAGAATTGGTTTCTAAAATCTAATTTATGAACTTGTGTTTGAATAAAAACGCTCCGAAAGGGGCGTTTTTTATGTTAAAAAATAACAACAAATAAACGAAGGGATTGTAGATGAGTTATCGTTTTAAAACCTATTTTCTTATGTTAGCTCATTATAATCAGTGGGCAAACCAGAAGTTATTTTCTATTTTAACCACGCTACCAGAAGAACAACTAAATCAAGATTGCGGAGCCTATTTTAAATCCCCTATGCAAACGGCAAATCATCTACTGGTAGGCGATTTACTCTGGTTTGAACGTATTAAGGGTGTAGTGGCCTCAAATTATGCCTTAGATGAGATTCTTTACCCCCAGATCATGTTGTTGATTCCTGCGAGATTTGAGCATGATCAGCGTTTAATTGGCTTTCTCAATGAATATGATGAAGCTGCCTTTAACGGGCTTATCACCTATATTCGTCGTGGTCAGACTTATACTGAACCATTAATCGAGATATTAGCGCATCTATTTAATCATCAAACTCATCATCGAGGACAGATGCATAGCATGCTTTTTCAACTGACAGGTAAATCGTTAGAGTTGGATTTAATTTTTTTCCAAAGAGAAAATGCCCATTTGTATAAATGATGGTTTTGAATTTACGCTGACTTTTTTATTGGAAATGGCGTTATTTTAGATTAAAAAATAAGCGTTTATTCTGTTCGTCAAAAAGTAGAAAATTAGATTTTTAACTTATTAATTCTAATAAACTTTTTATTGTAAAAAAATGCTATTTTTCAGATTACTAAACTCCCTGTTAGTAAGCCTTTTATGCTATAATTTACGGCTGTATTTAGACTTTAGCTCAGCTTATTTTGGGTTAATTTTTGCAAGATTGATTATATAAAACGAGCGGTTCAATACTGTACTGTTTGTAATAAGGAGTATGCATGAGCGTATCGGAAATTAGACCGATTGCCATTGAGGATGAACTTAAAAGCTCATATCTCGATTATGCCATGAGTGTTATTGTATCTCGTGCATTACCAGACGTGAGAGACGGTTTAAAGCCTGTTCATCGTCGTGTGCTGTTCGCTATGCACGAATTGGGCAATGACTACAACAAAGCTTATAAAAAATCTGCGCGTGTAGTCGGTGACGTGATCGGTAAATATCACCCACATGGTGATTCTGCTGTTTATGAAACCATTGTACGTATGGCTCAAGATTTTAGCTTGCGTTATCAATTGGTCGATGGTCAAGGTAACTTTGGTTCTGTCGACGGTGATAGTGCAGCAGCAATGCGTTATACCGAAGTCCGTATGCGTAAATTGACTCATGAAATGTTGGCTGATTTAGAAAAAGATACAGTCGAATGGGAAGATAACTACGACGGTTCTGAGCGTATACCGCAAGTCATGCCGACCCGTATTCCAAATTTATTGATCAATGGCGTAACGGGTATTGCTGTGGGTATGGCGACCAATATGGCGCCGCACAACATGACCGAAGTGGTTAATGCTTGCTTGGCTTATGCAGATAACCCGAACATCAGCATTGAAGGTTTAATGCAGTATATCTCAGGGCCTGACTTCCCTACAGGCGGTATCATTTACGGCAAATCCGGTATTGTGGATGCCTATCGTACGGGTAAAGGCCGTTTACATATTCGTGGTAAGTATCACTTCGAAGAAGATCCGAAGAATGGTCGTACCACCATTGTATTCACTGAAATTCCGTATCAAGTCAATAAAGCAAGAACCATTGAACGTATTGCTGAATTGGTCAAAGAGAAAAAACTTGAAGGTATTTCAGAACTACGTGATGAGTCTGATAAAGACGGCATGCGTATTGCAATTGACTTAAAGCGTGGCGAAAACGCAGAAGTCATTGTTAATAACCTGTTCCAAAATACTCAGCTTGAAAATTCGTTCAGTATCAACATGGTTTGCCTAGACAATGGTCAGCCGAAGTTGATGAATTTAAAAGATATCATCGCGGCATTTATTCGTCATCGTCAAGAAGTGGTGACGCGTCGTACCATGTTTGAACTGCGTAAAGCGCGTGAACGTGGTCATATCTTGGAAGGCTTAACAGTTGCTTTAGCCAATATCGATGCGATTATTGAAACCATTAAAAGTTCTGCTAATCCAGCTGAAGCGCGTGAGCGTTTACAAGTAGGCGAGTGGGCTGCGGGTGGCGTGGTTGCATTACTGGAAAAAGCAGGTTCAGTTTCTGTACGTCCAGAAATTATTGATGGTGAAGATCTGTCTAAACCTTATGGTTTTGATGGTGGTATTTACCGTCTTTCACCTGCGCAAGTGGGTGCAATTTTAGAATTACGTTTACACCGTTTAACGGGTCTTGAACAAGACAAGTTACACGCAGAATATTCTGAAATTTTGGGTCAAATTGCTGAACTCACTGCCATTTTAAATGACTTTAATTTGTTGATGAATGTGATTCGTGAAGAACTCGCATTGATTTTGCAACAATATGGCGATGCACGTAAAACTGCGATTGTTGAGTCACGCATTGATTTCTCACGTGAAGATTTAATTCCTGAAGAACAAATGGTACTGACCGTTTCGAAAACAGGTTATGCAAAAACACAACCATTATCTGACTATGCTGCGCAGCGTCGTGGTGGTCGTGGTAAGTCTGCAACATCCATGAAAGCAGATGATTACATTCAACATCTGATTGTGACATCGAATCATGCAACGGTTCTTTGCTTTACCAATGTCGGTAAAGTGTACCGTTTGAAAGTCTATGACGTGCCACAAGCATCACGCGGTGCAAAAGGTCGCCCAATGGTGAACTTGTTGCCACTGGATGCCAATGAGACCATTACAGCAATTTTACCTGTGATTGATGCACCGAAGAAATTTAAAGATCGTTTGGTTGCGTTCCAAGCATTTGTAAAAGCCAATAAAGCTAAACTGCAAGAAAATGAAGTAATTAATGGTCATTTTGTTGAACTTGAAGCTGCTTTAGCTGAACTTGAAGATGGTGCAGATGATTTATCTGATGCTTTACGTGTTCAATTGAAACAATTAGGGGTAGAACTTTCTGGCACTGATTTAGATGATGAAATTATTGCTGACTTTGCACAGCAAGCTGAAGCTGTTCGTAAAAACTTCTATGTCTTTATGGCGACTGAGTTCGGTACGATTAAACGCGTTGAGCTTGAACAATTTAGTAATGTTCGTTCAAATGGTTTACGTGCGATTGAGTTAAATGAAGAAGATACCTTAATTGGTGTCGCGATTACCGATGGTGAACAGCAGATTATGTTGTTCTCCAATGAAGGTAAGGCGATTCGTTTTGCTGAAACTGATGTACGTTCAATGGGTCGTTCTGCTAAAGGTGTACGCGGTATGCGTGTCACGATTGGTGCAGCACAAGTTGAAGATACCGAAGATACTGATGTAGAGTCTGATGATGAAGATGGCTCGGATTCAGTTTTAGTCAGTCGTATTGTATCGTTGGTCGTAGTACCTGAAACAGGTGAAGTACTGTGTGCTTCTGCATATGGTTACGGTAAACGTACACCAGTCGGTGATTTTCCAACCAAAAAACGTGGTGGTAAGGGTGTTATTGCACTTAAGACTTCAGAACGTAATGGCGAGCTTGTCGGTGCGGTTGCGATTGATGCATCTAAAGAGTTGATGTTGATTTCTGATGGCGGTACTTTAGTGCGTACTCGTGCTTCTGAAGTTGCACAAACTGGTCGTAATGCGCAAGGTGTTCGTTTGATCCGTTTAGGTCAAGATGAAGTGCTTGTGGGTGTTGTTGCTGTCGAAGCAGTTGAAGAAGAAGAATTTGTAGCAGCGGTTGAAGATGAAGCAGTAACGACTTCTGAAGCTTTGATTGATTCTGAAATTCTAATTGATGACGAAATGATTGCTGATGAAACTGGCAATGAATCAGATTTAAATGAATCTGAAGAAGAGTAAGTTTTGACTTGAAATGAAGAGCGCTTAGGCGCTCTTTTTTTTGTTAGTAATATTTTGAAATAATTGATTATAATTTGTACGACATGTGGTGTCGTTAATATATTGTGTTAATAAATCAAATAAATAACAATCTATCAAGATAAATATATATGCGAAATTATTATGATTAAAAGCATTCAAAATATTAGAGTCTTTTTGTCTTCACCATCAGATGTTCAAATTGAACGAAGTAAAGTTTTCAAGATAGCAGATGAGTTGAATAAAAACATGTCGCAAGTTTTAGGGCGAAGGTTAGAAATAGTAGGTTGGGAAGAGGTTGTTCCTTCAATTTCTAGATATGCCCAAAATGTGATTAATGAACAAATTGGAGAATATGATATTTTCCTTGGTATTCTATCAATACGTTTTGGGACTCCGACTCCCAATGCTGGTTCAGGAACAGAGGAAGAGTTTAATCTCGCATATGATAGATATAAACAAGGAAAACTAGCAGATATTTGTTTCTTTTTTAAAACTGATGGCTTTACAGTGAATGATATAGATATTGATCAATTTACATTAGTAAAAGAATTTAAAAGAAAAATTTCTGAAATTGGCTGCTATAGGTCAGAAATTAAAGGAGATGATTTTGATAATAATATTAGAAACTTATTAACTACTATATTAATAGATTGGGACAGAATCTCAAATAGACAGGAACTGGGTCTGTCAAAAGATAGTATATCTTTACAGTTGCATAATATTGATGAAGATATTGGTTATTATGATGCCATATCTTTATCAATCGATGAACTAGAAAAAAGCACCCAAATAACTACTATATTCACTAAAGCAGGTTTAATATTTAATGAGGCTATGCTAAAAACAAAATCTAAATTGGATTTATGTTCAACTGATAAAGAAAAGTCTAAAATTATTAATATTTTTAGTGAAGATGTGGATGCGTTTAGTTTAGTTTTAGAGGCTAATATAGATAAGCAAAGAAGTTATCTTGTAAATTCTATGAACTATTTTAATATTGCTTCGAGTATTTACGCCGAGGACTTTAATGATGAAAATGATGTGTTAAATGGGGTTTTTTCACACATTGATGAGTTTAAGAAGACGGTAGAGGATAGTATTCCGACAATGATTTATCTTAAAGAAAGTGTTCATAAGTTTTCACGTGCTACTACGAAATTAAATAAATCGAAAAAATCATTAGTAAAGACTTTGGAAAATTTTGTAGTCCATCAACAGGAGTCAGCAGATCTTTTACAAAATTCTTTAAATATGTTGTTAAAACTCGCTCTAAAAGAAAAAGCATGAGTTATAAGATGAATAGATTCACTAAGTGTTAATTGAAATCTAAGTAACATAAAAAAAGGAAGCCGAAGCTTCCTTTTTAAATTTCATGAATTACGCAGCATCCTGCATTTTAATCTCATGATTTTTTTGCATTACAACAGCATAATTCTTTTGTTTTTCAGTATCGAATTGGCCTTCCCATTTACTAATTACAAGAACAGCCAACGAGTTACCAATGACATTCAATGCAGTACGTGCCATATCTAAAATACGGTCAATACCTGCAATAAATGCAAGACCTTCAAGCGGAATACCGACACTACCCAATGTTGCTAACAACACCACAAAAGACACGCCCGGAACACCAGCAATACCTTTAGAAGTAATCATTAAAGTTAATACTAAAATAATTTGTTGGGTCAGACTTAAATCAATACCATAAAGCTGCGCAATAAAAATAGCGGCAATACTTTGATAAAGCGTAGAGCCATCTAAGTTAAATGAATAACCAATTGGAATGACAAAACTGGTAATGGATTTTGGTGCGCCATAGGCTTCCATCTTTTCCATAATGCGCGGTAAAACCGTTTCTGAACTCGCAGTTGAATACGCCAGAATCAGTTCATCTTTTAAAATTTTAATAAGTGCCCAAATGCTGAAACCACAGAATTTAGCGACTGCACCCAAAACGATAAAGGTGAAGAAGAAAATAGCGCCATAGACTAAAAGCGCCAACTTCACTAATGGAAGTAGAGAGCTAAAGCCAAAGTTTGCAACTGTTGCCGCAATCAGACCAAATACACCGAAAGGTGCAAAAAGCATGATCATATGCGTCACTTTGAACATGGTTTCAGAAATAGCTTGTAATACATTAATTAAAGGCTGTTTGGTTTCTTTAGCTAACGATCCTAAACCAACACCAAAGATCACTGAGAAGAAGATGATCGGCAACATGTGCCCATCAGTCAGTGCTCCAAAAATATTGGAAGGAATTAAAGATAAAATGGTATTAACCAGACCGTGAGCATGGCTACTCACTTCCTGTGTTGTTGCTTGGTATTTAGAGATATCGGTTTGCGTTAAACTCGACATATCAATGCCAGCACCTGGCTGGAATACATTGGCAGCAACAAGACCAACAATAATGGCAATGGTTGTAATGACTTCAAAATAAACAATGGTTTTGAAACCAAGTTTACCTAAATTTTGACCGTGACTTGTATTGGCAATACCTAAAATCAGCATTGAAACAACAAGTGGAATAACGATCATCTTAATTAAATTAATAAAAATTGCACCCAATGGGCTAAGTAAATTATTAATTAAAACTTCACGGTATTCGGGAGAGTAGTGTAAAAAAGAGCCTACAAGCACACCTAAAATGAGTGCAATTACGATTTGCCATGCAAGGCTAATCTTAATTTTCTTCATGTTAATCCATTAAAATCAGATATTTAGTGAAAAAAAGCTGCAATAAAACTGTCGACTTCATAACGACATGTTAATGGGAGCATGGGAGTGAATAATAAATATATTCTGGGAGTACGGAAAAAAACGCTATTCTGCATTGATAAATGCATAGAATCTAACGTTTTCTATGCGATACTTGTTCAATTGATCAAAAATATTCCAGTTTTCGTTGGATATCCGATCTATTTGTTAAGTTTTATTTATTAATATTATGATGTCTCTCATTAGAACATTATTTTTTATTGTTTTGTGTCAATCGGAAATATCCTAAAACCAATAATATAGCCCCAATAGTTGCCAAATAAATCATTTTTGGAATGACCAGATCCGTTGGTACACCCATTTGATTGAGTTGAATAAACATTTGAATGCCTTGAGTGGACGGAAGTGCCTTGCCTAGGTATTGCATCCATTCAGGCATGGCTGCATGTGGCCATGCTGTGCCTGATAGTAAAAATAGCGGAATGGAGGTAAACACAATGACGTGTCCTGCGCGTTCTGGCATATCAAAAAATGAAGCAATGACCATTGTTAGCCCAATCACGCAACTGATAAAGATCGGCACCGCCAAAAGCATGCCCCAAAAATTTCCACCATGTGGATAATCATAAAGCCAGAAAGTAAAACCGAATAAATAAAAACAGCCTAAGCAACCAATGGTTAAAATGGCGCAGAATAGTCCGAAAAATTCAGTTTTTTTAGGTTGCCACTTGGATTGCCTATAGCCTGCAATGAGCATACTTAAGCCTAAAACAATGGTTTGATGAATAATTAACGGGGCAATTGCAGGGAAAACATAACTGCCATAACCAGATAGCGTATTAAATAAAGGGACTTGATGAATCGAAAGAGCAGGGCTGAAATGTGAAATATGGCCAAATTTTTCGGTCTGTTCAGCAATTGCTTGTTCAATTGCGCTGGCTATGCCCAAGCCAATTTGTTTGGTCTTGAGAAAATAAGCAGCACTTAAATATAAGCCAACACCACCAACCTCACCACGATGAACACTATTGGATAAATTGTCAGGCAACAATAAAATACCGTCAGCTTGCTGGGTTTTGATCATCATTTGCGCTTCAGCAAAATTGCCTGTGACAGCTTTAATTTTTACATTTGGGCTTTTTGAAACTTCAGTAATAATGTTGGAAGTCAGCATACTTTGTTCTTCATCCACAATCACAATAGGCAAAGATTCTGCATGCTGGGCTTTATAGGCAGTAGGATAGAAAAAACTATATAAAAATACTGATAAAACCAAGGTGGTAAAGATTGAGCTATTACGGGCAATATCTTTAAAAGTTTTGAAGTAAAAATGAAGGAATTCTTTCATGCTGGTTTTCATGAGTGAACTCCCTTTACATACTTTCTAAGAAAGAAATACGCTGTTGCAAAATAAAATAGACAATAGACTGCCAAAACTGCAAGGGGTAAAAGAGATGCGGAGATTGGGCTACCGATTACCCATTGTTCAGTCTGCAATTTTGCATATGGCGTATAAGGAAGAATATTGGCCCAAAATTGCGTAAACAGAGGGGCATTATTTAAAGGTAAAGTGACCCCAGCAAAACTTAAAGAGGAGCCACCATAAACGGCAATAAAACCGTACGATTTAGCTAAGTCGCGAGTTGCCAATACAACAGTGCTGCTAATTAAGGCATAAGCGCTGTAAAAGAAAAATTGTCCGATTAAGATCATCCATAGATTGCCTGCAACAAACCAACCACGAATTTCAATGAGCCAGAACATCCAAGCCCATGTCCATGCAGTAAAAATCACAACATAGACTAAAACTTTAGACAATAAGGCACTAAAAATACTGTGCTGATTTAACCATTGTCCCGTGGTGTTAAATTTCAGCTCTTGTCCTACTGCAAAGGCCACACAACAGCACAATAATAAATGCAGAATTGCAGGAATCATAAAGGGTTCTAAGTAAAACTCATAACTTAAACTTGGATTATATAAAGGCGAGATTTTGACATTCGGCGTTGGAATATCCAAATACGGAATGCTATTGGCTAAATAGTTTTGCCGAGTGAAATCAATGGTCGCTTCTAGGGTGCTCAATAACATTGCAGATGAAATCGCATTGCCCACACTAAAATAACTTTGGTTAAAAGCAATGCTGATTTCGGCATCTTGAGCTTGAACCAGTCTCTGTTCCGCACCGGCAGGAATAGAAATATAGCCCCAAATTTGAGTCTGATTTAGCAGCTTTTCTACTTCATCGGGGTTTTGTGAAATTAGTGCAATTTTTAAAGCTGAATTATGACTGACATATTTTTCAATATTTCGACTCAGTTCGCTTTGGTCTTGGTCAATAATGGCAATTGGCAAATGTTCAGGCTTGCCCTGATAGAACATGCTGGAAAACAACACAATAATAAATAAAGGGGTAAGTGTGACTAAGCACAAGTCCCATTTATGTGTCAGTAAATAGCGCAGTTCGCGCAGCATGCCCGACCACATTATTGAGTCTCTTTAATTTTAAATAGAACGCTCATACCGACTTTTAAATCTGTGATTGGCTGCACAGGTGCCAAATGAATTTTAAAGCTGCGAATGTCATAGCCTCCAGTCTGGCGCGTGGTTTTAATGGTGGCAAATTCACCTTCGGCCTCAATATTCTTAATTTTAAAAGTCGCAGTTTGGTTCAGTGCAGGAATAAATCCATCTATGCTTTTGGTTTTATAAATTTGTGCATATAGGTCTTCACGTACATTTACGCTTACCCATAAATCATCATCTTGAATAATACTGACTACAGGCACTCCCATAGCCACCAGTTCCGAGACTTTGCCATAGGTTTTGGAGACTGTGCCGTCGATAGGAGAGCGCAGTTTGGTTTCCGCTGCTAAAGCATTGGCTTCGGCTACCGCTGCCTGAGCAATTTGAACTTGTGCATCGGCAGAAGATATCTGTTGTGGTGTGCTACCACGTTTGGCACGTGCATATTGTTGATAAGCTGCTTCCGTGAGTTGACTTGCAGATAATGCTGCGGCCTGCATTTCATCGCGTCGTTGGCGGGAAATCACGCCTTCTTTAAACAAGTTTGCACCACGTTGATAAGTGGTTTGAGCTAAGGCTTGTTGTGCTTTTAAACTTTGCCAATTGGCATAGAGCGTATCAATATTTTCCTGTTGTGAGCCTCGTTCAGCAGTCGATTGCAGTGCTAGGGCGGATTGTAAAACGCCTAAAGCTTGCTGTTTTTTTGCATCTACCTCAGGGCTAAATAAACGTATCAATTCCTGATCTTTGCTGACCTTTTGTCCATCATGCACATAAATTTCTTCAATACGACTGGGCACTTTAGTACTGACATGAATCGTGTCGGCTTCAACTCGCCCTTGTAATTCAATTTCTTTGGGTTGATAGCTTTTCCATAAACCAAACGCAATTAAGCCTAAAAGTAAAATAAGCAGCATTAAACCAATTGCCTTTATAGCTGCTGATTTTTTCGGTTCGCTGTTTGAATCTGTTGCTATTTGAGTTTGAGTCTTTTGCTGATTTTTGGCTTCCGTTTCTGCATCTGTTTGTTGTTCAATGGGTATTTCTTGCATCTCTGTTTTGCTATTTTGAGCTGATAGATCTGTAGAGTTTCCTTCCGATGAGGTATTTTCTACATCTTGATCAGACTTGCTTTGATCTTGATTCATTTTATTCCCCATCAAAAATTAACGAAGGTGGTAAGTTTGAGTTTGATTGATATAACTTTGAAATTGGTCAATCGAGCCGTGACTTTGCAATAATGTTGCCAATGACATGACATATTTATAAGCATTCAGTGCCATTTCACTTTTTAAGCCCGTTAAGGCATTTTGTGCATCAATCACTTGTGTGGCTGTGCCCATATCTTCTTTAAAAGACAGCGTTTGAATACGTAGGTTCTCTTGAGCCGCTTGCATATTTTGTTGTAATAGTTGATGACTTTGTTGTGCCGTCGTCACTTCACTATAGGACTTGTAAATAATATTCTCAATTTCTTGTTTGGTACGTTCTGTGATTAATTCAGAGGCATAGCGTTGTAATTCAGCGGCTTGAATATTCTTGTTTTTATCGACCCCTGAAAATAAATTATAGCGAGCGACCACACCGACAATCCAGTTTTGCTTGTCATCTAGACTGTACTCGCCAAAGGCAAAAAGATTGGGTTTTTTTGCCGCATTTTGCACTTTTACATTGGCATTGGCCAGTTGCGTATCCATTTGCATTTTACGAATGAGAGAGGATTGATCTTGATAGGTTTTAAGTAAGCCATTCAAAGATTGGCTTTGCGCAGAATTGACAAATAACGGTGTGCTGAGTTCGGTAATTTGGCTGCTTTGTAAAAAATTATTCAGTTGAAATAAGCTCGATTTGAGATTGGCTTCAGTATTTTGCTCTAGACGCTGCGCATTATTTTTTGCCACTTCAAATTGCATCCGTTGCCCTTTGCTAATAAAGCCCTGATTTTCCAGTTTGAGTGCATTGTTGTAATGCGTTTGCATGGCATTTAAATTGGAATGACTTGAGCTTAATAATTGCTTTTGCAGTTGCACATTAAAATAGGCCTGAATCAGTTCAAAGCGTTGTACATCTTGTTGTTGTTTACTGCTGAGTTGACTACGTTCAGCCTTAATATTCGCCACTTCTTTGGCGCTAGAAGTTAAACCACCCGTATATAAAGGCATCAGTATTGACACCGTTGGACGCACAACTTGATCTTCTAAAATCACATTGGCAGAATCTGGAAATAGACCAACACCACTATGAATGGCTTGATTAACGCCTTCTTTTAAAGGATCAGAAATATTAGGTGGCAGGTTTTCTTGATTAATACGGTCATTAATCCCTTGAGACAGGGTTTGTTCTAAATTGTTTTTAAATGAATTTAAAGGAATATCGACTTCATTATGAAAGGCATAAGCCCTGACATTTAAGTCGACACGTGGTAGACCTAAACCTTTGACTGCTTCTGCTTCTAATTTTGCCGCCTGTTGTAAGGCTTGATTGGCTTGTGTGCTATATGAATCGGTTAGTACAGATTGTTCCGCTTGTGCATAACTGATGCTTTGAGCAAGACTGATTGAACTTGACAAGATGGAAGACGAAAAAATTAAAATTTGTACAAGAGGTTTTTTAATCAAGATATCTCGCTTAAAACCTAAAAAGGGCGGTGAACGCTGTAACATCGAATAGACTCTCCACATCGTAATTTTAATTATAAAGCATCATTTAATGATGTGTTTTGATATCAGTGACTGCCTTGTGCGAGATGAATCAAGCGTGAAAAACATAAATTTATTGATTATATTGTAGCTAACCTCATACATTTAAATAAATATAAGATGAATTTACAAGTTAAACAGCCGAATAAATTTCCAGATGAATGTACGCTCAATCAAGCCATCGATCTTTTTTATCAGAAGAATGGTTTTGGGCCAATTGTTGGTGATCGTGAACCTTTAACCGTAGGCGTGTATACCGGTTGTTTAATTGTCCCTATGCCCAACATCGGTGTACGTCATAAGTATTTAAAATATCATGATATTCATCATATTTTAACAGGTTATACCGTGGGGCGTATTGGTGAAGGGGAAGTCAGTGCATGGGAGCTTGGAACAGGGTCAATGTTTAGCCACCCTATATTGGGTATCATGAATTTGATAGCACTGTCTACAGGATTTTTTTTAGAGCCTAAACGCATGTTACAAGCGTATAAATTGGGTTTGAAAAGTTCAAATAACTACGATTTAAAAACTCGAATATGGTTAGATTCGCATGCTGACGAGATCACGATACGCGAGCTGGTACAACTTAAATTGGCACATAAACCCAAGATTTTTTTGCACTGGCTGCGTTGGATTGAATTTGCAGTGTATTTAAGTGCGGCAATTTTAATTCATGCAATTGTGGTTATTCCTGCTTTAATTTTACGCATAGTGAGTTATTTACTTGCTGGCGAGCCATTCATTGAAATTATTAAACCTGCTAAGCGGTCAGATCTTTATTGAATTTTTGACTTTAAATGTCCGACAGCATTGAAATATTTTCAGGATAATTTACTGCAAGCACAGGCTATATGTGGTTAAATGCCATCATTTTATTGTGTTTCACTTTGAAAGGAAAAATCATGCGCGCGTATAATTTCTGTGCTGGTCCTGCTGCCTTACCTACTGCCGTTTTAGAAAAAGCTCAAGCTGAAATGCTCGATTGGCATGGCAAAGGTCTTTCGATCATGGAAATGAGTCATCGTAGTGATGACTATGTTGCTGTTGCAGAAAAAGCAGAAGCTGATTTGCGCAAATTGATGAACATTCCAGAGAACTACAAAGTATTGTTCTTACAAGGCGGTGCTTCACTTCAATTCTCTGCAATTCCTTTAAACTTGTTGGGTAAAAATAATAAAGCAGATTATATCCATACGGGTATTTGGTCTGAAAAAGCGCTAAAAGAAGCAAAACGCTATGGCGACATCAATGTCGTGGAAGCGGGCACCACCATTAATGGTAAATTAGCAATTACCGATCAAAGCCAGTGGAATCTATCTGATAATGCTGCTTATGTGCATTATGCAGATAATGAAACTATCGGTGGTTTGCAATTTGCAGGTATTCCAGAGGTGAATACACCTTTAGTGTCAGATTTATCTTCAAGCATTCTTTCAGCACCGCTTGATGTATCTAAATTTGGTTTGATTTATGCGGGTGCTCAAAAAAATATTGGGCCTGCTGGTTTAACTTTAGTCATTATTCGTGAAGACCTACTTGATCAAGCGAAACCCGAAATTCCAAGTATTTTGAAATATTCTGCACAAGCGAAGAATGATTCAATGGTCAATACACCATCGACTTATGCTTGGTACTTATCTGGTCTAGTCTTTGAGTGGTTACTAGAAAATGGCGGTGTGGATGCCATGCATAAAGTAAACCTTGCAAAAGCAAACTTACTTTATGGCTATATTGATGCAAGTGATTTCTATGCCAACCCAATTGCTGTTCCAAACCGTTCAATTATGAATGTGCCGTTTACTTTGGCAAATGCTGATTTAGAGAAATTGTTCTTGAAAGAAGCAGAAGCAAACCATTTGCTTAACTTGGCAGGTCATCGTTCAGTTGGTGGTATGCGTGCCAGTATTTATAATGCGGTGCCTTTAGAAGGCGTGCAAGCATTGGTTAATTTTATGGATGACTTTGCAAAACGCAATGGTTAATCCCTGACACTAAAAAGCCCATCAAATGATGGGCTTTTTGCTATTTATTGAAATGAGTTTGGTGAAATAAGTCTAGTAAAATAAGGTCAGAGAATAAAGTGGTGTAAAAGATAGGCAGACATAAACATGCCCAATACAAAAAACAGACATGAAATTGAGTCTAACTGGAAACGTTTGCTGAGTTGATGTTCAACGTGTTGTATATTTTCTTCTTGTAAGATTTTCATGGGAAATTCTATTCCGATTTATTTATCGTTAATTCCTATTGATGGCTTGTATTTTTAGCATAAAAAATTGATTAAATAAAGTACTAAATAAAAATATGCAATTAAAATATTTATTCTATAAAAATGTAGCGCTAGGTTAATCGTAGCTTCTAAGCAATGCAGGATTTTTTAAGATAAAAGTTTAAAATTTCGAAGTAAAAATATAATCAGAAAAGGATTTTAAATAGATCACGTTGAATTGAAAACTTTAAGTATTATTCAGTAAGTAGCATCCAGTGCTGTGAATAAATTGAAAGTCTAATATTTACGAAAAGTAAAATAGAGATACAAAAGCAGCTCAATATGAATGTTGATGATCACCATATTGAGCTGCTTTTTATAAATTATTGTTTTTTAGCGTGAATATTGACTTGAATCCATAAGTTGCCACGAATGAATTGACCAATCTGAAAGTCTTTGTACGCTGCATTTTTGCTTGCAATACGAATCAATGTTGCTTCTTGGTCTTCATCGTGAATTAGGGCAACGTCATAAAGCGTATATTCTTGCTCCATAAAGCGCATTGCAGTTTTGCCAACAATGTTGCCTTGGAACCAAGCTTCATCTTCTTGCCCCATTTTTTCGCCATAAAGATAAGCCACCATTTTTGAAAAATCGACGGTTACAGGTTCTTTATCATCGTCCGATTTGGGTTCCCAAGCGTCAATTTGTTCTTGCAAATTGGCAGGTGCAACACCGTTATTGGCAGCTAAAATATCATTTAAAGCACGGTGGTGTTTAATCGAAGCAGGATCATCAACCACTAATTGTTCATGGTTTGAAACAGCTTCAAGTTCATAAGCCCAAGCATTGAATTGAGCAAGATAGTTTTGATCTTTTTCATACTGCTCATGATTAACGCTATATAAGCTATCAAAAGCATAAACTACGGTATTTGCACCTAAATTAAGCTGTAAGACGGCCTGTGTATTTGATTTACACGTGATAATACGCTCAATCGTGGCATTCACTTTATATGGACTTTCAAAACTTGGAAATGCTGTTTTAACACATTGAGGTTTGTTGTTTTCAACCGCAATTACTTGAGTGATTTTTACAGCGGCTTTGTTTGGTCCTTGAATTAGCCATGTGGCTTCATCCATATCCGATTCTTCTTTACACAAACCCATCGGCATCACAGGTGCATCTAGTGCTAAGCCAAGCCACTTAGGCACATCTGTACATGGATTATCGGTAAGTAAATTCCAATGTTCGACATGGCTGCCAAAGTTCTGATCTTCAATGGTGATAATTTCTGGTCTATTTTGATTTTTCATATTCACAATTGATGTTGGGTTGTATTTGTATATTAAATCGAGGGTTATTTTTAAATTTCAAGTCATTCAGACTAAATTTAACCATTAAAGTAAGTGAAATAGAGAAAATACCTTGAATTAACCGAACTTAGGTCGCAATCGTTCTGTGCTAAAAAATGCAGCCTCGCTGAATTGAGGTAAAAGAGCTGAATGGATTAAGTGGATTTATCCATCATCTTGTCATACGGAATTTGCTAAACTAAGTGTTCATCTTTTTCTAGTTTTGGATGCTTTGTGCTGCCATTTAAACTTTGGGTCGATGCCGATGCATTGCCTAAAATTCTACGTGAAGTCATTCTTCGTGCTTCAGATCGCTATCAATTAGAAGTTACTTTTGTGGCCAACCAAAATGTCGGGATTACCCCTTCAGTAAGGATTAACTCCATTCAAGTGATGAGTGGGGCAGATGCCGCAGATAAAGAAATCATCGAACGCATGAAAGAGCATGATATTGTGATGACACAAGACATTCCTTTAGCGGCACAGGTGATTGAAAAGGGCGGAATTGCGATTCATCCACGCGGTGAGGTTTATACCACAGCCAATGTCAAAGCCCGTTTGCATTTACGTGATTTTATGGATTCTTTACGTGGGGCAGGTGTAAACACGGGGGGCCCGCCACCAATTTCTGAACGTGATAAACGTGAATTTTCCAGTTCACTCGATCAAACGATCCAAAAACAGAAACGTAAAACTGCACTTTAAGCCGAGCCCATTATGCCATCCAAAGCCAATATCGTGTCAACTTATGCCTTATTGGTGTTTATTTGGGCCACAACGCCATTGGCAATAGTGTGGAGCGTCTCTGATCTACATTTATTTTGGGCTTTGGTGCTGCGGTTTTTTATCGCTTTACCGCTGGCCATTATGTTGTTGCTGATACTCAGAGTTAAATTTCCAACGGATCAAATATCTTGGCATAGTTATTTGGCTGGCTCATTTAGCTTAATGGGTTCTCAGATCTTTACTTATATTGCGACCAGTTATTTAAGTTCTGGGATTATTGCTTTGATGTTTGGTCTCGCCCCAATAATGGCAGGTCTGATTGGATATTTTGGCTTTAAACAGCGTTTAAGTCGTTTACAGTGGTTGGGTATGGTGATCGCGGTGGCTGGATTAGCCATCATTTGTTTTGGCGGTGAAAATCAACATATCCATCCGATTGGGATTGGCTTAATGTTGATGAGCGTATTTACCTATGCGTTATCCATTTTCTGGGTCAAAAAAGTCAATGCAAATATTGAGCCTGTGGCTCAAGCAACAGGTTCGATTCTGGTCTCGACCATTGCGGCTATTTGTATCGTGCCCTTTATTTGGCAATATGCACCAACACATATTCCAACTGCGAAGTCGTTATTGGCCCTTATTTATACAGTGGTCATGGCATCACTGATTGCGATGTTCTGTTATTTTAAATTAGTACAAAATATTCAAGCGACGACTTTATCGTTAACCACCGTTATGACCCCGATGATTGCCTTATTGATTGGTGCTGTGCTCAATCATGAAGCATTGTCTGCAATGGTTTTTGTCGGGGCATTCATTTTGCTATTTGGTTTGTTTATTTATTTCTATCGCGACCTTAAGGCGAGTCGAACACTCGCCCATAAGATTAAATCTAATCCTTAAAATTTTTAATCTTTATTTTTACTTATAGAGATACATTCGGCAAGTTTAACGCGATCCTGTGGATGTAAGGTGATGAAATAGGCCCCTGTACGGAATTTGCCATTTTCTTCTGTTCGGCTATAGACCACTTGCGCAGTTGCAGCAATATGAAAGAAATTTTCAGGATGGCTTAAGGTCACATGAATGTAAGTTCCTTCTTGAATGAGACGCTCATTAAAGAAGCTGAATCCTGTTTCTGAAAAATTGACATCTTCAGGTATTGGTAACATGGATTGTACAATTGTGTCGTACAAGGAACCGGTAATAAGGTTTAATTTTTGGTTGAATAAGGATAAGATTCGAGCAATTTGTTGATCTCTTTCAGTTAATTGTTCTAATTCGTAGTTTAAGGCATGATCAAATTGATCTAATTCTGCGAGTAGTAGAAAATAACGTGGCAGCACAAAGTTAGGATCATAAGGGTCATTTAATGCGACATCATCAGAAATAATCTGATAATTAATTCGCAAGGCAGCATCTATACGTGACATCACACGTCGTTCCATGTTGCCACTTTGATGCTGTAAATTTTCCATAATTATTCCTCGGACTAGATGGTATGTTTAAACCAATCTCGCTGTATATAGGGTTGAGATATACCCGCGCACGGCGTAGTAACCACTTTATTTCTTTTATTGCGTTGGTTTCTATGATCGGTCTCACCTTAGGTGTGGCTGTACTCATTACAGTCTTATCTGTTATGAATGGTTTCGACCGAGAGTTGAAAAACCGTGTCTTAGGAATGATACCTCAAGCTACTGTTTCTTCAACGCAAATTTTAACAAATTGGCCAGAACTTGCAAAAAAAATTGAGCAACATGAGCATGTCAAAGGCGTAGCGCCATTTACTCAGTTACAAGGCATGCTGACTGCACAAGGGCAAGTGGCTGGAATTATGGTTTCAGGAATTGAACCTGAATATGAAAAAAAAGTCTCTATTATCCAAGATCATATGGTTGAAGGCAGCATAGACCGTTTGAAAAAAGGTGAGTTTGGCATTGTTTTAGGTAAACAAATGACGGATTCGCTTGGTTTGGGGCTTAATGACAATATTACTTTAGTGCTTCCTGAGGCAACGCCATCACCAGCAGGGGTAGTCCCCCGTTTTAAACGCTTTAAAATCGTCGGTATTTTTAGTATTGGTGCAGAAGTGGATTCGATGATGGGCTATATCGCCTTGAACGATGCATCTACATTGCTGCGTTTACCTGATGGTGCCCAAGGTGTTCGTTTAAAACTAGATGATATTTTCCTCGCACCACAAGTTGCCGATGACATTGTTAAAGACTTGCCTTCAAACTTTTATGCATCGAATTGGACTTTTACCCACGGTAATTTGTTTAGTGCCATTCAGATGGAAAAAGCCATGGTGAGCTTGCTGCTATTTTTAATTGTTTTGGTTGCGGCATTTAATATTGTGTCATCGTTGGTAATGGTGGTAACGGATAAAAAATCAGATATTGCGATCTTGCGTACACTGGGTGCTTCACCCTCAACCATTACCCGAATTTTTATGGTGCAAGGCACTATCATTGGCGTGATTGGTACAGTCTCAGGTGCTATTTTAGGGATTATTTTTGCCTCAAGCATCAGTAGTTTTATTGGTTGGATCAATACCGCATTTGGTTTGAACTTATTTGATGCCTATTTCATTAACTATTTGCCGTCTTATTTGCGTTGGCAAGATGTAGTGGTCATTGTTTGCTTATCCTTACTTTTAAGCTTCCTTGCAACGATTTATCCAGCATTCCGTGCTGCCAAAACTCAACCCGCAGAGGCTTTACGTTATGAGTAATATTGTCCTCGAAGCCAAAAACATTTCCAAAAGTTTTACTGACGGTAAAACAACAGTAGAAGTGATTAAGAACTTGTCCTTGCAAGTCAAAGCAGGGGAGTTTGTTTCGATTGTGGGTTCAAGTGGTTCAGGTAAAAGTACCTTGTTGCATGTGTTGGGCGGCTTAGATTGCCCAACAGAAGGACAAGTCTTTTTAAATGACAAACGCTTTGATATTTTGGGTGAAGCTGAACGTGGTTATTTGCGTAATCAGCATTTGGGTTTTGTCTATCAATTCCACCATCTTTTGCCTGAATTCAGTGCTTTAGAAAATGTTGCGATGCCATTGATGCTGCGTGCAGGCACCAACTACAAACAGTCTAAAGAGCAAGCCGAATACTTGCTGAATCGCGTAGGGTTGTCGCACCGCATGACGCATAAGCCCGGTGAATTATCTGGTGGCGAGCGTCAGCGTGTGGCTTTAGCCCGTGCCTTGGTGACTAAACCTGAACTGATGTTAGCCGATGAGCCGACGGGTAACTTAGATCGTAAAACGGCAGTGAAAATTTTTGAGCTGCTCAGTGAGTTACGTCGTGAGTTCAATATGGCCATGTTGATTGTGACGCACGATGAACAATTGGCCCAAGCGGGTGATTCTATTTTGCATATGCAAGATGGGGTTTGGATTGACAATTAGACACTGATCGATAAATTAAAAAAATGATTGAAGCTCACTCCGGTGGGCTTTAATATTGCGCAAAATTAAAAAACTATAAAAATAATGATGCAATTAATCTGTTTAGGCTGGGTCATTGGAATTGCCACGATGGGAAAAACCTTCCCAATCTTACAGTCGTTGCTTATTCCAAGTATTGTTCTTTTTATTCTCGTATTGTTGTTGAAATGGACAGTATTAAAACATGTCCATTCATTGTATTTCAAATGCCTACAACTCTGTATCGGCTTTAGTCTTGGCATAGCGCTGGGCTATAGTTATGCCTATCATCAACTGAATGATCGTTTGCAGTTTCGGGAACAGCAGACAGAACAGGTTGAAGTAATTGTATATGTCAAAAATTTGAATGAATGGGGTGGTCAATCCATACAACAAAAAATTCAGGTGTTGAATCGGCATGCCGAAGCTGTGCAATGGCAAGCATTTCTAAAAAATGAAATAGATTCCAAGCCTCAATTTACACTTGAACTGGGTCAATACTATCGCCTACAGGGCAACACACGACCTGCACATAGCTATGCAACGCAAGGTGCTTTTGATCAAGAGCAATGGTATCTTCAGCAAAATATCATGTCGGGGTTTAAAGTTTCAGCGGTACAAAAACTGTCTGAACAAGACATTTATGCTTTGGGTTATGCGCATTATTTAAGGCAACAACATTCAGTTTTGAATCAAATACAACTTTGGATAGAGCAACAACGTCTTGCGCTGCGTCATTTTATTGATCAACAACCTGTACGCAATAAAGGGCTACTTTTGGCTTTATTGACTGGTGATCAAAGTCTACTTCAGCCAGAAACTGAACAGTTGTTCCAACGCTTTGGAATGAGTCATTTATTGGCAATATCTGGGCCGCATGTTCTTATTTTTGCTTTACTGCTGTGTTGGGGTTTACATCAACTGATTTGCCGTTATTGTCCGCAAATTTATTTGAAATGCCCCAAGCAATATTTGTTGATTTTACCTTTTTGCATGTGCGTATTGTTGTACTGTGCTTTTGTCGGTTTTGAAATTCCAGCACTCAGAACATTATTGACCTGTTTATTGATTAGTGCGTTTGTACTCTTAAAGCAAAAGATTCAAGCCTTAAGTATTTTGCTGTTTAGTGCTTCAATTTTACTCATTTTTGATCCTTTTAGTATTTTATCGGCTGCTTTTTGGTTGTCTTATGGCGCGTGTTTTGTGTTGCTGCGTATTTACCAAACGGTGCAGCAGCAAAGTCATCTGGAAGAAATAAAGACTCGGACTCAGGCAATCAAAATCCAGCTGAAAATTTTAATCGAATCCCAATGGAAAATATTTTTGGCTTTGCTGCCACTGATGCTGATGTTCTTTAAACAAATCGCATGGGTGACACCCTTGAGTAATCTGTTTGCCATTCCATGGATTGGTTTGCTGATTGTGCCTTTAGATATTATTGCGGCATTGTGCTATTTCATTTTTGAACCTTTGGGCGGGTTATTGTTCCAGATCAATGACCTCTGTGTTTCTGGATTACTCATTTTTATTCAAGTGTTAGATTGGATTTTTTCACCCACATTACAACCGATTGCGATGAATATGTGGACATTACTCAGCTTATGTTTGGGCTTGATGATTCTATTTTTGCCGCGTGGTGTGGTGCCAAAATTGTGGGCTGTTGTGTGTTTTATTCCTTTGATTATGACGGATGTAGATAAAAATGATTTTGAATTGACGGTATTAGATGTGGGACAAGGGCAAGCGATTTTTATCCGTGATCAAGAACAGACCTTAATGATTGATATGGGGGGAAATTATGATGAAAGTAAATTTAGTGTGGGGAAACAGATTATTTTGCCATTTTTATCGGTGAATGGTGTTTCGCAATTGAATCAACTAATTTTGACGCATTTAGACCAAGATCATCGCGGTGGGTATGAGTCGATTAAGCATGATTTACCCATCAAAAAGGTATATTCCAATGAACAGGTAGAAGTCGAAAAGAAGAGTCAGTTTGATTATTGTCATCAAGGGCAACAGTGGCATTGGAGCGAGCGCGTCAATATTACCGTGTTATCACCGAAACCTGAGCACTTGGCAAAGGCTAAATTTGAAAAAAATGAAATGTCTTGTGTGGTTTATTTACAGGTAAAAAATGTTCAGCCTTATCAAAACTTTTTGTTGATGGGCGATGCAGGCTGGGAAACGGAATATCACATTTTACAGGCCTATCCTGATTTAAAAGTTGATGTTTTAGTTTTGGGACATCATGGTAGTCGACATAGTTCAGCCTATCATTTTCTAAAACAATTGAAGCCAAAATTAACAGTTGCTTCAGCGGGTTGGAATAATCGCTATGGGCATCCGAGTGTGATTGTTGAATCTCGTTTAAAAGAATTAAACATCCCATTACTGACCACCATCGAACACGGCAGTATTCGTTTTTTTAAGCAGCAAAACATCATGTCTATCGCATTTGAGCGAGACCGTCAGCAGTGGTTAAAGCACTAAATAATTTTAGTCTGCACATCTTGGTGACGGATGTCTTCAACTAATTTAAGGGCTTCATCTGTGTTTAAATGATAGATATGATCTAAAGCTGGATTGGCTTTAAAACGCTTATAACTCCAGTGATAATGTTCTGGATAACGACGAATTAAGTTTTCGATGGCTGCTAAAATAACAGCAGTACCCTGATTGGGATTGCCTTGGTAAATTCGATCATCTATCGGTTCAATGTGCATATCAAAACCATGATTATCATTACGCATCGCATATAAAAATAAAGTTTTGGCTTTGGTTTTTTGAATCAGTTTGGCACTTAAATTACTGGTCGCGAGCGGTATGCCAAAATAAGGAATCATTTCTCCACCAAAGTTAGGTGTGTGATCTGGCAAAATAACCGTTGTACCGCCTTGTTTTAAAGCTTTAAAAATTTGTCTGACACCCGACTCATCAGTCGGGACGAGGTTCGCTTGCTCACGACTTCGCGCTTCACGTACAAACTGATTGGCGGATTCATTTTTGACAGGTTTATAGAGAATGGTCATTTGGGTAAATTGAGCCAGATAGGCATTCATAATTTCCCATGTGCCAAAGTGCGGCACAATCAGTACCAAACCTTCAGCTGCTGTTACAGCATCTTTGAGTAGCTGCTCCCCAGTAACGGAATGAATACGTGCAATATTTTTATGGTTATCTGCACCCCAAATGCTAAAAAATTCGAAATATGAGGTCAGCTCATTACGAATCGCTTGCGGAATAATCTTCTCATGTTGTTCAGTTGTTAATTCAGGTAACGCAATTTGAAGATTAAGACGAATCGTATCTGACGTTTTTGATATTTTAAGTAAATTCACTAGACCTGCTAAACTTCGAGCAATAAATCTAGAAATTTGAATGGGTTGTCTACTTATGAATTTAAGTAAATGATACGTCGTATTCGGTGAAGTATGGTCAGTCATTGCCTATCGTCAATGTAGAAAAAGGGTCAAAAAGAAAAATATTATAGGGGAAAATATATTGTTTAGGCAGATTTCTATGATTCAGTGTATATAATGAGTTCAATTTAACTCATCATTGGATTATTTTCCATGTCCGATTGGCCGCCAAAACCAGAAAATGACATTCAGAATACACAACATAATACGCAAAATATAATTGGCAAAGAATGGCATATTTTAGAGAAAGCCGTTTTAGCATCGGTAGAAGAACAGCGCCGTGCACGTCGTTGGGGAATCTTTTTTAAATGTCTCACTTTTGCTTATATCCTTTTTGTTTTAGTGTTAATGGGGAAAAGTTGTAGCACATCAACCACCGATCCTACAGCCACCACAACTGTGCATATTGCGGTGGTTGATATTATTGGAACAATTGCTGCAGATAAACAAAGCGTGAATAGTGCAGATACGGTAAAAGCATTAAAGAAAGCTTTTGAAAGTAAACAAAGCCAAGCGGTGGTTTTAAATATTAACTCACCAGGTGGTTCACCAGTACAATCTGATGAAATCTGGCAAGAAATTCAATATTTGAAAAAGGCTCATACTGGTAAAAAGCTGTATGCCGTAATTGGTGATACAGGTGCTTCAGGAGCGTATTATATTGCGTCTGCTGCGGATGAAATTATTGTTAACCCATCCAGTCTTGTTGGATCGATTGGTGTCATTATGCCGAACTACGGTGTGACGGGTTTAATGCAAAAACTAGGTGTTGAAGACCGCACCATGACTTCTGGTGAGAACAAGGCATTACTTTCAATGACCCAGCCTGTAGATGGTGCACAAAAAGCACATGTACAGGGCGTACTGGATAATGTGCATGATCATTTTATCAATGCAGTTAAACAAGGTCGCGGTAATAAGTTGAAATCGCAAGATCCAGCAATCTTCTCAGGCTTGTTTTGGACAGGTGATCAAGCAGTGAAGTTGGGTATTGCAGATCGTACAGGTAGTTTAAATACGCTGAAACGTGAACTTAAAATTGATAAAGCTGTGAATTATACCATTGAATATAGTCCTTTTGATTCGGTACTTGGACGCATGGGAAGTTCGATTGGTCAGGGCTTTGCTAGCTCACTTTCACAGCAAGTCCAATCTGAACAAACGACAAAATTACAATGAAGCCACTGATTCATTTTGCGCACGCCAATGGCGTGCCATCTCAAGTTTATCAAAAGCTATTTGATTTACTGGAAGATGAATATGAGGTTATTTATGTGCCACTGCTTGGAACAGATAAGCGTTATCCGATTGACAATCATTGGGAAAGCCTAACCAATCAAGTGATTGACAGTATTGTCCGTCAAGCGAAGGGTAGACCTGTCATTGGTTTAGGTCACTCTTTAGGTTCAGTGCTGACCTTTCAAGCAGCATTGAAACGACCTGAGTTGTTTGAGCAAGTGATTATGCTTGATCCACCGATGATTATGGGTAAAGACGGTTTTGCATTGCATGTTGCTAAACTGTTGAAGCTCAAAGCGGTGGATCGGATGTCACCTGCGGCATTGTCATTGCGTCGTCGTGATCATTGGGATAGTCGTGAACAAGCAGCGGAATTGCTGCGCCCGAAAGGTTTTTATAAAGACTTTGATGCCGACTGTTTTCAAGCCTATATCGACTATGCTTTAACCGAAGACAAAGTTCGTGGTGGGGTTGAGCTTACCATTCCAAAAATGGATGAAGTGAAGGTTTTTAGAACCAATCCATCATTGTGGTGGTTACCTCAGAAAAAAATTCATCTGCCAATCCATATTCTGGTTGCAGAACAAAGTCCATTTTTACCGCGTCGTTTTCCACAGATGGTACAAAAGAAATTTGGGGTGCCTTTTAGCATTACCGCAGGTAGTCATATGTTCCCATTGGAGCATCCCGTTGAAGTTGTAAAATTGATTAAGCAGTTGATTCGGCAACAAGCCAAATAATTGCTATATGCATATTAATATCAATAAAAAAACGCATCCGAGGATGCGTTTTTTTAATCTTTAAATTTGTTAGAACTTGGCAAATTGCACAGGTTCAAGCATAACTTGACCACGATACAAAACAGCCTTTTCAGTATGTTGAATTGCACCTGTACAAATCCATTCCACCACTTGCGGGTAAATGACATGTTCAAGCACATGTACTCGGCTTGCCAGTGAATCGGCATTATCATGCACATTCACTTTCAGTACACCTTGCGCTAAAGCTTGACCTGCATCCAGTTCTGCCGTTACATAGTGAACAGTACAACCGTGGAAGACATCGCCCGTATTCAGTACGCGTTTGTGCGTATGCATACCTTTATAGTTGGGCAATAGAGAAGGGTGGATATTGACCATTTTCCCTTCCCATGCTTGCACAAATTGAGCACTTAAAATACGCATAAAGCCGGCCAGAACCACTAAATCAACATCCCAAGCGAGCAATTGTTGATGCATCACATCATCAAATGCTTCACGGTTGGGATATTGTTTATGTTCAATTACCGCAGTGGCAATACCTGCTTTTTGAGCACGTTCTAAAGCATAGGCTTCAGGCTTGTTGGAAATGACCCCGACAATTTGCCCCGATAGATTGGCATCTATCAACGCTTGTAAGTTACTTCCACTGCCTGAAACAAGGACAGCAATTTTGATCATGCGAAACACATCATGCAAAGATTACGCGAATCTTTTCATCAGCACCGGCAACAGATTCAGCATTGTCGACAATGTGACCCATATTCCATGCTTTTTCGCCAAGGCTGGTCAATAATTCAACCGTTTTATCAGCATCTGCTGCATCAACTGCAATTACCATACCTACACCACAGTTAAATGTGCGATACATTTCGTGCTGTT
This sequence comes from Acinetobacter kyonggiensis, assembly GCF_900107285.1. GTDB lineage: Bacteria > Pseudomonadota > Gammaproteobacteria > Pseudomonadales > Moraxellaceae > Acinetobacter > Acinetobacter kyonggiensis. Next base: position 165,667 of record NZ_FNPK01000004.1, on the reverse strand, counting down.
CAACACCGCCTTCACGTTGAAGAAGTTTGAACAGTTCTGGCCATTCCCATGAAGATTCATTAACAATCGCTTGAGCGCCATTTGGAAGTACACGAGGTAAGTTACCTGGTAAACCGCCACCTGTAATGTGTGCCATTGCATGAACATCAACTTCTTTGCACAGTTGAAGTAATGATTTAACGTAAATACGTGTTGGTTCCATTGCCACATCTGCAAGTGAGCGACCATCTACGATTTGGTTTAAATCGACGTTTTTCACATCTAAAATTTTACGCAGTAAAGAGTAACCGTTTGAGTGTGCACCGCTTGACGCGACACCAATCAATACATCACCAGATTTTACTTTGCTACCATCAATAATTTTGCTTTGCTCAACTACGCCTACACAGAAACCTGCAAGGTCATAATCTTCACCTTCATACATGCCTGGCATTTCAGCAGTTTCACCGCCAACCAATGCACAGCCTGCAAGTTCACAACCAGCACCAATACCTGTTACTACATTGGCAGCAACATCGACATTTAAGTGACCCGTCGCATAGTAGTCAAGGAAGAATAATGGTTCAGCACCACAGACCAGAAGGTCGTTTACGCACATTGCAACCAAGTCTTGACCAATAGTGTCATGACGGTTCAAATTGAGTGCTAAACGTAATTTTGTACCAACACCATCTGTGCCAGATACGAGAACAGGTTCTTCATAACCTTTAGGGATTTTACAAAGAGCGCCGAAGCCGCCTAATCCGCCCATAACTTCAGGACGTGCAGTGCGCTTAGCGACTGATTTGATTCGGTCGACTAGTGCGTCTCCCGCTTCAATGTCGACACCCGCATCTTTATAGCTTAAACCAGTGTTTGGGGAAGTTGAGTTGCTCATATTGAAGTCTCCGCATTCGCGCCGCGATTATACCCGAATATACGAAACTCTTATGTTATTTATGCACCAAAATGCTATCTTTATTCAAATATTTTACTTTCTATAACGAATAAACCTAAAAAAGGCTCGAATCTATGGTTGATCGCACCTTACGTCGTATTTTTATACTCTCAGGGATTGCACTCATCCTTTGGGTTTTGTATTTGCTTAAGCCTGTGGTACTGCCTTTTATAGCCGCATTTTTAGTTGCTTATTTATTTAGTCCATTGGTGGATAAACTTCATAGAATAGGTTTGCCGCGCTGGTTATCTATTGGCATTGTTTTTATCGGTATTGGTGTCATTGTTACTTTGGCAATTTGGTATGTTGTTCCATTGGTTTGGCAACAGCTAATCTATGCACGAGACAGTATTCCCGCAGGTATTCATTGGTTGAATTACACCTTTTTACCGTGGGTATCGCAGACTTTTAATGTTGAAGCAATGGAAATTGATACTGAGCAGATCTCCAAAGTTGTTATGGAATATATTCAGACCAATTATAGTGCCGATAGTATTCAGAGTGTGGTGTTGCGTGTTGCACAATCGGGCTTAAACTTTATTCAAATTGGCGGTGTTGTTGTTTTAATTCCGATTATTGCCTTTTATTTTTTGCTGGATTGGGATCGTATGCTGGATAGTTTACGTCGCCTGATTCCTCGTCATTATGAAAAAATCACCTTAGGTATTGTGGGCGAATGTCATAATGTACTGGGCGCATTTGTGAAGGGGCAATTTTTAGTGATGTTCCTGTTAGGTGTGGTTTATGCTGTTGGTTTACAATTGATTGGTTTAGAGGTCGGCTTGATTATTGGGATGGTTGCAGGCTTGGCCAGTATTATTCCTTATCTCGGTTTTGGGGTAGGTATTATTGCCGCAGTGATTGCAACGCTTTTTCAGTTCGGAATTGATTGGACACATTTGGCACTGGTGATTATTGTTTTTATGATTGGACAAGCCATTGAAGGTTATATTCTTCAACCTTTCCTGTTGGGCGATAAAATTGGTTTATCACCCGTTGCCGTGGTTTTTGCAGTGTTAGCAGGGGCACAACTTGCAGGTTTCCTAGGGATGTTGATTGCCTTACCTGTTGCAGCTGTGATTGTGGTTTTACTTAGACATGCACGTGAGTCGTATGAAAAAAGCCGATTGTATGACTTATCCGCTGTGGTTATACAGCGTTCTTCATCAGGTGCAATGAGTATGCAAACTGGACAAATAGAGCTAGATATTGAAATTCAATCTGAGGCACTAAAAAATCAGCAAGGTGCTGAAAAATCGAGTAAGATTGAACCATTAGACAATAAAGAACCCTAAGGTCAAAACACATATATGCGTCAACTGCAGCTAGATATAGAACCTCAACTCGATGCTCGAATCAGTGATTTTTCGGGTCCAAGTTGGGGGCATGTTATTGATGCAGTTCGACAGCTACATGCAGGTTTAATGAATCGTTTTTATGTCTATGGTGGTGCGGGTTCGGGTAAAAGCCACTTACTTTCTGCTATTTGTGATTCTTATTTAGATGTTGGTAAATCTGCAATTCAAGTTTCATTACTTGAATTGCTTGATGCACCAACTGAGGCGATCACATCCTTAGACCGCTATGACCTTGTTGCATTGGATGACATTGAAGCGATTAGTGGCGTTCCACATTGGCAAAAAGCAGTTTTTCATTTAATTAATTATAATAATGAGGGTGGAGGGCAGTTGGTTTTCTCTTCCCGTATAGCACCTATAGAATTAAAACTGGAACTTCCAGATTTACAATCACGTTTAACCCAAGCAGTCAGTGTGAAAGTGCCAACGGGCAGTTTATATGCAGATCGCTATGCGCTCGTAACATCGGTATTAACACGTCGTGGCATTCATATTGATCAACAAGTTATAGACTATTTACTTATGCAAGGACCGCATCAAACCTCTGTTTTATTACAAACCTTAGAGCAATTGATTCAGTTGTTAAAGGGCGAAAAAATTAAAATTAGTCATGCGAATTTAAGACAAATTTATGCCTTAATTGATGAATATCGGTAAACAATAAAAAATCTTGAGAAATTATTAAAGCTGTGACAAAGTACAGCAAAATAGTTCGATGTTGCAGGGAATTTGCAACTAAAGAATAAAAATATATAAAGAACACAAGGAGAAAGATATGCTCAAACGGAGCATAGGCATAGGCATGTTATGCGTTGCAGGACATGCTTATAGCGGCGAAATTAAAGTTACTACAATTGAGGATGTTTCTAAAGATGACACGGAGTGTTCTCTTCGTGAAGCCATTGAATATGTCAATAAAGACTTTGTGGATAGTGGTTATCAGGGTTGCGTGGGGCGTATAAAAGACACGGACTCCAGCATATTATTAGAGAGTAAATTAACCTATAAATTAAACACACACATTAAAATTTCAGCACAGCTCAATTTAAGGACACTTTATAACGATACAACAGGTTTTGATAAGCCTGCTGCTGGCATTAATAATGCCATGATAAAAATGTTGGGTAAGGACAATATTTTCGTTATCGATGATACAAAAAAAGAACTCATCAGCATAAAAATGACTGAAGTGACACTTCAAGGTTGTAATCAGTCTGTGTGTGCCGACCAAGGTGGACTGATTTATAACAATGAATTTCTGACTTTAGAATATGTAAAATTATCGGGTGGTAGCGCAAGACAAGGTGGAGCGATTTATAACTTTGCTGTGCCTGTGGGGCAAGATGCTAAAGAACGCAGTTTTGTAAATATTAAGTACAGTTTATTTGAAAAGAACACAGCAGCTGAAGGGGCTATTCTTTATAGTCAGGTTCCACAATTTAGAATATCAAATTCAGTTTTTCGTGAAAATGAGACGACAGTAGTAAGAGGGGCAAATATATATTCTGCTGCATCTTTAGATGATGCTGCAATTGCTGTTTTTCCTTTAATGACCCATAAAATCGTCAATAGTACTTTTTATAAAAACAAAGGTTTTATCATTAATGTCCGCGATGGCATTGGTTTAAATAATCTTACAGTGGTTGGGAATTCAGCGGGTATTCAATTTAATGCGCCCTTAAAAAAAGCATATCTTGCTAACAGTATTGTGTTGGGTAATCCATATCCAATGACAGAAGATAACAATTGTTATTTTAAGGCAGATGATAAAAGTTTTCTACAAAACAACCTTGTCGTAAATAGTTGCACATCTGGTGATGGAAACTTCCCAAATAATATTTGGCAAGGGACTGAGCTTATTGCTGGCAATGATTTAGAAGGGAAATGTAAGACTTTAACTGAAGATCCAAATGCGCTGTTGTGTCCTTATGTTCAATCGGATACTGCTTTTTTAGGATATTTCCGACCACGAATATTGATGAGTTATAAAACCTTATTTGAAAGCTTAATTATTAACAAAGGTAAATTACAGCTTGATTCAACTGCAAAAATCGTGGCTTGCGAAACGTCAGATCAACGTGACAATATCCGAGATGACGATCAGCATACCTGTGACCGTGGGGCAATCGAAATTATTGTGCCGAATACGAGTCTAGTTGGTCAGGATTTAATTCTTGGTGATGTTGCCAAAATAAATATTGCCGACAAACTCGGTGATAGTGATTTAATTCCGAAAGAAGAATGTGAAGCACTAAAAGATAAATTAGATGAAAAAGCATTCGGTGAGTCATGGCAGGCTGGCTGTATGCAAGTGATACAAGTCAAGACACCATCAAAAGGTAAGCTTACCATTGATGAAGCAGGAAATTTGGTTTATACCCCCCAAGGTTCGTGGGCGGGCGCAGATATTTTTAAGATTCGTTTAGTGACGTCAACCACTCGTTTTCATAAAACTAATCCATATCTTGAGATTAATGTACAAATTGTACAGCAACCCAAAAATGATATGGAAAGCAGCAAAGTGAGTACATCAGGTGGGTCATTTGGATTCTTCAGTCTATTTACAATATTAGGTCTTGTTGGACTGCGCCGATATAAAAATAAGCAAGGATGACCGATGAAAAATTATAAAAAAGGATTTCTCTGTAGCATGATATTGTCTGCAATGTCATTAATGGCAGCAGAAGATAGCACAATTTATGTCAATACTTTTGTCGATGAAAATGGTGGTAATTTAAACAATTGCTCGTTGAGAGAGGCAATACAAACGGCTAAAGATAATAAATCACACGGTGGTTGTAACGCAGGTAATACGAGTAATGGTCAAAAAGATATCATTCAGCTTGAAGCGGGTGAATATATTTTAAAAAGTGAGTTAAAGCCAGAATCGGACATTTTTATTTATGGTAAATCCCCAGCAGATCATTCAACCAAAAATGCTTTGACGCATAGCTATCCAGCCCTTAAAGCTTTAAAAACAAGTATTAATGCAAATAATACTTCACGTATTTTTAATACTTCAGATACCAATACAAATCTTAATCTGACTAACCTGATCTTAAAAAATGGTTATTCTGAAAAATTTGGTGGTGCACTATTTGTTGGTGCATCATTAAATATGGTGAATAGCGCAATTTTAAATTCTGAATCCACGCAAGAAGGCGGAGCCATTTATTTTGTTGCGCATAATGAAGGCAAGGAAATTAATCTATCTCAAGTGCTTATACAGGGCAATAAAGCCAAACAAGGTAGCGTTTTAGCTATGGACTGTGAGGCCAATTTGAAAGGTACGAAAGCTGTTATTAATATTAGTAACAGTAGTATTGTGAAAAATCGATCAGCAAGCAGTCTAAGTATGATTGAGCTATGTGGTAATCCAAATTTAAACCTCATCGCAAGCACAATTGCAAAGAACCAAGTCGACAGTGCAAAGGGCAGTATTATTCGGGCGGTAGGTGATAATCATTTTTTAAGCTCGAATTATGGATTCACTGCAATAAGCAATACGATTGTGGAAAATGATGCTTATAGTACTTTTTATTATGATGATAATGGTGCAATTAACTTAAGGTTTAATCTTCTAGCGTTTAATAAGGGGAAATCTTGTCGCTATGCTTTAAATAATGGCGATTTAACAGACACAAAACGGACTATTAATGCGAGTCAAAATGCTTTTAGTTCAGAAGGGGTATGTGATTTACCGACAGCGTCAAATGCTGGAACGAATGATTCTAATACCAATTTAAATTTAGGTGCGACGAATATATTCACTGTCTTGTCACCTTATCAAGAAGCTTCAGAATATAACTTATTTTTACCTTTGTACTATCCAAAAAACAATCAAAATGAATTGGATTTAGTCAATGTAAATAAGGGTGAGTGTAGTAAAACGGATCAACGAGGCATACAACGAGTTACTGATGGTACGCTGATGTTGAATCCAACCATGAAAAATATTTGTGACATTGGTTCAGTTGAATTGATGCGTTTAACTGCGGCAGATATTACCGATTTATTTAATGATTCATATGTACAACGAATTGATAAATATAAAGGATTGATTGATACAATTAAGGTGGATATTAAAGACCCTAATCGTAAGGACTACTTAATTCAAGATACAGAAGACTTAAAAATATTTGAAGACTTATTGAAATATACCACTGAATATCAACAATATCGTGCGATTTATGTCGATCCATTTGCATTTGCATTGCCGAATGATGAAGAAGTGCTAAATAGTAATGGTGCGATGCAACCGAAAGCATTAAATGTTGATAATTATAATATTATCACGCAAGAACGTGGTGAGTTGGTTGAAAAAAATGGTGTAGTTGAGTTTGTGGGTGATCCTGATCCAAACTTTAAGTGTGTTTGGAATAGTGATTTGAAGCGAATTATGCTTTATCGCATAGATGGTAAATTGGCAGATTTAACAGGTGCTTCTTATTGTTCCTATACGATTCGCTCTAAGCAAGTCGCAGGTTTGGAATCGACAGGTGTTTTAAAAGCACAATTTAAGAATATTGCACCAATTGCCAAGTCGGATGAATACTCAATTACCCCAAGTTCAAACTCGGTATTGAGTATTAATCCGTTGGAAAATGATAGTGATGATGGTGATGGACCTACGACAAAGTTGAATGCTCCTTATAAAGGTGCATTTTATAAAAATGCAGCTGGTGTGGAGTTGCCAATCCGACTTGAAACCATTCCTGCTGGTTTAATTGTGACTGCCGACCATACTGGCCCCTGTCCTGGTAATGACATCCGTTTTACCTGTTATGGTGGTCAGTTGCATATGCAAGCAAAGAACAATTTTAGTCCATTTGATTATGAGCTGAATTATAATATTTATGATGCAGAAGGCTTAATTTCAAACCAAGCAACAATTTATTTGAAGAATACCGCAAAAAATACCAGTTCTACCGCTTCTGGTGGAGGGGGTGGCAGTATTGGCATCTATAGTATTTTAGGTTTAATGGGTCTTGGCTTGCATAGAGTTCGAAGAAAAAAACAGTAGTAAAGTTAAAATGCCTCATTCAATGAGGCATTTTTTTATAAAAAATTAGGATTTTAAAAATATATAGGTGTTTGTATCCAATCAATATTGGGTGCAAAGTAAGTTGTTTCTTTGGATTTCTATTGGAAATTTAAATTTAAAAAAAGTAACTGATTGTTGATTAGAGGTGAAATACGAGCCTTTTATCAACAAGTCGTATGCTTGAGCAGAGTTAAATCTAAAGATAATGACCATCGTTTTGATCGTCATTATATAAATTTAATGGCTTATAGATTGAGGTTGTAAATATTTATTAATGTATTCATCGCGAATAGCAGGTCTTTCTTCATGCGTTGCTTTTTGCATGCGTCGACCTAAGTCTTTACGTTCTTGGCTACTCATTTTTTGCCAAGTCTCACGCATTTTTTGCTTTTCTTGTTCGGGAAGTTGGGTAAACCAATCCATACGCTGATGCAAAGCTGAACCCTGTGCTTCAGGCAATTCCTTTAATGATTGGTAACGTTGAATAAGTGCCCGTTGTTCAGCATCTGATAGCGTTTCCCATGTTTCTGTGACTTGAGTGTCTGCATCTTTAGAAAAAATCCAAAAACGCTCAAAACCTGCAAAACTGGTTTGTAAAAATCCGAGTGCACAAAAAGCAAATGCTAATCTTTTAGCTGCCATGTGGAACTTTATCCTCGCCTAAAACCATCAACATTTCCAAATCTTCAACCATTTGTGGTGAAAGTTTTGGAGTAACAACCACTTGATTTTGCGGTTTTTCAGCTATGTCAATCGAGTTTGGAAATACCACGAACCCTGTAATTGCAGCGGCAAGTGCAAAACCTGACATTTTCCAAAGTCCGTAACGAGAGGCTGCTCGGTCTTGAATTTTTTCAATGACCTGATTCATCACAACTGGTTTGTCTTTATGATGTTGTGCCAGTGCATCGAGTTTGGAAGTAACTTGTTTTAAGAAATCATCTTGTTTCATTCGGATGACCCTCCACCATATGGATTTAAATGTGCTAAAGAAGACCTAAGCCCTTGAATAGCACGGTGATAATGCGTTTTTACACTACCTTCACTGCATTCCATAATTTGCGCAGTGGTGTGTGTATCAAAACCTTCCCAAGCACGAAGCATGAAAGCTTGTTGCTGTCGAACAGGAAGCTTGGCAATCGCTTCTTGTATTTCTTCAGCTGTTACGGCTTGATCAAGAAAATCAAATGGACTAGGCATATTTTCATCAACGATATCATTGAGTTCTATATCGTCGTCATCTAAACTCACCTTTTTGAAAAAAGAAAAAGGTTGCGCTCGACGGACTTCTTTTCTGCGCCAGTCTTGTAGTTTATGGTTCAAAATGGTGTAAAACAGGGGATACCATTCATCAGTCGATTTTTCAGCATATGCTTTATGTAAGGAAATGAATGCTTCTTGCACTAAATCCATTGCGATGCCTTGTTGACCTTGAGTAGCACTTTCCATCATCACTAAAGCACGCCCAGTCACATCCTGCATAAAAGTTTTCAGGCGTTGTTCAGCCGTACTCTTAAGAGTACTTAAGTTTTCAGACTGAGACTGTTTTGGTGCTGAATCCATAGAGATGGAAAATCCTGTCATTGGATACCCACCATTATTTCCATATTCATACATATATAACGTTGGAAATAATGGTTTGGTTGACAAAAAACTTATTATTTTTCTAGCGTAATCTATTTTTGAACATCAATGAACGATGGTTAAAATAAAGTAACGAAAGAACAGGCTTATAAACGTTGACGAACCATCTCAAAGAAACAAATAGAGCCTGCAACAGCAACATTCAATGATTCTTGTCCACCGGGCTGTGGAATAGAAACTGCTTCAGCATGCTTAAGTGCATAATTCGATACACCTTGACCTTCGTTGCCTAGAATCCAAACACATTGTTTTCTCAAACTTTTTGAGTAAAGGCTTTCAGATTGATGTGAACTGGTGACATAAACAGGTATGGTGAATTTTTCTAAAAGGTCTTCTAGTGCAATATTTTCATAGGTTTGCAGGGAAAAATGCGCACCCATCCCTGCACGAAGGACGCGTGGTGACCAAATAGATGCCGAACCTTTGGTGCATACAACTTGTTCAATGCCTGCCGCCGCAGCTGAACGGAGCAAGGTTCCCACATTACCCGGATCTTGGATATTGTCTAGAATGAGGGTGTCTTCTTTAAAATTCAAAGCTTCAGGTGAGCTTGGTAAGTCGACAATTGCCAAACACGCTAAAGATGTACCTAAAGTACTTAAATCTTTATATAAAGATTCACTGATAACAAAGACATAACCATCATAGAGCTCATTGATTTTCTCTAAATCAGGATGGCTCATTGCCACTTCAGTCGTGAAAATAGAATGAATTTTACGATTTTTTGCTAACCATGCAAGAGTTAGATGTGTGCCTTCAAGTACGGTTTGACGCTGTTTTTTACGAAAGGAGTTTTGTTCAATCAATCCACGTAGGTGTTTGATTTTTGGATTGTCTTTTGATTCAAGAAAAAAAGCTGGCATGGGAGAGTTATCCATGGAAGTAAGTGGATACACTCACTTCCATTTTTTAAATTAATGGTGGTAGCTGGTTGCTAATTCAACTTCGTTTTTAGAACCAATGATTACAGGTACACGTTGATGCATTTCAGTGGGTTGAATCTCAAGAATACGAACACGACCCGTCGTAGATGCACCACCGGCTTGTTCCATCAACATACTCATTGGGTTGGCTTCGTACATTAAACGTAGACGACCTGCTTTTTGCGGATCTTTAGTATCGTATGGATATAAGAAAATACCACTGCGGCAAAGAATACGGTGAATGTCACCAACCATACATGCGACCCAACGCATATTGAAATCTTTGCCACGCACTGCTGTTTTGCCATCTTGAAGTTCAGCAATATAGCGTTTTACTGGTTCTTCCCAATGACGTTGATTAGAAGCATTGATGGCATATTCCTGCGTGTCGGCAGCGACTTGCACATGTTCAGAAGTGAGTAGGAATTCTTGAGTTTCTGGATCAAAAGTAAAGAATACAACGCCAGCGCCTACTGTCAGTGCCATCATGGTAGATGGACCATACAATACATAGCCAGCAGCCACTTGTTCTGTCCCAGCTTGCATAAAGTCTTCAGCTTGAGTCACTGCATTTTTTGCAGGAAGGATAGAAAAAATTGTGCCTACACACATATTGATGTCGATATTGCTTGAACCATCCAGTGGATCGAACAATACAAGGAATTTACCATTTTCTTGCGCAGGCGTGAATTCATCCAGCTCTTCAGAAGCCAAACCACCGACTTGTGGATGAGCTTTTAACGCATCAATTAAATAATCGTTTGAGATGACATCGAGTTTCTTTTGAGTTTCACCTTGTACATTTTCATGTTCTGCACTACCCAATACACCTGCTAAGGCACCTTTTTGCAATGCTTGATCAATTTTTTTACAAGTATTTGCAATTGTTTCAATTACTTGAGAAAGTTCTGGTGTTAAGTTCCCTGTTTTTTGTTCTAAGAATTGGGAAAGGGTGAGGTATGACATGCTAGGAAAGCTCCAACTAGAAAATGATAAAAAACTATCAAAAGAATATGCGGACTCATTTTAGATGAGAACGAGACAAAAGAACAATTAAACTCGACTATTTGTCGTGATTTTACCCTTGTAAGTTTTGTGGAAAATGCTATGTTGATGTGAGCAGAGGTTATTTAAAAACAGGGATAGGAGCACGGTTATGACAACACAAAAGTTTGATGCGACTCCAACGCCAAATGAAGCGATGAATTTAGACGATATTTCTGCCGAGAAAGTAAAAGAAGCATGGAAGGATTACGAAGCTAAACCTGAATATAAAAAATTCAACAAGCATGATCTGATCGAATCTATGCAAAGCTCGCATGAAGAACCGGATACATCTGAAAAAGCTTAAATGCTAATCTCAGTAATTCAGTAATAAGAAAGCGCTCAATTTGAGCGCTTTCTTATTAAAAGTCATTATTTTAATAAGGGTGGAACGGCTTCGTAGTTAAGTTCTACACGGCGATTTTCTTTCCAAGCATTTTCATCATGCCCTGCATTAATCGGCATTTCTTTACCATAGCTTACGGCTTCTAATTGGGTTGCTGCAACACCATTGGTGATTAAGAAGCTTTCCACCGCTTTGGCACGACGTTCACCCAAAGCCATGTTGTATTCACGTGTACCACGTTCATCGGTATGACCCGTTAAAGCCACTTTCGAATTTGCATTCGCTACAAGAAATTGTGCATGTGCTTGCAATGTTTGGTAATCGTCATTGGAAAGATCACTGCTGTCATAGTCAAAATGAACCACACGTTTCGCTAAGAATGCTTTGTTTGCGGCAGTTACCCCTTTTGAAGACGCACCCGCTAAGTTTTGGGCATTGAGTGCAGCATCTTCACTTAAACCTTCGGTACTTACTGTACCAGCACTGTTCGGGTTTTGACCTGTTTGAATTTCAGCAGCAGGTTTACGGCTTGCACAACCTGTCATAACTAAGGTTGTTGCAAGAACAGGAAGGACCAATAATTTTACTAATTTCATTTTCATCTCCATGATCATCATTGCTTTAAATTAAATTGTTATTTAGGTGCCCAAGCTGGCTCACGAACTTCACCTTGTTCACTGGGTAAATTCATGCGGAAACGACCATCCAGTGACATGATAGATAATAATCCACGATTACCTTCACGCGTTGCATACACCACCATTTGCCCATTTGGAGAGAAACTTGGTGATTCATCCAAACTGGTTGGGGTCAAAATGTTGGTAATCCCTGTATTGATGTCTTGAATGGCAACTTTGTAGTTGCTACCACTTGGACGATGGACCAGAGCGATTTTTTTACCATCTGCGCTTAAAGTACCACGTGCATTAAATGCGCCACGGAAAGTCAGGCGCTTACTTGAATCATCAGCAAAATTATAGCGATAAATTTGTGCTGAACCACCGCGATCCGAGGTGAAAATAAAGGATTTACCATCTGGGGCATAGCGTGCTTCAGTATCAATTGCACTATCATTGGTCATACGCTGTAGTGCGCGTGTCGTTAAGTTCATTTGATAGATTTCAGGATTGCCATGCAGGGATGCGGTAAACAACATGCTTTGACCATCTGGGGAGAAGCTAGGCGCACCATTTAAACCACGGAAGCTCGCGAGTTTTTCACGTTGTCCTGTCGCTAAATCTTGTACATAAATCGCAGGGCGCTTGGTTTCAAATGAAACATAAGCAATTTTTTTTGCGTCTGGTGTCCATGCAGGTGACAGAATGGGATCACGCGAAGTCAGAATAGTTTTGGGTTGCTCGCCATCGGTATCGGCAATTTGTAAAGTATAACGCTGTTCAGGTGTCGCTGGGTTGCGTAATACATAAGCAATACGACCACTAAAGTCACCAGCAATTCCTGTCAGTGCTTGATAAATGGCATCACTAATCATGTGTCCAGCTTGGCGAATACGTGAAGCTGGAACTGTTAGTAACTCATTAAGTAGATATTGTTGTTTTTCTACATCATAGAGTTGATAGTGAACTTCAAAGCTGCCATTTTCAGTTGTTTTGACTGTACCTGTGACTAAATAGGGAACACCTGCCGTTTTCCATGCCTCTGCATTTGGAGCATTTATACTTGCAGTTGCAGGTAAATTTTTTGAAGCACTTGAAAATTTGCCAGAGCGGTTGAGGTCACTTTCGACAATCGGATAAATGCTTTGATCATTATTGAATGGAATAATGGCAATTTTAGGTGCTGCTTCTGGTGCTTTAGCAATTTCTAAATGCAGTTGGGCATAAGATTGGGTGGCTAAAACTGGGCTTAATGCTGTCAAAATGGTGAGGCAAAGTAGATGTTTACGCGTCATTTCCATCATCCGCTACGTACTCTAAAAGATGTGAATTATTGTGAATTCGGTTGTGTCACATAATGGCATGATTTTAAATTATTAAAAGTACATCATTATGTCAAAACTGTTATAAGACTGTGAAAAGTGAATGAAATTTTATCACCTTTACTGAGCTTAAAATTCAATGTTAAACAGCCATATCAAATTGAATTGATATGGCTGTTTTTTATTTCGCTGTAAAGCTAGAGGTAAATGTTCTGGCTTCACGTCGGGCATCTGGATCTGAAGGCATTGGATAAGGTGCCGCCGCACGTACAGCGGCCTCTACACTGGCTTTCATATCTGGGTCACTTGAGTTGACAATAACAGATTGAACCGATCCACTGTCACTTAAAGTCACACGAGCAGTGGCTTTCTGACCTGATGAACCGTTTGGAATATCCCAAGCGCGTTTAACTTTATTTTCAAAATCACGTTTTGCCGTGGAGGCAATTTTTTTCGCTTCAGCTTTTTTAGTGGCAGCTTCTTCTGTAGCTTGTTTTGCAGCAGATGCTTTAGCTTCCTCAGCAGCATCTGCTCTGGCTTTTTCAGTAGCGTCGGCTTTGGCTTTATTCGCAGCATCCGCTTTAGCTTTATTGGCAGTATCGGCTTTGGCTTTATTGGCAGCATCCGCTTTGGCTTTATTTGCAGCATCGGCTTTAGCTTTATTGGCAGCATCCGCTTTGGCTTTATTTGCTGCATCCGCTTTAGATTTATTCGCAGCATCCGCTTTGGCTTTATTGGCAGCATCAGCTTTGGCTTTATTCGCAGCGTCGGCTTTGGCTTTTTCAGTAGCGTCGGCTTTGGCTTTATTCGCAGCATCCGCTTTAGCTTTATTGGCAGTATCGGCTTTGGCTTTATTGGCAGCATCCGCTTTGGCTTTATTTGCAGCATCGGCTTTAGCTTTATTGGCAGCATCCGCTTTGGCTTTATTTGCTGCATCCGCTTTAGATTTATTCGCAGCATCCGCTTTGGCTTTATTGGCAGCATCAGCTTTGGCTTTATTCGCAGCGTCGGCTTTGGCTTTGTTTGCTGCATCGGCTTTGGCTTTATTTGCTGCATCAGCTTGAGCTTTATTTGCAGCATCGGCTTTAGCTTTATTTGCCGCGTCGGCTTTGGTTTTATTGGCAGCATCAGCTTGAGCTTTATTTGCAGCATCCGCTTTGGCTTTGTTTGCAGCATCGGCTTTGGCTTTATTTGCAGCATCTGCTCTGGCTTTTTCAGCAGCATCGGCTTTAGCTTTGTTTGCTGCATCGGCTTTGGCTTTATTTGCTGCATCAGCTTTAGCTTTATTCGCAGCATCAGCTTTAGCTTTATTCGCAGCATCCGCTTTAGATTTATTCGCAGCATCCGCTTTAGATTTATTCGCAGCGTCGGCTTTGGCTTTATTGGCAGCATCGGCTTGAGCTTTTTCAGCAGCGTCAGCCTTTGCTTGATTTGCTGCATCCATTTTGGCTTTGGCAGCCGCTTGTTGTTCTGCCTGACGCAATGCTTCTGCTTTGGCTTCTTGCACTGCTTTGTTTGTATCAGGTTTTTGGATTGGTGAAGGTGGTGTCACTGGAATAACAGGCGCGGGTTCTACACTTGGTTCCGCTGTTTGTTGGACTTGTTCCGCAACTTTTTCATGTGTTGTTTCTGCTGAATCTGTTTGTTCTAAAGGTACAGGTTCAGGTGAGATTAAATCTTCTGGTTTGACTAATACCATTTTAATTTGTTTAGGGGGCGGGGCAGGTTTACTCATACCTAAAAAAAGTAAGCCAGTGATTGCGACCACATGGACAGCAACGGTAAATCCAAGCGCAATGGTTTTTTCTTTAGATGGTGGCTTTTTAAAATCTTTCATACTTTATTCTAAAGGCTGAGTGAGTAAGCTAACTTGTGTTAAACCCGCATCTTGAAGACTAGACATTAAAGCCATGACATCTCCATATGGACGAGTGTTATGACCGTTAATAACGACATTCAGTTCTTTATTATCATTTTTGGCTTGTATTTGAGCCTCAACTAAAATATTGGTTAGTTGAGTCAGATCAACGGGGCCATTTTTTTGGTTTTTATATTCCACATAATAAAGACCATCTTGATCCAGAGTGACGATAGTCGGTGCATCTTTAGATTCAATCGGATTACCATTGGCTTGGGGTAAATCGACTTTAATCCCACTGGTGATCATGGGTGCAGTGACCATAAAAATGACTAAAAGTACCAGCATCACGTCAATATAAGGAACGACGTTCATCTCACTTTTTAGGGGTTTTTTGACACGCTCAAAGCGTCCAGAACGTTGAATTGCCATTAGTCATTTTCCTGTGTAGAACTCACAGTTTGACGTTGTAATAGCGCCACCATTTCTTCAGCAAACAATGCACGGTCTGAATAGACAGTTTCACCTTTGGCTGTGTAATGGTTAAATGCCAATACCGCAGGAATAGCAGCAAATAAACCAATGGCGGTTGCAATGAGTGCCTCAGCAATACCTGGAGCAACCGTTGCAAGTGTGACTTGGTCAACATCTGCCAGACCAATAAAGGCATTCATGATGCCCCAAACCGTACCGAATAAACCGATATAGGGTGCAACAGAACCAATACTGGCCAATGCGCCTAAGCCTTGTTCAAGTCCACCTTGGTCACGACTTAAACCAACACGTAAAATACGTTCAGTACCATCAATGGTTTGTTGAGTGGTTGCTTGAAATTTTTTGAGTTTAAAAAATTCACCAATGCCTTGGTAGAAAATATCTTCTAAACCCGTACGTTTAGAATTGAGTTGTGCGTTGTTGTATAGCGTATTGAGTTCAGCCCCAGACCAGAAGATTTTTTGAAAATGTTCATCATCAGTCTGGGCTTTTTTATAACTCATATGTAACTTGGCAATCAGATACCAACTGTATAAGGATGCCAGCAGCAGTACCAACATGACCAGTTGAACCACAGGGCTTGCTTGTAAAATAAGATCTGATATGTGTAAAGAAGATTCTAATTGAGTTGCCATAGTTACAATGTGCCAATAAATTTTTAGTCTTGTCCTAACTCTTTTAGAATTAGTTGACGGATTTCCTCAGGAAGCCGTGTTGGACGCATGCCGTCTACACTGATACATGCCAATTCGACTTCACCAGATGCCAGCATGATTTCACCACGATAAATATTTTGTTGCAATACAAAAGATGTTGCTTTACATGAAACAACACTCGCTGTAACCGTAATCAGGTCATCCATAAGGATTGGACGTGAATATTTCACATTTATTTTATGTACTACAAAGTGATAATCTTTTTGATGCCAGTAATGCTCAACACCTGCCGCACGTAACCATTCAGTACGGGTACGCTCCATAAAGCGAATATGATTTGCATGATAGACAATGCCACCTGCATCAGTATCTTCAATATATACACGAATTTGAAATTCGAATTTATTCGCCATGATCTTGTTCCATTTTGGGTTCGGTTTTATGTTTTAAAGCCGTGCTTTTAGGGAGATTTTCATCTTTTGAGATGATGCTGTATTCGCTAAGAGTCAAGCTCTGTATAGCGTGGAAGTTTAGCACTCTGAGCTTTTCCTCCAATGGCACAAGGTTTCAAATACAATTTGAAGCTATATAAAATTATTGATGAACTGGATACACTCTTCTTGTTCTGGGGGAGAACATGCAATGAGTCGATATATAAAGTGGTTGATGGCACTGGCAATAGGTTATGCGCTTTGGTTGTATTGGGCTGCACCTCATTCTGCTATTCAGGATTCAACCTATGATCAAGTGGTCGATGGCGTGCATCACAGTGATCAGTTTGTGATGACCAATTTGGCACCCTATGCAGGTGAGTTTCGAGTTTTGTCCAAAGAAAACTATAACTTTGGGCGTGAAGCTGAACTCAGTCCAGTCGATTTTGCTTTAGGCTGGGATCGAATGGCAGATCCTGCGGTTTATAAGCAGCTGTCCATTCGGCAGAGTAACCGTTGGTATTATTGGCGCTATGAAAATACACCACCTATTCCTGTAAATGAAATATCAAGTCAAAGCGCCAATACGCATTTAATTCCTGCAAGCAAAGCGATTGCCAAACAACTGGCTCAAATTGATCAAGATAATTTGATTTATTTAAAAGGGCAGTTGGTTGAAGTAAAGGCCGAAGATGGATGGACATGGCGTAGTTCCCTTAGCCGTGAAGATACGGGTAATGGTGCATGTGAGTTGATGCTGGTGGAAGAAGTTAGGGTGATTTCTAAGTCTTAGATCTTTTATTTGTTGAATTAAGCAAGAATATGATTTTGTGGAGAGGATGAGCTAATTGAACTTGGTTCCAGACACTCTTTCTAATGTTGTATGTGATTAATTTTCTATATGGTTTGGTCTATTTACTTTTGACGGGACAAAAGTAACAAAATCCCTCTGTTGGATTGATGGTATATCCTGAGCAAGCTTTAAGCACTGCTTTAAAGCGTAGCGCAAGTCAATCCAACGGGCGACATCCATGTCGCCTGTCATGTGATTTTTTAAAGTGATGAATTTTTAAAAATAAAATATAAATTTATAATCAAATATTTGGAAAGAAGAAATTAGACAGTTTAAGCATGAGTTATTTGAGTATTTTAAAGATGAATTTGAAAGAGTTACAAAGGGAGAATAAATCTCCCTTTTCTCATTTATCTTTCGGTTCAGGTGGTGTCATCCCAAACTGTAAATACGCCATATTGGTGGCAATACGCCCGCGTGCTGTACGCATTGCATAACCTTGCTGAATCAAATACGGTTCAATGACATCTTCCAAGGTGCCTGAATCTTCCGCCATTGCCGCAGCTAAAGCTTCCACACCAGCAGGGCCACCGTCAAAACGCTCTAACAACATACTTAAATAACGACGGTCTAAAGTGTCTAAACCATCTTTATCAACATTTAACATGTCCAATGCACGTTGCGCCATATCTTGATTGACTTCGCCTGTCCCTTTGACTTGAGCATAGTCACGAACACGACGCAGTAAACGATTGGCAATACGGGGCGTGCCGCGTGCACGACGGGCAATTTCTTTAGCGCCATCGGCAGTCATGGGAACATCCATTAAACTGGCTGAACGTGACACAATGTGAGTTAAGTCAGCAACCGAATAAAACTCTAAACGCTGCACAATACCAAAACGGTCACGTAGTGGAGAGGTCAGTAAGCCTGCACGAGTGGTTGCTGCAACCAAAGTAAATGGAGGCAAGTCCAGTTTAATCGAGCGTGCACCTGGGCCTTCACCAATCATAATATCGAGTTGGTAGTCTTCCATTGCTGGGTAAAGAATTTCTTCAATCACAGGGGAAAGACGGTGGATTTCATCAATAAATAAAACATCACCTTCTTCAAGGTTGGTTAGCATGGCGGCCAAGTCACCGGCACGTTCCAGTACTGGGCCTGAAGTGGACTTTAAGTTACCACCCATTTCACGTGCAATAATATTGGCCAGTGTGGTTTTACCCAAACCCGGTGGGCCAAAAATTAAAGTATGGTCAAGTGCTTCACCACGTCCACGTGCTGCGCCAATAAAGATTTCCATTTGTTCACGCACCACAGGTTGACCCACATAGTCATCGAGTGAAGTGGGGCGAATGGCACGATCAAAATGATCTTCAGGTTTTTCAGAACCACTGATTAAACGGTCTTGCATAATGATTTAGATTTACCTTTAGGGGCATCAATTGAGTCTGTGATGATTCATACAGTCTCAGATAAATATTTGAGTTTAGATGCCATTGTGTCGGCATAACTTTACTTTTGACAGATGAGCAGTATACCGCGCAAGGTAACAAAACCCTTTTGTTAAATAGAGGACACGTCCCGTATCTCCTATTTAACTGGCGACATCCATATCGCCATTCGTGTATCGAATTTCGTGTAGTGTTAGATTAAATCTTTTTATCTATTCATTGATTTTAGCGCAGCACGAATAATATCACTGGCTTCAGTAAAATCTGCTTTTACCGCATTAATCAGTTTTTGCGCTTCGGCAGGTTTATAACCCAGTGATTGTAACGCAGCTTCTGCTTCGGCAACGGCTGAATTGGAATTGAATTGAATTTGAGTTGTGGTTGAGTTTACAGAGGTTGAACCTGATGCAAGTGTTTTAAAGCGATCACGCAGTTCAATCATCAAACGTTCAGCGGTTTTTCTACCCACACCCGGGACTTTAATGAGTGTATTAATATCTTCATTTTCAACGGTATGAATCAGCAGGTCGATACTTAAAGTGGATAGGATGCCTAAAGCCATTTTAGGGCCAACGCCGTTGACTTTAAGGAGGGTGCGGAAAATGGTTTTTTCCTGTGCATCTAAAAAGCCATAAAGCAATTGCGCATCTTCACGTACGGTTAAATGCGTCCATAACGTGACTTTTTGCCCCTTTTGTAATTGGCAAAAGGTCGAAAGTGGGGTATCCACTTCATAGCCAACGCCATTTACATTTAATAATACCGTTGGTGCTTCTAAAGCAAACACTTCACCAATGAGACATCCAATCATTTTGATTTTTTCACTTATCTATCGTTCGTTGCATAGTAGTGAGCATTTGTCATAAAGGCAAAATGCTCGGTCATTTTTTTGCTGAAATGATCAGCAAAAGTATTCAATGAAGCTGCATTCTTTTAAATGCTTAGATTAAACCCGCTTTATTGCCTTGAAGTTCTTGTGACAAGTTATATGCCTGATGATCGGAAAACTTCGATATAACGTCTAGTACCTGCATGATATTTTCATAATGGTTACTTTCAAAATTTACACCTGCGCGTTCTAGCATCGACATTAAGCGTTGTTCTTTGAAACTCAGGGTTTTGTGTGGCGTTGTTAGAGGAATAAAGGCATCCAAAATGTTTTGTAAACTTTGATGGGCAATAATCTCTAACCCTGCCTTTTGTGGATGTTCAAAAATTTTATCGCGGGCTAAATTTTTTGCCCGTTCAATCCCTTGTTCAATATCTTCAGAACAATATTGCAATAAGCTGCCTTTGAGCTGACCAGATAAAATTTCAAAGTGATGTTTAGCAAAGGCTGTAGTAACTTCATCCACCAAACGTTTCATCACACGGCCCCGCAAAGCGGCAATTTTTTGTTGCCATGTTGTGTTAGGTAGCGAAAGTTCTGATGGTTTGCCATAGTCTGCAATTAAATCAAGGAAAATAGGCTCTACTTCTTCATAAGACAACATATTTAAAATAATGCCATCTTCAAGGTCAATCAAGGCATAACAGATGTCATCTGCAGCCTCCAAAAGGTAAGTTAAAGGATGACGGCAATAATGGTATTCGCCCAGTTGAATTAAACCGAGTTGTTCTGCAATCTGTTTAAGGATTTCTTTTTCTGATTGATAGCAGCCAAATTTAGCACGCTGACTGGCAGGGCGATTGCCTTGAGATGCAATGGTTTTAGATAACCATGGGTACTTTAAGTAAGCGCCTAATGTTGCGTAAGTCAGGCGCATGCCGCCATCATTGGGATGATAATCAATTTTAGTCAGTAGACGTAAGCCTTGCGCATTGCCTTCAAATTGGCGTACATCGGCTTGTTCTTCTGCGCTGAGCTTTTCTAAAAAGTTACCGTGCGAAGCATCATCGAACCATTCACGAATCGCATATTCACCAGCATGTCCAAAAGGTGGATTACCAATATCATGCGCGAGGCAAGCCGCTTGAATAATCGCGCCAACATCGGCGGGGGAAATCCATACTGGCAGTTGATCTTTGATTTTTTCAGCCGCCAACATCCCTAAAGAGCGCCCAATACAGGACACTTCAAGCGAGTGGGTTAAGCGGGTATGAATACCATCGTGTTGTGTCAGCGGGTGAACTTGAGTTTTACGATTCAGTTGTCGAAAGCTCTGTGAAAAAATAATGCGGTCATAATCTTTATGAAATGGGCTACGTGCCTGTTCTGTACTTTGTTTTTTGCTACCAATACGAACTGTTGAAAGCAGTTCAAGCCAACGCATTTGAGTCATTTATCATTATTCAGTTATCGCTTATCAGCATCATGCCAAAAAACTAAAAAAAGCACTAGAGCAGGGCGACATGATTTGTCTTATATCTTGTCGTGTTTTTGAAGATGCTTTTAATTCGCATTTATTTAGATTTTTATGTGGTTAGCAAAGCTAAAATTAAAAATAAATTTTAGCAGGTGTTGGATTCATGGATGTGGCATGGATGCCACACGTTTCCCATCACGACAAGGATGTCGTGTATGGGAAACAAAAGGTTTTTGTCTACTTTTGACCTCTCAAAAGTAGAGATACTGCCTACGAAAAGGCATAAAAACTGAATCAATCAAATGAGGCAGTGTTGATTTTAAAAAATCGAATATTGAACATTTTTTGATTTATACACGTTGTCTATTTACTAGGAATATGGGCTTCACAATAGCCCGAAATATGTTAAATAATATTTAGAAACAAGATATTTATGCATCAGATATCAGGGAAATTCAAAATTTTTGGCTGAAAATTAAAGTATTCTTAAGAGATCTTGCTTGAATAGATGGCACATTCGTGAATTTCTATCTAGCTGATTTGGTCAATACGAAGTAGAATATGCGCTCTCTCTAAGTCACATTGGCGGTATGGTCCAAAAGACCTGCCCGTGGAGCCAAAATCAGCATGTTTATCGTGGCCGGTGCGCAAGCACACTCTTCTTTTAAGAAAACTCAACTCTTAAATCGCCTCGCGTCATTGAGTTCTGTTCAATCAATTGAAAGTCAATGGATTTATCTGTTTGATCAAGCGCTCAACGAGCAGCAGCATCAATCTGCATTACAACTATTAAATGACGGTGCTTCTTTTGAAGTTCGCCAAGCCGCAAGTGATGAAATTCAAATTCTTGTCACACCGCGTTTAGGTACGATCTCTCCGTGGTCGTCTAAAGCAACGGATATTTTTGCTAACTGTAATACGCCTATACACCGCCTTGAACGCGGTGTTTTGTTTACTTTAAAAGGTGTTTCTGAAATATCTGCTGAAGTGAAACTTGCGTTACATGACCGCATGACCGAAAGCGTGTTCAATCAAATTGATGATGCTGCTGCATTATTTTCTGAGACTGAGCCAAAACCTTTAAATTCAATTGATATTTTAGGTCAAGGCAAAGAAGCCTTGGTTAAAGCCAATTCTGAATTTGGTTTTGCACTTTCTGATGAAGAAGTTGATTATTTAACCGCAGCATTTACCAAAATGGGTCGTAACCCACATGACATCGAACTCATGATGTTTGCACAAGCGAACTCAGAGCATTGTCGTCATAAAATCTTTGGTTCTGAATGGACCATTGATGGTGAAAAACAACCTTTATCATTGTTCCAAATGATTAAGAACACCTATAAAGAATCTCCTACAGATGTTTTGTCAGCATATAAAGACAACGCTTCTGTTATCGTAGGTTATGACACACAACGTTTTTATCCAAAACCAGATGAAAATGGTCACTACGTTTATAAATATAAGAGCCAAGCTGCTCACATTTTGATGAAAGTGGAAACCCATAACCATCCTACAGCGATTGCACCATTTGCAGGTGCAGCGACAGGTTCGGGCGGTGAAATTCGTGACGAAGGTGCAACAGGTCGTGGCGGTAAACCTAAAGCAGGTTTAACGGCATTTACCACGTCTAACCTGAATATTCCAGGCTTCGAACAACCGTGGGAAGACAACTACGGTAAACCATCTCGTATGGCATCTCCGTTGCAAATTATGATTGAAGGCCCATTAGGTGGCGCTGCATTCAATAATGAATTTGGTCGTCCTGCGTTAAATGGTTACTTCCGTACCTTTGAACAAAATGTAAATGGTGACGTTAAAGGTTTCCACAAGCCAATTATGATTGCTGGTGGTTACGGTAACATTCGTCCTGATCATGTTGAAAAAGATGCAATCCAACCGGGTGACTTGCTCATTGTGTTGGGTGGCCCTGCAATGCTGATTGGTTTAGGCGGTGGTGCAGCATCTTCAGTTGACAGCGGTAAATTGGGTGAAAACCTAGACTTCGCTTCAGTACAACGTGAAAATCCAGAAATGGAACGCCGTTGCCAAGAAGTGATTGATACGTGCTGGCGCTTTGAAGATGCTAACCCAATCGTTTCTGTACATGACGTGGGTGCTGGTGGTGTTTCCAATGCAATGCCTGAGCTTGTGAATGATCACGAACTCGGTGCAGTGTTAAATCTTCGTAAGATTCCTTCATTAGAGCCGGGTATGTCTCCAATGGAAATCTGGTCAAATGAAGCACAAGAGCGTTATGTATTGGCGATTCGTCCAAGCTCGTTGTCATTATTTGAGTCGATCTGTGCACGTGAGCGTTGCCCGTTTGCTGTGTTGGGTGAAGCGACTGAAGCGCGTCACTTAACCGTTGAAGATCCATTGTTTGATAACAAAGCGGTGGATATGCCAATGCAAGTCATGCTGGGTGGTACACCACGCATGAGTCGTTCATACGAGACAATTGAACGTCAAGGCGATGACTTTGATGCATCAAAAGTTGATTTGAAAGAAGCGATTTACCGTGTTCTTAAAAATCCAACGGTTGCCTCGAAATCATTTTTGATTACCATTGGCGACCGTTCAATTACTGGTATGGTTGCACGTGACCAAATGGTGGGTCGCTGGCAAGTTCCTGTAGCGGATGCTGCGGTAACCACCACAAGTTTAGTCGGCTTTACAGGTGAAGCAATGGCGATGGGTGAACGTCCTCCTGTTGCCTTGTTAAATCCTGCTGCGTCTGCACGTTTGGCTGTGGCTGAAGCAATTTCCAACATCATGTGTGCCAACATCGAACAGATCAGCGACATTAAATTGTCTGCGAACTGGATGGCGGCAGCGGGTCAGCAAGGCGAAGATCAAGCCTTGTTTGAAGGTGTTAAAGCCATTGGTATGGAAATGTGTCCTGCACTTGGCATTGCAATTCCAGTCGGTAAAGACTCATTGTCTATGCGTACCACATGGAATGATGAAGGGATTGATAAATCGGTGACTTCACCAATGACTGGTGTGATTACCGCATTTGCACCAGTGGGCGATGTGCGTAAAACACTGACTCCTGAATTGAAAAATGAAGATTCAGTATTGGTACGTATTGACTTGTCTAAAGGTCAGTTCCGTCTTGGCGGTTCGATCCTTGCGCAAGTGTATAAAGCAATTGGTTCAATCACACCAGATGTTGATAATTTCGATGAGTTCAAAGCATTCTTTGCTTTAGTTCAAGACTGGAACAACCGTGGCTTAATCAAGGCTTACCATGACATTGGTGATGGTGGTTTGCTTGCAACTGTTGCAGAAATGATGTTTGCATCACGTTTGGGTGTAGCACTACAAGATCAATCTACAGACAGTTTATTTGCTGAAGAAATTGGTGCAGTGCTTCAAATCAGCGCGTCTGATTGGGAATTACTTCAAGCAGAAGTTGCAGCATCGACATTGAAAGATGCAATTGCTGTAGTGGGTACAGTTAATACAACGGATACTTTAACGGTAAATGGCTTGAACTTAGACCGTGCTGATTTACAACAAGCATGGACTGAAGTATCACATCAAATCCAACGTTTACGTGACAATGTTGAAACAGCAGATCAAGAATATAGCTTGATTGCCAACAAAGAACACAAAGGTATCATTGCATTACCAACCTTTGACTTAAATGAACCTGTTGAAGCGCCGTATATCAATTCACGTCGTCCAAGTATGGCAATTTTACGTGAACAAGGTGTCAACGGTCATATCGAAATGGCAGCGGCATTCGACAAGGTGGGCTTCAATACTGTTGACGTTCATATGAGTGATCTAATTGCGGGTCGTGTTGATCTTGATGATTTTGAAGGTCTGGCAACGTGTGGCGGTTTCTCTTACGGTGACGTTATGGGTGCAGGGGGCGGTTGGGCGAAGTCTGTTCTATTCAACCCTAAACTTCGTGATCAATTTGAGAAATTCTTTAACCGTGATGGAACCTTCTCTTTAGGTGTGTGTAATGGTTGTCAAATGCTATCGCAATTGGCTCCCCTTATTCCGGGTGCTGATAACTGGCCGCGTTTCCACCGTAATACTTCAGAAATGTTTGAAGCGCGTGTGGCGAATATCCGCATTGAAAAATCAAACTCTGTCTTGTTAGAGGGTATGGAAGGCTCGATTTTACCAATCGCAATTGCGCATGGTGAAGGTCGTGTCGTTGCAAGTAGCGAGAACATTGCTGCTTTAAATGCAGGTAACCAAGTCAGCCTACGTTATGTAGATAGCTTCGGTAATGCAACACAGCACTATCCATTGAACCCGAATGGTTCACCAGAAGCCATTACAGGTGTAACCTCTGCTGATGGTCGTGCAACCATTATGATGCCGCACCCTGAACGTAACTTCCGTGCAGTTCAGCATTCTTGGAAACCTGAAGAATGGACTGAAGATGGTGCATGGTTACGTATGTTCCGTAATGCACGTAAATTTATTGGTTAATCTGAAGTAAATTTTTAAAGCCACCTTCGGGTGGCTTTTTTATTTGGTTGTATTTTTTTTCAAATTTTAAATTTTCCTGCTGGACTTGGTTTGGATTTTGCTTTTATATTGGAGTGAAATACATTTTGTATGTTTTATGCGCAATGATGATGCAATATAGACCAAAGATGGTGAACCCAATATAAGTTCAGGATTGAATCTCGAAGTGAGGTGACACAATGCTAAAAACGATGACATATACGAGCGTTGATAAAACAGCGCTGCGTAAGAAAGGCTGGAAGCTATTTGTGGTGGTTGTGAGTTTGCAATTGATCTTTCTGATTTTAGGTTATGCCTTACAGATGTAAAAGAAAAGCCACCGAAAGGTGCTTTTTCTATTGTGCTTTAATGTTTGATTTAGCCTTACTTTTGAAGCATGAGGAATATATTCCGTAAGGTTATGAAATGCTTTGTTAGACTGATGGAACATCCTTGCCCCGCAGCCTAACGTGTGACATCCATGTCGCAGGGCATGTGATTTGATGTTGAGGTTAAAATATTAATTTTAAATACATATTTTCTATTTAGTTATAATGACCTAAGTGAAATAAAATAGGTTGTAAAAATGGGAAGAGTCCATAAGTTTAGTTTTAATCATGAGGATGATGCTCTTGAATCGCTAGCGACTTATTATGAAGTTGATAAAAAATTAATTTATGAAAAATTGCGAAAAATAAATAACTTAGTGAAAGAGCAAGGCAAACTATGTGATACCGATATTGGCAAATATGCTTATTGTATAAGAAGGTTATTAACAGATAAAGAAGAAAAGTCAGTCGATAAGTTAAGAGTAAGTTATTACCATCGTTGTGGTAGTGATGGAACTTTAGAATGGTTTGGTGATGGTTTATTAAACTGTAATGATGGGTTTAAGAAATTTATAGAGAAAATTTCAAATTTATATCCATCTTTATTATCTGAAAATTTAAAAGATGAATTGAATGGTCGCTTAAAAGAGAGATTTAAGGGAGAAGCTTTTGGGAAGCAGGCTGTAGGAATATTTGCTTTTACAAGACTAGAAGAAGCAAAAATAAGAAAAAGTTATGATTTGCCTGAAATTTTTATGGATATTAGTAATTTAGAAACAAGAAAAAGTATTACAACCTTTTTGAAAAGTAAGCTGAAACCTACTGTCGTCAAGTTTTATAAAGAATATGATCCAAATGAATTAGATTCAATTTTATTTACTTATTGGTATTTAATTTGCCAAAAATTTGATGAGGGAATTACAAGTAATAGTCTAGATGTTGGATGTGGAAAGGTTATACCATTAGAAAATATTGAGCATATTTATGATTTAGGTTCTCATGCTTAAACTTATCTACTACGTCCCCGAATCCCATCTTGAATCTACCAAACTTGCCATTTTTGAAGCAGGAGCAGGCGGTATAGGCAACTATGAGCATTGTGCTTGGCAAGTGTTAGGTACAGGGCAATTTAAACCTGTAAAAGGGGCAAAGCCATTTGTTGGTGAGCTAGAAATTTTAGAACAAGTTGCTGAATGGCGTGTCGAAACCATTGTTGTTGAAGATAAAGCATCTGCCGTCGCAAAAGCTTTAAAAGCAAGCCATCCATATGAAGAGCCTGCTTTTGAGTTTATTCAAATGGTCGATGTTCAATACTAAAAAACTCATGGCGGAGTCTTGCTGTTATGAATTTAAAGTAGGTTTTAACCTTCGGTTCGACCTACCTTGCGAAATATATTTCTCATTTCGGGAAAAGTAGGCAAAACCATTGTCATCAGCAAAACTCGGCAGAGTCCATCATTTGATTAAACTGATCATAGAAACTTTACGATGCATATTAATCCTGCCTCGAACAGTTGCTGATGACTTTACCGCGTATCGAATGGCCGTTATCTGTTTATATTATGAAATTCAAACCTTTTGAATAAATAAATTACGGTCAAAACGATATTGCGGGAAGAAGACTCCATCTTCGGCACGTTCACCCGCAGCAATCACCATGACAGGGTATTGCTGATTATTCAGATTTAGAATTTTTTTCACCAAAGGCTCATCAAAACCTTCCATCATACAACTGTCAAAACCATAAGCACGTAAAGCCAGTACAAGGTTTTCACAGGCTAAAGCTGTAGTTTTGCTGGCCCAAAGTTTGGCATCTGCTGGATTGAATGCAGTTACAGGCAGTTGCTTGTCAAACTGACGTGCGACTTTGAAAGCTACTTTCTTAAAGTTACCTAGGGCATTGAAGTAACCCGTTTTATAGTTATAGGGAATAAAACGATAATACTTTTGTACAGTTGCAGGCGCTTCTGGGAAAGGGAACTCAGTAATGTTCATTTTCGCCATTTCATCTAAACGGTCGGTACGTGCCACACAAACAATTAATTCAGAAGCTGTTTTTGCAGCCAATTGATTCAAACATGCTTTGACCAATTGCTTTTTCTTCGCTGCCGATTGCACCACATAAAATGTCCACGGCTGTAAGTTTGAGGAATTGGGTGCCAGTAAAGCCAAGTCTAGGCAGTCATCTAACACTTCCGCAGGAATGGCTTTGTCGGTAAATTTACGTACCGAACGACGACTGGTAACAACCTTTTTAAAATTTTCGACATCAATATCCTGCGGAGCAGGTTCGTAATAGCGTTTTTTTTCAGCGTTATTTTGAGACATAATGTTCGCCTAATAGGAATGTATTAAAAAAAATGCAAGGGTTGAAAGTATAAAACCACTTAGCAATCTAAATCACTAAGTGGTTTTTAATTTTTAAGTGCTTAAATTTAGTTAAATTGAGCAAAATCAGGTTTACGCTTTTGCATAAATGCAGCTACAGCTTCAGCCATTTCTGGTGAAGAAACGCGCTGCATAAAGATCACAGCTTCATCATCTACACAGTCTAAAATTTCTTGTAAATTATGTTTCATTAACGCTTTGGTTTGCTTAATAGAAGCCAATGGCAGTGCAGCTAAAGTTTGCGCTTGTTTCAATGCATGTGCATAAACATCATCTTCAATGCTGTTCACCAAACCTGCACTTAAGGCTTTTTCACTGTTAAATTTTTGTGCAGTGAACAGAAGCTCAGCGGCTTTATGGTAGCCCGCTTGTTGAATGAGTAATTTACTTGAAGCACCTTCAGGAGAAAGACCCAGACTGACAAATGGAATTTGGAATAGGGCAGTGTTGTCGCTATAGACCAAATCGGCATGTAATAAAATCGTGACACCAATGCCAATTGCAACACCACGAACGGCACAAATTAACGGTTTAGAGAATTTCGCAGCAGATTTTAACACCACAAATGGCGGTGCATCACCGGCTTTACCTGCCAGTGGCGTTTGAATAAACTGCATGAAGTCCTGCATGTCATTACCCGCACTGAAGTCAGCATCAGCACCACGTAAAATTACCACGCGAACTTCTTTATCTTGATCAGCTTCATCTAAGGCTTTGGCAATCCATAAATAAAGTTCGCCATATAAGGCATTTTTTGCTTTTGGTCGATTAATGGCTAAAGTCAGTACGCCATTTTCTAAATTCGCATCCAAATGTTCATGAGGTTGTTGAATACAACTAAGTGTCATCGTACTATCCTTGCTTTAAAACTTAATTTAATTTTATGGCGTTTATTATGTCGTAAATTGATTTGAGTGGCACAACTCATGAGTCATAAAAAATTTGATCCCTTATGAATTATACCTTTGATTATCTCGTTTTTATTGGTCGTTTTCAGCCTTTTCATTTGGCACATATGCAAACCATTAAAATTGCCTTGCAGCAAAGTCAGTATGTACTTTTGGCACTGGGTTCAGCGCAAAATGAACGCAATATTAAAAATCCGTTTAGTGCAAATGAACGCGAAACAATGATTTTATCTAACTTTTCAGCAGCAGATCAACAGCGAATTAAGTTTGTGTATGTTGTTGATGTTTATGATGATAAAAAATGGCAAAAATTGGTGACATCATTGGTCGAAGATGCTGTTAATTTTGAAGATAAAGTGGGTTTAATTGGTCATTTTAAGGATGAATCTTCCTATTATCTTCAACTTTTTCCAGAATGGGAGATGGTTGAACTGGATAGTCTAAAAGATGCCATTTCAGCGACTCCGCTGCGTGAAGCCTATTATCGTGGGGAAATAGTCGAATCTGCTTTTCCACTCGGAACCAGTGAGTTTTTACACAAATTTCAGCACACAACTACTTATCAACAATTGCAGCATAAATACCTGACACAAGATAAAAGCAATCTTGAAGAATCTTAAGTAAGCTTTTAGGTTGGGGCAAAAAATTGCAACGATCTAGGAGTGGACAGGATGAATATCACAGCCACAATAAAAAGTGTCTTAATTGCTGGCGCAATGAGTCTAAGCATCGTTGCGCAAGTCAATGCACAGGAGTGGACACTTACAGCACAAACCTATGTCGGTTTTGATATTAAGTCGATGGGTTTTTCTATAGTGAAAGGGAAGTTTGAGCAGGTTCAGTCCAGTATGATTTTTGACCCTAAAGCACCACAGAATGCTTCGGCACAGTTAGTGTTGGATATAAATAGCCTGAGCTTGAGTAAGCCGTCACTGAGAAATATGATTTTAGGTGAAGATTTATTTTATGCAGAAAAATACACGACTGCGACTTTTAATAGTCATGAATTTATATTCTTAGGCAATGATCACTATAGTATAAAAGGTGATTTAACTTTGCGTGGCATTACTAAGCCTGTAATCCTAGATACGTTTTTAAAACTGAATACAGCTAATCCAAAACTCATTGATGTTAAATCCAAAGCCGTGGTTAACCGCAGTGATTTTGGCATGAAAAAAGCATTTGGTGGTATAGGAGAAAAGGTGAGCATTAAGGTATCTGGACAATGGCAAGTCAAATAACACAAGATTATTCAGCGCAAAATCATTCACCTCAAAATTAAACAACCTTGTATTGCAGCTTTTTTATGCTTGATTCATTTTAAGATGTGCTTGTTGTAGTAAGGTCGTTGTTAGTTTTTCGAGCGCGACAGATTGTTGTTTCCAATGATGCCAGTACAACCTAATGTCAGTGCGAAATTGAGGAAGAATTTCAATGAGTTCAGCAGTTTCTAAGCGTGAACCGATTTGATAATCTGGTAGCATTCCAAAGCCAAGTCCAAGATAAATGGCTTCTGCAAAGGCTGCCGCAGATGGAATATAGTGATGTGGATAAGTTTCAGGGGTTAAGCCATAGTGCTTTAAAATAATATCGGTATGGATCTGGTCTTTATTATTATAAATAACGGCAGGGGTTATTTTTAGATTTTCACGGTTTATACCATTTGGAAACCATAGGTGTACAAATTGTGGCGTTGCCACCATCCGATATGTCATTGTTCCTAAGGGTTCTGCAAGGCAACCTTTCATTGCAGTAACTTCAGTTGAAATACAGGCATTTACTACCCCTGTTTCTAATAAATGATGGGTCTGTGTTTGGTCATCTACTTTTAGATGAAGCACAATTTTGTCAAGAATCAGAGTTTCTTGAATGGTGGAAAGCAGCCATGTTGTTAAAGAGTCATCATTGATTGCAATATTGAGCCGATAAAAATGCGAACTTGCTGATTGTCCTGTTAGTTCCTGAATTAGGTTGTGTTCCAGTAATCGGCTGTGTTGTAAGTAATGTAATAGCGATTGACCAGCTTGGGTTACTCGGCACGGGCGTTCACGTAGAATGAGCAAATGTCCTAAGGTCTTTTCGAGACTTTGCACGCGTAAAGTCACCGCAGATGCTGTAATACATAAGCGTTCTGCTGCTAAATCAAAGCTGCCTATTTCTGCGACGGCCAGAAAAGCATCACATTGTTTACTGTTCAGCATAACTTTTGCTTCATTTTTTTCATTTTCAGTAATGACTATAAACTAAAAATAATTTAGTTAAATTGATATTTTCTTAATTATATTTAGTTTTGTGTGAAAGCATCGATAATGCACTTCACCGAAAAAAGCATGGAAAAAGTGGATGCTACATACATATCTACAAGGTTTTGCAATAGGTTTAAGTCTTATTGTGGCTATTGGCGCGCAAAATGCATTTGTACTGAAACAAGGCTTAAAGAAACAAGCCGTGTTCTGGGTTTGCTTTGTGTGTGCGCTTTCGGATTCTATTTTGGTGGTGCTAGGCATAACTGGTTTTGCGACCATGATACAGGTTTATCCTGATGTGGTTGGTTTTGCCAAATGGGCTGGAGCTGTATTTTTATTGTGGTATGGATTACAACATGCCAGACAAGCCTTTTACTCGAATCAGTCATTGCATGCTGGTTCGCAGAATGAAATTCAATTAAGTAAAATTATTATGGTGTGTCTGGCTTTAACTTGGTTAAACCCACATGTCTATTTAGATACGGTGGTTTTAATTGGATCTATTTCGACTCAATTTGAGCAAACCAAACTATATTTTGCTTTGGGCGTAATCACGGCTTCTTGGTTATTCTTTTTTAGTTTGGGGTATGGTGCTCGAGTGTTAATCCCTGTCTTTGCAAATCCTAAAGCATGGAACGTATTAGATGTTGTTATTGCACTGATTATGTGGAGCATCGCAATTTCTTTAATGATGAGTAGCTAAAACTAAAAGTCCAAAACGAGTTTAGACTTTTAGCTATGACATTTAAACAGCCTGTAAGACTTTTAAATCTTGCAAAACTTGTTCTGCATGACCTGCTGCTTTGACTTTACGATATTCTTTGACCAGTTTGCCATTATGGAAAATGAAAGTTGAGCGCTCAATACCCATCACTTTTTTACCATACATATTCTTTTCTTTAATGACATCAAAGAGTTTACATAAGACTTCTTCTTTGTCGCTAATTAAATTAATGCTCAGTGATTGCTTTTCAGTGAAATTTTGATGTGCTTTTACCGAGTCACGTGAGATACCCATAATTGTGGTATTTAATGCTTCAAATTGATCTTTCAAAGCAGAAAAATCGACTGCTTGCGTAGTACAACCTGGTGTTGAATCTTTTGGATAAAAATACACAATCAGCCATTCTGATGGAAGGGTAGATAAATTAACTTCGCCAGTGGTTGTCGGGAAGTCTTGGTTTGGCAATTGAATATTTTCAGTCATGCTTTAATCCTTGATTAAAATGAATTGCTTTCTAATTCGAGTGCTAAAAAGGCATAATTTTCATGATATAGAATATCACCTTTGCGTACAGCAATTGGTGCTGTAAATAAAGGCCCATCAATTACGGTGCTGTGAAATTCACCGCCTTCACCACAAGGATCGATCCCTCGATTTTCTAATTCTTGAATATAATCCAAGGTTAAAATTTTTCCTAAATCATCAACTTTCATGCCTAAGTTAAGGTTAACAGTCACAATCATGGTCTTAAAACCAAGCTGAATGAATTCTTCAATCACTTCCCGATGTGGCCGTTCCCAAAGCGGCATACAGAGTTTCAACCCAGCTTGTTGAGTAATCCGATCATGCCAACAACCATGTTCAGGCATATCTAAATCACCTGTGACTAAAACGTCTGCACCTTGCTGTTTGGCATGTGCCAACAATTTTAAAAATTCAGTCTCATAGTCATTCCAACTTGAAGACGCAGTAATGATGGGTAAACCTAAGGCATTGGCTTGCGCTTGAATGATATCCATGTTCATGGCATGGGAACGTGAACGTAGTCCTTGCTCTTCAAGCATCACGATTAAGCCAATAGCTTTACCGACCTGCATCGCGTGATACAAGGCGAGGGTGCTGTCTTTGCCACCGCTATAAGACACGATAAATTTTTCTTGAGTCGCGTTGGTTTTCCATTGCTGTTGCATACATTATCCATAGCTAAAAAAGCCTGCAATAGCATAATGCCAGTCAGTTAAGGGTTTTAGAAATAAAGTTCTTGGTTATTCACGACGGAGTCTTATCGTGTTAAATCCAATCTTTGGAGCTCATCTATTACTTTGGATAAGCCTAAAGTAATCAAAGGCATTTGTCATCCGCAAAACTCGCCAAATACCTTTGATTGATCAATTCATCGCAGAAACCTTACTTTTTCAAAGTGGTTTTGCCTCGAACAGTTGCGGATGACGTTTCCGCGTGTCGAATAACATCATGAATTTAAAAAATAAAATGCCAGTCAATTTCTTAACTGACTGGCATTACTGCAATAGCAGGCTTTTAGGGGCATTAATAAACTTATTTTTTAGCTTGAGCAGCCTGTGCAGCTTTCATTGCTTCTTCAGTTAAGCTTTTAAGCTTGCTGGTTAGTTGTGGGCCAAAACAAGTCTGTAGATCTTTATTTTGCTTTTGTACAAAAGTTAAAGTCGCAGGGCTTTTCTTTTGGTTAATGGTACTTTGGATTTCCCATTTTTGCGCATTGGTTAATTTACCGTCAGCTTCAACCGCACAAGTACAATATTTACTAACTTCTGCTGCTGATAATTTTTTACTTTTACCAGTTTCATCTTTACAAACATTAATTAAAGCCGATTTTACATTGGTGCTTTTATATGCTTCCTGAAGTTTGTTTGATTCAGCAGCATGAGAAGCAGTTGCCATCATTGCAACAGCAGAAACGAATGTAGAAAGAATAATGTTTGATTTCAAATTTTTCATAAACTGTACCTTGTTAAGACGGTATATAACGTGTTGGATCTGTGATACCTGCATCAACAAAACCTTGCTTACGTAAGCGGCAACTATCGCATTTGCCACAAGCACGCCCTAGGTCGTCTGCTTGGTAGCATGACACTGTTTGGCTATAGTCTACGCCATGTTCTATACCTAAGCGAATGATATTTGCTTTGGATAAATGTAACAAAGGTGTTTCAAATTTAAGAGGTTTTCCTTCCACGCCAACTTTAGTTGCAAGGCGAGCCATGGTTGCAAAAGCATCAATAAATTCAGGACGACAGTCTGGATAGCCTGAATAATCAACGGCATTGATGCCAATGATAATTGCTTCTGCACCAAAAACTTCCGCGGCAGCAAGCGCGTAGGAGAGAAAAATGGTGTTACGTGCTGGAACATAAGTTACAGGAATACCCACTTGTTCTTGTTCAGGGACATCAATACTTAAGTCTGTTAAAGCAGAGCCACCTAAGTTACCTAAATCAATATTAATGACACGATGTTCTACACCCGCACGTTGGGTTAATGCACGAGCAGCATCAAGTTCAGTGGTCGAACGCTGACCATACATAAAACTGATGGCAATACATTCATAACGTGCTTGCGCCCAAGCCAAACAAGTCGTTGAGTCTAAGCCGCCAGATAACAAAACTATGGCACGAGGGCGCATATTAAAATCTCCAAATAGATATATTTTAAGAACAGAAATAGATTAACGACCAGTTTCGTCATTCCAAAGCAATTTGTGTAATTGCAATTGGAAACGAACAGGGAGATGGTCTTCTAAAATCCATTGTGCTAAATCACGCGCAAGTTGCGGTAAGCGAACATTACCTTTCTCAACGGCAAAGGCAGGAGAGAACCAAACAGTGCTCACTTTATCCACCAATTGATACTGCTCAACTTGCTGTTTTGACCATTCATAATCTTCGCGATTACAAATCACAAATTTGATTTGATCATGCTGAGTTAAATGATCCAAATTACTGAGTAAATTT
The DNA here is from genome assembly GCF_900107285.1 of Acinetobacter kyonggiensis. Taxonomy (GTDB): domain Bacteria; phylum Pseudomonadota; class Gammaproteobacteria; order Pseudomonadales; family Moraxellaceae; genus Acinetobacter; species Acinetobacter kyonggiensis. The sequence continues at coordinate 130,378 of NZ_FNPK01000004.1, read as the reverse complement.
CTTTTTTCTTCACCAGAGGTGGGTGTTTTTAAATCAAGCACTTTAGAAACACGCGGGTCAACTTTAGAAACATCTAAAGCACCACTGGTTTCTAAAGAGACTTCGCAGCCTAAATCGGCAAGGCGTGTCATTAAAGGAAGAGCATTGGGTTGAGCAAGCGGTTCACCGCCCGTCACACAAATATAAGGGGTTTTAAAATCGAGCGTTGTTTGAATAATCTGCTCTAAAGATTGGCGCTCACCACCTTCAAAAGAATAAGTGGTATCACAGTAAGTACAACGTAAAGGACAACCGGTTAAACGAATAAAAACCGTCGGTAAGCCCGCAGCATTGGCTTCACCTTGTAATGAATAGAAAATCTCCGTGATACGTAAACCCGCAGACGGATCAGAAACAGGAATAGTAGAAGATCGAAGAGTATTCATAACAAAAATTTACCGCACCAAACAAATGAGAGAGTATAAAAACAAAAATCTCTACGCTCATGTTTGACCGTAGAGATGAGGAGCGATAGCTCCGCAAGAAAATGAATAGAAAATTAGTCTTCGCGTAATAAATCGTTCAGGCTTGTTTTAGCGCGAGTTTTCGCATCAACTTTTTTCACGATAATCGCAGCATATAAGCTGTAAGTACCACATTTCGATGGAAGGCTACCGGCAACAACAACCGAACCCGCAGGTACGCGACCATAATGAACTTCGCCAGTTGCGCGGTCATAAATTTTAGTTGATTGACCAATGAACACGCCCATTGAAATGACAGAGCCTTCTTCAACGATTACGCCTTCAACGATTTCAGAGCGTGCACCAATGAAGCAGTTGTCTTCAATAATTGTTGGGTTTGCTTGTAATGGCTCAAGAACACCACCAATACCTACGCCACCAGATAAGTGTACGTTTTTACCAATTTGTGCACACGAACCTACAGTTGCCCATGTGTCAACCATTGTACCTTCGTCAACATAGGCACCAATGTTCACATAAGATGGCATCAAGATCACACTTTTAGCTTGGAAGCTGCCTTTACGAGCAACAGCAGGCGGTACTACACGTACGCCAGCAGCTTGAAATTGTGCTTCAGTCCAGCCTTTAAATTTAGTGTCTACTTTGTCATAGAAACGAAGATCACCAGACTCGATTGGTTTGTTGTCGTTCAATTTGAAAGATAACAAAACTGCTTTTTTAAGCCATTGATGAACAATCCATTCACCATCGATTTTTTCAGCTACACGAAGTGTGCCGTTATCTAGGCCAGCAATCGCTTCTTCTACAGCATTACGAATTTCTACAGCGCAATTTGCTGCTGTGAAATTTGCACGATCTTCAAAAGCTTGTTCAATGATTGTTGAAAGCTGAGACATGATCTTCCATTTCCAAAAAAATTTTCAAGATTTTACACTATATTGAGACAAGAATAGATGAAAAAGTCGCTTTAGATCGGAATTAATTATTAAAGCTGAATGGAGTGATATAAAAAAGGAAAAACAGATTATTTAACGAACAATAAAAAATTAATAATCAAAAATGAATTGTATCAAAAAATAACAAAAACTAAGCAAAATTAGAATAAAAGTTAATCAAATTTTATTTTATAGTCCAGATATAGAAAACATGATTAATGATGAAAATAATTTTTTAAGGAGATATACAATGAAGACTTTACACACGCTTCTTGCGGCAACTGTATTGACCGCTATTGCAGGAACAGCAATGGCTGATGAGACAGTCGTACAAGATGGTTATGCATTTGATCGAAATCAACTTGTGCCAACAGGTATTCGTGCTGAAGTGGGGACAACGGGCTATGGTGGTGCTTTACTTTGGACTGCAAACCCATATGTCGGTTTAGCATTGGGTTATAACGGTGGTGATATTTCTTGGTCTGATGATTTATCAATCAACGGTACAAAATATGATATGGAAATGGACAATAAGGTTGGCTATTTAAATGCTGAAATTCGTCCTTGGGGTGCGAGTGGAAATCGTTGGGCACAAGGCGTATATATGGCTGCTGGTGTAGGTTACATCGATAGCCAATATGATCTTGATAAGCGTAATAAAAATTCTGAAGGTTCAATTAAAGTTGACAATTCAACCTTTACTGGTCCTGGTGGTGTACAAGGTCATCTTGCTTATGAAAATGATATTGCACCATACCTAGGTTTTGGTTGGGCACCAAAAATTAATGAGCGATTTGGTGTATTTGGTGAAGTAGGTGCCTACTACACAGGTAATCCAAAAGTTAACTTAACTGCATATGGGGACTTAACAAATGGTAGTGGCGTATTGATTGGTGATGCTGTTGCTGCTGAAGAACAAAAAATTGCGAATGATAATAAATACGAGTGGATGCCAGTCGCTAAACTTGGTGTAAGTTATCACTTCTAATTTTAAAATCTCATTCTAAAAAAACGAGCTTCGGCTCGTTTTTTATTTTAAAGATTAGATGTTTTTTACGTTAAAAACGATAACCCATTTTTATGCCATAAGCTAAGGCATGGTTATTGTTTACAGAAGATAGCGGTTTAAATAAACTGCCCGAACCATTTGTGTCTTGTTGAACTTTGGCTTTGTTTAATTTGAAGTATTTAACTCCACCTGCAATAAATAAATTAGAGTGAATCTGATAAAAACTTCCGAGACCTAAGCTATAAAAACCATTTGAAGGGCTTAGGGTTGAAGCTGGATTACCAATGCCGCTATCACGCCCTATATCTATTGTGGATGTCCATTTATCGTTTAATACATGGGCAAGACCTAGCGTTGTTGCCCACTGGTTTTTTTGATAATCCACCAACATGACAGGGCTACTACTACTTGAACTGATCAAGGGTGAAGCAATTTTAAAATTTTGCCAATTGACCCAACGTAGCGAACCATAAATTAAATTATGCGCTGTTATACCAGATTGAAACTCAAGGTTGATCGATTGAGGTGTTTCAATTGTGGTGTTTTGATCTGAGCTTAAATTGAGTAGAGGTATTGCAGGGGTGGTGGTTGTTTGTTCATTAAAGGGTTGTTTATGTCGAATTTTAGCGCGATAAGTGAGGGATGTTTTAAGTGCATATTCAGGAATTTGATAGCTCATGCCTATGAGCCAACCATGAGCAGTATCTTTTTGAATGTCTCCTTTATAGTCAATTAATAAACCCGATGATTGCCCCGAAATTTTTAACTGTGTGGTTAAGGTTTGATAGCCTAAACCTGCATAAAAATTCAAGCAAGGATTGGGTTGATAACCTAAAAGAGAGGTTATATTTTTGGTGTCTAATTTAAATTGAGTGGCATTGATTAAATCGGATGGGCTGGTCGGAACAGGGGCTAAAGTGTAACTGACATTTGTCCCAAAGGGTTGGTCGTAAATGAAACCAAAAGACCAATTGGGATGGAGTTGTAATTTTAAGCCTGCGTTAAAAAGCACATATTGTTGGACAAAATTTGGGGTAGAAATTTCTGTCAATATAGTGGGATCATTAGCTTCTGGTCGGTAAATGTTGCCTGAAACATTGGCATCTACAATTGCGCTTGAAAACTCCAAGTAATTGTTGGATTCTAAAAATGAAGCAATACTTTGGTTAGACGTTTCAAGGGCAGCGGAAAATACTTGTGTTGGCAAAAAAATGCACATACTTATACAAAGTGCTGTAGCTTTCATAGAGAGCCCCAAATGAAAGAATAAATTTGCTTAGATCGTGGGTGTATGAAACTGAATTACACACGTTGTCATTGAATATTTTTTATTCAGTGTTGATACTTTATGCTGTTTTGTTTCATCTGGGCAAGCAGAGTTTTAACATTGTTTATACTAGGGGCTGTTGACATTTTATAATATTAACTTGTTAAGCCCCTAACCAAATAAAAATATAAGCGAGAATAAAAATTTTTCATAGCTCTGTCTAAGTTTGTCATATCGAGTGGTTATAGCGAGAAGTAGATTTAGTTTGGCGCTTAAATTTTACTTACTCGCTATTTTTTGCACAGCAAATGCCAATAGACCCTAATTTCAACAGGCTTTATTTATAGCCAATTTTAAATGTTGCTAAGAAGCGATTTGGTTGATTAGCATCAAAAGCCACGTGGTCGAGAGCGCTGGCTTGTGGGGCTTTTATAAAGGCATTATTTTTTAGTGTTGGGAACTGTGTTACTTGCATTTTCCCTTCATCAATTAAGGCTTGGGCCGCTTGTGTATAGATGTCTGGACGATAAGCTTGCTTAGCCGTTTCTAGATACCATTGATCTGTTTGGCTCTTGCTGATTTGACCCCAACGACGCATTTGGGTTAACCACCATACTGCATCTGAATAATAGGGGATGCCATACTGTCCTTTGAAGAAAGTATGAAATGATTTTGCTGGACGAACATCGCCTGGTTCATACTCAAATACACCTGTCATACTATTGGTAATAATGTCTTTATCAACACGGATATAATTATCTTGAGCAATAATTTCTGTGGCTTCTTTACGGTTTGCATAGTTGTTTTCATCTAACCAATGCGAAGCCCGGATTAAAGCTTTAACTAATTTAAGGGTCGTGGTTGGGTTTTGTTGTGCAAATGTTTTGGTTAAACCAAATACTTTATCAGCACCATTTTCCCAAATGGCATCTGAAGTAATTACCGATACACCAAAGCCTTTTTTAACTGCTTTTTGATTCCATGGTTCACCTACGCTATAGCCTGAAGTTACACCTTCGACCATCGTTGATACCATCTCTGGTGGAGGAATAACGGTTAAATCTACATCAGAGCCAATGTGACCACTTGTATCATTGTGTGCAGGATCATATGTTCCTGGATGAATTCCACCCGCAGCAAGCCAATAGCGCAGCATATAGTTATGTGTGCCCATCGGAAAGGTCATGCCTAATTTAAACACTTTTTGTTGCTGCTTATATTGAGCAATGACAGGTTTTAAACTGCTGGCACTGATCGGATGTTTGGGTAGATTATGTTCCATCGCAACATTTTTTTTCATTTCATTCCAAACATTATTTGAAACAGTAATCGCGGCACCATTATAGGACAGAGTAAAAGGGGTAATGATTGGGATTTTATGTGCTGATGGATCAATGAGTGATGCTAAAGGCATCGCAGCGAGCATATGGGCTGCATCTAGTTCACCTTTTTCTACACGCTGGTAAAGCACACCCCAACTAGATTGTGCTTCGAGTTTGACATTCAGACCTTCATCTTTAAAAAAGCCTTTTTCGACAGCAATGGCTAAAGGTGCCATGTCGGTCAATTTCACAAAGCCGATTGTGAGGGTTGTTTTTTCAATCGCTAAAGGGCTTGCGGCAGCTTTTGGATCAGGTTCTTTTTGACAACTGGCCAGTAAAAAACTGAGTCCCACTAAATAGAGTATAAGAAAAACTTTGTTTAATAATATTTTTTTCATTAATTTACCGAATTCTATAGTGGATTGAACGCCTTCAAACAGCAAGATAGATGCCAGATATTAGCTAAAGATAGAGAAATTGAATGTCGAGTTTTTGATGGAACAGAAATATAAAATCTTACTGGGAAAAGTGTATTTAATTGGCTTGAGCCTATTTGCGGGCTAAAAAATCTTAAATTTAGGATTGTTTTATGATCTAAGTCTGTCAGGTTATGGAATAGACCCCGAACTTAATTTGGGCATTTTTAAACAATATGCACATTTTACGTTCGCTGAATATTTTTATGCGTAAAAAGAGAGCGCTAAGTTGTTTATAAATAAGGTGCTTTTGGATTTTACTTACGCGCTATTTTTTGCACAGCACATATCAGCAGACCCTATATTTTATAGCATTAAAATTATGCATCATTATTTTGATCAATACACCGTTCAAGAAAAACAGTGAATTAAAATTAAAAAAAGGGATATTTTTATATCCCTTATGTTAAACAATAATGTGACTTTTAATCTTCTGGGTAAGCCACTCTTTTTAGGGCTTTAATATCCGCTTCTGGTGAGCAAAGTGAAATAAACTCATAACCATAACCGCGAAGTAAATGACCTTTACGGACTGCAATCCAAGTGGTATTGACTCCAAAAATATCCGTTGGGATTTGTTTTAAACGGTAATCACGTTCAGTATCGTAAGCAACATTGTTGACAATACCGACTCCCATATTCAGCTCGACATAGGTTTTAATCACATCGGCATCCAATGCTGACATAACGATATCGACATCAATGCCGGCATCTTCGAAGGCTTTATCAATTTTTGAACGACCCGTAAAACCGCCATGGTAAGTAATAATTGGATAGTGAGCTAAATCTTCTAAAGTAATATCAGTTTTATTGGCGAGTGCATGGTTTTGTGGAACGATAATGCTATGTTGCCAATTATAGTAAGGCACACTGGCAAGGTTATCTTCCGTGGTTAAAGATTCAGTTGCAATGCCAATGTCAGCTTCGCCTTGAAGCAACATTTCAGTAATTTCAACTGGGCTGGCTTGTTGTAAAATGAGATGAACTTTTGGAAACTCTTTTTTAAATTGATTCACAATAGGCGGTAATACATAGCGTGCTTGCGTATGTGTGGTGGCAATGGTCAGAGTGCCTTCATCGACACGGTTAAAGTCATCTGCAAGGCGTTTAATATTGTCAGCGTCCACTAACATCCGTTCAACAATCCCCAGTAAAGACTGACCCGGTTCAGTTAAGCCTAATAGACGTTTACCTTTACGAATAAATAGCTGTACACCCAGCTCATCTTCTAAATCTTTAATATGTTTACTCACACCCGATTGTGATGTGTAAAGTGCTGCTGAAGCTTCCGTTAAATTAAAATTTTGTCTAACAGTTTCTCGAATAATTCTTAATTGTTGGAAATTCATAATGCTGTATACCTTAAAAATAGGATGGGGCTTTTTGCCCCATCGATGTGCAATTAAGCAACGTCATTGGCAAATAAATGTAACGCTGTTGGGCTTAACCACACCGTTTGATTCGGTTTAAATTGATGTAATTTTACTTCATCTGAACTAAGTGAAATTTCAATTAAATTCCCTTGGCGATCTTGAAGTTCGGCAAGCACTTTACCCGCAATCCAGATTTCACGTAAAAAAGTGGCTTGGATGGCATTTTCTTGTGGAGTCGCATGAATGTGTAGTTCATTTGGACGGGCAAAGGCAATAATTTTACCTTGTGGTGCATCTTTTACTTGTGGCAACTGAAGACGATCTTCACCAATGTGAATAATACCTTGCTGGTTTTGACCTTCAAAGCGATTGGCTTGACCCAGAAAGTCGAAGACGAAAGGTGTTGCCGGCTTTTCATAGACTTCACGTGGTGAGCCAATTTGTTCCACATTGCCTTTATTCATCACAATAATTTGATCCGCAACTTCTAACGCTTCTTCTTGATCGTGTGTGACAAAAATTGAAGTAATATGTAATTCGTCATGTAAAGTACGTAACCAGCGACGAAGCTCTTTACGGACTTTAGCATCTAAGGCACCAAAAGGTTCATCCAGCAATAGCACACGTGGTTCAACCGCGAGTGCTCGTGCCAAGGCAATACGTTGACGTTGTCCACCAGATAACTGTGCAGGGAAACGGTCAGCCAAAAAGCCCAATTGAACCAGATCAAGTAAACGTGTAACACGTTTTTTAATTTCGACCTCAGAAGGACGAGTCGCGCGTGGACGGACACGCAAACCAAAAGCAATATTTTCGAACACAGTCATGTGGCGGAAAAGTGCATAATGTTGGAATACAAAACCAACTTGACGTTCACGTACATGCACATCAGTAGCATCTTCGCCTTCAAGGATCACTTGACCACCATCTGCCGATTCTAAACCTGCAATAATGCGCAGTAGCGTGGTTTTCCCACAACCTGAAGGGCCCAGTAATGCAACCAATTGACCTTCTGGAAAATCCAGTGAAATGTTATTTAGTGCATGGAATGCACCAAAGTGTTTTTCAATATTTTTAACTTGAATACTCATGATGTCATTCCTTAAGAAACTGTTGCATCTTTATTACGTTTACTTTGATTTTCTTGGCGAATCTCAACCCATGCTTTTAAAATAAGGGTCACAATGGCGAGCAGAGCCAACAGCGATGACACAGCAAATGCAGCACTAAAAGTATATTCGTTATAAAGGATTTCAACATGTAAAGGTAGCGTATTGGTTTCGCCACGAATATGTCCAGAAACCACAGATACCGCACCGAACTCACCCATTGCACGTGCATTACACAGAATCACGCCGTAGATTAAACCCCATTTAATATTTGGTAAGGTCACTTTCCAGAAGGTTTGCCAACCTGAGGCACCCAGTACAATCGCAGCTTCCTCTTCCTCTGTCCCTTGTGCTTCCATTAACGGAATCAGTTCACGTGCAACAAAGGGCACAGTAATGAAAATGGTGGCGAGCACAATGGCAGGTGTTGCATATAGGACTTTAATATCATGATCCATCAGCCAGCCGCCGATCCAACCTTGAGAACCGAAAATTAATACCAACATTAAACCTGCAATTACAGGTGAAACTGAAAATGGCATGTCAATAATGGTGGTTAAAAGAGATTTTCCACGGAAGTTGAATTTCGCAACAGACCATGCTGCCGCAACTCCAAACACCACATTTAAGGGCACAGCAATTGCCGCCGTAATTAAGGTCAGTTTTACCGCAGACAAGGTATCTGGATGCACCAACGCTTGGAAGTAAACGCCAACACCTTGTTTAAAGGCTTCAACGAACACCAAAATCAAAGGTAAGATTAAGCAACTCATAAAGAAAATCAGTGCAATGGTGATGAGCGTGTAACGTACCCAAGTGGGCTCGCGGGTCGCATCACGAGATTGCAGCTTTTCTGCTAAGGCATTGCTATTGGTCATTAAGCTCATGGCGCAGTTCTCCCTGTACGACGGCTTGCCCATGCTTGTAGCAAGTTAATCAGGAATAAAATAGCAAATGAAAGAACCAACATGACTACGGCAATAGTGGTTGCACCTGCGTAATCATATTCTTCTAAACGAGAAATAATCATCAAGGGGGCAATTTCAGTTTCAAACGGTTGGTTACCCGCAATAAAAATAACCGAACCATATTCACCGACACCGCGCGCAAAGGCCAAAGCAAAACCAGTGAGTAATGCTGGAAATAAAATCGGCATAATGATTTTGGTCACAATTTGAAAACGGTTAGCACCCAATGCTGACGCAGCTTCTTCAAGTTCAGTTTCTAAATCGCTTAAAACGGGCTGTACAGTACGCACCACAAACGGTAAGCCAATAAAGATCAATGCCAATGTGATACCAATAGGTGTATAAGCCACTTTAATCCCAATCGGTTCTAAGTACTGACCAATCCAACCTGTCGGTGCATATAAAGATGTGAGCGCAATACCTGCTACTGCTGTAGGTAGGGCAAAAGGTAAATCGACCAATGCATCAACAATACGTTTGCCGGGGAAGGTATAACGCACCAAGCACCATGCCAGTAATAAACCAAACACCACATTGATTAAGGCTGCAATAAGTGCAGCACTAAAACTTAACTGCAAAGATTTTAGGATACGTTCTGAACTGAGAATTTCCCATAGACCATCCCATCCAATCCCCAATGATTTAATAAACACCGCGGACAATGGAATAAGAACAATTAATGATAAATACGCTAGGGTAAAGCCTAAGGAAAGACCAAATCCTGGCAGCACTCGGGATCGCTGCGACATGACTACTCCTTAAAAGAGCGAAAGCTGACCAATAAAGTCAGCGAAAATAAAAGTTTAATTGGCACAAGCATAATTTGCAGACTTCAAATTGCAAATTTAAAAAAGCACTTGCTATCATCAGTAAAATTGATGTGTTGCAATACATTTTCTGAAATTAAGTAATCATAGATTTCAGGAAAGGCACCAAAGCCAGAAGCAACATTAATATGTCCGACTTGACCTAAATTAATCGGATTGAGTTTCCATGCTTTGGCTAAGCATTTTGCATCTGCAAAATTTAACCAAGGATCATTTTCACTAATCAGTAATGTGGTTGGAACAGCAAGTTTGAGTTGATGAAAATAGCGTTGATAATCTTGCTGGCTATTACGTGAAAAACCAGCTTCACCAAAACGTGCAGGATTAGCAGGAGCCACCAAAATCAAATTTTTAATTTTTTGATTGAGTTCAGGATGCTGAGCCAGTGCTGCAACTGTGGTGAGACAGCCAAAACTATGTGCAACAATTTGAATGTCATTTTGGATCGGGCGCACTGTATTTACAAATTCGCTTATCCAGTCTTGCAAGATGGGTTGATTCCAATCTTGCTGTTGTACACGTGAGCAAGACATGAGTTGTCGTTGTAACCAAGATTGCCAGTGGGCAGGTTCACTGCCTCCAACGCCTGGCACAATAACGGTATGAATCATGTCTTTGCTCCAATGAATACTGTTGAATCAATAATGGCTTATTGCGTATTGTTTGCTTTTACAATTTGATCGAAAATTCCGCCAGTTTCGAAGTGTTTTTTCTGCACTTTGCTCCATCCACCAAATTCTTTATCAATAGTCACCAGTTTTAATGGCTTAAATGTGGTGCTGTATTTTTTCAACACTGCTGCATTACGTGGACGGTAATAATTTTTGGCTGCAATGTCTTGACCAAGAGGTGAATACAAGAAATTCAAATAAGCTTTTGCTACATTGGCATTGCCATCTTTCTGAACATTTTTTTCAACAATCGCCACTGGTGGCTCAGCTAAAATAGATAAAGAAGGGGTAATAATTTGGAATTTACCCGGTTGTTCGCGAACAGCTAAGTAGGCTTCATTTTCCCAAGCCAGTAATACATCGCCAATACCGCGTTCAGCAAAGGTTGTGGTTGAACCGCGAGCACCTGAGTCCAGAACTTTAGTTTGTTTATAAATTTGACGTACAAAGTCATGTGCTTTTGCTTCATTACCGCCCGGTTGGTGTTTAGCCCAAGCCCAAGCTGCCAAATAGTTCCAACGTGCACCGCCCGAAGTTTTTGGGTTTGGGGTCACAATTTCGACACCCGGTTTAACTAAATCACCCCAATCCTTGATCTTTTTAGGGTTGTCTTTACGCACCAAGAAGACAATGGTTGAGGTATATGGGGTTGAATTTTGTGGGAATTTTTTTTGCCAATCTTTAGGGAGTAAATTGGTTTTTTCTGCAATCGCATCAATGTCTGCTGCTAAAGCCAGTGTGACAACATCTGCATCTAAACCATCAATCACTGCACGAGCTTGTTTACCTGAACCACCGTGTGATTGTTTGAAATTAAGCTCTTGTCCAGTCGATTTTTTCCAATATGTACCGAACTCTTTATTGAAGTTTTCATAAAGTTCACGGGTTGGATCATAGGACACGTTTAAGAAATCTTTGGCTACAACATTCAATGATGAAACAGAAAGCAGTGCAGCAACGATCCCAAGTTTTAATTTTGAAAAGCGCATGTGTTTTCCTCAATAATTTTTAGATGTTTGGAACATGGGCTGAGAATAGCGCTATCTTTTATGCGTAAAAAATAATAAAAAATGAACTTTATATGAATAAAAGAGATATTAAACAGATTAAGCTGTTCTTAAACTAGGTCATCATTCACAGGATGTTTTGAAATGCTCAGTTTTAAGAATGCGCAGGAAATAAGCGAGGTCACATTATTGGATCGTGCTTTTCATTATGGTGATGGTTGTTTTAGTACAGCACGCATTAAGCATGGCAAAATTGAACTTGAACATTTGCATATGGCACGGTTAGGTTTAAGTTGCGAACGTCTGCTGTTACAAGCCGATTTAAAGTTAATTCAAAAAAGTTTAGTTTTACTGCAACAGCAATATTTAACCGTGAATGGCACACTTAAAATTGTGATTAGTCGCGGTGATGGTCAGCGTGGTTATAGCTTGCCTGATCATCCTGCTGATGTATGGGTATTTTTTTATCCCAAAGCAGTGGATGATTTTCAAGTTGAAAAAATTAAATCGGGTCTATTACAGCAAGTTCTCGGTTTAACCATGCCCAGTTTGGTTGGTTTAAAAAGCCTGAACCGTTTGGAACAAGTTTTGTTAAAACATGAGGCAGATCAGAAAGGCTGGACTGAAGCACTGGTCACCGATGTACAAGGTTCGGTGGTTGAAGGCGTCAGCAGTAATTGCTTCATTCGTTTAAACAATACATGGATTACCCCAGAACTTCGTTATAATGGTGTGCATGGTGTGATGCGTGCCGAGATTTTATCTCGTATGCAGCAACAGGGAATTGCATGCGAACAGCGATTTATTGATCTGGAAGAAATTTCAAAATTTGAAAGTCTGTTTTTCTGTAATGCCTTAAGTCCAATGAAAGTCGTGACTGAATTTCAGCAGCGACCTTTGAATGTTCAAGCCTGTATTGAACTCTTTAATATCCTTCAATTGAATCAGATTCGTTAATATGTCCACCACAAAGCAAAAATCAAAAAAGAAAGCAGCAAAAGTATTTCCTTTGAAAGGCTTGGTTATTTTCATTGTCGGTCTTATTGTGCTGGCTTCAATCATCCTATGGTCAAGTTTATTTAAGTCCTATCCGATTGAAGGCAAAAAACAGATGCTCGCGATTGGAGCAGGTGACACTTATTCAGGTTTTATTGATCGTTTAGCCAAAGAAGATAAAATCAGTTTTCCAATTATTCTAAAGCTTTATCAAAAAATTATGATTCATGACACCTTAAAAGCGGGTGTTTATGAAGTTCATGCAGGAATGTCAGTGCGTCAAGTCATGGAGATGCTGTCGAATTCTGAAAATGCACAAATGAATCGTATTTTGGTGATTGAAGGCACGACGTTTAAACAGTTGATTGAAAGCTTAAAAAAAGATGATTTAGTCACGAAAGAAGTTTTGAATCTTCGTCAAGATCAAATGCTGAAAGCCTTAAATATTCCGTTTAGTCATCCTGAAGGGTTGTTTGCGCCAGATACCTATTTCTTTGCCAAAGGTGAAACAGATCAAAAGATTTTGACTGATTTATATCACCGTCAAATGAAAGCATTGGATGCGGCATGGTCAAATCGTGCAGCTGATTTACCGTACAAAGATAAATATGAAGCCCTAATTATGGCTTCAATTATTGAAAAAGAAACCAGTCTTGATCGTGAGCTAGAACAAGTTTCTGGCGTGTTTGTGCGCCGTTTAAAAATAGGCATGCGTCTACAAACTGACCCTACCGTAATTTATGGTATGGGGGATCGTTATAATGGCAATATCACCCGTACAGACTTACGTACACCTACCGCCTATAATACCTATACCATTAATGGCTTACCGCCAACCCCAATTGCGTTACCAAGTCAAAAAGCAATTGAAGCAGCCATGCATCCAGATAGCTCAAATAATATTTACTTTGTGGCAACGGGCAATGGCGGACATACATTTACGGCAAGTTTAGATGAGCATAATCGTGCAGTGCAGGATTACTTATCCGTTTTAAAATTGAAGAAGGAGTGATGGATGTTTATTAGTTTTGAAGGCACTGAAGGTGTCGGGAAAACCACACTCATTCGTAAAATTTATGAATATTTAGAACAGCAAGGTCAAGCGGTGGTGTTGACGCGTGAGCCGGGTGGGACACCGATGGCAGAACAAATCCGTTCGCTGTTGCTGTCGGTCAATCATGAAGAAAGTATGTCCAATGATACTGAGCTGCTTTTAATGTATGCCGCACGTGCACAACATTTACAACAAGTGATTATACCCGCCTTAGTGGCAGGGAAAACTGTGCTATGTGATCGTTTTACCGATGCCAGTTTTGCTTATCAATGTGCAGGTCGAGGCTTAAGCCGTGAAAAACTGAATGTGTTGAATCAAAATTTTGTTTCGCATATGCCAAATATTACTTTCTGGCTTGATGCACCAATTGAGTTGGGGATGACCCGTGCAAGAGAGCGTGGTGCATTGGATCGTTTTGAACAAGAAAAAGTCACTTTTTTCGAAAAAGTCAGAGCAGGTTATCAAGAATTATTTGAACAGTATCCTGAGCGCATGAAACGGCTAGATGCAACTCAAACGCCTGAACAGGTGTTTGAACAGGCTGTGGCTTATCTGAAGTAGCTTGTTTTAGACTAAAAAAAGATCAAAAAATCAGTGCTTAAGGTGAATGATTCTTTTATATTCAGAGTCATCATGGATGAAGATGAAACGTAAATGAAAAGTACCAAGGCAGAGATTATTTCTTTTTTACAGGCTGAATTTCCACAAAGTCTTGAGAAATGTGAGATAGAAGCAGTAACTGAACAGGGAGCATCCATTATTTATTATGTGGGTGCCGCTGATTTACGACCGGGCGGAACGGTGTCAGGGCCAACGATGATGACCGCTGCCGATTATGCGCTTTATATTGCAATATTGGGCGAGATAGGCATAGTGGCTTTGGCGGTGACCACCAATTTATCAATCCATTTTTTAAGAAAACCGTCAGCAGAACAAAATATTCGTGCAGTTTGCCAATTAATGAAAGTTGGTAAAGCGCTGATTGTGGGTGATGTCTGGTTATATTCTATGGATTTAGATGAGCCAATCGCACATGTTGTCGGAACATATTCCATACCACCGCAGCGATAAATATTTTCTATATACATTTTAAAAAGCCGAACAAAAATGTTCGGCTTTTTTATGGATTTTATCAGCGCTTAAATTTACGTTTCTGCATTGACCAAGGGAGTTTCTGTTTGAAAGTTTGGTGGCAGTAATATGGTTTTACGTAGCTCAGCGGCAAGTTCAGGATAGTCTAAGGTAAAATGTAGACCGCGTGACTCTTTACGTTCCATGGCGCAGCGTACAATCATCTCAGACACCAGAACTAAATTACGTAGTTCAATCAAGTTTTTACTCACTTGATAGTCATGATAATACTCATTAATTTCTTGTTTAAGCATTTCAATACGGTGCAAAGCACGTTCTAGGCGCTTGGTGGTACGAACAATGCCGACATAGTTCCACATGGTCTGACGTAGTTCATCCCAGTTTTGCAAAATGACCACATCTTCATCTGGATTGGTGACTTGAGAATCATCCCAAGCAGGCACATTGGGTGAGACATAGTCGGAGTTAAACTGGCTTTCGATATGTTTAGCCGCACTCATCCCATAGACAAAACACTCTAAAAGTGAGTTGCTTGCCATTCGATTCGCACCGTGTAAACCTGTATACGAGGTTTCACCAATGGCATATAGTCCTTCGAGGTCGGTCTGACTGTGTTTGTCGACCACAACACCACCACAGGTATAGTGAGCGGCAGGAACGACAGGAATCATCTCTTTGGTGATATCAATGCCTAATTCTAATAAGCGAGCATAAAGAGTCGGGAAGTGCTCTGTGACAAATTCAGCAGATTTATGTGTAATGTCGAGCCAGACATGACGAATACCTAAGCGCTTAATTTCATAGTCAATGGCACGTGCCACAATGTCGCGTGGCGCAAGTTCAGCGCGTTCGTCAAAACGCAGCATGAAACGTTCACCATCTGGAAGGCGTAAATAGGCACCTTCACCGCGCATGGCTTCAGTAATCAGAAATGAACGTGCTTGAGGATGGTAAAGGCACGTTGGATGAAACTGGTTAAATTCCATATTGGCAACACGGCACCCAGCTCGATATGCCATGGCAATCCCATCACCTGTAGCGATATCAGGATTTGAGGTATAGAGATAGGCTTTCATCGCCCCACCACAGGCCAAAGCAATGGAGGGAGCTAAGAAGGTGTGTATTTTTTCAGTTTTCTCATCTAGAACATATAAACCGAGTGCACGATTCTTTACATCTTCTAAGCCCAGTTTTTGTGAGGTAATGAGATCAATCGCAATGTAGTTTTCAAAAATGGTAATATTTTTCTTTTCTTCAGCGCGTTGTACTAAGGTGGTTGAAATAGCACGACCAGTTGCATCTGCTGCATGAATAATGCGTCGCTGTGAATGCCCACCTTCACGGGTTAAATGCAATTGTTCTTGTTCATCTAAGGTGAATTGAACGCCATGCTTTAACAGGAAATCAACCGAAGGTTTTCCACCCTCTACCGTTTGTTTGACTGCTTCTAGTTCACATAAGTGCGCACCTGCGATCATGGTGTCATCAATGTGCTGTTCAATTGAATCGGTTTCATCTAGAACCGCAGCCACACCGCCTTGCGCGTAAAATGTACTTGCATCTGTTAAAGCCGATTTTGCCAAAACTGCAATGTTGAAATGATCAGGAAGTGACAAAGCCAGACTTAAACCTGCGCCGCCACTTCCCACAATGATCACATCAAAATGATGCGTTAAGTTTAAATTAGACATGTCCATCAGCTAATTTGAAAAAAAGTTTGCTAATGACAACGCTTTTTTGATCAAAAAACAAGAGCTAATATGCTAATGTATGATGAGAAAAAGCAATAAGCCAACACAATTTTAAGCAATCTTTAAGCTGTTGTTTATACAAATATAATCAAACATATTATTACTTAAGATAGACAATTTTTATGCTAAAAACTGTTTACAGACATTTATAACGCAATGGAGCGCATGCTTTACATGAAAAATCGCTATGTACAAAAAGGAATATATGCTGCTGTTTTTACAATGGCAGCGGTGCAAACACAAGCAGCATCTACAGTCGACTTTTCTAATTTAGTTGAGCAAGTGAGTCCTGCTGTTGTGAGCGTAAATGTCGTTAAAAAAATGACACAGGAAGAATTATTACAGCAGCAAGTTCCTGAAATTTTGCGTCGTTTCTTTGGGAATCAAGTGGTTATTCCGCAACCCAAAGCACCACAAGAAAAAACAGCGTATGGCAGTGCATTCTTTATTAGCAAGGATGGTTATTTACTAACTAATCATCATGTGGTGGAAGATGCATCAAAAGTCACCATTATGTTAAGCGATCGTCGTGAAATTGATGCGACAGTGGTTGGCAGTGATGAACGTACAGATGTTGCGCTCCTTAAAGTAAAGGGTTTAAATTTTCCTGAATTACGGACAGGCAGTGTTGATCGACTTCGAGTAGGAGAACCTGTACTTGCCATTGGTTCGCCATTTGGTTTTGATTATTCTGCTTCTGCTGGCATTGTCAGTGCCAAAATGCGTAACATGATGGGTGAAACTTCCGTACCGTTTATTCAAACTGACGTTGCTTTGAATCCGGGGAATTCAGGTGGCCCATTGTTTAACCAAAATGGTGAAGTGGTTGGGGTCAATTCACGAATCTTTAGTGGAACTGGCGGATATATGGGCTTGTCTTTTTCCATTCCGATTGATGTGGCGATGGATGTCGCAGACCAATTGAAAAAGAATGGTAAGGTCACGCGTTCATACTTAGGTGTGATGCTGCAAGATATCGATCGTAACCTTGCTGAATCTTATAATTTACCAAAACCAGAAGGTTCATTGGTTACACAAGTGACGCCAAACTCACCCGCAGCTAAAGCTGGCTTTAAGTCAGGTGATGTGATCTTAAAATATAATGGTTCAGCAATTTCAAGAACATCTGATTTATTGAATTATTTAAATCGAACTTTGCCAAATCAAGTCATTCAGTTACAAGTTCTACGTGATGATAAAATACGTAATATTTCAGCCACATTAACCACAGCTCCAGATGATACTCCTGCAAAAGCAGAACAAACAGCGCAACAAAAAGGGCCAGTTTTAGGGGTCACGATTCGTAATTTAACAGCCACTGAACAATCACAACTGGATGTTAAAGGAGGGATTCTGGTACAAGAAGTGAAATTAGGTGGAATTGCTGCGCAATCACGCATGATCGCAGGGGATATCATTACTCAAATTAATAATAAAACCATTCTTAATAGTGATGATTTTATTAAGTCTGTTTCTGAATTGAAGAAAGGTTCAATTGCCCGTGTTTCGATTATTCGTCAAGATCAACATGCAATGTTGGGCATGCGTATTGAATAACAGCATGTGTGTTCTGATTTGGAATTGCTACAGCTTAAAACCACTCTAAAAATGAGTGGTTTTTTTATATTTTGCAATTTTACTCGATCTCAAAATTACGTAGACTGTTTAGCTTGAACGAAATTTTCCAAAGAGTAAGGATCGTAAAAATAGATGAGTACAGTTTTTGATTTAGAAATGACCGTTCAAGCAGAACATATTGATCGTTTGGGGCATGTCAATAATGTCGTCTATATGCAATGGATGCAGGAAGTTGCCACGGCACATATTGATTCCTTAGGTTTGGGGTTACAGGAATATCTTGAATTGAAGCATGCGATGGTGGCTGTGGAGCATCATGTGCAATATCGTAAGGCTGCGTTTAAAGGCGAAACAATTATTTTAAGAACATGGTTGAATGAGATCAATGCACTGTATTCATTCCGCCAATATGTTTTCTATCGCCCGCAAGATCAGGCTGTTTTATTTTCAGGAAATACCAAATGGGCTTGTGTCGAAATTGCAACTGGTCGACCAAAAAGAATGTCTCCGACATTTACTCAAGCTTATCAACCGCTGGCTGTGGATATTAATCCCTTAGATTTTACCCATATTGATTTGAAAAATGAGTAGCTAACTCGATTTGAATTAAAATCAAAAAGCTTGGATTCAATGGATGTTCTGCGATTTAGCCATCCATACTTTGATGGGTATAATTTGTGAGACACTTTTGTAGAAGAATCGGACTATTTTTAAAAGCTCTATGTATTTTTGACTATCTACTGCTTATACTGTGCAACATCTTCGGAATATCCTTTTTTGCACGTCATAAATACTGTGTTCATTTATAAGTATGTGATTGTGTGTTTTGATTTAGAGTAGTTTATGGCAGTTGCTAAAAAGTCAGTTAATATCAACAATATACGAAATTTTTCGATTATTGCGCATATCGATCATGGTAAATCGACGCTTGCCGATCGATTTATTCAAACCTGTGGTGGTCTGCAAGCTCGTGAAATGCAAGCTCAAGTTCTTGATTCTATGGATATTGAGCGTGAGCGTGGTATTACCATTAAAGCAGCTTCAGTCACGCTTTATTATACCCATCCCAATGGTGAAGAGTATCAACTTAACTTTATTGATACTCCGGGACACGTTGACTTCTCTTATGAAGTATCGCGTTCATTGGCTGCGTGTGAAGGTGCATTACTTGTTGTCGATGCTGCACAGGGTGTAGAAGCGCAATCTGTGGCTAACTGCTATACTGCAATTGAACAAGGGCTGGAAGTTCTTCCTGTCTTGAATAAAATTGACTTACCTCAAGCTGAACCTGAGCGTGTCATTCATGAAATTGAAGAAATTATTGGCATTGAAGCAACAGATGCACCAACCTGTTCGGCAAAAACAGGTTTAGGTGTTGAAGGTGTTTTAGAAACTCTGGTCAATGTCATTCCTCCACCAGTGGGTGATCGTGATGCACCTTTACAGGCCTTAATTGTTGACTCTTGGTTCGACAACTATTTAGGCGTTGTATCTTTAGTTCGTATCAAACATGGTCGTATCCGTAAGGGCGACAAGATGCTGGTAAAATCGACAGGTCAAACCCATATTGTGACTTCTGTGGGGATCTTTAACCCGAAACATACTGAAACGGGTATGTTGGAAGCGGGTGAAGTTGGCTTTGTTATTGCTGGGATTAAAGACATTTTTGGTGCGCCAGTGGGTGATACTTTAACGCTGTCAACCACGCCAGATGTCGCTATTTTACCTGGATTCAAAAAAGTTAAACCGCAGGTTTATGCAGGTCTTTTCCCGATTGATGCCAGTGATTTTGAACCATTCCGTGAAGCATTACATAAACTACAAATTAATGACTCTGCTTTATTCTTTGAACCTGAAAGCTCTGATGCTTTAGGTTTTGGTTTCCGTTGTGGCTTCTTAGGCATGCTGCATATGGAAATCGTACAAGAACGCTTAGAACGAGAATATGATTTAGACCTTATTACGTCTGCACCGACTGTAATTTACGAATCATTAATGAAAAATGGTGAAACGATCTATATCGACAGCCCATCAAAAATGCCAGATGGCTCGATGGTTGAAGATTTACGTGAACCGATTGCTGAATGCCATATTTTAGTACCACAAGAGTATTTAGGTAATGTCATGACGTTATGTATTGAACGTCGTGGTATCCAAAAAGAGATGAAATTCTTGGGCAATCAAGTGTCTTTGACCTTTGAAATTCCGATGGCTGAAGTTGTGATGGACTTTTTTGACCGCCTGAAATCATGTTCGCGTGGGTTTGCATCTTTAGATTATAGCTTTGTACGTTTTGAAAGTTCGTCATTGGTCAAAGTCGATATTCTGATCAATGGTGAAAAAGTAGATGCTTTGGCCATGATTTGTCATCGTAATGATGCGCGTCACCGTGGTATTGCACTGGTGGAAAAAATGAAAGAGTTGATTCCACGTCAAATGTTTGATGTCGCTATTCAGGCTGCTATTGGCGCACAAATTATTGCGCGTTCTACAGTGAAAGCCATGCGTAAAAACGTATTGGCGAAGTGTTATGGTGGTGACGTTTCACGTAAGAAGAAACTGTTGTCTAAGCAAAAAGAAGGTAAGAAACGCATGAAGCAAGTGGGTAGTGTTGAAATCCCACAAGAAGCGTTCTTGGCTGTATTGAAAGTCGACAGATAATAAGGTTGAGGATATAAACCCATGGATTTTGATTTTAATTTAATCCTTGTACCAGCGACATTAATTTTCTTTTTGGTGTGGTTGTTGGATAAGTTTGTTTTTAAGCAAAGACAAACTCTAGGCAAGGGTAATGAAAACTTCATTATCACATGGGCGTATGACTTTTGGCCGGTGTTGGCTGTCGTCCTGATCTTACGTTCATTTTTATATGAGCCGTTTAATATTCCATCCGATTCTATGGTGCCGACTTTAGAAACGGGTGATTTTATTTTGGTCAATAAATACCAATATGGTGTACGTTTACCGATCGTGAATAAAAAAGTGATTGATGTCAGTGAGCCAGAGCGCGGGGATGTCATCGTCTTTCGTTATCCACCACAACCGACCATTAGTTATATTAAGCGTGTAGTGGGTTTGCCAGGGGATCATATTGTTTATGATCACGGTCAATTGACCATTAATGGTCAGAAAGTTGCTAAAGTTCCTGTTGAATTTAGCCGTGAAAAAGATATTTTAGATACACCAACATCGATTTATCATAAAGAAACACTGGGTAAGCATACCTTTACGATGCGTGAGCTTGAGGGTGTGAATGTTGCACGCCAAGCGCCATTTATCAATTATCTTGAAAATGGTAAATACTCGGCTGAAAATGGTTTATATTGGGAAGTCAAAGTTCCAAAAGGTCACTACTTTGCGATGGGGGATAATCGCGATCAAAGTGCTGACAGTCGTTTTTGGGGTTTTGTACCAGAGGAAAACTTAACAGGTCGTGCATTTTATATTTGGATGCATAAAGAGCCTGGGTTTAAATTGCCGTCATTTAGTCGTAACGGTAAAATTGATTGAGCATGATTGGAAAAATAACAAATGCCTAGAAATCAACAAGGTGCATCATATATTGGAATTTTAATAGCAATTATTGGTTTTGCTTTTTTAGTAAAAATTGTGATTGCTGTTTGGGCACCCTATTGGGATGATCGGACAATAGATGGTCAGATTGCAGAGTTGCTGCAAAGTAGTCCAAAAAATATTTCACCTTCTGAATTTGAATCCAAGATAGCGCAGCGTTTCGATATGAATGGGATACGTGATATCAAGTTTAAAGATATTGCGCAAGTCATGAATACCGATGGGCTACAAGTGAAAAAAGATTATGAGATAAGAAAGCCTTTCTTACTCAATATAGATTTAGTGTTAAAGTTCGAGAAAAGTTTTGATCAAAGGTCAGTCCAAACTAAGTGATATGCACTTAGTCAGCCGTATCGGTTATCAGTTCAAACAACCTGAATTATTGCAGCTTGCACTGACACATCGATCGGTTAGTCATAAATCTAACTATGAACGTCTAGAGTTTTTAGGTGATTCATTGTTGGGAATGATCATTGCCCATTATTTGTATCAAGCCTACCCTCATGAAAATGAAGGACGTTTAACGCGTATGCGTGCCACATTGGTTCGCCAAGAAGCATTAGGTAAAATTGCAAACGATTTGAAACTTGGCCCATGTTTGATCTTAAGCACAGGTGAGTTGAAATCGGGGGGACATCATCGAGAATCTATTCTTGCTGATACTGTAGAAGCGATTATTGGTGCAATTTATGTCGATTGTAATGATTTAAAAGTCCTGCAAGCGATTGTACTAAAATGGTATGTACCATATTTAGACCATATTGAGCCTACAGACCAACTCAAAGATCCTAAATCACGCTTACAAGAATATTTACAAGCACGTAAAAAGCCACTTCCTGTTTACGATGTTGTTGATATTCAAGGTGATGCTCCCAATCAGCATTTCAAAGTGGAATGTATTATTGATGGCTTACCTGTGTTGTATGGTGAAGGATCAAGTCGTCGCTTTGCTGAACAAGCAGTAGCGGCAGATATTTTAAAACAATTGGAGCAGTAGCTTAAATGACTACACATTCTGATCACAACGATGCTGATCACGAGCCGCAAAGCAACGGCAATGACCTAATTAATGATTTTTTTAGTTCACAAGGCACAACGATTCCAACAGATTTTAAAAGTGGATTTGTTGCCATTGTTGGACGACCAAACGTTGGTAAATCAACGTTAATGAATCATATTTTGGGTCAGAAACTTTCGATTACTTCACGTAAACCACAAACCACACGTCATAAAATTGTGGGGATTGATACACGTGAAAAATCTCAGGCTGTATTTGTTGATACACCAGGGATGCATAAAAAAGAAGTCCGTGCCATCAATAAAATGATGAACCGTGCAGCAAGTTCGGCATTGCGTGATGTCAACTTGGTATTGTTTGTTCTGGATGCTGATAAATGGACTCAAAATGATGAGCTCGTTTTGGAAAAACTGAAGAATGCTGAAATGCCAGTGATTCTGGTCATCAATAAAATTGATACACTTGAAAATAAAAACCATGCATTACCGTTGATTCAAGAGCGCGCAAAATTAATGAATTTTGCCGAAATTGTTCCTGTTTCTGCACTTCGTGGTGCGAATTTAGATCATTTACGTGACACGATTGAACGTTACTTGCCGTTCCAGCCACCTTTATATGCGCTAGATCAAATTACTGACCGTTCAGAGCGTTTCCTTGCTTCTGAAGTGATTCGTGAAAAAATCATGCGTCAATTGGGTGAGGAATTGCCGTATGATTTAACCGTGCAAATTGAGTCATTCAAGACTGAAGAAGCCACGATTAATGAAAAAACAGGTCGCCCAAAAGCAGCATGTACTTATATCGATGCGACTATTTTTGTGGATCGCCAAGGTCAAAAGGCCATTGTGATTGGTGAAAAAGGTGCGAAGCTGAAAAAAATTGGTATGGATGCACGTGCTGATATGGAAAAAATGTTTGAACAAAAGATCATGCTGACACTTTGGGTGAAAGTGAAAGGCGGTTGGTCTGATGACGAACGTGCATTGAAAAGTTTAGGTTATAGCGACATCTAAATTTTATTCGGTAATTTTTTATAGGAAGAGTAATGATGAAAGTATTGGCAGTTATAGCATGTGTTTTATTCCTGCAAGGCTGTATTCATAAACTTGTTACTGTTCCTGTAAAAATTGCTTATAAAACTACGAAGGGTGTAGTGATAGGCACTGCTGCTGTTGTGGGTGCTGTCATTCCAGATGGTGATGACGAAGATACCGATACAGACTCTAAAAAGAAAAAAGATTAGATTTTATTATTCATGCGCAATGAAATATTGCATGGCTATTTAATCCATCATCGTAAATATCGGGAACGAAGCCATATTGTGCATTTGTTTACCCAAGAGCATGGGCGTATCGATGGTATTTTAAGACAAACTCCACCGCCACAATATCAACCGATTTGTTTGCAGGCATCGGGTAAGTCGGATCTTAAAAATTTTAGCAAACTTGAAATTGTCAATCAGCCCGTTTTTTTCTTTGGTGATGCGTTTTTTTCTGGATTTTATTTGAATGAAGTTGTTCTTCGTTTATGTCCAGCCGAAGTGGAAATGCCGCAGACCTTTGTACTCTATCATCAAACTTTACAACAATTACAATTGCTGGCACAGCAGGAAAATCCCAATCTTTTTCTTAGACAAATTTTACGTCAATTTGAACATGCGCTTTTAGAAGAGCTGGGTTATGCACTCGACTTTACGACTGATGCTCAGCAACATGATATTCAAGCAGCACAACATTATTTATTTCAGCTCAATGATGGTTTTATTCCGACAGCACAGCAATCACGTGCAACCTTAACGGGGGAGCAAATTCTCTCAATGCGTGATTATGAAAAGGGTAGGGATTTTAACCGAGAGCAGTTACAATTGTTGGCTCAATTGTATCGGCAGATGATCAGCTCTCTTTTGGGAGATCGACCGCTTAAAAGCCGGCAATTGTGGATTCAAAATACTCAATCCCAATCTTAATCATCGTTAGGTAACTGTTATGGCTGCATTGCTTGGTGTAAATATTGACCATGTGGCGACATTGCGACAAGCGCGCGGAACCACTTATCCAGATCCAGTGAATGCTGCATTGATGTGTGAACAAGCGGGCGCAGAAGGAATTACCTTACATTTACGTGAAGATCGTCGTCATATTCAAGATGATGATGTCCGTCGTATGCGACCGTTATTGAAAACGCATATGAATCTGGAAATGGCTGTGACCGCTGAAATGGTGGAATTTGCCAAAGAAATTAAGCCGCAACATGTTTGCTTGGTTCCAGAAAAACGCCAAGAAGTCACCACCGAAGGCGGTTTGGATGTGTTGGGGCACTTTGAAGAAGTCAAAGCAGCGACACAAGCCTTAACGGCAATTGGTTGTGATGTGTCTTTGTTTATTGATGCGGATATTGCACAAATTGATGCGGCGATTGCTTGTGGCGCAACAACCATTGAATTGCATACTGGTGCTTATGCCGATGCAACAACAGTTGAAGCACAGCAACATGAACTTGAGCGTATTGTTCAGGGTGCAGAATATGCAGCAGCCAAAGGTTTAGTTGTGAATGCAGGCCATGGTTTAAACCTTGAAAATGTCACGCCTATTGCACAAATTGCGCAAATTCATGAACTCAATATTGGGCATTCTATTATTGCCGATGCTGTATTTGTGGGTTTGGCTCAAGCCGTTCAACAAATGAAAGCTGTCATTAAAGCAGCAAGATAAGTTTTTAGAATTATGTCGTTAATAAATTATGATGATCTCATGAAGCCAGTTTTGGGCTTCTTGGGATGTGAAACACCTCAAACATGGCTCGATGAAGCGCTGAATAACTTAGAGTTACTTATGCAAGATCATGCCAATTGTGAAAAAAAAGCAGCAGGTACTGCCATGAACCTGATGTTTCGCTACACATTTTTTACAGATTTACAGGTTAAATTGGCACAGCTCGTGCGCGAAGAAATGTTGCATTATGAGCAAGTGCTTGAATTGATGACCAAGCGTGGGCAGGAGTGGCAATCGATTAGTGCAGGTCGTTATGCGGGTGGACTACGTAAAGAAGTCCGTACTTATGAGCCTGAAGCTTTAATTGACATTATGATTATTGGTGCTTTTGTGGAAGCACGTTCATGTGAGCGTTTCTATGCACTCGCACCGCTGGTAGATCAAGACTTAGGTAAATACTACCGCTACCTTCTCAAGTCTGAATCTCGTCACTTTGAAGATTATTTGGCATTGGCATTGGATGTTGCTCAAACGTCAAAGTTAAAAAATCCTAAAGAGGATATTCAGCAGCGTATTGCGCACTTTCGTGAAGTTGAAAAAAATCTGATTTTAAGTCCAGATGATTTATTTCGCTTCCATAGTGGTGTGCCGAGTCAAGCAGCTTAATCTATAGTTGTTCAAAAAATCCTCTATTTGAATAGGGGATTTTTTATATCTGGGCATTTTTTTAGTCTTAAAAAAATGCCAACCTAAATGAATTAGATTGGCATCGGTGATTTTGCTTATTTTTTAATCTGGTACAAATTAAGCTTCGATGGTTTGTACGGCAATTTTTTTCGCAGGATCGGCTTTGCGACGTACCGCTGGAACGGGCTCACCATAATATTGACGATCAGCAAAGTAGCTTGAACGCACCATAGGTGCAGCCCAAATATTTTTGAAACCGAGTTTTTGACCGTGTGCGGTATAGCGTTCAAATTCTTCAGGGGTTACAAAACGGTCAAGCGGTGCATGCTGTTTAGACGGTTGTAAATACTGACCGATGGTGATGTAGTCCACATCATGTGCGCGAAGGTCATCGAGCAGTGCCAGAACTTCTTCTTCAGTTTCACCTAGACCAACCATCAAACCACATTTTGTCGGAACATCAGGACAGTATTCTTTAAACATTTTCAGTAAGTTCAGGGAATGCTGATAATCTGAACCTGGACGCATTGCCTTATACAAACGTGGCACGGTTTCAATATTGTGGTTGAATACGTCTGGCGGACATTCGGTCATAATACGCAGCGCAATATCCATACGACCACGGAAATCGGGTACTAAAATTTCTAATAAGGTTGTTGGACTAAGGGCACGTGCTTCTTGAATACAATCGACAAAATGTTGTGCACCGCCATCGAGTAAATCATCGCGGTCAACTGAAGTAATGACCGCATATTTCAATTTAAGATTGGCAATGGTTTCAGCCATATGGCGCGGTTCATCAGGGTCTAATTTATTTGGGCGACCATGTGCAACGTCACAGAATGGGCAACGACGGGTACAGATATCACCCATGATCATGAAGGTTGCTGTACCACCACCGAAACATTCAGGTAAGTTCGGGCAAGCCGCTTCTTCACAAACGGTATGTAATTTTTGTGCGCGTAAAGTGGTTTTAATGCGTTGAACTTCATCTGGAGCCGCCATTTTGACGCGAATCCAATCCGGTTTACGTGGCGTTTCAACCGTAGGTATAACTTTTACAGGTATACGAGCGACCTTTTCTGCGCCACGAAGTTTAACACCCTGTTCAGGTTTACGGTTTTCAGACATAGTCAACTTTTCCACTGTTTTAGACGGGGGAGATGCTAAAAAAAGCTCTTTTATTATAGCGAATTTGAGTCTAAATAGGGTGAAAACGGTATTCATTTAATAAATGTAGTTATCATGCAATATATGCTAGGTAAATACACCAAATGAGTTGTGTTTCAGTCATAATATGCAGAAGATTGGCGACAGAATTGATTAAAGGAGCGTTGAATGCCACGTAAAAAAGAGGTCGTTAGCGGAACTTTCGTTAAATACGATGCGGTAGTTCTCGGTTCAGGCCCTGCTGGTGAAGGCGCGGCAATGAAACTTGCTAAATCAGGCAAGCGTGTTGCAATTATTGATATGCGTGAGCAGTTAGGTGGTAACTGTACGCATGTGGGTACTATTCCAAGTAAAGCATTGCGTCAAACAGTATCGAGCATTATCCGTTACCAACGTGATCCAATGTTCCAAAAAGTGGGCGACTGGAAACAGTTCACCATGAAGCAAGTATTACGCAATGCCCATAAAGTGATTCAACAACAGGTTGATACACATTCACGTTTTTACGACCGAAATAAAATTAATATTTATCATGGCCGTGCATATATCCAAGATAAAAACACAGTACTGATTTTTAGTGATGATGGGATTAAAGAAACCATTATTTTTAAACAGTTGGTGATTGCGACAGGTTCGCGTCCATATCGTCCATCTGTACTTGATTTTAATCACCCACGTGTATTTGATTCGGATAAAATTTTGGATTTGGATTTTCCAATTCAAAAAATCATCATCTATGGTGCTGGTGTTATTGGTTGTGAATATGCATCGATTTTTATTGGACTCGACCATAAAGTAGATTTGATCAATACTCAGCCTAAATTGTTAAGTTATCTTGATGATGAAATTTCAGATGCTTTGTCTTACCGTTTGCGTGAACAAGGGGTATTGATTCGTCATAACGAACAAATTGATCACCTTGAAACATTTGATGATCATGTGGTCATGTATTTACAAAGTGGTAAGAAAATTAAAGCCGATGCCATTTTATGGTGTAACGGTCGTTCGGGTAATACCGATGGTTTGGGGCTGGAAAATGTTGGTATTACGCCAAACAGCCGTGGTCAAATTACGGTGAATGATCAATACCAAACTGAAGTAGAAAATATTTACGCTGCGGGTGACGTAATTGGTTGGCCATCCCTTGCTTCTGCTGCTTATGACCAAGGTCGTTGTGCAGGTGCAAATATGAGTGGTGAAGAAGGCGTTAAACCTGTAACAGACATTCCGACGGGTATTTATACCATTCCAGAAATTTCTTCTATTGGTAAAACTGAACAACAATTGACTGAAGAAAAAATTCCTTATGAAGTTGGTCAAGCATCTTTCCGTCATTTGGCCCGTGCACAAATTACTGGTGATACTGTCGGTGAATTGAAAATTTTATTTAACCGTGACACTTTGGAAATTCTAGGTGTGCATTGCTTTGGGAATAATGCCTCAGAGATTATTCACATTGGTCAAGCAGTGATGAATAGTGGTAACAACACAATTAAATATTTTGTTGAAACCACGTTCAACTATCCAACGATGGCAGAAGCGTACCGTGTTGCAACGTTAAATGGTATGAACCGTTTATTTTAAGTCTGATTTAAGTCTTAAATTGAAAACCCGTAAGTAAATGCTTGCGGGTTTTTTTTATGAAGCATAAAAATTAACTTATCCTGAGGTGAGATATTCAGATTGGCTTTGCTTGTAATTAGATCAGGGCATCTTGAGGTTAAGTTGTTTTTATTCTTCCAAGATGCCCATTCTGTAATGAAAGGAAAAGGATTAGAAAGGTCGTCCACCAGCCAAACTAATGCGTTTAAGTAAACGACGCTGATCTGAAGGGAATGGTTGTCGTGAGTGAAGGGTGACTTGGTTATCCCAAAATACGATATCACCTTCCTCCCATTGATGCTCATAACGGAACTCAGGTTTGAGTAAGTGTTCACGTAGCTTTTGAATTAAAGCATTGCCTGCCTGATCTTCATAATTGACTAATTCTACTTCTGAACGCGTATTGAGCCAAAGTGCTTTACGTCCAGATTCAGGGTGAGTGCGTACTAAAGGGTGTGGATAAGCATGTCCAATAATGGGTTGATCTTTAAAACGGTAATAGGGTGTGTCGCCATAACCACCCGTACCTTTATTGTTTTGTGAGCGGGCAAAAGGGTTGTAAGTAATCAGTTGTAATTGATCAATCTGGTTTTGGGTGTCCTTACCTAAAGCGTCATAAGCCTTAATGGTATTGAACCATGCGGTTTGCCCACCATCTTCGGGAAGTTCTATCGCATAGAGTAACGAGCCGAAAGAGGGTTGCGTTGTCCATTGGTGATCTGCATGCGGGGAAAGTTCACCATGTCCCGTGTAATCACCTTGGCCAACAGCATTCGAGACTGGAATCACATCGGGTGGGGTGCCAGTATCAGACTGTGTTGCCAGTACAGGATTATCTGCGCTTGGGCGGAAAATAGAGCCAAAATAACTGGCAAAGGCTAAGTATTGAAAATCATCTAAGCTTTGCTTTTTAAAGATTAAGATTAAATGCTCAGCAAGGGCTTGTTTCAGTCGGTGAATGGTTTCACCTGCTTGAGCTTTGCGTGCATCTAAACCGAAAACCACTGCACCTAATGCTTCATCGTGGAGAGGGATAATGCTGATTTCTTCTGGATTTTGAAGTTGTTCTGCCTGATGCCAGCGAGGAGCATCATGAATGGCTTGTGATAGTTGGGTTAGGCTGGTCATTTTTTTCTCAAGTTATTTTACTGTGAAAAAAATTTAATCAAAAATGATGCAAATATAAAATCAAAAGAATTGCTAAGCTTATGAAATAATAAATAAAATATCTAAATAAATGATTTTAAGACTTTTAATATAAACAGCAAAATAAAGTCATTTTTTTGCTGTTTTAGCTGCTGATTTTGAAGCATTAATGTGGGCAGAAAGCTTGATTGAAATATATAAAGAGTTGTGGGGTTTTGAACCACAACAGAATAGCAAGGCTGAGTGAGCCAATAACGGCTAGCGCAATGATGCTTTTTAAACCAAATAGAGAATTAGTCATGAATCACGGCCTCTTCATTGACAAAGAAATGTACCAGTACACCCAGTAAACTCAACGCGATTGAAAACATCCAAACTGCATTATAGTTGCCAGTCATATCATGATTGACACCACCTAGCCAGCCACCAAAAAATGAACCGATTTGATGAGTAAAAAAGATTAGACCACTGAGCATGGAGAGGTATTTAACCCCAAACATATTGGCCACAATGCCGTTGGTCAGCGGTACGGTAGACAACCACAATAAGCCCATGATGACACCAAAAGCGTAAACTGTCCAAACGCTCAAAGGCAACAGTAGAAAAGTAATAATGGTAATGCCACGGAGACCATATAACCACATGAGTAGATGTGGCTTGGAGTATTTTCCACCGAGCCAACCCGCACTATATGTCCCGACAATATTAAACAAACCGACCAAGGCAAGGAAAATTGTGCCTGTGGTGGCATTAAAACCATGATCGATCAAATAACCGGGTAAATGTATGCCAATAAAAACCACTTGGAAACCACAAACAAAAAAGCCCAAGGCCAAGAACCAAAACGGCTGATGGTTTTTGACAATAACCAAGATCTGTTTAAAGCTTAAACTGGCTTTATTACTATGAGCCGAGGTATGCGGAGCGACATACATTGGTGCTTTTAACATCCATGCCAATGGGATAATCAAGGCAATTAAAATTGAACTAACCACTAAGGCTGCTGACCAACCAATGTTTTGTAACAGCAATAAGGTCGAAGGCAGCATAATAAACTGCCCAAAAGAGCCTGCTGCACTGGCAATACCCATGGCAAGGCTACGTTTATCTGGGTGGGCTGCACGTCCAACGGCTGAGAGTAAAACAGGAAATGAGGTTGCAGATAACGCTAACCCCAGAATTAAACCGACACTTAAATTTAACAGTAAGCCTGTGGAGCTGAAGGCCATCAGCAATAAGCCTAAACTATATAAAGCACCGCCCACAGCAACGACAATTTTACTGCCATATTTGTCAGCAAATGCCCCTGTGATGGGTTGTACAGCGCCCCAAACTAAGTTCTGCATGGCAATGGCAAGACTGAAGACATTATGCCCCCAACCAAATTCATGACTCATTGGAACCAGATATAGACCAAAGGCATGACGTACACCCAGTGATAACGCCAGAATGAGCGCGCTTCCAATTAACATGTAAATGAGAGGTTTGGAAAAACGTGTATCTGACATAACTCATCCATGATGTAAATCTAATGTCGCTATGTTATTAGATTATGAATAGGGAAGCGATTAAATAAAATTTAAAAAAACGATAAAATTAAGTTATAGAAAATTTGAGTCAGATAAAAAAGACGATTTGAAATCATCTTTTAATCAATAAAAACTTAGAAGCGCATACCAACGCCTGCATAAACCAATAATGGGTTAATTTCAATATTGGCTTGAGATCGAATTAACTCACCATGAGTTGCATCTGTGACCGTAATTGTAGTTTCATTTTTCATGTGCGCATACGACACTGAACCGACTGCAAACCATTTATTATTAAAGTCATAAGTAAAACCAACAGTGGCGATAGGGGCAATCACATCGGTTGTTTCTAGGTCAACTTGAGGATTGGCTTTACTCTTTTTCCCTTCTAAGGAAGCTCCAGCATTGCCTTCTTTAATATTGGCAATCATGTGACCCGCTGCAATTAAGTCTTGTTCTATTTGTGGGTTAATTTCCAGCGCATTGAAGTATGCATATATGACACCTAAGCCCACATAAGGACGGAATTTATTTACACCCGTTTTACCAAAGTGATATTGGAATTCAAAGGCGGGTGTCCAAGCACGTGCGGAAGCCGCAGGGCCATGTGCTTCTAAATCGGTAATAAAAATATTATTTTTAAGATCAATGTTCAGAAATTCTAGAGGAAGCTTGCCAATTTGTGGCGTGGCAACTGCTGAAAAAGGAGCATAAATTTTTCCTTTACCTTGTAAGTCAACTTTTGGTGGAATGCCTGCTTTAATTTCAAATGAAATATGATCGCTAAAGAAGTAATTGGTCATCATGCCCAATGTCGTAACATCATCTGCTTCAAGTCCTGTTCCTTGAGCTTCCCAACGTTCTAAACCACTAATTTTAGAAGAGCCACTCAGATCTGCGGGTAAATTGCCGCCTGTAAAAAATCCCAAAAATTTTAAGGCGGCTGCAAGTCCTGCTTGGTCAACATCTGGATTTAGATTGTTTAATACGGTATCAACTTGAATGTCCCCATTTTTGGACACTTCACCATTCTTAACGGCGGTATTCACTTGAAAGGCTTGAGCTTTACCTTGCGGCATAACATGTAGCGCACCTACAGAAATTGAAAAGCGTTTAAAGCCATCACCATCTTTTAAGCTAAAATAAGGGGAATCGGCATGACTAATTACAGGTAAGGATGCAAGAGACGACATAATATAAAGTAACGATTTTTTCATTCAGGGACTCCATGTCCATTTTGTGTTTATAAGTTTTTTCTTTGATTTTTACGATTATATGAACGGAAAAAAAGTGAACAGTTATTGAAGAATATAAATATAGTTGTGTTCATGTAAAAAAATAGATTATTTGTTTCAATAGCATAGAAAATAATAATTTTATGTAACTGCATATTTTTAATTTTTGTTTAAATTGCCATGCATTTAATATTGAAATAATGATTGTTTTATTTATATATTTTTAACGTATTTTGAGGACTGATATAGGTTGTTATCATAAGGTCAGAAAATCTGATTAAACCAATAATACAGCCATGTTGGACTTTAGCGTAAAACGAGGTCTAAACAATTTGACAATCCGATCTCGCACTTGAGGGCATTTTTCCGTACAATACGGCTCATAAATTATTGAGTGAATCACATGAGCACCCAAAATACTCCCAAGAAAAAACCATTAGTCAATTTGCCTTTTCCTATTAAAAAAGAAAATGAGCAAAATCTTGATGAAGTGTTAGATGAAGTGCGTCCCCGTCCAAAACGTTATGCGGATCGTACATGGATGCCACCTCGCGGTACACGCCGTTCGATGGGAAAGCGTTAAGCTTTCAAAGAAAAAGCCATGGTGTGACCATGGCTTTTTCTTTGAGTGTTTCTTGAGTTTTAAAATATTATGGCGTGTTTGTTCTGCGGTTGTTGTTAAGATAATACGCTCTTTTTTCTTGATACATTGCCATATCAGCACGTTTGAGCATGTCTTCCATGCGTTCCCCATCTTTGTTGGTTGCATAACCAGTGGATAGGTTAAGAGGCTGAAGAGAATAAAATTGATTATCGACAAATAACAGTTCTTGCAAACTTTGCAAACAATTTTGGAGCGCAGCTTCATCGGCACCAGGCAAAAGAACCACAAACTCATCTCCACCAATGCGACATGCAGAATAAAGCGTTTGCTGAACCAATTGGGTTAAGATATTGCCCATACGTTGTAATAAACTATCACCAACATCATGTCCTAAAGTATCATTGAGTTCCTTTAGTCCATTCATATCCATAAAAATGCAGGACACAGGGCGTAGCATATTGCGTTCTAAACGATTTATTTCCGTTGTATAAAAAGCACGGTTATAGAGTTTGGTCAGCACATCGTGCTTGCCTAAATATTCAAGATAGTTCTCAGCCTTTTTTCGAGCGGTAATATCGGTAAGTGCAACTTGAACCATTCCCCAGTCATCAAGATAATCTGGAAATACGGTAAATTGCAGCAATACATGGCGGATACTGCCATCGAGTGCATAATTAATGGCTTCACGATGATGATGAATATTGCCATTCCAAAGCTCAATTAATTGTTCTCGAAAGGTTTTAACCATTTCTTGAGCAAAAACTTTGTGTATATTTTTATATAAAACATCTTTATTCGGAGCACCAAATAAATCGAGTGTTGCCTGATTGACATCAATAATTACAATATCTTTAATACACTCATTGATAAAATCATTATGCACATCCAAAAAAGTCTTAAAGTCTTCAATCCCTAAAGCACGGACGTTATCTAATTTTGTTTTGATACGACTAAAATCCTCCACCCAGAGAGAGGTCGGTGAATACATAAAGCGTGCTTCTGCCAAATGGCGGCTTTTTTCTTCAAGACGACAGGCTTCAGTGTAGGGTGTGATATCTTCAGTGGTAATCAATAACAGCGATAAATCATGTTCATGCCCTGGGAGTACGATCCCTTTGAGCTGAATATCAAGACGTTCACCCGTTAGGGTATAGTTCACCGCAGAGTTGGAAAAATGCGTTTCACCATTCCACAAAGCCATCAGCTCTTTGATATGGCTTTTGGTCATGTCACCTTTAAACACCAAACTAAGATTTTGGGATAAATGTTCAAAGTCTTTGGCTTGATAGAGTTCAAGTGTTTTGGAATTTACTTTTAATAATTTAATTTTTCTTGCACATTCAAGAATACGAGATTCATCTTCTTGTAAAAAACTGAAAAGATCTTGGACACCCTGTTCACGCCAAATATTAAATTGTTTTTTTATGTCGCTATAGTCTTCAAGCCACATTGCAATTGGTGATAGTTCAAAAAAAGGCGAATCCAATATTTCCATTGAAGGAGCTCATCATTTTTAGATCAATTTAGGTGTTGAGTATAAAACGAAAAAAATATTTTTTTAAAAGAATGTGATAATTAAAATGTAATTTTTAACAATTGAGGTATTGGTCATTGAATCTTAAATATCAATAAAAAAAAGCCAATGTAGACATTGGCTCATATTGATTGATGTTATGTAGCTGCTATTTAGCGACTTTGCTTCCGTGCTTTATTTTCAGGTTTGGGTGCAGGGATTTCTCGTTCACCTTGCCAAACATCAATAAAATCTTTTTCGTTGATGTTGTAAAGTTCCAATAAAGCTAAAATAACCCCACCAAATAACATTGCACCTTCAGATTTACTTTGCCACTCGAAAATTTGACCGTTTAAGGTGTGCAAAATATCTGAAATTTCAAAAATGCGATCACGTCCATTACTGTCCGTTGGGTACATTTGAGTATGTAAAATAATTCTTGCAGCACTTTTTTCACTTTCGGATAAATCGAGTTGATTGATCACATCTTCATCAGCAGTTGAAAAAATAATTGCATCATTAAATACCGTTCTTAAAAAATGGCGTGTCAGTTTTGGCAGTGCTCTTTCTACAAAAGGACGGAAGGAACTTGGGAAAATGACATTATGTGAAATGCCTTTAAACATTGGCGCAATTTCTTCAGTTTTATAACCCGCAATGCCACAACCAATCGAGGTAATGAAATAGGTCATTTTGGGATGGTTTTTGGTGTAAATCTTAAAATCATCAATATAGTGCTGAATTTGCGACAAGGGCATTTGTTGTAAATGTTCATTCATGGTCGGAATAGCATAGCTTTGACCTGACCAACCTCGACCCACACCTTGCATGGCACCAAAGTGCGCTAGAGCCGTATGTGCTGCACCATCTGCATGGTTGCCTGCCATATTGCTGCCGAAAACAAACACAGTGTCCTCAGGTAAGCTTTTTATAATATTTTCATCGTGATAGAGATATGACATAGGCGGATGCAATCGTGATGGTCTTTCTTCATGTTGCAATTGAAATGACAGATGGTCAAGCGAAAGATCAGCATTTTTAACATTAGCATAAAGGATGGCGTATTTAGGGCGATATACATCTGATTTTGCACTAAAATTAGAGCTAATATTTCAATTGAATTCATCTGGGTTGCATACAAATGGTTAAATGTAATATCAACCTGATTTCGTTCTCATGGTTTTGTTGAATGGGCTAAATACAGAAATATAAGGCGACTGATATTGCATGTAGATTTTTAGCCCTCATACTATCAACGTTATGTCGTTGAAGATGGATACTATGCAGGATAGTCAGCAACCTTTTGAATTAGTGACCAGCTATCAACCTGCTGGGGATCAACCACAAGCCATTGAAAAGTTAGTCAGTGGCATTGAAAAAGGCTATCACGATCAGTTGTTATTAGGAGTCACGGGGTCGGGGAAAACCTATACCATGGCCAATGTGATTTCCCAATTACAACGTCCAACGATTGTGATGGCGCATAATAAAACCTTGGCTGCGCAGCTCTATGGCGAATTTAAGTCCTTTTTCCCCAATAATGCGGTTGAATATTTTGTTAGTTATTATGACTACTATCAGCCTGAAGCCTATGTTCCATCGTCCGATACCTTTATTGAAAAAGATTCTGCAATTAATGATCACATCGATCAAATGCGCCTTTCAGCAACGCGGACTTTATTAGAACGTCGTGATGCCATTATTGTGGCATCCGTTTCTGCTATTTATGGTTTGGGTGATCCCAATGCCTATATGAGTATGCTGCTGCATATTGTACAGGGCGATCGTATTAGTCGTGACGACATTATTCGTCGTTTGGTCGAGATGCAATATACCCGCAATGAACTGGAGTTCTTACGCGGTACGTATCGTATCCGTGGTGAAATTATTGATATTTTTCCTGCCGAATCAGATCAAAATGCCATTCGTATCGAACTCTTTGATGATGAAGTGGAGTCGATTCGTTGGTTTGATCCATTGACTGGAAAACTAGTGCGTAAAGCACCACGGGTAACAATTTATCCAAAAAGTCACTATGTGACACCGAAAGATAATTTACACCGTGCAATTGGCACCATCCGTGACGAACTGAAAGAGCGTTTGGCATTCTTTAAACAACACGACAAACTGCTTGAAGCACAACGTATCGAACAACGTACCCGTTACGATTTAGAAATGATGCAGCAGTTAGGCTATACCAATGGGATTGAAAACTATTCCCGTCATTTATCAGGTCGTCCATCGGGTGAAGCACCACCTACCTTATTTGATTATCTTCCTGATGATGCTTTACTGATTATTGATGAATCACATGTGACGGTTCCGCAAATTGGCGCCATGTATAAAGGTGACCGTTCGCGTAAAGAAAATTTGGTCAATTATGGTTTTCGTCTGCCCAGTGCCTTGGATAACCGTCCAATGCAGTTTGAAGAATGGGAGCGCATTATTCCAACGACCATTTATGTCAGTGCAACACCTGCAAAATATGAGTTGGAAAAATCAGAGCAAATTGCAGAGCAAGTGGTTCGTCCTACAGGTTTGATTGATCCAGAAATTGAAGTTCGTCCAGTACTGACGCAAGTCGATGATGTGCTTTCAGAAATCAACCTGCGTAAAGATTTAGATGAACGTGTTTTAGTCACGACCTTGACCAAACGTATGGCGGAAGATTTAACCTCTTATTTAAAAGAATATGGGGTGAAAGTCGCGTATTTGCACTCAGATATTGATACGGTTGAGCGTGTGAAGATTATTCATGAATTACGCTCTGGTGTGCATGATGTTTTGGTGGGGATTAACTTATTGCGAGAAGGTCTAGATATGCCCGAAGTCTCTTTGGTGGCGATTCTAGATGCAGATAAAGAAGGCTTTTTGCGTTCAGAGCGTTCACTCATTCAAACCATTGGTCGTGCTGCACGTAATGTGAAAGGAAAGGCAATTCTATATGGTGATCGAATAACTGACTCCATGCAAAAAGCGATTGATGAAACAGATCGTCGTCGTGCTAAACAAATGGAATTTAATCGAATTCATGGTATTACCCCACGCAGTACCAAACGTCAAAATAAAAAAGACATTGATACTGGTGAGGTACTAACAGATGATCAAATTGATGGCAAAGTTTCTGATCAAGCCCGTGCTTTAAGTGCCGATGAACGGCATATTTTGGCCGATCCTAAATTGCTGGCAAAACACATGTCTAAACTGGAAAAAGAGATGTTAAAAGCATCGAAAGAATTACAGTTTGAGCAGGCAGCACGTTTGCGTGATGAAATTGTGCGTTTGAAAGCCCAAATGTTGACCTAGATTGAAATCATGATTTTATCTTCAAGAATCATTACATAACGCTACAGTACGGCTGAAAAATACTCGTTATTTTAATGGATATTCATCATTAAATAATATGATTTTCTTAATCAGGTATTTTTTATGGTTGCTAAAAATCTTCCAAAGGCAGGTTTTACACTTGCTAAAATTGCAGTGGGTGGGGTTGTGTTGATTGGTCTGGGTGCTGCAACACTGGCATATGCACAGACCAAACCATTGCAAACTGTAGACAAAGTTCAGTTAGACCGATATCTGGGGGTTTGGTATGAAATTGCGCGTAAGCCGATGTACTTTGAAAATAAGTGCAATCGTGATGTTACAGCGACCTATACTTTAAATGAAAATGGTAATGTCATCGTAAGCAACCGTTGTTTGAGTAAAGATGGGCAGTTACAGCAGTCGATTGGCGAAGCCTTCGTGCAAAATGCACCTTTTAATACCAAGTTAAAAGTTAGTTTTTTACCTGAAGCAATTCGCTGGTTATCTGTAGCGCGCGGTGATTATTGGATTTTAAAAATAGATGATGATTATCAAACCGTATTGGTTGGTGAACCACGACGTAAATATATGTGGGTATTGTCACGTTCAGCACAGCCAGATCAAGCGGTGGTCAATGAATATTTAGAATATGCAAAATCAGTCGGCTATAACTTGACCGATCTTATTCATACCAAGCAAACGCACAATAATCTTAAAATATTAAATTAATCGGTTTTTGCATGAGTGGTTTATGCGGCATTAGATGTACTTTGTAAAGCCTAAATAAAACCACGCTTATTTTAAAAAAATAAACCATGTACAGGTTTATTAAGTGCTGTCAGTGATCTTATAAAAACCATGTTTCGGCATGGTTTCTTATTGAATAGTCAAATTGAAAGGTGAATGATCAAGTTTTATCAGAGTGAAATGCTTATAATATACATGACATAAATTTAGAGGTGAAAGATGTATAAAGGCGTAGCATTGTCTGTATTGGCATCTATCACTTTTGGTGTTCTGTATTTTTATACTCAATTTTTAAAACCACTTGATAGTGAACAAACTTTTGCTTGGCGTATGTTAGCAACACTGCCATTCCTGACTTTATTTATGTGGTGGACGGGTGATTTAAAATATATCGCCGAAATTTTTAAACGTATTTTTAAGCAACCTGCTTTGTTTATTTGGTTGATCATCAGTTCAGTAATGTGTACCTCACAGCTTTGGCTGTTTTTATGGGGGCCAATGAATGGACGCGGTTTAGAAGTCTCATTAGGCTACTTTTTACTGCCCTTGGTGATGGTGCTGATAGGTTGTGTGATTTACAAAGAAAAGTTGTCCAAATGGCAACTTGCCGCAGTGCTATTTGCCTGCATGGGGGTTGGACATGAATTATGGCGTATCGGCAGTATTGCATGGGAAACTGCTTATGTTGCGGTGGCTTATCCTGTTTACTTCTTCTTAAGACGTGCTTTTAAAACGGATCATTTAGGTGGTTTTTGGTGGGATTTGTTTTTAATTCTACCTGTTGCGATTTACCTAGCAACGCTTTACAGCGACTCATTTAACTTGATTGCACAGTTTCCCCACTTAATTTTGGCAATTTTAGGCTTAGGTTTTTTAAGTGCATTTGGACTGGGGAGTTATATGCTGGCGAGTCGTTATTTACCTTTTGTCATCTTTGGATTATTAAGCTATTTAGAGCCTATATTGCTTGCTTTTTCTTCCATTATTCTAGGTGAAAGAATTAAAGCAGCTGAATGGTTTACTTATATTCCAATTTGGTTTGCGGTGTTACTGCTCATCGTTGAAGGTTCGATTCACCTAGTTAAACAGCAGCAAAAGCAAAAAGCCTTGTCTAAAAATCTTGAAAATTACCAAGAGCGCTTAAAGTAATCGTTTTTATCTTTTGGGTGTTGTTTGATAAAACAACATCTGAGCTTAATTGAGCATTTTCATCAGAAATAAAACTTTTAAGTGCTTTTGATATGAGAATCATGAAAATAATTACAACTATTTTTTCAATTTATAATGAATATGTAGGAAAATAGCCAAGTCTGGATCAGCTTTTGATTCAAACTTCTCGATAATTCCTTTACAATTGTCGGGTTTTGAAATTTATGCCTAGATATACAATTAATTAGAGGACGTATCTGTGAGCAAAGACACTATCATCGCCCTACATGCAGAGCACCAAGGTCGCTGGAAAAACCGTGAAGAAATCGCGGAACATATGATTGCCTTAATTGGTCAGTTGTATCGTGAAAAAAATATCGTGACTTCTGTATTCGGTCGTTCTTTAGTTAACCGTTCAGTAATCCAAATTTTAAAAGCGCATCGCCGTACACGTGTTATGGACGTTGAGCTTTCAGTTGTTCATACTTTTCCAATCTTAGAAGCATTGGCTAAAGTTGAAAATATCGGTTCTGCTGAAATCGATTTAGGTAAACTAGCCGTTGAATTTAATGAAAAAGGCGGCGATATCGACGCTTTTGTTGCGCAAGCAGTAGAATCGTTAAAAGGCAATGCTGAAACTGTTGAACCTAAAGACGTTGTTCTTTATGGTTTTGGTCGTATCGGTCGTATCCTTGCACGTTTAATCATTGGTCAATCTGGTCTTGGTCGTGGTTTAAACCTTAAAGCCATTGTGGTTCGTAAATCATCTGATGGTGATTTAGAAAAACGTGCGTCTTTATTGCGTCGTGATTCAATTCATGGTCCATTTGCAGGCACAATTTCTGTAGATGAAGCCAATGAAGCGATCATTGCCAATGGTAACTTTATCAAAGTTATTTATGCATCTAGCCCAGCTGAAGTGGATTACACTGCTTATGGTATTAACAATGCTTTAGTCATTGATAATACTGGTAAATGGCGTGATGCGGAAGGTCTTGCTCAACACTTGAAATGCCCAGGCGTTGCTCGTGTGGTATTGACTGCGCCAAGTAAAGGCGAAATGAAAAATGTCGTTTATGGCGTAAACCATACTGATATTTTAGATGAAGACAAAATCATCTCTGCTGCAAGCTGCACTACAAATGCAATTACACCAGTCTTAAAAGTGTTAGATGACAAATACAAAGTGATCAATGGTCACGTTGAAACTGTTCACTCTTTCACTAATGACCAAAACTTAATCGACAACTATCACAGTGCAGATCGCCGTGGTCGTGCTGCGACTTTGAACATGGTGATTACTGAAACTGGTGCTGCTAAAGCGGTTGCAAAAGCACTTCCTGCACTTAAAGGTAAGTTAACAGGTAACTCTGTACGTGTTCCTACGCCAAACGTATCACTGGCTATTCTTAACTTAACCCTTGAGAAAGAAGTTGATCGTGAAGAGGTGAATGAATACATTCGTCAAATTTCAATCAATTCAAGCCTTCAAGGTCAAATTGGTTATACAAATTCGACGGAAGTTGTATCTTCTGACTTTATTGGTTCACGTACTGCGGGTGTATTTGATGCGCAAGCAACAATCACTTCAGGTACACGTCTAACGGCTTATGTTTGGTATGACAACGAAGTCGGTTATAGCTGCCAAGTATTACGTATTGCTGAACAAATGTGTGGCGTAAGCTACCGCAAAATTCCTGCTGAAAAAAATGCATAATTTGTAAAGCAGTAAAAAAGAGCCTCATGTGAGGCTCTTTTTTTTGTTTGATATTTAAGGGCGGTTTCTTTTCTTGAAAAAGAAGGGGGGAGCATTATGAATGGAACAATTACGATGCCGTTAAAATTGTGGCAACTTGTGCTTTAATCGGTGTAGTTGGATGCCCAATCAGTTGTTCTAAGTCTTTACTGTTACTAAACATAGCGCCTTTTTCAGTTTGTATATCTGCATCGACAATCACATCGACCAAGCCAGCAGGTAAGCCAGCTTGTGTTAAAGCTTGAGTGTAATCTTCAGCACTGAGGTTTTGATAAGTGATTTCTTTTCCTGAAACATTAGCAATATCACCTGCTAAATTTGCCAATGTGAAGCTGGTTGAACCTGCAAGTTCATAGGTTTTATTTTCATGTCCAGATGTGGTGAGCACTTTTGCTGCGGCTTCAGCATAGTCTGCACGTGCTGCTGAACTAATTTTTCCTTCGCCTGCTGCACCATATAGCGTACCGATTCCAACGGTATGATTGACACCCGCTAAATAGTTTTCACTATACCAATTGTTACGTAAGAACGTGTACTGCAAGCCGCTGGCTTTAATGAGGCTTTCAGTTTCACGGTGTTCTTGTGCTAAACCGAGCGGAGAATGA
Source organism: Acinetobacter kyonggiensis (assembly GCF_900107285.1). Lineage (GTDB taxonomy): Bacteria > Pseudomonadota > Gammaproteobacteria > Pseudomonadales > Moraxellaceae > Acinetobacter > Acinetobacter kyonggiensis. The sequence goes on along the minus strand of NZ_FNPK01000004.1, from coordinate 88,128 downwards.
TCGGCATTCAGCAAACTGGTATAGGCAATATAAGGAACGCCTGCCTGTTGAGCCGTATCAATGACCGCTTTATGCTGCGGTGTACGACGACCCACTTCATTGGCTGAAATAAGCAACAGTTTATCAATTCCAGATAATGCCGAAGCTAAAGTTGCAGGTGTGTCATAATCAAAGAAACGCAGTTCAATTCCTTTGGCTTTTAAATCGGCAGCCTTGGATTTATTGCGAACCAATGCCACAATATTGCTTGCAGCGGTATTTTTTAACAGTGCATGAATAACCAATTGACCGAGCTGACCAGTTGCACCTGTGATTGCAATTTTCATTTGACTCACCTTTAATTTGTTTGTTTTGCATACTTGATGTTTTTATCTTAATATACTAGCTTACCTAATGTAAGTACGTACCTAAAAGTAAGTTTATTTCGGTTTGGAGAGAAATGATGAGTAACTATGCAACGAGTAATTTACTTGGACAAGTTTTATCCAACGAGTGTCCTTCACGTGAAATATTAGAACACTTAACCACCAAATGGTCTGTGTTGGTTTTGCGCTGTTTAAGCGATGGTATCCATCGTTTTAGTGAGTTAAGACAGCGTATAGACGGGGTCAGTGAAAAAATGTTGGCTCAAACTTTGAAGGTTTTAGAGAAAGATGGCTTTCTCATTCGTACGGTTTATCCTGTTGTGCCTCCAAAAGTTGAATATCAGCTGACTCTTTTAGGCTCACAAGCCGCGGAAAAGCTGAATCATTTGATTGGCTGGATTGAACGTAATTTGCCTGAAATTATGGAAAACAAACAGTGTGCTACGCCATCATTGTAAATATTGCTTGAGATGATGATGCCTGAGTTTTGCGAAGATGTATAAGCTCTAAAGATCTTCTTGAATCCGATAAAAGTTAAAATATTCATTAAAAAAAGAATAAAACAATGAGCCTATTTTTACGAACGGATTTGGAAAAGGTCAAGCAAGATTCATCATAGCGCTAAAATCTACCGCTATGGTTTAGTTGCTACAGCGTAAAGACGGATGTACTTATTGTTCATCCAAACAGCTTATCTTTAACCTGATTTTTAATTTTTACCTCGTCTTAAAGTGATGGTGTAATTGAAGTGCAGCTCAATAGAAAAATCAAAATTGGCGCGATCCATGTTGGGGCAGTGTGTATAGCAATACGCTGCTAGTGTGCTTTAAATTGGTCGCGATTTTTTCAAGTAAAGTCCGAAATATAGGCTGAGCTGTAGAAGGATGGTCTGGGCATGACTAAAAATCATGTAATGCTGAATAATACTATTCGAGAAATTCTTTAAAATATGGCAGAATATGCGGTTTTAAAGTATTTAGAGGATTGGCAGTATGCGCTTTGTTGATGAAGCAGTCATTACCGTAGAGGCTGGCGACGGTGGCAATGGCGTAGCCAGTTTTCGCCGTGAAAAATTCGTACCATTTGGTGGTCCAGATGGTGGTGATGGTGGGCGTGGTGGCTGCATTTATGTTGAAGCAGACAATGACACCAGTACACTCGTAGATTATCGTTATACACGTAGATTCCGTGCGGAACGTGCTAAAAATGGTCGTGGTGCGAACTGTGCAGGCCGTGGCGGTGAAGACACCATATTAAAAGTTCCAGTAGGAACAACCATCGTCGATGTAGAGTCTGGCGATATCATTGGCGATTTAGTCGCTGATGGCCAACGCGTCATGGTTGCCGCGGGTGGTCAAGGTGGTTTGGGGAATACTCACTTTAAATCATCGACGAACCGTTCACCGCGTAAATGTACTCATGGTATTAAAGGTGAGTTCCGTGAAATTCGTTTAGAGCTTAAAGTTCTTGCGGATGTTGGCTTACTGGGTATGCCAAATGCAGGTAAATCGACCTTTATTCGTGCTGTATCGGCTGCGAAACCAAAAGTTGCAGATTATCCATTTACTACAATGGTGCCTAACTTAGGTGTGGTGGATGCCGATAGTCACCGTTCATTTGTAATGGCCGATATTCCAGGTCTGATCGAAGGTGCTTCTGAAGGTGCGGGTCTTGGTATTCGCTTCCTTAAACATTTGGCACGTACGCGTATCTTGTTGCACATTATTGATGTTCAACCAATTGATGGTTCAGACCCAGCATATAACGCGAAAGCAATTGTGGAAGAATTGAAAAAATTCTCTCCAACTTTAGCGAAATTGCCAGTGGTATTGGTGTTGAATAAAGTCGATCAACTTGAAGAATCAACGCGTGAAGAATGGTGTCAGCACATTCTTGATGAAATTCAATGGGAAGGTCCTGTATTCCAAACTTCTGGCTTGATGTCGGAAGGTACGAAAGACGTTGTGTATTACTTAATGGATGAAATTGAGCAACAACGCGAACGCGAAGTTGAAGATCCTGAATACGCTGCGGCAATGAAAGCATTCCGTGATCAGCTTGAAGCTGAAACACGTGAACAAACCATTGCAGCGAAAGAAGCCTATCGTGAAATGCGTCGTCAACAACGTCTTGAAGGTCTGTTGGGAGACGACGATGAAGATGATGAAGATGGCGATGATAGCGATATGGAAGTGTTTTACGTACGTTAAGCTCTGAAATACGAGTAACTGAGGACAAGATGATAGAAGTGGTGGATGGGCAACGTCAGCTCAAGGATTGCAAACGAATCGTTGTTAAAATCGGATCATCTTTACTCACAGCAAATGGGCAAGGTTTAGATATTGCAGCAATTTCGCATTGGGCGAAACAAATTGCAGATCTACACAATGCAGGACATGAGATTATTCTCGTGTCTTCAGGTGCTGTGGCTGAAGGTATGGTTCGAATGAAATTGACCAACCGACCCACTGATTTACCGAGTCTTCAGGCATGTGCTGCTATTGGGCAAATGGGCTTAATTCAAACATGGTCGAGCGTATTGGAAAACCATGCTATTCAAACGGCACAAGTTTTATTGACCCATGATGACTTGGCAGACCGTCGTCGTTATTTAAACTCTTGCGATGCTTTACAGCATTTAATTGATTGGCGTGTGATTCCTGTCATTAATGAAAATGATACGGTGTCGACTGATGAAATTCGCTTTGGTGATAATGATACTTTGGCTGCGATGGTTGCAGGTCAAGTCCATGCCGATTTGCTGATTATCTTAACCGATCAGCAAGGCATGTTTGACTCCGACCCGCGTTCTAATCCAAATGCGAAGCTGTTCCATACGGTTCGCGCATTGGATGAAAGCCTATTTGATATGGCTGGCGGTGGTGGTAAATTTGGTCGTGGTGGTATGTTGACCAAAGTTCGTGCCGCACGTTTAGCAGCCAAATCAGGTTGTCCAACGCTGATTGCCAGTGGTGAAAGTGCTCAAGTACTTGCTCGCTTAATGTCTGGCGAGTTGCTCGGAACATTATTTATTACCGACAATGATCGTATGACTGCACATCAACAGTGGTTAGCAGCGCATTTACAAACAGCTGGTCGTTTGGTCTTGGACGATGGTGCGGTAAAAGCGATTAAAGATAATCACCGTAGCTTATTACCAGTCGGGGTAAAAGCGGTGGAAGGACATTTTGATCGTGGTGATGTGGTTGAGTGCGTTGATAGTCAAGGTGGTCGTGTCGCAGTGGGTCGAGTCAACTTTAGTTCTCGTTCTGCTGAAATTGTGAAGGGTTTATCCTCAGATAAAGTTTATCAAGTTTTAGGTGAAGCGCGTTCTTTAGAAATGATTCACCGTAACCATATGGCCATTTACTAAAAATTTCGTTATAAAAAATCCCGCTTTCGAGCGGGATTTTTTATGTGAGTTGAAAATTATTTGACATAACCTTTTTCAATCAGCGGTTTAAACAGCGAATGATGTATTTTTAATACAAATGGCATAATCATCATTTTGTATTGATTCCATAAGGCTAAACCGAAATAATTTAATATAAAGGCTAGGAAAAAAGCTCCAAGCATATCTAAAGGGAAGTGCACGCCCAAATAAACCCGAGACCATGCAACCAGCCATGCTATTGCAATCAGGATTACACCAATGGAGCGTTTTGCAGAGAAAAAATATGAAAAGGCAATACTACTGAAAATCAGCATATGGTCACTCGGGAAAGAGCCATTGGGCGAATGGTAAATAAGGGTACGCCCAACATCCATCATAAAAGGACGTGGATGATAAAAACTATGAGAAATGATTTGGCTGATCGATAGTGCCACACAAGTAAAAATGAAGGCTTTAATGATTTGTTTTTTAACTTGAAAATTCCCTCTTAGCCAGAAAAATGCAAAAAACATGATCATGATATAGAACAAATCATTGGCGATGAAAATTGCAAAATTAATCATCCAATCGCTGGCATGATTCGATGCATTAATCCATTCAAAAAGGCTAAGATTTAATTCGGTGAGAGACATAATGAAAATTGATGCAAAGAGAAAAATAACGGGTTAATTTAGCAGAATCACTTAATTAGGACATAAAAAAAGACCACAGATTTGTAGTCTTTTTGGGAGAACTCGCCTAAATGCTTATTTAAACTGAATTGTACCGTTTGCATTTACAGTTATTTTAGATTCACCCGCAGCAACATCTTGAGCATCTGCTGCTTCAGCGCCTGAAAATTTTGCCATACTCGCACGCATCATGATGGGTTGTGGGTAAGTATTATTGGTATTTAAATTTAGATTAACGAGGTTATATCCTGATTTATTCCACGCTTGACTTAAGGTTAGGGCACGTTGTTGGAAGTTTTTAGAAGCTTCTACCATTAACTCATTTTCAACTTTTTTGCGTTGGGTATCAGAAACACTGAAATTAATGGATTGTGTTTGAAAATTTTGTTGCAGTTCACTGACCAATTGGCTCGCAGCTTTAAAGTCAGTACTTTCAATTTGAATTTCGGCACGACCACGCCATTCTTTGAGTTTACGGCTATCGTTGTCATAAATTGGATAGGTGGTTTGAGAACCCGTTTCAACCTTCACTTGCGGGTATTTCTTGGCTGAAGCCATGGCTTGATTCATTAATTGTGTAATTTGCACAGCCAGTTCAGCGGGTTGTTTATTGCTTTTTTCAATGTATAAAACAGCATGCATTTCATCATTAGAAACTTTGCGAGCTGCTTCTGCTTGTATGTTGACTAGATTATAATTGAGTTGTTCGTTTTGTTGAGCAAAAGCAGGTGTCGTTAAAGTAGATGCTAAAATTAAAGATGAGAGAGTTAAGTAACGCATTTTTTGACCTATTTTTTGTAAGTAGAGTTGGAATCTAGATTGATGATCTTAAAGTGTGTTTATGTTGGATTTGAGCAGATTTTGTGGTGGCTTTGTAAAAACAGATAAAATTAAATAAATTGCATTGCTCAATATAACTAAAACAAAATTATATACTTATGAGTTAATTTACATGAAATTTAACTGCATTATAATTTATTTTCAATAAAAGCATAAAAAAATGAGGTTTTCTTTCTCCTGTCACAATGTAAGATGAGAATTCAACTTATAGATTAGCTTGATTTTTTTTAATGAAATAGGACGGATAAAGTGCCGAAAGTTGTTTATTTTTCAGAAAAATTCGGTATCATCCGCCCTCTAGTTATGACAAACAAATTTAAGTCTAACTAGATTCTATAAAGCACCGAGTCAAAGGACCACAAGTCACCCGACTTATTTCTTTCAACCCATATCAGAGATGGTAATTCGATATGAGCGTTTCTTCTGTAAATCCTGCCCCTAATTCTACTAACGAATACTATTTGACTCGCCAAAGCCAAATGGAATCCAATGTTCGTAGCTATCCACGTAAATTACCGTTAGCGATAGCAAAAGCTTTAGGCTGCTGGGTTACTGATGTTGAAGGTACAGAGTACCTCGATTGTTTGGCTGGGGCAGGGACTTTGGCTTTAGGCCATAACCATCCTGCGGTTATTCAAAGTATTCAAGATACTTTAACGAGTGGTCTCCCATTACATACTTTAGATTTAACAACGCCTTTAAAAGATGCATTCACTGAAGCATTACTTGAACAATTACCTGGTGGTAAAAAAGAGTATTGTTTACAGTTCTGTGGCCCATCTGGTGCAGATGGTACAGAAGCAGCAATTAAATTGGCGAAGACCTATACAGGTCGTAGTTCCGTGATTAGCTTCTCAGGCGGCTATCACGGAATGACGCATGGCGCTTTAGCCATGACAGGTAACTTATCTGCGAAAAATTCGGTAAATGGCTTAATGCCAGGCGTACAGTTTATGCCATATCCGCATGAATACCGTTGCCCACTGGGTCTTGGCGGTGAAGCAGGTGTAGATGCCTTAACTTACTTCTTTGAAAACTTTATTGAAGACGTAGAAAGTGGTGTAACTAAACCTGCAGCCGTGATTCTTGAAGCTATTCAAGGTGAAGGTGGTGTAGTTACAGCACCAACCAAATGGTTGAAAAAGATCCGTGAAGTCACTGAAAAACATAATATTGTGTTGATTCTTGATGAAGTTCAAGCAGGTTTTGCCCGTTCAGGTAAAATGTTTGCTTTTGAACACGCAGGCATTGAACCTGATGTTGTGGTGATGTCAAAAGCAGTAGGTGGTAGCTTACCGCTTGCAGTTCTTGGTATTAAGCGCAAATTTGACGCTTGGCAACCTGCGGGTCACACAGGCACTTTCCGTGGTAACCAATTGGCGATGGGTACTGGTCTTGCAACAATCAACACTATTAAAGAGCAAAATCTTGCGCAAAATGCACAAGAACGTGGTGATTTTTTACAAGCTGAATTTAAAAAATTAGCTGTAGAATTCCCATGTATCGGTAACGTACGTGGCCGTGGCTTGATGTTGGGTGTTGAGATTGTAGACGAACGTCAAACAGCAGATCACATGGGTTCATTACCAGGTGATTCTCAATTGGCAGCTGCTATCCAGACCGCTTGTTTCGATAACAAATTGTTGTTAGAGAAAGGTGGTCGTAACGGTACTGTAATTCGTTTACTTTGCCCATTGATCATTACGCATGAAGAATGTGTAGAAGTTATGGTTCGCTTTAAGAAAGCCATTGCTGAAGCACTTGTTGCTGTACGAGGCGCATAATGGTTGATTTTGCAGAACATCGTAAAGCATTACTCTGCAATGATGCTCAATCCATTGCTGACTACGAGTCAGCAATGGGTGAGGCGACTAAAGCAGTCGCAGCATGGTTGCACAATGACAAAATGTATACAGGCGGTAGCATTAAAGAGCTACGCAGTGCAATTGCGTTTAACCCTTCAAAAGAAGGTTTAGGTGTACACAAGTCGCTTGAACGTATGGTGGAGCTTTTCCTCAATAAAAGCTTGAAAGTACATCATCCGCACTCACTTGCACATTTGCATTGCCCAACGATGGTCACTAGCCAAATTGCGGAAGTGCTCATCAATGCAACCAACCAATCGATGGATTCATGGGATCAAAGCCCAGCGGGTTCATTGATGGAAGTTCAATTGATTGATTGGCTTCGTCAAAAGGTTGGTTATGGTGCGGGTCAAGCAGGTGTGTTCACTTCTGGCGGTACACAGTCTAATTTGATGGGTGTATTGCTGGCACGTGATTGGTGCATTGCGAAAAACTGGAAAGATGAAAACGGCAAGCCGTGGTCTGTTCAGCGTGATGGTATACCTGCGGATGCAATGCGTAACGTCAAAGTTATTTGTTCTGAAAATGCACATTTCTCTGTGCAAAAGAACATGGCAATGATGGGTATGGGTTTCCAATCGGTTGTGACTGTCCCTGTGAATGAAAATGCACAGATGGATATGGATGCCTTGGAAAAAACCATGGCTGATCTTCAAGCAGCGGGTAAAATCGTGGCATGTGTGGTTGCGACGGCAGGTACAACCGATGCTGGTGCGATTGATCCATTGAAGAAAGTACGTGAAATCACCAACAAATATGGCGCGTGGATGCATATTGATGCGGCATGGGGCGGTGCACTCATTCTTTCGAATGACTACCGTGACATGTTAGATGGTATCGAATTGTCTGATTCAGTGACTCTTGATTTCCATAAGCATTATTTCCAAACCATTTCTTGTGGTGCGTTCTTGTTGAAAGACGAAGCGAACTACCGTTTCATGCATTATGAAGCTGAGTACTTAAACTCGGCTTATGATGAAGAACATGGTGTGCCAAATCTAGTGTCAAAATCACTACAAACGACGCGTCGTTTCGATGCGTTGAAATTGTGGATGACCGTTGAATCATTAGGCGAAGAGCTTTATGGTTCAATGATCGACCATGGTGTGGTTCTCACACGTGAGGTTGCTGATTATATCAATGCAACTGATGGTTTGGAGATGTTGATTGATCCACAATTCGCTTCTGTATTGTTCCGTGTGATTCCTGAGGGTTATCCAACAGAATTGCTTGATACATTGAATCAAAACGTCGCAGATGAATTGTTTGCGCGCGGAGAAGCGAATATTGGTGTTACTAAAGTCGGTCAAGTTCAATCCTTGAAAATGACCACTTTAAGTCCAGTAGCGACTTTAGATAACGTGAAGAATTTGCTTAACCTTGTGTTAGCAGAAGCAGAGCGTATCAAAGGGCCAATTCAAGCTGGTACTTATGTGACAGCAATTGACTAAGCGCATGTAAGCATTTTAAGTTAAAAGAAAAGCCAGTTTTATAACTGGCTTTTTTGTATAAGTTAGGGGGGAAAGCATAAAAACATCCCTTTTGGATTTTTGATCATTTCAATAGCACTTTTTAAAGTAAGCTGTTCATCATAAAATGTGTGAGTAAATATCCTTATTCATATGATTATTCATTAATTTAAAAGTGTTAAATCAATCAATTTTAAATGATCAGTGGATGATAATATTGCTTTTTTAAATTGCTTTAATGGATGGGTTTTTGCGCTTAAGTCATTACTTTTATTCTGTATTAACTTGATTAAAAACAAGGTTAGTCATACTGCTAAAAATTTATAATGAGTAAAAATGAGGTCATAAATATTGCAGCATACATATTTTCCAATGTTGAGCGAATTTATAGACATGTATTTAAAAACGGTAGGCTAGTGACTTTTTTTAATTTTAAAATTAAGCTGCCCAGATTGGGCTGAATCCAATTTTTCCAAGTAATTTTCGATACATATTCGGGTGGTGATCTGTCAGAAAACATGCTTTTATAGATTAATTTATAGTCAAATATTCGGTGTGGTTTACAGTAAATAGCTGCAAACCATCATGTTTGCCAAGTCATCATAGTTAATATTGCATTGATTATGAGCTGTATAAAACATTGTAGGATGATCTTTTGTCATAAACATCCTCTTTGAATCTGTCTCTAAATTTTTAAGTCAAAACAAAGTTTTATGTATTTTTATAAAGTGCGTGAATATGCTGAGTAGCTGCATAAATTTACTTAAAATATACAGATCATTAAAGTGTCATAAAGCTGTAACTTCATTGTCATATTTTAAACTCAAAATGCAGAGATCGAAAAAGTACAAAACTTTATAAAAAAGTAGCGTGCTTCAAAATTGCATCTAATGAAGAGAGAAAAGAATGCGCTTAAATCACCTCGCACTTGCTTTAGCAGTTTCAGGAGCAGTTGTAGCAACAACAGCAAATGCAGCTCGTGACACAATCCAAATCGCTGGTTCTTCAACTGTTTTGCCATACTCAAGTATTGTTGCAGAAGAGTTTGGTAATACTTTCCCACAATTTAAGACACCTGTTGTTGGTTCTGGTGGTACATCTGGTGGTTTAAAGCAATTCTGTCAAGGCGTAGGTGATAACACGATCGACATCGCTAATGCATCTCGTAAAATTAAAGATACTGAATTAGCTGCATGTAAAAAAGCTGGTGTGAATCAAATTATTGAAGTAAAAGTCGGTTATGACGGTATTGTGTTTGCATCTAACTCAAAAAAAGCTGCTTATAAACTTCGTCCACAACATGTATTTGCAGCACTTGCAGCACAATTACCATCAAATGGTAAGTTAGTTGCAAACCCATACACGCATTGGAATCAAATTGACAAATCACTTCCGAATGAACCAATTACATTGGTTATTCCAGCTTCTAACCATGGTACGCGTGAAGTGTTCCAAGAAAAAATGGTTGAAGCAGGTTGTGAATCTTATACATATTTCAAGAATTTAGACAAAGATGCACAGAAGAAAGCATGTTCTACTTTCCGTAAAGATGGCAAAGTGATTGAGATTTCTGGTGACTATACTGAAACATTGGCACGTTTAAAGACTTCTCCAAGTGCAGTTGGTGTATTTGGCTTAGGTTTTTATGATCAAAACCGTGACAAATTACGTGTAGCGACAGTAAACAATGTTGTACCATCAGAAAAAACAATTCTAAATGGTTCTTATCCTGTATCACGTCCATTGTTCTTTTATGTGAAAGGTGAACACCTTAAATCAATCAAAGGTTTACAGCAGTACTCTGAGTACTTCTTAAACAAAAAAGTTTCAGGTAAAGGTTCTAAATTAGAAAAAGCGGGTCTTATTTCAATGTCTGATAAAGAACGTGCAAAAGTTCTTGCAGATTTTAAAGCAGGTAAAGCTGTTAAGTAATTAGGATGAATAAGCTGGTGCTAGGATAGTTCTTAGCATCGGCTTTTTTGCAAAAATAAGGTTTTTTCAAAGCATGAAAATTGAAAAAATGCCGGAGAATACATGAATCTGCTACTCATAGGTGTGTTATTGGCATTGATTGCCGTAGCCTATCAAATCGGGTTATCTAAAAGCCGTAACCTAGCAGGTAAGGGAAATAACTCTGCGAAGTTGCACTCTCGTCCCGGATATTACGGTGCACTGGTTGCTTTATGGTGTGGTATCCCTGCTTTTTTAATTTTACTTGTTTGGAATCTAGTTGAAGCCAACGTTTTACAATATTTAATTTTACAAAATGTTCCAACAAATATTACCGCAAATTTAGATGTCGCGGGTATAGATGTACTGATTGATCGTATCAAAGCAATTGCTTCTGGTTTTGGTGTGAGTGACACACCCGCAGCTTATGAAGTTGCAGCAGCAGAGCATTTGGCTAAGTTCGAAAAAGTAAGTGAATTGGCAAAGTTTGCTGTCGTCATTTGTGCTGCAATGCTCGGTTTGGTTTGGGCGAAGAAAAGGGTCAGTCAAAATTATCGTGCACGTAATCAAGTTGAACGTACCATCAATGTTATTTTGATTTTATGTTCAGGGGTTGCAATTCTGACAACGATTGGCATTGTGATGTCAATGTTTAAGGAAGCGGTTCATTTTTTCAATTTTGTTTCTCCAGTTGATTTTTTCTTCGGAACAGAATGGAACCCTGGTTTTAGTACATCGGGTAATGCTGAAGGAAGTTATGGTTTATTGCCACTGATCTGGGGCACACTGATGGTCAGTGGTATAGCCTTACTGGTTGCCGTACCATTGGGTTTAATGATTGCAATTTACTTGGCGGAATATGCATCGCCAAAATTTAGATCTTGGGCAAAACCCGCCATTGAAGTGTTAGCAGGTATTCCGACCATCGTTTATGGTGTATTTGCACTGATGGTGATTGGACCCGCTTTAAAATTAATTGGTGAAGTGATTGGTGTTGAAATTAATGTAACCAGTGCTTTAACAGCAGGTTTTGCAATGGGGATTATGATTATCCCATTTGTATCTTCACTTTCAGATGACATTATTACTCAAGTCCCACGTTCACTACGTGATGGTTCTTTAGGTTTAGGCGCGACAAAATCTGAAACGATTCGTCAAGTGGTACTGCCTGCCGCATTACCTGGGATTACAGGTGCATTTTTATTGGCTGTATCCCGTGCTGTCGGCGAAACCATGATTGTGGTGCTTGCGGCAGGAAATAGCCCATTACTGCATGTTAATCCTTTTGAGGCTGTATCGACAGTCACCGTAACGATTGTGAAGCAATTAACGGGTGATACAGATTTCGCAAGTCCTCAAGCCTTGGTGGCATTTGCACTCGGTTTGACCCTGTTTGTAATTACGCTGTGTCTTAATATTGTAGCACTCTATATTGTGCGTAAATATCGTGAGCAATACGAATGAGTACATCAAATACATCTCCAGCGGATCAAAATGTATTTGATCCTCGTGCAGCTGCGGAATTACGCGAAAAACGTAAAGCTAAAATTGCAAGTTCATTGTCAAAGCGTCATCGTAAAGAAAAAACATTTCGCTTTGTCGGTTTCTCTTCCGTGGTCATCGGACTTGCTTTTGTCGCTTTATTGTTTGGTAGTATTTTGTATAAAGGCCTTCCAGCATTTTGGCAAGCCAGTATGACGGTTCCTGTTTATTTTGATCCTGCATTGATTGACACTGGCCCTAGACCAACTCAGAAAGTTGGCGAGTCTCCAGCACTCTACCAAGAGCGTTATGTAGAATGGCAAACTAAAATGGGGATGGTTGATTGGGATGCTTTGATTGCCAATGGTTTAATCAGCAAAGATCCATCATTAGCCAATTATCGTGATGAATTAAGTAGTTTATATACCAGTTCAGAAGCTTATCGAATTCGAGATATGGTCTTTAAAGATCCAGCTTTAATTGGTGAAAAAGTTGAATTGAATTTATTAGCAGATGCCAATATTGATGTCTGGTTAGCGGGGAATATTGATCGCTCATTACCAGATGATCAGCAACAATTAAGCCCAGAAATCCGTCAGCTTTCTGATGATCTTGCTGCAAAAGGAATTATTCAGCGTACATTCAATACGCAACTTTTCACCAATCCAGATTCGCGCAGTTCACCTGCAACAGCAGGTTTGGCGGGTGCATTCATGGGCTCATTGTTCATGATGCTAATCGTGATTTTTATCTCGATTCCATTGGGAGTGGCAAGTGCGATTTATCTAGAAGAATTTGCACCTAAAAATTTCATTACCGATATTATTGAAGTGAATATCAATAACCTTGCGGCTGTACCATCCATCGTCTTTGGTTTGTTGGGGGCTGCAATCTTTATTGGTTGGATGCATTTACCTATTTCTGCACCGTTGGTGGGTGGCTTAGTTTTAAGTCTAATGACACTACCAACCGTGATTATTACCACTCGGGCTTCGTTAAAAGCAGTGCCACCATCTATTCGCCAAGCAGCTTTGGGAATTGGTGCATCACGGATCCAAACAGTTTTTCACCATGTTTTACCTTTGGCTTTGCCTGGAATCATGACGGGTTCTATTATTGGTGTTGCACATGCTTTAGGTGAAACCGCACCATTGTTATTGATTGGGATGAGTGCATTTGTTGCCAATATTCCCGTATCACCTTTAGATCAATCAACGGCTTTACCCGTCCAAGTTTATTTGTGGCAGGGCAATGAATTACGTAACTTCTTTGAAGGACGTACTGCTGCTGCGATTATTGTCTTACTGGCACTAATGGTAGGTTTAAATAGCCTTGCGATTTGGTTACGTAAGAAATTTGAAGTGCGCTGGTAGAGAGGGCAATATATGAATACTGTAACTGCATCAAAAACAAATTCCTTAGAACAGGACGAATCAGTGAATCAAGAACAGAAACAATTTATCTCTCCCGAAGTGGATAAAAAACGTCAAGGGACTTCATTTGTTTCTCAATTTGATACCCAAACTTCGGCAAAAAAAGACGCAAAAACGGCTAATGTGAAAATTAGTACTTCAGATGTACATGTATATTATGGTGAAGCAGAAGCAATCAAAGGGATTGACCTAAATATTTATGAAAATGAAGTGATTGCTTTTATTGGCCCATCAGGTTGTGGTAAATCGACTTTTTTACGTACTTTAAACCGTATGAATGACACGATTGATTCGTGTCGTATAACCGGTAAAGTGATGTTAGATAATCAAAATATTTATGATCCAAACCTTGATGTAGTTTTATTGCGCGCACAAGTGGGGATGGTATTCCAAAAGCCAAACCCATTTCCGAAGTCCATTTTTGACAATGTCGCTTATGGTCCAAAACTTCACGGTCTAGCACGTGATAAATATGACCTTGAAGAAATTGTTGAAAACAGTTTGCATAAAGCGGGTCTTTGGAATGAAGTGAAAGATCGTTTAAATCAGCCGGGTACAGGTTTGTCTGGTGGTCAGCAGCAGCGTTTATGTATTGCACGTACTATTGCGGTGAGTCCAGAAGTGATTCTAATGGATGAGCCATGTTCTGCACTTGATCCAATTGCAACGGCAAAAATTGAAGAGCTGATTTCAGATCTTTCTACACAATATACCATTGCAATTGTGACTCACTCAATGCAACAAGCAGCGCGTGTTTCTGACCGTACTGCTTACTTCCATTTAGGTGATTTAATTGAAGTAAATGCAACTGAAAAAGTCTTTACCCAGCCAGATCATCAATTAACAGAAGCGTATATTACAGGTCGTTTTGGTTAAGACTTAGTTTCGTTAAAAAAAGAGCCATAAGGCTCTTTTTTTATGTCGTAAGATTAGAAGATATTGATGAAAATCGTAAAGATGAATTTTAAAATTAAGAACCAAACTAAAGCTAAAGTGATGGCATTGTAGTGCTTACTTATTTTAATGGTAACTAAGATAATTAAGCCATAACAGATTAAAAAAATTAAGCTATCAATATAGTGTCCAGTTACTTTGGCTGTCATCAATCCATAAGGAATGAGCAATAACAGATAAATACTAAAAAGGGGCATCCAAATAGGGAGGATTTTAATCGCTTGTTGCCAGTGTTTTTGCTGAATTAGTTTAAAAGCATATTTGAGTGTACTTATACGGTTATCTTGAATGCTAAGTGAGAAAATTATTGCTATGCCGTAAATTAAGGTCATATAAAATAATAAAGATTGAACATTAACGAACCATAGACTTTGATAGGTCCAGAGAATAATAGGCAATAATAAGGTGGAAATGAACCAGTATAAATTGCTCGATTTTAAATGTAATTTATACGCGCTACTTTGCCAAACACCTAAACTGATATAGATCGCGAAAATAATAAATAAGCCAAGCAGAGGGTTTGAATTTAATGAAATGAGGCCAGCATCTGAATCGATCAAGGATAAAAGTTGCTTCCCAAGGTGTAGCATATTGCCCACAATAAAGGTATTTATGACCAAATATAATAAAATACAGTGCAGTAAGGAGCCTTGCCATTCAGATTGTGAGCGATTGAATTGTAGATAATTGATTAAGAAAATACTGGCAATCATCCAGCTATGTAAAATATAGAGGCTCCATTGCAAAAGTGGAGACGAAAAAAAGTCTGAAAATCTAGAATCACCGTAAATGATGCCAATACTAATGAGGGTGGTGCTTACTAGAATGCTGATCCAAGCTAATACAGGTGCAGTGATTAAGCGTGTCCACGTCATTTGCCAAGCACTAAGGGAAGACATCCTCAATTGATCCCAAACATGCGATTTAATATCGCTGCTGATACTACGTTTGATTAAAATAATGAGCACAAAATTTGAAATAATATAAGCAATATTTCCGACGATAAATAAGTAATTAAAAAACTGACTCGGATTGGCTCTAAAATTATCAGAGTTATATCCCCAGAAAATAAAAAAAGCATAAAGTGTCATGATCCCAAAGATTAAGGCGGGGCTAAAATTGAGCCATAAAAGGCGTTGATGTTCAGCATTAATTCTAATTTTAGGGACTTTTATTGGTGGTTGATTCATTTTATTGTTCTCCCTGAAATAAACTATTGCGGTAACTTTGTAATAAAGATTCTTTCAGTGGTTCTAGTCCAATTAAAGGCAACTGTTGTTGTACTAAATAACGGATAAGCTCAACTCTACATTGCGCCTGACTAGAAATAGTGGCCGTCACTTGAAGTTGATTAAATTGTAAGTTTTGGATATGTGGTGCTTGTTCAATCAGTATTTTAGCTTCATGGCTAATTTCTGAAAAACGTAAAAGAATGGGAAGCGTTGCATCAAGGATTGAATGATGCATGATTTGTTCATAAGACTCTAAAGTCTTATGCTGCTTAATTTTCCCCTCTTGAATTACCAGCATATGCGTACAATATTCATCAAGTTCAGATAAAATATGACTGGAAATTAAGAGCGTCATACCTTCATCACGAAGTTGCTTGAAGAGTTGTGAAAGCTCATAACGTGCTTCTGGGTCTAAGCCACTGGCAGGTTCATCTAAAATTAATAATTTGGGACGATGAATAATCACTTGCCCGATTCCAACACGTTGTTTTTGTCCCCGCGATAAATGTGCGACTTTATCATTTAATTTATCGGTTAAATTTAACAACTTCGCAGTAGAAATAAGGGTGTCTTTTAGTTGCTCATCTTGAATGCCTCGAGCCGATGCAGCATATGTCCAACATTGTAGAACAGTTAAATTTTCAGAAAGTCCAAAAATATCAGGTAAATAACCAATTTTAGTATAACTTTGTCTCGGGTTATCTAAAATGGGCTGATTGTCGAGTAAAACAGAACCTTGTTGTGGGATTTCCAAGCCTGAAATACACCGCATTAATGTTGATTTTCCAGCCCCATTGGGTCCAATTAAACCTGTAATAGTGTTACTGTCTAGCTGAAGGTTTATGTCATATAAAACTTGTTTATTTTCATAATAAAACTGTAAATTTTGAATATTGATCATTCAATGACTCATTAGATTTGTTTAGGACGTTTTTAATTTTTATCATCATAATAGGGTTTGTTGACATTTCACAGATGCTTGCGACAGAGGACATTTTTTAGACGTTACAAGGCATGTTTTGCGAAATTTAGTCATTCTAAATGATGAGCAGTGACTAAAGCTGCGCAAGATAACGCAGTAGCGGAAAAAATGTCCCTGTCCTGTAAGGTTATCACTAAAACTTCCCCAAACTTCGTTATGAAACTTGACAAGGGGATCGACCATTGTCTGCATTTCATGCCTTGTTTGAGTTGTTTTAGTGAATAACGCAATGCATGGCTGAAATGTCAACAGACCCTAGATTTACTTTTTTATTTCATGCCTTGTTGAGGGGGAAAGAAATCCATTTAATTAGAGTAAAAGAATGCAATCTACTGAGGTCTTAGTGATCCTAAAGTATGGCTGAGAAAATTTTGCTTGAAGAAAATACAGTTGAGCTATTGAATTTTGCCTTAAAAGACCACATCTTAAGAACATAAATATGAATATATGAGTTTGATACCTTTATGTTATTCCACACCCCGAAATTACCTGCTGAAATTCGAATCAGTCATTTAAATGCGCGTGTAAATGAACAACGTAAAAAAATTGCGCAAACCACAGCGTCTAAATTTGAACTATTACAACTTACTCAACAGCTTTCAAAAGAAGCACGCTTACGTAAAAAGAATAATCAAAAAGTTTATGTACTTGACTTTAAAGGCGATACAGCGGCATCTGCTGTAGAAAGTTTACGTGAAGAAATTACCTTAATTTTAGCAACTGCAAAAGTGGGACGTGATCGAGTGGTACTTCGCTTGGAAAGTCCAGGTGGTATGGTGCATGGTTATGGTTTAGCGGCTGCACAACTGGTACGTTTACGTGATGCTGGGTTTAACTTAACCATTTGTGTGGATAAAGTTGCAGCCAGCGGTGGTTATATGATGGCATGTATTGCTAACGAAATTGTTTCTGCGCCATTTGCTGTGGTGGGCTCAATTGGTGTGGTTGCTCAAGTACCGAACTTTAATCGTTTGTTGAAAGAACATCATGTCGATTTCGAACTATATACCGCAGGTCAATTTAAACGTACGGTAACGATGTTTGGTGAAAATACGGCTGAAGGTAAAGCAAAATTTGAAGAAGAATTACAGCAAACGCATGAACTATTTAAGCACTTTGTTGAAAAATATCGCCCACAATTGAATGTTGAAAAAGTGGCTACAGGTGAGCATTGGTATGGTAAAGATGCACTTGAGTTAAACTTGGTGGATAAGCTACAAACCTCAGATGAATATTTGCTGAGTCTATTGGCACAACACGATGTTTATGTGATTGATACACGTCGTAAGCCAACTTTAGGTGAGAAGTTAGGCTTACAAGCAGCACAAATTGCAGATGGTTTAGTGCCTGCAGTTATGAATAAAATCATGGAAACTTTAGCAAATAGCAATTCAAGCTTAGTCCAAATGCGTGATCCGAAACTTTAATTCATTTAAGCTTTAGATTGCATTAAGCCAGTGGTCAAACCCTCCACTGGCTTTTTTATTTTATGCTGTACCTTGTTTATCTTTGATTAGAATAACTGCGCCAGAAATAATCGCGCCAATGGTTGCCAGCAACATATCTTGATGAGCATCCCAGATATCGCCTTGTTGTCCATTATAGTTTTCCGCATCTTCTGGAGATAAACCCATCGCAATCCACCATTCAATCCATTCATAGATGAGGCTGCTTGCCATGACAAATTGAATAATTAGTAGAAATAAAACCGATGGTTTTAGGCTGGGAAGCCAGACTTGAAATAAGCGATAGAAAAAAGGATACAGCAATACGCCATAAGCAATATGAACTAAACGATCGTACATATTACGTGACCAGCCCATAAATTGGTTCAAATCAAAATTGAATACTTCTTTAATCCATTCATTGTAAGGCACATAAGAATATAAATAGTGTGCACCCAGAATGTGAATCAGTAAAAAGCCAAGGTATAAAGTAAAGCTGTAAAAGCTTAGTCCAATTTTTTTAAAACAAATGAATAGGGCAATCAGCATCAATACTGTACCAATCTGATGCAGTATATAAGAGGATAATTCGAGCGGTTGAATACTTGCAATAATAATCGCAATGGCTAAAAAACCTAAAAGAAGCCAGTGTTTTAAGCTGAATTGGTATTCAATCATCTTGTTATTTTCGACTATAAAGTATTGGAATTATAATGAAAAAGCGAAGCCGAAGCTTCGCTTTTTGGTACTAAAATTTAATTAGATTTTAGCAATTAAATCTTTAATTTGTTTGGCTTGTTCAGCAGCATTACCTGTATAGGTGGCAGGCGTCATTTCCGCTAAACGTGCACGATCCGCAGCAGGAACAACTGCAAGCTCATGACCATTAACGAAGTCCACCATCATTTCACGCGTCATGGCTTGACCACGAGTAAGGGCTTTTAATTTTTCGTATGGTTTTTCTACATTGTAACGACGCATAACGGTTTGAATTGGTTCAGCCAAAACTTCTTGAGCATGGTCTAAATCTTCAGCAATACGCGCAGCATTTAGCTCTAATTTACCAATACCTTTTAAGCACGCATCAAATGCAATTAAGCTTTGTGCAAAACCAACACCCATGTTACGAAGCACAGTCGAGTCAGTTAAGTCGCGCTGCCAGCGAGAAATAGGCAGTTTTTCACCCAAGTGAGCCAATACTGCATTGGCTAAACCTAAGTTACCTTCAGAGTTTTCAAAGTCAATTGGATTCACTTTATGCGGCATTGTTGAAGAACCAACTTCACCTTCTTTTAAACGTTGTTTGAAGAAACCTAAAGAGATATAACCCCAAACGTCACGGTTAAAGTCGATTAAAATAGTATTGAAGCGACGTAACGCATCAAAAAGTTCCGCCATGTAATCATGTGGTTCAATTTGCGTGGTGTACGGGTTAAATGCTAAACCTAAAGATTCAACAAATGCTTGTGAATGCGCAGGCCAGTTAATATCTGGATAAGCTGAATAATGCGCATTGTAGTTACCTACAGCACCATTGATTTTACCCAAAAGTTCAACATTGTTAAATTGCTTGATCTGGCGAGCAAGGCGGTAAGCCACGTTTGCCATTTCTTTACCCAAAGTGGTTGGGCTTGCTGTTTGACCATGTGTACGAGACAACATAGATTGTTCAGCATGTGTTTCAGCCAAAGTCGCAATTGCATCGATAATGCTTTGCATAGAAGCAACAAGAACATCACGACCATTTTTTAACATAAGGGCGTGAGACAAGTTGTTGATGTCTTCAGAAGTACATGCAAAGTGAATAAATTCACCAGCATCTTTTAATTCATCAATATGCGCAATTTTTTCTTTTAGGAAATATTCAACCGCTTTTACGTCGTGGTTGGTGGTACGTTCAATCTCTTTAATGCGGTTTGCATCGTCTTCAGAGAAATCAGTCACGATGGCATCTAAAGCAGCATTGGTTGCTGCTGAAAAAGCTGGAACTTCAGTGATTTCAGGACGGTTTGCAAGCGCTTGTAACCAACGCACTTCAACAGTCACACGAGCATGGATTAAACCAAACTCAGAGAGGAAAGGACGGAGAGCATCACATTTGCTCGCGTAGCGTCCATCTAATGGAGAAAGTGCGGTTAAAGCGTTCATATAGATTCCTTGGATTTTGGAATTAAACCGAAACGAAAGCACGTCACAGATCAGATTTGAACCACCTGATACTGTAAACGAGCAAGATCTTGAATATCTTGGAGCAGCTTACGCTTACTGAAAATCATGCCCCATGAACTGCCACCCAACTGACGCCATAAATGTGCCATTTGTAAGCCAGTAAAGAGGGAAGCGCGAATACGATTGGTGTGAGAAGCGTCTTTGAAGGCTTCTGCATTGCCTTTCACCATAATGCGTGGATTAATTTGTCCCGCAGTTTCAATATAGGTCTGGGCAAGGTTGGCAATAATGCTGGGATGCAGATAATTATTGTCAAAGAAAGACAGTTGTTTCAGAATTTTCTGTTGAGACTGTTCAATAATTTCGACAAATTTAGGATTGCCATAGACTTTTTTTTCTAACTGCAATAGTGCCATAGCATAGCTCATTGGCAATTTAGTGTTAGGAAGTTTAGGTAAACGCGACTTAGGAGACGTATTAAATGGTTGTGTAATACTATTTTCTAGCGTTTTTAAGCCTAAAGAAAGATCGGCAAGTTGATTAAAAAAATACAGTGTTTGACAGGACTCATTGGCACTTGGGCGGATATTTAGGCTGGCTTTGATGAGTTTTTCTAAGTAGAAATTACCACTTTCACCCATACTTTGCTGCCCCGACATGGCAGTCATATGCGTCAGCTGTGTCGCTTGAAACACAGCTGCTAATGCCAAAGCTCTATTTTGGCGAACATTCAAAGTTTGAGGCTGTTGAAAGGGTAACTCAGCCATGCCTATCGCTTCCTTTTAAATAAAATCAGGTTTTGGCGCATTGGTATGATGAATCACACCGCCACCTAAACAAACTTCATCTGCGTAGAACACTACACTTTGTCCTGGAGTCACCGCACGTTGCGGTTCATCAAATTCAACCCGTACACCGTGTGGTGAATGAGGATCTTTAAATAAGACACAGGCTTGATCAGGTTGGCGATAACGCGTTTTAGCCGTACAACGGAAACCCGTTTCAGGAATCGTTTGTTCGCCAGCCACCCAGTCAATTGCTTCACTCCAAAGTATTGTACTTTGCATGAGTGGATGTTCATGACCTTGACCAATAACGAGGCGGTTGTTTTCAATATCTTTATAAAGAACAAACCATGCACCTTCAGATTCGCCTTTTAAGCCCCCTAAACCGATGCCACCACGTTGACCGAGCGTATAGTACATTAAGCCGTGATGTTCACCAACCTCTTTACCCGTATCTAGTAGAATTTTTCCAGCTTGTGCAGGTAAGTATTGTTTTAAAAAGTCATTAAAGCGACGTTCACCAATAAAACAAATGCCCGTTGAGTCTTTTTTCTTGGCGGTGGCTAAACCCAGTTCTTCTGCAATTCTGCGAACTTCAGGTTTTTCAATTTCACCGACAGGGAACAATGTTTTATTAATTTCACGACCATGTACCGCATGTAAGAAATAGGTTTGGTCTTTATTGTTGTCTACACCACGTAATAAAGGTGCATATTCATCACCTTTAGAATTGGTTTGGGTTTCACCACGACGGCAATAATGACCTGTAGCAATGAAGTCTGCACCCAGATTCACTGCATGATCTAAAAATGCGCGGAACTTGATTTCTTTATTACATAAAATGTCAGGATTTGGCGTACGACCCGCAGCATATTCAGCTAAGAAGTGCTCAAATACACGATCCCAATATTCCATCGCAAAGTTAGCAGTATGGAGCTTGATGCCAATCTTGTCACAAACAGCTTGTGCATCGGCTAGGTCTTCCATTGCCGTGCAATATTCCGTGCCATCATCTTCTTCCCAGTTTTTCATGAAAAGTCCTTCAACTTGATATCCTTGTTGAAGAAGAAGTGCTGCAGAAACAGAAGAATCTACACCACCAGACATACCGACGATGACACGTTGTTGCATAGGATTAGGCATCCAAATTTAAAATTAAAGGAGAGTTTTGGTGCTCATAAACGAGCGATAAAGGATATTTTTGACCAGATAAAGCATCTTTTACGGCTTTAGTCACTAAGGGACTACGTGCTCGTGCAGATTCAACAAGTTCATCTACAGTCATCCACACCGCACCAACTATATCTGTATCGAGTTTAGCTTCAGGATGATGTTTAACGTCACGCGCTAAGAAGCAAAAACGGTAATAGGTGCGGTCGGGAAACATTGGCGGTGTATAGGTGTATATACCGAGCAATGATTCAATTTCGATTTCATAGCCAGTTTCTTCCATGGTCTCGCGAATAGCTGCTTGAATAATGGTCTCGCCACATTCAACATGACCCGCAGGCTGATTGAATACAGTATGTGTAACACCTTCAGTATGTTCTTCAACAAACAGGAATTTTCCGTCTTTTTCAACAACTGTGGCTACGGTAACGTGAGCTGTCCAAGCGGTCATAAAAAAGAACCATGGGAGTAAAGGGGTATTCTACAAAATTTAGGGCGTGGTGGCTATGTTGAAAGATTTTTTCTTATGAATGATTCGAATTTTCTTTAAATAAGGTTTATAATTTTTAATCAATTGGAAAATCAAAAAAAATATTAGGAATATAAGAGTTGAAATATAAAGTAATTTTTGCTACTGCTCTTACTCTGATTGCAACAAGTATTATGGCAATAGCTCCTGTTCATTCTAACTTTCAAGGGACATGGGCTACAAGTACTAGAGTATGTAATTTAAATCAAAGTGATATGACAAGTGATGATTTTAATTTAAAAATAACTGACCACAAACTTGTCTTTAAGGGGTGGAATTTTAATCGTGTTGAAAAAATTCTAGAGATTCATTTGAATAGACCAGAAAAAGTTGTTTATTCAGGTCAATTTACAGAAACTTGGGAAATGACTAATAGTGACGGCATGATAGATTCAGAGGTTTTAGTACTTAAAAACGGTGTACTAAAATCGCCTGAATCCAATGTTAAGTTCATAAAGTGTAAGTAATAAAAAAATAATTTTTACAATTATGTGTTATTAAATACATAGAATGTTTCTATATTTAGTAAAGGAAAATTTCATGAAGATAAAATATATAATAATTAAAATGTTAAGTTTATCTATCCTGCTAATCGGGAATCAGACTTTTGGATCAACTGCATTTAAAATTGTTAAGCCAAGCAATAAAATTGGTGATGGTCGTTGCTATATGAATGAATGCAGTTACAGTAAAATTGTATCATCAAAAATTATTAAGCAAGATCATAAAGAAACTAGAGTTAGGGTATCATTGTTAGGTGGTTCTTCCTATAATGAAAATGGTAATTATCCTTCATTTGGAATACCACCAAAAAACATTCAATGGAATAAAGAATCTCATCAAGTTACTGCTATTTGTTCATATAAAAATCCTGCAATAGTGATGGGGAATCAAGTTGATGATTTAGATTTTTCAATGATACCTGGGGTTTTAGAAAGTTCGGCAAATCTATATTTTGAAATTTGCCACAATTTTTACAATGGTTACTATCAAGGAGCCAAAAAATTTGGCTACGTAAATTAAATTTTTATTTATAGATTAGTAATTTAATTATGTCCTAAAATTTCTATTTTAGGACATTTAAAATTTTTACTGTTGGAAATGGATTTCTAAGTCTTTAAGATAAATCTCTTATACAAGGTTAAATTTGATCAAAATAATTCCCCGCTACCTTCACATAGTTCTGTGCCGAATAAGGTAAAAATTCCAGTTCTTTTTCTGTCAGTGGGCGAACTTGTTGTACTGGGCTTCCAACATACAAATAACCACTTTTTAAGACTTTACGGGGTGGCACTAAACTGCCTGCACCAATCATGACATCATCTTCAATAATCACATCATCTAAAACAATGGTATTGATGCCAATTAAAACGCGATTACCCACAGTACAACCATGTAAAGTCACATGATGACCAATGGTAACATCTTCACCAATAATCAGTGGTGAACCATTGGGTTTAGCTGTATTTTTATGGCTGACATGCAACATAGCATGGTCTTGTACATTAGAGTTTTTGCCGATTTTGATATAATTGACATCACCGCGGATCACGGCAAAAGGCCAGACTGAAATATTTTCAGCCAAAGAAACTTCACCAATGACAACGGAAAGATCATCAATATAACAAGTAGCATCAATTTTAGGATGATGATCTAAATAAGGGCGAATATTCTTTTTCATGATGAGCAGTCAATATTGAAGGGCTAGAGGAATTATAAAATAAAAAAGCACTCATACCGAAGTAGAAGTGCTTTATCTTTAGTTTAAGGCTCAATTAAAAGCATTGCGGCTTAATTAAAATAAGTTACTAAAGAATTGTTTGATATGGTCAAGCATTTTTGCAAAGAAACCGGCTTCTTCAACATCTTGAAGTGCAACGAGGGGTTTTTCTGAAATCACTTTACCATCTAGGCTAGCAACATATTTGCCAACCACTTGACCTTTTTTCAGCGGAGCCGTGAGTTTAGGTTGCACAACCAATTGCGTTTTGATGGCATTGGCTTGACCTTTAGGCAAGGTAACATTGAAGTTTTCAGCTAAGCCAATTTTTACTTCATTTTCTTTACCGTACCAAACTTTGGCTTTGGCTAAGACTTGATTTGCAGGCTGTACTTTTACAGTTTCAAAGTTTGCATAACCCCACGCTAAAATTTCACGGGTTTGTGATGCACGCTCGTTCATGCTTGGCGCACCAAAAATCACTGAAATTAAACGCAGTGGGCCGCGCTTAGCAGAAGTGGTTAAACAGTAACCCGCTTCATCGGTGTGACCGGTTTTTAAACCATCTACACTTGGGTCGGTATAAAGCAAGGCATTACGATTACCTTGTTTAATGCCATTAAAAGAAAATTCTTTTTCAGAGTAAATTGGGTAATATTTCGAACTGTCATGAATGATATGTTGCGCAAGCGTTGCCATATCTTTTGCAGTTGAGTAGTGACCTTCAGCTGGCATACCTGTTGAATTGATAAAGCTGGTATTGGTCATGCCAATACGTTTTGCTTCTTCATTCATCATGTGAGCAAAAGTACCTTCATTACCCGCAATATGTTCTGCCATGGCTTTAGAAGCATCATTACCTGATTGGATGATAATCCCACGCAGCATTTCTAATGCCGTTGCAGTACCGTTAAGTGGCACGTACATACATGATTCCGTGCTACTACCACGACACCATGCAGATTCGTTCATGCGAACTTTTTCATCTTCCGTGAGGTCGCCACTTAACAACTTTTGTTCGATGATATAACTGGTCATCATCTTGGTCATTGAAGCAGGCGCTAATTTTTCATTTTCATTTTTTGATGCGAGGATTTGCCCCGTCTCATAGTCCATCAAAACATAAGATTTATTATTGAGTTCTGGAGGTGCAGATAAGACAGTTGCTGCGTAAGTAAAACTTGGTAATAGTAATAATGCAGCAAGGGCGCTTTTGTGGGTCATTCGAGGTGATTCCAGTATCTTGATATAAGCACAAAGAGCTTAGCATTTTAGGATAAAGCCACACCGACTTCTACGGGGAAATCGGCTTATTTCAAAAGTATTGTAACCAATTTGTATCAATTACTGTATGTGGTCAATTCTTGGCAAATTTCTTTATTTTTAACATCACCTGCTTTTTTCGCATCCGACTTTGCTTCAGCTAAAATGCTTTTAAAGCTTTTCTGTTTGCTTAGCTTTTGCAGTGCATTGACGGGGTCTTGTTCTTGCGGTAAGTATTCTTGTGCAAGTTTTGCATAACCTTTTTTGAATTGATCATTTTCTTTGATCAAACTTGGGCAAACTTCGGATAAAACATAAATAGCAGCAAGTTCTTGTTGGGTGATTTTTTGAGTTGGGGTAACTTCAATATTTTCATTTTGTTGCGTAGCTGCATGGGTAACAGAAAAGGTCATGAGCGTAGTGGTCAAAAGACCTAAAGAAAGAGATTTGAACATAGATAATTTCATTGAAACAGACCTAAATTATTTAAAAACAGAACAATATAAATAAGCTTAACTATATTTTTATGAATTGTAAGTACACAAATGTATCGAAGCTGTTGAAAATTGCAGTCACAATGAAGGGAATTTTGCATCTAGTTTGTAGATAAAAAATAGGGCATGAAAATGAATATTTCCGTGCCCTGAGAACATACTTAATATGGCAGATCGCCTATTTAGAAATGCCTTATGTATTATGCTTCGTAATTTACTACATCATCACAAACTGATTTTTGTTCATCCTTACTGGTTTCTTTTGCAGCTTGACGCGCTTCGTTCAGAATTGATTTATATTCAGTGTCAGATTGGATTTTATCGTAAGTCATAGATTTATCTGAATAGTTTTGCAGATAAGATTGAATCAGCTGATGCGTGTTGTGATCAAATTTTGCATTTTTACCAATGATAGCAGGGCATACTTCAATCATGACTTGAGCTGAAGCAATATCTTCTTTAGCCATGGTATCGGCTTCAGCTGGTGTTAAATCCTCATTAGCTAAAACGGCTTGTGATAATAGCGCTGCAACGCCTAAGCTCAGTAAGCTACGAAATGAAATCAATTTAATCATTTTTTAGTCACATATTTTGAATGGATGTCGGGCGTTAAATATATATAATTCTTTATATAATTCAATCAAATGTTCTTACCAGTCATTTTTAACCATTACGAGATTTTTTAAGTGAATATATTAATTGCCAACGATGATGGTGTTTTTGCTCCCGGTATTCAAGCGCTTGCGCATGCTTTAGCCCCACTGGGTCGTGTGGTTATTGTTGCACCTGAAAGTGAGCGTAGTGGTTTTTCCAGTGCCTTAACTTTAGATCGCCCATTACGTCCCATCCAAATTTCATCTGATGTTTGGGCTGTAAATGGAACGCCAGCAGATTGTGTGTACTTATCCATGAATGGTTTATTCGATTTTGAATTCGATCTGGTGGTCAGTGGGATTAATAGTGGCGCCAACTTAGGTGATGATGTTCTTTACTCTGGAACAGTGGGTGCTGCTTTTGAAGGTCGGTTAATGAAACAACCTGCGATTGCAGTCTCAATGGCAGGACAAAATGTTCGTTCCTACGAGCATCCCAAAGATTATGCAATTGCTGCCCAATGGGTACATCATTTTATTGCCGCAGGTTTACCTGTATTACCGCCACGTCATATTTTTAATGTGAATATTCCAGATGTGCCTGTATTACAAGGTGCAAAAGTTACCTACCAAGGTCGACGCAGCCAATCAAAACCGATTACCAGTCATGTAGACCCACGTGGTCGTCAAGTCTATTGGATTGGTTTGTCTGGTGAGGCAGTGGCTGATCCGCAAAAAGGCTTAACTGAAATAGAATCCGATTTTTTTGCAGTGGCGAATGGTTTTGTGAGTATCACGCCGATTCAAATGGATGCGACAAATTACGAGATTTTAAATACATTACAAGCACAGTTTTCCAAATAGTGCCAAGTAGTGTTATAACTTTGTGAAAATGCAGGACTGAAATTATTTTTCACATACTTTTTTGCTAATCTTAGCGTAAATCAATAAATACATTTGTATGTAGAGAGGAAGATTAATGCACTTGGTGTCACAATATCGCTTATTTGCTGTGCCTTCAGCCTTGTTGAAAACCATAGTGTTGTCTACGGCTGTTATTTCCACTGTTATTTTGAGTGGTTGCGCTTCAAAACCACAAATTAATAATGTAACGCGTTATGCAACAGCACCAGACTATTATACCGTTCGATCTGGAGACACTTTAAGTGGGATTGCTGCACGTTATGGTTTGGGTTATGTCAGTGTTGCTGAAATGAATGATATCGCGTCGCCGTATCGTATTTATGTGGGGCAATCTTTACGTTTAAAAGATTCGGGTTCACGCCGTAGCACAACAACACAGGCAGTGACACAAGCTGCACCGATTCAACGTCAAACTGTGCAACTGCCAACCACCTCAACTAAACCTGCTGCGCCTGTGGCAGCGAATATTCCAACAGCACCAGTATCATCCTCTAAAGTATCGGCTTTACGTTGGGTGAAACCAAGCAATGGCTCAGTCATCCAAAACTTTAATTTAGCCAATAATATTAAAGGCATTCGTTATGCTGGAAATATCGGTGATGCTATTTATGCAGCAGCCGATGGGCAAGTGGTTTATGCAGCAGATGGTTTGAAAGAATATGGTAATTTGATTTTGATTAAACATGTGAATGGTTATATTTCAGCCTATGCACATAACAGTAAAATGAATGTGAAAAGTGGTGATAATGTGACCGCAGGTCAAAAAATTGCAGAAATGGGAGCATCTGGTACAAGCCGTACAATGCTGGAATTCCAAGTGCGTTTAGATGGTAAGCCAATTGATCCAACTAGTGTTTTACCTGTTAATTAAATAAATTAATACAATGCATGAATTTCACCGTATAATACAATGAGTTGCTTTTATCGCAAGGTAAAGCATCTCATAAGTTCAGAGGGAAATTTATGTTAGATCAACTTCGAGCAATGGGTGTATTTGCTTGTGTTGTAGAAAAAAATTCGTTCAGTGGTGCAGCCCGTGATTTAGGCATCACCACAAGCGCTGTTAGTCAGCAAATTCGTTCTTTAGAACAAGAGATGGAAGTTACACTTTTGCATCGTTCTACCAGAAAGTTGAGTTTGACTGAAGCGGGACAAGCTTTTTTCCACAGCTGTCAAGAAATGCTCGCTGCTGCAGAGCGCGGAAAAATACGAATCAATGAGCTGCGTGATGACCTGATTGGTGATTTACGTATTGCAACGACACCAGAACTGGCTGCAAATCATGTTATTCCAGCGTTGTCACATTGGATGTCGGCTCACCGTGGTTTAGCAGTTCATATAGAAGCAGATAATCAATATATTGACCTCATTGATGGTCGTATAGATATTGCATTGCGAATGAGTTCAAAAATTGAAGATAGTAATTTGCATATTGTACCGCTTGCTCGTGTTGAGCAGGTTTTGGTTGCATCACCAAGTTATTTGAATCAATCAGCACCAATTTCACGTCCTGAAGATTTAAAAAATCATGACTTAATTCCAATTAATGTGATGAAAAATTATCAAAGTTTTTCATTTAAACATGGCATAACCAATGAAATTATCAGTTTAGACATGCGATCTAGGTTGACTTCAAATAATGTTTTGGTTGCCAAAGCATTGTGTCAACAGGGGCATGGTATTGCTCGAATTTTATATTTAGATGTACAAAAAGATTTAATCAGTGGTGCTTTAGTTGAAGTGTTACCAGAGTGGAATTTACCCAGTTTTACTTTGTATGCCATTATTGCAAAATGTGAACAACAGCCAATGAAAATCCATCGTTGTCTAGAAGCATTAAAACAATATTTCTGCCAATTACCTGGTGGTAGAATCTATCAAGATGCTTCATAAAAGCAAATAGGTATTAAAAAAAGCCGCTATTAGCGGCTTTTCATATTTTTAGATTGCGTATTTAACGAGATAAAAACTTAAGCTAAAAATGCTTTAATCATTTTCACCAGTCGTGCAATAAGTTGATCTGCTTGTTCTTGAGTGATGTTTAAAGTTGGCAGTAGGCGAACAACGGAACCCGCAGTGACGTTAATAATCAGATGATATTCATCGCGTGCAATATTCACCAACTCAGCACACGCTTTTGGTAATTCAATACCAATCATTAAACCAAAACCACGTACCGTCACAGCTTGATCGACTAACTGTTGCTTAAGTTGGTCAACAATATAAGCGCCCATTTTTGCAGCATTTTCAACAAGGTTTTCTTTTTGAATCAGATCAATAACCGTATAAACAACACGTGAACCCAATGCAGTTCCGCTGTAGGTTGAACCATGATTACCCGCAGTCAGTACACCAACACCACGCCCTTGGGTCATCACTGCACCAATCGGAAAGCCATTGCCTAGACCTTTAGCTGTAGTTAAAACATCTGGAACGATGTTGGTGTGCTGGTAAGCAAAGTATTTACCTGTACGACCATTACCTGTTTGAACTTCATCAAGCATCATTAACCAGTTGTGTTGGTTACACATTTGACGAATTTCATCTAGGTAGCTAAAGCCTTGAGGTGCTGTATTTACACCACCTTCACCTTGAATCGGTTCAACAAAAATAGCCACAATATCTGGGTGATGAATGGCTGCTTCCTGAATGGCTTCCATATCACCAAAAGGTACGCGAATAAAACCTTCCACCAGTGGGCCAAAACCTTCTTGAACTTTTTTATTGCCCGTTGCAGAAAGGGTTGCCATAGTACGGCCATGGAAAGAATGGTCTGCAACAATAATTTTAGGATGAGCAATACCTTGCATAAAACCAAATTTACGTGCAATTTTAATTGCACCTTCATTGGATTCGGCACCACTGTTGGAAAAGAAAATTTCTTCCATTCCTGAAACTTCAGCAAGTTTTTGCGCCGCCGCAGTTTGCCATGGCACTTCAAATAAATTGCTGGTGTGAATAAGTGTTGCAGCTTGGTCAGCAATGGCTTCTGCAATAACAGGATGGGCATGACCGAGACCACACACAGCAATACCTGTGAGCGCATCAAAATATTCAGTGCCATCTTCTGTATAGAGATAAGAACCTCGACCGCGAACAAAGCTG
The DNA here is from genome assembly GCF_900107285.1 of Acinetobacter kyonggiensis. GTDB lineage: Bacteria > Pseudomonadota > Gammaproteobacteria > Pseudomonadales > Moraxellaceae > Acinetobacter > Acinetobacter kyonggiensis. The sequence goes on along the minus strand of NZ_FNPK01000004.1, from coordinate 57,294 downwards.
ATCGGTTGACGACCAAATACTGGCATCAAATGTGAAGGTTGATCAGGTTGTACAGGAGCAAGGGTAACGTTATTCATGACTAACTCTTATCTGTTAGGTGGAAAAATAAAAGTTTATATAAGCAAAATCTACCCAAGAAGAAAAGCCTAAATAGAAATAAAAATGGAAATATTGCTTTAGTCATACTGTTTTGCTAAGTTTTCGGTATAATGCGAGGCAGATGAGTTGAGGATTTATCAATGACTGAACAAGCACGCGATACTGAAGCGTTAATTCGTGACCAAATTGCTAAACATGCAGTACTTCTTTATATGAAAGGTACTCCGCAATTCCCACAATGTGGTTTTTCTGCACGTGCGGTAGAAGCACTCAGTCAAATTGGTCGTCCATTTGCTTACGTTAATATTTTGGAAAACCAAGACATTCGCGCAATGTTACCGCAAATCGCAAATTGGCCGACTTTTCCACAATTGTGGATCAATGGCGAATTAATCGGTGGTAGTGATATCATGCTTGATATGTTCCAAAAAGGTGAATTAAAATCTTTAGTAGAACAATATAGCCCAGCAGCTGAAGCTTAATTTTAGTTGTTGTAAAGCATAAAAAAAGCGCCAAATGGCGCTTTTTTTATGGCTATTTTTTAAGAAGCGGATGTCTCTACTTCTGGTGCAGCATTAACCGTGTTTTCAGATTCGACAGTTTCAGCAGGAGTCGGCTGTTTTTTAGCTTTTTCTTTGTTCTTTTTTTTGTTCTTTTTCTTTTTTTTGGTTTTTTTTGACTCTTCTTCAAACTCTGCACCATCTTCAATGGCTTGCCAATATTCAAGTTGTTCCATCACTGCAGCATAAATCGAATTTTTGCTATAACGACCTTTTTTATTTAAGGTGCCGACAGGGCGAGCCATTAAAATTTCTAAGGCTTGGTCAATTGTCTGAATGGCATGAATATGGAACTGACCTTTTTCCACTGCTTCAATGACATCATGGCGTAACATGAGATGTTGCATATTTTGGCGTGGAATAATGACCCCTTGTTTACCTGTTAAACCCTGAAGTTTACAAGCATCAAAAAAGCCTTCAATTTTTGCATTGACGCCACCAATCGGTTGAACTTGACCCAGCTGATTCATTGAGCCTGTAATGGCCCAAGATTGGTCAATAGGTAGTTGGCTAATCGCAGACAATAATGCAGAAAGTTCAGCCACCGTCGCACTGTCACCATCCACTTGACCATAGCTTTGTTCGAAGGCGAGGGCAGCAGAAAAATGTAAGGTTTGCTCACGACCAAAGTGTGCCTTTAAAAAGCTGGACATCAGTAACACGCCTTTGGCATGTAATGAGCCACCCAGCTCGACACTACGTTCAATATCAAGAATATCACCACCACCTTGATAAACCGATGCTGTTAAACGTGAGGGTAAACCAAACTCAACATCTGCATAGTGAATCACTGAAAGCGCATTAATTTGACCAAGACGGTGTCCTCTGGTCTCAATCAACTGCGTACCACGAGACAAATCTTCCCAATATAATTCACGTAAATATCCTAAGCGGTATTTACGGTGGTCGAGGGCGGTATTGATATGCTTATCTGAAACGGTTTTATCATCCGCTTTGAGCGCATGATGGTGTGCTTCACGAATCAAATCGCCTAAAGTTAAAGCATGTAATGACAATGAACTTTGATCTTCAGCTTGACGACTAGAGTCGGTGAGCAATGCAGCTAAAGCAGAACGGTCGAAAGGCAAGAGTTTATCTGATTGCACATAGTCTGCAATCAATTGCATATAAGCCTGCTCATTAGTGTCATTACGTTGTAATGTATCTGTAAAGTCAGCACGAATTTTAAATACGCTGCCGAGTTCGGGTTCAACTTCTAAAATTTCATAATAAACTTCAGGTTCTGCAAGTAAAACAACTTTTAAATTCAATGGGATAGATTGTGGTTCAATTGAAATGCTACCCGTTAAAGTCAGCATGTGTTCCAGTGAGGATAATTTGAGCTGCCCAGATTTTAAAGCACGTTTTAAACCTTGCCATGCATACGGCTGTTCAAGCAGTTGCTCAGCTTCGAGCATTAAAAAGCCACCATTGGCTTTATGTAATGTCCCTGGGCGAATGAGGGTGAAATCTGTGGTGATCGTACCATTTTGAGTTAATTGTTCCACATGACCCAGTAAATTGTAGTGGGTGGGGAAATCTTCAAAAATTACTGGTGCACCAGAATTGGGTTTGTGCGAAACAATAATATTGGCTTGATAACGTGCAGGAACACGACTGAATACCCCTGGGGTAAAGTCATCTTCTTCTTGTTCAAGTACGATTTCGACATTATTAATAATGTCTTCAGCATAATATTTTAAATAGTCTTTTAAGCCTTCAACTTCAGCAAACTTATTTAAAATCTGTTCAATACGTGGCATCACCACTTGTTTTGCAATATCACGATTTAAAATTTGTACTTTATCGCGTGCATCATCTTCTAAATCACCTAAATGTAAACCTAAGCGTTCTAGCTTTTTGTCCATATAACGCATGTTGGCTGAAATTTCAGCCCGTTCTTTGCTATTTAATGCATTAATTTCTTCAGTGGTCATTTCTTCAGGTGAATCATTAATCAAATGTACTGGAACAAAGCAATGTTCTTCATTACGCGTAATTAATTTTAAATCAAGCGTTTCACCTTCTTTGGTCAGTTCAATCAGCGCGAGTTGTTGCTCATCCCCAGTATGTTGGCGAATGAGTTCAATTCGATTGTGATAAATTTCAGCGGTAAAACGACGTTCTAACTGTTTTAAAATGGTTTTCCATGCTTGGTGTAGCATGGTTTGAAATTTTGCTGCTTGCCCTGAAGGAAGTTCTAATGCAATCGGTTGACGGGGTAGTTTAAAGTTATAAACATAGACCCAATCATTTGGTGTAGGCATGGTTTTAGCGTGTTGTTGTAATAAACGCTTAACCATGGTGCGTTTACCGAGGCCTGCCGTACCTACAGCAAAGATGTTATAACCTGAATAAGGTAGTGCAATCCCTGCTTCTACCGAGGCACGTGCACGATCTTGTCCCAAAAAGTTATTGAGTGGTTTTAGGCGGCGCGTTGACGCAGGAATTTTATCGTAATTTGGAATATGCGTCAGTTGTTCAGATTTCAGTTTGGTTTTTTCTAAAGTACTTTGTATTTCTGCTTGTTCAAATGCTGAGATTAAAATATTTTGGCTTGGTTGTTCATTGTTGCTAATAATATTGGCAGATAAAGAAGCGTTCATTTGTTCGAGTCTTTGTGTCACTGTGAAATCCAAAACGAAATATTGCGATAGAGATTTAAAGGTATACAGGTTTGTTTGAAAAATTCAAGCAGACATGATGCTTTAATTGATAAAATAAAATAATGATTTCGTAAATGGTGTTGAAACCTATCGCATTACGCGTTTGAATAGCGACATTGAGTTTTTCAGAACATAATAAATCAATGACAACACACTCTACTGGATGGAAATCGGCTTTTACTGCATTTCTAGATCGCCGTGCGCTTATTATGCTGTTTTTGGGTTTTTCAGCAGGTATTCCAATATTACTGATTTTTTCGAGTTTATCTTTATGGCTCGGAGAAGCAGGAATTGATAAAAGTGCCGTCACATTTTTTAGCTGGGCTGCACTAGGCTATTCTTTTAAATTTGTTTGGGCACCATTAATCGATGAATTACCTGTGCCTATACTGACCAAAATATTAGGGCGACGTCGTGCATGGTTGCTCATTGCTCAAATACTGATTATCTGTGCCATTTGTATCATGGCATTTTCCAACCCTGCGTTAGGGCAAAGTTATTTGTATCAAATGGCAGTAGGTGCGGTGTTGCTCGGTTTTTCTGCTGCCACACAAGATATTGTCATTGATGCTTACCGTATTGAACTGGCTGAAACACAAATGCAGACGGTGCTTGCCTCGACTTATAATGCAGGCTACCGCATTGGGATGATTGTGGCGGGTGCAGGGGCATTATTTCTGGCCGCGTCTTTAGGGACAGCGAAAGGTAACTATATCTACAGTGCATGGAAAATTACCTATTTAGCCATGGCTGCGGTCATGTTGGTGGGTATTATCACCACATTGGTGATTCGTGAGCCACAAGTTAATCGTGTCTATAAAGACTATAAACGTACCGATTATTATCGTTTGGTTGCAGTCTTTTTTGTGGCTGTAATTAGTTTTGTGCTGAGCTATATTTTCTCTGGTACTTTAACTGAAGCACTTAAATCACAATTTGGAATTTCAGATTCTTTCTTACTTTTTTGCTTTGAAGCATTACGTTTTATTGGCTCTGCTGTTGTTGCGTTATTGATGGGTTCATTGCTGGTGAAAATGGGCGCTGTAAATAAGCAAATGGCATTTGAAACTTGGGTTAACCCGATTGCAGATTTCTTTAAGCGTTATGGCGTTAAACTGGCATTGGTGTTGTTGTTATTGATTGGTTTTTACCGCATTTCTGACATTATTGCGGGGGTTATTTCAAATGTGTTTTATCAAGATTTGAACTTTACCAAAGAGCAAATTGCCGAAGCGGTTAAAATTTATGGAGTAATTTTTAGTTTGGTGGGGGGCTTTTTAGGTGGCTTACTTGCACAACGTATGAACATTATGAAGTTGATGTTTGTCGGTGCTGTATTGGCCAGCTCAACCAATCTTATTTTCATCGGGTTGGTAAAATCAGGTCAACAACTCAATGATGTGAATGTCACAATCGGTCAACATCGTTATCATGTGCAGTCTGATGAAGTTGGATATTGGAAATTAAAAGTACCGAGTCAGGTGTTGGCGCAAGCAAATGAAGTACAGGTCACTGCACAATATCAGGGTGCTTCGCAAAATCTAGCGGTTACTACTTTGCCTTATTTAAAGCTTGCTGATCAGCAACCCAGTATGCAAATTTTGCCTGTGACCAGTGACAATACCATTACCTTGCATGAACGAAATAATAGTTTAGTGGTTCGCGGTCAATATTTTGGACCGACATTATCTGAATCACAAAAAATTATCTTAAAATTAGATAGTCAAAATTTTGATGCCAATCTAGATAAAACAGGTGTATTTAGTGCGGCAATTCCAGCAGAGACTTTAGTGAATTCTGCTTCAAAACGACTTGTCGCAGAAGTTGTTGAAAATAATAAAATCCTTGTCAGCACTCAGCACAACTATACTGCCAATATGCACTTAACCACTGCTAAAGATTTAGATCTTAATATTGATCCTTTGGCTGCGGTGAACCCTCAATCCGCCGATGACGTTGAAATTACAGGCAAGGTGATTAAACCTTATAGTTCTTTGTGGTTATATTTCGCCATCATTGTCGATAATCTGGCATCTGGGTTGGCGGGTGCAGCGTTTATTGCATTCTTATCCAGTTTAACCAGTGTGTCATTTACGGCAGTGCAATATGCCATTTTTAGCTCGCTCATGACCTTAACCCCTAAGATTTTAGGTGGGTATTCGGGTACTATAGTGAGTAATATTGGTTATCCGAATTTCTTCCTCATGACTGCCTTAATTGGTATTCCAATTTTAGTTCTAGTGGTTTGGGTGGCGAAGTTATTAGGTGAACATCAAAATGCAAATAGTAAATAAGGATGAATAAGATGCGCATGCTGCATACCATGTTACGTGTAGGCAATTTAGAACAATCTTTAGCGTTCTATACTGAAGTACTCGGTATGACTTTACTTCGTAAGCGTGATTATGAAGAAGGTCGTTTTACTTTGGCCTTTGTTGGTTATGGTGATGAAAAGAATCATACGGTACTAGAGCTTACGCATAACTGGGATACGACAAGCTATGAGTTAGGCAATGCTTATGGTCATATTGCCATTGCGGTGGATGATGCTTATCAAGCTTGCGAAGAAATTAAAGTGCGCGGTGGTAAAGTGGTACGTGAAGCGGGGCCAATGAAAGGTGGCATCACGGTCATAGCTTTTGTGGAAGATCCAGACGGTTATAAGATTGAGTTAATTCAGCAAGATGTCAATGCTCGAAATAACTAATGAAAAAAGTGGTATAGATAAACTAAATATTCAACATTGAATTGAAAAACTAGCTTTATTTACCCAGCCCAGTAAGATGAAACTTTACCACTAGGTAAACTCACTTATTGGGCTTTTTTTATTTTTAAATAATTACAGGAAGTAGCAATGTTAAAATTATTGGCATTGGATCGCTTTACCATTTTACTGATTGTGATGGTGATCTTGGCAACGATTGTTCCAGTATCAGGTTTGGCTGCAAATATCTTTAGCGTCATCACCTCGGGTGCAATTGCAATTTTATTTTTCTTACATGGTGCAAAAATTTCCAGAGAGGCACTTGTCGATGGTGTGATGCATTGGAAGTTTCATCTTGTTGTTTTTACTTTTACCTTTGCATTATTTCCACTTTTAGGTCTGATGGCTAAGCCCGTTTTGTTGCCGATTTTGGGGCAGGAATTGTACTGGGGTTTTTTATTTATGTGCTTTTTGCCATCGACGGTACAATCTTCTATCGCTTTTACTTCTGTTGCGAAAGGTAATGTTGCCAGTGCGGTATGTAGTGCTTCATTTTCTAATTTGATTGGAATGTTTATAACGCCAATATTGGTGAGTTTCTTTATTTTAGGTCAGTCTCAACAAGGATTTGATCCAACCTCATCTATTATTAAAATTACCTTATTGTTATTAGTACCTTTTGTTTTAGGGCAGCTACTCCGTCCTTATGTTTATCCTCACATGTTGAAAACACCCAGTTTGGTCAAATTTTTCGATCAGAGCACCATTTTGATGGTGGTCTACGGTGCTTTTAGTGGCGCAGTGGTTGCTGGACTATGGACAATTGTCAGTTGGCAAACCTTATTGATTTTAACTTTGGTTTGTTCAATATTCTTAACCCTGATTATGTTGCTGGCTTTTTATATTCCCAAATGGTTGGGCTTTAATAAAGCAGATCAAATTGCGATCTTCTTTTGTAGTTCTAAAAAAACGCTAGCCAGTGGTGTACCGATGGCACAGATTTTATTTATCGGGCAGCCTTTAGGAATGATTGTTTTACCGATTATGATCTTTCATCAAATTCAGTTAATGGTTTGTGGTGTGATCGCGAATTATTGGTCGAAGCATCCAGTATCTGAGCCTCAAGAATAATTCGCTATTTTATATTTTTTGCCGTATAATCACGCCCACTTGTTGTGCTTAGCTCTGACGGTATCCGTCTCGGTGGGCCAAAAGAATGGTCTGTTGTGGTGTTGATCTCGCTTTTCTTTGGATAAGCTTTTTCCTCTAATAATGAGAGTGATCAATTGCGATGACAGCATAAGCCTTTCTTAACTTAGGAGTAGTCGACCATGCGCGCCGATATCCACCCAAAATATGAAAAATTAGTTGCTACTTGTTCATGTGGTAATGTAATCGAAACTCGTTCAGCGATTGGTAAAGAAACTATTTACCTAGACGTATGTTCTGCATGCCACCCATTCTATACTGGTAAACAGAAGAATGTTGATCAAGGTGGTCGTATCGACAAGTTCAAACAACGTTTTTCTGGTATGTCACGTTCTATCAAACGTCCTGACTAATACTGTTAGATGTAAAAAAAACGGGCATTTTGCCCGTTTTTTTTACATCTAAAATTTATATTCTAGAAAACATGTACAAGACCTATTGGTCTTGTACATCAATAAGATGATCTAGTTTTTTCTGGAAATAGTCACCTTGAATAAAGCGAGCATCCACATTCCACGCATTTGCAAACAGTGTCATGTCATTTAAATCACGCAGCATAATTTCAACGGGTTTAATTTCATGGAACGTTTTGATTTTTTCTTGTAATTCTTGTGTGGATTGTTCTGACTGTAGCATTTTAGTCAGACTGTGATGTAATGTTAAGCCGTTGATATCGAGTTGACGTGCAGCAGATTCACTATAAATACTGTTACCAAAGTCTCTTAAGGATATTTCAGCACCAAATTGGCGTAATTGCGCGATATGTTTTTGTGCATCAGGTATGTTCTGAGTCAGGTCTTCTTCTGAAAATTGTAAAATAAGCGGGTGAGTGAGTTTACTTCGAACAATCGTAATTAATTTGGAGATAAATTCAGGGAAAGTACGATCAAGCAATAAGACTGCTTTATTTAAATTTACAATCAATTTTGCTTCAGGATATTGAGTAATGAAATTATGCAGTTGTTTACATGATTCAACTAAAATCCAGCGATCCAATTTAATTGATAATTCAGTATCTTCTGCCAATTCTCTTAAACTGGATAAATCTTTCCATGTGTTCTCAAAAATGAAGCCACTCGTTACTTCATAGGTGTATAAATTACTATCTTGTTTATCATACAACTGTTGATATTTAAGATGAATCTCACCTCGGTCTAAACTGTGTTGTAAAGCGCGAATGAGTGCAGATTCAGGTACGGCATCTACGGACTTGATTTCCTGATGCTGTAGTTCAATTGTCGGGCTGTCTATACGCGTTTCTAATTCGAGCTGTGGTGTAGGCTCATTTTTAGGTAAAACAGTACTGTAAGCTAAATTAATAAATTGTTCGAAGTGATTTTCATCACGTATTTCACTATCTAAAACTGAATAACCAATTCTAAGATTGAGTGGATAAGTGGATTGATTGATGGTTAATAATTGTGGTTTAGTGAGTGAATTTAAGCCAATGAGTTTAGATTCTAATTTTGCTTTGGATTCTGCTTGGAATAAACCAATAAAAACACCAGTAGCAATTTGAAATAATGGAGCATGCGTTTGATCTTTTAAAAACTCATTGATCTGATTGAAATAATTTTTTGAAGTGATCCAATCACCTTGAAAAATAATTTCAGGGCATGATGCTAAAGAAAAGAGCACCAATGCATTAATATTAGAGGGTTGTTTGGTGATTGCTCGATTGATCAACTGATATGTATTTGGCTTTTGTGTGTTTTTCTCAGTTGTACTGCTGGTTACATTGGTTGATGCTGAATTTTCAATATCAATGGTAATTTGTAATGCATCTTCATCCGTAGAAGGTAAAAATTCGATTTTAAGCGGATTTGGAATAGCAACGTGATTATTTAAGGTGGTGATATCAAAACGACCGAAATCGAATTGACCTTGGGTAATTTTTTTAAACCGCAACTTAAAGTCATTTAATTCTTTTGGTTGTAAAAGATCAAGCAAAGGAAGACCAACAATATCCTCCTCATTTTTTATTCCAAATAGACTTAAATATTCAGCATTGGCTTGAATATGAATGCCTTCTTGAATCAGTGCAATGGCTTTATTGCTATCTTGCGCTAAAGATTGAGCTTGGGTTTGTGCTGATTCTAACTCATTCATTAAATGTTGTTGTGTTAGAAGTAGTCGGCTCAATGAAAGGGCACGGAGTAAACCAATATAGAAACGATCGAGATAATCCAGATTTAAAATGTCGTAAACGCCTTTACGAATATAACTCGCATATTGTTCTGCCTGATAATTATCGGGTTTTAGCAGAATAATCGGTAAGTTAGGCTGTTTTGATAATTGGATTAAGCTTAAAGCCTGTTCATATTTTAAGTCATAAGCACGGCCAAAAATGACCAGATCCCAATTTTGATGCAATTGCTTCTCAAAATTTTGTAAATCATCAAGCAATGTTGCCTGTACGATATGTTCGTTCGATATTAAAAGATCACGAATCTGATTAAAACGTATTTGATTATCATCGATAATGAGTAAACGCGTCTCGGTACGTTTTAACTTTTTAGACAATAATGGATTTCTCACTTCAATGCTTCCCATAAATCGTGATTCTTGATTTCATTCATTTGTTTATTGATAAAGTTTTTAACTAAAATTTCTTGTTGATCATTGAGTAATTCAAACTCAAATCGGATAAAACTTTGTGTAATTAGCTGTGCTTTGGTGAGATAAATTTTGAGTTCTTCTTTTCCTAATCGTAAGTGAATGGTTTGTTTTTCTCTAAATAGGTGTGAGCCTGAGACAATTAAGCTGGTCGAAATATTATCTAGTTGAGCTGTTTGAACAATCAATGCAGGTTGATAATTATTGTTATGGCGCTCAGTTTTTACCATGACTGAACAGGGGAATAAATCTTGCGCTAATACTTCAAGACCAAGCTCTAAACTTTTTTCTGTCGACTGTTTAATCCAACGAATTACACCACCGCGCCAAGGGCTATTGGTGCTTTCTTGAATAAGAATAAATTCACCGGTTTTTAAATTCGTAGGTGTAATCCCTGTCCATTTAATTCTGTAACCATTCACACTAATATCAAGAACGTCAGCAGAATAAATTTGTTTAGCTTCTCGATCGAGGGTTTTAGCGGTTGTGATTTCAGCAGGAATATTAGAATTCATTGAATTAATAAATGTGCTTTCATTTTGGAATTGATAATTATTTTCTAAATCCAAAGTTTCATGAAAGTTTTTACCTTTCGAGAGGTAAAAGTGTGCAACGGCAAGACTAAAACATATTTGTAATTGTGCAGAGTATTCGTAACGTTCATAGCGACGTTCGGTGTTTGTTGTCAGTAAGTTGTGAATATGAAAATGTAAGGCAGGGGTTAAGAAGAGCTTTTCATTACGCGATAAATATCCCGTTTTTTTCGATTGAGTTTCAGATAGATGATCAAGTAAATTTTGGGTCGAAATATAGATGGTCGGTTTATATAAACTGGATTGATCAGTATTGAAAACAGGTGGGTGATCTTTGTTGATGTCAATAATATAGCGTGAAAGCGTGGTTTCTTTAGATAAGATGTGAACCAGTTTTGCCCAATCAAAGCTACACAAATATAGACCTTGCATTTCAGAAGGGCGAATTTGATGCGTATTGAAGATATCGAGTAAAATAAGCTGTGAGTAAGCCTGAGTAATGGTTTGTAATTGGTGTTGAGTATCTAAAATCTGATTGATGTTCGTTTGATAGAAATTGTTTTTAATCGCACATTCAAGCAATTGGTGTGCCACTAACCATTGCCCAAATAAAGGTGTGCTATATAACAAATGTTGTTGATAAAGTAACAATGACAGTTGTTGCAATGCGTAATAGGTCGAAACCATTCTTGCAGTTTGTAAACTTTTCTTTTGATTAAAGGCAAACAATGAAAATTTTTGCAAACTTAACTGTGTGTTGCATCTTTTTGAAATATCGATATAAATTTTTGCGAAATGGCTGCGTAATAACATCGCCAATTCAATAATTTGATCATTACGATCAGAGGTGATAAGGCTTTGATTGAAAAAATGTTTTTCCAAGCTAATCAATACATTATCAATGGTTGGGTGTAGAATTTGAATTAAATCAAAACGAAGCATTTCTGGGCATTTAAGTTCTGAAATTTCGAGTAACGCGTTGAAAAGTTCTTTTGAAGAATTCCCGAGTTGTAGAATGGATAAATTAGCTACCCATTCTTGCAGACCTTTTGCATTAGATGGACAAAAGCTCAGTTTTTCCAACTTTAACTCTGTTGGAGTTTGGAAGATATCTGAAGTACTCATAAGCATCGTTATTATTTAACTCAAAAAGTTGAAACCCCAAAAAGCGGTGTTTTGTTTTTTTCGCCCGCTATTTCCCTAACGAGTTTAGGAACCAAATATCCAGGAAGGTTCTCTAAAACATCTTTATATATAAGATTAATCTCTTTAGGACTTAAGTCAAAATGATGCGCGCCTTTTACTTTATCTAATACATGTAAATAATATGGCATTACACCTGCATCAAACAAACGATAACTTAAATCGACTAAAACCTGTGCAGAATTATTGATTCCCTTTAATAAAACTGCTTGGTTGAGCACGGTAATTTGCTGTTGAACTAATAGCGAAAGCTTAGCGCAAGTCAAATCATCAAGCTCAGCTGCGTGATTTGAGTGTACCACTAGAATAATCCGTAGCCTACTGTTTTTTAATAGAGAAACAAGCTCTTCATCGACACGGTTGGGGATTACGATAGGAACTCGTGAATGAATTCTCAAAAATTTAATTTGCGGTAAAGACTCTAAACGATCAATCCACAGTTTTAGTTTTCGATTTGAGAGCGTAAGTGGATCTCCACCACTAAAAATGACTTCATTGATATCTGGTTGGCTTTCAATATAATTTTGAATGTTTAGCCAATCTTCATTCTTAGGTAAATTTTCTTGATAAGGAAAATGACGGCGAAAACAATAGCGACAGTGAACTGCACAAGCACCCGTTAAGGTGAGTAAAAAGCGAGATTTATATTTGTGTAATACACCCGGTTGTTGATTGGCTTGTTCTTCACCTAATGGGTCTGTCACGAAGTCAGGGTGGTCTTCGAGTTCTAGATGATGAGGTAATACTTGCAGTAAAAGGGGGTCAAGTGGATCACCAACGGTCATTTTTCCGACAAATGCACGGGGAACACGTAATTTGAACTGTTCAGAAGCAAGGATTGCCCCTGATAATAATTGCTCAGGACAGAGCTTAAGCACCTCAAGTAACTCTAAAGGGTCTGTAATAAGGTCACTGAGTTGAGATTGCCAGTTTTGCTCTTGATACAAATAGTTTATCATGCCGCATGTAAAAAATGATGCTAGTCTAGCATTAATAGATTTAAGTTAGTAAGTTTGGAGTGAGCCTTTCATGGCCAATTATTCGACAAATGATTTTAAAGCTGGCCTAAAGGTCATGCTGGATAGTAACCCATGTTCAATCATGGAAAATGAATATGTGAAACCTGGTAAAGGTCAAGCATTTAACCGTGTGAAATTGCGTAATCTTAAAACGGGTAAAGTTTTAGAAAAAACGTTCAAATCCAATGAAACACTGGAAGGTGCAGACATTGTAGAAGTTGAAATGGATTACCTTTATAACGATGGCGAACTCTGGAACTTTATGGATCCAGTAAGCTTCGAACAAATCACAGCTGACAAAACTGCGATGGGCGATGCTGCTAAATGGTTGAAAGACGATTCAAACGAAAAATGTACCATTATGTTGTTCAATGGTATTCCATTGACAGTAAGTGCACCGAATTTTGTGGTCTTGAAAATTGTTGAAACTGATCCAGGTGTACGTGGTGATACTTCTGGCGGTGGCGGTAAGCCTGCTAAACTCGAAACTGGTGCAGTTGTTCGTGTACCATTATTCGTACAGCAAGAAGAAAGCGTTCGTGTAGATACTCGTACGGGTGATTATTTAGAACGTGCATAATGGTTTAAAAATAGACTATTATCGAAAGGGATGATGAAAATCGTCCCTTTTTTTATGCCAGAACTATAAATGAAAAATAAAATATAAGGAGTACCGTCACAAAAGAGCAAACAGCAGTAAGCCAGACAATAAAAATGAACGCTGATTTATGCAGAATAGATGAGGGATTGACATGGAAACGACTCAACAGAAGTTATCAACAACTTCAAAAATAGTATGGATTTTAGTCGCAGTTTTAGGTGCAGTATCATTTGGGACGCTTGCACTGAGCAGAGGTGAGCATGTAAATGCTGTTTGGCTGGTTTTAGCAGCCATCTGTATATATAGCATTGCTTATCGTTTCTATAGTTTATTTATTGCGAATAAAGTTTTTGAACTCAATGCGCGACGTTTAACACCAGCACATCGTTTAGCTGATGGTCTGGATTATGTGCCTACCAATAAATATGTCTTGTTTGGACATCACTTCGCAGCGATTGCTGGTGCAGGGCCTTTAGTCGGTCCTATTCTGGCTGCACAGATGGGTTATTTGCCAGGAACGATTTGGTTGTTGGTCGGTGTCGTTCTCGCGGGCGCTGTTCAAGACTTTTTGGTGTTGTTTATTTCGACCCGTCGTGATGGGCGTTCATTAGGTGAAATGGCGAAGCAAGAACTTGGTTCCTTTGCTGGAATTATCGTTATGCTTGGTGCATTAGGCGTGATGATTATTATTCTTGCCGTATTAGCACTTGTGGTTGTAAAAGCACTCGCACATAGCCCTTGGGGTGTGTTTAGTATTGCGGCAACCATTCCCATTGCATTGTTTATGGGCGTATACATGCGTTATATCCGTCCAGGAAAAATTGCCGAGGTTTCGCTCATTGGCTTTGTGTTGATGATGGCGGGAATTGTTTATGGTGGGAATATTGCAGCCGATCCTTATTGGGGGCCTTTGTTTACGCTCACAGGGACGCAATTGACATGGTGTTTGATTGGTTACGGTTTTATTGCTTCAGTCTTACCTGTGTGGTTATTGCTTGCGCCACGTGATTACTTATCGACATTCTTGAAGATTGGTGTGATTGCAGGTCTAGCGGTGGGCATTATGGTGGCATTACCAGAAATGAAAATGCCTGCTGTAACGCATTTTATTGATGGTACTGGCCCTGTCTTTGCCGGATCTATGTTCCCATTCTTATTCATTACGATTGCGTGTGGTGCAATTTCAGGTTTCCATGCGTTGGTTTCGTCAGGAACTACACCTAAACTGGTCAATAACGAAGTGGATATTCGTATGATTGGTTATGGGGGGATGTTGGTGGAATCTTTTGTTGCTGTCATGGCAATGATTTGTGCCACTATTTTAGAACCAGGTGTTTATTTTGCAATTAATGCCCCTGCGGCAGTTTTGGGTACAACGGTTGAAAGTGCTGCTGAAGCTGTCCGTACTTTAGGTTTTGTGGTAACTCCTGAAGCATTAACTTTGTTGGCTCAAGAGGTTGGTGAAAGCACAATTTTATCACGTACAGGTGGTGCTCCAACATTTGCGATTGGGATGGCGCATATTATTACGGAAATTTTTAATAACCGTTCAATGATGGCTTTTTGGTATCACTTTGCAATTTTATTCGAAGCATTATTCATTTTAACCGCAGTCGATGCAGGTACACGCGCTTGCCGTTTCATGGTTCAAGATACGGTGGGTATTGTAATTCCGTCACTTAAAAATTCACATAATTTTTGGGGTAATATGGTTGGTACGGCTGTTGCTGTCGCGGGATGGGGCTTCTTTGTTTATCAAGGTGTGATTGACCCACTTGGTGGTATTAATAGTTTGTGGCCTCTCTTTGGTATTGGTAACCAAATGCTTGCTGCAATGGCACTTATTTTGGGTACGGTTATCCTATTTAAAATGAAGAAAGAGAAATATGTTTGGATCACAATTATTCCCACCATTTTCTTATTTATTACCTGTATGACGGCAGGCTGGCAAAAAATCTTCCATGAGAATCCAAAAATTGGTTTCTTGGCTCAAGCTAACCGATTCTCTGATGCGATTGCGCGTAATGAAATTTTAAAACCAGCCAAAGACATTACCGAAATGCAAACCATTGTCTTTTCTAATCAAATCAATGCGGTACTTTGTGGTTTCTTTATGATAGTGGCAATTGTAATGTTGTTTGCTGCAATTGGTGTGATTCGTCGTGCATTGGCAGATCCTAATCCAAGTGTGCGTGAGTCAGAAGCCATTTACAGTGATGAAATTCCAGTAGGAGAGGTGAAATGAGTCTAAAAGATCAAATTCGCCAAAAACTGGCTTTGGGCAAAATTATTAAATTTACTGTGCTTGCACAGCCCAAGAAATTATTAATGTTAAATGGTATTAAAACCATTCAAATTATTTGGCAGCGTCTACAGCAAAGTTTTCGCTTGATGGTGGGTGTGCCTGATTATCAGACCTATTTAGAGCATATGAAAAAGAATCATGCCGATTTAGTACCGATGGATGTCAAAACATTTTACCGTTACTGTGTGGATGCACGTTATCCAAGTGCGAATGGTGGATTGAAGAAATGTCCTTGTTAGTTTCGAACAAGTGTTTGTCAGAAATCTTTTGATTTCTTTGGAAAAATAAAAAAACGGTGTATGTTACTCATGCACCGTTTTTTTATTGGGGATAAGAGTGTGATTTGGGGGACGAATAAAGTTCAAAAACAAGAACTCACGCATGAACAGCTAGAACTGAATCATAAAGTTGCATCTTATGCTTTAAAGGTTGAAACATTTTTAACTCAAATTAATAGCATTATTCTAGATAAAGAAAACCAAACTAAATTGGCTTTGAGTTGTTTGTTGGCAGGCGGACACGTGTTGTTTGAAGATTTGCCTGGGCTAGGGAAAACGACATTATCGAGTGCCTTATCACATCTTGCAGGGCTTAAATTTCAGCGCATTCAGTTTACCAATGACATGCTGGCAAGCGATGTGATTGGTGTAAACATGTTTAATCAAAAAGAACATCAGTTTGCGTTTAAACAAGGCCCCATTTTCACCCAAATATTATTGGCCGATGAAATTAACCGTTGTAGTCCAAAAACGCAAAGTGCTTTACTTGAAGCGATGGAAGAGGGGTTGGTGACTGTGGATGGCGTGCGTTACCCATTACCACAACCTTTTTGGGTGATTGCCACGCAAAACCCATTGTTTCAAAGTGGTACTTATACGTTGCCAGAGTCGCAGCTCGATCGCTTTCTAATGCGCTTGTCACTTGGCTATCCCTCACGTTCAGCAGAAAAATTACTCTTACAACAAAATTCACGCTATGCCTTAATTGCGACACTCAAGCATGTGTTTAACGAGCAAGAAATTTTAGCGATGCAACAATTGGTTAATCAGGTGCATATTGCCGATGCTGTGTTGGAATATCTGCTCAATCTTGCCGATGAAACCCGTAAAAAACAACATGGATTGTCGACCCGTGGTTTATTGGCTTTGAAAAAAGCAGCACAAGCCTTTGCTTTTATTCAGCAACGTAGTTTTGTGACGCCAGATGATGTGCAAGCGGTGTTTGTTGCTGTGGTTGCTCATCGTATTGGCTTGAGTGAAGCTGAAACAGTGCAGTTGATGCAGCAAGTCAATATTAGCTAAAGGAAGATCAATTTGAGCAATCCTTGGCAAAAATGGTTAGCGGCACGTTTTCAATTTGAAAAAGTCAAACAACTCTCGCAAAAAGACATTCTGATTTTTATCTATCAACAGGGTTATCTGTATTTGGTATTGATTTTGATTACTTTTATTGCAGGAGTGAATTATGCCAACAACTTGATTTTGGGCTTTTGCTTTTTGATTAGTGCTATTTTATGTATTAGCTTTTATTTAACATTTAAACAATTACATGATTTAGGCGTTGAAGTTTCTATTGCTGGAATAGGGCAGGTTGGCAAGAGTGTTGAATTGCAATTACATTTTCAACAAGCGCAAAAGCACTCCCGCTATTTATGGATTAAAACCGATCAGCATTTAGAAAAAGTCCTGATTTCAGAACTCCAGCATAAAATCACGCTTTCTTTTTTGCCTGAAAAAAGAGGGAAATTTCACTATCCAACCTTACAGATTTATTCAGTTTATCCCTTTGGATTGGTTCGGGCATGGACTTATTTTTATTTAAAAGAGTCTGCATGGATTGCACCCAAAGCTGCATTTTATAGTGCTGAAAATAAACAGCAGAAGCATAATTTTGAACCAGATATGGATGAGTTTCGTGAATTACGTAATTTCCAGTTGGGGGATGCGTTACAAGCGGTGTCATGGAAGCAAGCTGCGCGTGGGCAAGGCTTATATATCAAAGTGTTTGAACAGCATAATGATCAAAGCAATATTGAAATTCATTATGCCAATATGCCCAGCACAGAACATGAAGAAAAGCTGAATTTAATGATGGGATTGATTGAACAATGTGAGCAGATGCAATGTGATTATGCAGTGTATTTACCACAAGCTGAATTACCTGTAGGCATTGGCGAAAATCAGTTAAGACAAGCAAAAAAACTTTTGGCACAGGCTTAAATTATGATCCATGCTGATATTAGAATTTCAATTTTAATCACAATGGTCTTGGTCTTTATTGCACAGGTATTTTTTAATCCTGTTTTATTAAGTGCTATTTTTGCACTAATTTTGCTTTGTTTATTTTTTAGTTTAAAAGATCAGAACAAAGCGGTCGCTAAGATGTGGACATTTGCACTGACCACTTTAGCTTTAGTCACGATTTATTTTAGTTATAAAAGTTTTATTGGTATTGAAGCGGGGGTTGCTGTTTTATCGACCTTTTTGTTTGCAAAGGCTTTAGAAACCAAGAATAAGCGTGATGTTATTGTTTTGTTTAATTTTGCTTTGTTTGTTAGTGCCAGTTCCTTTTTATATAGCCAATCCATCTGGATGGCGCTGATAATTGTGCTGTGTTTATTAAGCTGCTTAATTGGACTTTATCGCCTACAAACCAGTGAATTTAAATCATTAGAAAATCAATCGACAGCATTAAAAACTGATGCAAAACATGTGGCTAGATTTTTAATTTTGGCTTTGCCTTTTTTTATTTTACTGTTTGTATTTTTTCCACGGTTACCACCACTTTGGCATATTCCAATTCCAGAACAACGAAGTGTCACAGGGATGAGCGATAGCATGTCACCTGGTGATATTGCAGAACTTTCACAATCCACAAGTTTGGCTTTTCGAATTATTGGGGATATGGATAAATTTCCATCACGCAATGAACTGTATTGGCGCGCGATGGTTTTAGATCAATATGATGGAAAAACGTGGACCAGCAGTTTTATCAATCAACAACCTGTTTTAGAAAATAAGTTCTCTGGGAAATCGAAACGTGGTTTTGATTATCAATACTTGGCTGCTGATGCACGAGTGATGTGGGTGATGGGATTGGAAAAGTCAATTCCACTTGAAACAGAGTACCAATTAAAACAGGATTGGAGTATTACCCCGATTCGTCAAATTTTGCGTAATCAACCTATTAAATTGCATTGGTTGGGTAATACTGAATTGCCAGAGTCAGCATTATTTAAATCGAATATATTGAAAAAAATAAATACCCAAATGCCAGAAGCATTGGATGAAAAATCACGTCAATTTGCATTAGAAATGTTTAAACAAAGTGGTCAGCAACCCGATCGATATGTGCGCAACATTTTGCAATGGTATAAGGGAAAAGGCTTTGTATATACATTGTCACCCGGTTTATTAGGGGGCAATCGCATTGACGAATTTTTATTTCAATCTCGACAAGGCTTTTGTGAGCATTATGCTTCGAGTTTTACCATGTTGATGCGTTATGTTGGAATTCCTGCACGAGTTGTCATAGGTTATCAAGGTGGGCAGCTTTCACCTGATCAAGCAAGTTGGGAAGTCCGTCAGCTTGATGCACATGCATGGACAGAAGTGCAATTGAATGGAAAATGGCAACGAATTGATCCCACCGCGATAATTGCTCCACAACGGATTGATGGGGGTATGCAAAATTATATTGAAAATGATCGTAGTATTTTAGGAAATAAAGAACAAAAATGGAAATATCAACGATTTTCAATGTTGAAAAATATGCGTATTTGGACTGACTATGCAAGTTATCAATGGCAAAGTAAAGTCGTGGGATATACTGCTGAAAAGCAGCAAAGCTGGTTGTCAAAATTAGGTTTGAACTCTGCTTATGCGAGTGCACTTGTCTTGCTATCAAGTATTGTGATCGTGATTATTTTTTATTTTGTTTGGATTTATTACCGTAATAGACAGTATGTTTCTGCATATGAGCAAGCGATTCAACAATTTTCTAAGCAATTGCCGCAAAATTTACGTAAGCAACCCGCTGAAACTTTTTATATGTGGATGCATCGTTTGGCAGAATGGGTTGAAAAAGATCAACAACCGATCTTTATACAAACAGCGCAATATTATCAACAGCAACGATTTTCATGTGAATTTGATGATCAACAAGCCATGAAATTTAAAGGGATGCTTAAAACTTGTGCATCTGCTTTAAAAAACACTAGAAAGCCCTTGTCTTAGAAAATAAAAATGAATATGATTCACAGCACTTAGGTGTATAGCTCAGTTGGTTAGAGCGCTACGTTGACATCGTAGAGGTCAGCAGTTCGAGTCTGCTTATACCTACCAAATTATTAACCGCTCATGATATTTTATATACTTTCGTGAGCGGTTTTTTATGGATTACAATAATTTACATTAATTTCATATACCCTCATAAAACTAGCTATCTTGTATCCACTGATGTAAGTGGTATTTCTTCAGTGACTAAACGTCAGAATACTCATACTGTATCAATCATGGTCTAGTTCAAGCGACCAAGCTCAAACATAGGAATACGACCTTTCAAGCAGAAAGATATCAAATCATTAGTAAAATTTATTGAAGATTTGGATTAAGCAGTTTCAAGATAAATTTGTTTTTTAGAAAAAGCCTTTTTTTTTTACTAAAAAAAATTAAATGTTATCATAGGGTAAAATACTTTAGTAAATTAGCTATGATTAAAGAATTTAAAGATATTGATAAACTTTCACATCAAGATTTTGAGCATTTCATAAGAGATTTATTTGAAGCTTCTGGCTGGACAGATGCACTAATAACGAAAGTTGGGGTTGAATTTAGACATGGAGATGGAGGAGTAGATATATTTGCCTATAAGGGTAAAAGAAAATTTGCCATTGAGGTTAAGCAACGTAACATAAATACGATGGTGGATGTTAAAGCATTAAATCAGTTAGTTACTGGTGCAAAACTTGCAAACGTGAGTAACAAGATCCTTGTAACTAACTCATATTTTACATCAGAGGTTCGAATTAGAGCTTTGAGATTGGGTGTGGAATTAATCGATAGAGACGTGTTACAAAATTTATGGGTGGAAAAGCATTCAGAAATTGGTCGAGAAATTAAACCTAGGAAATATCAAACAGAAGTAATTTATCAAGCTATAGAAGCACATCGTAATGGAAAGTCAAAAATTCTAATTGAGATGGCTACAGGGTTAGGTAAAACATACACAGTGGCACATTTGCTAAAAAAGTTAATTACAACATCAGAAGAAAGAAAAAGGGTGCTGTTTATTGCTCACCAAGTAGAAATTTTATTTCAGTCAGTTACTGCTTTTAAGAATGTTTTAGGCATAGGAAATTATTCTTTTTCTGCTTGTTTTTCAGGTTCATCTTTAGAAGATACAGATTTTATTTTTGCTACGTTTGATACTTTATATGGTCATATTAATCAGCTTAAGAAACATACTTTTGATTATGTAGTTGTTGATGAAGCACATCATACTCCTGCGCGAACTTATGCTGAAGTGGTCAATATATTTGAGCCAAAATTATTAATAGGATTAACAGCTACTCCATATAGATCTGATAATAAAAATGTCATTGATTTTTTTGGTGGAGCTGACGGTCATATAGGAAAATTTGATCTTATATGGGCATTGAAACACAAAAAGTTAGCATTTCCAAAGTACTTAGTTTTGCTTGATGATTTAGATCAAAATAAAATCAATGAGCTTAATACAGGGTTGTCTTTGAATGATTTAGATAAAAAATTATTTTTACATAAAAAAGATGAAGAGGTTATTAAATTAATAGAAAAAACAGTTTTAGATCAAGAAATTAAAAGTGTTAAAGGTATTGTTTTTTGTAGAAATATAAAACATATGATGCATTTAATTGGTTTCTTTGAGCTAGGGACTGCTACATTAGTTCATTCTCAAATGACAGATCAAGTAAGGCGTGCAAATATTCGTAATTTTAGAGAGGGTAGTTATAAATATATATTAGTTTGTGATCTATTTAATGAAGGAATTGATATTCCTGAAACTAATCTTTTAGTGTTTATGCGATACACAGGTTCTAGAACAATCTGGTTACAACAGTTGGGAAGGGGGCTTAGAAAGACACATAATAAAGATTATGTACATGTATTAGATTTTGTTGGTTCACTAGATAGATTACAAGAAATAAAACAATTATCAGATGCCATAAAAAAAGCGCCTTTAGATAAAGAAAACTTAATTGATGATATAGCTGAATCAAACAGTGTAAGTTTTTTTCATGATAGTTCAATAGAGGTGAAATATAGTGAAGAAGCTGCAACAGTTCTGACTTTAATTGAAAATATGAAAATGCAATTAAATAGTAGAGAAAATCTTATAAAAAAAATAAGAGAATATAAAATTAGAACTAATAATATACCTAAAATAAATATGATAGAGTCAGAAATAAAAGGTATAAGCTTGGATCAAATTGCGACTCATTTTGGTTCTTACTATAATTATCTATCGAATGCATTTGATAATGATTTTGAACAAGCTGAAATGCTAGAAGTAATTAATAATTATATTGATGAATTTTATTTAGCTAATAATATAAAGCCTAGTTTTAAAGCTATATCTAATCAATTTTCTTATAATTTTTTATATGAATTTATTGATAAGGATTTAAACAAAATTATGCCATATTATAAAGATCAGCAAGATCAGCAAGATCAGCAAGATCAGCAAGATCAGCAAGATCAGCAAGATCAGCAAGATCAGCAAGATCTTAATGTTGAGATTGTAAATCATATAGAAAATTATGAATGTGATCTTGTAAAAAAATATAAAGATAGAGTGAAAGGTTTTAAGGATATAAATTTAATTGAAGAGAAAGATTTAAATTTAATTAAAGAAAAATATGTTTCTGTTTTGGCATTTTTAGGTAAGGTGAAGAATAAGTGAGTGGTTTAGATTTTAATTCTGAAAATATTTTTAACATCAGTTTAGATAGTGTTGTTAATTTAGATATACCTAAAGATTTTAAAAAACTTATCAAAAGATTGAAAAATTTTAAAGATGGTGATCTTGGGTTGCATATTGGGGATTCTTTAGGTGATATTTTAAAATTAGCTCCTGAGGAAATAGGTGCAATTCCAGGGGTAGGGCGTCTTTATGTTGATATATTTATTTCTTTAAAGAAATTTGATTTTTCAGTTTTTTTAAAAAAATATGAGGAACAAGATTACTCAGATATTAATTTGGAGGAATTAAAAATAGTATTCTGTGGTTTAAGTACTAAAGTAATGAAAACCATTAAAAAGGTTGGATTGGAGTTAGATGAAGTTTTTTATTTACACGATATTAATTATGTATTAAATTTTGATTCTAGTAAAATATCTGAAATACCAGGATTAGGTGTAGAATACATTAAAAATTTCAATATATTTAAGAATCTTGTAAAGGATGAGTTAATGTTGATTTTAGAAAACAAAATTAATATTAATTTGTTTGAATCGAAATTGATAGTTCCTTGTTATATAGAAGATATGGATTTAAAAATATTTGAACGTATTATTTTAGAAGATATAGAGTATTTTTTTGAAAAGATTACTGAAGATAATATTAATATTCTTCAAATGAGATGGGGGTTTATAGAAGATAAAAAAACTCTCGAAGAAATAGGGGGGATGTTTAATGTATCGAGAGAAAGAATTAGGCAAAAAGAGTCTAAAATAAAAAAAATTTTCATATCTCATATGCGTCTTAGTCAAGATAACATATGGTTTTTACTAAAAAAATATATGAATAAAGATATAACGTTAAAATTGGATTCATTATTTTCTTGTTTTAAGAATGAAAAAGATTTTTTTGATTTTATGAGTGAAATTAGTGGAAAAAAAAATCTACATGAATATGTTTATCCGAATATTGATAATGGAGTTTTAAATACATTTTTTGTAGAAAATGGTTCTCCACTTAATTTGTTTTTAGTTAAGGATTATCTCGAAGAATTAAATATTGCTGATGTGGATAATATTTTAAATTTATTAGTAGCTGAAGATATAATAAGAATTAGTGGTGATCAAATTTGGCCTAAGCATCTAAGCAAATCTGAAGCGGCAGCATGTGTACTTTTAAAATATAAAAAAGGATTACCATGGTTAGATGTCTCTAAGCTAGTCAATGAAAATGGATTCTCAAGAACCCCTCTTTATGAGATACGAGTAGATAGTGAAGCATTTCATGATCAAAATTACATACTTTTGGCAGGGGTAGGAGTATATAAGCATATAAAATTTATAGATCAATCCATAGTTTTGGATGATCTTTTTATGGAGTTGATGGAATACCAAGCAAGGAATCAATCTACCGTCTTTCATTTAAATCAATGTTACGGAGATTCCGAATATTTAAAAAAATATGATTATTATGATATTCGATATTATGTAAAAAATTTTGGCGAAGATTACGGTTTTTATTTTAATGGTCGATCTCAATCAGATTCTGTAAGTATTAAAAAGAATTTTAAAAAAATAACTCAAAAAGAAGTCATTATTCAGACGATGAATAGGCTTGGTAGCCCTCTTACAAGAGCTGAGATTGCTAATCTACTTAAAAGTAAAAGTGCTGGTCATGCTGCATTTTATTTAGATCAATTAATGGGAGAAAGTAAAGTTGTTCAGGTCAAGTATATGCTTTATACGACACCAGATATTGCTTACAAACATATAGATATTAATAGTCATATTGATGCAATTTCTTGTGTTCTAAAAGAGTACGACATGCCTGTAGAGCCATCTATTTTAAAAAATGAATTAAATTCAAAGTTCAACCAAAGTTTTTCAAAGCATTTTTATGCTTCTATTGCTAGATTATATTGTGAGAAGCAAGGTTGGTATCGTAAGCAATCGATTTATTCTTTTAAAGAAACTCCATACGAGAGTCTTAAAGATGTTCTTGATAAAGTATGCAATTTGAATCATACAGTGAGTGAGAATATTGCAGTATTAAAATCCGTAGTTGCTATTACGGATGATACTGCATTGATAGCAATTAGAAATTGGAAAAGCGGAAGATAATTGATGTTATCCGTTAAAGATTTTTTGTAACAAGAAATATGGCGAAATTAGGACGCCAATTAAGTTCAAGTTATTGAATTATAATTATATACTATACATTGACATCGTAGAGGTCAGCAGTTCGAGTCTGCTTATACCTACCAATATATTTAAAGGACTTATAAGCTAATCAAATGCTTATAGGTCTTTTTTTTGCCTATTGTTTGTTGAGCTTGGTTTAACTGTTTTATTTAATAATTCAAATAAATCATGTTTTGTGTCAGAAAGTCGAAGAGCTTAAGGGTAAAGATGCAATTATTGCACGCATTCATGAAGCTTCTAAATTCTTACTGCTTGAGCAAATTGGCGTTAAGCCAACAATATGGTTTCTCATCAACTAAAGAAGATAACCGTGTTCCTTATGATGCACATTTGCGTAAGCTTCAACTTGTGAATGAAATTTGGGTAGACGTTTGGGGGGAGTTTTTTGAGAATAATTCTAAAATATAGTTAATTTTTCGAGTTAAATGTGACGAGTCGAAAGCCAAATGATACGTCATCTGGCTTTTTATGAAGTGAAACATGAAATAAGTTCACCTAAACATGAGCATGTTTCAGTAAATGTGTTAAATAACATACATAAATATTATTAAGTCTATGATGCTTATTACTATTTAATAATTAAAACATCTATAAGTTAAATTCGACATTTCTTCCACACTCCGATTCAATCCAAGCTACATTTTAAATGACGACATTTATGAAGAGCAACACGAGCCAAGCAGCAAAAAACCAGTACGCCAATAATAAGGTCGAGCATGTCGGGAGCTTTTTAAGACCCTTAAAACTGAAAAAAGCCCGTTATGATTTTGCTGATCGTGTGATTTATGAGGAAACATTACGTCAAGTGGAAGATGCCGAAATTCATAACCTGATTGATATTCAGTTGGATAATGACTGCACCATTATGACGGATGGCGACTTTCGCCGTGGTTGGTGGCATTACGATTTTCTTGAACAGTTTGACGGTATTCAAGGTTATAAGACCCGTGATGGACGACAATTTAAAGGTGTCATTAGCAAAGCCTATGATGTTCGTGTAACTGGGAAAATTGATTTTCCAGAAGATCATCCAAGCCTTGCGCATTATCGTTTTTTACATCAGGCCATTGATGATTTTGCGACGGCAAAATTTACTTTGCCTAGCCCTAACATGATGTTGTATCCACATTTGCGCAATAATCGTCATTATGCCGATCGTTTGACTGAATACGTTGAAGATCTAGGGCAGGCTTATGAAAAAGCGATTCAAGCCTTATATGAGCAAGGTTGTCGCTATCTTCAGATTAACGATGAATTTTGGGCCTATTTGTGTGATGAAGAACAACGTGACAAAGAACTTGCATTGGGCATGAATCCTGATGATTTAGCACATTTTGCTGTTCAGACTTTAAATATTGCACTTGCCAATAAGCCTGAAGACCTTGTGGTTGCACTGCATATTAACCGCGGTAATTTTTTATCGAGTTGGTTGTATCAAGGCGGTTATGCAGCGATTGAACATTTTATCTTTGAAAAATTACATAATATTGATCGTTACTTATTAGAGTTTGACACCGAGCGCGCGGGTGGTTTTGAGCCTTTAGCAAAATTACAGGGCACAAATGCTGAAGTCTTTTTAGGTTTGATCTCGACTAAAATAGAGACTGTTGAAGATAAAACGAAGCTGATTGCCAAAATTCAGCAAGCAGCAGCCTATCTACCGCTTGAACAATTGGGTCTATGTCCACAAAGTGGCTTTGCCTCGATGGAAGAGGGCAACCGTATTTCGTATGATACGCAGTGGAAAAAACTGAAACTGATGAATGAAATTGCACAGGACGTATGGGGCTAGCCTATATTTTATCGGTATGACTTCTGATGCTGCCAAATTGTGTAGCATCAGATGCACTTTAAGCCAATCTTGACTATAATTCGCTTTTATTTTGTCTTGATCCTTTGGATCACTTTCCCTTTATGTCCCAACTTTCGACTTGTTTTACTCAAAATCAGTTTTGTGTACTGGTGGAATATCTCTGCTCAATGAAAGAGATTTTGCCTGTAAAAACTCAATTTGCTGGCTTTGCTGCATTGATGACTTTGGCCGATCGAGTCCATGCGGATGATGATCTTGCACCGATTATTGCTGCACAAGCTTACCCGAAACACATTGAAAAAGTGCTGCATTTTGCTGGTAAGGGGCGGGACATTCGTGACTTTGAGCAGTTTTTAAATGCCGCTCAAGCGATTGGACAGCAAAATTTATTATTACTCACAGGTGATAAGCTTAAAAACCATCACAAGGGCAAGGATTCTAGCGAGCGTACACGTTACCTTGAATCCGTAAATGCCGTGATGGCAGCGAAACAACATGGTGATTTTTGTGTAGGTGTTGCATTTAACCCGTTTAAATATGCTGAAGCTGAACGCGATGCACAGTATTTAAAATTGCATAAAAAGCTGAAGGCTGGTGCAGATTACATCATTAGCCAACTGGGTTATGATTTATCTGCTTTGAAAGAAGCGAAAGCATTTTTAACCCAACATGGCTATTCTCAAAAATTACTCGCTTGTGTCATGCCGCTAACATTGGGACGCGCCAATTTTATGGTGAAGCATCAAGTGGCGGGCATTGTCATTACACCGCATATGCTCAAGATCTTGGGTGAAGAAAAAGAATCAGGTTTGACTGATCGGGTGTATCTACGCTGTGCGTTACAAATTTTAATCTGTAAACAGTTAGGTTTTGCCGGTGTGCACCTTTCGGCATGTCATAAACCTGAAGAGCAATTGCTGTTAGAGAGCTATATTGAGGCATATCGTCATCTTGGTTTAGATGAACTTGAGTTGTTGTGGAATACACTTTGGCAAGTCAAAACAGGCAAAGAGTTTTATCCAGCGCTGACGTATTATTCACGCCCTGTAAGCTCCATGCAGATTTTAAAATATCAGCATTTGCATTTAATGCATGATGCTTTGTTCGAGTCTAAAGTTGCAAAAGGTGTTGGATATTTTATTTTCCAGTCGCGGTTTTGGAATGGATCACTTGCAGCGCAAGCACTGCTTAAAACGGAATTTGTCAGTAAACATGGTGTAGTGGGCTGTGAAAGTTGTGGGCAATGTCGCCTAGGTGATACCTTATATATTTGCCCTGAAACTTGCCCGAAAGGTCTTGCCAATGGCCCGTGTGGTGGGACAACATTAGATCGCTGTGAATTTGGTGATCGTGAATGTATTCACTCAGTCAAAGCCCGCCTTGCCAAAGCAGTTGATCAAACGCAAATTTTAAAAAACAACTTGATTTTGACAGTGCCGATAGAAGTGCGTGGTAGTAGTTCATGGAAAAACTGGTATGTGAATCAAGCCAGTTAGCATTTGATTGTTTGACTTAAAAATATGCTATAAAAAAGGCGGGATCACTAAAATGATTCCGCCTTTTTAAGTTTGGTCTATTTTAAAAAAATATTAGAACTGACCTTTTTCTTTACGCTCAACCATCACTTTTTTCAACATCGTGCGTGGCAAAGTAAACCACATCAGCACCAATGCCAAACTACATAAGCTAAATGCCATCAGGTCATAAGCTTCAAACAACATGCGTGATACTTCAAGCACGACAAAGTAGCTGAACATCATGATCATTGACATAGCCGACGCAACTGTACCTTTCGATACGTCCGATGACATCATGGCTAAACGATACAGTACAGAGAAACAAATCCCTTCACCAAAGCTCATGATGGTCATACCCATAATGAGCGTCCATACAAAATAAGTCGGGATGAATAAGCCGATTAGGATGATCAGTGCGCCGACTAACATGGTCGGTAGACCGAATAAAATGGTTTGACCGAGTGGATATTTATCAATAATTTTAACTAAAATCACACTACCCAAGATTAGCGCACCCAATACTGGTACTTGCGCCATACCATATTGCAGACCACTAAAACCGAGGTTTTCAACGAGCATTACAGGCGATAATGCAATCCAGAGCATGATTGGTAAACATGCCATTGGTAGGGCACTGGTCATGATCACAAACTGTTTATTGTTAAAGACTGTTTTAAAATCACTCCAAATACTGCTCATAGGTTTTTGCGTCAGATTCGCTTTTTGATCTGCTGGCATGGCCACTTTGAGACCCAACCAACCCAGTAAAGCCAATATTGCAATTCCGACAAAGCCCCAATGCCAAGAGACGTGGTCAATCATTAATGAGCCAACTAAAGGACCTAAGAGTGGCGCAAATAAAGTCATATTGCCCATAATTGCCATGACTTTAATTGCAGTACGCTCTTCAAAGTTTTCTTGAACGGCTGCATAACCTACGGCACTAATCACGGTCAAACCCATGCCTTGTAGGAAACGTAAGCCTAAAAAACTTTGAATATTTTGTGTGAATAAAATCAGTAAGCAAGTTATTGCAAAAAATAGCGCACCTGCCAATAAAATTTTCTTACGACCAATACGATCCGACAAAGGACCCATTAGCCACGCGATACAGCCGCCACCAAGCAGGTAGAATGACATAGATGAGGGTGCCCAAGAGCTGCTCACGCCAAAATCACGGGTTACACCAAGCATGGCTGGTTGGATTAAATCGTTGCCCAAATAGACAGCGAACTCAAATAAAACCAATGCCAAAGGAAACAATAAAGTGGCAAAAGTGAGTTTAGAAATGTGTGGGGGAGACATGGTTTTCAACATCGTTTTTACAACCCGTCAGCACAAAGTCACTTTTTTTAAAATAAAAGGACCTTACCTCCTGACGGGCAGGAAGATTAAAAAATAATTTTGCAAATAGAAAAGTAATAACGGTTCACAGCGTCGATGGGGAGATCACGCTGAACAGACAGAACAATTCAATTTCAAAAAGGGAGATTTAAAAAAATACACCTACGACATAGCGCAGGTGTTAAAAGTACAGCTAGTTTAACATACCTATGGGATGAACGAAAATTGGGTGTTTTTGGCACTAGAAAAAGGATCGTTTTCTTATGATATTGATTACAAGGCTATATAATTTAATCGGTGCTGGATTTTTCACTATCCATAGCATTGGAATAGAATTTCACGCCTAATTTGATGCGGTCACGACCATTGCTCATACGCCAACGATTGGTATCTCTAAGTGAATACACGCATCCACAGTATTCTTGTTGATAGAACTCTTCCTTTTTACTGATTTCAATCATGCGGTGAGCACCACCATTTTTTCGCCAGTTGTAATCCCAGTAAGTTATATTGGGATAATGCTCGGCAGCACGTATACCACAACCATTAATTTGCTTCATATCTTTCCATCGAGAAATGCCCAGCGAACTACTGATTAGACTAAAGCCATGTTCATGTGCATAGAGCGCCGTACGTTCGAAACGCATATCGAAGCACATCGTACAACGACTACCTTTTTCAGGTTCATTTTCCATACCTTTGGCACGTTCAAACCAATTGTCGGTGTCATAGTCGCAGTCAATAAAAGGAATATTGTGCTTTTCAGCAAAGCGAATATTTTCTTCCTTACGAATTAAGTATTCTTTAACAGGATGAATGTTGGGGTTGTAAAAGAAAATAGAGAAGTCGATGCCCGATTCGATCATGGTTTCCATCACTTCACCAGAGCATGGCGCACAGCAAGAGTGTAGTAAAAGTTTATTATGACCATTTGGAAGAGTAAGTTTTTGGCGCTTTAGCTTAGACATAGTAAATAATGAAAAATTGAAGCAGGGTATTTTAGTTTTTATCAGTACCTTAAGGTTATGAATTTGATGAAATATTTTCATTTTAAAATAAATTATTTTCATGATTTGAATCAATAGACCTGAATAATCCATGCGATTGACTGGATTTTAAGTTTATCTCCGTTTTATTTTAAGGCTTATCATTTCAGTCTGAACTTAATGGGGTATTTAAATCGCAAGATAGGGTTAGTTTTTTTTGTTTTTCAGGAAATTGTTCAGCTAAAGATCTTGTGATTTTGGATCGTGGCCAACATGGGGTAGGTATAGCATCATGGCGATGGTGCCAATACATTGACCTGTTAAATACTTTCTACAATCAACATATACGGTGTTATATGTTGATTATAGAAAACTTTAAAAATCATATATTTGTGAATAGCAGTTTTACAGCAAGTATTATTAATACAGCTCCCATAAATTTCTCAAATTTATTTCCAGCTTTTAAGAAGTTATTCCGAACCATTGGCCGAGAAAATAAAATGGCAACAACCATGAACCACAATGCATTGACTGCACACATCCAAACACCATAAAAAATTTGAATTTTCATCGGTGTTGTTGGATGAACCAAGGTCGTAAATATAGCAAGAAAAAATAGGGTCGCTTTCGGATTAAAAGCATTCGTCATCAACCCAGTCATAAATGCCTTCCATTTGCTCAAAGCAAGACTGTCTATATTTTCTGTTGAAGCAGCATAATTAAAGGGCTGAGTACGCAATAAACTGCATCCCAAATAGATTAAATACATTGCCCCACAAACCTGTAAAGAAAACAGCAGCCATGAACTTTGCTGAATGATGATGCCGAGCCCAACAAGGGTATATAAAACATGGATTGAAATCCCTGCACCTATTCCTATCGCGGTTAGGCATCCAATCAAATACCCATAGCGGACACTGTGCCTTACGGTCACTGCAAAATCTGGACCCGGTAAAAGTACGGCAAGAAAATGAACTAAAGCCAAAGCTAAAAATTCTGAACCATATTGCGCCCACATATTATGGATGCTCATCAGAAATTTTATAGTGAATCGTTAATTTACCTTTCTTCAATTTATATTCGGCAATGCTGATTTCAATAATTTCAGCTAAAGATTCTACATGGGTTCCACCGCAGGCAAATGCAGGCAGATGCCCAAAGTTTATCTCACGGTAACCATTTGCGTTTTGCGTAATAAATTTCTGCAAATTGTCAGAAATATATTGATTGCAGATGGCTTGCAGAGATGCAACATCAATATCTTGAGCAGCTTCCGATTTTATAAACTGCACCTTGGAATCTTCTGGCCAGTGCTGAGCTTTGATCGGCTCCCAGCCAAAGGCCTGCATCACATGGCCAATTAAATGTCCTGCTGAATGTAAACGGCTAAAATATTGTCTCTTATCAAGATTGATCTGAGCATAAGCTTTGCCTAAGGGGATTTCTTGACGACAGTAATGAATAATTTCTTTATCTTGCATAGCAACATGCTCAACGGTGACCGCGTTAATTTTTCCAATATCACTGGGCTGCCCGCCACCCTGAGGATGAAAAGGTGTTGCAGCAAGCTGAACTGCGAAAAGACCCTCTTGAGTTAATTTACACTCTATTACATTTACGTCAGCACAGGTCTTGCCTGATAAATATAGGGCTTGAGTCATATAATTCTCTGAATAAATCGAATAAAAAGATTATATAAATGATGCTTGGTAATGATAATCTAGTAAAAAATCAAATCATTTTTGCCTCATGAGCACAAATCAAAGTATTTCATTGCTTCAAGAAATGGCCATTTTTGTCAAAGTTGTAGAAACAGGCAGCTTTTCAGAAACCGCTCGGCAGCTTGGAAATACGCCATCTGCAATTAGCCGAGCGATATCTCGGCTGGAGCGCGCGCTCGGCACCCGTTTACTGCAAAGAACGACGCGTAAATTGCGCCTGAGTGAAAGCGGAACACAGGTTTATGCTTATTGCTTAGAAATGGTGAATGCAGCTCAAGCGGTTATCGACAATTCGGGCAAATTTAATTCTGAACCTCATGGCACTGTTCGAATCAGTGTGCCTAAGGCGGTGGGGCATTATTTACTTCATCCGCATATTCCTGAATTTTTAGAACGCTATCCTAAAGTTGATGTCCAAATGTTATTGGAAGATAAATTAATAGACTTTATTGATGATGAAATTGATTTAGCTATACGAATTACCAATGAACCATCATTAGGATTAAAGGGCAGAAAACTGATTGAAATTGATCATGTGATTGTAGCGACGGCTGAATATTTAGAAAAACATGGGATGCCTCAGCAACCTCAGGATTTAAAGGAACATCAATGTATTTATTTGGGGGAGCAGGCAAGTGACTCGAAGTGGAAATTTCAAAAAGAGAATAAAACAACCAGTGTTTCTGTGAAAGGCCGTTATTCAGCTAACCATACAGGCATAAGATTAGATGCAGCATTAAAGCATATGGGGATTGCCAGTTTGCCGTATTTTGTTGCTCGGCATGCTTTAGAGACTAAAGCGTTAATTCAAGTATTACCAGACTGGTATTTTAAAACTTACTATAGTGGAGATGCATGGTTGCTATATCCTCCAACACGCTATTTAGCGCCTAAAATAGAGGTTTTTATCCATTTTTTAGCAGAGAAATTAAAATTGGAACCAACGTTAAAGAGTGAATAATCCTTTCATATTTAAAAAAATGACAGCGCAAAAATTGAAAAACGGAGTTGGAAACCAGTTGGCTTATGGAAATTAAATTCTATCAAGTTGTCTATTATTTTTACGATTAAACAGCTTTGATGATATTGCATTTAGTAAGCGTGATATTTTTAAATGAAAATGATTATAATTGCGTTTAAGTTTTTATCGGTATGGCATCATGCAGTTCAATCTGTCCTTTTTAGCATTTTCAGTTCTGGCCATTATGGCAACAGCATCACATGCTCAATCAGAATCCGATTTAGAACAGCCATCGGGCAATCAATTACCGACCATTACGACTCAAGCTGAAACCGATGAAAAACCCTATGTAGCCAAAACAGCAAGTGCAGTACTTCGGTCAGATGCCGCTTTATTTGAAACCGCACAGTCGATTAGTGTTATCACCAATCAGCAAATAGAACAAAAACAAGCAAAAACAGTTGCGGAAGCTTTAGATGGAGTCGCTGGCGTGACCTCTGGTCAATATGGACGTCGGGGTTGGGATGACTTTATTATCCGCGGGCAAATTTCCAGTTCACAAACCTATATTGATGGATTGCGTGTACAAGCATCAGATAATGTTTTAAGAGCTGAAGACATTTCGGGTCTAGAATCTATTGAAGTTGTGAAAGGCCCAACATCAGTGGGTTTCGGATTAGCATTGCCAGGTGGTTTAGTTAATTTGACCACTAAACGTCCACAAGCAGAAACGTCTTATAAAGGGGCGTTAAGTTATGGCAGTTATGGTTTAAAAGAAGCAACTTTTGATATGAACTATGCGCCAAATGAAAGTGCAAAAGGTGCTTTTCGTGTGGTAGGACGAGTGTCTGATCAGGATGATCCAACGGATTATGTGTATTTTAAAAATCAATATATTGCACCATCATATAATTTTGATTTAGGCGATAAAGATGATTTATCGGTCATTGCCAGTTATCAACATCGTAAATATATCCGTCAGCAGGGTATTCCCTATAGTAAGGGCGATTATAAAAATTATTCGTCTAGCTTGTTTTTTGGTGAGCCAGATTATGGCTATGATGTGGATGTTTATCGTATTGGTGCGAATTATGCCCACTATTTTGATAATGACTGGACTTTTAAACAAAACCTTGCTGTGACCAAAACCGATACAAAAGGGAATGCGATATTAGCATCGGGTACAAATATTCTGCCAACGATTAAACGTGCAATTAATAATCAAGATAAACAAGATATTAACTATACCTTAGAT
Organism: Acinetobacter kyonggiensis; assembly: GCF_900107285.1. Taxonomy (GTDB): domain Bacteria; phylum Pseudomonadota; class Gammaproteobacteria; order Pseudomonadales; family Moraxellaceae; genus Acinetobacter; species Acinetobacter kyonggiensis. The sequence continues at coordinate 23,042 of NZ_FNPK01000004.1, read as the reverse complement.
AATCATTTACAGCGTAATTTCGATTTTGGAAAGCTCAACTATGATGTCATGGTCGGTGTCGATATGATGCGAGAACGCAGTGATTATTATCGTCGCACAGATACGATTAATGATTTTAATGCCAATGATCCAAGCTATGGCAATGTAAGTATTAAAAAAATAGGCGCACCGAGTCAGGAAATTACCTATAGCCAATATGCAGGTTTATATCTACGCAATACCATTAAAATTGATGATCACTGGATTATTGGACTATCAGGCCGTCATGATTGGACTCAAGTTGAAATTGATAATGTATTGAAAAATACAGCCACTAAAAATTCAGACAATGCTTTTACGGGCAGTGCTTCTGTCATGTACGGCATGAATGATATGTTTGCGCCGTATATCAGTTATTCAACCTCTTTTATGCCAGTGACGGATGCGGGTGAAAATGGCACATTACTTAATCCTGAAGAGGGTAAACAAGCGGAAGTTGGCATCAAATTACAAGCTTTTGAGCAGCGTTTACAAGGCTATGTGGCTTATTATGATCTCACCCGTAAAAATGTCACTGAATCAGATGCTTCTGGAAATTTTTCCATTCAAACGGGTGAGCAAGTCACCCAAGGTTTTGAAGCGGAAATGGCGGCGGCATTAACTGAGCAATGGAATGTAGCCGCAACATATAGTTATATTCCAACTGCAAAAATAACAGAAAGTGTGACTGCCAGTGAGATGGGTAAACGTAGTAATCATATACCTAAAAATGCCAGCTCATTATCCACCCAATATTATTTTAGCCCTGATCAATTCGGTTGGAATATTGGTGCGGGTATTCGTTATCAAGGTTCTCGAACAGCACAGCGCAATACAGACTTTGTCTACTTACCAAGTTATGCGTTATTTGATGTGAATGCGGGTTATGAAGCCAAAACTTGGGGAGCGGGTCTAAGTATTAAAAACCTATTCGATAAAGAATATCTGGTTGGAACCACACCGAATGCGCAATTGGTCAATTGGGGAGATCCAATGATGGTTCGTTTTAATGTGAAGTTTAAATACTAAAAACCTAAAAGGATTCGTTTCTACATATTTGATGTGGAGGCAATGGCAGATGAGTTTTAACTTACGAAATGATATGAATTTTATGTATTAGATTTATATAAAAGTTGAATTAATCTAAAAAGATAATCATGTTCTGTGAACAACCATAGCGGTTATTCACAGAACATCTTAAGGGGATCTATAGCAGTTTGTTAATAGTGATTGTCAGTAATATTAATTTTATTTTGTGCAGTTTTATTGTTTGCAGATTTCCCGCCACCCCAATTAAACTTCTGTGCGCAAATTCCTAAGCCAACAATAAATAAGGCAAGAACACTGGTATATGCCACTTCCTTAAGATAAGTCCCTTCAATGACCATAGTAATTAAGGCACCAATAATAAAGATGATGACGAGATAAGTCAGCCAAGGAAAGAGCCACATTTTAAATGGAATATCGACACCTTCTGCTTCCAATTTCTTACGCAGCTTCAATTGTGAAATTGCAATCGCAAGGTATACATACAAAGACACCGTACCTGTTGCCAGCATTAATACATCATAAATATTCATGCTTTCAGTCGCAGTGAAATATACCGCAACGATTGAAAAAAGACTTGAGAAAATAACACCGACCCATGGGCTATTATTACGGTTGGTGAATGCAAAACTCTTTGGTGCATCGCCACGCTTGGACAGGGAATACATCATGCGTGAACACGTATAGAGTGCAGAGTTAAAGCAGCTACATACAGAAGTTAACACTACAAAATTGACAATATGGCGTGCTTCAGGAATACCTAATGCAGTAAGGGTAACGCTGTATGTACCCCAAGTTGGGTCTTTTAATAGCGGGTTGTTGTGTGGAATTAAGCAAACGGTAATCAGCATTGAGCCGACATAAAATAAAATGATTCGCCAGACAATTGAGTTAGATGCTTTGCGGATTTCTTTCGCAGGATCTTTAGTTTCAGCGGCTGCAACGGTGACAATTTCTGCCCCCATATAGGCAAACATAACACCCAGTAAGGCAGTAATAATAGAAGAAAAACCATTTGGCATAAACCCTTCAGCGGTCAAATAAGTCACCCCGCCTAGCATAGTGGCATCGCCCCAAGGCCAAAGGTGCATGATGGCTAAGCTACCGACAACCAAGAATAGTACAATTGCAATGACTTTGATTAAGGCAAACCAGAATTCAAATTCACCGTAGTTTTTGACATCACGTAGATTAATCCAGACCAAAGCTACAATGACGAATAGCATGTAGCCCCAAATTGGAATGAATGGAAACCAGCTATTGAGAATTTTTCCGGCAACAAAGGCTTCCCATCCCATAAGTAAGGTCCAGAAAGACCAATATAGCCATCCAATCGAAAATCCAGCCCAACGACCAATCCCGCGGTCTGCATAGGTTGAAAATGAGCCACTGTCGGGATTAAGTACCGCCATTTCACCTAGCATACGCATGATGAATAGAACCAATAATCCGCCTAGAGTATATGCGATGAGTGCAGCTGGCCCTGCATTGTAGATTACATTTCCTGAGCCGACAAATAATGCGCCGCCAATCACACCTGCAATAGAAATCATGGTGAGGTGGCGTGATTTAAGTCCATTTTTTAAGCCTTGTGATGAATCAGGCTCGGAGGCATGTTGATTTTCAGCCATATTATTTCCCTTAATATCAAGGATATAGTTGCAATATTGGTCTATACCTTTTTCGCACTATCTATCCATTGAAACTGCAACTGAATTATTAAGCACTTAATTAAGATTAAGTTAACTTGGATAAATCTGATGGTTCTGTAAACAGGTGAAAGATCACACTTTGGTTACACAACTGTTACATGTTGTTTATGTGTGCTGCTAATTTCTCTTTTTTGTTGGCAGGTGACGAGAGCCATTTTTTATCTATTGAAAGGAGCCAATTGCTTTAAAAATGTGAAAAGTACAGGAAAGGATATTTACAGGAAAATAAAAACTAAATAAAATAAAAAAGCAATACATAGTTTTGCCAGAGATTTAAAAACTGACAAAAGGTTAAGTTTAATTTAAAAATAAAATTTTGATTAATATAGAAAATTAATTAATTAAGTGTGGGAATACCGACATCGCGTAAGCACTTCAACAGAATACCAAAAGCGATGAGTATTTCTTGTTCGCTGACACAGGCGAAGCCAAGCAATAGTCCTTTTTGCCGCGTAGAATAGTGTTTTGTATAATATTGAGAGAGTGCTCTGACTTTTACATTTTGATCGAGTGCATTCGATGCAATTAGTACATCATCACTGCTGCTTGGCAATTTTAAAATAAGGTGTAAGCCCGCTGCGGTGTTGTATTCGTGCAGAAAATCTGGCCCCAAATGACGGTGAATTAAATCAATTAAAAATGCATGGCGTTTGCTGTAAAGTAAGCGCATACGTCGAATATGTGCCCCATAATGTCCTTCACGGATAAACTCTGCCAACACTTTTTGATCCAGTAAATGTCCACCTCGATACAGTTCTGATGCCACAATGCGCAGTGGCGAAAACAGTTTTTTCGGCACCACTAAATAACCGATACGCAGCGCAGGATAAATGGTTTTGCTGAATGTTCCCATATAAATTACTGGTGAATCGGGTTCCAATCCTTGCAACGATGGATAGGGTTGACCTGAGAATCTGAACTCACTGTCATAATCATCCTCCACAATCCAGCTTTTATGCTGACGGGCAATCGCAATCAGTTGCTTGCGCCGTTCAAGGCTCAGATGTGAACCTAAAGGATATTGATGCGATGGTGTGACAAAGATCAGCTTAGGCGGCTGCTTAGGATCAAGGTCAGGAATAATACCTTCTTGGTCAACAGGCAGTGAGCGCAAATTTACACCGTTAATGCGTAAAATATTGCGCGCGCCCCAGTAAGCAGGATCTTCGATCCAGACTTCGTCACCGATATCACTCAAGGTGCGCGAAACCAAATCTATGGCTTGATGCGTGCCTTCGGTAATGATGATTTGATCGGCATCACATTGTACGGAACGCGCGATTTTAAGGTATTCCGCAAGTTCTTGGCGCAGTTCCAGACATCCGCCTGCATTGCTGTAAATTAATCGAGTGATTTCTGGTTCACGGCTCAAACGGGTCTGAATTCGGCTAAAAATATGGTGAGGAAATTCAGTTACATCTGGTGCACCGGGTACAAATGCCCCCCATTGATAAGGTGATGCCGCTGAATAGCCGATTAAATATGAACCGCGCTGAGATAAGCTGTAACTTTGCTGAGATTTTTTTTCTTGAATCGGAATATTGGTGTTTTCTGCTTTGATTAAAAATGATTCGGGCAATTTCTCTGTCACCCAAGTGCCTTGTCCTGTGCGGGCATCGACATAACCTTGTGCCTGTAATTGTTCATAAGCGCTTAATACCGTATTGCGGGAGACTTTGATCTCTTTGGCAAGATCTCTTGATGCAGGTAAACGAGTTTTGGGTGCCAATACGCCATCAATCATGGCATTACGCAAGCAGCGAAATAATCGCAGTTGCAATGTTCCATCAATATCTTGCTGTAATCGTTGCAGCAAATAATCTCCAAGCAAACTACGCAATTGGCTCTCTCCTACAAATTCAAAGTGGCTCTCGTGAGAGCAATGTCGGTACGTGCAAAATAATCTGGTCAGGCAGAAATTGTAAAGTATCTCGCTCTTGCGCGGTTGGTGTAAATGTGAGCCTGTAAACGGCAGGCAATATACACACATCTTGGTTAAAGCCCAAGCGAAAAATCTAAGCTTAATTTTTTAATTTAGATCACGCAGCCTGAAGACATTAATCAATAAATGCCAACAAACCTACATAAATTTATACTTTTTGCAGCCGCAAGGAAATGCGTCTGCATACAAAAATAGGATCATGCAATGAACACGATGGTGAAAGGTCTGACGTATACGGAGCAGGGTACAACTGCTTGGAATAATTATCTTAAGCAGTTAGATAAAGTGGCTCCCCATCTGGGCGAGCTGAGCGAAAGGCTGGATATGCTTCGACGCCCGAAGCGGAGCTTAATTGTCGATATTCCCGTGATTATGGATGATGGCACGGTGCAGCATTTTGAAGGTTATCGTGTTCAGCATAATTTGACCCGTGGGCCAGGAAAGGGCGGAGTGCGATTCCATCCTGATGTCAATTTAGATGAAGTCATGGCACTGTCCGCATGGATGACCATTAAGTGTGCGGCACTAAATTTACCTTTTGGCGGTGCTAAGGGCGGTGTGCGGGTCGATCCAACCCAATTATCTAAGCGTGAGTTAGAACGATTGACGCGGCGCTATACCGCAGAAATCAATTTTATTATTGGGCCACAAAAAGATATTCCAGCACCTGATGTTGGCACCAATCCACAGATTATGGCATGGATGATGGACACTTTTTCTATGAATTCGGGTTCTACCGTTACAGGCGTGGTGACAGGTAAACCCGTCCATCTTGGTGGCTCTTTAGGGCGGATTAAAGCGACAGGGCGTGGGGTATATATTACTGGGCGTGAAGTGGCTCAGCAGATTGATCTGGATTTGAACGATGCCCGAGTATGTGTACAGGGCTTTGGCAATGTCGGCAGCGAAGCAGCTTTATTGTTTCATGAAAATGGCAGCAAGGTCATTTGTGTGCAGGATCATTCCGCGACTTTGTATCAAGAGCAAGGGATTGATATTGCAAAGTTAATCGAATATTCAAAACACCATCAGAAGATTCAGGGATTTTCGGCAAAAGATGAAATTCTGGCTGCAAAGTTTTGGCAAATTCCTGCGGAAGTTTTTATTCCTGCGGCGCTTGAAGGTGTGATTGATGTCCATGTTGCCCAAACAATTCAAGCCAAAATAATTTTGGAAGGTGCCAATGGCCCGACTTTAACTGAAGCGGATGAAATTTTGAGTAAGCGCCAAATCACGGTAGTACCCGATGTGATTTGCAATGCTGGTGGTGTAACGGTCAGCTATTTTGAATGGGTACAAGACCTTGCCAGTTATTTTTGGACAGAAGAAGAAATCAACCAGCGCATGGATGTGATTATGAAAAATGCTGTAGCTGACGTTTGGATTAAAGCTACGCAAGCAGAATGTTCTTTACGTACCGCAGCCTACATTTTGGCATGTGAACGCATTTTAATGGCGCGCAAAGAGCGCGGCATTTATCCGGGTTAATGATCAGATTTCTTGCAGGATGCAGAATCGGATCAACCATGAATTTGAAGTTTGAATACCTTCACTTATCAAATTTTATCAAAAATTTTGCTTTTGCCAGAGATGGGTTTTTGGAATTTATTCTTTCTTTTTGGGATTTTTATTATGTTGCAACGTTTTCTAGTGAAACCATTTTCGTTTTGTACCCTTACCAGTGTAATGGCAATGTCGGCTGCCGTGCAGGCAGATACGCTCTCTTGGGGAGATGCGGAGACAGATTTAGGAAAACTGACGGTGTCAGGGTGGGTACGTGCGAATTATCAAGATAAGGATTATTCGGACAGTGATCATAAATTAAAGTTTAATGCGGCAAAGCTTAGCTTGAAATATGATGCCAAGACATTTTTTGGCGGTGTGGAATACCGCTGCTATCAAAATGATACCTTATGTGATTTTTCAACTTTGGTGAATGCCAATTTGGGCTATAAGCTGAATGATGACAGCCGCATTACAGTAGGCTTGCAGGATATGCCTTTTGGCATTGGCCGTTTCTGGAGCAGTAGCTGGTACGGCAGTTCAATGGACAATGCCGGCCTAGAAGATGTGCATAATTTGGGCATCAATTGGCAGCAGCAATTAGGTGCCAATACCAGCGTAAATTTGGCTTATTTTGTTCGTGATGGCGGAAGTTTTGTGGGTGATGGCGACGCAGCGCGCTATGCGGCCAATTATGTTAAGCCTGAAGATGCCACGACCGATGACATTGAAGAAAAAAACATGTGGGTTGCACGTATCAGTCAGCAAATTCCGCTGCAAGACAGTCCGGTTAAACTTAACCTAGGTGGGTCGTACTGGCATTCAGATTTGCAAAACAGCAATGGTCAAACGGGGCATCGCAATGCATGGAATGTCTTTGGTCGTTTGAACTATCAAAATGCCAATGTAACTTTGACTGCTGGACAGAATCGTGCAGATACTAAGTCTTTGAGCAATGCGGATTATGCAACGGTCGGCTCATTTGAATCGAAGTATTATGTTGCCAACAAAGCCAATTATTATGTGGCAAATGTTGATTATCAAATCAATGATTTTTACAAAGATTATGATTTAACCCCTTATGCGAGCTATGCCGTATTTGATAAGGATAAGTCAGGTTTTGCCACATCGACTCGTAGTCTTTTGGGTGCTCAGCTGGATATTCAGCAGTTTTCGCTGGCCGCAGAATATATCACTGGAAAAAATGATGTATTCATTGGCGGTGATGCAGGCTCTTTGGCAGGAGGAGACGCATCTGGGCACAGTAGACTCTTGAATTTATTGTTTATCTATAATTTTTAATTATTGTTGCAACGCATCAAAATGGCACCTTTAAAAAAAGGTGCCATTTTATGCTTTTATTTTAATTATTTGATTTATATATTTAAAAAAATTTTAAATCGCCAGATAAGTATAAATTGGCTCTCTCTATCTTATCCAAAGTGGCTCTCGTTTCATGCCAATAAAAGCGCAAAATCAATGAATCATTTGCATATCATCAATCACATGATATGGATGCCAAAATTTTACAATGTATGAATCAAGAATGAGGTACGAAATGGACAGTAAACACTCTGCACTGAATGCACGTAAACAGCAAGCAACGCCTCGTGGTGTTGGTGTCATGTGTCAATGGTATGCGGAGAAAGCAGAAAATTCGACGATTTGGGATGTAGAAGGCAATCAATTTATCGATTTCGCAGGCGGCATTGCAGTACTGAATACGGGTCATCGCCATCCTAAAATTATTGCTGCTGTTACTGAACAATTAACAAAATTTACCCATACTGCTTATCAGGTTGTTCCTTACGAAAGTTATGTCTCTCTTGCTGAGCGTATTAATGAACGTGCACCGATTGAGGGTGCTGCAAAAACTTCATTCTTTTCTACTGGTGCTGAAGCGGTCGAAAATGCAGTCAAAATTGCTCGTTCACATACGGGTCGTCACGGCATTGTGACTTTTGGTAATGGTTTCCACGGTCGTTCATTTATGACGATGGCAATGACTGGTAAAACTGCTCCTTACAAACGTGACTTTGGGGTGATGCCTGCTGGCGTTTTCCATGCACGTTATCCAGTAGAATCAAAAGGCATTACGGTGGATGATGCTATCCAGAGTGTTGAAGATGTTTTTGCTGAAGATATTGCTGCACATGATGTTGCTGCGATTGTGCTTGAGCCTGTACAAGGTGAAGGTGGCTTTAATGTTGTACCCGCAGAATTTTTAACACGTTTACGCGCATTATGTGATCAGCATGGTATTTTGATGATTGCTGATGAAGTTCAGTCAGGCTTTGCCCGTACAGGCAAGTTGTTTGCCATGAACCACTATGAAACTAAAGTAGATCTTATTACGATGGCAAAAAGCTTGGGTGGTGGTTTCCCAATCTCTGCTGTGGTTGGACGCGCTGATGTGATGGATGCACCAAATCCTGGTGGGCTAGGTGGTACGTATGCAGGTAGCCCAATTGCTGTTGCTGCAGCGCATGCGGTGATTGATGTTATTGAAAGTGAAGGTCTGTGTGATCGTGCCAATGTATTGGGTGCTGAATTGGTTTCAGTCTTAAATACACTTAAAGCCACCAGCAATGTAGTGACCGATATTCGCGCATTGGGTTCAATGGTTGCGGTTGAACTGGAAACCGCTGAACAAGCCAAAACTGTGCAAAATTATGCAATGCAAAATGGCTTGTTGATTTTAACCTGTGGTCGTTATGGTAATGTGATTCGTTTTCTTTATCCTTTAACGATTCCAACAGAGCAATTCCGTGAAGGCCTTGCTATTTTAAAACAAGGATTTGCAACTTTAACTGCATAATAATGAATGAGTGATTGAAATGCTTCCAGATCATTTGAAAGATTTATTACAGCATCCTGATGTTTGCTTTGAGCAGCCTTTAAACGGCTGTTATATTGAAGTGAATGATGCTGCAACCAACGAAACACTGGCATGGGTCAAATCACTTGACCGTCAGGCTGTAGAACAGGCGATTGCCCGTTCACAGGCTGCGCAAACTACATGGAAGGCGCAAACTGCATTGCAGCGCGCTGATGTTTTGTGGGCTTGGTACAACTTAATGTTGCAGAACAAAGAGCAATTGGCGCAAATACTGACCGCAGAACAGGGCAAGCCCTTGGCGGAAGCGCGCGGTGAGATTGCTTATGCGGCATCATTTATCCGCTGGTTTGCAGAACAGGCACGCCGTATTGATGGTGAGGTGCTTACACCAACCCTAGCAAATCAGCGTTTGTTGGTGATTAAGCAAGCCATTGGGGTGACTGCGGCAATTACACCGTGGAATTTCCCTGCGGCGATGATTACCCGTAAAGCTGCGCCAGCCATTGCTGCTGGTTGTTCGATGCTGGTGAAACCTGCTGAGCAAACGCCATTAACAGCCTATGCTTTAGAAGTATTGGCGCTGCAAGCGGGCTTACCGCAAGATGTATTGCTGCACATTAGCGGTGACGCGATTGAAGTCGGCAAAACGCTGTGCGAAAGTGATAGCGTGAAGAAGCTGAGCTTTACTGGTTCGACTCAAGTTGGCCGTATTTTGATGGAGCAGTGTGCGCCAACCATCAAAAAACTGTCGCTTGAATTGGGTGGAAATGCACCGGTATTGGTTTTTGATGATGCCAATCTGGAGCAGGCTGTCCAAGGCATTATGGTCAGTAAATTCCGTAATAGTGGTCAAACTTGTGTCTGCGCGAATCGTATTTATGTGCAAGATGGCATTTATGATGCGCTGGCTGAAAAGCTGACTGCTGCCGTAGCCAATTTAAAAGTAGGTGACGGCCGTCAGGAAGGTTCGACCCAAGGCCCGTTAATTGATGAAGATGCCATTGCCAAAGTGCAGTCACATATTGCAGATGCAGCCAGCAAAGGTGCGCAGATTAAAATTGGCGGTCAGCGTTCAAGTTTAGGTGGCACTTTCTTTGAGCCAACCGTGCTGACTGAAGTGACCCAAGACATGAAGGTTGCTAAAGAAGAAACATTTGGCCCATTGGCTGCATTATTCCGCTTCAGCACTGAAGAAGAAGCGGTTGCGATGGCGAATGATACCGAATTTGGCTTGGCAACTTATGTGTTCACGCAGAATACCGCGCGTCAATGGCGTGTGGGCGAGGCGTTGGAATATGGCATGGTCGGCATAAACACTGGTGCTATTTCAAATGAAGTTGCTCCGTTTGGCGGGGTGAAGCAATCTGGTTTAGGGCGTGAAGGTTCTAAATTTGGTATTGATGAATACCTCGAAATGAAATATCTGTGTGTGGATTTATCCTCATAAATAAATTCCCACAGTGACCCGTTAAAATCAGCCTTGCCCATTCAAGGCTGATTTTTTTTAATTCATCATAATTTTTAAAATAATCATTAACTGCTTTAAACATTAAAAAAATAATACAGAAAGCTTTGAATTCAACACCCTTCTTATGATCTACCCGCGAAAGTAAAAATTAGTTAACGAAATGTCAGAGAAATAAAAAAAATAGATTTGGTTTCAGGATGAACCTGATTGCTGAAATTGTGAATGGGATAAATGTACACCAACTTTTGCAAGAGTAATTAAACCTTCCACTGAATTTAATCGGGCATGACTCGCATCATAAGTGGCTTTTATTGCGTATAAAACCTTTAGCTCATTTAAATATTAACTTTAAGTTAATGAAAGTGATTGGAGGTTGATTGATCAAAATCTAATAAAACGCTTTTATAGGCTTAGACCAAAATACAGAATTAGGATAAATGACATGGATGGTTCGGTTCAGAACAAAGAACGTAAATGGAATACACGTCGACAGGCGAAACAGCTCAAAATAGAAATGGTCAGTAAGTATGCTGATGGCGTGGTTATTCCAACCCAAGATATTGTTAAGGTTTTAGAAACATTAATTACTGCGGGTGATCGAGTTGTTTTAGAAGGCAACAACCAGAAACAAGCCGATTTCCTTTCTCGCTCTTTGGCACAAACTAATCCCGATGTTTTGCATGATCTACATATGATTATGCCGAGTGTCGGACGTCCTGAACATCTCGATTTATTTGAAAAAGGCATCGCTCGTAAACTCGATTTTTCATTTGCTGGCACACAAAGTCTACGCATTAGTCAGTTGATTGAAGATGGTTTACTCGAAATTGGTGCGATTCATACTTATATCGAACTTTATTCACGCTTATTGGTTGATTTAATTCCGAATGTCGTGCTTTCAGCAGGTTTCATGGCGGATCGCGAAGGCAATATTTATACTGGCGCAAGTACAGAAGACACGCCAGCATTGATTGAACCCGCAGCCTTTAGCGATGGCATTGTGATTGTGCAAGTGAATGAATTGGTGGATGACGTTAAAGATTTGCCACGGGTTGATATTCCTGCTTCTTGGGTCGATTTTGTAGTTGTGGCTGACAAACCTTTCTATATTGAGCCTTTATTTACCCGTGATCCTAAACATATCAAGCCTGTGCATATCCTAATGGCAATGATGGCAATTCGCGGAATTTATGAACGGCATAATGTACAGTCGCTGAATCATGGCATTGGTTTCAACACTGCTGCCATTGAACTGATTTTACCAACCTATGGTGAGTCTTTAGGTTTAAAAGGAAAAATTTGTACAAATTGGACGCTAAATCCACATCCGACTTTAATTCCTGCCATTGAAACAGGCTGGGTTCAAAGTGTGCATTGTTTTGGTACAGAGCTAGGAATGGAAAAATATGTTGCGGCACGACCTGATGTATTTTTTACAGGTCGTGATGGTTCACTGCGATCTAATCGAATGATGTGTCAGCTTGCGGGTCAGTATGCGGTGGACTTATTTATTGGCGCAACCTTGCAAGTCGATGGCAGCGGGCATTCTTCAACAGTAACCAAAGGTCGTTTGGCTGGTTTTGGTGGCGCGCCAAATATGGGGCATGACCCACGAGGGCGTCGTCACGCTACGCCTGCATGGTTGGATATGCGTCCATCAGGTGCAACAGAAACCGAGACCTATCTTGCACGTGGCAAAAAACTGGTTGTGCAAATGGTGGAAACCTTTCAGGAAGGTGGCAAACCCACTTTTGTACATACCTTAGATGCAGTAGATGTAGCCAAAAAAGCCAATATGCCTTTAGCACCTATCATGATTTATGGCGACGATGTAACCCATCTTTTGACTGAAGAAGGCATTGCTTACTTGTATAAAGCCCGAAGTTTAGAAGAACGTCAGGAGATGATTGCTGCTGTTGCAGGAGTGACTGAAATTGGCTTAAACCATAATCCTAAGACAACAGAGCGTTTAAGACGTGAAGGATTGGTGGTGTTTCCAGAAGATTTAGGCATTCGCCGTACAGATGCCACGCGTGAATTACTGGCTGCAAAAAATATTGCGGATCTTGTGACATGGTCTGATGGGCTGTATCAGCCTCCAGCAAAATTCAGGAGCTGGTAATGAATGCACGTGTTCAACCTTACATTAGCCAACATTGTATTTTACTCGCAGATTTTGCAGTCCATGCTTTAGTTGCAGAAGTGAATTTAACCCCAAAACCTGCATTGGTGGATCAGCGTGGAAGCGGTGCCCATGATGATTTAACACTAGATTTGATGGAGCGTTCAGCCCACAGCTTACAGCCGATGTTTGTGGCAATGGCACAGGCTGCCTTTCAACATAGAACGTGTTCACAAGCATTACGTGAAGCGATTGGTGAAATTGGTCGTGTCGGTGAAGCCACCATGTTACACACCACGGGTGGGGTGAATACCCATCGTGGCGCAATTTGGGCATTAGGATTGATGGTCACAGCAGCGGCATTGGCCAGTTTGACTGCAAAACCAGTACAAGCTGTTGAACTGTGTCAATTAGCAGGAAAAATTGCACAATTTGAGGATCGTTGTATTCCTCGACAGGCACTCAGTCACGGTCAACAAGTACAAAAAGCATTGGGCATCAGTGGTGCGAAAGCACAAGCGCAGCAAGGGTTTCCTACAATTGTGAAGTTTGGATTACCTGAACTGGATAAAAGCCGTCAAACACAGGGTAATGAAATAACTGCACGGGTAGATGCTTTGCTTGCCATGATGACCACCCTTGATGATACCTGTGTTTTATATCGTGCAGGAGAAGCTGGATTAGCGCGAATGCAGCAGGGTGCTCAAGAGGTGCTGGATTTAGGTGGTTATTCAACCTTTGCTGGACAACATGCATTTAATTTTTTAGAACAGGATCTTTTGCGCTTAAGAGCCTCACCAGGTGGGGTTGCAGATTTACTTGCAGCCACATTATTTATTGATCGTGTTGAGCAATTTTATTTTAACAATAAATAGGAAATGCAGTAATGGAAATACTCAAGTTTGAATTTGCAGCTGGAAGTAGTCCAACTAAAAAAGCATTGGTTGGTTGTGTAGGCTCGGGTGATTTAGAAATTTTAATGCAACCGAGTCAAACAGAAAAGATGTCAATCCATGTTGTCACATCGGTTGATGGTAGTTCAAAGCGTTGGGAAAATTTGTTTGAACGAATGTTCAGTGATCAAGCACCACCCGCTGTACATATTGATATACATGACTTTGGTGCAACACCGGGAGTTGTTCGCCTACGTTTAGAACAAGCATTTGAGGAGGTGAACGGTGGCTAATTTTCAAACTTTACTGGCAAAACAAAGCTTTATTGAACTAAGTGCAAGAGAACGTGCCAAAGCATTATTAGATGAACAAAGTTTTCGTGAATTATTAGATCCTTTTACACGAATGATGTCACCTTGGTTGCCAAAGCAGAATATCGTGCCACAAGCAGATGATGGTGTTGTGGTTGCAAAAGGCACACTTCAGCAAAAACCTGTTGTCATTATCTCGATTGAAGGTATTTTTCAGGGTGGAAGCCTAGGCGAAGTGGGCGGTGCAAAAATTGCAGGTGCATTAGAATTGGCCGCAGAAGATAACCGTAAGGGCATTCCAACCGCAGCAATTTTGTTACTTGAAACGGGTGGTGTACGTTTACAAGAAGCGAATTTGGGACTTGCCGCTATTGCAGAAATACAAGCAGCAATCGTGGCACTTAGACAATATCAACCTGTGGTCGCGGTCATTGCGGGGAGTGTTGGCTGTTTTGGTGGCATGTCGATTGCAGCAGCATTATGCAGTTATTTGATTATGACCCAAGAAGGACGTTTAGGACTAAATGGCCCACAAGTCATTGAGCAAGAAGCGGGCGTGCAAGAATATGATTCGAAGGATCGGCCATTTATCTGGAGTGTTACGGGCGGACAACAACGTGCTGCAAGTGGCTTGGTTGATGCCTATGTTGAAGATGACCGTCAGCAGATTAAACAGCAAGTTTTACAGTATTTAAACCAAGGTGTACCGACATTACATCGCAGCTCAAACTATGATTTTTATTTGAATCATTTACAGGGCGTTGATACGACAGAGCAAGCTACACCACTTCAAGTTCGTACTTTATATCAAGGAGAACAAGCATGAATATGGATGTACATGCAGTTAAGACATCAATACGTGGTCAGCATTGGTTTCAAGCACTCACTGCTGACTTTAGCCGAATCGAGCAAGGTGCCGAATCAGTCTGGGTTGCAGATGGACAAATGGCAGGAAAAACAGTTCGTGTCATTGCCGTTGTTCCAGATCAACACAATCTTTATCCGCGTGCTCAAAATGGTGAGGTGGGGTTATTAGAAGGTTGGACATTGGCCAAAGCGGTAGATGATGTGATTCGATCTGATCAAGACAGCGATCAAAAACGTGCAATCTTATGTATTGTTGATGTCCCAAGTCAGGCTTATGGTCGCCGTGAAGAACTTTTTGGTATTCATCAGGCCCTTGCTGGTGCAGTAGATAGTTATGCGCGAGCACGTTTGGCAGGACATCCTGTGATTAGTTTATTGGTTGGAAAGTCGATGTCTGGTGCATTTTTAGCCCATGGCTACCAAGCAAATCGTATTATTGCGCTTAAAGATACAGGTGTTATGGTACATGCCATGGGGAAAGAGTCGGCTGCCCGTGTGACACTGCGTACCGTGGATGAGTTAGAAAAACTTGCCGCAAGTATTCCACCGATGGCATACGACATTGAAAGCTATGCCACATTAGGCTTGTTATCCAGTCTTTTAACCGTCGTGAATCCTGAACAACCTACAACTGAAGATATTGCATGTGTTCAAGAGGCATTTTTACATGCATTGAATGACATTCAAGCCACTGGTTCAACGGGACTTGAACATCGCTTACATGGTGAAAATAGGCAAGCTTCGAAACAGGTGCGTGAACTTTTGCGTGAGCAATGGTGATGCAAATGCATCTTCAAGCACATGATCTGTTATGGGGCATCACGCTTGATTGTTTAGAAGCCGATTTACCTACGTGGGTCAAGGCTGCTATTGCACAAAATCAGCCAGTTGTTGTACGACGCGCTACGACAGATCCTACATTAGTTGCAGTGGGGATACGAGGTACAGCAAGACATCAACGCTATGCTGCACACATGCCAATCGCTGCGATTACCAAGCAGTTAAAACCAGAGGCATTGAGTGATGTGAACTTACACAGTTTTCCGCATTTGATGAACCGATTGCAGATGATTCATAAGATATTGAATCAAAAAAATTGGGTCTGGGGATATACAGGAAGCGTTGGATTTGAACTGGCAACGGGTATTCAGACAGTGACTGAAAACAGTGACATTGATCTTTTGATTCGGACAGAGGAATTTTTGAAGAAGGATGAAGCAAAACAATTGCTTCATCAGCTGGAACAAACCGAATTAAAGCTGGATGTGCAGCTTCAAACGCCAAATGGCGGTGTGGCACTTAAAGAATGGGCAAGGACGACGGGAAAGGTATTACTAAAACGAAATGATGGCGCAGTTTTGGTAAACAATCCTTGGCAGTAAAAGGATGAAGGCATGAGTTCAATTTGGGTATATCCAGGTCAAGGTGCGCAAAAGGTCAATATGTTGCGTGATTTACCACAGACTACTTTGGTTCAACATTATCTTGAACAGGCAACAAATATCCTTAAACAAGATGTGTTGTTGCTGGATCAGCCAGAAGCGCTGAAATCAACTTATGCTGTGCAGCTTTGTTTGTTTATTTCAGGCGTTATTAGTTCTTCTTTAATGTCGGAACAAGGAGTTAAACCCGATTATGTTGCAGGCTTGTCCATAGGTGCTTGGGCTGCGGCAACAGTAGCAGGAGTCTTGAGTTTTGAAGATGGACTCAAGCTGGTTGCGCTTCGTGGACGTTTAATGCAGCAGGCCTATCCTTCAGGTTATGGCATGACAGCTTTGATGGGTACAACTCAATCTGATGTAGAGATTTGGGTTAATCAGGTTTATCAGCAGAATCAAGATATTTTTATTGCCAATTTGAATACAGCAAATCAAATCGTGATTTCTGGATCAAATCAAGCAATGAAACAGGTTGCTGAAAAAGCACAGGAAAATGGAGTATTGGCCAAGCGTTTAGAGGTGAGTGTGCCATCACATTGTTCATTATTAGATGTTCAGGCAAAACAATTGGCTGAACACATAAAGGGAGTTGCGCAACAACAGCCGAATATACGTTATTTAAGTGGAACATCTGCTCGTTTACTCGTGAAGAAAGAGCAAGTTATTGAAGATATCAGCTTCAATATGTGCCGAATGATTGATTGGGAAAGTACGGTTCAATCCGCTTGGGAAAGAGGTGTACGTTTGCAGATTGAGAGTTTGCCGGGAACCGTCTTAACAGGATTAGCCCGTCAGACATTTAAAGAAGGAACTGTGCTGTCTTTTCAAGGAACACGTTTACACAGTCTTATTGGTGCTATGCATAAAGAAAGTGCCCGATCACTGAATGCATAAATAGATAAATTTAAGTCATCATCCAAGGATATGAGGAATTAACAATGATTATATATGGAACAGCACTCTTAGCCATTTGCCATTTATTAGGAGACTATTTTGGTAATACGTTGGGTATGTTACTCGGTGTCAAAGCAAATGTAGGTGGTGTAGCCATCTCGATGATCTTGCTTATTTTATCAAAAGAGCTTTTAGCCAAGAAAGGATATCTGCCACAAGGAACTCAATTTGGTGTGTTGTATTGGTCAGGGATGTACATTCCAATTGTTGTTGCCATGTCTGCTGGCCAGAATGTTGTGGCTGCACTATCAGGCGGAATGTTAGGGCTGATCGTTTCAGTTGCATCATTAATCGGTACTGTTTTGGTGATTCGTTATTTAAATAAAATGAATAACGATTACGAGGTCTATGAATGGCCAGTTGAAGCTAAGGAAAAGACAGCTTAATTTCCGTTATAAAAAATACGAGTTCAATGATTAAAAGGAATTAAATAATGGATGCTTTAATTACGGTATTAAGTAAAAATGCGCTGGTTACTGCACTTGCAGTCACAGGGTTAATGATGTTTATTTCTCATTTACTTTCAAAGTATTTGACCAGAGGTAAGCTTCAAAGTTCGGCAATTGCAATTACATTAGGCTTAGTGGTGGCATATTTTGCAGGCGTGTATACACAAGGAACAAAGGGAATTTCAGATATTGCTATTTTCTCTGGATTTGCTTTGCTTGGTGGTGCAATGATTCGTGACCTTGCCATTGCATCTACTGCATTTGAAGTCGATGTTAAAGAGGTAAAAAAGGCTGGAAAGGTGGGGCTTATTGCATTAGCACTGGGTTGTGTTGTTCCTTTTGTGATTGGTGCAATGACGGCATGGCTAATGGGATATAAAGACCCTGTTTCAATGACCACTATTGGTGCTGGGGCAATGACTTATATTGTTGGTCCAATTACAGGGACAGCGATTGGTGCGACTTCAGATGTCATTGCACTCTCAATTGCAATTGGTCTGATTAAGTCGGTATTCTTTATGGTGGGAACCCCATTACTGGCTAAATTTATGTACTTAAAAAGCCCGAAATCTGCCATGGTATTTGGTGGTTTGGCGGGAACCACAAGTGGAACGGCTGCTGGTTTAGCGGGTACTGATGTACGTCTAGTTCCTTATGGCGCATTGGTTGCAACATTTTATACAGGTTTAGGGTGTTTATTAGGCCCTTCAGTATTCTTTCTTACCGTAAATGCTATTTTTGGTTAAGAATGAATGGGTTTTATCCTGTATGGGCAATTTATTAAGATCTAAGGATTAAATAAATTGCCCAAATTTTATGTTAAAAATTTCTTGAAAACATACGACATTCAGCAATAAATGCCAATAAATTAGGATCACGTTCTTTACTTTTTAAGAAGACTAAACCAATTTCTTGCTTGATTTGATATTGCGCTTTAAGTCGAATTAACTTTACAGAGCTTTCATAAATTGTTGAAATTCGACCAGGCAATAAAGCCAGTCCAACCCCAGAACTGACCATACTAATTAAGGTAAAAATATCAGAAACCTGTAAAAAAACTTTAGGATCAATTTTAGCTTTTTCAAAGACCACATCACTATCGTTACGCGTAGCGAACCCTTTTGCAAGGGTCAGAAAAGTTTCATCTTTGAGCTGACTTAAATCGACTTCATCAAGTTCTGCATATTTGGAGTTCTTATGTACAGCTAAAAAAATGTCATCTTGAAACATGGGTAAGCACTCAAATTCTTGATTTTGAGTTGTTTCATTAAGCGCAACAATAATTGCATCTAACTCCGTGGCCTTTAACTTTTTGACCAAATCTAAATTTGAACTTAAAGAAAGTTGTATATCTAAATCGCCTCGTCTGAGTTTTAAACCACTAATAACACTTGGAATAGTATTCACTGTTAAAGAATACAAAGAACCTAAATGAAAAATTTTTGATGCAAATCCAGCAGCTTCTCGTGTTTTATTGACGGTAGTGACAATATCTTGAACAATTTTCTTTGAATGTTCTTCGAGGACATAAGCACTCTTTAAGGGAATTAAATTTCGACCTTCATTTTTGAACAAAGGGCAACGTAATGAATTTTCAAGAGAATGTAATGCTTTATGAACACTGACATTACTGATTTGCATTTCAACCGCTGTTTTTGACAAATTACCACATCGCATAAAAGCTAAAAAAATTTGAATTTTTTTAAGCGTCAGCTCTTCATCTATTTCCACCGAGTTTTATCCTTAAATGCTGATGGGCTTGATGGATGAATATAGCATGCCAATTTTTAAAATGTTTAATGGGATGGCCTGCTGAAAATGATGTTCGTACTGGATGTACGGTCTAATCTATCCAATCAGTGATGTAGGCTAGAAATTTGTGCTGGTTCACGGATTTTGGGGAAATACTCTCGATTGGCAACATGTCATTCCATTATTAATCAGATAAATTTCAAAGTGAATGATATTGCTAAGCGTTAGAAACATAACTTTAGAAAAAAGCAGCTATTTATGATTCAATTTTTTAATTTGCTTAACTTTTCCAATTCATTATTTTAAATAGAATGAAATAAATAAAAATATCAACTAGAAATTGCAAAAGAACACATGATATTTTGTATAAAAGCCGTACTATAAAAATGATTTTATTGAGTTTCTAATATTATGTCTCAGATAGATGTTCTCGTTCCTTTGGCTGAAATTGAAGTGAATCGGGCTGAACTTCTCTCCATTCAACGCAATGATTTGGTTCCGTTACTGAATGATCAATATCGTCTCAATCATTATGCAGACCCACTGATTCAAGCACAATCTGTGTTGTTAAATGGCGTCGATCCACATTTAACGCAGCAGTTAAGTTTAACCATCGAACAACTGATTCAATCTTTAGCAGATTCAAAAAAATATTTAAAAACGCGGAAGTTTAATGCTTTGCAAAAATGGTTGGGGATAGATTTAGAATATGGTTCTGGTCAGGTTGAATATTATAAAAATTTAGATCAGTTACTCAATCGAGCCAATCATTTAAGTCAAAAATTACAGATTGAGATTCAAAAGTCACAAGCACGTTTTCAGCAGTTGATTGGACATCGTGAGCAAATGGCAAAATACATTCGGGCTGCGCAAGAATTCTTGCAGGAATATCCGAATTTTGTACAGAATCAACATCCACTCGATAATTTTGCTGATCGGTTATCTAAAAAAATTAATACATTACAAACTTTACAAGCAAGTAATGACATTGCAATTACACAAATGCAGTTGTCTCAGCAACTGTCTTTTACCTTACTCGATCGTTTTAAAGAGGCACAGCAGGTGCTTATTCCTGCGTGGCAATATCATGTTAAACAAAGCAATCAAACCAGTTCGACAAGTGAATTGGAAAAGTTAGATAATAGCCGTGAAAATCTGATTAAAACTTTAAGAAAATCTCTCCAGAAACCAACACATTAATAATTTTCATTAGGTGTCCCATGACCAATTTTGAGCATAAAGATTTACCTACAGACGTGACTACAGATGTCGTTCAGCAAAAATTTCAGCAACTGAATTTACAAGAAATCGGATTGCAGGATTCAGACTTTAATGAAGTGATGAATGCACATAAAGAATTGGCTGAAATGAGCCATACAGCCGTTGCTGAATATGGTAAAAATATTGCGACAAAAACCTCGACCTATACCGATGAATTATTAAACTTAGTACAAAATAAAGACCTTGATGC
Source organism: Acinetobacter kyonggiensis (assembly GCF_900107285.1). GTDB lineage: Bacteria > Pseudomonadota > Gammaproteobacteria > Pseudomonadales > Moraxellaceae > Acinetobacter > Acinetobacter kyonggiensis. The sequence goes on along the minus strand of NZ_FNPK01000004.1, from coordinate 2,255 downwards.
CACAGGTCAAAAATTAAATCAGGTGGTTCAAGTTGCGCAGCAGCTGAATACCAACAGTATTTTAAATCAGAAAAAAAGTTCAGGTTTCTTTGGCAGTTTGCTTGGTAAAATGAGGGGTGCGAAGCAAAGCTTTGATCAACATTTTAATAGCACCAAAGAACAAATTGATGTGTTGGTCAAAGAAATTGAAACCTCTCAGTCGGGATTAAAAAGTCGTGTTACAACTTTGGATAAAATGTTCCATGGCGTACAAGATGAATATAAACAGTTGGGTATTTATATTGCTGCTGGAAAATTAAAAGAACAGGAAATTCAACAAGACATAGCGTTCTTAACCACACATATTCAAGATCAATCAACGGTACAAAAAATTTATGACCTCAACCATCTGGCCAATAACTTAGAAAAACGGGTCAGTGATTTACAAGTTTTACAGCAATCGGCGATGCAAACTCTACCCATGATTCGGATTATTCAATCGAATAATTTAATGTTGGTGGATAAGTTTTACGCCATTAAGAACATTACGCTGCCTGCATGGAAAAACCAAATTAGCTTGGCCATTTCTTTGCATGAGCAGAAAAATAGTGTCCAACTGGCGAATAGTATTGATGATGCGACCAATGATCTGTTGCGCCGTAACGCAGACTTGTTACATCAAAACTCTGTAGATACCGCCAAAGCTAATCAGCGTTCGGTGATTGATATTGAAACACTTGAACATGTGCAAAACACCCTCATTAAAACAGTGAATGATGTGCTTCAAGTGCAAAAAGAAGGCATGCAGAAACGTGCAGAAGCAACCACACGGTTACGTGCTTTGCAGAATAATTTGAATCATTTGGTTTTAGAATCAAATACAGGTGGGAGCAATAAGTCTTAGGATCGCTCCTAAGTTGATTGCTTACCTTTTAGGAGAAAGGATTTGCCTCCCTTAGATGAATATGCTGTGAATCCACAACAGATTGAATCGGGTGTGGTGGCGTTGAAAAAGCGCCAACGCAATGTGATGTTATTGTGCATCAGTAGTACAACCATTTTTATTGCTTCTGTTGTGGCATTATTTTTACAACATGATTTTGTCTATAGTTTTTTTGGTGTGACCACTGAACTTAAACAATTACATATGCCTATCAGTATAGATAATCATCTGGCGGCATTGGGGCAGCATTCAGATTATTTTACTAGTTTGCTGTCATGGTTTGGCTGGCTTATTCTGAAGTTGTTTGTCTCTTTTGTAGGGGCATTTTTTGTCATTCATTTTTTGAAAAAAATCCGTTTTTTTTATATCCGTTTTCAGTCTTTTATTTTGAAATTTGTCGGTTGGTTGATTGCGTTTATCGTGTTGTGGTCGGGGCTGACTTATTTACAATATGATTTAAAGCATGATGAAAATGATGCCTATGCCAAAGCGATTCAATACGATAAAAATATTCAGCAAAGTGAGCTAGCCCAATATTTACAGCAAGCTGATTTAGATGCACCCGTAAAGTCTTATTTACTGGCGCAAACTGCGTTATTGCATAAACCTGCTGATAAAGATGCCGCAATTCCTCAGGTTTTAGCTTTGATTAAAGCGGAAAAATCAGATCCGAATTTTATTGAATATGGTTTTAAACCTGAACAATTATGGACGATGCAGTATCAACTTTATGCTAAAACTTTAACACCAATGGCTGAAAGTGTATCGCGTCAAGTGGAACAGGCCGCACAAATGAGTGCCTTTGTTAAAATATTGATTATTGCGCTACTGATTGTATCTGCGGTTTTGAGTTTGATTTTATTTCTCTTAGCGCAGCATTTAAAAGGTCGAGCTTTAAGAGTAGAGCAGCGGCTTATATCTTGATCATCAACCCTAAAGGCCTGATCACGTAATTCGTAAAGTCAAAATTAAAATTTTTTTAGTAGGTATTGGATTTATGATTGTGGCATGGATGCCACACGTTTCCCATCACGACAGGGATGTCGTGTATGGGAAACAAAAGGTTTTCCTTGCGGATTCAAAATATATTTTGAGATCCTCATTTTGACCTTTCAAAAGTAGAGATAGTGCCTACGCAAAGGGAAAAGAATTAAATCAATTAAATGAGGCAGTGCTGATTTTAAAGAATCAAATATTAAACATTTTTTGATTTATGCGAGTTATCTGATAATTCGATCTTAATTATAAAAACAAACTGTTTTACCTATTTAATGGTTTGTTTTATGATGACTGCATTCAATAGACATTTACTCCTTTGGAGACGTTTGCCATG
>NZ_FNPK01000040.1 GCF_900107285.1 Acinetobacter kyonggiensis | reverse complement strand
GACAGCACTTCAAAAACTCTCTGCCACACGCCTGTTTTAGCCCAGCGGCTAAAGCGAGTATGCACGACTCTAAAATCACCAAAGCGTTCAGGCAAGTCTCGCCACGGGATACCTGAGCGGTAACGATATAGTATTGCTTCAACAAATAATCGGTTATCTTTGGCGGTTACACCAACCGTACCTGTTCGTCCAGGTAACAGATCTTTAATCTGTTCCCATTGATCGTCTCTTAATGCATAGCGTTTAGTCATAAGAGAATAATAAGGACGCGTCAGATTTTATCAACCTAATTGATGACACGCCCTAGATAAAAAATAGGCCCAATTCTACAATCGAGCCTATTTTTCATTTTTTGTTCGGTTTAATTTAAAAACTATTTTACAAACGTTTTCCAAACAAAATCTTGGGTTTGTCCTTGTAAAGTCATACTCAGCTGATCACCCGCCTTTAACGCAGCCACACCTGCTGGTGTCCCTGTCATCACCACATCACCTGGCTCTAGGGTAAAGACTTTACTAATATCAGCAAGCAAAGTGGCGATATCAAAAATCAGCAATGCCGTATCGCCTATCTGACGCAGCTCATCATTGACATGCAAAGTATAATGTACATTCTTCCAGTCTTTAACTTCAGTAACATCCACCCAATCCGCCAATACACAGGAACCATCAAAAGCTTTGGCCCGTTCCCAAGGCTGACCTTTCTTTTTCAAGTCATCTTGTAAATCACGTAAAGTTAAGTCCAACCCCAAAGTAACCGCACCCACTGCTGCTAAAGCTTTGACTGGATCCGTTTCTGCCGTTAAGGTTTTATCAATCCGTAACGTCAATTCACACTCATGATGGCAATTGCCCCATGCAAGATTCCAACTAATCCCTTTCTCTAAACTTAATAGGCTACTCGGTGGCTTCATAAACAGCACTGGATAATCAGGAATAGCATTGCCTAGTTCTTCGGCATGGTCTGCATAGCTACGACCGACACAGACAATTTTAGATGGACGTGTACTCATAAGCTTCCCTTTTTATTTATCTATGACATTGTTTTAAACTTTACTTTTTAAAGGTATTTTCAAATACGCTCTGATCCGCAGACTGTTCAAAAGCACGCTTAGGCACAATCACCACCGTACGATTTTTCAGTTCAATCATATAGGTCAACTTGCCTATGGCAAAGTTTTGCACTTCATTGTAGTTGAAAACCTGCTTGCGGCCATTGGCATAAATTTCCGCATGATCCTGAAATAATTCGATGCCCTGTTCACTTTTACCAAACTGATATTTCACAAATTGACGTTTAAACATCATGGGTAAAAACCAGTAACGCATCACCAGTTGCATCACCAGAAAGAAGATCCCAAGCGCAACATAGTAACGTCCAACCCCAGTAAAACCGAGCATAAAGCCCCAAACAATGACCCCAATACTTACCAATGGGGTAATAAAACGTGTAATTTGCTTTTTACCAAAGGTTGCAAGGGCAAAACCATCTTGTGATTCTTCTAGGTTTAAAAAATAACGTACCGATACAGCAGGCTGGGTTTCAGACATAATTCATCATCAAATTGTTACAACAATTGCGCTAGATATTACACCAGATTTGTCACTTTCTTCATACTGGACGCAAAGTTTTCAAGGCAGTGGTAGACACACTTTGGAATGAATCATCAGATATTGGAGAACATAGCGAGAAGATGATTCTGATTAAAAAGCATAAATCTTGAGATAGCTTAAATTGAATGCTAAGCCATCTAACAGACACAAAAAAACCGCAACATGTGCGGTTTTTCAGTCTTGATCAAGTTGGTGCGCTCAGAGAGATTCGAACTCCCGACCCCTTAGTTCGTAGCCAAGTGCTCTATCCAGCTGAGCTATGAGCGCGACGTCTTGATGTGCTGCATTATACGCATTTTCATTGATCTGTTAAGTGCTTTTTAACAAATAGCGAACCAAGTGAACAGTTATTGGGCGAAATTCAATTTTTCAGCTATTTTTTAAACAAAAACCTTATTCAGTATTTGTTAAACGCAACATCCGCTGATTAATGTCAGCTACTCAGTTTAAACTTTGTAGAAAGAAGCACTAAATTTCAGACACAAAAAAACCGCAACAGGTGCGGTTTCTTCCAATTTTATATCTCTCGATGTGTTCAAGTTGGTGCGCTCAGAGAGATTCGAACTCCCGACCCCTTAGTTCGTAGCCAAGTGCTCTATCCAGCTGAGCTATGAGCGCGTACTTGAGTTGCTTTTCAGCATTCGTTACGTTTACGTTTAACTTGATTGGTGCGCTCAGAGAGATTCGAACTCCCGACCCCTTAGTTCGTAGCCAAGTGCTCTATCCAGCTGAGCTATGAGCGCATTTCAAGTTATTCGTGGCGGTGAGGGAGGGATTCGAACCCTCGGTGGGCTTTAAGACCCACGCTCCCTTAGCAGGGGAGTACCTTCAGCCACTCGGCCACCTCACCGTAACGAGCCGCCATAATACAAACTAAACTCTACTTCTTCAAGTCACATTTCAAAAAATTCTTGTTTTTTTAATCAATCATCTATTTTTTGAACAATTTAGCCCTTTTTACTGCCCTTTTACCCAATTTTTTAGCTGTGGTACGTGTGAAATATTTGGTAGCACGGTAAAATCTGACCTAAAAACACAATATTGCAATCATTTACGTGCAGTATCACGCGGCATGACTTATGCTAATCCTATCTTCTGACATGAAGCCAAAGACATTATGAAAAATTGGGTCGATCCTGAAGCTAAAGCTGAAGCTGAGCGTTATGACAATCCTATTCCAAGCCGTATTCTAATTTCAGAAACGATTGAAAAATTACAAGCACCACAGTCTCATTCAGATTTGGTGGAACACTTCAATATTGCAGACGAACGAAGCATCGAAGCACTCAGTCACCGTTTAAGTGCAATGGTACGCGATGGTCAGTTGATGAAAGATGGATTTAAATTCCAACTTGCAACCAACCAACCGACGCATGAAGGCACGGTCTATATCAACTCAAAAGGTTTAGGCTCAGTCAACATTGCCGATCATGATGATATTGTATTGCCTGAACGTGAACTGCGTTTGGTCTTTAATGGTGACCGCGTAAAAGTGCGTCAAACCTCTGTAGACCGCAAAGGTAAACCTTGGGGGTTTATTACTGAAGTCGTACAACATCGTGTCAAACAGATTATTGGTAAAGTCGCTGTATACGATGGCGAATACTTTATTCAGCCTGCAAATCCAAATGCTCACCAACCCATTACCTTAGAAAAAGAACTGATTGAACATGCTCAGGTTAAAGTCGGTGATTCTGTTCGAGTCGCGATTGATGACTACCCAACGCGTGAAGAATTGCCGACAGGGCATATCGTGCAATCTATGGCAGACAAAGCTGACACTGAAATTATTATTCCGCAAACCATTTTAGAATTTGGTTTGCCATATGAATTTCCAGAAGAAGTTATTCGTGATGCAGAACAGTTTAAAGAACCCAATGCGCAAGACCGTGAAGGTCGCATCGATTTACGTGATTTAGCACTGGTCACCATTGATGGTGAAGATGCACGTGACTTTGACGATGCTGTTTATGCAGAAAAACGTCCAGGCGGTGGTTATCGTGTCGTGGTTGCTATTGCTGACGTGAGTCATTATGTGCGTCCTGACAAACCGCTTGATAATGAAGCAAGAGAACGTGGAACCTCAGTCTATTTCCCACACTTTGTTTTACCCATGTTGCCTGAAGCGCTGTCTAACGGATTATGTTCACTCAATCCACATGTCGATCGCCTCTGTATGGTGTGTGATCTAAATTTATCTCGTGCAGGTAAAGTGACTGGATTTAAATTCTATCCTTCTGTCATGCATTCCAAAGCACGTTTAACTTATACGCAAGTTGCACAATATTTTGATGGTGACAGTGCCGCGATTCCTGAAGATCGTGATGTGCGTAAATCCATTAATACCTTGTTCCAGCTTTATCAAGTGCTCAAAGGTTTACGTGCGCAGCGTCATGCGATGGAATTTGAAACCGTCGAAACCTATATGACCTTTGATGAGCTTGGCGGCATTAAAGAAATTTTGCCACGTTCACGCAATGAAGCGCATAAGCTGATTGAAGAATGTATGTTGTTGGCCAATGTTGCAGCAGCAGAATATGCCTTAGAAAATGACATTCCAATGTTATATCGTGTGCATGAGCCACCTGAATTTTCACGCATCCAGAAAGTTCGTGAGTATGTGAAGTTGTTGGGTTTACCCTTCCCTGAACAGCCAACACAAAAAGATTATCAAGCTGTCATTGAAGCGACCAAAGAGCGAATTGATGCGCCAAGTATTCATGCTGTGTTATTACGTTCGATGATGCAAGCCTACTACGGCGCGAACAACGCTGGGCATTTTGGTTTGGCCTATGATGCTTATACCCACTTCACTTCACCCATTCGTCGTTACCCAGACTTGTTATTGCACCGTGCCATCAAAGCGCATTTAAAACAAAAGCCATCTCCACTGTCAGGAGCTGCTTTAGATGATGCTGGCGAGCATTTCTCGCAGACTGAACGTCGTGCCGATGAAGCTTCTCGCTCTGTAACGACATGGTTAAAATGTCACTATATGCAGCAGCATTTAGGTGAAGAGTTCATTGGTATCATTAGTGCCGTGGCTGAATTTGGTTTGTTCGTGACACTCAAAGACCTCTATGTCGATGGCATGATTCACGTCAGCCAATTAGGCGATGACTTCTTTGTTTATGATCAAGCCAGTCAAAGCCTCGTTGGGCGTGGTCGTGGTCAAAGCTTTAGTTTGGGCGATGAAGTCAAAATTAAAGTCGCAGCAGTCAACCTCGATGATCGTAAGATTGACTTTGAATTGTTGCAACAAATGACCCATGCAGGTCGTGCGATTCGCAGCCGTGCTCCTCGTGTTGCGGCAAAACCAGCACGTGAATCTAAAGAAGAAGTTTTTACTCCACGTGCTAAAGCCGTAGTGAGTGAAGATGGCGAACAGCCGATTCGTAAGAAAAAGCCAAAAACTAAATCAGCATCTGTTGCGAAAAAGTCAGATAAAAAGCCTTCGGCAAAATCTGATGTAAAAGCCAAAGATAAAGACAAAGTGAAGAAAAAATCCAAGCCAAAAAAGAAAAAATCCAATGCTAAAATAAAGCAGGATTAATTCTGAAAGAAAAAGAGAGCTTCGGCTCTCTTTTATTTTATAATCAATAAAATCTAAAAAATATAATAATGTATGCCAACTAATAATGTATGCCAACGATTCAAATCACGAAATATCACTATCATAATTATCTAATACTGATCATGCTTATTTTAATGATAAGTGGAACGACTACTCTATTATTCAGTAATTTTTCGCCAATGAAAATCATCGAAATTTGTACCTTATCAATCTCAGTATTACTTTATATAGTCATATTGGTCTATTTCATCTATTTAAATAAAAAACAACAATGGTTTATTCCGCATCATTGGAAAAATTTCCGTAAAAGACCAAAACTCTACTGCTTACTGATTCTTCCAGCAAATTTTATCCTTATCTTTTGGCTGAATCTTTCTCGCATTATCCCGATGACCTATACCGCCATGTTCGGTGAAAATCAGATCGTCGTTCAGCAGGCTCAAGTGACAAAAAGTTCTTTTAAAGGTGATACCCGTTATTTTTTCCGGACATCATATAGATACTTACCCATTTTCAACATCGACCAAAAAGAAGTTCAACAATATCAAAATCAGCAAATCATGTTACATCTCACAGTTATACAAAGCTCAATGGGGACGATTGTTAAATCAATCGATCATGTTCAATTAAACTCAAAAACCACAAACAAAACATAATAAATCCGAATCTTAACTTGATTTCCCTGCTCACAAGCCCTACATCTACTACTAAGTTTATCAATGAAATGGCGTATAGAAATGACTTTAGAAAAGGCGACTTTGCCGGTTCCACAATTTGATCAAATTCAACTTGCCGATTTAAAACAACAGATTGAACAAGCCATTCAGCAAGGACAAAACTTTTTAACAGATTTGACCGAAGTCCCTGAAAGCACTCAAGCACAACTTGTAGTACTCAAACAAGTAGATACGCTCGAAAATAATATGAGTGAAGCTTGGGGGATACTTTCACACCTCAATGCAGTGATGAACAATGCTGAAACCCGCGAACTCTATCAGTCACTGTTACCCAGTCTAAGCGAATACTATACAACGCTTGGTCAACACACGGCGTTGTATCAAAGCTACCAACAGGTGCATGATGCTGCACTGTTTAATAGCCTGCCTACTGCACAGCAAAGTGCAATTAAGCTGGCACTGCGCGACTTCAAACTATCAGGCGTTGCTTTAGAGGGTGAAGCGAAAAAACGTTTTGCAGAAATTTCTGCACGTTTGTCACAGCTTTCTTCTGATTTCTCCAACCATGTCCTTGATGCCACGCAAGCCTACTTCAAACCGCTGAATGAAGAACAACTCAAGGGTTTACCACCAAGCAGCATCGATCTACTTAAACAATATGGTCAGCAACGTGAACTTGAACAAGCCGTAGCCACTTTAGATATTCCCTCTTATCTTGCCATTATGACCTATGCAGCTGACCGTGCCTTGCGTGAAGAACTGTATAAAGCCTACACCACACGTGCATCAGATCAATCTGAACAGACTGAATTTGACAACACCGAAATCATGGAAGAAATCCTAAGCCTACGTCAGGAAATGGCACAGCTACTCGGTTTCAACAATTATGCCGAGCTATCACTGGCCAGCAAAATGGCACCCGATGTCGCAACCGTCGAGCAATTTTTGGTTGAACTCGCAGAACATGCCCGTGCGCCTGCGGAAAGAGAAATTGCCGAACTTAAAGCCATTGCACAACAAGATGCTATTCTGGATTTACAACCGTGGGATACAGGTTACTATTCCGAAAAGCTTAAGGTTCAACAATTTAATTTATCCCAAGAATCATTAAAACCCTACTTCCCTGCACCAAAAATTCTGCAAGGCTTATTCAGTATTGTAAATCGTTTATACGGGATCACTATCGTGCAGCGTGAAGCCCCAGTTTGGCATCCCGATGCACATTACTTTGAACTAGAAGATCAAGGCATGGTGGTCGGTGGTTTTTACTTTGACCTGTATGCACGTAGTGGCAAACGTGGTGGCGCATGGATGAGTGGCTTCCGTTCACGTATGCAAACTGAATATGGCATACAAAAACCGATTTGCTATATGGTCTGCAACTTTACGCCTGCGGTAGGTGATCAACCTGCACTGCTCACTCACGATGAAGTAAACACCTTATTCCATGAATTTGGTCATGGCTTGCATCATATGTTGACCGAAGTAGATCACATTGCGGTGGCGGGTACTCACGGTGTCGACTGGGATGCCGTGGAGCTACCAAGTCAATTTATGGAGTTTTGGACGTGGGATCATGAAAGTCTAGATTTACTTAGTGAACATATCGAAACCAAACAACACTTACCGCAAAATTTACTGAAAGCTTTGCTAGATGCACGTTTCTTCCAATCCGGTATGCAAACACTCCGTCAAATTGAATTTGCCTTATTTGATTTATCTATTCACAAGCACAATCCAGCTTTAAATGCCGCACAAGTCCAAACCATATTAGATGATATTCGTCAAAAATATGCCGTTGCACCTACAGCAAGCTATAACCGTTTTCAGCATAGTTTTAGCCATATTTTTGCCAGTGGTTATGCCGCAGGTTATTACTCGTATAAATGGGCGGAGGTTTTAGCCAGTGATGCCTTTGACCGTTTTGAAAAAGAAGGCATTTTTAATACACAGACTGGAAAAGAGTTCCGTCAATTTATTCTAGCAGTTGGCGGAAAAGATACAGCACTTGATGCGTTTATCAATTTCCGTGGACGTGAGCCAAAAATAGATGCTTTATTACGCCATCAAGGTTGGACGAATGCCTCTAAAAACACTTAAACTAAGCGCCTTAAATTGATCAAAAGGTAAGTCAGATGACTATTAAACGTCGTTTCATCGCAGGTGCTAAATGTCCCAAATGTGAAGCGTTAGATCGAATAGTCATGCTTAGCTCTGGTGACGATGAATGGATTGAATGTATCGAGTGTGATTATAGTGAAAATCGACCGACCCATGTCGATGAACCACAAATGCCAGAAGTTGCAGATGAAATCGGTGTCATTCAATTCAAACCTCGTCAACCAAAATCATAAAGGTTCATAAATGGCGTTAGATCAAAGAAATAGCCCAACACTTTTATTGGGCATTATTGGGGGCTTAGTTGCAATCATTGTGCTTTTTTTGGCCTATCAATGGTTTTTTTCAACCTCGAACGAAGCAATTCCTGAACATGAGGCAATCAGCTTACAAACGCCAGCAAAACCAGCTACTTCTGCTGAAGTAAAACCAACTGAAGCAGAGTCTGTAATCGATGAAAAAACCATTCAATTGGTCGATGAAAAAATTCTAAAAGCACCTGTTCCAGAAAATGAATCCTTGCTCAAAGAAGAAGTGGCTAAACTTGACGATATTCAAACTCAATTGAATGATCAAGAAGTCATGCTAAAAACACAACATACCGATGCTGATGACTTAATTGCACTCAAAGAAGAACAAATTAAATTACTTGAAGCTCAGCTGAAAAAATCAAATTCAAATTGAAGCATGGCTTGATCTTTTCTCCCCCCAGATTGATCAGCCGATCTAAATATACCGATCAGCTGATGTATGAATGAAGCATCAAAAATAGCATAGGACTTTGTTAACATCATAATATGTATGCTGTAATAAAGTTGATCCTTATGCATGTGTTTATAAACTTGCACCCGCAAAATAAATTAGCCTTACAAATTCTATAACCCTTCTTTTTTCTAATATTTAAGCTGTATGTTCTGAGCACAATATTCAATCACGACCATTTGATCGGATTTAAATGCTTTCTCATCGCCACTATGCGGTGGTGTCTTTTATTAATACAAGAATATTGAGCATAGCCATTCATACGCCATGAAATCAAAAAAGCACCCGAAGGTGCTTTTTCTTTTACTGTTAAAATTTAGTGATACCAGCCAAATAATTTAAAAATGTAAGGAACATAAGCAATAATCAACATTGCAGGGAACATCACAATTACTGGCAAAATCCAACGTTCAAAACGGTAGAAGAATGGCTGATCTCTCACCTCAGCATCTGCTTCGGCTACTTCTGCATCACCAACAGACTGTCTTGCCAAGAGATGATTCAGTGCAACTGGTGGCGTTACATAGCCCAACTCGAAACCAATTAAAGTAATCATCCAAAAATGTATAGGATCAATGCCATATTGGTAGGCTACAGGTGCGACAGTTGCCGAAATTAAAATTACGGCACCAAATGGATCCATAATCATGCCGACAAAAATCATCAAGGCAACAATGAGTGTAATCACGATAAAAATACTGCTAATGTCCGTCGGGAAGAACTCCATAATTTCAATGCGTTCAAGGAATCCCCCCACACTCACAGACAATGCCATTAAAATGATTAATGCACCAATATGCCCGACTGTTTCACTGGTCGAGATATGCAAGGCTTTAAAGAAACCGACTTGACGTGGCTCATCCTGATCAGGTGTGGATGGCTTAGTGATTACGGACTCTTTAACCATGACAGATGTTGTGGTCATGGTTGGCGCTGCATCCATTGCAGATACTGCTGTCATTGCTGATGCTTGAGAGTATGCATACTGCTGCTCCACGGGTGTATTGTTCAGCGTTTCATCCCAATGTCCAACTGGAGCAATCGGCGCAGGCTCATGACGTAATTTATCAAATAACACCATAACCAACAAAATCACGGGCATCATCACCGGTGCAGTAAACTCATTCATATCTGTTGAAAGTAAATATTTATAAAACAACCAGATCAGTATAAAAATACTGATATAAGGCAAAACCGGTAAAATTGCTCGTAATGATTTCGGTGCAGCAAATGCAGGTGATGCAATTCTGAATTTTTGCTCAGCAAAGTACAAAGAAACAATCAAAAATAATGTTGATGTCAATAAGAATACATACACACCATAATGATAGAGTACATCGGTTGTAACCTCTTTATTTAATGAAGCAACCACCACAATTAATAAACATGGACGTAATACGACCCCCATTGAACCCGACATTGCTGTTGCTGCCAAGGCAAACTGACGACGCCCCCCGGCATTCCAAACTTCCTTATAAATAATTGCACCTGCTGCAATTACAAAAATACCTGATGCACCGGTATAAGCTGTCGGTAAAGCCGCAGCAATCAAAATCAACCACGTTAATGTTTCAGGTGCAAGATTCCACGGACGCAAAATATTCAAAAATAAATCGACAATTCGTGTTTGCTTAAGCAACATACCTGCCCAGACAAACAAGGCCAAGTTTAGAAAAATACTAGAAAATTCAACCAATTGTCCCAAGTAAATCCCTTGCCCCATTGGATAATCCATGAAGAAAGTAAATGCAATACCAGTAATGATGGCCATATAGGCATACAACGGAACACTTAGGAAAGCCAAACCAACACTGCCCCCTTCATCACTAGAAGGTCTTGGTGGTTTAATCAGTTGAAATAAACTAATACAGGTCAAAACAGTAAACAGAACAATCCACATCCAATAAATAGCATGCATTTCTCCTGTAACAGGTACACCTGAATCTTTGATCGAATTATATTGACTCCAACTTGATGCCATCAAGAAACCATTGGCAACAAACATAGCTATTGAATAAACACGAAAATCAATACGGGTTACTGGACTGCGTAAACCAATATGGTGGGTTTTTAGCGTTGCACTGATTGCGGCAAAGACCACCATCAAGACCAATAAAATTGCCCGATTTTCACTTCCGAATTTAAAAATACCAAAGAATGAGGTTTCAATCGTGCGATACATTCTCAGACTTGGGTGAGCCTGCATATGCTTAATGGCTTTATCATAAAATAGATACTTTTCTTCACACTGCTGCTGTGCTGCCAACACGGAAGCGCGAACATCTGCAGCCGATGTAGTACCAAAAATATCGGCAAACTCATCATTGGCATTGGCTTTCATTTGCTGTTGTACTTGCGCGTCTATATTTGGACTGCGGTCACAATCTGGCGCTGTCGGTTCTGCTCGTAGAAATGAATATTGCATACTGGTTGCTGGGTCGCCATATAAACGCTCCCCCATACGTAACAACTGGCCATGAATCATCTCACCCGTGCCAATAATCAACGTCAGCAGCAATAAAGCCAGAATAACAAAGGTTGAGATCCACTCAACCCAGATATAACGTAATAGACCCAATCCAGATCTATTGTTTTCATCATTTTGCATGTATATTCCTATTTTTTATTTTGGTCATCACAATTGGTTCAGCAATGCCAATGTCCTTTTTGAATAGAAAATATCCTTTCTCTACCCAATCTATTTATTGTTGTGTATAAATCTGCATCAATTTGGTCGGAATAAAAATGACAATATGCATTTTCTTTTATGTTTTAAATGTCAATCTGTTTGCCATCTATAAAAATAACACCATAAAATATAAATGATTGCGATCATTACTCCCCAAATAACACCCAGTAAATGTGCTTCAACCAATACGGGACTGCCTATCAGTTCCGCTGTCCCAACACTGCCAATGGTATTTTCCCAAATCAATTTAGCCAGAATAAGAAACCAGACCAATACCGCGAAATTACGTTCTTTCTTATCGAATAAATGCACACTTGCAACTGCGACATATGCACCATGCAAAACCCCAGATAAACCTGCATAAGCCTCAATATCGGGGAAAATATAATAAAAACTAAGACTAATCAAAAGGGGTAGCAACAAAAGTAAAGCCACAAAATGCCACACTTTCACGCGTGGGAAAATAAAGGGCAAACAGGCAAAAGCCAGCATGTTCAACAAATAATGAACCCATCCGACATGAACCCAATGTGCTGTCCATAAACGCCAAAACTGTTGCAGCAAGTCTGCTTTCCAGTAAATAAATGCATCTGAAAAAACTTGAAGGCATGCCGAAAATGACACCGCAATTGCAATAAAAACAATTTTTCGCATCAGAAATGGGTCTTTCATTGGCATGCCCCTTACTTAAAACGCTTCTATCCGAAATTTAAACGATTCATTCTAGTCCCTTAAAACCCTATTTTTATTGAATCAAACTTAGGATTAAGCACCGTCCTTTTCGCTAAATAATTCATCTAATTCTGTGGTATTGTCTTTCTCATCCCAGAAACGTTGCATACCATCATCACCAGTACGAATGCCCGTATGTTCTGTCCAATAACGGTCAGAAATGGCCTGTACCATATTCTTCGCCATGCTATCTACGAGTTTAAATTGTGGATTGACTGGTTTTTCTTCTGAACGCGAAGCAGCAAAGCTTTTTAGTGCATCACGAATTTTGGCATCATCACCACTGGCTTGAGCAGCCACGGCATATAAAGCATGCGATAAACGCACCCCTTTTTGCTCACCCAGTTGAACCGACTCTTTTAAGGTCTGGTAAGGATCCGGTTTACCATCACCAGCACCCGGTAACAAAGTCCAAATCACCGCACGCGTAGCATTGGGTGCACCCCAGAATTTTGCATTGTCTAAGCAGGTCATACCACGTTCAACCACTGCCGCAATATCTTTGGGAACATTGACTGCACCACCTGAATTAATATCATTGGTCATGGCTTGTAAACCACTAATCATCCCCATTAAGTAAACAGTTTGATCCAAATCACTTTTCATTTTTGGGCATCCCTCACCCAGTTTTTTGTTATATTTCGCTTCCCAATGATTTTCAAACAGTTGATAACCTGCATATTGACGCTGTGCAGCAATCGCCGCCCATCGTTTTTGTTCTATACGGGCATCTTGTGCTTCTGATACT
Organism: Acinetobacter kyonggiensis; assembly: GCF_900107285.1. GTDB lineage: Bacteria > Pseudomonadota > Gammaproteobacteria > Pseudomonadales > Moraxellaceae > Acinetobacter > Acinetobacter kyonggiensis. The sequence continues at coordinate 3,190 of NZ_FNPK01000040.1, read as the reverse complement.
TGACCTGCTTTAGAGGCACGTAAATAGCGCAGTTCTGATTCAAGCGCCTGATTTTCTGCACAAATTCCAGATGAAGCATATAAAAGTACCGCAACACGTGTTGGGTCTGCGCCCATATCTTTGGTTGCCATAATGGCTGGGGTTAAAGCATTACCTGAATTACACGCCATATCGGCATCATCCATGGCTAAAATAGGCGGTACAATATGCTTTTCACTAAAGCCAAGTGCGACATTCGCCCCTGTTTTAACCACTTGAGAACAACCTGATAATAAAGAACTTGCAACTGTAATAATTGCCATACCTTGGCATATTTTTTGGACTTTCGACATTTTCCTGTCCTCTATAATTGTGTTTATGTCCATATAACTAAACATATCAGATGCGAAATCTGAATAAAAGAGTATTTACTCTAATTTAATCTGATACTTTGCCATGAAATGAAGTACAAAAAATTGACTGTATTCAATGAAATTAAAAAAATTAGGCAAAAAAAAGTAGCATTGCGACGGTTCGGCACATGCTACTTATCAAGGGGTAAAAGCCTATTGGCTTTCATGTTTTATCAACTGATCCTTCAGCACTGTTCCGAGTCGTCCAATAACAATTGCCAAAACAATTGCGATCACCAGAAACATCCAAGTTGGAATCACCATGATGATTTCCTCATTTGCTGTTGGTCTATTTAATGTACAGTTAGCATCAAAAATTAAGGGAAGAAATTGTCTAACAATTGAAATAATGGCTATTTTTATATCAAAGCTGTCTTACATAGCCAGTGATTTAATACGTATATATCTGATTATTAATATTTTAATGTATTTATATAGAGGTGAAATTGTCTAACAATTAAATCAATTTCGCCAATTTTTTTAAGGCTTTCCACTGTTGTCGTGGCAGTTGATCTATCCAAATCAGTAATGGTTTTTCGCGGAAATGCTGAAAATAAACCACAATATACAACTGATGATCAATCATATGACTCACTGAAACGCGTTTAACCTGCTTAGACTGAGTACTTGAAAGTGACCATTCTCGTGCAGCTAAATGCTCAAAATAAATCGGTTGTGGCACTTTTAAAGCATAGGCATATGCAATGACTGCCAATAAAATGCAAAGTACCCATAACCATAACGACAAGAGTTGCTGTAAAAGTACAATTAAAAGGGTAAAAATAATCAGCTGAAATACAAAGGCTAAGCGGCTGCGTCTCAGCTGAAAAGACCGATTAGCCATGCACGTAATGTTTCAATTTTACAATCAGTGCTTTCATTTCAGGGCGTGGCGGTTCCGAAACTTCCATAAACCAATCGAGTAAATCAGGATCTTCTTGTGCAACCAATTCAGCAAAAGTTTCTTTTTCTGCTGTATCCGCCTGCAAATAATATTGTTTTACATATGGGTCAAAATAAACATCAATTTCTTTTAAACCACGACGAGCACGATAAATAACTTTGCGCTCTTCCAAGCTCATTTCTTCACTCATAATTTCCCCCAATGGTGTGCAAATTTTTGCTAGTTTACCCTATCATTAGCTTATGTTTCGAGCCATTTACTGCAATTGACCAAATTCATCATCTTATCCAAATATTTGAGCATTCGTCACATTGCCACCTCAGCCGCTATCTTCTACTTTCTATAGAACAATAACCTTGTAGATGGATACAATAAAAATGCAGTCAGGTGCGATTCGACCAATAGCCAATATGTTGCCACGTCATTTATTCACAGCAGAGCATGAAGCATTCCGTGAAAGCGTGCGCAAATTTTATGCAAAAGAAGTAGTTCCAAACACTGAAAAATATGAACAACAACAACATGTTGATCGTGACTTATGGAATAAAGCCGGTGCCATGGGATTACTCTGTGCAACGATGCCTGAAACCTATGGTGGGTCAGGCGTTGACCGACTTTACAGCATGATTTTGATTGAAGAACAAGCTTATGCGATGGATTCATCCACTGGTTTTTCCTTACATTCAGACATTGTCGCCAACTATTTAAATAACTTTGGCAATGAAGCACAAAAAAACTATTGGCTACCAAAAATGGCATCAGGTGAAACTGTAACAGCGATCGCCATGACCGAGCCAGGTACAGGTTCAGACTTACAAGCGGTTCGAACCACGGCTGTGTTAGAAGGTGATGACTATGTCATTAATGGCTCTAAAATTTTCATTACCAATGGCTATTTATGCGATATGGTCATTGTGGTGTGTAAAACGGGCAGTAGTGACAAAGGTTCAGCCAATTTATCGCTGCTTATTGTTGAAGCAGATCGAGTAGGTTTTAGCAAAGGAAAACCCCTCAATAAAATTGGCATGAAAGGACAAGATACCTGTGAATTGTTCTTTGACAATGTCCGTGTACCGAAAGAAAATTTACTCGGGATGGAAGGCATGGGCTTTATGATGCTGATGAAAGAATTGGCATGGGAACGCATGTTGGTTGCCATCATCTGTCAAGCAGGGGCTGAAGCTGCTTTCGCTCATACGGTGCAATATACCAAGGAGCGTAAAGCTTTTGGCAAACCCATTAGCGCTTTTCAAAATACCCGTTTTAAATTGGCTGAATTGCGCACCGAAATTGATTTTAGCCGTGCCTATTTAGATCGCTGTATGGAATTACAGTTAGAAGATAAACTTGGCATTGATGCTGCCGCTGCTGCGAAATATAAAATTTCTGAAATGTTCTCTAAAGTGGTCGATGAGTGCCTGCAATTACATGGCGGCTATGGCTATATGATGGAATATCCAATTGCCCGTGCTTATATTGATAACCGTGCAAATCGTATCTATGCAGGAACCAATGAAATTATGAAAGAACTGATTTCTCGCACTCTCTAAAATGACTCAGTAGATCCTAAAATGGGACCATTAGAGGTGGATCAGGAAATTTGAACAACACTTATAAGTGATATTTTGCTCCCCAAATGATGTTATAAACATCAATATATGGAGTATTTTATGGCACGTAGACCAAGAAGAAATCATTCAAATGATTTTAAAGCTAAGGTAGCACTTGCTGCGATTAAAGCAGAAAAAACACTTGCTGAATTGAGTGCTGAATTTGATGTTCATCAAAACCAAATTATCGACTGGAAAAATCAACTGATTTCAGCTTCCTCGCAAGCTTTCGATCAATCAAAAGCTCCAACAGAACCACCCATCGATCTAAAAAAACTACATGC
>NZ_FNPK01000047.1 GCF_900107285.1 Acinetobacter kyonggiensis | reverse complement strand
TTTGAGCAAAAACGAATTGTTTTCAAGCTTGTCTGACTCTATCAACAATCAAGCTGAGCATGAGCGACAAGCTGAGCATGAGCGACAAGCTGAGCATGAGCGACAAGCTGAGCATGAGCGACAAGCTGAGCGTGAGCGACAAGCTGAGCGTGAGCGACAAGCTGAGCGTGAGCGACAAGCTGAGCGTGAGCGACAAGCTGAGCATGAGCAAACTAGAAATAATAACTACACACCAGATTTTTAGTTATTTTTGGAGTTCGCATGAGCGATCAAGTTTCAGCAACATTGAAAACACTTTTAAACACGATGCAACTGCTTTCAGAATCACTTGAAAATGAAAAGCAACAACATATTGAATTACTGAAAAAACTTAATAGTCATGTCAGCAATTCACAAACTGAAATTAAGAATGATTTTTTTGATTTTCTAAACAAAATTGAGCTTCAAGAGTTCGTGTCAATCGTTCAAGATTCAAAGCTTAATATCGAAAATAATCAGAAAAGCATTCTTCAATTAAATGCTGAAATCATGCAGATCAGACAGACTGCAAAGCAATCACTCGCAGAGCTGGAGCAACAAAACTTAGATCTTTCTAAAAAAATTAGTGGCAGCAGTGACAAAATAACTAGCGATATTATAAAAAATGTTGCTAACGACGTAAAAGAAAGCGTGACACAAAACTTTTCACTACAGTTTAAAGAGCAAAACCAAACACTGATTTTAGAAGCTAAAAAAGCGAACAGCACTGTCATTACGAATATTATAGAAATCTATAATCACTTAAACAAACAAGTATTGAGTGTCACAAAAGATCATCGAGAAAGTCTCTCTCAGTTTAAAACTGATGTCAGCACATTTACAGAAAGCATTAATATTGCAATCAACAGCGTAAAAGATTCATTTGCTGAAGTTGAAGAATTAAATAAAGATCAGATGAAACAACTTTATGAATCATCTCTTAATTTTAGAAAGCATGTTCTTGATAAAATAAACGCAGAAACGGAAAATATTAATAGTATTTTTGATGATGAAATTAATAATATTTCAAAAAATGTGCAGACTCATTGTAATAATGTTTTAAATAAAATGAGTGAAACAGAAGATTTAGTTGATCAGAAAGCAAATTTGATCAGTTTAAAACTAAACGATAGTTTAACGACAACTGAAAAGATCATAGTCAAACAAACAAACTATTATGAAAACCTATATAAGCGATTGAATTTTAACTATTTTGCAATCAACACAAGTTCAATTTTAGCTTTTTTTTTGGTTGTTCTCAGCGCACTATGCATTACCGCATTTATTCAAAATAAAAGTTTAGAAAAAGATAATTTAGCGCTTCAAAGTCAAAACAAAAAGCTTAATGAAGATGGTGTATTACTCGCGTCGATAAAAAATGACTCGATCAAACTTACAAAACAATCAATTTCGGATGTAAAGAAGAAGTTTCCAACGCTGATAGTCACTCTCAACTGCAAAGCACTTGATTAGTTCGCCCAGAACGCCACAATTTACGATCTAAGCGATTTAAATCTGATTTACATTAATCCCTATCAGTATCATGTAAAAATCGCTTAAATCGCTTTATATGCCTAATCAGGCGGTTTGCCAATTTTCTAGCACTAATCCAAATTGTTTGAAATGATCAAAAATATGATCATTACTAATCAAAGTCATATTGTGACCAATGGCATGAGCACCAATCATTAAGTCCATTGATTGAACAGTAACACCTTGTAGGCGTAATTCATTACGAACTTTGCCATAAGCATGGGCACATTGTTCATCCCAATCTAAAATACTCAGTGTTTCTAAAAAAGAATTAACTCGATTAATATGTTTGATGATATTCCCACCCTTCTGCAAACCATAAATAATTTCAGCATGGGTAATCTGTGAAATGAAAACATCATCGGGATTAATCATCATTAATTTATTTTTTAGCTTATTACTGGCAACACCTTTTAAAATATAGCCCACAATATTGGTATCAAGTAGATATTCCATTAAAAAAGATCTCTTTCAAATGGCATATCTTGCTCACGATCAGCCATTAGGGTTTCAAAACCCAACACATCACTATTTTCATTAAAAAACTCTGTCCATGTACGAGGTTTTTCAGAAAGAATAACCTCTCCTTTTGTATTTCTTCTGACATAAACAACTTTGCTTTCAAAGCGAAATTGTTTTGGTAGTCGTACCGCTTGGCTTTGCCCATTCATAAAGATTTTTGCAATATGATTCATGATACACCCTCCTTTTTTTAATATACTAAATAGTATATATTAAATAGAGATCGGTGCAATCATAATGTCAAATCTTGATAAATATGATTGGCAAGAACTGTCAAAACCGATCATAAAAAAGCCGACTTGTTTCCAAGTCGGCTTTTCGGGTTTGCGTCCCCGATTTCTTATAGCATAACTTTTTGAAATATAACACTATTTATTTTTCGTTTCGTATAACCGCCATTATGTTAAATGAGAGAGTAAACGTAAGATTAGTAATACAATAAATCCAAGGTCTGATACGTTATCTCTTTATAAAAAAGGAAATAGAAGGAACATTATGTTTGTATTTGAAATTATCGTTCCAGGTACATGGCTTGACTATGAAGATTCAGATTGGACATGGAAAATTCAAAATCAACTTTATTCATTACAGTCTCAATTTTTTGAAGCTAATTTAGCATTGAATCTTTTTATATCTGCTCAAACGTCTAGATCACATTCATTTTCCAAGGATACTTGGGATGCAAATTCGAAAAGAAGACGAGAAATCAGTGAGATGTTAGAACAGGAATATATTAAGCAGGGTAAAAATTATTGGGAGAGCCATGACGAGATCAGTTTACAAACAGATATTATTTTTAAAAGAGAAAAGTGGCAGCAGGGAACAATACCAAGAGAGTTTGAGCATAATCTTTCATTTCTCTACGCACGTGCATTTCTTTATGCATTAGATGCATTTGATAAATTTCTAGGAGTATTAAGCAGAGAGGAAAATGTGCCTGAAGTTATTTCAGAACTACATAAAAAAATATCAGATATTTTCCCTGATTTGAGAGGTGTGCGTAATACAGCTCAACACTTAGAAGATCGTTCTAGAGGGCTAGGAAGAAACAATAAACCATTAGATTTAAAGCCAATTGAAAATAATTTTATAAATGCTCCTAATGGTGGTGCATTAGTACTTAATAGCTTAAATGGTTCTAAATATGGTTCAACTATGGTTGATGGACATTATGGCGAAGTTGATGTTTCTCCCGAATCAATGAGTCATCTACAGGAGATCCTTAATAATATTTTAGGAGCATTTAACTGGCATGGTCCAAAACAGCATAAACCTAGTGTTTAATTAGATTTTCTAAAATTAACATAATACACCTTATACGAAATCAAAAATGGGAGCTTAAAGCTCCCATCTTTTGGATAATCTTTTCAAATAAGGCTAGGGTGAGCATCTAGAATTCGAATTATGTAGCTGCTGGTCCAGTTGGATAAGTTGATGATTTTGTCTGGTTACCTTACACCGCCTCCAGCGCGAGCAGCTCAGCCACCGTCTGCTTTCGTCGAATAAGCCGGGGCTCCCCATTTTCCATCAGCACTTCGGCAATCAGCGGGCGAGCGTTGTAGTTCGATGACATGGAGGCACCATACGCACCAGTGTCGTGCAATACCAGCAGATCTCCCACCTGTGCCTGCGGCAAGGATCGGTGTAACACCATGCCAGCGTCTCCCTGCGTAAACACATCTCCCGACTCGCACAGAGGTCCGGCAACTACTGTGTCAAACTGCAAGCCATTAACCGCTGTGCCATCAGAGTGGATCAACTCCATACCGTGGTAGGCACCGTATAGAGCTGGGCGAACTAGATCATTGAAGCCGGCGTCCACCATCACAAAATGGTTGGCACCCTGTTGCTTCGTAGCGCGTACTTCAGTGACCAACACACCAGACTCGGCCATTAAATAGCGACCTGGTTCTATTTCTAGTTTCACTGGGTGCTTCAGTAGTTGTTCCACAGCATGGCGTGCTGCATTCCATAATGAAAAGTAGTGCGCTATATCAATCGTGGGTTCACCAGTCTGATAGGGAACGGATAGCCCACCACCAGCCGAGATGGCGTGCAGGTCCAAACCCTGCGCATTCACTACTTTTACCAATTTCAGCATGGCACCGCAGACTTCTTGCAAGTGCGTGTAATCTACACCTGAGCCGATGTGCATGTGCAGGCCATGCAAAGTCAGGCTGTTTGACTTGATCTTTTCGCAGGCGCGTACTAGGTCGCCATGCCAGATGCCATGCTTGCTATACTCTCCACCAGTATTTGTTTTCTTTGAATGGCCATGCCCGAAACCTGGATTGATGCGTAACCACACCGGGTGCCCTGGGTTGACTGCACCCAATTGATCCAGCATGTCCATGGAGCCACAGTTCACAGGAATATTTAGTTCCACCACGCGCGCAAGCGTAGCGCGGTCTAGCAGATCAGCCGTAAACACAATGTCTGCGTGCCCGTTGTGCAAGCCCGGCGTAAAACCACTAGCTAACGCACGTTCGATTTCACCCAAAGATACCGAGTCCACCACTACGCCCTGTCGCTTCATGAGGCGAAGGATGTGTGTATTAGAATTGGCTTTCTGAGCGAAACGTACTACATCAAACAACTGCAGAGCGGCAATCTGGCGCGTAATGGTGTCGGCATCATAGATCCACAGCGGGGTACTGAATTGCTGGGCCAAAGGAGCGATGGTAGTGGGAGTAAAAGGATTCATAAATAGATGATTTCCTTCATAGTCAATTCAATCATAGATGATCTCCTTCATGGTCAATTCAATCAATGCTATTCTTATTATTTAACTATTCAATATTGATATGAATTTAACTCATCGCCAGCTGACGATGTTTCGCGCCATCATGCTGCACGGCAATCTGGGACGTGCAGCCGACGCGTGTGCGTCAAGCCAGCCTACTTTGAGTCGCGAGCTGGGGCGTTTGGAGCAGTTACTGGGGTTTAACCTTTTTGACCGGGTGCGGGGCCGATTAAGACCTACCGTGCGGGCACTCGCGCTGATGCAGGAAGTAGAACGCTCGTTTATAGGCTTGGAACAGATCGCAGCGCGAGCCAGTGAATTGCGCACGCAAGCGACAGGTCGCTTGCGCATTGCGTGTTTACCGGCATTGGCCCATGCCTTGGTACCGCGCGCACTGGTATATCTCTCACATACACATCCTGAACTAGGAGTCAGCGTACATCCCTTAGAGTCGCCTTGGTTGGAACAAGCCATGAGTGAACAACGTTTTGACCTGGGGTTGAGTGAAACCCAAAAGGCACCTGTTGGAGTTACCTTGCAGCCCTTACTGAAAGTTAATGAAGTGGCTGTTTTGCCCCGTGATCACAGCCTGTGCCGCAAGGCACGACTGCAACCACGCGACTTTACAGGCGAGCGCTTCATCAGCCTCGCGGTTGGCGACCCATATCGAACCGCCATTGATGCGATGTTCGAGGACGCTAAAGTACATCGCGTAACCTTGCTTGAAACCACGAGTTCAGTGGCTGTCTGCGCCATGGTGCGTCAAGGCCTTGGCGTTGCCATCGTAAATCCGTTTACCGCAATGGAACTAAGCGGACCGGACCTAGTAGTACGGTCGCTTACTGTTGCCATCGGTTACCAGGTGAATATGCTTCTTCCGGAAATAGCAGCTCCGCACCCCCTGCAGAGCGTTCTCGCAGACACCGCCCGCAAAGCCAGTGCAGACCTGAGCCACCTTGACCAGTGTTTTTATTAGAACTAGAAACTAGAGGATTTGTTACACAGGATCAATTAATCAGATGACATATTCTCTCATTTTTATATCCGGAAAATTTCTTTTAATCTAAAGATTTTCTAATATTAACATAATACACCTTATACGAAATGCGTTATAATTATCTTTAGAAATCAATGCTGTAGTTTCTAGTTGATAGCTCATCTTCCCCAAGGTGGGCTTTTTTTATGATTTTTTACGTTCCACGCCTATTCTTTGATCAATGTTTCACAACTTTGATTAGCTCCATTAAATAATTAAAACCTAGATAATAAGAACCGAGCGAGTGTCTACGAGCGATTGAGCATCATCAAAATTTCACGCTCGCCTTTTCCCTGATTACACACTCCCCTTAGCTTAATAACGAAAGATACAGAGCATCCCGAAGGGTGCGAACTTTGAAGCTTTTGCTTTTGAAAAGCCACGAGCAAAGCGAGTGCCGGAGTTCTGTTTTTGATTTTAGAATTTATAACTGAAATTAATTAAAAACTGCCCCACGAAGCGAGGTACGAGCTTCAATAGAGTACGAGCTTTAGCGAGTACCTAGGGCAGTTTGCAGTCCCCTGCTAAAAGGCTTTTAATTATTTTTAAAGCTTTTAATGCTTTTAGACCCTATGAAAGCACTGATATCAGCGGGTTTCACTCTCAATAAGCACACAAATTCTCTTGTATAAGCACACAAATTCTCTTGTATAAGCACACAAATTCTCTTGTATAAGCACACAAATTCTCTTGATTTACACACATATTATATGTAGTGTTTAAATACACATTAATAATAACGTGTATTTAATATGAAGAATGGTTTAGTTGTGAAAGACAATGCATTAATAAACGCCAGTTATAATTTAGAACTAACAGAACAGCGTTTAATCATGCTGGCGATAATTAATGCAAGGGAATTAGGACAGGGCATCACGGCAGATAGCAAACTAGAAATACATGCTAGTGATTATGCAAAGCTCTTTAATGTATCAACAGATGCATCCTATAAAGCTCTAAAAGAAGCTGTAAACAACCTATTTAATAGACAGTTTAGCTATACAGCAGAATACAAAAAAACAGGGAAAGTAGGTGTTGTTCGCTCTCGTTGGGTTAGCCGTATTTTTTATGTAGATGACTTAGCGCTATTAGAAATTACTTTCGCACCTGACGTAGTGCCTTTAATCACTCGACTAGAAGAACATTTTACGAAATACGAAGCCAAACAAGTTGCACACCTAACCAGTAAGTACGCTACCAGACTTTATGAATTATTAATCGCCTGGCGTGAGGTTGGTAAAACACCAATTTTTGAACTACAACAATTACGTAAAAATTTAGGTGTTGAAGATGATGAATATCAACGTATGCATCATTTTAAAAACCGTGTATTAGACACAGCTATTACTCAGATCAATGAGCATACGGACATAAAAACTACTTATGAACAGCATAAGCAAGGGCGTACCATCACTGGTTTTTCATTCAGATTTAAGCAAAAATCACAGCCGAAAATTGAAATTAAACGTGACCCCAATACCCCTGATTTTTTTGTCAAAATGACCGATGCGCAACGTCATTTATTTGCAAATAAAATGTCTGAAATGCCCGAAATGTCTAAATATTCGCGAGGTACAGAGAGCTTTCAACAGTTTGCTATTCGTATCGCCGACATGCTTTTGGAACCTGAAAAATTTAGAGAGCTTTATCAATGTTTAGAAAAAGCAGGATTTCAGGCATAGTCCATAAAAATTTATTTTGCATTTTTTATTTTTCCTTTTGGTTTGGCTTTAACAAGAAATTTCTCACCTAAAGCCTTTCCTTGTTTAAAAGTAACAACTTCTCTTTCGGGAATATTAATGAGGTCGCCAGTTTTAGGATTACGGCCGATTCTTTCAGCACGTTTTTGAACGGAAAAAGTTCCAAAATCGACTAATTTAAGACTCTTCTCTTCAACTAATGCTTCAGTAAATACTTCAAGAACAGAATTAAGAATAACTCTGGCTTCATCTTGAGTTATATATAATTTAGGAGCAAGTTTGGCAATTATATCTGCTTTATTCATCGTTAATTTTCCTCAATACTTGGTAAATCAAAAAGTTTTCTATCTCGATCTTGTGTTAAATATGTATTGAGATTAGCGAGTATTTTTGTTTTCTCTGTTTCATCTTCCATTTCTTTAAGCAAATAAGAACCTAATAATATTTTTTTGCGAGTTTCGTCTTTTCTTTGTTGCTCTGAAATTTTCTTTTTTTCCCTAGCTTCAATTGCCTGTTTTTGAGCTTTTAATTGTTTTAAACGCTCTTCTTGTTTTTCAATTTTCTGTTCTAAATTTTCAATACTCATACTCTAAGATCATTCCGAAATAACTCACTCAATCATAAGCACACATGAATTGAAATTCAAGGTGCTATATGATATCGTGGTTTTTCCCGAATGAAATGAAGGGCGCACTTATCCATTGAAAAAACCTAACGGTATTTTTCAATGGTAAGCACGGTAGGGGATACCCCTACACCCCAAACCAGTCTATGTAGACTGGTGAAATTTGGTAAACCAAATTTAAGAGCAAAAGCGAAATGGCGATATATCATTTTTCAGTCAAGAATATAAGTAGAAGTGACGGACGATCTGCCGTTGCTTGTGCTGCTTATCGTTCTGCTGAAAAATTGACATGCGACTATTACGGTAAAGAACAAGATTACACAAGAAAAATTGGGGTTGAACATACACAAATATATGCACCCGAAAATACAAATATTAATTTATTAAATAGACAAAAATTATGGAACTCCGTTGAGAAGGTTGAGCGAAGAAAAGATGCAACTCTAGCTAGAGAATTTGAAATTGCTTTTCCAAATGAACTTAATGCAGAGCAACGAAAATCAATGCTCGATGATCTATGTAAAAAGCTCGTTGAAAAACACGGTGTCGTAGTTGATGCATGTATTCATGCACCGCATCAAAATAGTGGAAGTGATGAACGAAATTATCATGCTCATATTATGTTTACGACAAGATCAATTGATCTAGAAACAGGTGAGTTCTCAGCAAAAAAATTTCGTGATTTTAATAAAGAAGTTGGAAGTAAAACAGTTAAAAACTGGCGCTCATACTTTGCCGATTTAACTAATTTACATTTAGAAAAAGCGGGTTTTGATATTCGTGTTGATCATCGTAGTAATAGGGCACGAGGGCTAGACCTCGAAGCAACACTACATGAAGGCTCAAAAGTGACTCAACTTCGACGAATGAATATTGATACAGAAATCAGTTTAAAAAATGATGCGATCAAACAGCGTAATTTATTGAGTTCAATGCCTGATGTCGATCATGAAATCATTGCGACATCAAAACTGCTGCAACAGCTCAAATTTGAGCAAAGCAAATTACAAACACAATCAAGAGAAAGTGCTTTTGATGACATTTTGAATACTGCTTCAAGCAAATTGACAGAAATTAATGAGACTTTTGACAAAATAACTGAAAATGTTAACGAAAACGGAAGTCAAAAAAATATTTTTGATACGCTCGACTCAAGCATTTCTAGTTTGAGCAAAAACGAATTGTTTTCAAGCTTGTCTGACTCTATCAACAATCAAGCTGAGCATGAGCGACAAGCTGAGCATGAGCGACAAGCTGAGC
>NZ_FNPK01000031.1 GCF_900107285.1 Acinetobacter kyonggiensis | reverse complement strand
TATTGCCACACGCTATGACAAATTGGCTCAAAACTTCCTGTCAGCAATCTATCTTGCTTCAACAATAATTTGGCTTAATTGATGACACGCCCTAGATTTTAAGTACTAAGTAGGGTCAAGCAAGCATTCTTTTTTATTCATTTCCTGTACCAATGGCGAGTTCTTGTGCTTCTTGATCATTGAGATGAACGCTATGTAGTGCGCGTGATTGTATAATTTGTATAGGAATAAATCGAATTTGTAAATAAGAGGGATGACCATTTCGATCTGTTGCAAGTTGAGTATTTATTTTTTCAATTTCAGCGTAAGTTGGAGGCAGATCACCCCGAATACTGGCACGAACAACAGTAAAATTTTCACGCGGATCAAATTGAACAATATCAATCACATTGTTATTTACATTTAAACTTTGACTAATTTGTTGCTTGATTTGAGTCTCATAGAGTTGTTTATGGATCGATTGAATGAGGTTGAAGGTCAAATAAATGGCCAGAATCATCAGGATAATCAAACTAATACTATTTCGTTTAATGAACCCCCAAATACTGTTGACTTCTTCATCTGAACCACGTCTAAAACCTGTAATCCATAAAACTAAAGATGAACTCACTTGAATCGCAATCATATTGGTAAAGGCCAGTAAAAAAGCATTGGCTGAGTTTTGCAGTTGACCATGTGCCAATAAAATACCACTCGCAACTAAAGGCGGGACTAATGCGGTTGCCACTGCAACACCCACCACTGCAACAGATAAGCGCGGTGAAACAGCCGCAAAAGCACCCGCTGCACCACCCGCCAATGCAATCATGAGGTCAATGGTCGTCGGTTTCGTGCGTGCGAGAATTTCATGGGTAATGGGAAGATCAAAATGAATCAACCCCATGATGATCCCAATGCTATAAATCATCATGACCCCTAAAGATAGGGTACTTAATGCGGTTCGTAATAAAATCCAGCGCGCATCAATAAAAGCCAAGGCGATTCCTGAAATAGGCCCTAACATCATGGCAACAAGCATTGCACCGATAACCACAGCCGTGGAATCGGCCAATAGACCATATCCAGCAATAATTGCTGCTAAGGCATTCATAATAAAAAATGTTTTACTCGGAAGTGCATCCGCTTGAATATTTAAGCGCACTTGTTTATGGTCAATTTTTTTTGAGTTTTCGCGTAAAGCCTGTTTATATCTCAGTTTTTCTTTTAACAGCTCATATTTATTTTGATCAGGGTTATGCTCATCAATAATAATGGTGGGAAGATTTTGTTCTTTTTTTTTCATCATTTTCTCAATAAAATGAATCTGTATATACATGATAGCAAATTTTACTTATACAGTTTCCGAAATTGATCGGGCGTACATTGCATCCAACGCTTAAACATATTAATAAAGGCTGAGGCATTGGCATAACCTAAATCTAAAGCAATGCTTTCTACCGTTTTTCCCTGATCTAACATCGACATCGCTTTGGTGACTTTTAAGCGTTGTCGCCATTCATTTAAAGATATTCCCAATTCTTTTTGACTGTAACGTGCCAAAGTTCGTTCCGTCATATTCACGCCTTGGGCAAGTTGTTCTAAGGTGCTGTTATCCGACGGATGTTGATGTAAATAATCAAGAATTTGTTTTAAAACAGGGTGGTCGGAATGGGGTAAATAACTTCCCACTAGGGTGGCATGATGCAACTGATCCAGCAAAACATGTAATAGACGTAAATGTTCAGGATCATCTTTATCTTGTGGATGTTGCTTAAGATGTTGTAATAGCGCAGAGACTAAAGGTGAGGTCAGTAAAATTCCTGCTTGTTTCGGCATTTTTGTACATAGGTTTTCATGAATGTAGAGTGTGCCGTGTGAAACTGCGGTGCGATTTAAACCACTATGTTCTAAATGTGGCGGTAACCAGATGCCATAAGGCGGAGGGGGAATATAATCAATTTGATCAATATTAATTTCCATCACCCCATGAAAGGCATAGATAAATTCGCCCCAAGCGTGTCCATGTGCAGGATAAATAGATTGTGCTGGTGCATGGCGAAACTGAATCCATAACGGGGCAGAAATTTGATTATTGGTGATGAGTTTTTCTAAGGACTGTTCATTTGGGCGTCTTTTTTTCATCATGAATTCGAATGCCTGAATAAGAAGATCTTTTGTCTACTTTGAATTATATATTTAAAATATGACAGGTCTATAGTGTGCTGATCTTTTAAAATGAGTCAGTATTGTGGGCGAGAGGAAAGGACTCGATGCACGTGCATCTGGTTTAATGATTGTATTGTGTATTGTTTGGGGGCTACAGCAAGTGGTACTCAAAATTGCTGCGGCTGATATTTCCCCTATCATGCAAATTGCCATTCGTTCGGGGCTTTCCGCTTTGCTGGTTTTTCCACTGATTCAATTGCAACAAGGCACTCATCTTTATTCGAAAGCGTATTTATGGCCGGGGATTTGGTTGGCTTTTTTATTTTCTGCTGAGTTTTTATTGGTTGCACAAGCCCTGACGTTAACTTCGGCTTCACATACCGTGGTTTTACTTTATACAGCCCCTATTTTTGTGGCTTTAGGTTTGCATTGGAAATTGCCATCTGAGCGTTTATCTAAGGTTCAATGGTCTGGAATTTTGATTGCTTTTGTGGGGATTGTGACGACATTTATTGGCCGAGAAAATTTGCTTGAGCAAGGGTTTAGTCAAGTCCTATTGGGGGATTTGTTGGCATTGTTGGCGGGTATCATGTGGGCATTAACGACAATTTCATTACGTCTAAGCAAATTAAATGAAGCCCATCCCACCCAAACCTTGTTTTACCAATTGCTGGGTGGTTTTATATTTTTATTTCCTGCGGCTTTTATATTGGGGCAAGCGGAAATTCATTGGACTTATATTGCAATTGGTAGTTTGGTTTTTCATACCCTGATCATGTCCTTTATGAGTTTAATGTTGTGGTTTTGGTTGTTACGTAACTACTTAGCCAGCCATTTAGGAGTCTTTTCTTTTTTGACGCCCATTTTTGGTCTGCTTTTTGGGGTTTTATTGTTAAATGAAAGCATTGAGCCCAATTTTATTTTCGGGACAATATTGGTGATGGTCGGAGTATTGGTGGTGAGTATGCAGGATTGGATTAAAAGAAAATTACACTATGTTTAAGTCTAGCAATTCAGCCACATTAATCGGTTTGTCCTCTATTTTAATTTGGGCAAGCTTGGTTGCTGTGGTCAAACTGATTAGCGAATCTTTAACGCCTATTTCGGCTATTGCGCTGATTTATAGTTTTAGTGCGCTGTGTATTTTAGTACTCAATGGACTACCTCGTTTTCAACAGATGTCTAAAGCTTATGTCTGGGGTTGTGGTGCTTTATTTGTCAGTTATGAAATTTTATTTTTGCTTTCGATTGCCTTGTCACACAATCACGATCAAGTGCTTATTATTGCAATGATTAATTATTTGTGGCCGCCATTAACCATTGTATTTTCAATACTGGCAAAGCAGCTGCATTATCATGGCGCGGTCATTTGGGGATTTATCCTGTCTGTTTTGGGTTTATTGTTGGTGGTCAATCCAGAGATTTTAAATTTATCTCAAATGATGCATATTTTACAGCAGAACCCAATTGCCTATTTTTTTGCATTTTTAGGCGCATTGCTGTGGCCCTGTTATAGCGTATTGACTAAAAAATATGCCCAAGGGCAAAATGCCGTCCCGCTATTTTTCATGGTGACTGCGCTGGCTTTGTGGGGAATTCATTTTGTGCTGAATGAGCCTTTTATTGTTCCTCAATTTAAGATGTGGTTAGTCATTGCCGTTACTGGTGGTTTGGTGGGAATTGCTTATAGTAATTGGAATCAAAGTTTACAGTTTGGCAATATCAAACTGCTTATTCTTGCGACTTACTTTATTCCAATTTTATCATCGTTGATGTCGATGCTGATTTTGGATGCACGACCACAAATGAGTTTTTGGATCGGAACGCTTTTGGTGACTTTGGGTGCAATCATTTGTTGGAAAAGTACCTCAGAAACGCCATCAGAATAACGATCTTTTGCCCTGTGAAAAAGGTGGCGGAGATAGTCATTCTGATTGACATGAGATGTTTCTGTTTAATTTATCAATGACAAGAGCCTGCTTTATTTTTCTTCCAAAATTTTAGACAGGGGAATCGCCAATTTTGCTGAAAGGTAATCATCGGCTTCAATCAGTGCTGGTCCCAGTTTTTGCATCCACTCATCGTCAGGGTGGATATTGCCTACATCTTGACGTCGTGGCAGTGGATAAGGTAACTGTGTGTAGAAATGCCAGAAATCGACTTGGGTTAAATTACGCACCAGAACAAATTCATTATTGTCAGTACGTCTGACCAAATTTTGTTGTTCTAGCATTAAGACATAAGAAGGCCAGCGTCCAATTTCTCCACGTCCTAAGACGTCCAGTGCTTCTTCATCGGACACACTTTCGCCAACGTGTTGCTTTTTATAAAACAGTTCTAGCAAGTCCAAGAGCATAATGACTGGATGGCGTTTTTGTTCTTTATCCGAATGAAAAGCAGTCAGCGCGTAACTAATTTCAACGCCCAATAACACGATATTCCATGACAAAAAAATCCATAACAAGAAAATAGGCACTGCGGCAAAAGCACCATAAATAATTTCATAACTGGTGAAATTGGACATAATAAAGCCAAATAAATGCTTTAATAATTCAAATACCACCGCACTAAAAGTACCGGCAATGAATGCAGCTTTAATCGGAACGCTACGATTTGGAATAGTCCAATTTAAAATGAAAAAACCCAGTATGGTCAGTGCGAAGGAAATACACCAAAAGATCAATGCACCATCGACCTCATAACCAGCAAAATTATTGCTCAGTACATTGAGTGATGCCACAGCAGATGAAATTACAAATGCGCTGCCGAGTAAAATGGGGCCAAGTGAAATAATGGTCCAATAACGCATAAAGCCAATAATACCACCACGCGTTTCTCGAACACGCCAAATACGATTAAAGACCGTTTCGATATTGGTCAGCATCATGACCGTGGTGATAAACAGAAATAAAATACCAATGACCGTCAGGTTGCTAGATTTATCGGTAAAGGCATTAAAAGCCTTGTCAAAGGCAATGGTGGTTTTAGGTAGAAAATTGCTATAAATCAGTTGTTGTAATTGTTGTCTGGCTGGCTCCAGCGCTTTAATCGAAGAAATGATGACCAAAAAAACCGTCAGCATGGGCACGACAGCAAAGAGGGTGGTGTAGGTTAAAGATCCTGCTTGTTCACGGCAACGATCTGCTTCAAAACGGCGTATGACAAATAAAACAAACTGAAACCATGTCTTGTCATAAAAGTGGAGTTTTTTTAAATACTTTTCTAACATAAATATAAAGTCTCAATTTTTTAATCATCTTTATGAATTTTCATGACTAAGCTTAACCAAAAAATGGGAAAAATACCGTATAGTTTTCTTTTTCAGCTTCGTTTATAAAAATTATGCAGCCTTACATCCTTGTTTTATATTACAGCAAATATGGTTCAACTAAAGACATGGCGCATTTAATTGCCAATGGTATTGAAGCAACAGGTATGGCGGTAAAAATTCGGACGGTGCCCAATTTATCAACTGTGGTGCAAGAGGCAGAAGCAAGCATTCCTGCGGATGGCGATATTTATTGTACTTTAGATGACTTAGCACTTTGTTCAGGCTTGGCTTTGGGTTCACCGACGCGTTTTGGCAATATGGCCAGTGAAATGAAGTATTTTTGGGATCAGACCACCAGTCTTTGGTTAAACGGTGCATTGCATCATAAACCGGCTTGTGTTTTTACCTCATCAGGTTCTATGCATGGTGGGCAGGAAAGTACCTTGCTGACCATGCTGCCGCCGTTGTTTCATCATGGCATGATGATTATGGGCTTACCGAATGCCAATCCTGCTTTATCCAATACCAAATCGGGTGGTACGCCGTATGGCGCAAGTCATGTCAGTGGGCCACGTCATGATTTGGGTTTAAGTCCAGATGAAAAAATCCTCTGTGTCGAACAGGGGAAGTGTTTGGGGAATGTGGTGCAGAAGTTACAGCTAAGTGCATCATTGATCGTGTAGAAAGTGAGTTTAATCAGCTAACTTTTTAAAATTTATAATTTTTTGAACGGTCTCAAAAAGTCCAAGGCACATTAAAAAATGAATTGCTTTGGACTCTTGAAGATCAAGCTAAACTGTTACGGTTTAAGCTTTTTCTTTAAAGCGATGATTACATTTTAAACATTTGTAATCTAAGAACACATTTTTATCGATAATGACACCTGCTTTTTTGCCAAAAATATTGCCTAAAACACCACCAGTAATACCGACTGTAATTGCGCCAACAAAAGTCCCAACCGTTCCACCAAAAATCACACCCAATGGACCAGCGACAGCTCCGATGGCTGCTCCAGTTGATGCGCCAGTTGCTGCACCACCGACTGTTCCTGCCGTTGCACCCGCAGAAGTCATTAGAATGCCACTAATGGTTCTTAACTTTTGTTCGTGGTCTCGTTTTTCAACTTCAGTAGAGCCGCATTTAGGACATAGCATAGATTTTTCCATCAACTATTTATCTGTTCTTGATCTTGTGATGAAGTACTTAAAATACGCCACACAGATAATCAATCGTTACAACCAAGCATAACAGCATGTATATTATCAGGCATGCTGGAATATTTCATATCCTGTTAATTCTAGCTGAATCACAGCATCGAAGTTGATCTGAGTTGTAAATAGACAAGCTTATACAGGGTGGAGGAATAGAGAGAAAAGATATTTATGCTTTATTTTTTACATTAAGCGTAAACGCATGGATATGCTTGATAATTTCTTCTAATAAAATTGTGAAACTTTGATCAATAACTGTAGAACGCTATGTTTTATGTAAAAAAGCCCAATCGGGTGGGATTGGGCTTTAAAAAAACTTAAGTAAATAATTTATATTAAAATCAAAAAGTCATTTCGTATAAAATGTATTGTGTTAATTTTAGAAAAACTAGATGTATCTTATTGGTTTAAGAATATTCCAACTCAAAACTTATTTACTTTTTAGTACATTAAAGACTTCATATGCTGCCTTAATTCGCTCTTCATTTGGTATTTTTTTATTCATCAACATGACCAACCCAAATTTTTCTTCAGGAATAAAAACAACATATGTTCCAAAACCATTGGTAGAACCCGTTTTATGAAAAACTTTAGACTTTGTCTGAATAGTATTTTTTTCAACATAATTTGATTGCATAACAATTTTTTCAGAATTACTTTCTTGTAAAATCTTTAAAGTTGTAGGATAAGAAAAAGTCTCCCACCCAAGTGCTTGTGTCATGTTCCCAAGTTTAAAATACCCCTTATGTGTTTCTAAAATAGCTTTCTTAAGATCAGAGTTAGATTTTTCTACATTTAAATTTGCACTTACAAATTTAAGCATATCTGGAAGTGTAGATTTAACCCCATATGCTTGAGCATCTAAAGCACCGGGGCTAACTCTAATAGGGTTATTCTTCTGATCATAACCAAAAGCATAATGTTCTTTTTGTTTTTCAGGAACATTGACGTAAGTATGTTTCAAATTAAATTTTGGAAAAATTACTTGTTCTAATAATGATGTGAAAGGAACTTTCATTGATCTTGCTGTTATTTCGCCAAACAACCCTATACTTGGATTTGAATATTGACGATATTGACCAGGGGGATTTTTTATACGCCAATTTTGGAAATATTCTAAAACTTGCTCATTTGTTTTTACATTATCTGGAAATTGTAATGGTAAGTTACCACTTGTATAGGTTACCAATTCCAGTAAATTAACCTTATTAATCTCTGACTTTTGTAATGCAGGCCAATATTTACTTGGATGATCTTGGAAAGATAGTTTACCTTGGCTCTTGGCGTAAGCACCTGCTGTTGCAGTAAAAATTTTACTTACAGAACCTAATTCAAAAATAGTCTGGCTATCAACCGCTTTATCATCGATATCAGATTGAATACCATAGTATTGTTCGTGATTTCCCCCATTATAAATAACACCTACTGCCATTCCTAACACACCATATTTTTCCATAAGTGGCTTAAATGACTGATTGATTGTTGTCTCAATATTGTCCTTATCTTTTTTCACATCATAGGCATTAGAATAGGTACTCAATCCTATAGCCAATGTAAAGAGGCTGAGTCTAAAGCCTTTCTTAGTTACAGATAGCATTCCTAGTATTTCCATCAATTATACAAATCGCTATTTTGCCATCTATTTAGAATCTACTCTTTAGTAAATCTATTAATTTCCATCCCATTTAACACAATGGTTATTATGCGAAATTATCATGTTAGAACCCATTTAAAGGGTCTATATTTTCACCAATAAAAAAAGAGCGCCTCAGCGCTCTTTTAAAATTCAGACCGAAACTCAGTCACGAACAAATTCAACAGTACCGTTGCTTAAAGATTTAACACGAGCCAAAGACTCAACACGGTAGCCTTTCTCAATAAGTAGATCACGACCTGTTTGGAAAGATTTTTCAATCACAATACCGACACCAATAACTTCTGCATTGGCTTGGTGAATCAGGTCAATTAAACCTAAAGCAGCTTGACCATTTGCCAAGAAATCATCAATCACCAATGCTTTATCACTCGCGTTAATATGCTTGTTAGAAATCGCAATGGTGCTTTCAGTTTGTTTGGTGAAAGAGAATACTTTAGAGCGATATAAGTCATCTTTTAGGGTTAAAGATTGATATTTACGCGCGAAAATGACAGGCACGCCTAGTTCTAAACCTGCCATGACTGCAGGAGCAATACCTGAAGCTTCAATGGTAATAATCTTGGTGATGCCTGCATCTTTAAAGCGAGTAGCAAATTCTTTACCAATTTGCTGCATCAATACAGGGTCAATTTGATGATTCAAGAAAGCATCAACTTTCAGAACTTGATCAGATAGAACGATACCTTCATTTAAGATTTTCTGTTCTAGTGCGTGCACAGGAGAGTCCTCTAAGGGCGGATGCTTTTTCAAGCAAAGGCGTATTTTAAAAAGGCGCTGAAAAAATGCAAGCAAAATTGATCAAATCGATTAATTCGTGGAGCCTTTATACCCAGTTAGCAGCAAACCGTACGATGTTTTGCCATCTTGGTGAGAAACTTTTACTGGTACATAGTCAAGTTTAGGTGCTAACCAAAAAATGGTATCGCGGTTTGGCTTATCATGTTTCATCACAACTTTAATGGTATCGAAAGTTCCATAAGAGGTTGTCACTCTCTCTGAACCTTGTTTGACAAATTTACGTGCTTCAACTTCTTTCGCATCTGCAATGGCATAACTCGATTTTAAACCTGAGGCTTTTAAGTCTTCACGCAGTTGTAATTCTGCGTTTAATTCATCCAGAACACCTGCTTTCCATGCAAAAGAACGTGCTTTATCATCTTTCTTGGTGGAAATTGTTTTAGTGCTTGGGTTAAATTTTATGCTCATGGTGTTGTTATGCACTAAAATTTTACTGCTGCGACTAAAGCTATCTGAAACAATCTGGTTGCCATTGAAGCTAAAACGACTGGTTTCAGTGGCAGATGCGATAGCACCCGCTTTCGCCGTAAAAACATAAGTCCAGTTATTGCCCGACTTGCTTAAATTACGTGTTGCCGAGCCCATATTTTTGCCGTTATAGCTAAATTGATAACTTGCTTGGAATGGACTTATGGCAAATGCTTGGTTTGAGAAACCAGCAAACAACAGTGTAGCGGTTACACCAGAGGTCATCGCAATTGTTTTCAATACATTGTGAGCCATAAGTACAGTCTTCCTATGAAGTTTGAATAAAGTGCAAATTTCTTGCTTGGTTTCTATTATGCACTTTGATTATGAAGATAAAATTCGAAATTTTGTCCAATCTGTATTTTTATGTAGTTTTTCTGGAAATAAAAATACAGATTCCAATTTTGAAAACAGTTCAGTTTATTTTTGCTTAATTGAACTGGCTTTTGTATCCGCTAGATCATCTTCTACGCTCCAGTTGTCTACTGGTTCTTCCGACATTTTTCTAAATAAAGCAGTCAGATTGACATTGCCAATGATCACCAATTCAGCCTCGCGTAATACGGCATGGTTGACATGAACTTTGGCTAAGGTGTCGATAATTGAGCGGTTTCTGCCTAACCAACGATTTAAGTCCAAATGCAGTAAATCATCTTTAACTTTAATGACTTTTAACTTTTCAAGAATCATACCTAAAGGATCTTTATTTAAGACTTTTTGGTAGAAAAATAAAGCAAAGTTGACCGCAATTTTTTGCACTATATTTTTAAATTTCGCTTCAATCAGGGTCGTATCACTGATTTGTTCAAAAACAATTAACTGGATATCTTTATTCATTTCCATTTGAATTAGTTTTAAATCAACAGAAAGGGTAATGTATAAACCTTTGACATCGAGTGTTGCATATAAACGCAACCAGTCATCATGTAAGTCTGCATGCAGGTCTTTGAGCATAGAGACATTGTCGGTGACAAAACGCTGAAAAGTGGCATTGAGAAAAACTTGGGATAATGGGAAATCACGCTCATCTTCAATAAATCCCTCTGCTTTTTGGTACACTTGACGTATACGTTTAGAGATATTGGATATTAGCGTTTGCATATAAAGCATCCTAGCAAGTGAATCTTTTTGGACTTCGATAGGTTTTGTCGAAAGTATTAAAAATACAAGTATTCCGTCTTGCAGTTTAGCAAAATTAATTGCACCATTTTCATGATTTTAATTCTATGCAGTTCGCTTATTGATTGAATTCTCGTTTTTTATTCAAAAGTGGAAGCTGTATTTATTTTATGCTGTTTTTATACAGTTTGGGGAACCAGACATTTTGTCGGTTTAATGTGATGCTTAAGAAAATCAGTTTTACACCTTTAATGTATGCGTGGTGGAAAGATCCTATTTTTAGCGGCGCAGTGATTTTAGCTGCCGTTCTGCATTTAATTATTTTAACTTTGCAATTTGCAATGCCGCAAGAAAGTGATGCCGCAGTAAAAGAGATTGCGGTGACTTTGCGTCCCACGAAGGACAAAGTTGAAAATGCTGATTTTCTGGCTCAGGCCGATCAGCAGGGTTCAGGCACATTTCGTGAAGCACACCGAATGTCGAGCGATATGCCAGCACCCATGCTTGAGCAAAGTGCTGGTGAGCAACAGCTAGAAAGTTTAGAGAAAATACAACAAAAGCGTGAATTAAGCTTTGATGAAAAAGTTTTAATGACCACCTTAAGTTGGAAAAAGGAAGCAGAACAAAATCAACGTAAAAAAGCGATGCAAGAGCTAAATAGTCAGTTTCAAGCCAAAGCCGCGATGGTGGCAAGTTTAGAAGCACAATATTTACAACGACAGCAAAACTTTAGTCGTCAGCAAAAGATTAAAACGGTCGATGGGATTCAGGCAAAACAAGATATTTCAGCGGCTTATTTAGAAAAATTTCGCCAAAAAGTTGAATTTTACGGCAACCGTTATTATCCCGATGCGGCCAAGGCGCAACAATTGGCAGGGGAAGTGCGTTTAATGGTTATTCTAAATAAGAGCGGCGGAATTCGTGCCATTCGTTTAATTGATAGTTCAGGACATGGTTTGCTTGATGAGGCAGCCAAAGCTTCAGTGCGTAAAGCCGCACCTTTTGGTGCTTTTGATCAAGGTATGAAAGAGATTTCAGAACTACGTATAGTGCGAACTTGGCGCTTTGATCCAGCCGAAGCTGAATTTGAAGTGAAATAAGCCGAATTTAAATGGATTCATGGCAATGATTCAGCAAGGCGATAAACACCATCTTGCTGTCCGCCAAGCCAAGTTACGGCTAAATTTTTGTCATGAATTGCTAAACGGGTTGGGAATATTTCTAATTTTTTGGCATATTTGGACGCTGCTTTCAAACCAATACAATTGCCATTTTTCCACCATGTTCCTTCAGCATATTGATCTAATGCACCGACCGCAAGATACCATTTAAATTTGCCATTGGGTTCAAGTAAAAGTTCAGAACCGACCTCCATCACGCCTTGTAAATAATAATGTCCTGCCCACGCGCTATCTGTCGTTTGAAATTTTGCTTCGGTACAAACCGTTTCGTTATTGGCGTAGAGCTGTGAACTGAAAGCTAAAGAAGAAATGAAGAAGAGTGCAGTCAGCATTTTTTTCATGAATGTGCCCTTATATTTTGATTGGTCTTTAAAGGTGTTTTTATTTTCTTAGATTGCTTTTTTAAATTAGCTCGACCAATCGAGATTGATCGAGCAAAATTGATTGAGTTAGCTGTTTGAAATTACTGTTCTTTATACGGGTTGTCAAAACCGAATTTTTTCAGAATTTCAATTTCTAAAGCTTCCATTTCCTCGGCATCTGTCTCAGAGGTTTCATGGTCATAACCCATTAAATGTAATGTGCCATGGACCAACATATGGGTGAAATGCTCAATCGGTGTTTTTTGCTGATCTAGCGCTTCTTGTAAAACCACAGGAATACAAACCACCAAATCGCCAATTGGGAATGAATCTAAAATTGCCGCCATTTCATCGGGAAGGTCGCTTGGAAAGGACAATACATTGGTCGGTTTGTCTTTACCACGATATTCCAAATTCAGTTGCTGGCTTTCAGCATTGTCGACACAGGCAATACCAATTTCGCAGTTACTTTGTGTTGCAATGTGACGTAACGAGGTTTCTACCACCTTTTTGAGGTAAGCACGTTTCAGCACCAATTCAGGCGCTTGAAAATTTTGCTGTAAAGAGAGGCTAAGTTTCAACATGAATCCTTAATTCATTGAATATTTGAGTCAGTCTTGAGCATCGGCAGCAGCATTATTTTCAGCAATCAGCGCTTCTTGAAGGGCTTTGCGTTCTGCACGCGCTTCTGCACTTAGACGGTGTTGTTCACTGTCCCATCCTTCATAGGCTTCGACAATTTTTTGTACCAGCTGATGACGTACCACGTCACGAGAATGGAAACGAGTAATATGAATTTCTTTGATATTTTCGATGACACGCAGGGCATGAGATAGCCCCGACTGTTGACCACGTGGTAAATCGACTTGAGTAATATCACCCGTAATCACGGCACGTGAACCAAAACCTAAACGGGTCAAAAACATTTTCATCTGTTCAGGTGTGGTGTTTTGTGCTTCATCTAAAATCACGAAAGCATGATTGAGGGTACGACCACGCATATAAGCCAGCGGTGCGACTTCAATCACTTGGCGTTCAATCAGTTTAGCGACTTTTTCAAAACCCAGCATTTCATATAAAGCATCGTAAAGTGGACGCAAATAGGGGTCTATTTTCTGGCTTAAATCGCCCGGTAAAAAACCAAGTTTTTCACCGGCTTCAACGGCGGGACGAACCAGTAGAATACGCTGGATTTCATTGCGTTCCAGCATATCGACAGCAGCGGCAACGGCAAGGTAGGTTTTACCTGTCCCTGCGGGACCTATACCAAAAGAAATATCACTTTGCAAAATACGTTGTACATAACGCTTTTGGTTTGCACCACGTGGGTTAATTCGACCTTTACGCGTTTGTAACCAAACCTCGTCTAGGCCCGTATGTTCTTGATCAGGATCGATTTGTAACTCACGATCGGTCTGACTGCCTTGAATCATCAAATGTAGTGTGTCGGCACTGATTTGTTGAGAGATTTCGGCTTCTTCATGTAAGCGCTGCAATAAAACCTCAGCTCTCTCAACTGTATCAATATCACCATCGATAAAAAAACTATCACCACGGTGAGAAATTTTTACATCTAAACGTTGTTCGATTTGTTTCAGATGACCGTTATAAGCACCAAGCATGCTTTTTAAACGATCTACTGAAATCCCTGGAAAAGCCACTGTACGTCGAATCGCTGCAGTCAAGAGATATCCTTTTGGGAAGTTAAATCTATCTGCTTACATTACGCCACGTCAGGCTCAAGATTCAATAGCTCACCGTAAACAAAATTCAAAGTTTTAATTTCGGTAATTTCGATTTCTGCAAAGCGACCGACCCATGCTGCATCACCAATAAAGCTGACATAACGTGTGTTATCGGCAGTACCGACCAACATGTTTGGATCTTTATCCGAGACATTTTCAATCAAGACGCGTTGAATCGTGCCCAGCATGGCATCTGTTTTATCAATACTCGAACGTTTAATCCATTTTTGAACTTTGCCAAGACGTTCTTTTTTCACATCTTCAGGCGTACTATCTGGTAATTCAGAAGCGGGTGTACCCGGACGTTTGGAATAAATAAAACTATAAGAATGGTCGAAATCTAAATCTTGAATGAATTGATAGGTTTCTTCAAAGTGTGCATCGGTTTCACCCGGGAAGCCAATAATGAAGTCACTCGATAAATGCATATCTGGACGCACTTGGCGTAGTTTCGCAATTTTATCGATGTAAACATCAATGGTATGGTTACGCTTCATGGCTTGCAGAACATCATTGGAACCACTTTGTACAGGTAAATGCAGATGTGAAACCATTTGTGGAAGGTCACGGTAGCATTCAATTAAATCATCGTTAAACTCAAGTGGATGTGACGTGGTATAGCGCAAACGACCAATGCCCGGAATTTCAGCCACTAAACGCAGTAAATCTGCAAAGGTACAAATGTTACCTTCGAAGGTTTCGCCGCGATAACCATTCACGTTTTGACCTAAAAGTGAAATTTCACGCACGCCTTTTTCAGCCAAACCAGCAATTTCAGCCAGTACGTCATCTAGTGGACGGGAAACTTCTTCACCACGCGTATAGGGAACCACACAGAAAGAACAGTATTTTGAACAGCCTTCCATAATTGAAACAAAGGCCTTGTAACCTTCAACCCGTGGTTCAGGTAAAAAGTCGAATTTTTCGATGTCAGGAAAAGAAATATCCACCAACTTAATTTTATCTTTCTTTGGTTTTTCAATCTGCTCAGAATGCTGATCGAGCATTTGTGGCAAACGGTGTAAGGTTTGTGGGCCAAAAACCATATCGACATAAGGTGCACGTTTCTGAATATTGTCACCTTCTTGCGAGGCTACACAACCACCGACGCCAATCACCAAATCAGGATTCTTTTCTTTCAGTTTGCGCCAGCGACCCAGTTCAGAGAACACTTTTTCTTGGGCTTTTTCACGAATTGAACAGGTATTCATCAGTAGAATATCGGCTTCTTTCGGATCTTTGGTCAGCACATAACCGTGCGAGTCGCCGAGAAGATCTGCCATACGGTGACTGTCATACTCATTCATCTGACACCCTTGCGTTTCGATATACAGTTTTTTCACTGATCCGTCGGCTGGGGTGTGCTGTGGCTGGGTAACAGTGTTTTCTGAAGCAGCTTGGGCACTATTGGGAATGAAGGTTTGAACCGTCATGTAGGCTCCTAAAAATAAATCGAAGAAATCGCAATTAAATAACCCATTACCTTGAGGCAAAGGGCTCTAGTGAGCTGCCTTTTCCGCGCTATTTCAACGTATGCTTGAAAATGAATTTGGAAAAAGGGGGCTGGCCAGAATGATTAAAAATTACGATTTGAATAGAAGAAAGGCGCACATTTTAGCAGGAATTGAAGATAAACTTATAGTCATAAATAAGCAGACCAGAAGATTGATTTATGAGGTAAAAATGCTGGAAAATTAATATTGTCTAATCATAAGGTTACACAACAGAACAGTAGCGTAGTTTAATAGTAATTACACTATTTAAAAATGATTAGGTGCGATCAAGGCAACACTAAATGACGGAAGGCAAGCATATGTTCAATCAGTTAATCAATAAAAAATATTATAAAGTGCTTGCTTTAGGTTTGGCATCAGCAGGATATGTGTCGGTGACGCATGCAGCAGATGAGCAATTTAATGATGCTTTACAAGCAGCTAACACTGGAAATATCGGATTGCTGCAACAATTCCAAACGTCTATGCAAAATGATGTTTTGGGTTATTATCCTGAGTATTGGTCACTGAATGCGAATTTAGCGATCCAATCCGCGAGCAATATTGTTAATTTTGCCCAGCGCTATCCGCAATCCGCCATGGCTGAAAAATTAGCAGCGGATTACGTCGAAGAAAAAGTCAAACAAGCCGATTTCGCAACAGCACAACCTGTTTTGCAGTATGTAACCAATGCGGATCAAGCAGAAAGCTGTGCTGTGGCTCAGGTACGTGCAAAGTCGGGTGATTCTCTGGTTTTTGCTGAATATAAGGATGTTTGGCTAAACACCAATTCACAACCTGAACCTTGTATGGGTTTGGGGCGCATGATGCTCTCTAGCCCTTTAATGACAGAGCAAGACCGTCAACAGCGCTTATGGGGGCAGCTTCGAGCAGGGCAGTCGGGTCAGGCTTTGGCGACTGCACAAACCTTGGGGATGAGCTTATCGTTATCTCAACTTAATCAAATTCAAGCCAACCCGTTAAATTATTTATGGTCTGCACCCAAAGCATCCGCTACTGATCATGCCTATTTAGTCTTTGCGCTGGGACGTTTAGCCGACAGTGATTTAAATTCGGCAATATCATCTGTACAACGTACGGCACAAGGAACACCTGTGCAAGTGCAAAAAGCCTTATATCGTGTTGTCGGATATATTGGTGGCACCACGGTGATGAAAAATAATTTCAATCGTGAAGTGTTGGATTATTTAGATGCCAGTTATGGATTGCCATTTAGCGCTGAAGAAGCCGAAATTTACGCCCGTCAAGCCATTCGTTTCAGCAGCTGGGAAAGTTTAATTCGTGCCATAGATGCCATGAGTGTGTCGCAAAAACAAGAAGACCGTTGGCAATATTGGTTGGCACGTGCCTCTGAGCAGCGCGGAGATGCCAGTTCTAAACGCACTGCACAAGAAATCTTTAAAAGATTGGCACAGGGTGATGATTATCATAATTTATTGGCCAAAGATCACTTGGGGCAAAGTTACAATAACATTCCAAATAATGTGCAACCGTCAAACAGTGATATACAGCGCTTAAACCAAGATATTCATTTCAGCCGTGCTTTTGCTTTACGCCGTGTCAATGCACCTGACAATTATATTAATCGTGAATGGAATTGGGCAGTTCGTCAGGCGTATTTAAAACATGATGATGGCTTGCTGCTTGCGGCAGCGAAACGTGCCACAGATATGGGTTGGTATGACCGTGCGATATATGCGGCAGACCGTACTGAAAATAAACATAATTATGCTTATCGCTATGCCATGCCGCACCAAAGTTATGTGGTAAGCCACAGTCGTAATGCCGGTATCGATCCTGCATGGGCGTATGGCTTGATGCGTCAAGAAAGTCGTTTTGTTTCAAATGCACGCTCACATGTTGGAGCGGGTGGTCTCATGCAAATTATGCCAGATACTGCAAAACTCGTGGCGCGCCAGATGGGTGAAACGTATAACCCTGCGGCATTAACTGATATGAATACCAATATTCGCTATGGCACCTTTTATTTGTCCATGATTCAGAGCCAGCTCAGTAATAGTCCTGTTTTAGCCACTGCTGGTTATAACGCAGGGCCAAACCGAGCACGTCGTTGGCAACCCGATGTACAACCTATTGCAGCAGATCAATACACTGAAACGATTCCACTCATTGAAACTCGCGATTATGTAAAACATGTGATGACCAACGCAACGCATTATGGGGTGTTGCTTGGACAAGGTGCACAATCCATTGAAAAACGTATGAATATTATTCCATTAAAGAATAATCCTTAATCATTTTAATTTTGTTGATGGGTCTGACTTGTTAATGATATTTTTTGAGTACACAGCAGTTTTAACCCGGTTCACACTGTTAGTATTGAGCAGTGTCGGGTTGGGTATGTTTACATCTCATGTTTTTGCAGCGCCGGTGCAGGGCTATGTGATGCTGGTACAAATGACACCTGCTGTGTGTCTATTGGACACTCAAAAGTCAAAAAAACGAAAATGTTTAGAGGGTTATTCTCTGAATATTGCGGGTTTATTCCCTGAAACATCAGAGTCAGAATGCAAAACGGCATCTTCTGCGGCTTTATCACCATTGCAAGCGAAAGTTGTGGCACGTGTCATGCCAGATGAAAATGCACGAGTTCAGCTTTGGTCTGCGATTGGGGGCTGTGTCCCGATGAGTGCCAGTCAATATTTTCGTACCATAATTAATTATGCTGAACGGCTCAAAGTCCCTGCTGAATTGACCAGCCCTGAAACACGTCCTATGCATATAGCAAATCTTCGCTTACGGTTTTTACGTTTGAATTCGACTTTGCCAGTCAATGCGATTAAATTTAATTGTTCAGTTTCACATGGAACACCTATTTTGACCGAGGTGAAACTGTGCTACAAAAATAATGGTCAGTACAAACAATGTCCAGCGACAGTTGAAACGAATTGTCCCGTGTCATTCATAATAAAAGGTTCTTACTAAGCGTTTTTTTGCAATTTTATTCATATTTCCCATTATACTTTTGTTGAAATCCATTCTCTTTTACATGCAACTGCCAAAAGATTGGAGTACAATCTTTCGCGTTTATGATGATTAGATTAAATGGACTAACTATTTAATCGCATTGAATATCCTCTATTGGAGATAATTAGATGAAGCAAGCAGTTCGTGTTGCCGTTACTGGCGCTGCAGGTCAAATTGGTTACAGCCTATTATTCCGTATCGCAAGCGGCGAAATGTTAGGTAAAGATCAACCAGTTATTTTGCAATTGCTCGAAGTTCCTTTTGAGAAACCTCAAGCTGCGCTTAAAGGCGTAATGATGGAACTTGAAGACTGCGCATTCCCTCTTTTAGAAGGTATGATCGGTACTGATAATCCAGATGTTGCATTCAAAGATGCTGACTACTGCTTACTTGTAGGTTCTCGTCCACGTGGTCCTGGTATGGAACGTGCTGAGCTTTTACAAGAAAATGCTAAAATCTTTACTGTTCAAGGTAAATCAATTAACGACCACGCAAGCCGTGACGTTAAAGTTCTTGTTGTAGGTAACCCTGCGAACACGAATGCTTATATTGCTATGAAATCTGCTCCTGATTTAAACCCAGGTCAATTCACTGCTATGCTTCGTCTTGACCATAACCGTGCGCTTAGCCAAGTTGCGGCTAAAACGGGTAAAGCAGTTAAAGACATCAAAAATCTTACTGTTTGGGGTAACCATTCTCCAACGATGTATGCTGACTACCGTTTTGCAACAATCAACGGTGAAAGCGTTAAAGACATGATCAACGACCAAGAATGGAATGCAAACGTATTCCTTCCTACCGTTGGTAAGCGTGGCGCTGCAATCATTGAAGCGCGTGGTTTATCTTCTGCTGCTTCTGCTGCAAATGCTGCAATCGACCATATGCGCGATTGGGCTCTTGGCACAAACGGCGAATGGGTAACGATGGGTATTCCTTCTGACGGTTCTTATGGTATTCCAGAAGGCGTTATGTACGGTGTTCCAGTAACATGTGCAAACGGTCAATACACACGCGTTGAAGGCTTAGAAATTGATGCATTCAGCCGTGAACGTATGGACGTGACGCTTGAAGAGTTAGAAGGCGAACGTGCTGCAATTGCTCACTTGTTCAACTAATTGATTTCTGCTTAGGCAGATTTGAAATTAGAAAAAGGCACTCCATTTGGGGTGCTTTTTTATGCTTTAAAAATATGCATAGTTGTCAATAGAGATAAATTATCACCTTGTCTTGAACAAAAAATAACATGCTGTGATGTAGTGACAACTGAACTTGTAGAGGCTTCGGTCTAACTTAGAAGAAAGTAAGCAAGATTTGAGGAGAACCCTATGTTTGATCAGCAGCCGACATTAGAACTTTTTTTTGAACAATTGGGACTCGACGCGAGTGCAGAAGCCATCGATCGGTTTATCGAAACACATCAATTGACCATGGATATACCGCTGCATAAAGCTCCATTTTGGACACCGTCACAGCATGATTTTATTATCAGCCATTGGAAAAAAGATGATGATTGGGCAATGGTGGTTGATATTTTAAATGAGCAATTACATGTCGAAAATCAGCTTTTAGGGTCATGCGAGCTGTGAATACAAATTGAAACAACAAACCTAGTTTTATGACTAGGTTTTTTTATCAATATCTTATAAGTTAATTGAATAATAAATGACAGATTAGTTGATAAGGAGGGCGAGATGCTCAATCAAAATACACCATCCTTAGCATTATTGTTTTCACAATTGGGGTTGGCGAATAGCCCAGCAGCGATTGAATTATATGTGCGTACCCATCAATTACCCGCACATCAAAATTTACACGATGCCTCTTTTTGGAATAAATCTCAGCGAGATTTTTTGATTAGTCATTTGGTGCAAGATGATGACTGGGCGATGTGGATTGATGAATTAAATCAGCAATTACACTTGGATGCCTATAAATTACAGGTGGTCTAGACCACTATAGATGTAGAACCTATTTTGCTCGTGTCTGGTTGTATAAGTGTTTTGTAAGCGTTCATGATATTAAAAAAAGACATAAAAAAACTCCTGATTTCAGGAGTTTTTTAATTTTTAAGCTTAATGCAATTTACTTTGAATCAGTTTCGTAAACCAAAATTCTTCGTGTAGGACTTTAAACGCAGGATGCTTCTGTAGTAATTCTAAATCAAACTCAGCTGTTTGACGATATTTACCGAGCCAGTGACGTGTCAGTGCAGTTTCATTTCTAGAAATCGATGCATAGGCAAGGAAAAAGTAAATATCACTATGCTCATGTTGGCTCAGCGGTTTTAAAATTTGCTGGGTAATTAAAGCGAAATGCTGTTCCTTGGTAATTTCGAAATACAACATATAGGCTTTTGCGAGATGCAAGGACAGATTTAAATACAAAGACATCGGCATTTCTTCATATTCAATCCGTGCTTGTTCTAACAGCACCACGGCTTCTTGCAAAAAATGAATCTGTTCTTGACGCAAATTACTAAAAATCACCAGTTGTAAGCGTAAATCTGCACGTTCTAAAGCGAGGGCAGGTGTATTGTTTTCCAAATACAATTGGTCTGTCTCACCGATACGCTCGATAACTTGTTTTGTATTTTCAAACATTAGCCTATACCTCTTTGATGAATGCTCAGTATATCGGGGCAATCGCACGAATTTAAAGGCAAATCTCGCATCCTGTTTTGCTTATGATCAATACTTAGAATAAGTTTTGACCGCTACGTAACCAAGCGGTAATGGATAAACGTTGATGTTTGGCTTGAATCACTTCATGTAATAAATCACTTTGAAACAGCGCAATACGGTTTGGTTTAGGTTGAATGATATGCCATTGCTCATTTTTATCTTGTAGATGTAACTCGCCACCCCAGTCCTCTTGCCAATCTTCATGCAAATAATAAACCGTAGAAATGACTCGATCATTTTTCTTTTGTGGGTTGTCACGATGCAAAGCATAATATTCTCCTGCGTTATAGCAGGCAAAATGTGCTTCGACTTCTTTTATACCCAAATAAAAATTTCGATTTAAATCTTGAGAGAGCGCTGTCAGGGTTTCGATATGTTGTTGTGCTATTTTTAATTCATCGTTAATCCAGAGAATATGGTCACTACGAATTTGACTGACCACCCCACTTTGAATCGCGGCATCACGGAAAAGCTTGAGGTTCGCTGTGCATTCTTTAACTAAAGCATGTACATAGTTTAAAGGGTAAGCATTGTCAATGACGGTAAAACCATGTTGATCTAAATCTTCAATAATTTGATCAACATTCCAAGACTTTGGGAGTTGAATTGCATCCATACACATATACTCAAAAATGATATAGAAAAGGCTGGCGTATTCTAGAGCAAGATATCCTGCGGAACGAAACATTTTTTCATGCTAAAATGTCTGTTGATTATAGGAATTAAAGAAACATGAATTACCGTCACCATTTCCATGCAGGCAACTTTGCCGATGTCATGAAGCATGTGTTATTACTGCAACTTTTAACACGTTTAAATGCCAAAGATAAACCTTATCGCTATATCGATACGCATGGTGGTGCGGGTAAATATGATTTATCGACCTCTGCAGCACAAAAATCAGGTGAGTTTTTAACGGGTATTCATCGCTTAGTAAAGCTGGATGATTCAATTACCCGTAATGCACCTGAAGCCGTTAAGCAATATCTTAAAATTGTTGAAGATATGCGTGCTGGTTCAGGTAAGGGGGCTTATCCTGGTTCACCATGGTTTGCGCTAGAAGGTATGCGTGATATTGATCAAGCCACTATTTTTGAAATGCAAAAAGAAGTTTTTCAAGAATTATATTTCAATATTCGTGACCGCCGTGCAGGCTTGCATGAACGTGATGCATATGAGGGTTTGTTAGGGGTTATTCCGCCAAAAGAAAAACGCGGTTTAGTCATGATTGATCCACCTTACGAATTAGAACGTAAAGATTTTCCGCAATTGGTCGAATTGTTGACGACTGCACACAAAAAATGGCCGACAGGTGTTTTTGCTGTATGGTATCCAATTAAAGATCGCGCCATGATTGATCGTTTTGAAAAGAAAATGATGAAAACGGGTATTCGTCGTCAATTGGTGTGTGAGATTTGTGTATGGCCAGATGATACGCCAGTCGGTTTAAACGGTTGTGCTTTACTGGTGATTAATCCACCTTGGAAATTCTCACAAGATGCTGATGAAGCATTGCAGTGGTTATTCCCGCATTTACGCATGAGTGAAAA
The DNA here is from genome assembly GCF_900107285.1 of Acinetobacter kyonggiensis. GTDB lineage: Bacteria > Pseudomonadota > Gammaproteobacteria > Pseudomonadales > Moraxellaceae > Acinetobacter > Acinetobacter kyonggiensis. The sequence goes on along the minus strand of NZ_FNPK01000031.1, from coordinate 2,401 downwards.
TGGCGGACATGCTGCTGTGCGTTGGTTGGTTGGCGAATAAGATAGACGTTTAAGAGAGATAGGTTACAGTTAGGATCGATAAGAATGACAAGTATAAATAAACCTGAAAGTGAATCTTCTGCCCGCGATGAACATGCATTTGATGGCATCACTTTTGAAGTGGAAGAAGAAGAGCATACCCAAGAGGGACAAAAGGTGAAACGTCGTGGAATCTATCTGTGGCCGAATCTCATTACCACGGCAGCGTTGCTGTCGGGCTTTTACTCCATTATCGCGAGTATGAATGGTGATTTTACCCATGCCATTTATGCTATCTTTCTTGCCGCATTACTCGACGGTTTGGATGGTCGTGTGGCTCGTGCAATTGGTGCACAAAGTGCTTTTGGCGAACAATATGACTCGTTGTCTGACTTACTGGCTTTTGGTGTAGCACCCGCTATTTTAATGTATAGCTGGAGTTTGCATGATTTAGGTCGTATTGGTTTGGCCTGTTGTTTTGTGTATACCGCTTGTGCTGCATTTCGTTTAGCGCGTTTTAATGTGCAAATAGGCGTGGTCGATAAACGCTACTTTATTGGCGTTGCCAGTCCGTTGGCTGCCATTTTAATGATTACCATGGTTTGGGTGGGGCGCGACTTCCCAGATATTTTTGATTTACGTGAACTCAGTGTACAAATTACCAATGCAGTACTGATTGTTGCCGTTGGTTTGTTAATGATTTCCAATATTAAATATTATTCATTTAAAACATTTGATCGTAAACGTGTGCCTTTTGCGGTGTTACCTATTGCGGTATTTATCTTTGCTGCAATGACTTATAATATTCCTGTGGGTATTTTAGTGATTTCTATTATCTACGCACTGTCTGGCTTTGTGACCACATTTATGGCCAGAAAAAATACCACAACATAAAAATGAGATAGCGATACTGAAAATAAAAAGGAGCATGATATGCAGTTGTTTCACGATTTATTGGATCAGTCTAAACAACTCAATCAAGCTCCGTTTCAGGCGCAGTTGGCTTACCATGCGCAAAAAGGTCGGTATAAAACCATTCATCAAGGCTTGATTATTCCGAACCTTCCCGCACCCTTACATTATTTAAATTTTCTAAGCATTATTGGTCAGCCCAATGCCCCAATGCTTCGCAATGAAAGTGCGATTCACTCCACTGCTTTAGATACCGCGACCATTATTGCCAGTGTCAGCCCGCATATGGTTGGGCAATTGAACTCTTATTCAATTAAACAAGAATGTCATTTTAAAAAAGAATACTTTCAATTTGCAGATCGGGAAATGATTTCAGGGAATTTTCCTCATTTTCGTATTCAGCGCAAAGATAAAGAGTTGAGTTTTGATTTATCTATTACCACCAGCAATATCATTTCTTATTTTACCAAGTTACGTATGGGGCTGGCAGATCATTGGTCTTTATTGTGTCAATGTGAAGGCGAGATTATTTATAAAGAACAAAAAATGGCAATTCGGCAAATGGGTTGTTTTGAGTATGCACGCTCAATTAACTTTTCATATTTGCCTTTGGCGTTTTTTACCTATCAAGTGATTAATCTGAAAAATAATCGCCAGTTGCTATTGGCGCAAGTTCGAGATTCTTTTAACGGTATTTTGCAGTCTCGTTTGTATTTACGCGATGGCAAGACCGGCATTGCGCAAATGTTTGATGAAAATGTGCGCTTTAAAGTACATCGTGTTTATCCAAAGGTGAAAACGCCGAATGGGCAAATTATGTATCTGCCCCGTGAATTTGAGTGGGGTTATGAGGGTAAAGATGGCACATGTATTTCTGTGCAAGCACAAAGTCGTGGAGATTTTAAATTTGGTTTAGCTGCTGGTTATGTTGGGAGCTTTAAATATCAACTTAAAATGAATCATCATGAAGAAATTGGCGAAAGTGGCTACTGTGAATATATCGATTGTCGCTCATTAACATGGCAAGAAAAAAATAAACAAGAAAAAATGCGTGATGAATTTGCCAATTCTGTACCTTTTGCATGCAAAAAATAAGAAAAAAGTCATATTTTGAATGATAAACACTCATTCGATAAAGAAAGTTAAAAAAAGGGGTTGCATGGGAAATTTTTTCCCCTATAATGCGTATCCATCGGCGGTGATGTTAAATAAAACCTCTGGTAAATCAATGGGTTGGTTGGATTGTTAAGATTTCAAATGAAATTTTAAGATTGGATTTAAACTTGGGTTTGTCGGAAAAGAATTTAACAAAACCTGTTGACTTTCTCTGGAAAGAGAGTAGTATAGCCGACCTAGCTTGTTGATGACGAATCAGCAAGAAGATCATTAAGAGATTATGAAGAACAACTTGTGTGGATTTTTACTGGTTGATTGATCGAAATTATTTTCATTGATTGATGGTAGAAATTAC
>NZ_FNPK01000003.1 GCF_900107285.1 Acinetobacter kyonggiensis | reverse complement strand
GACAGCACTTCAAAAACTCTCTGCCACACGCCTGTTTTAGCCCAGCGGCTAAAGCGAGTATGCACGACTCTAAAATCACCAAAGCGTTCAGGCAAATCTCGCCACGGGATACCTGAACGGTAACGATATAGTACTGCTTTAACAAATAATCGGTTATCTTTGGCGGTTAAACCAACCGTACCTATTCGTCCGGGTAACAGATTTTTAATCTGTTCCCATTGATCGTCTCTTAATGCATAGCGTTTAGTCATAAAAGAATAATAAGGACGCGTCAAATTTTATCAACCTAATTGATGACACGCCCTAGTGATTTAGAAAAATGATGATATTTTAGTCATTATAATTAAAGGGGATAATAATGAACTACAATTGGGCGATCTTTATATTGTTAGGAATGCCATTCTTAACACAGGCTGGTACTGTTTATAAATGTAATAATAAAGGTGCAACGATATATCAGTCTAAGCCATGTGCTGGCGCAACAGTAGATGCTAATTTTCAGCGTGAGCAACGCATACAAAATCAATCAAATTCCGCTTATCAGCAACGGACAACAAATGGAACTTCCAACGAAATTGCGGAAACAGCAGAAGGGAAAAAGAAAAGTTTAGCAATTGCCCAAGAGGCATACCGTATAACAAAAGAGCGCTAAAATAAATCAAACTTTATTTGGGATACTGAAAGGGAAATATCATTTGGTGACGACTAAAGCGAGAAGTATTGAAGGCTATTTGGCAGGTATTTATGCCTCATTATGTGCCTATCAGCTTTGTCACCAAAATAAGCCAACGATCAAAATTAGCGAAGCATTGGCTTAAACAAGATTCGGGTTAATCAGAATTAGCTCGTACTGTCCAATTCAATGATCCCATGAATTCAACGGCTGCTAAAATTTATTTTTAATTTTGGTTTGATGAACGCGTTGTATTGAATAAAAAACAACCGGTTAAAGAAGTCTAATTTCTTTGCTTATAATTTTATAAATGTCCTCTGTATTTTTTTAAATGCGAGTTAACGATTGCTTAAATTAAAAGTAGCGAAAGTTTTAAAGCTTATATTCAATTTGACAGTATTGAATAAAGAGTAGTATTACAGAAAATACCTATCAAGAATTGTATTTAATAAATAAGATTAAACAGTGTTCATTTAAAATAATAGATGCAAATAAATGATGTTTAAAAAATTAAAAATATTTTGTTTACCCATCATTTTTCTAGCTATAACCGTTTTATTGACAGGCTGTAAGCCACCGCCGTCAGGTGAAGCCGCAGGCATTCGTTACCCAATTCTATTTATACAATTACAACAAATGGAGTTGTCTTCACCGCTTGCAATGCCTGTTGAAAATATTAAACCTCGGCAAATACAAGATACTTGGGGTACAGCACGTAGTGGCGGTAGAAAACATGAAGGTATTGATATTTTTGCCAAGCGAGGAACAGCTGTCTTAAGTGCAACACAAGGGATTGTGGTTCGTGTAGGCACCGATGATTTAGGCGGGAAAGTGGTTTGGATTATTGGCCCAAATTTAAGCCGTCATTATTATGCACATTTGAATGATTATGCTGACCAAATTCAACAGGGTGATTGGGTTGAAGTCGGTGAGGTGATTGGTTATGTGGGCAATACAGGCAATGCTAAAACGACCCCACCACACTTGCACTATGGAATTTATTTAAATGGACAAGGAGCAGTCAACCCTTATCCATATTTAGCACCATCTCCTTAAATATTAAAAATGGTTACACTTGCTCAGTTGTTTTGTATTTAGTTGAGCGTGTATGCCAAACCAATTGCAAAGTACCAAGCAGCAAGACAAATGAAGCCAAGATAAACTGTTGATGATAAGTCACGCCAAAATGTTGCAGGGCACTAAAACTTAAGCCACCGACAAGCTGTGTAGATGCAAAACACAGTGTTGCAATACTCCAGAGCTTTTTATAAGCCACACCATACAGTTGTAAAATGGTGTAAGAGGTTAGAAAAACCACCGCAGGGTTGAGCATTCCTGTAAAAAATGAAGACGTAAAAGTCAGAATAGGGCTTGTACTTGCAGTGGCAATAAAAATAGCCATGATATATAGGCTATAAAGAATTTTTAGTGCAGTAAAATTACCAAATTTTCTTGCTAATAAATAAGCAGAGAAAGCACCTAATGCACTGCCGCTACCATACAGAATCCAATTAAAGTTCATCCAAAAGAGATTGAGTTTTAATTCATGACTCAGGTAATCAATCCAAAACAGTGAGTGTGGAATATAAGCAAAGGCGCTACTTGAATAGGCAATCAGTAAACTATAGAACAGCGTATTTAAGGATACTTCTGTGGATGTTGGTGCAGTTTGTGCAGATAAATGATGTTTAAACTGTTGCAGTAAAATACTCAGACAAATACAAATGATCAGTGCAAAACCACATAGCATAAGCCATGCTGTTTGTGTCGAAATTTGATCTAAATAAGGCAGGAAGAGTGTTGCCAGTAAAATCCCAAGCCCAATTCCGCTAAAACCGATAAAATTGATTTTAAAGCGATCTTGGATGTCACAGCATTGTGCCACTACGCTAGGTGATAATATCATCAATAAACCACCACTTACTCCTGAAATGATGCGCCAAAAAAGATACCAAGCTTTTGGCAAGTCTGAAAATGCACAACAGAGCAAGCTCAGCATGCCAACAATGGCCGCTATTTGAATGTACAACGCCATGATTTTATTTTGAGGTAAACGCATGGCCAAAAAAGCACCGAGCAAATAACCCAGTAAATTAGCACTGCCTAAAATACTGGAAAACCCAGTCGTCCAAGCAAATGCTTCACGCGTCGTGGGTAATAATGCAGTATAAGAGAAGCGTAAAATGCCTATTCCTAAACACATGCTGAGGCATAAAAAAATGCTGAGCTTAACCTTGTTTGAGGACATCCTGTGTTCTCACCGATACTTATTATTGATTAATAACAATAAATAGCATGAATTGTCATGATTTAATATAACGATAATCAACAAATGCATGAGTTCACAGATTGGCTGTTTTTATGCTGATTTATTTGATGAGTATAGCGGTGAAGCTAAATAGTGAAAGTTGAATAAAAATGATGAATTTTATAAAAAATAAATACTCAAAATAAAAAACCGCGTTAAAGAACGCGGTTTTTTTAGCGCTAAAATTAACGCATTTTGGCTAAGAAGCGACTTAAACGATTTAATGCTTCACGTAATTCATTTTCAGCGGGTAGGAATACGACACGGAAATGATCCGGTGTAGGCCAGTTAAAACCAGTACCTTGTACCAATAATACTTTTTCAGCACGTAAGAAATCGAGCATGAACTTTTCATCATCTTGAATAGGGTAAATTTCAGGATCAAGACGAGGGAAGCAGTACATTGCACCTTCAGGTTTAACACAGGTTACCCCAGGAATGTCATTTAACATTTCCCAAGCAATATTACGCTGTTCATATAAACGACCACCGGGACGAATCAAATCATTAATTGATTGATAACCGCCCAAAGCTGTTTGAATGGCATATTGGGCTTGATGGTTCGCACATAGGCGCATTGAAGCGAGCATATCTAAGCCTTCAATGTAGTCCATTGCACGTGACTTATCACCTGTAATGGCCATCCAGCCTGAACGGAAACCCGCAATGCGATATGCTTTAGATAAACCATTAAATGAAACACAAAGATGATCACCCGCAAGTGCGGCAACAGCAACATGTTCAATGCCGTCATACACAACTTTGTCGTAGATTTCATCTGCAAATAAAATTAAGTCATATTTTTTTGCCAGTGCGACAATTTGTTCTAACACATGACGTGGATAAACTGCACCTGTAGGGTTGTTTGGATTGATAATCACAATACCACGTGTATTGGGCGTGATTTTGCTTTCCATATCAGCAATGTCTGGATACCAATAGTTTTCTTCATCACATTTATAGTGGATGGCAGTACCACCCGATAAATTTACCGCAGCCGTCCATAATGGATAGTCAGGCATAGGAACCAGCATTTCATCGCCATTATTTAGTAAGCCTTGCATGGCCATCACAATAAGCTCAGACACACCATTACCAATATACACATCGTTGACGTGCATATTTAAAATACCTTTTTGCTGGTAATACTGACAAATGGCTTTACGCGCAGGGAAAATCCCTTTTGAGTCGGTATAACCAACGGCATTTGGAAGATTTAAAGCAACATCATTAATAATTTCTTGTGGAGCTTCAAAGCCGAATGGGGCGGGGTTACCGATATTTAATTTAATAATTTTATGACCAGCTTCTTCCATTTCATTGGCCGCTCGTAACACAGGTCCACGAATGTCGTAGCATACATGCTCGAGCTTAGACGATTTTTTTATTTCGCGTGGGGTTTGGATAGTGTTCGGCATTTTGATGTTCTCGGAAAGAGTGGAGGTCATTTTTGCATAACGATATAAATAACTTTTAAATGTTTCAGTTGTTACCAGATCGAGATCATGTTCATCTCTGAGTAAAGCAACAATTTTTTCATGCGTAAATCCCACCTGTTGATATTGTTTAATCACAGGCAGTAGATGTTTAAAAATAACGCTCTTTTTTTGCGACATTTTTTAATCTTGAGCAAGAATTTCAATAAGACTAACATTAAATTTGCTCACAAAAAAGCATTTAAAAAATAAAATGCTCACCATGTTTTGTATTTTTGCTTACCTTTTGCTTTTAAGTAAATTATAGGTCTTTTGTAAATTGTTAACTAAAGACTAGAAATTTTAAGATGAATCACGTAAATATAGGATTATCCTATTTTAAATAGCAAGATACAAAGGGACGTAATCATGGGAAAACTCAATAAAACAGACCGAGAATGGCAAAGAGAGTTATCACCAGACGAATTTCGCATTACGCGACAAAAGGGGACTGAGCCAGCATTTACAGGGAAATACTGGAATACCAAGCAAACAGGGACTTATTTGTGCCGTTGTTGTGGGGCTGAATTATTCTCGTCTAATACCAAATATGATAGTGGTAGCGGTTGGCCAAGCTTTTATAAACCGATTAGCAGTGGTGCGGTTGATGAGAATCAAGATGCGACGCATGGTATGGTCAGAACCGAAGTTGTTTGTCATCATTGCGATGCACATTTAGGACATGTTTTTGAAGATGGCCCACAGCCAACAGGATTGCGCTATTGCGTAAATTCAGCTTCATTAGAATTAAAAACACAAGAAAAAAATGACGAGGAAACCTATCCATGACCAGCATTTATCAGTTTGAAGCTGAGTTGTTAGATGGAAAAAATAAATCATTTGCTGATTATGAAGGCAAAGTTTTATTAATTGTAAATACTGCAAGTAAATGTGGTTTTACACCGCAATTTTCAGGTCTTGAAAAACTGTATGAAAAATACAAAGATCAAGGTTTGGAAGTTTTGGGCTTCCCTTGTAATCAATTTGGTGGGCAAGATCCCGGATCGAATGAACAAATCGGGGCATATTGCCAAAAAAATTATGGTGTGAACTTTCCGATGTTTGCCAAAGTGGATGTAAAGGGGCCAGAAGCACATATTTTATTCCGTTATTTAACCAATAACAGTAAAGGTATTTTGGGCAATGGGATTAAGTGGAATTTTACCAAGTTCCTGATTGGTAGAGATGGCAAAGTTTTAAACCGCTTTGCACCGACCACTAAGCCTGAAGATTTAGAAAGTGAAATAGCAGAGGCATTATCGCAGTGATGTTTCATGTTGGAAAATGAACAAAATGTGATAAGTCAGCCAGAACTAAATGTTCAGTTCTGGCATGATTCGCGCATGCCTTATGTAGAAACACGTCAGGCATGCCAAAGTCGGATTTGTTATAAGGCCCACAGTCACACTACTTTTTCCATTGGTGCAGTCGATACGGGACTAAGTCGCTTTAGCAGTTATTTAAGTGCTGTTGAAATGATTGAGTCAGGTGCTTTAGTGGTTATTCCTGCTCAGGTTGAACACTCCTGTAATCCTATGCCTGATCAAGCATGGAGTTATCAGATGATGCATTTGAATGCTGATTGGCTCGCAGCATTATTGTCAGAGACAGTAAGAGAACAAATTCATGCACCAATTCCACAATTAAAACCCAGCGTGATTAAAAAACCAGAATTGTATTGTGCATTCACCCAGCTAAATCGAGATTTATTTAATCCTGAAGTCGATTTTAGGGAAAAAGAACAGCGTTTGATCGAGGTGCTCACTCAAATTATTTTGCCCTGTTTTGAATGGGAAAAAACTGATACATCTCATTATTTTTATGATCATTTAAAGGATTTGATTATCTATTTAAAAGATGTCAATACGATTGTCCCACTGGAAAAACTGGCAAGTATGCTGGGAATTAGTCGTTATGCAGTCATTCGTTTATTCAAGGCAAATCTGGGTTTGACCCCACATGCCTTTCAGCTCAATTTAAAAGTGAATCAGGCAAGAGAATTGCTGAAATATGGAAAAAATGTTGCTGATATTAGCTATGAACTAGGTTTTAGTGATCAAAGCCATTTTCATCGTGTATTTAAAATACATACAGGGGTTACGCCTAGGCAGTATCAACAAGGATTTATATGAAGCACTTGGTTTTTTATTATTGAGCTTTTGTCTGTTTAAAACCTAAATTAAATTTATTATCGCGCAATTTTATACAAGAGCGAATTGTGCTGGTTCTCTATGCTCATTTCAGCTAGATACTGGAATGATTTATGGAACTGTTTGTTATTATTGCATTCACGCACTTTATTGCTTTGCTTTCTCCCGGACCTGATTTTTTTCTTATTTTAACGACACTCTTACGGCATGGTCGGTCTGCGGCTCGCTTTGTCTGTGTAGGAATTGCATTGGGGAATGCATGTGTTTTAATGGTGATTTATGCTTGTTTATTTTTTCTTGGAAAAATTGATGAAAATATTTTGCTCTATGTGCGTTATATCGGTGCAGTGTATTTAATATATTTGGCAGCATTATGCTTGTATTATGCAAAAACTGAAGTAATTACGACGCATGGAAAAACGGATGCTGTTCCGACTTTATCCAGTACAGTCAGTTATTTGAGTCAAGGCTTGCGCTCAAGTGTGCTGAACCCTAAAAATATTTTATTTTATAGTAGCTTAGTCCTGTTGGTTTATGTCGATTTTCGGGTTTTTCAGCATATTTTAATGGTGTTATGGATGGTTACTGTAGTCTTGCTTTGGAATATTTTACTGGTTAAATTGTTAAGTTATAAAGTTTGGATTGAATGGCTTAGCCTAAAGTCTAGATGGTTATATTATATTTCAGGGGGCTGTTTTATCTTTTTTTCCCTGATGTTATTAATGATGAATGAATTTGATTAAATGATTTTTATTTTAGCTTGAATTGGGACAGAAAAATTCAAATTAAAGTGAAGTAAAAACCACCTGAAGGTGTGATGTTCGTCAGTTAAGAAATTGATTAGTATTTTATTTTTTTAAATTCTAGATGTTATTCGATACGCGGAAACGTCATTCGCAACTGTCCGAGGCAAAACTATTTTAAAAAATTAATGTTTCTGCGATTAATTAACCAATAAAAGGTATTTGACGAGTTTTGCGGATGACAAATGCTTTTGGTTCTTTTGGCGAGACAAAAGAACAAAACGAGCTCCAAGTATATGATTTAAAAATATAAGACTCCGTCATGAGGAATGAAAGTTAAGGACTTTGTTTCTAAAATCCTTAACTGATCAGTTTCACCTGACGGTGGCCTTTGGCATTAAAATTTAAAGTATCGCTTTGAGGCGTTTAACCACTTCTTCACACTGAGCAATGTCTGCGACCAATGCTAAACGAACATGGTTTTCACCCGGATTACCTTGTTCAGTATCACGAGATAAATAACGCCCCGGAAGCACTTTAATGTGTGCTTTTTCCATCAGAATTTTGGCAAAAGCTTCGTCATTGTCTACTTTAAGCCAATAGTAAAAACCTGCATCGGGTTTTCTAAGTGGCAATAGATGACCCAGTTCTTTTTGAAAAAGTTCGAATTTTGCACGGTATTGTTTACGATTTTCTTCAACATGTGCTTCATTATCCCAAGCGGCAATGGATGCAAGTTGATGTTGAACAGGCATTGCTGCACCGTGATACGTACGATATTGCAAATATGGCTTGAGTAATGCTGCATCACCCGCAACAAAACCTGAGCGCATACCGGGTAAATTTGAACGTTTAGACAGTGAATGGAACACGACACAGTTTTTATAGTCATCACGTCCAATTTCAGCACACACTTCAAGTAAGCCAACAGGCGCTTCATCAAACCAAAGTTCTGAATAACATTCATCCGATGCAATGACAAAATTATATTGATCTGAAAGAGCAATTAACTTTTTAAACTGCTCTTTAGATAGCACAGCACCTGTTGGATTACCCGGAGTACAGACAAATAACAATGCCGTTTTTTCCCAGACTTCAGAAGGTACAGCATCAAAGTCGCCTAGATAGTTGTTTTCTTCTGTGCAATTAATGAAGTATGGTTTGGCACCCGAAAGTAAGGTTGCACCTTCATAAATTTGATAGAAAGGATTCGGCATGACCACATAAGGCGCATCTTCACGGTTCACTAAAGCTTGAACAAAAGAAAAGATTGCCTCACGTGTTCCTGATACAGGAAGAATATTACTTTCAGCGCTAATGCTATTCAGCTTAAAACGTCGTGTCAGCCAAGCAGCGATACTTTGGCGCAGTTCTGGTAAACCTTTACTGTTTGGGTAAGTCGATAAATGCTTAAAGTTGTCAATAATTGCTTGTTTTACAAACTCTGGTGCAGGATGTTTTGGTTCACCAATCGACAATGGAATGAGTGGTAAATCTGCAGGTTGAATATCCTGAAAAAGTTTATTTAATTTTTCAAAAGGATAAGGATGCAATAATGACAAACTTGAGTTCATAAAATCGATACCGCGTAATTTAAGTTAATGTTGACCAGAGACTTGATTCGAAACTTCATCGAGTGCTGATTTTAATTGAGCAGCAAACGTTTTGGCTTCTGAATCGGACATTGGAATGCCATCTTTTTTGGTGACAAAGAAAATATCTTCTGCACGCTCACCCAGTGTTGCAATTCTAGCAGAGTGAATATCTAAACCTTGCATCATAAATAAACCACCTACTTTGGCCAGTAAGCCCGGATGGTCAAGTGTTGAAATTTCAACCATATTTTGTTGTAGTGCGGCATTGAGGGTGATATCGACGGTATTTTCAATATCGAAATGGCGTAATTGGCGTGGAATACGACGCTGCATTAAGCCGGGATATTTATCTGATTGGCTCAGTGCTTTGACTAAGGCATCAATGACAGTTTTTTCACGTTCAGGATCGGTCAGCAAAGTACCAAAACGGTCTAGAACCACATAGGTATCTAAACTAAATGCAGTACTTGCGGTAATAATTCGGGCATCTTGAACGTCAAGATTCATACGGTCAAATACAGCCACTGTGGTGGCAAATAAATTGGGTTGATCTTGTGTGTAAATAAAGATCTGTACGGCATCTTGTGCAGATTTACGATGTGCACGCATTAACACTAAAGGTTCAGAGTTGTTGCCATGCTGCAAGATTGCACGGGTATGCCATGCAATTTCATCTGCTGATTCCTTAATAAAGTATTCATCACCCAGTTCCTGCCAAACGGTTTCTACATCGTAGAGGGAGAAATCATTGACCAAGAGTTCACTGGCTGCAAATTTAGTGTCTTCAATCAGCATTTGATAATCGACAGGGCGACCAAGACCGGTACGAATCACATCACGGGCATGAGTATAAAGTTGACGCATAAGCGATGCGCGCCATGTATTCCACAGTTTTGGATTGGTGGCATTAATATCGGCAACAGTCAGAGTATATAAATAATCTAGATGCTCCATGTCACCGAGTTTTTCAGCAAAGTCTTGTACCACATCTGGATCGGAAATATCTTTTTTCTGTGCGGTCATCGACATCAGTAAATGATTTTGAATGAGCCATGCAACAAGGTTGCATTCACGTTCAGTAAAGCCGTGGGTACGACAGAAGTTAATGGCATCTTCTGCACCCAATTCACTGTGGTCGCCACCACGACCTTTGGCAATGTCATGAAATAAAGCGGCTAAATAGACAATGTCACGACGTGCCAGACGTTGGAATACTGAACTTACTACAGGAAAGTCTTTGGCAAATTCAGGTGCTTTAAAGCGGTTGAGGTTACGCAGCAATAATAGGGTGTGTGCATCTACGGTATAAATATGGAACAAGTCATATTGCATCAGTCCCATAATTTGCCCGAATGCAGGAATATAGTTACCTAAAACGCTATAGCGTTTCATCGCAACCAAAGTGTCATATAGACGATGTGGTGAACGAATGATCGCCATAAATAAGGCTTGATGTTCAGGATTATCTCTATAGCTTTGATCAATTCGTTTTGCAGCAAGTATGAGCAGACGTAAAGTACGTGCGCGAATGCCTTCAATCTCTGGGCGATTGGCTAAGATATAAAACAATTCTAAAATAGCGCTTGGGCGTTCCGAAAAGATTTTATGATGTTGTACGGCAAGTTTGCCATCCACCAGTTTGAAGTGTTCGTTAATTTCTTCAATTTTACGTTCATAGTTGGGTAAACGCGGGGTAATCACCGATTCATTAAAGTAGGCAAGTAGCATTTCATTGAGGGTTGAAACTTGCTGTGCGCTACGATAATAGCGCTTCATAAATTGTTCAATTGGGTAATTAGGTGATTTATCTTCTTCACGGGTATAGCCAAACAAAGCAGCTATATCACGTTGATAGTCGAATAATAAACGGTTTTCATCACGTTTGGTTAAGCGGTGTAAATGATGACGAATTTCCCAAAGAAAGCTTTCCGCTTCTTCTAAAACACCCAGCTCAAACTCAGAAATAAAACCTAAATGTACCAGATCATAAATACGATTGACCCGAAAATGACGCTTTGCAATCCAGCCAATTTGGTTAATGTCACGGATACCACCCGGTGCATTTTTAATATCGGGTTCTAAATTACTTTCGGTATTGTTGTGTTGCGCATAACGTCTGGCTTGCTCATCCATTTTGGCATCGAAAAAGGTTTTATCAGTCCATGTTTGTGACACGATACGACGTGGCCATCTGGCTAAATTTTCATTACCAATAATTAAACGTGATTCAATCAGTGCCGTGGCAACAGTTAAATCATTGGTGGCTTGTTCTACACATTGTGAAATGGTACGCACACTAATGCCGGGTTTGAAATTGCCCACGTCCCAAAGTGATGAAATAAACGTAGAAATCAATTTTTCTTGATCTGGGCTGAGGTCATCTTCCGATAAAATCATGATGTCGACATCGGAATACGGCAACATTTCCCGACGACCATAACCACCAACTGCAAATAAACCTAAATCCGTTTGATCGAGTTCTGCATGTTTCCATAGGAACTGTAGTGCTTCATCAATCAAATTGGAGCGGCTTAAAATGACTTCACGAATTGACTGTCCATTTTCAAAACCATCTTGAAGCTGTTTTTCAACATCTGTGCGCCATTGATTAATCGCCTGAATGTCATGGTTACTTTTAACGTAATTCAATAGCGGAGAGGTATTGATCATGAACAGTGGTCCGTAAATAAGGTGGCAAGTTTAGTTTTGTTGAACACTGACTTGAGTCGCAGTATGTAGTGCGAGTTCACGTGCTTGATCGGTTGTTTCAGCACGTGCGGTTGCAACGCCCATGCGACGACGTTTAAAACCTTCGGGTTTACCAAAAAGGCGAATATCGGTGTTTGGATTTGCTAAAGCAAGATTTAAGCCAGAAAATGAAAGATTGCGATCATCTACACCTGCGTAAATCACAGCACTTGCTGCCACACTATGGCGTGTTGTATTCACTGGTAAGCCTAAAATGGCACGTGCATGCAGTTCAAATTCACTTTGAAATTGTGAAGCAAGGGTCACAAGTCCTGTGTCATGTGGGCGTGGTGATACTTCACTAAACCATACTTTATCGCCTTTGACAAACAGTTCAACCCCAAAAATACCGCAGCCACCTAAGGCGATTGTGACTTTATTAGCAATACGTTTTGATTCTTCTAATGCCGCTGGAGTCATGGCTTGAGGTTGCCAACTTTCGACATAGTCACCTGAGTCTTGACGGTGTCCAATTGGGTCGCAGTACTGGGTTTCAATTTCACCCGTTTCAGCATTTTTAGCACGTACAGTTAGTAAGGTAATTTCAAAATCAAAATCAATTTGTGATTCAACAATCACCGTGCCCTGATTTACGCGACCACCGGTTTGCGCATATTCCCAAGCGGCATCAACTTCGTCAAAATTTTTAACACGTGATTGACCTTTACCTGAAGAAGACATCACAGGTTTTACAAAGTTTGGATAGCCAATATCATCACAAGCTGCGCGGAAAGATTCCAACGTATCAGCGAAGCGATAAGCAGATGTCGGTAAACCTAATTCTTCTGCTGCAAGACGGCGAATACCTTCGCGGTTCATGGTCAAATTAACTGCTTTAGCAGAAGGAATAACGGTGGCAATATTTTGTTGTTCGATGTCGACTAAAACTTGCGTCGCAATGGCTTCAATTTCAGGAATAATTAAATGTGGTTTTACTTGTTGAATCAGTTGTTTGAGTTCTTCGGCATCTGCCATATTTAAAGTATAGGAATAATGTGCAATTTGCATGGCAGGAGCATGATCATAACGGTCAGCAGCATGAACTTCTACACCTAGACGTTGTAAAGAAATCACCACTTCTTTACCTAATTCTCCCGAACCTAACAATAAAACTTTAAAAGCAGAAGATTGAAGGGGAGTACCAATGGTCACGCTCATATGAATCGTCCTTGCTAAAGTGGTCTTTTAGCATAGCAGAACTGTTCTGACTGTTAAGGCTTGATTCACATAAAATAATGATATTGTCTAACAATTTTATTTATAAAGTTTATTGAACTCTCCCTAAATCCCTCTTTATAAAAGAGGGAGATTTTTTAAAGGAGTTAAAATGAAACGGGCACATAGGTATAAACCAAACCATAGACCACAGCCGCGGTGAGTGTTGCCGCGACAATTTGCTTAAATTTAAAATATAGTCCTGCTAAAGTGATAAAACCGACCAGCATAGCAATGCTTTTATTGGGTGTTTCCATCAGCGGGGGGAGTGTTGCAACCACCAACATTGAACTAATTGCGGCAATGCCAATACTGCCTAATGCAATTTTAATCCAAACAGAACCGCGTTTTTGTGAGTTTTGTTGATGTTTTTGAATGACATAAAATGGGCCAAAACGAGAAATGAAATTCGCAATTCCGACAATAATGCCGACCAAAATAATTTCAAGATTCATGTGATGCTCCAAACTCATCATCGTGTTGTTTTAAAATATAGTGCTTAAATAAGCCTGCCAAAATTCCCGATAAAATCCCAATAAAAATGGCAGCGGATAAATTAATAAAATAACAGGTGATGGCCGAAACAATTAAACACACAGCAACAATAAAAGTATGTTTCTTTTCAAATGCGGCAAGCAGGAAACTTAAGAACAGTGCAGGTAATAAGAAGTCTAAAGCTGCTTGTAAAAACTGCGGTAAAGAACTGACTTGGTCGGCAAATAAACCCCCTAAAAAAGAGCCTAAAGCCCAAGATATCCAACTAAATAAACTTAAACCCAACATCCAAGATTCAGACCATTCTTGACGACGTTGTGACAGTTTAATCATGCCAGAGGCAAAAACTTCGTCAGTCAGCCCCCATGACCAAATGGCCGTTTTTTTTAAGTTTAATTTATCTTGGATTAAATTTTGTAAGGCTGGGCCATAAAGCACATGGCGAATATCTAATGCAATCACCGTCAGTGCAGTCATCCAAATAGACGTACCGCTACCGAGTAAAGCCACCACTAAAAACTGGCTGGCTCCGGCATACATCGAACAGGATAAAAACAGCGCTTCCCAAGAGCTAAAGCCAAATTGGGTTGCAGAGACACCAAAAGCAAAAGAAACGGGAAGATAGGTAAAAATAATGGCTTGACTGTCTTTAGCGCCTTGCCAAAAGCCAGCAGCTTGTACTGGAGGGATTTTGTGCTCAGACACGACACACCTAAAGAGTTAAACAATGGGGCAAATGATGATTGAGTATTCTACCCGAATTCACTAGCATAGTGCCGAAATGTTTGTATAGGCAGCTGATATGTTTGCGTTCAAATCACGTGCAATAGTGATGGTTTCTGTACTGTGCAGTACTTTTGCATTACAAGCTTGCGGTCATTCTTCAGAACAACCTGAGCAAAAAGTTGAAATTAAGTCTGCACCTAAACTCACCAATGATGCGACCACTTATGCGCAACATGCTTGGAACTTCATCAATCAAGTGGATGGTTTGGTTTATGCGCAAAAATTGGATTTGTTAGAAGATCAAGTCCGTAAACCTGCGCGTAAGTTGAGCACCGATTGGCGTATTAATGTCAAAATGACGGATTCAGTGACTGAAGGTAAATATGCGTTATGCCGTAAAGCATTAACCAGTTTAGAAATTTGGGCACGTGAAAGTATTGATCAAACAAATTCGGTGGCACAAAAACAAGCCGATTATGAGCGTGATAAAGCACAATGTAGAGGTGCAATCGAACATCCTGAACTAGGAAATACAGATCCTAAAAAGAAAGGGGTTTGATGAAAATAAAACGAGGCAATGGCCTCGTTTTTTTGATCTAAATTTTGAAGGGGATATTTATATTTATAGTTTTAAGCAATGAGTAAGACGATAAAGTGATCACCTGATAAATATATTGAATTATCACCAAGTGATAATTTGTGTATAATAATAAATATTAAATCACTGGTTGGTTTTGTAATTATTAAATAAGTGGGGGTGTATAATATGTTTAATAAAGTGTTTTTTTCAATAAGTTTAATGGTCTTCCTGAGTGCATGTAGTAGTGTTCAAACGACAGCTACGACAGAAAAAGCACAATTGATTCCTGCTGCATCTTTAAATATTGAACGAGATATAGCACCTTGTCGCAATGGTTTTGATGAGGTGAATGTGTGTCAGTTGTTATCTTAACATAGCAACAGTTTTCCTTTTTGTTCCTAATTTAGTAGCACTTTAAACGTGTAGAAAGCTGATTCATGTTGTATGAGTATTTCAGCAAAAAAGTTCAATCGTTGATTGTTTCGCTGCAAGCGATAATGTTGATGAGAGGGCTTTTTTTTTGTCGATGCTAAATATACAACCTCAATTAAGAGCAAAGTGTAATTAGAGGATGTGTTGCTGAAAAAAACAACAAACAATAGGGGGTAATTTTAAATGAAATGAACAGCTTGGGTAAAAAATGGAGATTTTGTATATGATTAGTAATGAAAATAATTATCATTTATATTAGTATTCGGTAAATTTTTACCATGTCTCCCATTTATGCCGTCTTTTTTTGGTCATTCACATTTAGCTTTTAAACACACACATTCAGATCGAATTCTAAAGTTGAGTCTACTTAGCTTAATGATAGCGTGTGCTCATTCTACCTTTGCCAGTGAACATCTTGATTCAGCAGAAGGAAGTAGAACAACCGCAGTTCTTCCGACCATTGCTATTGAAGCCATGAGTGCACAAGATCCAGTAAAAACCTATGTCGACTACAAACAAGCCAGTGTGACGCGTAATGGTTTGGATAAAAAAGATATTCCACAGACCATTGATACGATTGATGTACAAAAATATAAAATCTATGGATCGAATGATTTAAGCGTCATGCTTCAAGGCACGCCGGGTGTTGATACGTCCTATGATATGCGTGGTGATGGAATTAAGCTGCGTGGTTTTCAGGCAGACGTGAGTGATATTTACCGTGATGGTGTGCGTGAAAGTGGGCAAGTACGACGCAGTACAGCCAATATTGAACGGATTGAAATATTAAAAGGGCCAGCTTCTGTACTGTATGGGCGAAGTGCAGGTGGTGGCGTAATTAATATGGTGAGTAAATATGCCAATTTTGACTCGAAAAGCAGTGTTGGAATTTATACGGGATCATTTAATCATCTGGGAACCACGTTAGATGTCAATCAGGTTATTTCTGATCAGTGGGCGGCGCGTTTAACTACCGATGTTTATAAAACGGATAGTTTCCGTCAAGGCATTAGCAGTGATGAGCTAATGCTGTCACCGAGTGTGACCTTTAATAATCAAAAGGGTTTGGTTTGGACAGGACAATATACGTATGACCGTTTGCACCGTGTTCCAGATCGCGGACCCAATTTTTTTGAATTACCATCAGGAACATCACGTGACATGGGCTTTGCTCAAGACGGTGATTATGTCAATGATGTTTCCCAGACTTTGCGTTCCGATTTGAGCTATACCTTTGCGCCAGATTGGACGGTGCATTGGGCAGCGAGTTATAGACAAGCCGATCAAGATTTGACCATTTTTATGTAGGTAAAATGTGTGCGGCAAATCAGCCAGCCACCGCAACAAATAAGGGCTGTTATAAAGGATATATTGATCAAAACTATTATTGGCAACAGACCAGCAATAAAACCACATCAACAACGTTTGATGTTAAAGGAAAATTTAATACTGGCGCATTTCAACATCAGGTGTTGCTTGGCGTAGATGTGTCTTATGAGCAACGTGAACCAAAACTATCCAATAAAAATAGCGATGGCTCTTTAATTTATGGATTTGTGAATCCGCTAACAGGGGATCGTTTTGGTAATCGGGCGGACAATCCGCTTATTACGCAGCATAATTATAATCAAGGGACAAGTTATGGGGTGTTTGCACAGGATTTAATCACCATTATTCCAGAAGTGAAGTTGATGCTGGGGCTGCGTTATGATTATTATAAAAACTCAACCAGCAATAAGTTGAAGTCTGAAACTGATCAGGATTACAAGCGTACTGTCAGTGATCAATCGGTCAGTCCAAATGTGGGTGTGGTTTGGCAGCCTGTTGAATCACAAAGTATCTATGCATCTTATAGTAAAAGTTTTGCACCCTTTGGTGGTCAAATGGGGATTAGCGTGATCAGCGCTTCACAAAATTTAAATACCTTCGACGCTGAACCGCAATACAGTGACCAATATGAAATTGGGCTTAAAAGTGATTGGATGGATGAGCGCTTAACGACGCAATTTTCGGTTTATGATATTCGTAAACATAATATTCGTTATATTCCAAATAAGGATAAAGAGCCTGATGTCTGGGCTGTCGGTGGTGAGCATCAGTCACGTGGTGCAGAGTTTAGCTTTATTGGTCGCGTATTGGACAGTGTTTATGTCCGTGGTGGCTATAGTTTCTTGGATGCAACGGTTAAACAAAATAAAGAAAAACCTGAGCTAGTGGGCAATCGTTTAAAAGAAACAGCCAAGCAAACAGGAAATCTTTTTGTCCGTTATTTACCTACAGAGCAATGGTATGCTGAAATTGGCGTGACCAAAGTTGGTGATTCATGGAACGATGTGGAAAACACTCAAAAACTAAAAGGTTTTAACCGAGCAGATGCGGCCATTGGTTATAGTGCAAACCCTTGGAATGTTACTTTAGCCTTAACCAATTTAACTGATAAAGAATACTGGCGTTCAAGTTCAATGCCGGGTACACCGCGCAGTGCTTTACTGCGTGTGAATTATGAATTTTAAGCTGCTATGTTAAAGCAAGTTTAACTCGCATCTGGCCATCTTAACAATTAAGGTGGCTTTTTTATGTTTGCTTAAAAGGCACTTTAATGTGTAATGCCAGTTAGCTAAGGAGTTTTGTAATAAATTCCTTAGCTTTTGAATTATTCACGACGGAGTCTTATATTTTTAAATCAAATACTTGGAGCTCATATGTTACTTTGGATAAGCCCAAAGTAACCAAAGGCATTGTCTCCGCAAAACTCGTCAAATATCTTTTATTGATCAATTCGTCGCAGAAACTGTACTTTTCAAAGTAGTCTTGCCTCGAACAGTTGCGGAAGACGTTTCCGTGTATCGAATAACATTATGAATTTAAAATAAAGAATCCAGTCAATTGATTAACTGATTTGCATTACCTTTAATGTGTATTTTATTCAGCAACGACATGCGCAATACGATGTAATTCTGCAAGGTCTAAAATTTCAATTTTCCGAAAAGAGAGACGCAAAATATTTTGCTTTTCCAGCGCTTGTAATTCCTGATTCACCGTTTGTCTAGAGCAGGTCAGCATTTGCGCCAATTGTTCCTGAGATAAATGAATGGTGTTTTTTTCAATCATCAGATGGTTGCCATAACCATTTAAAATAAACATCAGGCGTTGGGCTAAACGCTGCTTTAAGGTTTGCGTTTGAATTGAAATCAGTTCTAAGAAAGCAAAACGCAATTTTTGACTGGTTAATTGCGCAATATGATACCAAAAAATGGGTTGTTCTTTGAGTAATTTTTGAATGGCACTACTTGGAATATGCAAAATTAAACTTTTTTGAATGGCGATGGCATCGTGCGAGCGAGGTTGGGCATCGACCAAAGAGATTTCACCAAACCACATAATTGGTTCCACAATTGCAGCCACCGATTCTTTACCTTCAATGTCAATATAGCCTAAGCGAACAGAGCCATTTAAAACGGCATAAAGACCATTAAAAGCATCACCCGAATGGAAAATGGCTTGTTCTTTGTCAAATTTTTGTTGAACCGCATGGCTCAAAATAAATGCTTTGAATATAGGTGGTAGTTGGGAGAACCACATATTATTTTCTAAATGATGGATATACGTTGGTTCAAGCACATAAATTCCTTTTTGCTGTGAGTTGTCATTTAGCCGACAACTTGGTCTTTCATATTTTTATATAGTAGAAGCATAGTGTAACAAGGAAGAATCACATGACCAAATTAGAACAGTTGCTGAGCCAATATGCAGCATATCACTTAGACCATAAAAATATTTTGACTCATTTTGTCGGTATTCCTTTGATTGTTTTTTCAATTCTTTGTTTAACCGCAAGAGCAGGGTTTGTGCTGTCAGGTATGGAGCTGACGCTGGCTTTGGGACTTATTGTGGTGACGAGTGTTTATTATTTTAGTTTGGATCGTATTTTTGCATTCATTATGTTGATTGTTTTGCTTGCTGCATATCCTTTGGCTTTAAAAATTGCTCATCTAGAATTTGCTGCTTGGTTAAGCTTAAGTATTGGAATTTTTGTGGTGGGGTGGGTATTTCAGTTTATTGGTCATTTTTATGAAAAGAAAAAACCAGCCTTTATGGACGACATTGTTGGGCTTGCAGTTGGCCCATTATTTGTCTTGGCGGAAATGGTGTTTATGCTCGGTTTTCGTAAGGAGCTAGAGCAACGTATGTTGGATCAGGCCCATGTATTACGTGCTGAA
The DNA here is from genome assembly GCF_900107285.1 of Acinetobacter kyonggiensis. GTDB lineage: Bacteria > Pseudomonadota > Gammaproteobacteria > Pseudomonadales > Moraxellaceae > Acinetobacter > Acinetobacter kyonggiensis. The sequence continues at coordinate 237,947 of NZ_FNPK01000003.1, read as the reverse complement.
ATGGATGCGAAGTCTATACATATCAGTTAGATGATTGCTTCAAAATATAAAAAAGCCAGTGCATTGCACTAATGCTGATCAGCTAAGGAGTTTTGTAATAAACTCCTTAGATTTTTAGTTCTTTACAACGGAGTCTTATATTTTTAAATCAAATACTTGGAGCTCATCTATTACTTTGGATAAGCCCAAATGAGAAGCCTCAAAATATATTTTGAGTTCGCAAGAAAGGCATCTTGCGGCGCAGTGCGCCTCACCGCAAAACTCGCCAAATACCTTTTATTGATCAATTAATCGCAGAAACCTTACTTTTCCAATCTTGCGGTGTATACACCTCATGCCTCGAACAGTTGCGGATGACATTTCCACGTATCGAATAACATCATGAATTTAAAATAAGAAAACCAGTCAATTTATTAACTGACTGGCATTAAGTGCATTGCACTGGCTTTTTGTATGTCTGATTATTTACTGGGTCTTCACTGCTTTATGGGTCTCAGTTTTAGCTTTGTGTGCATCTGCGCTTGCAACTGGAGCTGCTTTATGAGATTTATCAGCCATATTATTGGTTTTCATTGGATCATGTTTCATCATCTGATCATGTTTCCCCATTTGATCTTTTTTCATCATCTGGTCTTGTTTCCCCATTTGATCGTGTTTCATCATTTTGTCTTGTTTTGCCGTTTGATCGTGTTTCATCTTATCTTGTTTAGCCATTGCCGTGGCTGGGACACATTTACCACCTTTATGATTTGGGCCTGAACCACCTGCTAATGTTGTCCCTTGTGGACACGCAAATGCAGTTGCGCTAAGCATTGTGAACAAGCCTGCTGCAATAAATGTGCTGATCTTTTTCATTTTCGATTATTCTATACAGGCATTAGTGCCTGTGATTAATTTATCGATAATACAGAACAATAAAAGTAATAATATTGTGTGAGATTCAAGTAGTTAGCGTATTCATTTGTCATTTAATGCTATTTTTAAGCTTAGTTTAAGCTAACAAAAAAGCCCTGATTTAAATCAGGGCTTTTCTATATTGGATACTACTTATACGTTAAAACGGAAGTGTAAAACGTCACCGTCTTGAACCACGTAAGTTTTACCTTCTAAACGCCATTTGCCAGCTTCTTTCGCGCCAGCTTCGCCGTTGTATTGAATGAAATCATCATAAGCGATACATTCAGCACGAATAAAGCCTTTTTCAAAGTCAGTGTGAATCACACCTGCCGCTTGAGGTGCCGTTGCACCGATTTTAACTGTCCAAGCACGAACTTCTTGTACGCCAGCAGTGAAGTAGGTTTGTAAGCCAAGCAATGAATAACCTGCACGAATTACTACATTCAAGCCTGGTTCTTCCATGCCCATCGCCTCTAAAAACTCAGCGCGGTCTTCATCTTCAAGTAAAGAAATTTCAGCTTCAATCTGGTTGCACAGGGGAACCACAATGGCATTTTCTTCAGCTGCTAATTTTTTAACGGCATCTAAATGTGGGTTGTTTTCAAAACCATCTTCAGCGACGTTAGCAATGTACATGGTTGGTTTTAAAGTCATTAAACCAAAACCACGAACCAATTTACGTTCGTCATCATCAAGGTCAGCTGCACGTGCTGGTTTACCTTCGTCAAGTAAAGGCTGAATTTTTTCTAAGATGGCTTTGACTGCAATGGCTTCTTTGTCACCACTTTTTGCAGATTTAGACAAACGTGTAATGGCTTTGGCAACCGCTTCAAGGTCAGCAAGTGCAAGTTCAGTATTGATGGTTGCAATGTCATCTAGCGGGTCAATTTTACCATTAACGTGAATTACGTTTTCATCTTCAAAACAACGAACAACGTGAGCAATGGCATCTGTTTCACGGATATTGGCAAGGAATTGGTTACCCAAGCCTTCACCTTTAGACGCGCCCGCAACCAAACCTGCAATATCCACAAACTCCATTGATGTTGGAATAACACGTTGTGGTTTTACAATCGCAGTCAATTTGTCTAAACGTGGATCTGGTACAGGCACAATCCCTGTATTCGGTTCGATGGTACAGAACGGAAAGTTTTCTGCAGCAATGGCAGCTTTAGTCAATGCATTGAAAAGTGTAGATTTACCCACGTTCGGCAAGCCGACAATACCGCAATTAAAACCCATGAAATGACTCACAACGTATGATTTAAAAATTGTGGCTGATTTTACATGAAAGCCATGACAAAGTCAGGTCATGGCTTTCATGTTTATTGAAAACAACTGCAAGGCAACGGGCTTTAAACTTTTCGTTTGTCTAGCTGATTGGCAAGCGTGTCTCCAGCCAATTGTACCAACATCACTAAAATAATAAGCACCACAATCACGGCAAGCATGATTTGCATATCAAAACGCTGATAACCATAACGGTAGGCGATATCACCCAAACCGCCAGCACCAATGGCACCTGCAATAGCTGAGGAATTAATCATGGTGACCAAGGTCACGGTAAAGCCTGCCACAATTCCGGGTAGGGCTTCTGGCAGAAGGACATGCCAAACAATTTGTTTACGGTTACACCCCATGGCTTGAGCGGCTTCAATCAACCCTTGATCGACTTCACGTAAACTGACTTCGGCAATACGGGCAAAGAAAGGGGTCGCTGCAATGGTGAGCGGAACAACCGCTGCCCATACGCCATAACTGGTGCCGACAATCAGTCGAGTCAATGGAATCAGTGCCACCATTAAAATCAGGAAGGGCACAGAGCGGGTCATGTTGACTAGCCAACCCAAAGACTGGTTAATACTTTTCGATGGATAGATGCCATGTTCCGAGGTGTTGACCAAAATTACGGCCATCGGTAGACCAATCAGCAAGGCAAAAAATGCGGAAACGCCAACCATTAATAAGGTATCGATGGTGCCAGTAAGCAAAAGATCAATAAGTTGGTCGTGCATAGCCCAATACCTCTACCTGTGCAATTTGATTTTTGAATTGTTGTTGTAGTTGTTGCAGATCAATATTTAAATCCGCCACGCCCACAATTAAAGTGCCGACCAAATGATTTTGAATGCTATCGATATGGCTTTGATACAAATGCACGGCATGGCCAAATTGATTTAAAAGATGGGAAAGGTCAGGAGAATGTTTGGCCTCACTGGCATATTTTAGTTTTAAAATACTGTGTGTGACCAAGTCATCTAATGCTGGGTAAAGCGTAAATGGTAGATCCAATTGTTCAAGGTTAAGCAACTCTTGGGTAATGGCTTGTTTAGGATTGGAAAATACCGACCAAACTTGTCCTGATTCCACAATTTCACCCTGATCAATCACCACCACTTGATCACAAATTTCACGAATCACCTGCATTTCATGGGTAATCAGTACAATGGTGATTCCCAGTTTTTGATTAATTTCCTTGAGTAGGGAAAGTACCACCGAGGTACTTTCAGGGTCGAGTGCCGAAGTGGCTTCATCGCAGAGTAAAATTTCAGGATGACTGACCAACGCACGGGCAATACCGACCCGTTGCTTTTGTCCACCTGAAAGCTGTGAAGGGTAATGTTCGGCTTTATCACTGAGTCCAACCAATTCAAGAACTTCATTGACCCGTTGTGCAATGTCCGCCTTGTTAAAGTTGGAAACTTTTAACGGTAGCGCGACATTTTCCCAAACGGTTTTCGCTGACATTAAATTAAAATGCTGAAAAATCATGCCCATTTTCTGGCGCAGCTGAATCAGGTCATGATGGTTTAATGAGGAAATTTCTTGTTGATGAATATGGATACTGCCTTCATTGGCCTGTTCTAATCCATTTAAGGTGCGCAGCAAAGATGATTTACCTGCACCACTTTTACCAATAATGCCCAGTATTTTGCCTTGAGGAATATCTAGATGGATATCTTTTAAGGCATGCACTTGCGTATTTTGCACATGGTAAAACTTATTCAACTGCCGAATTTTAATATGTGGGACTGAAAAGTCGATTTGTGAACCAAAACTCACCATTGTTGTTCTCCTTATTTCCAGCCTTCAAACCACATGCTTTGTCCAAAATCTTTATTCAAAATTTCACGAACTTTGGCTGAGTTTTGGAAAGTTTTTACAAATACGGCCAGCTTTTGGTTTTCATCTTGGTAGTCTTTACGCGTTACAAATAAAATGGCGTATTTTTTATCCACTGGGTCAATAAAAAGTGCTGAATTTGGGTCAGCGACTTTTGCCATTTTTAAGTAATGTGGAAAGCCCATAATCAAGTCTGCTTCGTTATAGGCATGTGCTGTTTGTGGGCCTTCAACTTCAATTAATTTGAGTTGTTTTGGGTTGCTGGTGATGTCTTGCAGTGTAGTTAATTCATTGTTGACATCTTTTACCGAGAGCAAGCCTGCACGAGCCAATAGCGTTAAGCCACGTGATAAGTTCACAGGATCATTCGGCACGACCACTTTGGCTTGATTGGGGATTTGATCAAGCGACTGATATTTTTTCGAATATAAGCCAACATGACTGCCTGAACCTTTGGCAAAGGCGTGTAAGTTATACCCTGTTTCACGTACGGCATTGGCCAAGAACACACTTTGCTGAAAAAAGTTGGCATCAATATCGCCATTTTGAACCGCAACATTGGGGGCTTGCCAGTCTGAAAACTCAATCAGTTCGACATGAATGCCTTGCGCTTTGACTTCGTCAGCAACACTTCTTAACAGTTCGGCATAGGGTGGGCTAATACCAATTTTTAGAACGTCTTGCTGGCTTTGATTGTTGCTATAGCGATAAATTGAAAGACCTGCGATGACAAGAATAACACTGAGTGCAATCAGCCAAATTTTAAGATTTTTGAAGGTGGAAATAGACATAATCATTCCTTATTTCCAGCCTGGAAACCAGAGTTTGGCACCAAAATCTTCATTCAAAGCTTGCTTCACTTGAGCTGAATTTTGATAAATGCTGACGAATTTTTTCAATTTGTCATCTTTGTCCTGATAGTCTTCACGCACCACAAACAGAATGGCATAGCGATTATTGGTGTTTTCATCGAACAATAAGGCACTTTCAGGATCGGCAGTTTTAGCCAGACGTAAGTAATGTGGATAGCCAAAAGCCAGATCGACATCGTCAATCGCACGAGCTGTTTGAGGACCTTCTACTTCAACAAATTGTAGATTTTTAGGGTTGCTTGCAATGTCCGATACATTTGATAAATGATTTTCAGGATTTTTTAAAGTGATGAGTTTGGCTTGTTGCAAAAGTAATAATGCCCGACCTTGATTAACAGGATCGTTAGGAATGGCAACGGTGGCATTTTGTGGCAGCTGATCAAAGCTTTTATATTTTTTAGAATATAAGCCAACATGCGTGGCAGCACCGGCAGCAAAGCTTTTGAGTTTAAAGCCAGTTTCTTTTAAAGCATTGCTTAAAAAGGGTTGATGCTGAAAAAAATTGGCATCAATATCACCATGATTTAAGGTGATATTGGGTGTGTTCCAGTCAGAGAACTCGACCAGTTTGACATTCAAACCTTGTTGTTTGGCTTCATTTACTGCGACTTGTAATGGTTTGGCAAACGATGGACTAATGCCAATCACCAGTTCATCTGAACCCGATTTTTGTTGTTGATTCCACACCACCAGTCCAATAATGACTGCGGCAACAATCACCCCAATAAGGATGAATTTGGTTTTTGCTGTTTGTGCCATGCTGCACCTCAAAATTTATGCGCTTTGTTTTTGATTTAAGTTGGAGTTCGAAGTTGAGGCGGTGCTTTGACATCGAAATTGTTGAACAGGATGTGAAGCAGACAATCGGTCACCTTGCTGAAAAAGTTTGTGCCTTAAACTGCCATTTTCATATGCAGTTTTATATCGCCCACGTTGTTGCAGTTGTGGAATTACCCACTGGATAAAATCATGATGTGACTCAGGGGCAACGGTACGGGTCAAATTAAAACCATCAATGCCTGTGTCATCCATCAACTGAATCAGTTTTTCAGCCACAGTCGCGCCACTACCGACAATCAGTGGATAGCGTCCACCCAATACATGCTGCGCTTTTAAATCATTTTTACTGATACTTTGTTCTTTAAACTTGTTATTGACTGACGCGATACTGTTGGTCTGCTGATAGGGAATGGTTTCATTATCTGCAAATTGAGACAGATCCATACCCACTGAGCTAGAAAAGTGCGCCAGACCTGCTTCAGGACTGGCATAGCGAATATATTCATCCAGTTTTTGCTGTGCCAGTTCATCCGTTTCGGCAGTCACCACGGTAATGCCAACAAAAATTTTAACGGCTTCAGCATTGCGACCTTGTGCAGTGGCCTGATTGCGAATTTGATCGACCTGTTGTTTAATTTTCTCTGGTCGATCACCGCCAATAAATAGACCTTCTGCATGTTGTGTGGCAAAGGTTAAACCACGTGGTGATGCACCAGCTTGAAATAACACCGGTGTCCGCTGACTCGACGGTGAAACTTGAAACACCCCTTGGCTTTGGTAAAACTGCCCTTGGTGCTGTACCTGATGCACTTTGGATGGATCAGTAAAAATACGCTGTTTTTTGTCTTTTAAAACGGCATCATTTTCCCAAGAACCTTCCCAAAATTTATAGCAAAGTTCCAGAAACTCTTCGGCTTGTGCATAGCGAAGGTCATGGTCTTTTAAACCTTTTTGTCCAATCAGTCGTTCCGCACTGTCCAAATATCCAGTGACAATATTCCAGCCAATTCGCCCTTGAGTTAAATGATCCAGACTGGCGAAGCGGCGGGCAAACTGATAAGGCGATTCATAACTTAAGTTAACGGTTATGCCAAAACCTAAGTTTTGTGTGACTGCTGCCATCGCTGAAACCAATGTGGTTGGATCATGACTAGGCAGTTGAATGGATTCTTTTAAAGTGAGATCAATGCCATTTTGGTAGACATCATAAACACCGGTAATGTCAGCAATAAATAAGCCATCAAACAAACCTTTTTCTAAGGTTTGCGCTAAATCAGTCCAATAGCTCAGTTCATTAAAACGATGAGATTCATCACGTGGATGCGTCCATAAACCATGATTAATATGACCGACGCTGTTCATATCAAACGCATTGAGCAAGATTTTTTTGGGCGTATTTGAGGTTGAGGAATTGGTCATTACAATGTTCCTCGACGTGGTGGCAATACACCGTTTAATAGATGGTTTGCGATGAAATAGTATTTCCAACGAGATGCATCATGCAACGTGTGTACACGCGCATTGCGCCAGAAACGATCCAGCCCATCTTCACGTTGGCTGCCACGACTGCCTGCCAGTTCAATTAACTTAGATGATGCTTTTAATGCTGTTTCGGTACTGTGGGCACGTACCTTTGCCACATCTAACGAGGCTTTGGCAATATTTGCAGCAGTGGGCTGTGGTTTTGCAGCATCAATCGAACGTGCCGCTTGTTTTAATAACACTTCACTGGCACGGACATCGGCAACAATGCGACCTAGTTCAAATAGGGTGAGTGGATCAGCCGTGGCTTGGTCAACACCCGAATCAATCCACGGGCGTGCTTGACGGACACGATGCAGGGTTTCTTCAAAAGCCGCACGAGCAATACCCGTTTCAATGGCTGCATGCATAATTTGTGCAAATGGGCCGACCAAAGTGGCTTGGCTAAAGGCGCTATCAAAGGGAATAATGTCTTCTGCTGCAACCTGAACATTATTGAATTTGACCGTGCCGCTACCTGTGGTGCGTTGTCCGAAACCAGACCAGTCATCAATCAATTCTAGACCTTCACTTTCACGTGCAATAAAGGCTAAAAATTCACGATTTTCATAATCTTTGACTAAGGTTGGAATACGATGTGCAAACAAACTGCCTGTGCAATAAAACTTTTCCCCATTGACCACAAAGCCATGTTCGGTTGGAGTGATTGCGGTTTGCTTTTGCGTTGCATTTTTGGTTTTAAATTCTGCTAAGGCATTACCAAAACGAGCCCCTTTTAAAACTTCGGCATAGAGTTTTTGCTTCTGTTGTTCTGTGCCGGTATTTCTGAGCACTTCCAAAGCATAAAAATGATTTTGTGGAATCTGACCAATTGAACCATCGACACCACTCATTAAGGCAATAATTTTGGCAACCGTAAGGCTGGAAACTTCTGCACCACCGTATTGCTTCGGCACAGTAATCGCCCATAAGCCAGACTGGCTGTATACTTCAATTTCTTGAAAAGGTAAAATGCGCTGTGCATCGCGTTGTACAGCATTGCCTTTAAACTGTTCTGCTAAAGCGTGTGCAATGTCCAAAGCTTCAGCATCGGATTGAATAATATGCGCCTGAGCCAATGATTGATCTTTTGATGGGGAGAGTTTTTGATATGAAGTCATGTTTTTATCCTTAAATCCAAGCGTGACGTGCAGGGAAGGTGTGATTCAGGTAATAGTCCCCTAAGGCATGTAATTTCCAACGCACAGGATCGTGCAAGGTATGTACACGGGCATTGCGCCAATGCTGATCTAAATTATGCTGACTTAAACTTGAACGGCTGCCACCCAGCTCTAAAAGTTTTTCTGAAATATGAAGGGCGGCATCATTGGCATAAATTTTTGCTTCTGCAACTAAAATGGATGCTTGAGCTGCTTGTTCATCCGTGACTTCATCGAGTGCATCTAGTTCATCTAAATATTCAGCGGCTTTATCGAGTAATAAAATAGCAGCATCCAGTAATACGTTGGACTTACCCACTTCTTGTAAGGTGTAATGCTCAAAACTGGCTTTTTCGACATGGGCATCCACAATAGGGCGTGCTTTTTGTACAGCCGTTAAGGTCTCGGCAAAAGCTGCTTCAGCAATGCCGACATCAATAGCAACTTGCAATAGTTGCGAATAGGCACCACGATAATTTGCTGTATTACCAAGTAGACGTTCATCAAAAATTAAGAATGGATCAATTTCGACCTGATTCAGTTTGACTGTGCCGCTTGATGTTGTACGTTGACCAAAACCATTCCAGTTATCAATGATTTCAACGCCTGTTGCCTGACGATTAATAATAGTCAGAACCACATGACCTTCGGGATGAATGGCTTTAATCGCCAACCAATGGGCAAAACTGCTGCCTGTGGAGTAGAACTTTTCACCATCAACAAAGTAACGATTATTTTCGATTGTTAACGTTGTGTTTAGGGTTTTGGTATCTTTGGTGTGGCGTTCTGGGCCACCATTGGCTAAACGTTTGCCTTGTAAAATTTCATTAAAAATAAATGTCTTTTGTTGTTCTGTACCCATAATATTGATCATATTCAGCAGAGCAATTTGATTTTGTGGAATTTGCCCAACACTTGAATCGGCTTTATTCAAAATACGAAAAACATGCGCCAAAGTTTTATTAGAGACAAAAGCACCGCCAAATTTTTCTGGAATACGAATTCCACCCAAACCCTTTGCACTGAATAAATCAATTTCAGCAAAAGGCAATAGACGTTTTTGATCACGTTCATTACGACCTTCTAGAGCAAAATCTGCAACTTGATACGCTGCATTAATCGCACCTTGGTCATTTTCAACCACATGAACATTGTCAGAAATTAAATGAGACATAATGACACCTTAAATAGATATCAAAACGCTACAGCCAATTGAATTTAAAATTAAGCAATTGCTTTTGCAAAGCTTATGAAAAATGATGTTTAAGAGATAAAGTGCTAGATTTTGAATAAATTCAACTATGCTAAGTGTTTAAAAACCAACATTATTTTGTCTTACAATAGTTTTTGCTTGAGTTTTAATTAATCGGTTTATCTACTTTGATGATAATGAAAAGAAAAAAAGGTATAAAAATAAATGATATAGCATGGAGTTGTATGCATCTATTTTTGCAGAAAAGTACATTGTATTTCTAAGGTAGGGTGACTAAAGTATTCGATGAATGTTGATGGTTATATTGATGACCAGAACTAAAAAATAAATTGCGGAGAATTTATGCGAACTTTATACCAGTTTCCTTTATCTCATTTTTGTGAGAAAGCTCGCTGGTTGCTCGATCATAAAGAGTTAGACTATGTTGCACATAATTTGATCCCTGGTGTGCATCGCGCATTTGCGCAATTAAAAACAGGGCAAAATCGCTTACCTATTTTACGTGACCAAGACCATTGGATTGCAGATTCGACCAAAATTGCATTGTATTTAGATGAGGTTTATCCAGAACATTCTTTACTCCGTTCTGATGTACAACAGCGTGATTTAGCGCTAGAAATTAATGAGCAAGCGGCAGAGCTTGGCATGCATGTTCGACGTTGGGGGTTAGCGCATACTTTAACTGAAAGTGCAGAATCGCTTGATATTATGATTGGGGAAAAAGGCTATTTACGTCAGTTTGAAAAATATTCAAAACCGATTATGAAGGCAATACTCTCAAGAGGCTATCAACTTAATTCGGATAAAGTGGCTGAATCAAAACAACGCATGGATATTTTAGTTGATATTTTAAATCAGCGTCTTATTGAAAATCATGGGCGTTATTTTGTTGGCGAGCGCCTCGGTTTGGCAGATATTGCAGTGTGTTCAATGCTTGCGCCGTTGTTAGAAATTGCAGGTACGCCGTGGGAAAAAGAACGTGGTGAAAATCTATCCGATGAGTTCATGCAATATAAGGCTTTTTTGACCAACTTACCTTTAGGGCAATATGTCTTGCGTATTTATCAAACGGAGCGTAATGCCCGTGTCGACTGGCGTGGCGTTTAATATTGTAAAATAAAATACCTTAATTTCTCACTTGTAGTCGAGAGAAGGGAGTAGGTGTTTATTTTTCCTAAAAATTATGTTGAAAATATTTCTAAAGACATCGTTTGCATTATCTCAAACATATAAACATCGTGGAGCTTATGATGGAACTGGATCGTTTTGATAAACAAATTCTTGAAATTTTAACCAATGAAGATCTTAATCTAAATGAGCTTTCTGAACGCATTAATCTTTCTGTAAGTTCGGTGCATCGTCGCATTAAGCATTTGATTGAAAATAATATCATCTCTGGATTAAAGCGTGATTTAAATTATAAAAAGCTAGGTTTTAGCCTGCATGTCCTATTACAGGTTTCCTTAAGTCGGCATGATACAGATACTTTTGCCAAGTTCTTGGAAGAGTTGGAAAATATTCCAGAAGTGATTAACGCATTTTTGGTGACAGGACAATCTGCGGATTTTATTGTGGAAGTGATTGCGCGTGATATGGAAAATTACAGTGAAATTTTACTCAAACGTATTGGTAAAATTGAACACGTTGTAGCACTACATTCTAGTTTTGTGATTAAAGAATATAATGTTTTTAACTGTAGTGGTTTGCTCAGCAAGCTATAAAGTTTAATGGTTTGGGACAGTGCAGCTTAGCCGCTTTGTTTATATGGGCTTAATCAGCATACTGATTTGGCTCATAGTAGATTTCATTTATGTTCAATTAGGACAACAGTCATCACATCGTTGTTTTGATTATTTGTTGCTGATTTCTCAATATATTTTTTGGTTATGGGGAACAATACCTTTATTTAAGCATTTTTCGATTTACAAAAAATGGGTATTGCGAATGATATTGGCATGTATTCTCTGGTTTTTTTGTCTGCTATTGACAGGTGCGTTGGTGTTGTTTGTGCATGTGTATATGATTAAGGCACCTTTATAAAAAGCATAAGCTTTCATAAAACATATAAAAAAACGCACGAATATGTGCGTTTTTTTATCACAGATTTAAAGCCAACTGATTAGATTAAGCATCCAATTGTTCTAAAACTTCATCTGAGAATTCAACATTGGTATACACGTTCTGAACATCATCAAGGTCTTCAAACATATCAATCATTTTTAAAATCATTTTTGCTTGATCAATGTCTGTAATTTCAGCTTTGGTTGATGGGTTCATCACCACTTCAGCATTATCAGATTTCAATCCTGCGGCAGTTAAGGCATCTTGAACATCACCGAAGCTTTCAGGTGTGGTGATAACTAAGATTTCATCTTCACTGACTTCAATGTCTTCAGCGCCAGCTTCTAAAGCCACGTCCATGATTTTATCTTCTAAAGAAACATCTTCAAAAGTAATTTCACCACGTTTCGTAAAGAGATATGCAACCGAACCTGCTGTACCCAAATTACCATTGGTTTTGGAAAAACAGTGACGTACATCAGGTACAGTACGGTTTAAGTTATCAGTCATTGTTTCAACAATAACGGCAACACCACCAACGCCATAACCTTCGTAAGTAACTTCTTTTAAATCGTCATTATCTTCACCACCCGCACCACGTTGAATGGCACGGTTAATCACATCACGTGTCATATTTACAGATAATGCTTTTTCAACTACAGCACGAAGACGCGGGTTACTTGCTGCATCGGGACCACCGAGCTTTGCAGCTGTGGTTAATTCACGAATATATTTGGTAAAAACTTTACCACGGCTAGCATCTTGTTTTGCTTTACGATGCTTAATGTTAGCCCACTTGGAATGACCCGCCATGCGAAATATGCTCCTTGTAGATTGGCTGTATGCCTAATCGAATGTGTTAAATTCTACCATAAGCCCTTTTTTCTTAGAAAGGGCTAGCTTTTGAGTTTTTAAACAAATAGAACTTAGTTTTTAGCTTCAGGAATAATAATATCCAAATCGACCTTATCTTTATAAAGTTGTTTTAACAGTGCTAAGTCATGGTTAATCTCTGTTGGGTATATTTTCCCTAAAATTCCACCTTGTTTAGTTTTTGAATTGGCATACATTAAAACAATAGGGACATTTGCTGCTTTAGCAATATGCCAAAATCCTGTACGAATTGGACGTCGCGCTTCACCAGGCTTTGCACGTGTGGCTTCTGGGGCAATCACCAAGTTGAATTTTTCATTTTGTTGAAAATGCTCAACCATAAGCGAAACAATATCTTGATTGGATTTACGATCGACTGCAATTCCTCCCAGTGCTTTTAATAATGGTTTCATTGGCCCTTTAAATAATTCTTTTTTAATTAGGGTATGAATTTTCATATCAAAAATTTGGAACAGAGCCAGAGAAAGCACTGCATCCAACATAGATGTATGTTCAAAGCCAACGATCACTTGTTTGTTTTCAAGTACATCTGGTTCTATATGATAGTTCCATCCCGCAATTTTAAATGCAGATTCACCAATAAATTTTTTTAACATAGAAGGAAATTAGGCAATATGAAAGTGGGCTAATTTCTGCTTGTTCTGATTTAGAGTCAAGAGCATATAAGCTTAAAATGACAAATAAATACATTTGTCTAGATATGTTTGGAAAATGGCGAGACTAATTGTTTTTATATATAAATGGGCATTAATTGATATTTAAAATAAATAAGATGATATAAATTAAGACTTAATTTTGATTGAAAATGACTATCCAGATCAAAAAATACCTATTAGACTTTTGTCGAAGATAAGAGCTTTTGAACAAATTGTTCAACTTTGGCATATGTTTAATGAGGAATGAAAAGAATGATGTATTTTTCAACTTTTCTATTGGCTTTTGGGCTATTTATGTTGGTGGTTGTATGGTCTTTAATCGAAATTTGTTTGGAATCTCGTAAAGAACGTAACTTTGGTTCGTAAGTAGATAAAAAGTTAATTTTTTAATCAGCATTGTTCTACTTTTATTCTTAAAGTGCTATTTTGCATCGTTGTTGAATTATTTTATTTAGACTTTATAGGTATAATTAAATAATTGCTCTATCCGTGATTAATTTCAATACTTGGGTGGCTGAGTTGGCATTTATGATCTGTTAAATACAATAAATTTTCTTGATTAATATCAATAATACCAAGACTTAGTCTTGGAGATATTATTTTGATTTGATCAAAATATAAACGTCAAAATAAAAGTGTGAAATAATTGTTGTGTTACTGTGCAAGTGGAAACAAAAATGCTTGTTTTTTGAAACAATTTTCGTTAGTATTGCCTCGCTTGAACTTGTTGATATATAACAAATTCAGCTTATAAGGGCCTATAGCTCAGTTGGTTAGAGCAGCGGACTCATAATCCGTTGGTCGACAGTTCAAGTCTGTCTGGGCCCACCAAATAAAACAACCACTTAGGTGTACTAATCCTAAGTGGTTTTTTAATGTCTGAATTTATGTAAGCACTATGTGCAAGTTTTTGGCCTATTTTGCACTGTTTTGTTTCTCATTTTGCACTACATAATTTTTCATGAATCTACTCAAGTATTTAGCCCAGATAATTTTATTACGTTCTGAATTTCATGAGTATTGAATGAAAAATAATCTGTATTTTGGCGTTAAAAGTGCTTTTATTTTGTAATTTACAATAATAATTATTGCAAGATTGTTTGCATGATCAAAAAAATATGTTAATAAATGGGTGTGGTTTTTTAATCACAGATACATTTTAGGATGAAATGTATTTTTAGTAAGCTAAATTAAAAAACAAGCAGAAGGAAATTTAAAAGATGCTTCAATTGCTACTGAGATTATTTTGTTTACATGTTTACGAAAATGAGCACATGGAAGAAATAGGAGAACATAGGGAATGAAGGATGAGTAAAGTTAATCAATAACTTTAATTTATAGTGATAGAAAGTGAGCTTTAAGCTCACTTTTTAGTTTTTTAGGAAATAAAAAATAGTAATAATGAACATCAGCTACGATCGCTTTGTGTAACAAAGCCTTTTATAAGCATAAAAGCAATAATCTTCACCTAGCCAGATAGAAATATGTCAATGAACAAAGATTTTAAAGCACAAACTTATATTGTCGATGAGTATTTGCCAGATACATTGACGTGGTTATGTCATCATCAAGATAGTTTTGATTCTTTCACTTATGATGCGATTACTCAAGAATTGCTGGTACATCATGCCAATGGAGTCGATAGTATTCGCAGAGGTGATTATTTGAATGCAAGCTATGGTATTTTAATTACGGCACATAACTTTGTAAAATAATTAAATCAATAAAAAAAGCCCACAAGGGGCTTTTTTAAAAACGGCAGGTATGAATAACTTAGCTTGCCATAGCATCTACAGATAATTCTTGAATACGCGGTTTGGCTTTTTCAGCAATCAAACCTAACTTATCAAATAATTGTTTATCTCGACCTTCACCTGCATTCGGGGTTGTTAACAGCTTTTCACCAGAGAAAAGAGAGTTCGCACCCGCCATAAATGCCAGAGCTTGATCAGAATCAGATAAAGATTCACGCCCAGCAGAAAGGCGAATATAGCTTTTTGGCATAATAATGCGTGCAACAGCAATCGTGCGAATCCATTCTGTTACATCCAGTTTTTCAACATCTGCAAGTGGCGTACCTTCAATTGGAACCAGCATATTGATAGGAACAGATTCAGGATGAATGGCTAAAGTTGCCAATTCATGTAATAAACCAATACGATCTTGCTTGGTTTCACCTAGACCGACAATTCCGCCACTACAGACTTTCATGCCAGCTTGACGGACAAAATCTAAAGTGTTTAAGCGATCATCAAAAGTGCGTGTAGTGATAATATTTGAATAATATTCACGTGATGTATCTAAATTGTGGTTGTAGTAATCCAAACCCGCTTCATTTAAGCGTTCAGCTTGTGATTGATTGAGCATGCCTAAAGTCATACAGGTTTCTAAGCCCAATGCTTTAACTTCGCTGACCATTTCTAATACATAAGGCATATCACGTTCGTGTGGATTACGCCAAGCAGCACCCATACAAAAACGTGAAGAACCAGAAGCTAATGCTTCTTTTGCTTCTTGAATAACTTTATCTACAGCTATGCGTTTTTCAGCTTCGAGTTTTGAATCGTAACGTGCTGACTGTGAGCAATATTTGCAATCTTCAGGACATTTACCTGTTTTGATTGAAAGCAGTGTGCTAACTTGGATTGTATTTGGATCAAAGTGTTCACGATGAATGCGCTGTGCTTCAAAAATTAAATCTAAAAAGGGCTGATTATATAAAGCCTGAATTTCTTCGCGTGACCAGTCATTACGTACATTCATTGGTGAAAATCCATAATCATCATTATTTATTATTTATCATACCTAATTTATATGAAATCTAAAGGCATAAAAAACCAAATATTATAGTATCTATCGATTGGTTTTTGTCAATATTGTAAATTATGAGATTGATAATTTAGTTACAAAGTAAGGCTATTTATTGTAAATATAGTCACAATATTTTTTAGTGTTATTTGTAAAGTTGTTGTGAACTGGATGCTATTTTTTTTCTACAGTGAAAACTTTGTTGATATCTAGAAAAGATTAAAACAAAGGAAGTGTCATTTGTTTTGTTTTGAATTTAACAAAATTTAGCCAGTTGTTCTTGAATTGCCCAATCAATATGGACTTGCACAATCTCATCATATTGTTCACGTGTTTGTTGCAATGTTGCAAGTATTTCATTAGAAAAAGGGGCATTACCTAAGCCAATCGCAATATTTCGCATAAAACTTTGATAACCCGTGCGTCGTAGTGGACTCCCTTCAGTGTTGGCTAAAAAGGTGGTCTCATCCCAATGCCATAAATCCAGTAAACTGCTCTGATCTAAATCGTGTCGTGGATTAAAATCTTCAATTGTGGCTTTTTTAGCAAAACTATTCCACGGACAAATCAGCTGACAGTCATCACAACCAAATACACGATTACCAATACCACGGCGTAATTCTTCGGGAATAATGCCCTGATATTCAATGGTTAAATAAGCAATACATTTACGTGCGTCGAGCATATAAGGCTCAACAATGGCTTGTGTTGGACAAATATCAATACACGCAGTACAAGAACCACAATGCTTGGTTGTGGGAGAGTCGAAAGGTAAATCCAGTGAGGTAAATAACTCTCCCAAGACAAAAAATGAACCAGATTTTTTGTGAATTAATAAGGTGTGTTTACCCGTCCAGCCCATACCTGCATTTTCTGCTAAAGACTTTTCAAAGATGGGGGCCGAGTCTGCAAAAGGGCGTGATTCAAAATCACCCACTTTTTCACGAATTTTGCTGGCTAATGTTTTTAAACGACCACGCATGACCTTGTGATAATCCCGACCACGGGCATAGCGCGCGATAATGGCTAAATTCGGTTCATCTGGGACATAGCGAGGTTTGGGTGTTTCCACCAAATAATTCATTCGTACACAAATAATGCTTTTGGTGCCGGGAACCAGTAAGGTTGGATCAGCACGTTTTTCTAAATTTTCTTCCAAAAACTTCATATCGCCATGATAACCCCGTTTTAGATATTCTTGAAAACGTGGCAATTCTTCTTGAGCATCTGGTTTGGCAATGACACAATCACTAAAGCCTAATTCCAAAGCTTGCGCTTTAATCCATGCTTTGAGTGTCTCAGGATCATTTTGATCTAAGGGGATTTTTTGTGACGGTGTAGATGAAGCCATAATTTATAAGAAGGAAAGAACAATGCATCAACAAGTTTATCATAGCCCTGTTTATGATAGCCAAAGTATTCAAGCATGGGAGCAACGCTGGTTTGCCAAACAAAACAGTTCTTATGCCTTAATGCAGCAAGTGGCTTGGATGATTACGCAGCGTTTAGTACCTATTTTAAAACAACGTCATATACAACAGATCACTCTGTGCTGTGGGCAAGGCAACAATGCAGGTGATGGCTATTTAACCGCAAAATATTTAAAACAATTTGGTTTTGATGTAGATATTTATGCAGCTGAATTAGGTGCATCAACCGATTTACATACGGCTTATCAAGAAGCGGTAGATGCAGAAATAAAAATTTATGCTGGTTTTGAATTTCAAAAACAATATGATTGTTATATCGATGCATTATTTGGGATTGGTTTAAACCGTGCATTAAGTGCAGATTGGCAAAAAATTATTCAGCATATCAATGTTCAAACGGGCTTGAAAATAGCCATTGATATTCCGAGCGGCTTGCATGCCAATACTGGTCAGCCCTTACCATGTGCGATTAAAGCCGATTACTCATATGTTGCCTTAGGGCTTAAAGCAGGATTGTTTACAGGACAAGGGAAAGAGTTTGCTGGTCAGGTGGAAGTCATTTCCCTAATTCCTCCAGATGTGGCATTAAAACCACTCGCGCAACTTTCTAAAACCGCCATTGCACTGCCACAACGTGAGGCTTTTGGTCATAAGGGGAGTTATGGTCATGTACTTTTGATTGGTGGACATGCCGATATGGGCGGTGCGGTGATGATGGCAGCCGAAGCAGCCTTTAGCGCTGGTGCGGGAAAAGTAACCATTGTTTGTCATGAGAAACATCACACAGCTATTTTAGCGCGCTCACCCAATATTATGCTGCGTGATATCAATGCTTTGACCAAGGCAGAGATTCAATTGTTATTAGATCATGTCGATGTAGTGAGTTTTGGCATGGGCTTGGGGCGTGATACGTGGTCAGAGCAACAATATTTAAAATGGTTTCCGAAAATAAATAGCACTGAACACTTGCAAGTGGTATTAGATGCGGATGCACTTTGGTTTTTAGCCAATCACCCTGAAGAATTAAAAGCAGATTCATATTTAACACCGCATCCCGGTGAAGCTGCAAAATTGTTAAATTGTTCGATTCAAGACATCGAAAATGATCGAATTGTGGCTATTTATGCATTAAAAGAAAAATATGCCGGACAATGGGTGCTGAAAGGTGCAGGAAGCCTGATTTTGGAAGATCAACTGTGGATTTGTACGGCGGGCAATGCGGGGATGGGAACCGGCGGTATGGGGGATGTATTGGCAGGGATGATTGCGAGTTTAAAAGCGCAATGGGGTCATCAAATTCAGCTGCATGAAATTGTCACTTTACATGCCTTAGCGGGTGATTGGTTAGCTGCAAAGGGGATGCGTGGGTTGCAGGCACATCATATGAATGAAGCTGTTTATCATGTGGTTAATATGCAGCATGCTTATGAATAAAGCCATTAAGCTCATTATTCGAGGTCGGGTTCAAGGTGTGGGCTATCGTCGTTGGTTTGAGCAGCAGGCTTTAGCACTCGCGTTAACAGGTTATGTTAAAAACCTAGATTCAGGTGAGGTTGAAGCTGTGATTGTTGGGCATTTTGATGTCCTTCAAGAGCTGATTTCACGGAGTTATGATGGGCCACCGCGTGCAGAAGTGGTTCAGGTGTTTCAGATTATTTTAGCTCATGAGCAAAATTTTGTCGGATTTAACATGTTGCGTTAACGCTCATTTTTATAACAATAAAAATACAAGGTGAACATGATGGATAAATATTGGGTCGTGGCGATAGTTGTCGTATTTTGTATTTTTCTGGTGATTTATACCCAACGTGCTAATGCAAGCCCAAGCAAAATATCGTTTAAGGACATGGTACAGAAAGAGTTTAGTCAATATCACGTGATTGAAAGAAGCCAAACCATTATGATTTGTGAGGTGAGTGATGATCATCAGCCAGATGAATTGGTTTTAATCCGAATTGATCCCAATCAGAAAAAGAATATGCGGAGTTTTGGCCGTAGGGTGACTTTCACTTACCCCAAGCAACCTTCACTACGGGAAATGCGCAAAGATTTTGCGCCTTATCTTCAAAATAGTTAATTAACGTCTTCTACTACTCGAACGGCTGCGACCTCGTGCCATGCCGCCTAGTGCATTTAACACCGCCATTTTACTCATACTGCCTGCGGCATGCGCATGGCAAATTGCAGCGGCTAAAGCATCGGCAGCATCTTGTTGCGGTTTAATGCTTAAATTTAAAATACGCATCACCATCATTTGAACTTGTTCTTTATCTGCGGCACCATAACCGACAACGGATTGTTTGATTTGCCGAGCTGTATATTCAGCCACTTGCACGTCAGAATTGACTAAAGCGGCAATCGCTGCGCCACGCGCTTGCCCCAGTTTAAGGGCAGAGTCGGGGTTTTGAGCCATAAACACTTGTTCGACCGCAGCTTCGGTTGGGCCATGAAATTTAACAATACGTTCAATCCCAGCAAAAATGCGTTTCAAGCGTTCAGGCATTTCAGGGGTTTCGGTACGAATGGTTCCAGCATCTACAAAAGTCAATTTTTGCCCATTTTTTTCGATAATACCGTAGCCAGTTAAGCGAGAACCCGGATCGATACCAATAATTAATGACATACAAAGACTTTAAAAATAGAATAATGCCCATATTGTTACATAAGCGTATCAAAAAAGCTTGATCCTGATTAAGCACTTGAATATTGCACCCTATTTATTTTGTTGAGATTAGATTAATTTTTATGAAATTATTTCTTATTGTTTTGGCTGGCTTAATTCTAGAAGTATTTGTCTGGATTGGCGTGGGTGACCTCGTCGGCAGTATGTGGTACGTATTTTTCTGGTTTATTGCTGCCTTTTTTATGGGTATGAATTTGATTCGTAAATATTCGGCTGGTTTAATGCCTCAGATGCAGCAAATGCGTATGGGGCAAATGACAGGTGATCCTGCGTTAACTTCAAATCTACCCAAAATTTTAGCAGGATTTTTCTTGCTCATTCCCGGTTTGATTACCGATGTTTTAGCAGTATTAATTTTGATTCCGAGTGTTCAAAATATTTTTAAAAATGTCATGATGAAAACGATGGCAAAACGTCAGCAAGCCATGATGGATAAAATGATGGGTGGCATGATGGGCGATATGAATGGTATGGGCGGAGGTGCTCAAGGTCAAAATCCATTTGCAGACTTAATGCGCCAAATGCAAGATATGCAACAACAAGGCGGTTCACAGCGTCAGGACTCGAGCATTATTGATGGTGAAGCACGTGAAATCACCCCTGATGTTCAAAAAATTGAAATGAAAGACGTCAATAAATAAATTTATCTATTTCTTTTGATAAGCCGAATTATGATGATTCGGCTTTTTTATTGGCTGAATTTAGGGCGAGGAGACATGCAAAAAATTGAACAAACGATATAATATGCGTTTTAAAAATCTTCCTGATTGTTATGTCATTGCTTTTGACCATTTGCGCCCTTCATTTTGTTGCACAGCTTAGTCCCGGCCCCGATATTTTATTGATTGCCAAAAGTTCAGCGTCAACTTCAAGGGCAAATATATTAAAAATTATTTTAGGTATTTCTGTGGGTATTGTGGTTTGGGTGGTTTTAACGCTGCTTGGTTTTACAGTACTGATTGAACAGTTTCCATGGATACAACACATTTTAATGCTTGTTGGAGGATTGTTTTTGGCTCGTATGGGCTGGGCAATGTTAACTGGCGGTTTGAAACAGCGTAAGCAAAGCTTAGGTTATGAAGACGTAGACGTGAGCGTATTGGATACGAAAAATTATTTTCTATTGGGGCTAATGACCAATTTAGCCAATCCTAAAACACTGATTTATTTTAGCAGCGTATTTTCTTTAGCTTTAAGTTCTGCCGCATCAGATCATTTAAAAACCCAGTTGGCGCTGATTATTCCAGTTCAAACGTTTATCGTGTTTACGGTTTTAATGCTGATTTTATCTATGCCTAAAATTAAACAGGCATATCAGCGCTCAGGTAGTTATATTGATATTATTTCAGGTGGACTGTTCCTGCTTTTTGCCCTTTGGTTGTGGTATGACGTGCTGGCACTGCTTTAGTTTTGTTGTGTAGAGTCATCATCCATTTGAGTAGATGGGGGAGTAACCGTGGTTATTTCCTCACTTTTTTTGACTTGAGAGTAACGATTTGGTTTCAAGGTTGTTTCAGTATTTTCTGAACCTTTATAGCTGCGACTACGGTTTGCACGTTCGCGTAAACCCCCTTTTTTAATCAGTTGCATCATCATAAACTCTAAATTATGGCCTGTTATTTTAACGAAAAAGGTAGAGCGAATGTGGGTTTTACAAGCTTAATCTTTAAATTTTGATGTACTTGATTGTGTTACAAACAATGTCGTGTCAGCTTATTATGCATTCATATTTTTTAATATAAATAAAGAGCTTATGTCGGAAATTTGGGGATATATTTTCAAAGGCTTTTTTAGCTATGGATAAACACTATTGTATCCATAGGCAGACTCACATACTATTTTATGGATATTACACATCATCATAAAGCATGATGGAAATATAAAAACAAAAATGCGTAATGTAGGAGCATCCTTATGCTATATCAATACCATTGTGCTTGTTGTAATCGGGTTGTTGAATCAACTGATAAGGAATGTATAAATTGCGGTTCGCATAATATTAGAAGTCCCTATGGTTTCTGGATTTTTTGTATTTTAACCTGCTTAGCAGCAGTGATTGTCTTTAAAGTCGTTCATATTTATTTAAAGGATCATCAGGAAACACCAGTTCAAACTTCATTATTAACGGTTTTACAACAAGGTGAAAAAAATAAGCAATGAATATTTTTGCAACAAAAAAAGCCCACATGATGTGGGCTTTTTTATAACAAAATTACAGTCCAGCAGATGCTTTAAGCGCTTCCACTTTATCTGTTTTTTCCCAAGTAAATGCAGTGTCTGAACCTTCACGGCCAAAGTGACCATAGGCAGCAGTTTGCTTATACATCGGTTGAATCAAGTCTAACATGCGGGTAATCCCGTATGGACGTAAGTCAAAATGTTCACGAACCAATTGAATAATCAGTTCTTCAGAAACTTTAGCTGTATTAAAAGTATTGATTGAAATTGAAGTTGGCTCTGCCACGCCAATAGCATAAGACACTTGAATTTCACATTTATCAGCAAGACCTGCTGCAACAATATTTTTTGCAACATAACGACCTGCATAAGCAGCAGAACGGTCAACTTTAGATGGATCTTTACCAGAGAAAGCACCGCCGCCATGACGCGCCATACCGCCGTAAGTATCGACAATAATTTTACGACCCGTTAAGCCACAGTCACCTACAGGACCACCAATCACAAACATCCCTGTTGGGTTGATGTGAAATTTAGTGCCTGCATGGAACATTTCAGCAGGAATCACTTTTTTCACAATTTCTTCAATCACGGCTTCTTTTAAAGCTGCTTGAGTAATTTCAGGATCGTGTTGGGTTGACAATACAACCGCATCTAAACGAACAGGCATGCCATTTTCATAGGCAAAAGTCACCTGACTTTTAGCATCTGGACGCAACCAAGGTAAACGACCATTACGGCGTAGTTCAGCTTGTTTTTCCATTAAGCGATGTGCATAAGAAATAGGAGCAGGCATTAAAACGTCAGTTTCGCGGCTTGCGTAACCAAACATTAAGCCTTGATCGCCAGCACCTTGATCTTCAGGTTTTTGACGGTCAACACCCTGAGCAATTTCAGGAGACTGTTTACCAATCATGTTGATGACAGCACAAGTTGAACCATCAAAACCGAGGTCAGAATGATGATAGCCAATGCCATTTACGGTTTGACGTACAATCGCTTCAAAGTCAACATTTGCTGTTGTTGTGATTTCACCCGCAAGTACTACAGCACCTGTTTTGACAAGCGTTTCACAAGCAACCCGTGCAAATGGGTCTTCTGTTAAGATTGCATCCAAAATAGCATCACTGATTTGGTCAGCCATTTTATCTGGATGACCTTCGCTTACAGATTCCGAGGTAAATACAGCGTACTCGCGCATAAGTCCTATCACAGTTAATTCAAAAGACGCAATATGTTACATCGAGTTAGACTTTTGGACCAGTTCCATACGACAAAAATGACTGAAATTATTTCAATTTCACGACTTTTTAATTGATATATGCATCTATAAAACTGATAAGCAAGCAAAATGAGCAGCTAAAGGTAACGTTGTACAGTTAAAAAAATTGAAATGTTGCATCGCTGAACTGATTAAAAATAATTTATTCTTGATGCGGGGGGGGCTTAAAAATAAAATGAATTTTAATTAATAGGTATTAATATCATGTACTTAGTAAAATAAAAAATTAAAGATAGAATTTAAAAGAATGGGGTTAAATAAATGTCATGGACAAAATTAGATCTAGTGAAGTATTTTAAATTTGAATATTTCATTTATTTTTTATAAAAGTGAATTTTATTCACGTTTGGTTTTTTATTATGCTGATCAAGTAAATAATATAAGCAAAAGGGTGTAAAAATATTTTAAACAGACAGGTCTGGTTGATTTTTCTACGACATATTTAAGTTTCATTGAACTGCATTAAAGGGAGCGTCATCTATTGAAGATGTCATCCATTCATTTTGAATAGGATGAATACTGGCTATTTTTTATCGTTTAATCAGCAAAACTGATGTGTAAATAAGCTATTCCTATATTAAAATAGCAACAGCCACGAATAAATGTTGAAATGTTGGCTATTAGGCTTTACCCCTTGCTGTTTTTTTAAGACAATACGCACAGCTTTGAATTTTCCTATTCATCATCTTTTTTAAACGATTTAGTTGGACTCTGACCTATGACAACCCCGCTTAACGAACGCCGTATTGCAAATGCAATTCGTGTATTGGCAATGGATGCTGTGCAAAAAGCAAATTCAGGACATCCAGGTGCTCCAATGGGGATGGCAGATATCGCTGATGTCGTATGGCGTGAATTTTTAAATCACAACCCAACCAACCCACAATGGCCGAACCGCGACCGTTTTGTATTGTCTAATGGTCATGGCTCAATGCTTCAATACGCATTGTTGCATTTAACGGGTTATGACCTTTCAATTGCAGACTTACAACAATTCCGTCAGTTGCATTCAAAAACTCCGGGTCACCCAGAATTAGGTTATGCACCAGGTATTGAAACCACAACTGGTCCTTTAGGTCAGGGTATTGCCAATGCAGTCGGTTTTGCGCTGGCTGAGAAAACATTAGCCGCTCAATTCAACAAAGATGACTTATCTGTTGTAGACCACTTCACTTACTGTTTCTTGGGTGATGGTTGTTTAATGGAAGGTGTTTCTCATGAAGCATGTTCATTAGCAGGGACTTTAGGTCTAGGCAAACTTGTTGCTTACTATGATGACAACGGCATTTCAATTGATGGCGAAGTAGAAGGTTGGTTCTCTGACGATACAGAACAACGCTTCTTGGCTTACGGTTGGCAAGTACTTAAAGTTGATGGTCATGATGCTGATGCATTACGTGCTGCAACTTTGGAAGCAAAAGCTGAAACTGGCAAACCAACACTGATCATCTGTAAAACGATTATTGGTTTAGGTTCACCAAATAAACAAGGTAAAGAAGATTGCCACGGTGCGCCTTTAGGGAATGACGAAATTGCATTAACGCGTCAAGCTTTAGGCTGGACTGAAGAAGCATTTGTTATTCCTGCTGATATTTATGCAGCATGGGATGCGAAAGACAAAGGTGCGAAATCTGAAGCTGCTTGGAATGAAACTTTTGCTGCTTATGCTGCAAAATATCCAACAGAAGCTGCTGAACTGAAACGCCGTGTAAGTGGTGATTTACCTGCTGATTTCGTGGCTCAAGCCGATGCTTATATTGCTGAAGTGAATGCAAAAGCTGAAACCATTGCAACACGTAAAGCCAGTCAAAATGCACTTCAAGCTTTTGGTCCATTACTTCCTGAAATTTTAGGTGGTTCTGCTGACTTGGCTGGTTCTAACCTGACCCTTTGGAAAGGTTGTGTCGGCGTTCAGGACAATCCTGCGGGTAACTACGTGCATTACGGTGTTCGTGAATTTGGTATGACTGCCATTGCCAACGGTGTTGCACTGCACGGTGGTTTTATTCCTTATGTAGCAACATTCCTGATGTTTATGGAATATGCACGTAATGCAGTACGTATGTCTGCATTGATGAAGCAACGTGTGATTCATGTATATACTCATGACTCAATTGGTCTAGGTGAAGATGGTCCGACGCATCAACCTGTAGAACAAATTGCTTCTTTACGTGGTACGCCAAACTTAAATACATGGCGTCCATGTGACACCGTTGAAGCTGCAATTTCTTGGAAATCTGCACTTGTACGTTCAGAAGGGCCAACAGCACTTATTTTCTCTCGTCAAAATTTACCATTCCAAGCACGTACTGATGCTCAAATTGCTGATGTTGCGAAAGGTGGTTATGTATTGGCTAAAGAAAAAGGCGAATTAAAAGCAATCATCATTGCAACGGGTTCTGAAGTTTCATTGGCGATGGAAGCCTATGCACAGCTTGAAGGTGTGCGTGTGGTATCTATGCCATGTGCTGAAGAATTTGTTAAACAAGATGCAGCTTACCGTGAAGCGGTTCTCCCTGCCAACATCCGTGCACGTGTTGCTGTTGAAGCTGCGCATGTCGATTACTGGTGGAAATTTGTCGGTCTTGATGGTCGTGTAATTGGTATGACCACATATGGCGAATCTGCACCTGCAAAAGACTTGTATCAACACTTTGGTATCACCACTGATGCGGTTGTTGCAGCGGTAAAAGAAATCACAGCTTAATTGAAAAAAAATTAGCTTGTTAAAAACGCTCCAATTGGAGCGTTTTTATTGAGATGAATTTTTAACGATATTGTTCTAGTAGTTTGTACCAATAAGTATATAGTGATGCCATTCATTGAGTATTCATTTTGAGATGGCATTTATTCAGCATAAGTGAGGAAAATATGAGCCTTTATAACCAGATTAATGACGAAATTACCCTAATGGACGCTGGCGAGCAGAAGTGGATTGGTCAAGACATTCCACTTGAATCTATGATGGCAGTCGTGTTGATGTTGAAAGACTTGGATGAAGAGAAAGTCATTAAAGTTCGTCGACAAAACCATGAAAAACATACGGGTCTTAAGCAGGTTGATCGTGTGTTGGTTGAGAAGTTATAAAAGATTAAGCATCTTTAAAAAAGCCCCTTTTGGGGCTTTTATTATTTCAGACAGTGCATTTGCTAAGTTGTTAATTCAGTCTGAATCTGAATATTTGAAGTCAATAATTTGTGGACAGGGCAATTTTCAGCGACTTTCAATAATCGTTTATGTTGGTCTTCAGTGAAATCGCCTTTTAGGGTAATTTTACGCACAATATTGTTTTGGCCTGCTTCTTGTTCTGCATTTGGATTTAAAGCCAAATCGACCTGTACATGTTCGAGTTTAATATTTTTGTGATCTGCATACATTTGTAACGTGACTGTTGTGCAAGCGCCTAAAGCCGAAAGTAAAAGTTGTATGGGGTTTGGTGCGCTATCTTGTCCACCTTTTTCTGTTGGTTCATCGACATACCAGAGATGACCTGATGGATCTGTGAGTGTAACGCGATAGGGTGTGGTTGTACTTTGAGCTTGTGCACTATGGATCATTAGAATTACAGCTTCTTTTTTGAAAGAGATATTGTTATACAATCCTTTATATCGTGTTAAGACTGTTTGTTTTTTGTATTCCATCATTTTTAAAGGCTGAATAAAAGATTGAAAATAAGGCTGCTATGTCCGTTAGAACACAAGTAATAAAATATTTTTTAATATTATCAATAGCTTATTAGTATTTTATTTTAAATCTTTAAGCTAAATAAAGAGATTGTTCTATTCTTGCAACATATCGTTTTATCTATATCAGTGAATTAAGATGGGAAACGTATACACTAACAATCATTCTGAAGCGAGATAAAAACACATGAATTTTAAAGCAATAACTTTAGGTTTGGCTGTAGCATCCGTTGCAACTTTGTCGTTGGCAAAACCAGTTGCATATCAAATTGATCCAACCCATACAGCAACTGTATTTTCTTGGAATCATTTTGGCTTTTCTACACCATCTGCAAACTTTAGCGACATTCAAGGTACAATTAACGTCGATAATGCAAAACCTGCAAATTCATCTGTTAATGTGACTATTCCTTTATCGAGTTTAAATACGAATGTAAAAGCATTGGATGAGCATTTGCAGAAAGCAGATTTCTTTGATGCTGCAAAATATCCAAACATCACTTTTAAAAGCACCAACGTTCAGGCTGTAGGCAAGAACAAATACAAAATTACTGGTAACCTGACAGTGAAAGATGTGACTAAGCCTGTTGTGCTGGATGCTGTATTGAATAAGCAAGGCGTACATCCAATGACCAAAGTTGAGTCTATTGGTTTCAATGCAACAACATCATTTGATCGTTCTGCATTTGGTGTAGGCGCATATGTACCGAATGTCGGTGATAAAATTACGGTAAATATCACCACTGAAGCGTCAGTTAAAAAATAAATAAGGATTACACAACCACTTGCAGTAATTTTGCTGCAAGTGGTTTTATCAGGGATAGTACGTTGTTTTTAATTTTCACTAGAATCAGAAAAAATCTACACCACATTTACACCAAATCTGCATCAAGCTATAAAGCTTCCCAAACCTATTCATTATGACGCACTACCGTCATTTATTCTCAGCAAAGATACTTAACTCCTCGTAGCATATCAAAAGAGTGTGAATAATCAGCTGGATTAACATGATTAGACTGAAGCACTGTTCATGCTCAAGAGAAAAGAAATTAAACCAAATTGTTCATTTAGCATGTTATGCAAAAATATCATCAAGAAAAAGGTCGGTATTTAAAATCAGGTGATGTAGCAAAGAAAATGTCAGAAAACTTAAATTAAATATTTAGTATATTTTATATTTTTCAATAACTTATCATAAAATTATTTTTTATTTAAAAGTGAGCTACTTGGTCTTACCATATAACAAAAATTAAGCATAAGGTATATACTTAAAGGCACTGTTAGAATCCTATGTGAGCAAAAAAATGCCTCAAAATTTTGTAATTAGATTCGTTAGTGTTCTTGCCTTTGTTTTAGTATTAGCTGCACTTGTTATTCATTTTTTATTTTCAGGGGAAACAACCGTTGTATTATGGATCTTCACCTTTCCTATTATTCTTGCCGTGCCTATTTTAATATCGGTGTTTTTGGCTAAAGATCAGGAATTGGGCGTTTCTGTACATGAATAAAAGTTTAAAATGATATCAGCTTTAATTTAAGCTGATTAAGTTGAATGGCACCCTTTAAATTGGACATTTTTAGTCTTATTTGAAGGGTGCTTTTTTTAAGAAGATGAATATTTTAATCACGATTTAAAATGAGATAACAGCCAAAGCTAATAAAAATTCCGCCAGTGAGTCCGTCAATCCATTTACTTAAGCGTTGGTAGGCAGCATTCATTTTATGCCATGAAAATAAATAAGCGACTAAGGCAAACCAAATTAAGCTTTCAAGCCAGATTAAGGCGAGTAATGAGCTTTGTGTGGTTAAAGGCATGTCTGCATTAATGGCCAAGGAAAAAACACTACTAAAATAGACCAATGCTTTAGGATTCGCCATATTGGTGAAAAAGCCCTGTAACAATAAAGTGATCTTGGATTTTGGTATAGCGGTTGAAAGTTGTTGTACCGATGCTTGTTTATTGAAGGCTGATTTAAATAATTGTATTCCCAGATAGAACAGGTAGAGTCCACCTAAAATCACCAGTGCTTGCTGTAACCATGCAATTTTTTGGAACAGGAAGTGTAAGCCACTGATGGCACAAATAGCCCATACTAAAATGCTTAAGGAGATACCTAAGGCTGCAAACATCGCATGTGATCTGGATTGACGAATGGCACTTTGACTGACAAAGAAAAAATCTGGCCCCGGACTTAGCAGGGCAAAGAAATGAATAAGGGCAATACCAAGGAAAAGTGTCATCGTATGGTCTTATCGTGGGAGATGACACTTTTATAAAGATGAACACAGGAATTGTACAGTTTATTTTGCTTAAAGTTGCATGAGATACTGTTGAATGATTTTCCCTGAAACTTGTTCTAGTGCAGAGGCATACTGTTGGTTATCTGCCCGAAGCGCTGTGATGTCGATATTGGCATGTCGCAATTCACAGGTATGACCAATTAACCATTTTTCTAAGCTGTCCGCAGCAACTTCTAAATGGAATTGTAATGCGAGAATATGCTTGCCAAGAGTAAATGCCTGATTGGGGTACAGATCAGAACTGGCTAATAAAGTTGCGTTTTCAGGTAAATCAAAAGTGTCGCCGTGCCAATGCAGTACAGGTGTATCTATTAAAGCAGAAAGCAAATTGTTCTCTGTATGTGAAAGATGCAGTGTACTCCAACCAATTTCCTTTTGATGTCCTGCATAGACTTTGGCACCTAAGGCATGTGCAATGAGTTGAGCACCTAAACAGATTCCGATTGTAGGCAAATTCTGCTTTAAACGCTCTTTAAGTAAGTCTATTTCCTTTTGTAGGAAAGGATAGTCATCCGACTCATAAACCCCGATTGGCCCACCTAGAATAATCGTTAAGCCTTTATGCCCAAATGCTTGAGTTAAGTCATCTACCCCAGCTTCAAAATAACGTACCCGATAGCCTAATTGATAAAAGACATCTTCAAGAGCGCCTAAATCTTCAAAGGCAAGGTGTTGAATGGCATAAATGGTGTCTGGAAAGTCTGGAGATGTTGTTGTCATGTGATTATTCAAAAGATTGAGAATAATAGAAATCTAACTTGAATAAAGAGAAAAAAGAAGATTTTAATGTAAATAGTTTGATGAATATTTGCAGTTTCCAATTCGAGCTTAGACACAGTCGCTCATTTGGTCTAGAATCAAAATAAACATATCTGTGAGGATGAGGGTCATAAAATGAAAAAAGCGAACCGAAGTTCGCTTTTTGATGCTTTATGCAGATAGTTTTAGAAGAAACCCATTGCCTTCGTTGAATAACTTACCAGTAAGTTCTTGGTTTGTTGGTAATGATCGAGCATCATTTTATGATTTTCACGACCAATCCCTGATTTTTTATAACCACCAAATGCCGCATGAGCAGGGTAAATGTGGTAGCAGTTTGTCCATACACGACCCGCTTCGATCGCACGACCAGCACGGTAAGCCGTATGCGTAGAACGTGACCAAACACCTGCCCCTAAACCATAAATGGTGTCATTGGCAATTTTAATCGCTTCATCATAATCTTTGAAGGTTGCCACAGAAAGTACAGGACCAAAAATTTCTTCTTGGAAGATTTTCATGCTGTTATCGCCTTTAAAGATGGTCGGTTCAATATAGAAACCTTGACCCACTTCTTGACGGTCACCTCCACCTGTAAGCACTTGAGCACCTTCAGCGCGACCTGTTGCGATACAACCTAAAATTTTCTCTTGTTGTTCCTGAGAAGCCTGAGCACCAATCATGGTATCAGTATCAAGTGGGTGTCCAGTCTTAATACGTTTTACACGTTCAACTGCCATTTCAAGGAATTTATCGGCAATGCTTTCTTGAACCAGTGCACGTGAAGGGCAAGTACAAACTTCACCTTGGTTTAAGGCAAACATTGCAAAACCTTCGAGTGCTTTGTCTAGGAATTCGTCATCTTTATCCATAATATCTTCAAAGAAGATGTTTGGAGATTTACCACCCAATTCAAGCGTTACAGGAATAATGTTTTCAGTCGCATATTGCATAATTTGCTGACCAACGGCTGTTGAACCAGTAAATGCAATTTTAGCAATACGCGGATTGGTTGCCAGAGGGCGACCCACTTCAACACCGTAACCATTCACGATATTCAACACGCCAGCAGGGAGTAAATCTTGAATGAGTTCGACCAAAACAAGAATACTGGCAGGTGTTTGTTCAGCAGGTTTTAAAACAATACAGTTACCCGCAGCCAATGCTGGTGCAAGTTTCCACGTCGCCATTAAAATAGGGAAGTTCCACGGGATAATTTGCCCGACAACACCTAAAGGCTCATGAAAATGGTAAGCAATGGTATCTTCATCAATTTCTGAAATACCGCCTTCTTGCGCACGAATACAGCCAGCAAAGTAGCGGAAATGGTCAATGGCTAAAGGAATATCAGCAGCTAAGGTTTCACGTACAGGTTTACCATTGTCCCAAGTTTCAGCAACAGCCAAAAGCTCCAAATTGGCTTCCAAACGGTCTGCAATTTTTAACAGCATATTAGAGCGTGTGGTAGCAGAAGACTTGCTCCATTGTGCTTTGGCGTTATGTGCAGCATCAAGTGCAAGTTCAATATCCTCAACACTTGAACGTGGAATTTTAGTGAATACTTTACCGTCGACAGGAGAGATGTTGTCAAAGTATTCACCTTTCACTGGTGCTACCCATTGTCCACCAATAAAGTTTTCATATTGGGCTTTAAATTGAACTTTTGAACCAGATTGATTAGGATCGACGTAACGCATATGTATCTTCCTTTGCTTATTTTAGTGTTTAAAGCTGCATCTACAGCTTTGGTATAAGGTACTTTTGCACATTATTTGATTAGCATACTCTGAACAAGGTTGGAGAAAGGTTGGATACAAGAAGGTTTACAATCTTTTTCATTGATCATAAAAGAATAGGTATTACAGTGGATGTAAATCATGAATTGTTGAGAGAATAAGGAATGATGACAAAACAGAATTTAACGCAAAAAAGACAGAAGATTGATCAGTTTAGACAAAGTAGTAGTCTGTCTCCATTGCATGCCGAACAGTTGGGAGAAAGTATTGTCAGTTCTTGGCAACGTTCAACATCTGCCGAAATTCCCAAAGATCGTTCAGCTGCGCCATTGGTTCATTTACAAAAAGAAACTTATCCCACTGCTTTGGAACATGCACTGCGACATTGTGCCCAAGATTTAAAGCATATTGCGGAACAATCTTCAATGGTGCTGGCTGTTGGGGATATCGGTAGTACCATTATTTGGACGGCTTCAAGCCCACAAATGCAAAGTGCAGCAGAGAGTGTACATTTTATTGAAGGCGGACAATGGCGCGAAGAGTTGGTGGGTACTAATGCTTTGGCTTTGTCATTAAAAACTCAGCAATCTAGCTGTGTATTTTCTAATGAACATTTTATGTCGTCCATTCATGATTGGGTCTGTTATGCTGCCCCGATTATTGATCCCTATTCGAGACAAGTGTTAGGCGTGATTGATTTATCAACGCTATGGCAAAAGCATAATAGTTTGGGCTTACTTGCAGCAGAGCGTTGCGCATCGATTATTCAATCCGCTTTAATGGAGCATCAAAAACAGCAATTGTTTATTCGTGCTTTTTCCGTGCCACAAATATTGTTCAATGGCAAAATTTTGGTGCTGACACCGCGTCAAATTGAAATTTTAACGATTTTAGCGTTATGTCCTCAAGGTCTAAGTTTAGATACCCTACATCAGGCTTTGTATGGTGAAAGAAAAGTCAGTGTGGGCACTTTAAAGGCGGAAATGTCACAATTACGCGATATTTTAGGTGGCATGCTGGGTTCAAGGCCTTATCGTTTGCTGGCCCATGTAGAAGCTGACTTTTTACTGACAGAACAATCCTTAGATGCAGGCTATATCGATTCTGCGTTAAAACTATGCACGGGCGTGTTCTTAGCAAAAACGGAAAGTCCTTTTTTATGTGCATGGCGTGACTGCTTAGAGTCGCGTTTAAGTAATGCTATTTTTAAAGCCAATGAAACCGATGTCCTGCTGAAACATGTGGCTCGTTTTCCAGAAGCGATTGATGCCGTAGAGCGTTTAATTGAACTAATGCCAAAAACGCATCCTGTGCATCAAACCTTACTGAAATATAAAGATGATTAATCCTTAAAAGGATAAACCAAATTTACAGACCTTTTTGTTTTAGCCATGCAAAGAGCTGTTGATAGACATTTTCGCGTACAGATTTTTCCGATAAAACCAAGTCATGTAAGCCATTGTGTATTTTACTGATGGTGACATCACCTTTAATTTTTTTGGCATATTTTTCAATGTGTTTTACATTCAAAATCACATCACTGGTTTGAGCATCTTTATGCCATTTTTTCGGGTTTTTGGTTTGATGTGAATGCATCACCAAAGCAGGTACATTTAGCTTGATGCCCTGATGGATTTCTTTTTGTGCTTCAAAAATTGCTCGTACAAAACTCAGTCGAACCATCGGATAAGATGCTTGCTTCCATTCCAGATTAAAGTCCCATTCACCATGCATGCTTTTGTGTAAACTTGCTCCATACCATTTATTTAGTTCACTTGGAAATTTTAAATCGGGGCAAATTTTACCCACGCGACTTAAATTGGGAACCCCTAATTTCTTCTTGATCGGGTGCATATTGAAGTCGTAAAAGGGGCTGTTGAGCCATAGTGCTTTAATGAGCGGATGATCAGGATGATGCGCCGCATATAAAGTTGTGGTTAATCCACCAGTAGAGTGTCCACACAGCAGTACAGCATCGTGTCTTTCCGCAGCAATGATATCGAGTGCTTCAGTGATTTCAGCATTATATTCAGCAATGTCACGTACGTTATAGTATTTTTGATGCGGCAGATGAGAACGACCATATTTGCGTAAGTCGAGTGCATAAAAGTCAAAACCATGTTGGTTAAATTGTTCCGCCATTTCAGTTTGAAAAAAGTAATCAATAAAGCCATGAATATATAAAACGGCTTTTGAGGTAGCGTGTTCGGCTTTTTTACGAACTAAGGTTGCGGTGACTTGCCCTTCATAATCATCGGGGAAATTTAAGGTGGCTTGTTCGTAACCTGAACCCAGTACATCAGGTTGATAAAGTGGTTCGGTGATTTGTTTTGTCATTATTCTGCTCAGTTGGAATTATGGATTTTCTATTATCCTTCATGATGAGCTTGAATTTGTCAAATGGAAATAAGATGAAAAAACAACCTATATTCTTGCTCTTTCGTAAAGAGGGAATATAGGTTGTTCAATAGCTAAGTCAAAAAGGGAGAGAAAACTTACACCGCTGCTTTAAAAATATCGACCACTGGAGCATTTGCCTTTAACGCTGCTTTAAAGATACTTACCACTTGAGCATGTGTTGCTTTGCGTGGGTTGGTTAACATGCAGGCATCTTTTTGTGCATTTTCAGACATTACACTAAGATCTTGCTCTTTCACGCCCAGTTCCGACAAACTTGAAGGAATACCAATTGATGCTGATAATTCACGAATTGCATCGATGGCTGCATAAGCTGCTTCTGTTACAGTCAGCCCAGCAGTATTGACACCCATTAATTGTGCAATTTTGGCATAACGATCAGGACAAGCAATGAGGTTAAATTCACAGACATGCGGAAGTAAAATGGCATTACATACACCGTGAGGCAGATTGTAGAAACCACCCAATTGATGTGCCATGGCATGTACATAACCTAAAGATGCATTGTTGAATGCCATTCCAGCTAAATATTGTGCATAGCTCATTGCATCACGTGCTTCAAGGTTTTCACCATTGGCAACAGC
This sequence comes from Acinetobacter kyonggiensis, assembly GCF_900107285.1. Taxonomy (GTDB): domain Bacteria; phylum Pseudomonadota; class Gammaproteobacteria; order Pseudomonadales; family Moraxellaceae; genus Acinetobacter; species Acinetobacter kyonggiensis. Next base: position 202,908 of record NZ_FNPK01000003.1, on the reverse strand, counting down.
AGGGCTTAGCCATTCACTAATCATGGTAATGGCTTTTTCAGCACAAGCATCGGTAATTGGCGTTGCAGCAGTTGATACATAAGCTTCAACGGCATGAGTCAGTGCATCCATACCTGTCGCTGCTGTCAGCGCTGCTGGTTTTGCAACCATTAGCTTAGGATCATCAATTGCAATAAGCGGGGTACAACGCCAATCGACAATTGCCATTTTTACATGGGTGTCAGTATTGGTGATAATACAGAAACGTGTCATTTCTGAAGCTGTACCTGCCGTAGTATTGATGGCAATGAGCGGTGTCATTGCAACGGTACTTTTATCAATGCCTTCGTAGTCACGGATATGACCACCACCAGCAGTCACTAAGCCAATACCTTTGGCACAGTCATGCGATGAACCGCCACCTAAAGACACAATAAAGTCACAACCTTGTTCATTATAAGCTTGAACACCATTGTGTACGTTAATATCCGTTGGGTTAGGTTCTGCGCCTGGGAAGATGTGGTAGTCAACGCCTGCTTCTTTTAGGTAGGCAGCAATGGTGTCAGCAACCCCAAATTTGAACAGACCTGCATCTGTAACAATGAGCGCTTTTTTTGCACCTAAATTTTGTGCTTTAGCACCAATTTCTTTGGCACAACCTGGACCAAAAAGAGAAACACAAGGAATATAAAAACCGTTCGTTTGATCTGCAATATTTTTAAAAGCCATGGTGCGATTCCTTCTACCATTCATTATGTTATCGGTGACCCTCACCGTAATTTGAGTATCAAATGAACAGAAAAATAATCCTACCTACCAAACACCTACCATTAAAGAAATGCTGATTGTAAATATATTTTTGAATGATAACTCAATCAGAAAATAGAGATTTATTAGACTTGTAGGAATATGAAAGTTGTTATTTATTAGGATAATTTTTATTGATTTCAAGCATGATCAATATACCAAGCGAGTGAAAAACAAATCACATCATGCTTTGAGCCCATGATCGAAAATCATAAATTTATCATGACTGTTTTAAAAGCCTACTTTCTTTTTATGTTATTCTTAGCGCAGCTCAATTTTGATTAAAATGAGTGATTAAAAAAATGAGGGACTGGAATTATTTATAAAGGATAAAAATTTTAGCGTGATTGATGATTTAAAAAATCAATGCTTTAAAGATAATAGAAAATTTGAAGATGTAATATAAGTAGCTACATTTTTTAATGAATTGACCACAATTCGTAGAATAAATAATATTACATAGGTCTGATTTTTATATTAAATTAGTAAGGGGTAGGTATGGACGTTGCACATAATAAAGATGCAATATTATTGTATGGAATACATAAAGTTTTACTCAATGAATGGGATCCTTTAGGAATTGGTCGCAATCCTTCAATGCGAGATGAGTATGAAGATTATTTGCCCAAAATTTTTAAAATGATTCGCGATCATTCAAGTGAGTCTGAAATTTTTGAATATTTATGGTGGGTAGAACATAAAGTCATGGAACAAAAAGGCAATAAGCAACATACCTTACGTATTGCGAGTTTACTTAAAAAATTGTAAATGAAATATAAGTACATATTTATCTTAGATTAAGTCGGTAGTTTTTTGCATTAATCATGCATGTTTTAAGCTAAAAAATATTATATCCAACATACGAATATTAATTTTTTGAATAAAATGAAGCCCATTCATTTGATGTTTTTTAATTAAATCTCACCATTGATTCTTTTTAAACAGTGTTAAAAAATACACATGTATTGATGATAAAAACCGGTGCATTCACACCGGTTTTAATATTTAAAATTTCTTTTCTAGAGTGATTAAAACACTTGGAATCGCTTGGTTGATTCGTGACTCATACAGACTACCATCAGTTTGATAGGTTAAGCGTTCTTTATAATCGGTACTTAAAATATTCCGTGCATTCAGTGTGGTCGCCCAACCATCGGTAAAGCGTTTGGTGATACTGATATCCATATTTACCCGTTCATTGCTGGTGCGATCATAGGGTTGATTATCTAAAGCACGGGTAAATTCAGGCACATAGTTCAAATTGACACTGGTTGCAAGCTGCCAAGGCTGATAGTTATAGGATAAGCCTGCACTTGCGGTATATGGCGCAACATCACTGACTAAGCGTTGTTGATGGTTTTCATCTTCAACTTTGGCGCGTACAGTAGAGAGTTGTCCATTCAACATGAATGAATTTCCCCGTTTTGTTTGTTTTAAGGCATAACGACCCGAAATTTCAACGCCATAAGTGGTGGCATTATCTTGGTTCTGTGGACGCTCTACAAAACGTGAACCTTCCTGACGAATGACTTTTTCGATGTAGTCTTCAATTTCACGTTGATATGCCGTGATATTGATACCACCTGATGGCGTGTTGTAGCCTAAAGTCGATTCAAATGCGGTAATTTTTTCAGGGCGTAAATTAGGGTTACCACCACGATCTGGGTTGTTGAGGCTACCCGCATCACTATCGGTAGAAACCGAAACGGTGGGTAATAAACGATCTGTTTTAGGACTCAGGAAGGCTTGGCTAATATTGGTTTGTAATGACCATGTATCATTAAAGTCAAAACGGTGCGCCAAGACAGGGCTTAAGTGATGATCACTATATTCAACTAAACCTGAACGGTTGATCCATTCTTGACGAGCGCCCAAAGTTACCGTTTGGCGGTCAGTAAACTTCCAACTGCCTTCAGCATATAGCGCATAGAGTTGTTCATCTAAATTTTGACTCACATTGCTATCGAGTTCATTGGCACGTGCATCTAGACCAAATTTAAGCTGTTGCGTTTCATTGAACTTTCGAACGCCGTCATAGCCAATACCGTATTCATTAATGCGTTCATCGGTATAGCTGTTCAATAGGGACGATTGGGTCGATTCAGTTTCATTCTGTTGTTCAACGGATAGACGAAGCTTATCTGAATTGCCTTGGTCTTTACGTTCGTAACGTGTGTTTAAGCGGATACTGTCATTTTGATCATTTTGAATTTGGTCGCCACGGACACCCTCACTTTCATTGTTGCGATAGAATAATTCAGCAACCAAATTTTGTTGATCATCTAATTCATACTCAAGGCGGGGTGACAACATTTGCGACTTACGTTGCGTAATTCGTTTTTGTTCACGTGTCTGAGTACTGGTTTGGGTCTGGGTGATAGAGGTGCTGTCATTCCACATTTGATTGGCAGAAAGACTATACAACCATGGACTATCACGACCATCGAGTTGAACACTAATATTTTTACGTTCTTCTTCTTTTTGATCTGATTTTGCCAAACCATATCCGACACGGGCATTACCGCTTAAACGTGTATTATTAAGCGGTTGTTTTAAAATAATATTAATGACTGCTGACGATGCGACAGAGGCTTGAGCCACACTCGGTTGTTTGGTAATTTCAATTCGTTCAATCATGTCGGGCGTTAAGCTGTCAACAATCGACATTCCGCCACGTGGCCCCCCTTGAACCGCTTCACCATTAATTAAAAATACTGGTGCGCCGCCACCACGAAAACGCATACCTGAAGCACCACCGCCCCCGCGTGGACCTTGTCCAGGTGTTGGCATCTGAAAACCCGCTGCGCGACGTAAAGCATCATTGACGGATTGATCACCAAATTGCAGCATTTCCTCACGTGTGACAATGGTTTTCGCCACTGCACTGATGTCAGGATCTTTCGCTGTGTTGGGTGTCGCTGCAAATTTTAATGTTGCCAATGTTTGTACGGGTTGAGTTTGAGTGGGCGCACTGTCTGTTGTGCTTGTTTCTGTAATGTTATTAGCAGCCCATGTTGGGGACATAAAGGTGAATAATGCACAACTTAATGCACTTAATTTCCAACGCGCTTGTATGCGTTTCATTATTCGACGTTCCGTATGTAATTTTGCGTAAGATAACGTACAAATGTGAAGAAAATTTGTGGAAAATGGCGAAACAAAAGATAAAACGTAATTTTTATGCGTAAATATGCTCAAAATAAATCATTTAGCCCCAGTACTTGGTTGTGATTAATTGTCCTAAGGCAATGATAAAATTTTAAGCTTGAAAAGATAAAATACAGTTTTGGCTCATTTGTTCGATATGTGTTTCATCGATAATCAGTCTGTCCCATTTCACCATTTGCTGAATCAGCCATTTAAAATCTTCAAGTTTGGGTTGCGGTGACTCATCTACAAAATTACGGATAATATTTTGAATAGAATGGAATTTTTGTACATGAACGGTGTTAGAACATTGGAATTGAACAATGTTGAAGTCCATCAGCATTTGCCAAACTTCAGTATAGTCATCTAAATATTTCAGTTCTTGTTGCGCTTTTTGAATGGCTTGGGTTAATGCGCGGTGTGTATTGGGGTGCTGTAATGCCCAATCAACGGTGACGGCCAAAACTTTATCGGCAACTTTCGGCATAATGTCTTGGCTAGATGCCACAATTTGGCTGACACCGAATAACTCACCTTGCGTATTCCAAGGTTCACCCACACAGAAACCGTCAATCACATGATTGCTTAAAGCCTCAACCATATAGGGAGGGGGAAGTGTCACCAATTTCATATTTTGTGCAACATCAAAATCGACCAGCGCTAACCATTCTCTTAAGCAATAATGATGAATCGACTGTTTAAACACATGTGCCAATTGGATGGGTTTTTGTTCTAGTATGGCTGTGACTATTTTTTGTGCCGATTCTTGCATATTGTCTTGTGTTGTAATATTGAGGTCAAAGCATAATTTTTGACTCAAACTAATAAATGCACGATTTTGGCTTAAGACTAAAGCGGTTTGTAAGGGAATACCGAGTTGGTCTTCACCCAAAGCTGCGGCAGGAAGCATGGCAGATAGACAATGTGCCGCATCTAAAAAGCCAAACGCCAACCGATCTCTTAAACTTGCCCAAGAGGCTTCTTTGACGAGCGATACATCTAAGCCAACTTCATCAAAAAAACCACGCTGCTTTGCCCAAAGAATGGCAACACAATCGAGCAGAGGAATGTAGCCGATTTGGATTTGAGTTTTTTCTAAATCTGTCATGGCCTAGTCCTTTAATTGGTTCTGTAACAATTCTTGAGCATCTAATAAACGCCGTGCCATTTCGCCCATCGTCATGCGATGACTCATGGCATTTTTTCGTAGCAATTGAAAGGCTTGATCTTCAGTTAAGGTATGCAATTGCATGAGTAACACTTTGGCTTTCTCTACATCTTTACGGTCTGCCAGTTTATTTTTGGTGTCTTCTAAAGCACCCAGTAATTTTTTATGTTTTTTAAATTGTTCAATCGAAATTTCTAAAATACTTTCTAGTTTGGTTGGGTCAATACCATCCACAATATACGCAGTGACACCTGCATTGATGGCACTTTTGATGGTGTCTTTATGGCTGTTTTTGGTAAATAGCACCGTGGGTAAATCAAATTGGCTAACGCAACTTTCTATAATGTCGCGGTGAGGGTGGTCCATATCCAATAAAATGACATCGGCATGCAATTGTTCTAAACGGAACATACTTAAATGATCGATTGTGAGACAGGCGACCACATCGAAATGATGTTCGATCAGGGATGCTTTTATATAATTGGCACGTTCTTGATTGTCATCAATGAGTGCGATTTTGAGTTTTGGCATATTGGTCAAATATCATCAGGTAAAACCTGAAAGGAAAGTTATTTAAAATATATAGCAATTAAAATGCCAAAGTTGTGAAACTTATGTTAATTCAATAAAAATCATACATAAAACCAGTGTGTAATCTAATAGCGCACTGTCTTGATGCAAAAATGCGCTACAAGGAAGCACAATGACAAGCTCTGTTCTTCGATCCGTTGTCATTAAGATAAAGTATTGAACCAACTGTTGGGAATGAAAAGTAATAAATTTAATATAAAAATTGATAAAAAACAAAATTTTAAAATATTTTATAACATGTTGGCATAGTCATTGCATAATCTCTTTTGAGTCAAAGAAGACTCTAAAAATTTGTAAGACGGCCAACGATGTCCGTTCTGATCGAATCTGGTATGCAGCAATCCGCATAGTAGATAAACCAATACGTTCAGTTCAGGAAGGAGAAGGCTATGTCTTCAAATTTAAATGCTAAAAAAGCAACAAAAATAAATATTTTTAACTTCAGTAGTGCAGCAATGAGAGCCTTCCATATGAGTTGGCTCGCTTTTTTTGTCTGCTTCTTTGCATGGTTTGCCTGTGCACCACTGATGCCAGTAATCGCTGGTGAGTTCCATTTAACCAAAGACCAAATTGCGAACATTAATATTGCCGCTGTTGCAATTACCATTTTAGTTCGTCTGATTGTTGGGCCGCTGTGTGATAAATATGGTCCACGCAAAACTTATACGGCTTTACTGATTATCGGCAGTATTCCAGTCTTTGGTGTGGCATCTGCCAACAGTTACGAATCCTTTTTATTCTTCCGCTTACTTATTGGTGCCATTGGTGCCAGCTTTGTGATTACTCAATATCACACCAGTATTATGTTTGCACCAAATGTAGTGGGAACGGCCAATGCTGCATCAGCAGGTTGGGGAAATGCAGGGGGTGGTGCAACACAAGCATTGATGCCGTTAATGCTTGCTGCCTTAGTGATGTTCGGTGTTGAACAAGCGATGGGTTGGAGAATTGCACTGATTGTACCGGGTCTGATGATGCTGATTGTGGGTGCAATGTATTGGAAATTTACCCAAGACTGTCCACAAGGCAACTTTAAAGAACTTCGTGCACAAGGCATTCAAGTCGGTAGCGATAAAAAAGGTGGCATGGCAATTCTAATGCACGCTGCACGTAACTACCGCGTTTGGATTCTATTTGGTGCTTATGCTGCATGTTTCGGGATCGAAATTTTTATTCATAACATCGTGGCGATGTACTACGTCGAACACTTTAGCTTTGGACTAAAAGAGGCAGGTTTAGCCGCAGGGATCTTTGGTTTGTTGGCACTGTTTGCCCGTGCTTTAGGTGGAATTGTCTCAGACAAAGTTGCGACTAAAAAAGGTCTAGATGGTCGTACCAAAGTATTGTTTGGCATGATCCTGATGGAAGGTCTGTTCTTAATCTTATTCTCACAAATGAATACCGCAGTTCTGGCAATTCTGGTCATGACCGTATTTGCACTCTTTACCCATATGGCATGTGGTGCAACTTATGCACTGGTTCCATTCATTGATCGTGATGCCTTAGGTGGTGTTGCAGGCATCATTGGGGCAGGGGGTAACGTGGGTGCAGTGGCAGCAGGTTTCTTACTCAAAGGTATGCTCGATATTCAAACTTGTCTCATGTTCTTGGGCGGCTTGGTGGTGATTGCAGCGAGTTTTGTTCTGATGATCCGTTTCTCGGTAGAACATAAAGAAAAAGAGCAAAAGTTGTTTGAAGCTGCGGTGCTTGAACGTAACAGTATGGCTGAAGCTCAACAATAAGCTAAAAAGTTAAAAAGGAATTGAGGAGAAAGTATATGAAATTGGTAATGATTGGTCATGGCATGGTGGGGCACAAATTCATTGAATCTGTATTGGAACATGCAGGGGATGAAGTTGAAATTACCATCTTAGCGGAAGAACCTCGTTTAGCGTATGATCGTGTACATTTAACTGAATACTTCTCAGGAAAATCAGCTAAAGATCTAACCCTTTGCCGTTCAGATTTTGCGGATGCTTATGGAATTGATCTACGCTTAAATACCAAAGCAACTGAAGTTGATACTTTAAATAAAACAATTACCACCAATCATGGTGATGTGATTGCTTATGACAAATTGATATTGGCGACAGGTTCATATGCTTTTGTTCCTCCAATTCCGGGTAATGAGCGTGAAAACTGTTTTGTCTATCGCAGCATTGAAGACTTAGATGCCATTCGTGCTGCAAGCTTAAATGCAAAAACAGGTGTGGTGATTGGTGGTGGTTTACTGGGTCTTGAAGCTGCGAAAGCATTACGTGATTTAAATCTTGAAACCCATGTGGTGGAATTTGCACCTCGTTTAATGGCGGTTCAAATTGATGATTTAGGCGGTAAGGTTTTACGCGCAAAAATTGAAAATTTAGGCGTAAAAGTTCATACCCAAAAAGCTACGCAATGTATTGAAGCGGGTAGCAATACCACGCATGTGATGAAGTTTGGCGATGGCTCTGAACTTGAAACTGATATTGTCTTGTTCTCTGCGGGTATTCGCCCACGTGATGAATTAGCGCGTCAAAGTGGACTGGCGATTGGTGAACGTGGCGGAATCGTGATTAATGATTACTGCCAAACCTCAAATACAGACATTTATGCGATTGGTGAATGTGCGCTTTGGCAAAATAAAATTTATGGCCTAGTGGCACCAGGCTATGACATGGCACGTATTGCTGCAAAGCATGTCATGGATCAGAGCTGTAACGAGTTTACCGGTGCGGATATGAGCACCAAACTTAAACTCATGGGGGTTGATGTTGCATCGGTCGGTGATGCACATGCCATGACGCCAAATGCACTGAGTTATTTCTATGCAGATGAAGCTGCCATGGTCTATAAAAAGATTGTGGTCAATAGTGACAAAACCAAGTTGTTGGGTGCTGTTTTGGTCGGTTGTGCCAAAGAATATAACGACTTATTACAGATGATGTTGAATGGACTGGCTGTTCCAGAACAACCAGAAAGCTTGATTATGCCGGGCTTTGAACAATCTTCAGCAAAATCGGGTGGTAGCGGTGTCGACTTATTGCCAGATAGCGCAACCATTTGTTCATGTAATAACGTCTCTAAAGCAGATATCTGCCAAGCGATCAATGAGGGTTCAACATCGCTTGGTGCTTTAAAAAAATGTACCAAAGCCGCAACGGCTTGTGGTGGTTGTGCACCTTTAGTGACACAAGTGTTGAAGTCTGAATTACAACGTCAAGGCGTAACCGTCAACAACCATTTATGTGAACACTTTGCCTATTCACGCCAAGAGCTGTATCACTTGGTTCGTATCAATGAAATTAAAACCTTTGATGATTTGATTGGGCAGCATGGTCATGGTTTAGGCTGTGATATCTGTAAACCAACTGTGGCGAATATTTTAGCCTCTTGTTGGAATGATTTTGTACTCAAACCAAGTCATGCTGGATTACAAGACAGTAATGATTATTACCTTGGTAACATTCAAAAAGATGGTTCTTACTCTATTGTGCCACGTATTGCAGGAGGTGAAATTACCCCTGAAGGTTTAATCACCATTGGTCAGGTTGCGAAAGATTATGGTTTATATACCAAAATCACGGGTGGACAACGTATTGATTTATTTGGCGCACAAGTCCATCAACTGCCTGAAATTTGGGAAAAATTGATTAATGCTGGTTTTGAATCTGGGCATGCTTACGGTAAATCTTTACGTACCGTTAAATCATGTGTTGGTAGCACATGGTGCCGTTACGGTGTCGATGATTCAATGGGTTTAGCCATCTTCTTAGAAAATCGCTATAAGGGTTTACGTTCTCCACACAAACTCAAAATGGCGGTCTCTGGTTGTACTCGTGAGTGTGCCGAAGCGCAAAGCAAAGATGTTGGTGTCATTGCCACTGAAAAAGGCTGGAATCTGTATGTTTGCGGTAATGGTGGGATGAAACCACGTCATGCTGAACTGCTTGCTTCTGACCTTGATACTGAAACTTTAATTCGCTATATCGACCGATTCTATATGTTCTACATCCAAACAGCAGATCGTTTGCAACGTACTTCGGTATGGCGTGACAATCTCGAAGGTGGGTTGGATTACCTGAAAGCCGTGGTGGTTGAAGATTCTTTGGGACTTGCGACTGAATTAGAACGCCGTATGGATCATGTGGTCGGAACTTATCAAGACGAATGGCGTACTGCGATTGAAGATCCTGAAGTGCGTAAACGTTTTAAAACCTTTATTAATGCAAAAGCTGAACAACAGAATGATCCGCATATTCAGTTTGCTGCTGAACGTGGGCAAATTCGCCCAAAAACCACAGTGGAACGTGATCCAAGCCGTATTCCTGTAGTAGAAGCTTAAGCATTTGTGATTAAAGGAGAATAAATATGACGATTTTAAAAGAAATGAATGCGACAGATGAATTGGACTGGATTGAAATTTGTCATTTAGATGACATCACGCCGAATACTGGTGTTGGTGCAATGATTGATGAGCAGCAAATTGCCTTATTCCGTGTCGGTCATGAAAAACGTGTTTACGCCTTAAGTAATCAAGACCCTTTCAGTCAAGCCTTTGTTATGTCACGCGGGATTTTGGGTGATTTGCAAGGTGAACGTGTGGTGGCATCGCCTATTTATAAGCAGCATTTCAGTTTAGCCACAGGACGCTGCTTGGAAGACAAAAATCAAAAATTGTTGGTGTTTCCAAGCAAAATTGAAGAGGGTCGTGTTTTTGTTAGCCCAACGGCACAAAAAACCTATATTACCAATAATGGTACTTCGCAAGAAAAGATGAAATTGGTCTTGGTTGGGAATGGTTTAGCAGGGATGCGCTGCCTCGAAGATTTACTGGATATGGCACCAGATCGCTATGAAGTGACTGTGATTGGTGAGGAACCGTGGGGTAACTACAACCGTATTATGCTTTCACCAGTGTTATCTGGTGATAAAAGCATTGAAGATATTATGCTGCATTCACATGCATGGTATAGCGATAAAGGGATTCACTTTATTGCTGGTGATGCTGCGGTGAAAATTGACCGTCCACGTAAGCAAGTCTATACAGAAAAAGGTTTGGTGGTGGATTATGACCGATTAATTCTTGCGACAGGTTCTAAGCCATTTATTCCACCGATTAAAGGTTCAGATTTAAAAGGTGTATTGAGTTTCCGTGATATTTATGACGTGAACAGCATGCTAGAGTATTGTAAAAACAAGAAAAATGCGGTGGTGATTGGTGGCGGCTTACTCGGGCTTGAAGCGGCGTATGGGTTAAAACAACGCGGCATGAACGTCACTGTGTTGCATTTGATGGATCGTATTATGGATCGTCAACTGGATGCACGAGCAAGTGCTTTACTGAAACAAAGTATCGAAGCCAAAGGTATTCCAGTATTGACTGAAGCCAATACAGAAGAACTGATTGGTCAAGATGGTCATGTGAGCCAACTGCGCTTAAAAGATGGCACTGTATTAGATGCCGATTTTGTGGTGTTTGCAGTCGGGATTCGTCCAAATATGACACTGGCACAAAGTGCAGGTTTACGTTGTAACCGTGGCGTGATGGTGAATGACACCATGCAAACCTTTGACCCGAGCATTTATGCGGTGGGTGAATGTATTGAGCATCGTAATCAAACTTTTGGCTTGGTTGAACCACTGTGGGGACAAGCGTTTATTTGTGCCTCACATTTGGCTGAACATGGTAGCTTAACCTTTAAAGCACCGACCGTTCCAACACAGCTTAAAGTCAGTGGTTGTGATGTGTTTTCCGCAGGTAACTTTGAACCCGCTGATGATTATGAAGATATTATTTTGAATGATGAAAAACGTCATATTTACAAACGTATTATTATTCAAAAAGATAAAGTAATTGGTGCAGTATTGTTTGGGGATACCGAAGATGGCGCATGGTATGCAGAGTTAATTGCAGATCAAACACCTATTTCTTCGATTCGCAATAAATTGTTATTTGGTAAAGATTTTGCATTAAAACAAGCAGGTTGATTATTGAATGTCAGCCAGTTAAAGGTAATTTAATGATTAGTTGTTTATAAATCTCTCCTAACCCCTCTTTAAGAAAGAGGGGAACAATCTAAAATCCAAATTGTTATTAAGTTTTAGATACTCCCTCCTTTTTAAAGGAGGGTTGGGGAGGATTAAAAAAATGCGAAGCGATCGTTATGGAATAGTTGCTATGTAGGATGAATTCAATTCATGCCACTTTGAGTATCAAATATCCATAGCTAATTTAAGTAGAAGTAAAGTAGATGTGGGAGCATAAATGAACAATATTCCCGTTGTGGAACTTGAAAGCTCCACAGAATTATTGACGAAAACGACAAATACCACCTGTCCTTATTGTGGCGTAGGTTGTGGTGTGACTGCAACCGTACAGGAGACAGCATTAGGTCAAAAAGTGACTGTTGAAGGCGATATTACCCATCCTTCTAATTACGGTAAGTTGTGTATTAAAGGCAGTAATTTAGCCGATACGATTGGTTTGGAAAGCCGTGTACTTGAGCCGATGATGGGGCGCAAGGCAAATCGTCAGGCAGCAACTTGGGACACGGCTATTTCGAGCATTGCCAATAAATTTCAACAATGTATAGATCAATATGGTCGTGACAGCATTGCCTTTTATGTGTCAGGTCAGTTGCTGACTGAAGACTATTATGTGGTGAATAAATTTGTCAAAGGCTATTTGGGTACGGCCAATATAGACACCAATTCACGTCTTTGTATGTCGTCGGCAGTTGCTGCACATAAACGTGCTTTTGGGGAAGATATTGTCTCTGCAAGTTATGAAGATTTTGAACATACCGACATGGTGGTGTTGGTAGGTTCAAATACTGCATGGTGTCACCCAGTATTGTATCAACGCATCATGAAAGCCAAAGAACAACGCGATTTGTTCGTGGTCGTGGTTGACCCGCGTTTTACCAGTACCTGCGAAGCAGCTGACTTACATTTACCCATTTTACCAGGGCAAGATGTTGCCTTGTTTAATGGTTTATTGCAGTATCTATCGAAAAATGGTCATGCCGATCAAGCGTTTATTGCTGCTCATACCCAAGGTTTAGCGCAAGCACTGGCACAGAGTGAGAGTGAATCTCTCATTGAAAATGTGGCGACACGCACAGGAATTTCTGTCGAAAAATTGCAGACTTTCTATGAAAAATTTGCCAACACTTCAAAAGTGATGACGCTGTTTTCAATGGGGGTGAATCAATCTTCGCAAGGGGTGAATAAAGCCAATAGCATTACCAATTGCCATTTGTTAACGGGAAAAATAGGCAAATTGGGTGCTGCACCATTTTCGATGACAGGACAGCCCAATGCCATGGGCGGGCGTGAAGTGGGTGGGCTGGCGAATATGTTGGCGGCACATTTAGAATTGGAAAATGAAACCCATCAACAGTTGGTGCAAAACTTTTGGCACAGTCCCCATATTGCCAAGCAAGCTGGCTTTAAAGCAGTTGATTTATTTCATGCAGTTGAAAGTGGCAAAATTAAAGCCATTTGGATTATGGCAACCAATCCTGTGGTCAGTTTACCCGATGCTGATCAAGTGAAACGTGCTTTAGAGCAATGTGAATTTGTGGTGGTTTCTGATATTTGCCAAGAGACGGACACCACGCAATATGCTGATGTCTTATTACCTGCACTAGGTTGGGGCGAAAAAGAGGGTACGGTCACCAATTCTGAGCGTCGCATTTCCAGACAACGTGCCTTTTTAGCTGAGCCAAGTGAGGCAAAGGCGGATTGGTGGGCCATTAGTCAGGTAGCGAAAAAATTAGGTTTTGATGGTTTTGATTTTAAAAATAGCCATGACATTTTCTTAGAGCATGCACGACTTTCAGCTCAGCAAAATTCAGATTTAGAACAGCGCAGTGAAACACCGAATTTTCGTTATTTTAATTTAAACGGTTTAACGGATTTAACCGCAACTGAATATGACGAACTAAAGCCTGTGCAATGGCCGGTATGGACTAAACAGCAGCCAGAGGGCGCGGTGGCACGACTGTATGCAACGGGGCAATTTAGCCATGCCGATGCTAAAGCTAAATTTATTGCCATTACCGCAATCAATCCTGTTAATTCAGTTTGTAAAGAATTTCCTTTGGTTTTAAATACGGGGCGGATTCGTGATCAATGGCACACCATGAGCCGAACAGGTTTATCTGCCAATTTAAGTACCCATCGTGCAGAGCCGTATTGTGAAATTCACCCACAAGATGCGTTGAAATATGGCGTTAAAGATGGTGAATTGCTTGAAGTGAAATCGAAATGGGGCAATTGCGTATTACGCGCAACGGTCAGTGATGATATTCGCCGTGGACAAGTCTTTGCACCGATTCACTGGAATGACCAAGTGGCATCCGATGCCCGTATTGGTAAAGTGGTGAATCCTGTTGTGGATGCCATTTCAGGTGAACCTGAGTTTAAGCATACGCCTGTGATCATCCATCCATTTTATAGCCAATGGCAAGGCGTGTTTTATGTGCGTCAAGGCTTTGAAAAAATTGTGCAATCGTCAATTGAAAGCACAGTATGGTGGACTAAAATTATAACGGCCAAAGCCACGCGATATGAAGTGGCAGATCGTAAAAAATTTACCCAGACCACAGAACATTTAAAAGAGCTATTACCATTTCAGGATGAAAGTTTTGAATGGCTGAATATTGAAGACCAGACTGCGCATATTAGTCATAGTGTGGTACTCAAAGATGGTCATTTGATTGCCAGTTTATATATTGCACCTAAAGCGTTATTGCCAGATCGTGACTGGGTGGCAAGCTTATTTAAACGTGAACGATTAAGTGCTATGCACCGTAAGGCATTGCTTGCAGGGCAGCCGATGTCGATGGCAAATAATGAAGGGCCGTTGGTTTGTAGCTGCTTTAAAGTCGGTAAAAACCGCATTATTGAAACCATTAAAAGCAAAAATATTACCGATGAGAAACAAGTCACAGCCTGTTTAAAAGCTGGGGGCAATTGTGGTTCATGTTTACCTGAAATTCGTGGCTTGATCAAAGCCTGTCAAACGGAGGCAGTTGAATGAAAAATGGCATTAAAAAGTCAATTTATCCCGATACGGACTTGGTGATTTTGGCTGGTGGGCAGGCTCGACGTATGAATGGTCTGAATAAGTTATTACAAAAATTTGATGACCAAATACAACTGATTAAAATCCATCAACAGCTTAAATCTGATGTTGCACAAGTATGGATCAACAGCCATCGGGATTATTCGATTTATCAAAAGATTATTCCCAGTATTCATTGCTATCAGGATGATGAAAATGGTTTTTTAGGCCCATTGATGGGAATGAAAAGCGCATGGTCACATGTACAAGCAGACTATGTGCTGTTTGTACCCTGTGATGTGACCTACATTCCCCCAAAAATCATTTTTAAATTACATCTGGCTTTGGCTAAAAATAGTTTGGCAGAAGTTGCTTATGCGGAAATAAATGGCAAAGCACTGTACCCATTTTGCTTGGTTAAACGCAGCAGTTTGGCGCACCTGAGTGATTGTCTTGAGCAAAAACAGCGCAGTTTAAGGCATTGTTTTGCAGAATTGCACGCTCAAGTGGCACATTTTACCAACCATGCCTTATTTTTTCACAGTATTAACTCACCCGATGAGCTGCAACAGCATCAACAAATTAAATTTCTACATTAAAGCGCGATATTTTACCTTTGGCACAAAGTTGGAACACTTATTGCAGATCTAATAATAATAAGATTGGGCGATTTAAAGCTTTTGCACAATATTTGTGCAGTAACCACCTAATGCCTGAAGATGGATGTTCAACATGAATATGATGACACAACTTAAAAGCAATGCATTATTTGTCGATCAATTTGGTCGTGGTAAGCGAAAACTGCGCATTTCAGTGACTGATCGCTGTAATTTTAAGTGTGTCTACTGTATGCCTGAACACCCAGAATGGATGAAAAAACACGATTTACTTAGCTTTGAAGAGCTTTATCAGTTTTGTGACTTTATGGTGCGCCGTGGTATTGAATTTATTCGTATTACGGGTGGTGAGCCGCTCATGCGTCAGGGCGTGGTACATTTTGTTGCACAACTACAAAACTTAAAGCAGTTCGGGCTAAAACGGATTTCCATGACCACCAATGCGCATTATTTAAAACAATATGCAGAGGCGTTAAAGCAAGCAGGTCTAGATGACCTGAACATTAGTTTAGACAGTTTGGATGCGAGCCAATTTAAACATTTAACTCAAAAAGACTTGGCACCTGTACTTGAAGGAATTCAAGCTGCTCAAGCGGTAGGACTCCCAATAAAAATTAATACTGTACTAATGCATGGGATGAATGAAAATCAAATTTTGCCTTTGGCGCGTTGGTCAGTTCAGCAGCAAATTGTTTTACGTTTTATTGAGTTTATGCCGCTAGACGGTGATCGAAAATGGTCAACTGAACATGTGGTGAGTGAGCAACAAATTTTAGAAACTTTAGCCACTGAATTTACAGTGACTAAGCAAGGACATGGTTCGGCTCAGACCACTTCAGATCCCGCAAGACAGCATTTTATTGATGGTCATCCAATAGGCATTATTTCCACCATTACCAACTCGTTTTGTGGAACATGTGATCGAGTGCGTTTAACTGCACAAGGCGAATTTTATAATTGTCTCTTTGCTCCGCAAGGGTTGAAGTTAAAAACACAAATTAAAGCACTGACCTTAAAAACAGCGTCAAGTGAAGTGAATTTACACGATGCTTTATTTACCTATATCTGGCACAAAGAACAGGGTTATCACGCGATAGAACAGCGCTTGAAAAATCAAAGTTTAGATAAAAGCAGTCGAAAAATTAGTATGCACATGATTGGAGGTTAAGATGTCACAAATCAAAATCAAAATTGAAGCCTTCGGTGCGGTAGAGCGACAGTTACCGCAAGATTTAGAAATCATATGCAGCCTAAACAGCACAATCACGGATGTCTTGGCTCAAGTTGGACAAGCATATCCAGCTGCTTTAGCGATGATCGAGCGTTGTGCTTGTGCTATGGGTGAGGACATTATTTCACGTCAGACCGAACTTCACTTGGACAGTACCTTAGTGCTACTTTCACCCGTAGCAGGAGGTTAAGATGAAAGAGTTAAAACAATTTTCACGAATTCAGGATACTGCGTTAACTTTAGAAAGTTTTGATCAAATTCAGCATTTTCCTGAATGTGGTGGTATTGGTGTTTTTATTGGTACGGTGCGTAATCATCATGAAGGCAAAGCGGTGAAGACGCTGAAATATACAGCGTATGCACCTGTGTCGGAAAAAATGATTCGTCAAATAGAACAAGAAATTCAAGCCAAATATACGGTGTCCTATGTACGAGTTATTCACCGTATTGGCGCTTTAGACATTGGTGAAAAAGCCATTATTGCGATTGCTTATGCGGCACATCGTCGTGAAGCCTTTGCCGCTTGTGAAGAAGCAGTAGAGCGCGTGAAACATGAAGTGCCCGTTTGGAAAGAAGAATTCTATATGGATGGCAGCAGTCAGTATGTTGAAGGCTGTTGTATTCGTAAGGATGATGTAGATGAGCCACATTCACATCATCATGCAGTCAACACATATGAACATGATCAACATTGTCATCATTAAATTGAGAATGATTTAATAATTTATCATCCTTTATTTAAGCCCCAAAACTTAATTTTACTGTAAAAATAAATGATAGGAACATGCAATGAAAAATGTTGGGATGAAAGCAGAGAGTTATCGTACTGCAGTGGCAACAGGTATTTTGCATGCTCCGCCACATTGCATTGAACTTTTGCGTAATGGCAATACGGAAAAAGGCGATGCGCTTAAAACTGCACGGATTGCGGGTATTCTAGCAGCGAAACGTACCGATGAGCTGATTCCATTGTGTCATCCACTACCGATTTACCGTGCCGATGTAGACTTTGAACTCTTTGAAAATTATGTGGAAATTATTGCCACAGTTGAAACCATTGGCCCGACTGGCGTAGAAATGGAAGCATTAACTGCGGTCAGCCTTGCGGGCTTAACTTTGTACGACATGTTAAAACCGCATTGTGAACCCGAAGATTTATCTTTGGATCAATGTAAATTACAAAAGAAAAAAGGCGGTAAGTCTCACTTTACTCGTGTGTTAAAAGAAAGTTTGTCAGCATCTATTATTGTGTTATCCGATACCGTAGCGGCAGGGAAGAAACCAGATACAGCAGGACAAAATGTCTTAGAAATTTTACAAGAAGCCAATTTTAGTCAGATTGCTTATCAAGTGATTCCAGACAGTCCAGAACAATTATTGGCACTGATTGAACAGCAAAAAAATCATTATCCGCTGATCTTAACCGTGGGTGGGACAGGCTTAGGCCCGAAAGATTTAACCGTAGAAACTATTCAGCCTTTATTAAAACGGGAAATACCGGGGCTAATGGAAGCCTCACGTAGTTTTGGACAAAAACGTACGCCTTATGCGGCTTTAAGCCGTGGTGTTGCGGGGTATATCGGTCATAGCTTGGTACTGACTTTACCGGGCAGCCGACAAGGCGCTCAAGAATCTTTGGTTGCGATCCTTCCTGCCTTAGTACATTTATTTGATGTGCAAAAAAATATCCCGCATCAAGGTGGCTATCAATGAGTAGCAGCATGTCAGCATGCGGAGCAGAACAGGGCTTGATTACCGTCGATCAGGCTTTGGCGTTAATTTTGGATAACGCTCAAGTTTTAGTGGCGGAACAGCTCACTTTAGATCAAGCTTTAAATCGCTATTTAGCTGAAGATGTTTATTCTCAAATTAATTTGCCGTTATTTTCCCAAAGTGCAGTGGACGGTTATGCGCTGTGTGCACCATCGACAATTGAGCCGAAGAGTTCATTTGAATTGGTTGGAGAGATTCAGGCAGGTCATGGCTCTGAGTTACAGTTAAAACAAGGACAGGCAGCGCGGATTTTCACCGGTGCCAAAATTCCTGTGGGTACGACCACCGTAGCGCGTCAAGAAATTGTAAGCGTTATTGATTCATCTAATATTGAAATTACAGAGAGCTTAAAAGCCCATAGCGATATTCGAGATGTTGGGGAAGAAATTTCTATAGGTGAATTACTGGCAAGTCAAGGGCAGCAACTGTCTGTGGGGGCAATTGCATCTTTAAGCATGGCAGGTGTTCAAACGGTTCAGGTTTTTCAATATCCCAAAGTAGCGGTGGTGATTACGGGTGATGAGGTGGCAGTTTCAGTTGAGGATTTTGCATCGGGTAAAATTTTTGATGCCAATGCACCCTTAATTAAAGCGTGGTTTCAGCAGCAATCGCAACAGGTCGAAATTTTTCATGTGGCAGATACTGAACATGCCGTTACAGCATTAATTCAAACGCTCTCTCAAGATTATGACCTTATTTTAACCACAGGCGGGGTATCGGTTGGCGATTATGATTTTATTCGACCCGTCACGTTAGCTTTAGGTTTTGAGCAAATTTTCTGGAAAGTCAAACAAAAACCAGGCAAACCTATCTTCTTTGCGACTTTAGCGAGAGCGGATCATTCGGCTTGTTATTTACTCGGATTGCCGGGTAATCCTGCCGCTGTTTATATGGGGATGCAAATTTATACTTCGACTTTGCTGAATGCGTTACAAGGTCAAAAGCAGCCGCCGAACTGGTTTAGTGCAGTACTAACACATGATTTGAAAATGGATGCACGAGAACGCTTTTTAAGGATGTCCGCCAGTTTTGAGCAGTCTGTCCTTAAGGTTAAAAGTTTGTCTAAACAACAATCACATATGCTGAGTAATTTAATGCAAGCCAATTGTTTAGTGCGAATACCTGCGGGGAAAAGTATGTTTGAAGGTCAAATTGTGCAAGGTATTTTTATTCACTCGTGATTTGACCATTACTCGCTTAAATTTATTCAATCAGTCATTGATCAAATCACGCCATATTTAAAATGAGGGGAAGCAATGAAAAACTTAATTATTGGTACAGTACTCATTGGTGTATGCGGTACGCTTCAGGCAGAAACAGTTAAGGTTTATGCTGCTGCAAGCTTGACCAATGCCATCACCGATATTGCCGCACTTTATGAAAAACAATATCCAAAAACGGATATAGTTGCTGTTTTTGGCGCATCATCTGCTTTGGCAAAACAAGTAGAAGCAGGGGCAAATAGTGATATTTTTTTCTCTGCGGATTTAGATTGGATGAATTATTTGATTAAAAAACAGATCATTACTGAAAATAAAGCCCAACCTTTGTTGTTTAATCAATTGGTTTTAATTAGCCCGAAAAATTTACACATTCCATTTAAAGCCCAACCGAGTTTTAATTTCGCCCAATCGTTTAAAGGACATTTATGTACAGGGCAAATGGAGTCTGTTCCTGTAGGAAAATATGCGAAACAAAGCCTACTGAAGTTGAATTGGTTAGATGCTTTAAAAGGCCGTATGGTGGGCACAGATGATGTGCGTTCGGCTCTGGCTTTTGTAGAGCGAGGTGAATGTGAAGTTGGTATTGTCTATAAAACTGATGCTTTAATTAGTCAAAAAGTGAAAATTATTGGTACCTTCCCAAGTCAATCACATAGTCCGATTGTGTATCCACTGGCATTGACTAAACAAGGTGAAAAAAATAAAGAAGCCGTTCAATTTGAAAAGTTTGTGAAACACAGTGCACAAGCCAAAACGGTCTTCCAGACATATGGTTTTAGTTTGAAACCCTAAGTAAATGATTCAGTACGTGACTAAGTAAATGAATGGGGGAGTGAGCATGTTCAGTCCAGAGGAACTTAGTGCACTTTATTTATCTGCCAAAGTTGCAGGCTTTGCCACATTATTTTGCTTACCTTTTGCAGTTGCATTGGCGTGGTTACTTGCACGGCATGAATTTCGGCTCAAATTTATCGTTGAAGCATTATTGCAATTGCCCATGGTTTTGCCCCCCGTCGTTTTGGGTTATTTGCTTCTGGTCTTATTTGGTAATCAGGGATTAATTGGCAAATATTTAAATGCATTCGGTCTTCAACTGGCATTTAATTGGAAAGGTGCGGTGTTGGCCTCGATGATTGTGGCATTTCCCTTGATGGTACAACCCATACGTTTATCCTTTCAGTTGATGAATCAACAGCTCGAACAAATTGCGGGTTCATTAGGCGCAGCACCGTGGAAAGTGTTTTTGAGTATTAATTTACCGTTGGCTATTCCTGGAATAGTGATTGGCAGTATTTTATGTTTTAGTCGAAGTTTGGGTGAGTTTGGCGCAACCATCACTTTTGTCGGTAATATCCCCGATGAAACTAGGACTATTCCGATAGCAATTTATTCATTGCTACAACAACCCAATGGTGAAGAGATGGCAATGCGACTGGTGGCATTGTCTTTGATTTTGGCATTTAGCGCTTTAATTGCCAATTATTTTATTTTGCAAAAGTATCAACAAAAATTAGGAGCGTGATATGTTGAAGTGTAATTTTCAATATCAACATGCTGATTTTATGTTGAATGTTAAACTGGAAATGCAACAACAGCTTTTAGGGATTGTTGGTGCATCTGGCTGTGGTAAAAGTACTCTATTAAAAAATATTGTGGGTTTATTAAAGCCGACACATGGGACAATTCAGTTTAATCAGCAGATTTTATTCGATAGCCAGCAAAAAATTCATGTACCGATGCATCAACGAAAAATTGCATTAATTTTTCAAAATGCATTGCTGTTTCCACATATGAATGTGCAGCAAAATCTTTGTTATGCAGAAAAATTAATTCCCCAATCTGAACGGAAATTTCAGTTTAATGAAATCATTGCGTTGCTCGAACTGACACACTTATGTCAACGTAAAGCACATCAACTTTCTGGTGGAGAGGCACAACGCGTGTCGATTGGGCGGGCATTGTTATCTTCCCCTCATTTATTGCTTTTAGATGAGCCATTAACGGGGTTGGATCATCAGCTAAAACAGCAAATTTTACCATTTTTAACGCGAATTAAAGATGAGTTAGATTTACCCATGATTTATGTGACGCATCATTTGGAAGAGTTGAAATATTTAAAAGCTGATATTTTGCAGTTAGATCAAGGGCAATTGCAGCATAGGTAAACCCGCAAAGATCTAATCATGCAATAAAAATAGCCTAAGCCTTATACCTAAACTATTTTTATACATTTCAAACCCTATTATTCAGATTTTTGATATTCATTAATCACTTCAAGCGCAGCACGAAAAGCTTCCTGCGTGGCTGGTGCACCGCAGTAAGGCAGACTATGAAGGAGCACTTCTTGAATTTCTTCTACAGTCGCGCCGTTATTCAATGCACCGCGGACATGACCTTTAAGTTCTGTCGGGCTTTTTTGAGCAGTTAAGAAAGCAATGGTAATCAGTGAACGATACTTACGCGGCAGCACGCCTTCACGTTGCCAAGTTGAACCCCACGCATGTTCATTAATCCAGTCTTGTAAGGGTTGAGTGAAGGGCACCGTATTATCTTGTGCGCGTTTCACGAAAGATTCGCCCATAACTTCAGTACGAACTTTTAAACCATTTTCGAAGTCTTGTTGTGACATATTTTTACTCTGGTCATGTCGATAAAAAACTGATCAAAGTTTATGCTTTAATAGCGTTAATGTGAATTGATTTATAATCTTAATTTAATTGAATTTTTTGAGTAAGCTACGTTTAAGTTACCAAATATTAAAAGCTCATCTAAGAAGTAAAGTCAGCTCACATAAAGTGAGCTGGGGAACTGTGCATAAAATATTATTTTGTGTGTTTCATCACAAGTACGGGAACATGACTAGAAGTCAGTATGTCTTGTGCAATACTGCCAATGAGCACCTTTTTTAAACCTGTACGACCATGTGAACCGACCACAATTAAGTCAACATTTAACTCATCCGCAAGTTTGGAAATACCATCACTTGGGGAATGACTACTAATGAGCTTCGTCTCTGTTTCAATACCGTAGTCAGTAAATTTTTGCTTTAGCTCAGCCAGAATGTTTTTGGCATGCGCTTTTGCTGCCAGATAATAATCCGTTATGCCCGGTACATTTTTATAAAAACTAACGCTGGTTAAAGGGTCGAGTACAACAACACTGGCTATGGTGACTTTACTGCTTAATGCTTTGGCTAAAATAATCACTTGCTCAGCAGTCGCAATAGCAGTTGGGGAATCATCAACAGCAAGTAAGATGTGTTGGTAATTCATGACACTTTCCTCTTGTTTCAAGATTCTTTACCTAGCTCAAGATTAACATAGTGAACATGCAGTAATAAAAAAGGATAAAAATATATCGTTTTGGCTTTAATCACATTATCTGTATAGGGTCAGTTTTTACTTGCTTGTTTAAGCAGATGAAGAAATATGTGGTTTCAAAGTCTTTGAGTTGTCGAATAATTTGTTTTTAGGGCAAGGTGATTGCTGTATTGGGGGCTTTAAAGTTTAGCCCATCATGGTTTGATGATGAATGTCATTTAAGATAGAAAGATAATCGGGGTTAGGGATGAAAAAAAGCCCTTATCAATGATAAGGGCTTTTTCGTATTTTGGAGCGGGAAAAGAGACTCGAACTCTCGACCCCAACCTTGGCAAGGTTATGCTCTACCAACTGAGCTATTCCCGCTTTATGGAGTGCATTATAGAGCGTTTTATAAAACTGTCAACTCTCTATAAATTTGATTGTTTAATTAATCAGCACGACGCCAAATGGTACCTTGACGGGTATCTTCCAAAACAATGCCTTGATCAAGTAAAGACTGACGAATCTCATCGGCTTTGGCAAATTCTTTGGCTTTTTTTGCATCAACACGTTGTTGAATTAAATCTGTAATTTGTTCTTCAGACAAACCTAAAGCATCTTGACCAATATCAGATTTTAAGAATTCATCTACATTGTATTGAACCAAACCAAGAATATTAGTGAGGTGACGTAATGTTGAATAGTAAACAGTGGCTTGTTCAGCATTTTCATCTTTTACTGCACGGTTGAGTTCTTTGTTAATTTCAAACAAGACCGCAATCGCTTCGGATGTATTAAAGTCATCACGCATAGCGGCATTAAAGCGTTCAACCAAAGTTTCGTCTAAAGCTTCAGTGGTTTTTTCAGCATAAACTTGTTGATATGCTTTAAATGAATGATAAAAACGAGAAAGGGTATTTTTTGCTTCTTTTAATGCAAAGTCTGAAAAGTTGACTGGGCTTCTATAGTGAGAAGACACAATAAAGTAACGAATCACTTCAGGGTGGAATTTCTCCATCACATCACGAATGGTAAAAAAGTTGCCTAAAGACTTAGACATTTTTTCGCCATCGACATTAATAAAGCCGACATGCATCCAGTAATTGACATATTGTTCATCTGTAGAAGCTTCAGATTGCGCAATTTCATTTTCATGATGTGGGAACATCAAGTCTGAACCGCCACCGTGAATATCAAAATGGTTGCCTAGGCAGCAGGTCGACATGGCAGAACATTCAATATGCCAACCCGGGCGACCATTGCCCCAAGGCGAAGCCCAAGACGGTTCATTCTCTTTGGCATGTTTCCAAAGTACAAAGTCAAAAGGATGTTTCTTTTCAACTTCGACATCGACACGTTCAGATGCACCTGCTTGCATATCTTCCAGTTTACGACCTGACAAACGACCATATTTGGCAAATTTTTCCACTTGGAAATATACATCGCCATTATTTGAAGGATAAGCCGTACCTTTATTGACTAAATTACCAATCATGTTTTGCATTTGATCAATATAGTCAGTGGCGCGTGGTGCTTCATCAGGTGCAGCACAACCAAGATTTGCAGCATCTTCATTCATGGCTTGAATAAAGCGATCTGTCAGTGCAGTAATGCTTTCGCCATTTTCATTGGCGCGTTGAATAATTTTATCGTCAATGTCGGTAATATTACGAACGTATTTAACGCTCCAACCTTGACTGCGCAAGAAACGAATAATGTAGTCAAATGCAACCATGACTCGAGCATGTCCAATATGACAGTAATCGTATACAGTCATACCACACACATACATGTCGATATGTCCTTCAACACGTGGAACAAATTCAACTTTTTTACGTTGCTCTGAGTTGTATAGAACAAATGGTTGCATAGCTCTTCAAAATAGGTCAATTAAATGGTAGCTCATCTTAACCTAAGCATTATTTTTCATAAAGTTTTATACGCTTTTTTTATAAGCTTGTGAAAAGTTGTACATTTAGAAACGTGAGATTTGCATAGATATGATAAAATTGCGAAAATTATTTTTGCTTGATTAGAGTCACTCTTTAAATAGAGTTAAGGTAAACCTACATTGAACCCAAAAAATATGCCGAACCAAATAGACTTCCAAAAAGTTGCATTAGAAACTTTGCGTATAGAAGAAAAAGCCCTAGAAATATTAGCGACACAAATTGATGAACGTTTTAGCCACGCTTGTGAAATTATTTTGCAGTGCCGAGGGCGTTTAGTCATTACGGGAATGGGTAAGTCGGGGCATATTGGTCGTAAAATGGCAGCAACCTTTGCTTCAACAGGTACGCCATCATTCTTTATGCATCCGGGTGAAGCGGGGCATGGTGACTTGGGTATGCTGGTGTATGGTGATGTACTCATTGCCATTTCAAACTCGGGCAAGAGCGATGAAATTATGATGCTCATGCCATTGATTAAGCGTTTAGAAATTCCTTTAATTACCATCAGTGGCGATGATAAAGGGCCAATGCCGCAAAATGCCGATGTGGCTTTAACTTTGGGTAATATTCAAGAAGCTTGCCCACTAGGTTTAGCGCCAACGTCAAGTACCACTGCAACCTTGGCTTTAGGTGATGCACTGGCGGTTGCTTTATTGGATGCACGTGGTTTTACTGCGGATGATTTTGCGATGTCACATCCAGCGGGAGCTTTAGGAAAACGGCTATTACTTCATGTTAAGCATTTGATGCATACAGGTGAAGAATTGCCGAAAGTATCTCCAGATACACCAATGAATCAAGTTTTATACGAAATTTCAAATAAACGTCTAGGTTTAACCACAATTGTGGATCAAAATAATGTTCTGCTGGGTATTTTTACCGACGGAGATTTACGTCGTTTAATTGATAAACAGCAAGGTTTTGATGTGAATTTGGCTGTTTCAGAAGTCATGATGAAGAATCCTTTAACGATTTCGCAAGAAGCTCGTGCAGTTGAAGCTTTAGAGCGAATGAATGAAAAGAAAATCAATCAATTTGTTGTTGTTGATGATGTCAATCAAGTCATTGGTGTCATTAGTATGCATGACTTGATTCAAGCTGGGGTAAATTAATAAATGGCATCTTATATTTTATTGGAACAAGCGCGTCATGTTGAAGCTTTGGTTCTTGATGTCGATGGTATTTTAAGTGATGGTTTTGTGACACTCACCAATACAGGTGATGAAATTAAATCATTTGATATCCGTGATGGTTTAGGCATGAAACTTGTGCAACAAGCAGGTGTTAAAGTCATTATCATCACTGGACGTAAAAGTAATATTGTTGAAAAACGGATGTCTGACTTAGGTGTAGACTTGGTTTTTCAAGGTCGTGAAGACAAAGGTATCGCATTACGCGAAGCATGTGCACAATTGAATATTGCACCAGAAGACTGTTTATATATGGGTGATGATTGGCCAGATCTTTCTGCATTTGCGATTGCGGGCATGAAAGTTACCGTTCCAAATGGTCATGTGGAAGTACGTCGCCGTGCCGACCTTGTGACTCAGGCCATGGGTGGTCGTGGTGCAGTGCGTGAAATCTGCGATATGATTTTGATGGCTAAAGGCGCGTATGACGTTTTCCTTGAAAAATATACCTCTGTCCCACATTAATAGTTAAGTAATTCATTTAATTTGAGTTAAGACCACACTTATGGATACAAAAGTTTTATACGTAACTGCTATAGCAATTGCAGCTATAAGTGGTGGTTACTACTATTATAGCGGTAAGGGTAATAAACTTGAGGTTGATTCAGCAAGGAGTATGACTTATTCCGCTGAAAAAATTAATCTGACTCAAACCGATGATAATGGTCATTTGTCTGTGCGTGCTCGAGTCGATCGTCTTGAGCAAGACATGCAAAAACAAACATCAAAACTCACAAATTTGAATGCTTCAATATATAAAGATGGCGCTGTAGATGCTACTTTTTATGCCAAAGTTGCAAATGGTTATGACGATAATGAACGCATTGTCTTGTCGGGTGATGTGTTGGCGGTTAAGCTGATGCAACAAGGTAAAATGCAGTTCCAAACGACAGAGTTAACGGGATATCCTAAAACTCGAGAAATTGAAACCAATAAACAAGTCATTGTGCAATCTCCACAAGCTGAGTTTGTGAGCCAAGGTTTGAAAGCCAATTTAAATAACGGTCAATACGAATTTTTTAATATTCGAGGAAAATATGAACCAAAATCTTAAGCTTACATTTTCTAAAACCTTGTTTAAGCAAGCAGCTTTAGTCGGTTTGGTTGTATTATCATCGGCAACCGCATTTGCAATCCCTGCTGACCGAAATCAGCCCATTTCATTGATCGCTGACCGTGCAACGTATAATGAAAAAACAGGTATTACCACCTATACAGGTAATGTCATCATTGAACAAGGCACCATGAAATTACAAGCAGCTTCGATTGTTGCGACTTTAAATGCAAAAAGAGAAATTAGTACGATTACTGCGACAGGTGGCCCTGCTCGGTTTCAACAGCAAGTAGATGTGAACAAAGGCTTAGCCAAAGGGCAGGCACAAAAGATTATTTATAATGCTGAAACGGGCATTATTACCTTATCTGGAAGCGCATTGTTACAACAAAATGGTGCGAGTATTCGTGGTAATACATTGAAATATAGTATGAATAAAGGTGATGTCGAAGCTACAGGTACGCCAAATAGCTCAGGTTCATCTTCAGGTCGTGTTCAAATTGTTATTCCACCATCGGGCGCAAAATCTTTCCCAGGAGCACGTGATTAATGGATCAATTGCTCAATCAACCACAAACGCTTTGTATTAAACATCTTGCAAAAAACTATAGTAAAAGATGGGTGGTTAAAGATGTTTCTTTTCAAATGCAAAGTGGGCAGATTGTTGGGTTACTTGGGCCAAATGGTGCAGGTAAAACCACAAGTTTCTATATGGTGGTTGGTTTAGTTCGTATGGACAAAGGCGAGATTCATTTGGATGATCTTGATTTGTCTGATTTAGCCATGCATGAACGTGCCCGTAAAGGCATTGGTTATTTGCCGCAGGAAGCCTCGATTTTTAGAAAATTAACCATTTCTGAAAATATTATGGCCATTTTAGAAACGCGTAAAGATTTAAATAAACAGCAGCGTCAGCAACGCTTAAATGAATTGTTGGCTGATTTTAAAATCACCCATATTAAAGATTCATTGGGTATGAGTGTGTCTGGTGGTGAACGTCGCCGTGCCGAAATCGCACGTGCTTTGGCTGCTGACCCTAAGTTTATGTTGCTTGATGAACCTTTTGCTGGGGTAGATCCTATTTCTGTAGGAGATATTAAAGATATTATTCGGACATTAAAGGATCGCGGTATAGGGGTTCTCATTACAGATCATAATGTACGAGAAACCTTAGCCATTTGTGAACGTGCTTATATTGTCAGTGAGGGTGCCGTAATTGCGGAAGGAACACCACAAGAAATTTTAGAAAATGAGACGGTACGCCAAGTTTATTTGGGTGACGACTTTACCGTTTAATCAAGCCCTCATAAGCATGCTGTAAATGCATATACCAAATCACTTTCAAAAAACCGTCTTTTCATAGGCGGTTTTTTGTCTCTAAAAATCGCTGAAAACAGGCTATACTGCTGTAGTGTTGTCATTAACTTAAGATTTATGCCATTTACCATTGCCTCAGAAGTTACTTTTGAAGAAGAGATTAAAAAAAGTCGCTTTCAAGCTCTTGCTGTTCCTGTAGCAAATGAACAAGATGTCAAAGACTTTTTAGAAATGAGCAAGGATGTTAGTACCACACATCAATGTTGGGCATGGAAAATTGGCCATAATGTCCGCTTTAATGATGATGGCGAGCCGTCAGGAACTGCGGGCAGACCTATTCTTGCAACCATTGAAGGGAACGAATTAAGCAATATTCTGGTTTTAGTGAATCGTTGGTATGGTGGCGTTAAACTGGGCACAGGGGGCTTAGTTCGAGCCTATGGCGGTTGTGCTGGGCAGTGTTTATTATTGGCTGAAAAAATTGAGCTGATTGAAAAGAAAAAAGTCAGCTTTAGCTGCCAGTTTAATGAATGGGCAATCTTTCAATACGAACTGAATCAACAACAGATCGAATTTCAACAAGACTATACTGCAACAGGGGTATACGTTGTAGCTTTGCTACAAATTCATCAAATTGAACCTTTGTCCTTAAAAATTCAAGATGTGACACGTGGTCGTGAACAATTAAAAATGCTAGAAGAGCCGCAGCATGACTGAACAAGACCCATTATTGAAATATCGTGAACAGCATAAACATCGTTTGAATTATATGCCGTGGCTGTATTGGTCATTAAAACCTAAAAATCGGGGTTGGGCTGAAGCATGGCAAAAAGAATATCAAGCCTACTTAATGCAAATGGAAACAGTGGAAATTGGTGAAAATTGTTTTATTTCGCCACTGGCCCATATTTTTGCAGAACCCGGACGTAAAATTATTATTGGGGATAATACTTTTATTGCCGCAGATTGTACTTTGCACGGCCCCTTAGAAATAGGGAGCGAAGTCGCAATTAACCATCACTGTATTCTGGATGGTGGGCGCATGGGTATTAAGCTGCATGATCAAGTTCGTATCGCGGCGTATTGCCATTTATATGCATTTGATCATGGTATGGAACTTGAGCAACCTATTTATCAACAACCTGTACGTTCGCAGGGGATCGAGATTGGTCAGGATGTTTGGTTAGGCGCACATGTCGGAGTTAAGGATGGTGTAACGATTCATGCCCACGCTGTTGTTGGCATGAATAGTATGGTGACCAAAAATATTGAACAGTCGGCTATTGTGGCAGGCAATCCTGCAAAATTTATTCGTTATCGTGATTAAGACAATTCATACAATTAAGATCTTTACATATCAACAGTTTGATTACATAAAAGCATGCACAGTCACGTATAGTTATGCTAAGTTAAAATAACAAATAGACTTAAAGCCTTCATGGGCGAAAAGCGAGGCGAAAATGAAACGTGTAATCGCATGTATTGATTCTTCCCCATGCGTGAATGCAGTTGCTGAAGCCGCGGCATGGGTTGCGAAGCAGACACAACGTGAACTGGTGTTATTACAGGTTTTAGATTATTACCCCGCAAGTTATCATTTGGGGGAAATTAGTGGTGTGATTGGTTTTGAAAGTAATGCAATGTTGTTGAAAGAACTGGCAGAACTTGAACAAAAACAAAGTGAACTCGCACTGGATTATAGTAATAATTTGTTGAACCATATTTCTGAAATGATTCAGCAAAAGTACGAGATCACCGCCTCACATATTCAAGAAAAAGGCGACTTTTTAGAGCAAAGTTTTAATGTGCTTAAAGATGATGACATCGCCATTATTGGTCGAGTTGGTGAGCGCGCTGCAGAACGAAATAAGCCTATCGGAAGTAATGTTGAGAACTTCATTCGGGGCGCGAATTGTACTGTTATGACGGTTGGAGAAAACTTTAAACCACCTACACGTTTTATTTTTGCCTATGAATATTCGCCAACCTGTGTCAATTTGATGAAGCGCGTAGCACAAAGTGATTTATTAAAATTGTTACAGTGTCATTTACTGTATGTTGGAGATCATCCAGAAGTATTAAAGGAACCTGCACAGTATTTGGCTGATGCTGGGTTTGATGTGGTGATAGAATATCGTTATGGTGATGTAGCTGAAAATATACTTGAATATCAAAATGAACATGGGATACAGTTGATACTACTCGGTGCGTTTAGTCACAGTAAAATTCGTCAATTCTTTTTGGGAAGTGTTGCAACCAGTATATTCCGAAATTCACTTGTCCCGTTGTTGGTCGTAAAATAGATAAAATATTGCTTTAAAAGCAGTGATCAATAATTAAACATAGTTATCCGCATAACTTGTGGATAACTATATGGACAGTGTTTGTAAATATATAATAAATAAATAAAAAAACAGTTAGGCTGTTTTTTGATCTGTGTGTCAAATTATTTCACTATAGCTAAAGCAAAGCCATCATGCCCCTTACTTCCGACCGTTTGTAGGGCAGTAGAAGATAAAATTCGAGGATGGTTCTGTAAAGCGGAAAACATGTCACGAATACCTTCAATACTTGGCTTATGATTCTCAGCATTGATAATGTCACCTGCACGGATGACATTATCCAGCACAATAATGGTTCCTGAATGAGACAAGTTTAAGCTTAATTCTAAATATTCTGGGTAACTTTGTTTGTCGGCATCAATAAAAATAAAATCGAAAGGTTCAAAGTCATTGGGTAAGGCTTTTAGGATATCCGCAGCACGTCCAACTTTAAGCTCTATGGTTGGCGGAAGTTTTGCATGATCAATATTTTCTTGAGCCAATGCTGCATGAGTATCTCGACCTTCAATGGTTAAGACATAACCATCTTTCGGTAGGGCGCGTGCAAGCCACATTGTGCTATAAGCTGCAAAAGTACCAAGTTCCAGTACGCGCTTACAGTTGTTCATTTGAATGAGCATTTGCAGCAGCATGCCTTGATTCGGGGCAACTGCAAGGTGATCTGGAAAACCTTTATCTTCAGTATGTTTTAAGGTTTGTAGAAGAATCGGGTCTTCTGGAATTAAATGTGAATCGATGTAGGCATCAATCTCTGTCCACATTTGTTGCATAGCTTTGTCACCATGGTTGCGATGCAAGCATTTTAAACTTTTCCATTCAGAGTGCAATTTTTCGTTTACGATTTATAAAGACATTAGCAATAAAAAAGAGATCTTGAAGATCTCTTTTTTATTTGAATCGATTTTTTTAGTAATTACACATCGATGAGTAACGTGAAAGGTCAGGCCCCCAAGTTCGATAACCTTGGGTATCAATATGGATTTGACCTGAAGCATATAGTCCAAGTCCCATATTTAGACTTTGACCATGTTGTGCCCAAAATTGACACAATTTAAATTTGGTATTTTCAACAAATGCGTAATCTTCAGCTTGAGGATATGCAGGGCCAATGCGGAAGTCGATCGCAGAGTTAAATAAATGACGTGATGAATTTGCACCACCAGCACACTGATTCAGTGGTAAATCACGGTACACGGAAGTCACTTCAAAATCAGTTAATACTTTTGCTGCCACTAAATATTTAAATACACGCAATGTTGAAATTTGGTTATTCCACAATTCTCGGTTTGGAATCATATATTGGGAACGAGCACATTTTTGCCAATCACGCGCAGTACGCATAAGTTCAAAACTTGGGATAATATTACCAACCCCATTACGTTCAAGAAAGGTTTCATATTCACGTACTTGACGTAAATTCTCACCTATAGCAACCCATGCGTTATAAGCATAAGGAACGGTTTTCGGTGGAATTGGACGTTCAATAATAATACGTTCTTGTGGAATGAAGATCCGTTTCCCATCGGGTGTTTTCTGATGAGATGTGGTACATCCAATCATGACAAGTGGAACTAAGCTTAAGCCTAGTAATCCCTTTAGAAAATGCTTCATTATAGAAATCAAATATTTATAAACACTCGCTCTATTTTAATCTAATTTGAAGGATAAAATTTGAAAATATTGCAATCAAATGTGTGTTTTAAGTATAAAAAAAGACCAGCAATTGCTGATCTTTTTTTTGGTCTAAAAATACTGTTATTTTTCCAAGTATTGCAACTTGTCTGTTTTACCATTCCATTCTTCACGGTCAGCAGGTTGGTCGCCAATCTGTGTAATGTTTGGCCACTTTTGTGAAAGTTCAGTATTGAGTTCAATAAAGACTTCTTGACCTTCTGGTAACTCATCTTCAGAGAAAATAGCGTTAGCAGGACATTCAGGTTCACATAAAGCACAGTCAATACATTCATCAGGATTAATGACGAGGAAATTTGGACCTTCGTAGAAACAATCCACTGGACAAACTTCTACGCAGTCTTGGTATTTACATTTAATACAATTTTCAGTGACAACAAAGGTCATGGCGACAGCTACCTAAAAAATATGGTTCTAATTACTCTTGCTGTATTTTAGGCAAAAAAGCATGTAAGTAACAATTGCTTTTATTGATATTTGTTATATGCAGGGCTGTTTATTCTAATAAAAACTGAATATATGACTAAATAGAGGGCGTAAATGACAAAGACTCCTATTCGGGAGTCTTGGTCTGATACAAAATAGTTTTAAATTATGCTTCTAAAGCATCTTTTAAAGCATATATTTGCTGTAGCGCCTCACGTGGTGAAAGATTGTCGACATCTAAAGCTCTTAATAGATTGAGTACGGGTACATCTTTCTCAACTTCTATAATACGTTCAATGACTTCAACAGTAGGTTCATCCGCGACACTGAACAAGTCATTTTGCACGGCTTTATTAAATTGTAGATGTTGCTGTTTTTCTAAAATCTTTAAGCGATTTTGTGCTTCTTTAATTACGCTGGCAGGAATACCCGCTAATTTAGCGACTTGTAAGCCATGACTTTGACTTGCTGGGCCATGCTGAACTTTGTGCAATAAAATTAAATTGCCATTTAATTCTTTGGCTGTGACATGGTAGTTATCAATGCCTGATTCTTTGCCAAGTTCAGTGAGTTCAAAATAATGCGTGGCAAATAGACACAGACATTTAATCCGCTTACTGAGGTCGAGCACACATGCCCATGCTAAGGATAAGCCATCATAGGTACTGGTGCCACGTCCAACTTCATCCATCAACACTAAAGATTGGTTGGTTGCATGGTGCAAAATTTGAGACGTTTCCGTCATTTCAACCATAAAGGTTGATTTACCCGTAGATAAATCATCGGCAGAACCAATACGAGTGAAAACACGATCGATAGGGCCCAAAATGGCAGATTTGGCAGGAACATAACATCCGCAATAAGCCAATAAACTAATCAGTGCT
This sequence comes from Acinetobacter kyonggiensis, assembly GCF_900107285.1. Lineage (GTDB taxonomy): Bacteria > Pseudomonadota > Gammaproteobacteria > Pseudomonadales > Moraxellaceae > Acinetobacter > Acinetobacter kyonggiensis. Next base: position 169,161 of record NZ_FNPK01000003.1, on the reverse strand, counting down.
GTTTGGCGCATAAAGGTTGATTTACCACCCATATTGGGTCCAGTCACAATTGCCATGCGGTGGTTGAAGTCTAAACTGGTATCATTCGGTGTAAAGGCAGTTTTGCTTAAGGCTTCAACCACAGGGTGTCGACCCGCAATAATTTTTACCCCAATTTCAGGGCTAAATTCAGGGCGAGACCAATTGCGTAAACGTGCTTGATGGGCGAAGTTAGCCAACATATCAATTTGTGCAATCGCGCTACTCATCATTTGTAGATTGCCAATATCTTGACGTAATTCATCCAACAGAATTTCAAACAACATTTTTTCACGCGCAAGGGCACGAGATTCACTGGATAAAACTTTATCTTCAAAAGATTTTAATTCTGGTGTGATATAGCGTTCAGCATTTTTTAAAGTTTGGCGACGAATGTAATGCTCAGGTGCTTGCTCTGCCTGAGCGCGAGTCAGTTCAATATAGTAACCGCTGACTCGGTTGTAACCAATTTTAAGCGTTGAAACGCCTGTGTTTTGACGCTCTTGAATTTCTAAGTCGATGAGGAATTGACCTGCATGATCGCGGATCTTACGCAGTTCATCGAGTTCACTATCAAAACCTTCTGCAATTACATTGCCATCACGAAGTAATACAGGTGGGTGTTCAACAATGGCTGACATTAAGCGTTGGTGTAGACCATTAAAATCACCTAATTCATGATCCAATTGCTGAATTAAGTTGGATTGATGCGCCTGTGTAATGGGTTGAATCGCATGGCGTAGTAAAGGAATTTGTGCGCAGGCTTGACGCAGTTGTACCAAATCACGTGGACGTGCACTACCTAGGGCTACACGGCTCAGCACACGTTCAATATCGCTAATGTCTTTAAGTACTAAGCGAATAGGAGAATCGTGATAGCCATTGAGCACAGAAGCCGTGGCATCGAGTCGGGCATCCAGTAATTTGGTGTCTCGTAAGGGCTGCATGATGGTACGGCTGAGTAAACGACTGCCCATCGCTGTTTGGCAGTCATTAATGAGTTGAAACAGTGATGTGCCGTGTTCAAATAAGGGTTCGACCAGTTCTAGATTACGACGCGTTACTGGATCAAGTGCAATAAAGTCACTGCTTTGTTCTAACTGAATTGAGCGAATGTGCGGTAAAGCCGTTTTTTGTGTTTCTTTGGCATAATGAATGAGCGCTGCCGCAGAGGCTTTGGCAAGCGGTAAATGATCAATTCCAAAACCAGAAAGTGTAGATACCGCAAATTGGTCACATAATGTTTTTTGCGCATTATTGATGTTGAAGTCAACATTGGGACGTTTTGTAACAGGGCAGTCCAGTTGTTTTTTTATTTGTTCAATAATATTGGGGTCGACAATATCTTCATCAACCAAAATTTCACTTGGCATTAAGCGAGATAGTTCGATAGCAAGCTGTTCTTGTTGAAAATTTTGCTGTTGAACTTTAAAAATACCCGCACTTAAATCAAGGAGTGCAATCCCAATTTGATTTTGTTGAACACAAAGCGCGACTAAATTAGACGATTGATGACTGTTTAAGAGTGCATCATCGGTCAGCGTGCCGGGAGTAATAATTCGGACAACGCCACGTTCCATAGGTGCCTTACTGCGAGTGCCTGCGCTCTCGCCTTCGCCAAGCTGTTCACAAATGACAACTGTTTCCCCTTTTTTTACTAGTCGCGCTAAATAACCTTCAGCAGCATGATAGGGAACGCCTGCCATAGGAATAGGTTCGCCATTGGCTTTACCACGATGGGTGAGGGTGATCCCAAGTAATTTTGCTGCCTTATGTGCATCGTCAAAAAATAATTCATAAAAGTCACCCATGCGATAAAACATGAGTGAGTGTGGATGCTGCATTTTTATCGTTAAATACTGCTGCATCATAGGTGTTAGTAAGGACAGGTCGGGTGTTGTTTTATCAGCATTCATCTATTAAAGCCCTTTAAATATATACGTTTTTTCAGTAAGTTGCATTTGATGCGCTGTCCTATTTTGACCTATGGTGTTTCATGTAAATCAAAAGAATCCGAAACATAAGTGTACCTTTTGGTAGACCTAATTTTAAATGCTAATGTGTGATCTGTATCAGAAGTTCAAAGTAACAAAGCCCGTTACTGGGGAATTTTAACAAAATCTAATGAATCAGAAAGGGAAATAGGAATAGATGGGTGAAAATAATACATTTGCTTTAAAAAAGGCAGTTTTGTCTGCTGGTGTGATAAATAAAATGACGCTTGAGCTTGAGGCTATAATGGACTTCTTTCATAAGTCGTTTTTTGATCAACACAAATCGTTTGAAAGCCAAAATTTAAAAACAAATTCTAGGAAGTATTGGGTTGATGAGTGTGGCATGAATGCCGCACATTTCCCATCCTGAGCCAGTTTTAAAGCAGTGCCTTAAAACTGGCTCAGGATGTCATGTATGGGAAACAAAAGGTTTTTCTTGCGAACTCAAAATATATTTTGAAATCCTTATTTTGACCTTTCAAAAGTAGAGATAATGCCTACGCAAAGGCATAAAAATTGAAGTACTCAAAATGAGGCAGTGCAAATTTCAAATAATCGAATATTGAATTTTTTTGATTTATGCAAGTTATCTAATACTTAGCCAATAAAACTGAACTGAATGGTTGGGCAATATCTAAAGCTAACACCATGTTTAATAGAGAAGGACGCGGTGCAGAACTGAGTTCAGCCAAAGATATTGTATAAACAAGTCAAAATCAGTCGGATGTTGCTTTACAGTGGTTTAAGTATTTCTTAGAGATTATGATTTTACCGCTTATGGAGTTTTATCATAAGTTTGGTATGGTATTTGAAGCACAGAAAAATCAAATGTTAGAAAAAACAGCCATTTAATCCAGCATGCTTAAAAATCATTAAAATTGAAACAAAAGTTTTACAATGTAAATAATAATGATTATTATTTTCGCTAATATTAATACTTATGATTCAAGGAATAATAATGCGTCTGTCTCACTTTAGTCTTTGCCTGCTGACCACAGCCATTTGTACACACTTGTATGCAGATGAAGTTACAGCACCATCATTGCAAACAAAGAAAGCAGATACGCAGTTAGCTCCAATTGTAGTAACAGCAACGCGAACACCTAAAAGTATTGCGGAAGTGGCAGGAACAGTTCAAACCATTCGTGGTGAGGAAATTGCTCAACAGGCTGGGGCAGGTCGCAAGGTCGCAGATGTTTTGGCACAACTTGTACCGCCTTTAGCACCAAGTAGTGGAACAACCAGTAATTACGGTCAAACTATGCGTGGGCGTAATGTGCTGGTGATGATTGATGGGGTATCGCAAACGGGTTCTCGTGATGTAGCGCGTCAGTTGAATAGTATTAGCCCGAATATGATTGATCATATTGAAGTCGTTTCTGGTGCAACCAGTATTTATGGTTCAGGGGCAACAGGCGGGATTATTAATATTATTACTAAACGTGCGGATAAATCAGAACCTGTTGCTTTTCAAACCAAGCTAGGTATGACATCGGCTGATAATTTCCGTGGTGATAGCTTAGCGTATCAGGTTGGACAAACCGCTTCATTTAGTCATGACAAAGTGGATGGCTTTTTAGGTTTAGACTATACCAGCCGTGGTTCTCAGTTTGATGGCAATGGTGATCGTATTTCATTAAGTCCGTGGCAAGGCAGCACTATGGATACCGATACCATCGATGTAAATGGTCGTCTAAACTTTAATTTAACTGACCATCAAAGCTTAAGTTTTGGCGCTCAATATTATAAAGATGAACAAGATACAGAATATGGGCCTGACTATTCTTATTTAAAAACAAAAACCCAACCCTCTTATAAAGCGATTAAAGGCTGGAGTTTAGATAATCAGCCATTTACAGAGCGCTATGCGTTTAATACTCAGTATCAAAACCAAAATTTCCTTGGGCAAATTTTGAATGTCGAAGCGTATTACCGCAATGAAAAATCCCGCTTTGTACCTTATGGTTATTCGGCTGATGGTGTTGATGTAAAACAAAGCCAATCTAATGTGGACTATGCGGGTATTCGTTCTACGGTTCAATCTGATCTTAAAGTTGCAGAACGGGATCTAAAACTCACTTATGGTCTAGATTACGATTGGGAAAAAGACCATCAATGGGCCGAATTCTATAAACCGACTAATAATGGTTTGGTCTATACCGCAACGGGGGAGACACAAGGTTCAGGGCCAGACACACAAATCCAAAATATTGGGACATTTTTACAAGGGGACTATGCTTTAACAGAGCGCTTAAATGTTCAGGCTGGAGTACGTTATCAATATGTTCAGGCAGACACAGACAGTTATTTAACTGCGCGTAAACCTTATACTTTAATGGCTGCCGATTCGACAGATTCTGATAAATTCTTATTTAATTTAGGTGCAGTCTATAAACTGACCGATGCTCAACAAATTTATGCGAATTTCTCACAAGGTTATAGCTATCCCGATGTACAGCGTGTGCTACGGGATGTTGCTGCTTATACATTAACGACTTCAGGCATTGCACCGATTACGGTCAATAGCTATGAATTGGGTTGGCGCTTAAATCAAGATGATGGTCTAAATCTGGGCTTAACAGGTTTTTATAATACTTCTGATAAAGTGGTACAGTTCAATTCAGACCGATCAGTGAATATTGTCGATACCGATCAACGTGTTTATGGTGCAGAAGCCAATATTAGTTATCCATTTATGGAAAACTATAAAGTAGGCGGCACTTTGGGTTATACCCGCGGGCAATATAAAAATGGAGCAAATAATTGGCATGAATTAAATGCCTTTGCTATTTCTCCAATAAAAGGCACACTGTTTGCTGAATGGAATAATGATGACGGCTATGGTGTCCGTGCACAAATGCAAGCCATTAAAGGAACAGATAAAGCCTATCAAGATGACCAAGCATTAAAAGCAGCAGGCTTAACAGATAGTAATAGCGCGGCAGAGATTAAAGGTTATACCACAATGGATGTATTGGCACATTTCCCTATGGCGAAAGGGCGTGTAGATTTCGGTGTTTATAATGTTTGGGGAAATCAATATAAAACAGTATTTGCTCAACAAGCAGCAGTAACCAATGCAAATACATTGTTAGCAATTCCTGCTGAAGGTCGTACTTTTGCCTTAAGTTATACGATTAATTATTAACCTTTTCTATCAAAATATCCGTAAATTTTGCGGATATTTTGAGATAGAACTGTTTTGTTGTACAAACCCATCATTGAAGATTAGTTCAGTCATATAATTCTAATAGTCATATAATTTTAAAATGAATAAACCTGCATCTGAAACTTACCGTACTTTCGACTGGTCACCATACAATAGCGCTTTAACTAAGTCCGATTAATATTTTCTTGTGCTGTTACATGCTTAATGATGATGACAACTAGAGCAATAAGCACACTGATCCCAAATATGGGCAAAAGAATTCCCATGATGCTCAGAACAAAAAATAGTATTATTTTTTGTTTAATTGCAGCCTGCTTCCAAATCATTATCGTTTGACCGACGAGTTGAATGGTTGTTTGTTTTAAATCAGTCCGTTTGTACCAAGCCAAATATGCATAAATAATCATACTGCATAGCGCAAGTGCATAAATGATTAAAACGAGTTGGTTTATCCAGCCAAATAAAATACCGATATGTGCATCAACTCCCCAACGTGTCAGTTTGGCAATCAATGGATAATCTTGGAAATAAAGCTGATCTAAGACTTGATGCTGTTGCACATCAATGGCAATACTGTCTGCCTGAGTCGGCCAGCGCCGCTGAATTTCTGAAACAGTCCATACTTGGTTCACATCTGAAGGAGGCTTGATTTGTATTTGAGACGCATCGATACCATGCTGCCGTGCAATTGCTAAAGCAGTATCGAAATCTTCAGAGGAAATATGCACAGTAGGATTGTTAGGAGTCATGACATGATCGCCATGATGCATTATAACTGCTGGCATACTCTCTGCTTTGAGCGATGTTACTAATGTAGGTGTTTGCCAACTCAGTGATTGCCGAAGAATACGAATATTTTCTCCCGCCCATTCAGACCATGTTAGACCAGTAATCGCAATAAAGAGCAGCAGGGGAAATAAAAATAACCCGATCGTGCTATGTTTTTGAATGAGTCTGTTGTGATTGGTTTTCTTATCTTTTAATATTTTACGACGTTTAATCCATTGATATAAACCTGTAAAGATTAAAATGGCTAACCAACTTGCTGCTAGTTCACTATAAAAGCGTCCCCAATTTCCTAATAATAAATCTCGATGAAGGTGGTCAAGTGTTGTTCGAAATGGCAATAAGCCACTTGTACCATACACAGCGAATTGACCTTTGATTTCAAGCGTATAGGGATCTACAAAGACAGCTTCATTTTGTTGCTTTAGCTTCGGGTCTGAGAAAATAACCCGAGTCGTTTGGTTAGGCGCTGCCGATGGACGGACTTCTGTAATGTGTGCAGAGGATGATAAAGATTGTTTAGCTATTTCAATTTGTTGACTAAGAGGCTGAATTTTTGAATGGTTTTGATCTACATATAGTATTTCACTGTAAATCAACTGTTCAATTTGAGGCGTGGCAGCATAAAAAAGGCCAGTTAGTGCAGCAATAAAAATAAATGGAGCAATAAAAATTCCAGCATATACATGTATTAAACGGAAAAATATTTGCCAAAAATTAAAGTTCAAATTCATTTTCTAACGCAATTTTAGGGAGCCAAGTTAAAAAGCTTACTTGATATAAAAATAGATATAAACATGTAAGTGTTTATGAAGATTTAGCATAAAGCCGTTTTGGATCAAAACCTATGCCATTTTTTTTAGCTTTTTGTTCATACATCGGCTTGATCAAAACTGTTTATGACATATCAGAGCACATTCTATCACTTCGAAGTGCAGGGAAAATAAAATGACTGTGTATCATTTTGAATGGATTCGAGTAAATTGATAGCTTTTTGGGTAAAGGAACACTTGGAAGAAATTATTATTTTTTCTGCCGTATATGTTGAACAAATTCTGCAACCTGTGCATAGGGGAAAGATGGATGAGGAGGTGATCCTTGCTTCAGATTACTTAAGATTGACTCTAAATTTCCTTTGCATATAGTAAGATTAATCTTACGATAAAATGTTGACTTGCTAAGCTCTAAAGGTAAATGTGCTTATTTGTTGTGTCTGTAGAGGTGGTTTCGGCATAGGGTTCAGCAATATGATAACGGTTTCGTCCTTCATTTTTGGCGAAATACAATGCACGATCCGCTAAGTTAATCAGTTCCGAGATTTGATGATCCGCTTGCGGTACTACGGTCGAGATTCCTACACTAATGGTAATGTGTTCAGAAATAGGACTGGATGGGTGGGGAATAGCAGCTGCCTCAATGAGTTGTAAAAGGCGTATGGTTAGTGCTTCGGCTTGCTGTTGGTCTGTCATTGGAAAAACGAGTAAAAATTCTTCTCCACCATAGCGTGCAGCTAGATCATTGCTTCGTGCAGTAATCGAGTGTATTGAATCTGCAATCAATTGCAGACATTGATCACCTGCGATATGCCCAAGATGATCATTGTAGTTTTTAAAAAAGTCGATATCGACCATTAATATACTTAATGGTGTTTGATGTCTTAGCGCATAGCGCCACTCTTTATCGAGAACCTCGTTTAAATAACGTCGATTAGCCAAACCTGTGAGTGAGTCTAATTGTGATAATAATGCCAATTGTTGAGCTTGTTGGGTTAATTCAATTTGGTTCAATTCAATAATACAGTTTTGTAAATAATTTTCCCGATGCTGGCGGTCAATGGCATAGGTTAAAGCCATGCCTAAAAAGCTATAAAAAGTATAGGTTCTATTTAATAAGGTCCAGCCAATATCTTGATTTGACCAGATTGAAATGAAAATCGCAATCAGACCACCCATCCAACATACAATAACTGCCGTGTAAAATCGCATACCGACAAAACTGTAAGTAATCACCACGGCATACATCATGGCAGTATGAAATAGCACATTATTCTGTGCGGTATTATTGGGATCTGCGCCAATATTGGTGATAATGATAAAGGAGATGGCAATCGCGACCATGGAACCAAAACCGGTATAATAGTCGAAATATTGGTTAAATTTTTTAAAAAAAGATAAGATCCAAGCGGTGATGACAATAATTCCGACCCATGCATAATAGGTGAGCCACTGCTGCATTATGTCATGGTCAGAAATAGTTTGATAAATACCTAAACTGAGAAATAAGTACAAAATTAATATAATTAATCCACGAAATCTAAATTCATAAGCTGCTTCATTTTTATATTGTTCTTGGTAAATCCGCTCGAGTGTTTTAGAAAAATGAACAGAGTTTAATCCCCTAGAAGCAACTTGTTCAATTTGCATTCTATTTAATGCACTAGACCCTTTTAATTTCATGAATTTTCTCACTATTCATGTAAAAAATGATTGTTCATTTTTTTATTAAATATTCTATATTAAAAAACAATATACTTATCAATATAATAAATAGCTTGCATAAATCAAAAAATGTTTAAAATTCAATTTTTATGCTTTTATGTCAGTATTTCACAGCTATGAATCTAATCTTTCCTAAAGTTTATTTTTTAATGTCGGCTTTATAAATTATGTGCATTGATCAAAAAATGACTTGTGGAAGAAGTCTAATATAATTGAATTTTTCCTGAAAGAATAGCCATTTATGAAAATAAGCAGTGCTATTTCTGCGCTTTCGATATGGTTCAGTAAGCGTTTTAAAAGTCTTTAGATTGCCAATATATGTGCGATTCTGATGGTTATTTTATTGATTTCTTGGTTATGCGATTCCAATTCTGGAGTTAATGTGCATCCTTATTTGGTTTTTAAAAATAACGCGCTTCTTGTATAAAAAGAATGAAGATCCTGCTCGTCTGGATCTTGTATTTAGGCATTAAATGTAAATTATGGTTAAATCAGGTACTGCTCTTTTACAGCTCAGAATGTAAAGTGCCTTATAGTGAATTATCGTTTGTACTTGAACGGAAGGAGCTTTCTACTTGGGGATAACATTATTCTGATTGATTTTATTTCCATGACCACACAACGGATTAAGCCGTTATGTGGTGACAATTCAGCCATGCTTAGCGCTTGAATTTGCTCACTAAGGTTTATACACACCTAGCTGTGTGAGATGTAATCGTAGAATACGACGTAATTCTAAAACGGCTTCTGGTGTTTCCTGAATAGAATGCCCACCGTTGATGATCTTTTCAGAAACAGCACCATCTAAGTGTGCGCTTTTATACGGCACGACATCATCGGTAATCAGATTAAGATCATCACTCTTGGTCGCATTACCAATAATTGAATGGAAGGCTAAACCTTTACGTGGGCTAACGTCTTTGGTGAGCTCCATAAATTTTGATTGATAGCTTAAATCGCTTGGCCCATTTTGAATTAGCCCGTGATCAATCTGTTTTAATAAATCTTTAAAGTCTAAATCTTGGCTCTGTAATGTATCGCCTATGGCAGAAAGGAATGCACCAGGTAAACGAATGACTTTACGTGCTGCTTTGGTAAACCATCGGTCAGCAAATTCGGTTCCTTTATGTGGTGAAGCAAGGAAAATTGCGCGATTAAAGTTAGGAATATCTTTAAGAATTAAACGCTGCGATACAATCGGGATATTTTTATATTTATTCAATTGACGATTGCTCATCATGGATAATGCTTTTTGAGTGAGGTTGGCGTCACTGACCAATAGTCGGGCAATAATTCCACCCATGCTATGTCCAACAAGAACAGCATCTTTTTTTGCCGCAGCTTTAGGATCAACTTGAGAAAAAGTTTGGTTAAGCAAGGCATAAATCTGGAAGCGGCTTTCAATAATGGGCATATTGGTGGAGTAGAACACTTGCCATACTTGGAAGTGTTCACGTAGCACAGGGTCGCCCATAATGTCATTGGTGAGACGTATCCATGCTTCTGGGCTACTGGCGAGACCATGAACCAATACGATGACCTTTTTATTCGGATTATAGGGTTCCAGCATATATAAATGCGGCATGGTGAGATGATCATCACGATCAATCAAAGTTAAATATGCAGCTTTACCTAAATTGTTTTGTGCAAGCCATAAACCATAAGGGGTAGAGAAGTTGGCTGCAAGTGGATAGGTTTTACCCGCCATCACAACATTGTCATATTTGTAAGGATCAAAGGCTTTTAATTCAAACTCGGGATTATTTAAAATATCCTCAATACTGCTGGCTGACTTAGGTTCTACGGTGAGCGTCGCAGCTAAATAACGGGCTTGGTGGATATTCGGATTGATGCCATTTTTATAACTAAAATTGATCGGATCAATAATATACTTGCTTTTAGCTTCGCCAATATCATTTTTAACTTGGGGTAAAACAACGACAAATTCCGAACCAAAACCATCACGGCGGTTAATGGAACGTAAACCAGAAAAATTGAGATTATAGCTAGAGAGCATTTGTTCAATTTTTTGTTCTTTTAATTGAGGATAATGGTCAAAGTTAATGTTGTAGATACTTTTGCCAACTTTAATTTGGTGTTCTACTTCTGTTGGTTTGTAACGTAGCGCATAAGCTGAAACCAATTTTGCGATGGCTAAATTATAAAAATCTCGAATTTGTACTTGTCTGTTATCAAAAATACGGTCTTGCGGGCCACGTTTGGTTTTGAACATGTATGCATAACTATAGCGGATACTTTTATCCAACATATAGAGTTGTTGATCTAAGCATTTTTCATAAGCAGTTTGTTGTAATTTTTGTTTTTCTTCAGATTTATGACTGGTTAAAATGCTGACTTTACAATCACTTGATTTTTCATATGCCAAAGCTTTGGCTAAAAAAACTTCACTTGCTGTAGAAAGGATTTGTTCGTCTTGAATTTGAGGGATTTGTTGTATTTCTTGGATGCACTGTTCTGGTTTGTCAGCGCAAATTTTTGCTTCGCGCCCTGTCATAGAAAGTACATTTAAACTGGCTTCACTTAATTTGTTGCGGGTGAGTATGCTTTCTCGCTCATTGGTAATGGTTACGTTGATGGCTTGATTTTTGACACTGACGATTTGACAACCCGTCAATAGAGAACTACTCAATAGTGCAGCAAACAAAATTTTGTATAGCGAGTTTGGCATAAAGATCATCTGCATTAAGTATTTGTTTGAGTTTTTCTTCATCATACAGTCATTCTTCTAATTTTCCATTGCTACAAACAAAAATAGACCGTACAAGACGGTCTATTTGATGAGGACTTAAAACTTAAGATGCTTTAGGTGAACTAAGCACTTGCCATACGTTCCAACGACCTTGTTTTTCAATTTCATTGATTAAACGGTCTGCAACTTCTGCTTCTTGCGGATATTTTACTTTGTAATTTTTCAAAGTTTGAATCGCATTTTTCTTCTGTTCCATCGCAATATAGTTATTTGCGGCAGATAGATAAGCCTCTTGTACGCCTGCTTTCATGGCTTTGTCTAAATATGGAATCGCTTCACGTTGACCGCCACCTTCAGACAAACCAAAGCCAAACCAAAAGTTTGCTTCAGCATCGTCTTTGTTAATTTTTAAAATACGCTGTGCGTAGGTTAAAGACTTGGTGGTGTAGACCGAACCCAAATCAAGGTTACGTGCCATCACGCTGGCTTTAAATGCGCGAATCAGGACATCGAAAGACGCATTATCTTTAGATGCCAAGGTGTCTAGCTGTTGTGTTAACTCTTTGAGTTTGGCTTCAAAGCCTTTACGTTCTTGACGTTCACTAAAGCGAGGTGGGTAATGACGTGCTTTACCTTCAACCAATTGTAAAAAGTCATCAATTTCAGTGATGTCAATTTCATTATTACCCGCAAGAACAGCATATTTTAAAGTACGTTGATTGCTGTTCACGGTTGGAATGATCAGTTTATTAACATCTAAAGTGATTTTTTTAGATGGGTCACTTTGCAGATTCACTTCCATTTTAGTCACAGGCTGTGCAGCTGCTTTTCTAAGTGCAATTTCAAATGGAGGTGGTGCATCGTAATTAAATGGATTTAGTGCATAGAATGGTGCAGTTAAATCAGGTTCAGTGAAGATGATTGGGCTATTCGGTTTTTTATCTTCAGTTGGTGCCATGCTACATGCAGAGAGCAAAGACATTGCAATGAGTGTACATGCCAAAGGCTTAAGTGTCATATGGGTCATCCATTCATTTAATTTTAAAGTTGATCAATAAGCACATTTGTCAGTCTAAGAAAACTCTGATCAACATGCAAGTTAGCGCTTGTTAATATTTCATAACAACTTTAGGCTTTAGATTGAGTGCTTTGTGCTTCACATTCGCGTCGCACATCTTCAATAATTTTAAGTTCTTCAATACTAAAAGGCTGTTCATCTTGCTGTTTCTTAAATGATGGATCGAGCAAAGATAAGCGCTGACATAAAGTATTCATACGTTTTTCATTATGCTGAATTCTGTCCAGTAGAACACGCATACCCTCTAAAATTGGGTCAGATTGATCTTGCGTTGCTGCATATGGCTGGAAACCAATACTTTCAGCATAATCACGACGACGTGCTTCTTCGGCATCTTTAGGTTTGTCTTTGGTGATAAAACGGGCAGGGTTACCGACTGCTGTGGTATCTGGCGGAACTTCTTTGGTTACGACTGCGTTAGAACCCACTTTAGAGTTTTTACCAACAGTAAATGGCCCTAGAATTTTTGCACCAGCACCGACCACCACACCATCTTCTAATGTCGGATGACGTTTGCCTTTATTCCACGTGGTGCCGCCTAAAGTGACACCGTGATATAGCGTGACATCATCACCAATTTCAGCCGTTTCACCAATGACGACACCCATGCCGTGATCGATAAAAAAACGACGACCAATTTTAGCACCCGGGTGAATTTCAATACCTGTGGCAAAACGACTAAAAGAAGACAACAGGCGAGCAGAGCCTTTACACTCTTTTTGCCAAAGTTCATGAGCAACACGGTGCATGATGAGTGCGTGAATGCCGGGATAAGTGGTGAGAACTTCCAAAGTGTTTCGAGCAGCGGGATCGCGCGCGAATACAGCTTGTATGTCTTCTTTGAGCTGTTTAAGCATGAGGTTGATCCTCTGAAGAATCTGTTGTTTTATCTACTGATTTTTTCCATGTACCATTATTCATCGCTTGTACACGAGTGAATATGCCACGAAGTAAATGGTATTCCATACGGTCTAATTGTATACGTCCAAATAGGCGACGCAAGCGTAAAGGCAATAATCTTGGGTTTTTAGGGTCCATAAATTCAATTTCAGCCAACATTTTTTCAATGTGTGGATAAAACTGTTCCATTTGTTCATGCGTGACTAAAGGCTCATCCCAATGCATAGATTCTGTTTCGGTCACAGGCATGCTTGCTTCAGGATTTTCCTTTTGTTCTACAAACGCCATCGCGGCCATACGCATTTCATAACAAATGACTTGAATGGCTTGTGCAACATTCAATACGCCATAATCAGTATTGACTGGAATAGTGACGTGATAATTCGCCATCGCCAATTCTTCGTTGGTCAAGCCGCGATCTTCACGACCAAATACAATCGCAATTTCTTGTTGGTCTTTAACAACTGCTTGCATGGATTTTTCAGCAGCAGGGCGTGCATCAAGCAAAGGCCACGGAATGGTACGGCTACGCGCACTGGTGCCAAAAACAAGGTGACAATCTTTAATGGCATCTTCTAATGTCGCTACAATTTCAATCTGTTCGATGAGATCTACAGCACCTGCGGCTAAAGCATTAATATCGGGGTGTGGATAGGTTTTAGGCGCAACCAACACCAATTTAGATAAGCCCATGGTTTTCATGGCTCTTAATGCACTGCCAATATTTGCAGGTAATGTAGTATTCACCATGACAATACGCACATGGGAAAGATGTGCTGAAACAACAGCATTGTCAACTTGACTCATAAGGTGTCCAATTTGAATTTAAATATTTAAAAATTAAGAATATTGGTTGGCTTCAGCCTGATACATGTCCATTGCATCATCCATGCTGACATTGGCAGGTGGCGGTGCAATTTGCGCGGGCTTACTATACTGTACGGCTTTTGCGGCCTTAGATTTCACTTGATATTCGATATGGATGACATCTTTACCAAAATAATCGCGTAATTTAGCCAGCAATTCATCCTGTGGTGCAACTTTCCAGTTTAATCCCAAGTGAACTTCGGCAGTCGCATAGGGATAATCAATTTGTAATTGCATTGGAATGTGATTACACATATCGACATTGCAAAATGGCAGCAGAATTTTTTGTAAATCTAGACTGAGTGATTTGGTCAGATGTTCAGCAGCCAATTTAATTTGGATACTATTGGCTCGTTTCTGGCGAATCTCATTGAGACTAAAGGCTTTGGTTAAGCGTCCCATTGGGCGATCATAACCTTCACGCTCATAGATTTCACCTTCAATCACCACCACACGGTCAGCTTGGATAATATCTTTAAAGCGTTGGAAGCGTTCATGGTTGGCAGACACTTCAATTCGCGCTGTACCATCATCTAGGGTGACCATCATCCGATTTGGGAAATTGGCAACATCCACCACCAAGCCGGCAAAAACGGTGGTAACCCCACGACGTGTAGGTGTTAATTCATTAATACGCACAGGAATAAATGACTTTAACTCTGGGCGATAAACATCAATCGGATGTCCAGTTAAATATAAGCCAAGGGTATCTTTTTCACCTTTGAGACGGACTTCATCTGACCATGCTTTAACGGGTTTAGCAGGTTTACGTTGAACTTCTTCAACTTCACCAAATAAATCCATGATGCCCGTTTCACGATTAGAGCGTGCTTGATCAGCTGCTTGCACCGCTTCAGGCAATTGCGCCATGATGCTGGCACGATCAATACCTAAGCAATCTAAAGCACCTGAGCGAATCAGGGCTTCTAAAGTTCGTTTATTGATTTTTTTCAAATCAATACGATGGCAGAAGTCGAATAGATCTTTGTAAGGGCCATCTTGCAAGCGTGAATCAATCACCGATTGCATAGCGGCTTCGCCCACACCTTTAATTGCACCTAAACCATAGACAATGGTTTTTTCATCACTGGCATGGAACTGATAAAAAGACATGTTAATTGAAGGAGGAAACACTTCTAAACCATTGATTCGACAGTCATCAATCAAAAATACAATACTGTCGGTATTCTGCATTTCTGAAGTCAGTACTGCCGCCATAAATTCAGATGGATAATAGGCTTTTAGCCACGCGGTTTGGTAAGCAACGAGGGCATAGGCTGCGGCATGTGATTTGTTAAAACCATAGCCAGCGAATTTTTCCATATAGTCGAAAATATGGTTGGCGGTGGCTTCATCAATGTCTTTTTGCGCGGCACCTTCAATAAAGATTTGACGCTGTTTGACCATTTCCTCAGGTTTCTTTTTACCCATGGCACGACGTAACATGTCTGCGCCACCCAGTGTATAACCCGCACAATATTGCGCGGCTTGCATCACCTGTTCTTGGTAAACCATAATCCCATAGGTTGGTTCTAAAACCCCTTCGAGTAAGGGATGTAGATATTCAAACTCGCCACCATGCATACGGTGAATAAAGTCAGGAATAAGATCCATTGGACCCGGACGGTACAAGGATACAAAGGCAATAATTTCTTCAAACTTACTTGGACGTGCCTCTTTCAGCATTTTTTTCATGCCGACGGATTCAAACTGGAAGATCGCAGTGGTATTGGCATCGGCAAAGATTGAATAGGCTTTTGGGTCGTCTAACGGAATATACGTAATATCGACTGATTTTTCAGGCCCAATGCGTTTATTAATATTTTGAATGGCATCTTCAATTACGGTTAGGTTACGTAAACCTAAAAAGTCGAATTTAACTAAACCTGCTGATTCGACATCATCTTTATCGAATTGTGCTACGCGGTTAGTACCATCCGCATCACACATCACGGCTGAATAATCGGTGATTTTACCCGGTGCAATTACCACACCGCCGGCATGTTTACCGGTATTACGGGTAATGCCTTCAAGTTTTAAAGCCATTTCCCAGATTTCGGCTGCATCGTCATTATCTGGGTTAGATGGATTGGTCACGATGTCTTTCAGCTGCGGCTCGATGTCGATGGCACCACGCAGGTCTACACCTAAGGGTTTGGTCGGGATCATTTTCGAGATACGGTCTGCCAAACCATAAGATTTACCCAATACTCGCGCGACATCTCGAATTGCACCTTTCGCGGCCATCGTCCCGAAAGTCGCAATTTGTGAAACCGCTTCACGGCCATAATGACGCGCAACATAATCAATCACGCGGTCACGCCCTGCAATACAGAAGTCGATGTCAAAGTCGGGCATCGAGACACGTTCTGGATTCAAGAAACGTTCGAATAGCAGGTCGTAACGGAGTGGATCAAGATCGGTAATTTTTAAACTATAGGCCACCAATGAGCCTGCACCTGAACCACGTCCTGGGCCTACTGGAACGCCATTATTTTTAGACCATTGAATGAAGTCCATCACGATCAGGAAGTAACCGGGGAATCCCATGTTTAAGATGGTGCCAATTTCATAGGCGAGGCGTTCATCATAAACTTTACGAATTTCAGGCCAATCTTCATCGCGTTTTTCAACGGGATAAAGGAAATCTAAACGTTCTTCTAAGCCTTCTTGAGAAACATGCTCAAAGAAGGTGTCAATGGTATGACCTTCAGGTACTGGGTAATCTGGCAGGTCATTGAAACCTAGGCGTAAGCTGACATTACAGCGTTTAGCAATGTGGTAGGTGTTTTCAATCGCAGACGGAATATCTGAAAAGAGTTCCGTCATTTCCTCTGCGGTTTTAAAATATTGTTCAGAACTATAATAACGAGGACGACGACTGTCACCTAAAACATAACCATCGGCAATACAAACACGAGCTTCATGTGCTTCAAAATCTGTGGGTGCAATGAAATGCACATCATTATGCGCAACGACACCGATATTGTATTTTTGAGCCAGTTTGATTGCCCCAGCAATGAAATTTTCTTCATCAGGGCGGTCGGTGCGGGTCAGGGCTAAATAGACACGATTGCCAAATTTTTCGATCCATTCTTCTAATAATGGTTCCGCTTTTTGTGGGTTGGATGAGTTCAGCATTTTACCCACATCACTATGCATGCCTAAGAGTGCAATAATGTCTTGGTTTTGTTCAAGAACCCACTCTTTTTGTACACAAGGGATATCAAGTTGCTGACCTTCAATAAAGCCACGCGAAACAATTTCAGTGAGACTACGCCAACCTTTGTTGGTCATTGAAAGCAGTGTGACTTTATGTTCTGCATCATTTAGGCGAATGTTACTGCCCATAATTGGCTTAATGCCTTTATCTAAGCATTTTTTATAAAATTTAACTGCGGCATGTAAATTAGATAGATCAGTTAATGCCAAAGCTGGCATTTCATCATTCACTGCAGCTTTAATAAGATCAGGTATACGTACGATAGATTCCGTAATTGAAAATTCTGTATGTATACCAAGATGAACAAAGTGCATAAATGAGTCCCTGCAAAAACCGTCGGCTATTTTAGCATGCTCTGAATATTGTTATGGCTTATATTTGGCAAATTCAAAGCTGATTATGTGGTCTATTATTGACCATAGTGTATGTTTTTATGTATCGCTGATGCAGCTGACTTATTTTTAAGCGAAAAGCATAAATAAAAAACCCTCAAATTTGAGGGTTTTAAAGGATTTCTTCAATGCTGATTTATCTGAGCTTAGCTAACCAATTACCTAAAGTCTGCACAATTTGAACAAGCACTAAGAGGACAATAACGGTGAGGTAGACGACACTTTGATCAAAGCGTTGATAGCCATACGAAATCGCTAAGTCACCAATACCACCTGCACCGACAGCACCCGCCATCGCTGTTGCACCAATAAGACTAATGGTTGCTGTTGTGAGGCTCAAAATTAATGAACTACGAGATTCAGGAATAATGAATTTGAAAATAATCTGCCAAGGAGATGCTCCCATCGCTTGGGCAGACTCAATAATTCCTTCATTCACTTCAAGCAATGATGTTTCTACAAGGCGACCAATGTAAGGGCCGACATAAATGGTCAGTGGTACAATGGCTGCCCAAGTGCCAATGGTTGTCCCGACTAACGCTTTGGTGAGTGGGAAAACAGCAATCAGTAGAATAATAAAGGGCAGTGAGCGTAGCGCATTTACAATCGGATTTAAAATTTGATAAACCGCTCGATTTGGCAGAATACCATTCGGACGAGTGACCAATAACGTGATCGCTTGAATAAAGCCCCAAATTGTACCGAACAACATAGCGAAAACGACCATTTGAATCGTTTCTTGCATTGCTGTAACAAATTGGTCAATGCTTAAAGAGCTTTCCCAAAATGGTGCTGTCAGTGTGGTGAGCCATTGTACGATGAGTTCTCTCATGGTCTAACTCCTGACTGTTCCACTTTGACGCCATTTTGTTCGAAGAAGTCGATGGTTTGACGAATTATTTCGGGGTCACCCAAAAGTTGTACGAACATTTGACCAATTACTGAACCATTAATTTCAGTCATATTGGCAAACAAAATGTTTAAACTCACATCAAATTGCTTAATTGCAGTTTGTACGACAGTTTCTTGTGCAGATGTACCTAAAAATTGCAGGCTATAAATACTTTTATGATTTTGGTTTTCTAGATTATTTAAAATATTAACTGGCAATTGTTGTTGTAAAACAGTTTGAATAAAGTTTTTAGTCGTTGGATGTTGAGGTTGACTAAAAATTTCTAAAGTAGAACCCGTTTCAATGACTTTACCTTGTTCCATGACTGCAACATAATCACAAACAGATTCAATGACATCCATTTCATGCGTGACCATGACAATGGTAATGCCTTGCTCCTTATTAATCTTTTTAAGCAAAGCAAGAACAGATTTCGTGGTTTGCGGATCAAGTGCAGACGTCGCTTCATCACAAAGTAAAATTTTAGGGTGATTGGCTAAAGCTCGGGCGATACCGACACGTTGCTTTTGACCACCTGAAAGTTCATCAGGGAAAGCATCTTTTTTATGTGTTAAATCAATAAATTCAAGTAATTCATTGAGCCGTTTTTCACGTTCAGCCTTATTTACACCCAGCAGTTTCAAAGGCATTTCAATATTGTCTGCAACCGTTTTGGTTTGGAGTAAATTAAAATGCTGAAAAATCATGCCGATATTTGCACGTTCTTGACGTAATGTACGTGAATCCAGTGCCGTAAAATCTGTTTGATTAATAATGACTTGTCCATTATTTGGACGCTCAAGCAAATTAATCAAGCGGATTAAGGTACTTTTTCCTGCACCACTATAGCCAATAATGCCAAAAATACTGCCTGCTGGAATTTCCAAATTAATTTGGTCCAGTGCGCGTATGGTTTGACCTTTCAGCTCATAGTGTTTTGAAATGTTTTTAAATTCAATCATATCGTCAAAAGCTATACAAAAATGAAAAAACAGGCAAATTAACTTTGCCTGTTTCGTTTAAGTCATTATAAGACTATTTTGATTCTGTAAGATAGCTTACAGGTTTATTTACATCGACTTTAGTTCCACCGAAGTGTTTTTGAACATATGTACCTACAGCTGGAACGTGATATAGCTCACCCACTTTTTTCAAAATAGGATCATCTTTACGTGATTCAGCAACGGCAAGAACATTGACATTCATTTTTGTGCTTTGGTCAGTAGGCTCATAGTAAATAGAGTCTTTCAGTACGTTTAAACCACCTTCCATTGCCAAAGTATTACCCAGTACAATCGCATCAACTTCATCTTTAGCACGTACAGCAGTTGCCATTTGAATAGGTTTGATCACGATTTTTTTCGTATTTTCAGTAATGTCTGAAGGTGTACCTTTAACAATATCAAAGCCGTCTTTTAATTTGATTAAGCCAGCAGATTGTAAAAGTAATAATGCACGTGATTCATTTGCACCGTCGTTAGGGATTGCAATAGTTGCACCATTGGCAAAGTCTTCAACTTTTTTAACTTTGCTTGAATAGATTCCCATAGGCTCTAAATATGTTGTTGAAACAGGTGCAATTTTATCTTTATTTGACTCGTTGAAGGCAACTAGATATGCATAAGATTGGAAGGCATTAATATCCACTTCTTTATTTGCAACAGCAGTATTCATGGCTACATAATCAGTGAAATTTTTCACTTCAAGTTTAATCCCTGCTGCTTTTGTTTCAGGCAGAGTTGCAATATAACGCCAAATGTCAGCATCAGAACCAGTCGATGCCATAACAACGGTTTGTTCTTGTGCTGTATCTGTTTTTGCTGTGTCAGTCGCAGGTGTTTCCGGTTTAGAACAACCAGCTAGACCAACGGTTAAACCTAAAACAAGTCCAAGGAGCTTTTTCATGTATCCATCCTCAGTAAATTTAATTTTGGCTTTAAATTTACGAATTATTCTATTCATTGAAGAGATTAAGTCAAAATCGAGATCAGTATAAAACGAAGATGTGATTACAGTCATTCTATCCAAACGTTCTCTGATCTATGCATAGCATGATAAAATTAACAAATTATGCTATTCAATTAGCAATTTGGTGAACATCAAATTAAAACAATTATAAGATGTTTTAAATCATTGTATTCATTCACGAGATTGCATTTTAACTGAATCAAAATTTGGCTCATCATAACAATAAATCTATATGTAATATAGTGAATAAAAACTCAATAATTATCTCTTTTATAGCATAACAAAAGCGAGATATTTGAAAATTTAATAGTAAAAACAATATATTATTTTAAATTATATTAACAATCTATAAGATATTGTTTTTAATACTTCTTTATAATTTTTTTTTCAGTCTAAATCTAAAAAATAGATAATGATGTGATAGACAAGTTTGTACTATGTTATGGTTTGTAAGGATATTTATTTAATGATCATCTAAAATGATCAAAAAGAGGAATCTGTGGCTAATATTGTCCCATTAATGTAATTACATCGCGGTAAGTTTTCACAGAATAATGATCTTGTTCATTTCGATTGGTCAATTTCAAAAAGCGATCAAGATAGAAAACTTATCCAATAATAAAGAAGATAGCATAAGATATTGGTATTAAATAATGTAATAAGGGAGTTTAAATTTCATCCGTAATGTTTGAAAGCATACTTCTATTGGCGTCTTTTCTGATCTTTGCATTTTTGAATTAATGTTGCCCCAATGATAGGCAGCCAAGGTAAAGTGAGTATTGCAATATTCCAAGTATAGATACGCAGAGGTATGGAGCCTTCAGAATAAAATATCCCCCACCAAATAATTTGTAAAATGATAACCATGGCTAATGTAGTTAACAGGATGCTAAATATAAACTTTAAATTGTTACCATTATTTTTTGAAATGATTAAATGAATACTCATAAATATGGCAAGAAAAAATACATAACCTATTAAAAATCCGATAGTTATTAAAATAGGTGAAATAAACATGATGAGTGCAACTCCTAATACATATGAACCATTTGCATTGTCAGGCATTTGCGCATGGTTTAAGTCTTTAATAAATATGTACCAAACCAATGGCAGTAGACAAAGGCAAATCAAGAAGCATTTTTTTATAAATACATATGCAGGAGTATTCATATATCTTTTATTGAATATCTTAAGGATATAGATTGTTATTAAAATAATGAGCAAAATAATACAAAGGGATATCGTCAATTTTTTTCTTCTTTGTAAGGTAAGTGCGAATAGTGAAAAATCATATAATCTTAAGTGATTATTACTTGTATTTTGTAGATAAATTTTCGAATAAAAAACCCGCACTTGGCGGGTTTTTAAAACTTAATAAAAATTAAGCATTTTCACGCGCAATTGCACGGTAACCAATATCTTTACGATATTGAACGCCATCAAAAGTCACTTTTTCACAAAGTTCTAATGCTTTTGCTTGTGCTTCACCGATGGTATTGCCCAATGCTGTTACGCAAAGTACACGACCACCCGCAGTCACGATCTCGCCATTTGCATTTACAGCCGTACCCGCATGGAAAACTTTGGCATCGGTCATTTCTGTGTCTAAACCAGAAATCACATCATCTTTGCTTGATGTTTCTGGATAGCCTTTCGATGCAAGTACGATACCAACAGTTTTACGCTCATCCCACTGCGCTTCCGCAGGTAAATTACCTGCAATGCCAGCTTCAACCAAATCAACCAAAGAAGATTTTAAGCGCATCATGATGGGTTGAGTTTCAGGGTCACCAAAACGACAGTTGAACTCGATTACTTTAGGTTGACCTTGTTCATCAATCATCAAGCCTGCATACAAGAAACCTGTATAAACATGACCATCAGCCGCCATACCATCCACAGTAGGACGCATGACTTCTTTCATGACTTTATCGAAAACTTCAGCAGTCACAACAGGAGCAGGAGAGTAAGCCCCCATACCACCAGTATTTGGGCCTTGGTCACCTTCAAAGATACGTTTGTGATCTTGTGAGGTTGCCATTGGTAAAATGTTGTTGCCATCAATCATACAAATGAAAGAAGCTTCTTCACCATCTAGAAACTCTTCGATGACCACACGTGAACCAGCATCGCCAAATTTGTTGCCTGCAAGCATGTCATCAATGGCATCAAATGCTTCTTGATTGGTCATGGCAACAATCACACCTTTACCCGCAGCAAGACCATCGGCCTTGATCACAATCGGTGCGCCATTTTGTTCAACATAGGCTTTAGCAGCATCGACTTCTGTGAATACATCGTAGAACGCTGTTGGAATGTTGTGGCGTTTTAAGAAATGCTTCGCAAAAGCTTTTGAGCCTTCAAGTTGCGCTGCAAATTGGGTAGGGCCCCAGACTTTAACATTCGCAGCACGGCAAGCATCAACCACACCATTAACGAGAGGTGCTTCTGGACCAACAATGACCAAAGAGATTTCATTTTCTTTTGCAAAAGCAATAATGCCTGCATTATCTAAAATATTTAGTTCTACATTTTTACATTTATTTTCTGTTGCTGTACCTGCATTGCCAGGGGCGACAAATACTTGTGCAACTTTTTCATCTTGAGCGATTTTCCATGCGAGTGCATGTTCACGTCCGCCATTACCCAATACTAAAATATTCATCGCTTCATACTCCATGAATCGAAAATGACATAAAGTCCTCAACCCAAAATAGGCGAGGACTTTATGTCAGATTTAGAAATCTGTTTTAAACCACATGTATGACTTTGTCATTACAGTCAGGATTCCATCAATTAATGACGGAAGTGACGCATGCCCGTGAAGACCATGGCAATGCCTGCTTCATCAGCCGCAGCAATAGTTTCTTCATCACGCATAGAACCGCCCGGTTGGATGATACATTTGATTCCTGCTTTTGCAGCGTTATCAATACCATCACGGAATGGGAAAAATGCGTCAGATGCCATTACTGCACCTTCAACCACTAAGCCTGCATGTTCAGCTTTAATTGCAGCAATACGCGCTGAGTTTACACGGCTCATTTGACCTGCGCCAACACCAATGGTTTGACGACCTTTGGCATAGACAATCGCATTTGATTTTACGTATTTTGCAACTTTCCAAGCAAAGATCAAATCGTCGATTTCAGC
This sequence comes from Acinetobacter kyonggiensis, assembly GCF_900107285.1. GTDB lineage: Bacteria > Pseudomonadota > Gammaproteobacteria > Pseudomonadales > Moraxellaceae > Acinetobacter > Acinetobacter kyonggiensis. Next base: position 145,513 of record NZ_FNPK01000003.1, on the reverse strand, counting down.
TTCAGTTGGTGCAATTTCAGTCACAACTTTAAGATCATCTTTCGTGATCATGCCTAAGTCTTGGTCTTGAACCAATAAACCGCCATTCACACGTTTGTAGTCAAGCTGAGATTGACGTGCATCAATTGCAGGAAGTTCACCACAGACCAGTACACGTACGTTTTTCTTCGCACCTGTAACTTCAAGTACGCCTTCAGCGATACTTGGGGCAATAATCACTTCAACGAATTGACGGTCGACAATGGCTTGCGCAGTTGCAACATCTAATTCACGGTTGAATGCAATGATGCCACCGAATGCAGACTCAGGATCTGTTGCATAAGCAAGGTCATAAGCCGCAGCAATGCCCTCTAAAGACACAGCAACGCCACATGGGTTTGCGTGTTTTACAATCACACATGCAGGTTTAGTAAAAGATTTCACACATTCAAGTGCTGCATCTGTATCTGCAATGTTGTTATACGATAATTCTTTACCTTGAAGCTGTTTCGCAGTTGAAACAGAAGCTTCAGTTGCTGTGCTTTCAACATAGAATGCAGCAGACTGATGCGGGTTTTCACCGTAACGTAAATCTTGTGCTTTATTTAATTGTGTGTTGAAAGTACGTGCAAATTTATCTGCTTGACCTTCTTCTTTGCCGACCCGAGCACCTAAGTAAGATGCGATCATGCCGTCATATTGCGCAGTATGTTCAAATGCTTTCACAGCAAGGTCAAAACGTGTTGCATAAGACAATGCACCGTCTGTTTTAAGTTCTGCAATTACTGTGTCGTAATCAGATGCATTAACTACAATACCCACAGACGCATGGTTTTTTGCAGCAGCACGAACCATAGTCGGGCCACCGATGTCGATGTTTTCAATCGCATCGCTCAGTGAACAGTTTGGTTTTGCTACAGTTGCAGCGAATGGATAAAGATTCACAACCACTAAATCGATTGCATCGATGTTATGTTCAGCCATTACAGCTTCGTCTAGACCACGGCGAGCTAAGATGCCACCATGAATTTTTGGATGAAGTGTTTTAACACGACCATCCATCATTTCTGGGAACCCAGTGTGCTCTGAAACTTCCACTACAGCGATATTGTTGTCTTTAAGCAACTTATATGTACCACCAGTAGATAAAATTTCTACCCCAAGAGCTACGAGGTTTTTAGCAAATTCAACGATCCCTGATTTATCAGATACAGAGATTAAAGCGCGTTTAATAGTCATGATTTTCGTCAACAATATTAAAGGTCTAGATTAAAACAATAGGCAAAACGTAAGATAAAAAAAATGCCCACGGTAGCCGTGAGCATTTTATCATTTATTCACTCATTAAACCGTGAGCTTTTAACTTTTTGCGTAAAGTGCCACGGTTAAGTCCGAGAATCTCGGCAGCGCGTGTCTGGTTGCCGCGAGTATATTCAAGCACTACAGATAAAAGAGGTTTCTCCATTTCTGCTAGCACCATGTCGTAAACTTGAGATGGCTGCTCACCTTGCAATTGTGCAAAATAGTGGCGAACTGCGCGATCTACGTGAATACGAAGAGCGACATCAGATTGTGCAGTAAAAATAGGAGATTTGCTATTCATGCGAATTAATCCGAAAAATCAAATATCACTTGGGTAAAGAGATATATAAAAGTGGTCTATAAAATTAAATGAACTCCGTTTTAGATCCTAAAGCGGAGTTCTAAAACTTGAACATTTAGCATGCCACAAACCAACGGAATGGTCGAAATTTAAGCGTAACAATAGTTAAATATTTGTTACCGACCAAAATCAAAACAAAAAAATCTGCTCTATACGCAATATATAGATAAAGCGCATTTTGCTAAATTGTATTTGTTGTGAAAAATAGCGAGGAGTTTGCGGCACAAAGCTTTCGTGGCGCGTATGATAGCATTGTCTCAGAAAAAGTGAGCAAGAAAACTGCATTTTTTTTACATTTTTTTGTTTTTTTTAATAGTTTTTTTCAATCTTAAGGAGAAATTATTTCTAAACTGTAGGTGTCGAAGCTTTTGCGAGACACAGGAAGGTTAAACTTAAATTTAAAAGGACTATTCTGTGGGATGCGGTGGATGCCCGCAAGACTGCTAATCAGGTATTCGGAAGGTTGCAAAGAATAAGAAGATATAATTTCTCCATTATCTTTTAAATTCACCTTGATGATTGGAAGGGCCAAACTTTTAGAATGGTAATTGATTAACTCACCAGTAAACTGAGTTTCTTGTTTAGAAATCTGTTTTAGTTTTACTTTGTTGGTCGAAATAAGACGATAATTCTGATCCAATATCGAGCAATTAAATGCCTGACACACGGTATTAAATGTGGCACTCGCTGCTGGACTATTGTTTAAAATTTTAGGGTTAAACCAGAAAAATTGGAAAACAAGTAAACTAATTAAACAGATATTCACCACAATCCAAAGCGCATAGTGCCAAGCACTATGTTTGTTTTCTTGTTCTGATTTGTCAGACCAATTAAGCGCAGGATAGTTGCCAATAGGTTCCGTACTGAAATAATTTAAGTTATTGAGATAGGTTTTTAAATCAATATTTGAGTTTTCTACTTTACGATCAAAAATATCCAATAGATGTTGTTCTGATCGTTGGCCGTCTATAAATTGCTCTGTTATTTCTGTGGCTTGGGTTGGGTTTGCAGAAGGAATAGAAAGAGGAGTAGAGCAAGGTTCTTCTTTGTCTACTACCAGATGTGTTAACGCATTAAAATTGGTTGAGCATTTGGCACAACAAACCATGCCCCGAGCAACTGTGAGTTGAGCCACTGAGACTTTATACTTGGTAAAACAGTTAGGGCAGTAGGTTTGTTTTTCGCTCATAGTCTATTCAAAATTTGAATGGGTATTTTGGCGTTTCCCCGAAATACGGCACCAATGTTGTTCACGTTTTTCAACTTCTAGTATATCAAAAAAACTTGAATAAACATTAGAAACATCAGCTACTTGCTCTTCTAATATGCCTGCAAGTGCGAACTCTCCCTCAGATTTGATCAAAGTTGCGAATTCAGGCGCAAGAGCCATTAGGGGGCCAGCAAGAATATTTGCGACAAATACATCTGCTTTTTGATTTTTTAACTCGACATTGAACTCTTCTGGTAACCCAACATATAAGTTGTCGAGCACACCATTAAGTTCAGCATTTTGTTTGGTTGCAAGAATAGCTTGTGGGTCAATATCGGTTGCGTAGACTTTTTTCGCACCGAGCAGTAGCGCAGCAACACCTAAAATGCCAGAACCACAACCATAGTCGATTACAATTTTATCTTTAACATCGGTTTTACCTAGCCATTGTAGGCATAAGAAAGTACTGGCATGGTTACCTGTACCAAATGCTAGGCCCGGATCAAGCTTGATGTTTACTGCATCTGCTTCAGGTGCTTCCATCCATTCAGGAACAATCCAGTATTTTTCAGCAATTTGAATAGGTTCATACGCATCCATCCAAGTACGTTCCCATTCTTGGTCTTCAATGAATTCATGGCGTAGTGGTGCTTCAGGCATTTGTGCAGTAATAAATGTGAGTAAAGCATTCACATCAATTTCTTCGTCATCTTCTTGGGCATAAATACCTGTCACAATGACTTTATTCCAAAGCGGAGTTTCGCCTGGAAGTGGTTCAAGTAAGTCCTGATTTTCAGCATCATCTAAAGTTACACTGACAGCACCGAGTGAACTTAATAATGTTTCAGTAAAATCGACTTGCGCTTGTTCAACAGTAATATGAATTTGTAACCACTTCACAGAGATAACCTAAAATTAACTTTTCTAAAGTCAGCATTGTATAGAACTGATGCAATAACAGCTACCTATTCATGCAGTAGAGTAAGAAAAGGATGCACTGCGGCATCCTGATTTTAAGTTGTAGTTGTTTTAAGTCGTAGGTTCATGAATAACGTCCACCTTCGGTTGCGGTGCGAACTTATTTAACAACATGCCAAATACAGCTGCAAATACATACATGAAAATAGAATATACGGCAGCTGGCATTGCAACTGTAGAGCTAGCCATGACTGTAAGGGCAATGGTCATCGCAAGGGTGCTATTGTGAATGCCAATTTCAAATGCGCATGCACGTGCTTGTGCACTATTGATTCCCAATAATCGTGGCACGAAATAACCGATCAATAAACTACATAAGCAGAATAAAACAGTGGCTAAGCCCACTTGTGCTAAATATTCTAAAATTTGATGACGCTCTTTGGTGATGGCGCCAATAATAATTAAGATTAAAAAGCTCACTGCAAAAATACGCAGGGGTTTGTTGAGTTTTTCAGTGAAGTGCGGTGCATAGTGTCGAATCAGCATACCAATACCAACAGGAACAATGATGATCGCAAACACTTGTAAAATTTTACTGAACTGCAAGCTAATTTCTTGCCCATCATTCATAAAGTGCTGAATAGCAAAATTAACAATGAAAGGTAGGGTAAAAGCAGCAATGACTGAATTGATTGCGGTTAAAGTAATATTGAGTGCAATGTCCCCTTTAAAGAGATAACTAAATAAGTTGGCTGTACTCCCACCCGGTGATGCTGCAAGGAGCATTAAACCAACAGCAAGCAAAGGTGGAAGGGCTAAAACTTTACAAATGATAAAAGCAATACTGACTAAAATCACCAATTGGCAAAATAAGGCAATTAAAACTGCCTTAGGTTGTTTGGTTACACGGGTAAAATCCTTTGGTGTGAGTTCTAGTCCTAAGCCAATCATGATAATGGCGAGTGCTAAGGGTAATAAAATGGTGATAATTCCTGAATCCATTCAAAATCTCCTATCTTGAGTTGATTTTTATTTAATTGAGATTAATTTTTTTCTACTGATTGTTATAAATTGAATAATAGTTGTATAGCTGATAAATAAAAAATATGGAATAGCCTGTATGAATTTTGCATTGGCTTCGGTTGTTAATGATTTGTTCACTTTTACCAAGGGGCTGGAGTGCTTGGGTCTGATCAAGATTGTTCATCTTAAAGGGAATGTAGATTAACTACTCCTTTGTGGTTTAAAGGAGTAGTCTGGCTATTTAGTCATTAATTGCTTTAGGCTTTTCTTGCTTAATAGTAAGTGGACTTCTTGTTAAAATATAACCAAACAAAAATGCAAAAGCGTACATGAAAATAGAATAAATGCCTGCGGGTATGGCGATGGTGCTATTGGATAACACTGAAAGTGCAATCGTTAATGCAATAGTGGTGTTGTGAATGCCTATTTCAAAGGTACATGCACGCGCCTGTTGGTCAGGGATTCCGGCGAGGAGAGGTAATAAATAACCCACCAATAAGCTGGTAAAACAAAAAAGAGCGGTTGCAATGCCAATATCGGCAAAATATTCGATGACGTTAGATTGTTCCTTATATAATGCAAAGCAGAAAATAAAAGTTAAGAAACAAACAGACAGTAATCGCATGGGTTTTTTAAGTTGCAATGCAATCGTAGGTATAGCTGAACGAATGAGCATCCCTAAGCACACAGGGATAAAAATGATTAAAAAGACCTGAGTAATTTTTGTGATCGGCATGCCAATTTTTTGATGATCGCCTAAAAAATAGTGAATTGATAAATTGACTATAAAAGGTAGGGTAAAGGTGCAAATAATCGAGTTAATAGCTGTGAGGGTAATATTTAATGCAACATCCCCTTTATAAATATAGCTAATTAAATTTGCAGTCGGCCCACCTGGTGAGGCTGCAAGTAGCATTAAGCCTACAGCTAGAAGAGGTGGTAGTTGTAAAAAGATACAAATTAAAAAAGCAATAAGAACTAAAATAATCAGTTGGGCGAATAAAGCTAAAAAAATAGCCTTTGGATAGTATTGGATCCGTAGGAAATCTTTCGGTGTCAGTTCCAGTCCCAATCCAGTCATCATGATGGCAAGTGCTATTGGTAAAAAAAATGTGAATAGCCCTGAATCCATGAAACATCCTTTTTCTATTTTTATTCCTTAATATGCTGTGAGTTTAAACAAGTTCTTTTAATAAGCAATAAAGGAAGTGGGCAAAGAAATAATTTTTTTGCCCACTTTTTTGACTTGGTTAACGAAATAATAATAATCTGATTATTTAGGCCGTGGTGCAGTAAATCCTAAAGCACATTTACCTTTGATTTCATGCCCTTCAATATTCATTGAGGTTGCATTTGTATCGCTGTGGCAAATAGAATTTAACTCTGCTTCGTCACCTTTTAGCATCACTTTTTTGGAAGACGGGAAGAATTGAGGTTCACAAGTCCCATTCCAGATAATGCCTCGGTAAGCAAAGCTGACTTGATCGCCTTGCATTTTGCCTTTACAAACCTGTTGGTACTTTTGCGCATTATAAGTTGTTTCAACTTTATCATTGGCCTGCGTGGTAAAGGGTGTGAGACAAAGACTACAGAGTATTGCGGAGAAGAAAATATTCTTATTCATCACTTATACCTTTGTTTGTCGTGTACTAACTTACAGGTTATAAAACACCCAAAATAAAACAATGTGATTCAAGTAAATTTTGAAGATTAAATGTTTTATTTATATGTAACTCTGCAAAGCATGATTACATTTCAATTTTTTGATGCGCTGTACATGAATACGGTGGTCACGCTTAAAATTGACTGAATTTGTCAACTTATCTTGCTTAGTTTTGATATAATACTCCGTCATTCTTTTTTATCTCTCAAACCATTATGCATTATCCTAAAGTTTACGATGTCATTGTTATCGGTGGCGGTCACGCAGGTACCGAAGCAGCACTTGCTGCGGCGCGTATGGGTCGACAGACATTACTCTTAACTCACAACATTGAGACTTTAGGGCAGATGAGCTGTAATCCTGCCATCGGTGGTATTGGTAAATCACACTTAGTACGTGAAATTGATGCTTTAGGCGGTGCAATGGCATTGGCTGCTGACAAAAGTGGTATTCAATTCCGTATTTTAAATTCGCGTAAAGGTGCGGCAGTACGTGCAACACGTGCGCAAGCTGACCGTGTGCGTTTTAAAGCAGCCATTCGTGAAACATTAGAAAATCAAGCCAATTTGGATATTTTTCAGCAGTCGGCGGATGACTTAATTGTAGATGGCGATACCGTTAAAGGTGTTGTGACGCAAATGGGTATTCGCTTTGATGCGAAAACGGTGGTGCTAACCACGGGTACATTCTTGGGTGGCGTGATTCACGTAGGACTGGAAAAATCGAGCGGTGGTCGTGCGGGTGATCCTCCATCTATTTCATTGGCAGCACGTTTACGTGAGTTAAATTTACCAGTTGGTCGTTTAAAAACCGGTACACCGCCACGTATTGATGCGCGTTCGGTGGATTTTTCAGTAATGACACCACAGCCGGGTGATTTCCCATCGCCAACCATGTCATTCATGGGCGATGCGTCTATGCATCCTGAACAAGTGAATTGCTATATTACTCATACCAATGAGCGGACACATGAGATTATTCGTGGTGGTTTAGACCGTTCACCAATGTACACAGGTGTGATTGAAGGTGTGGGACCGCGTTATTGCCCATCGATTGAAGATAAAATTCATAAATTTGCCGATAAAAATTCACATCAAGTGTTCCTTGAACCAGAAGGTTTGGAAACACACGAGCTTTATCCAAATGGTATTTCGACGTCGCTACCATTTGATGTTCAGTTTGAATTGGTACGTTCAATTCGTGGTATGGAGAATGCACATATTCTTCGTCCGGGTTATGCAATTGAGTATGATTATTTCAATCCACAAGCATTAAAATTCTCTTTAGAAACCAAAGCCATTAATAACCTGTATTTTGCTGGTCAAATTAACGGTACGACGGGTTATGAAGAAGCGGGTGCACAAGGTTTACTTGCAGGCTTGAATGCTGCACGTCGTGCGTGGGATCAAGAGCAATGGACACCTAAGCGTGATGAAGCGTATATGGGTGTATTGGTTGATGATTTGATTACGTTAGGTACGAAAGAACCGTACCGTATGTTCACTTCACGTGCGGAATACCGTTTAATGTTACGTGAAGACAATGCGGATCAGCGTTTAACTGCAATGGGTCGTGAACTTGGTTTGGTTGATGATACGCGTTGGGCGGCTTACTGTGAAAAAATGGAAGCAGTTGAGAAAGAAACCAGTCGTTTACAACATTTATGGGCTGCACCGAATAATCCAATGGGTAAAAAATTCGTTGAGATGACGGGTGCAGATCTTTCTAAAGAGTGTTCTGCGATTGATTTGTTGAAACGTCCAAATATCAATTTTGCTCAAATTGCAGAACTCACAGGTTCTGAAGTTACTCCATTTGTGGGCGAGCAAATTGAAATTGCAGTGAAATATGCAGGTTATATCAACCGTCAACATGAAGATGTTGCACAGATGAAACGCCTTGAAGATACGAAAATTCCTGCTGATTTTGATTATGACATCGTGTCAGGTTTGTCGCGTGAAATTACGTTGAAATTAAAAGATGTACGACCTGAGACTTTAGCACAAGCGAGTCGTATTCCGGGTGTGACACCTGCTGCGGTACAGCTAGTCATGATTACCATTCGTAAGAATGCACAAGCTAAAAAATCGGCTTAAGCTAATTTGACTTGAAAAAACTCGCATCATCATGCGGGTTTTTTTATGGCTTAATTTTAGTGAATCAATTTTGACTATGGTTTGATCATAAAAAACTACTACAGATATAAGTGTTTGAAAATATATAAAAATCAAAAACATTAAGATTATAAAAGTCTGTTTGTTTAATCTTTTAAGTCTAATTGAGTTGGCTTTTATTGTTTAAAGGGGATTAAACCCGACCATTGTCGTGCTATTTCTATACAAGATTTGATTTCACAATACTTGAGCAAATTACTTGGTCATGTAATTTGCTAATTATTGATGGAGATCGATCATGGCACAAACACACACAGGGAAACTACAAAAAATCTTAACGATATTTTTGTGTTTTTGGGTCGCATTTTTTGAAGGTTTTGATCTTCAAGCACCGGGTATTGCAGCTAAAGGAATTGCAGCGACATTCGGTTTGGATCAAGTTCAAATGGGATATGTTTTTAGTTTAGGTGTATTCGGAATGCTATTTGGAGCATTCTTTGGCGGGCGTATTGCGGATTATTTCGGGCAGAAGAAAGTCTTGATGCTTTCTATCGCCATTTTTGGCATTTTTATGTCTTTGACGGCATTGGCACCAAGTGTTGAAGCTTTATATGCGGCCCGCTTTTTTACAGGTTTGGGACTTGGAGCTGCAATGCCAACCATGATTTCAGTTGTGGGTGATGAAGCAACTGAAGCGAATCGGGGTAAATTAAATAGCTTGATGTATTGCGGCTTACCTGTTGGTGCAATCTTTGTTGCGAGCCTTGCAATATTGTTACCTGAAGTTCAATGGCAAACTTTATTTTTGATTGGCGGTTTAACGCCGTTGCTATTAATTCCATTGATGGCAGTTATTCTTAAGGATAAGCCAAAAGTGGTTGTTGTCGAGAAAGCAGCTATAGAAACTGTGCCAAATATGGCGCAAGTATTGTTTAAAAACCAACAATATAAGAATACCTTGCCACTTTGGGTGGGTTTCTTTTTTACCTTAATGATTAATTATATTTTGATTAGTTGGTTGCCTAACTTGTTGATGGAACAGGGTTTGGAAAAGCCACAAGCCTTTATGGTTATGTTGGTCTTTCAAGTCGGTGCGGTTATTGGTACTTTGGCTTTGGGTTATTTGTTGGATCGCTTAAAACTCTGGCAAATGGCGACCATTATCTATGGTGGGTTATTTATTGCGCTGGTTTTATTGTTTACGACAACGTCTATTCCTGTATTAATTTTAGCAGGCGTGATGGGCGGTATTTTTTCTACAGGTGGTCAGTCTATTCTTTATGGGATTTCACCAATTTTCTATTCAGGAATGGGGAAAGTAACAGGGGTAGGAAGTGCGATTTCTTTAGGGCGTTTAGGTGCAATGACAGGGCCTTTGTTAACGGGGAAAATTTTAACATTAGGCTTGGGCACGACGGGTATTTTAATCGCGAGTTTACCTGCTGTAGTTATTTCAGCAATTGCTGTAACTGCGCTATCGCGTTATAAATCGACTTACAAGTAACTCAAGCGAGAAAAAAGAGAATCGAAAGATTCTCTTTTTTGCAATTTTATTTAAAAAATAGAGAAAGTTGAATTGTTTGCTAAACTATCATGATAGAAAAACTGATTTATTTTTTATGACCTATCAATTGATTCAACTCTCTATTCAGGCAACAGATAATATTTCTTGTCCACATTGCCAACAAAACATTATAGATTGGGCTGAGGAACAATATGTTCAGCCATGTGAACATACATTATTTATTGCCATGGATGTTGGCTTTGAATATATGACCGATGAGTTTGAGCAGACTATGCCGCGTTCGGTAGATGATTTACATGCTCATGATGATCAGGTGAATATGTTTTCAGAGATCACCCAATCTACTTATCCTGATTATTTGATTGTTAAATCAGATTTGGGAATAGAGGGGTATTTTCGTTATGTAGGTTTTACTGCATAAAATGGTATGACATTGGATTAAAAAAGCTCCCGAAGGAGCTTTTTTTTGAGAAGAAATTAACTTTCGATAATTTCTTCTTCAACATCATCATCGACAGTGTCCATGCCAAGTTCTTTGAGCTTACGGGTTAAAGTATTGCGACCCCAGCCTAAAAGTTCAGCCGCATGGCGTTTACGTCCACGTGTTTGTTGTAAAGCTGCTGTAATTAGAGTGCGTTCAAACATAGGAGTTGCAATGTCAAGAATCTTCATCTCGCCATTTTTAAGCTTTTGTATTGCCCATTGCCCTAATAATTCATCCCAATGATGCAGTGAAACGCGATCAAAAGTACTATTGGGTTGAGCTTCATCACTAGAGCGCTGAATTGGAATTTGCTTTAATTCAGAAGGTAGGTCTTCAGGGTAGACCTCACGCCCAGTAATCATGACCGTTAGCCAACGGCAAGTATTTTCAAGCTGACGCACATTGCCTTGCCAAGGCAGTTGTTGCATATATTCTTGGGTTTCTGGACGTAAAATTTTAGGATTCACACCTAATTCTTTACCAGCACGAGCTAAGAAGTGTTGCGCCAACATTGGAATGTCTTCGCTACGGTGTGCAAGTTTTGGAATGTGAATACGGATCACATTTAGACGATGATATAAATCTTCACGGAAGCGCCCATCATTGACTAATTTTTCTAAATCCTGATGAGTGGCAGCAACAATCCGTACATCAACTTTGACAGGAATGTGTCCACCAACGCGATAAAATTCACCATCTGCTAATACACGTAATAAGCGTGTTTGGGTTTCAAATGGCATATCGCCAATTTCATCTAAAAATAGCGTTCCACCATTGGCTTGTTCAAAACGACCTTGGCGTTGAGAATTTGCACCGGTAAAGGCACCTTTTTCATGTCCGAAAAGTTCAGTTTCAATCAAGTCTTTTGGAATGGCTGCCATATTTAAGGCAATAAAAGGTTTGCTGCTACGTGGGGAATGGCGATGAAGCGCATGTGCAACTAACTCTTTACCTGTTCCAGATTCACCATTAATCAGTACAGTAATGTGAGATTGCGATAGGCGGCCAATTGCTCGGAATACTTCCTGCATAGCAGGGGATTCACCAATGATTTCAGCAGATTGAATTGGAGGAGCTGTTTTGGCAGATTCTTGTTGTTGTAACTTGGTAATATGCAAGATCGCACGATTGACCAACGCCAAGGCTTCATCAATATCAAAAGGTTTCGGTAAATATTCGAAAGCACCTGTTTGATAACTGGATACAGCAGATTCTAAATCTGAATGTGCTGTCATAATAATCACAGGGAGATCAGGATGGCTGGCTTTTACTTTGCCTAAAAAGGTGAGACCATCGATGCCTGGCATACGAATATCGGTCAAAATTACATCAGGTAAATCCGTGCTCAGTTGATCAAGAGCAGATTGCGCTTCTTCAAAACTGGTTACATCAAAACCTTCTTCTTTGAATGTTTTTTCCAACACCCAGCGCATGGCACGATCATCATCAATTACCCATATTTTATTTCGCGACATGGTTAGACTCCCAAGGTAAATATAAGCTAAATACTGTTTTTCCTGGAACTGACTGACATTCAATCATTCCGCTATGTTGATGCATAATATTTTGTGCAATGCTCAGCCCTAGTCCCGTGCCTTTAGCACGTCCTGTGACCAGTGGGTAAAACACGGATTCTAAAATTTCTTCTGGCACACCTGGGCCATTGTCTTCAATGTCGATGCGAATAGCAGAGCGTTTTAACACACCATTAATCGTGACAAGGCGTTGAATACGTGTTCGTAAAATAAGTTCAGGTTGGTGATCAACAAAGAATTCTTTATTTTCCATCATGGCTTGTACTGCATTGACGCTGATATTAAGCATGACTTGAATAAGTTGATCGCGATCTGCCATCACATCGGGTAATGACAAATCGTAGTCACGGGTGATTTTGATTTTCTTTTTGGTTTGATTGGTAATGAGAGAGCGAACACGTTCTAAAGGTTCATGCACATTAACCAGTTCATAACTCGGTAATTGGCGAGATCCAAGCATAGTGTCGGCCAGATTACGTAAGCGATCGACTTCACTAATAATAATGTCGGTAAATTCTGCATATTGTGGATCATTCAAGCTTCGCGCAAGGAGTTGTGTTGCACCACGAATGCCACCTAAAGGATTTTTAATTTCGTGCGCTACACCGCGAATCAATTGTCTTGCAACTTGATGTTGTTGAATTAAGTTTTCTTCTTTAGAAATTTTCAACATCCGATCAATTGGATTGAGTTCGATTAGGAGCAGTGGATGATACGGCTTTTGAGCGTTAATTTGTGAAACAGTATAATCCACATGAATATCTTTAAAATTCACACTAATGGTTGCTTCACGACGGGTATAGGGTTGTCCTGTGGTGAATGTATTTAATAATGCTTCTTGGGTATTGAATTCATCATTGGGCATATGGAGTAAATTTAAAACAGGTTGACCCGAGGCGCGCAGCAAACTAATGTCAAATAATGATTCACAAGAAGAATTTAAATAAAAAATATTAAGGTGACGATCGACCAGCAAAATAGCTGTAGTTAAGTTATCCACTAAAAGGCGGTAGTCGATAGCGACGGGTTGATCCATTAGCGAAAGCATCCTGTATTAAAATAGCGCAATGGCATCTGCACTTCTTGTCATTTCTCCCTATTCTGGGACATTCAACGAATTAAACGTTGTCGAAATAAAGCAAAATGCACGCCAACTTTAAGTATTTGTCTAAATAAAAAAATTGCCGCAATAAAAGTGTGCTTTTTTTTGTGCTTTGATTGCAGAAACTCATAGCATAGTAAAGCAATTAAAATTATTAGTGAACCAAAATGGTGCGCATAAAATATTTGCTAAAAAATTGGATGTATTTTGGTGCGTTATACAAAGAGTCGGCTTTCTGTCTGTTTTTATGATTCGAAAAGACATACAATACGCGCATTATAGTGGAGTGCAGATTCATGAAGTCCCCCAAAGTCGGTTTCGTTTCTTTAGGTTGTCCTAAGGCATTGGTAGATTCTGAACGAATTTTAACTCAGTTGAAGACTGAAGGTTATGATGTAGCATCGGATTATGATGGTGCTGATTTGGTTGTTGTTAATACTTGTGGTTTTATTGAATCTGCAGTACAAGAGTCTTTAGACGCAATTGGCGAAGCCATTAGCGCAAATGGCCGTGTCATTGTGACAGGGTGTTTGGGTAAAGATGAAGAAAAAATTCGTCAAATGCACCCAAGTGTTTTAAAAGTAACGGGTGCTGCCGCGTATCAAGATGTGATGGAAGCTGTGCATGAATATGTGCCTGCACCACCTAAGCATAACCCATTTATTGACCTTGTTCCTGAACAAGGGATTCGTTTAACGCCAAAACATTATGCTTATTTGAAAATATCAGAAGGCTGCAACCATCGTTGTACATTCTGTATTATTCCAAGTATGCGTGGCGATTTGGTTTCACGTCCTGTGGGTTCAGTGTTAAGCGAAGCACAAGCGCTGAAAAAAGCGGGTGTGCAAGAAGTCTTAGTGATTTCACAAGATACATCAGCTTATGGTCTAGATACCAAATACAAATTAGATTTTTGGAACGGTCAGCCGGTTAAAACCAAATTCTATGATATGTGTGAAGCTTTAGGTCAGCTTGGTATCTGGGTGCGTTTACATTATGTTTATCCATATCCACATGTGGATGCAGTGATTGATTTAATGGCGCAAGGCAAAATTTTGCCATATTTAGATATTCCTTTTCAGCACGCCAGTCCGCGCATCTTAAAATTGATGAAGCGACCAGCTCATAGTGAAAACACATTGGAACGTCTGAAATTGTGGCGTGAAAAATGTCCAGAATTGGTGATTCGTTCAACATTTGTGGTGGGTTTCCCAGGTGAAACTGAGGAAGATTTCCAAGTATTGCTTGAATGGTTGAAAGAAGCTCAGCTTGATCGTGTCGGTTGCTTTACCTATTCGCCTGTAGAAGGTGCGACAGCAAATGATTTGCCAGATCATGTGCCTGAAGAAATCAAGCAAGATCGTTATGAGCGTTTTATGGAAGTTCAACAGGCTATTTCTGCTGCGAAACTACAAAAACGTATTGGTCAAACCATGACTGTGCTGGTTGATGATTTAGATGAAGAATTCCCAGTAGCGATTGCACGTTCTTATGCAGATGCGCCTGAAATTGATGGTAATGTTTTTGTAGAAGATATTGATAAGAGCTTGATTAAATCGGGTGATTTGCTCGAAGTTGAAATTACTGATGCAGATGAATATGATTTATATGCCAAGTTAATTCAGATCAAATCAGCTTAAAAAAGATGCGAATAAAGTTTTAGATATTTGAAAATTCGGAGATTCCCAGATGTTGGACTCAAAAAAGCCCCGTTACGAACGTATTTTATTAAAACTTTCTGGTGAGGCGCTTGCTGGAAATAAAGACATGGGGATTGATGCACAAGTGCTTGATCAAATGTCTTTAGCAATTGCACACTTAGTTGGTTTGGGTGTTCAAGTGGGTATCGTGGTTGGTGGTGGTAACTTATACCGTGGTAGCCAATTGCAAAAAGATGGTTTGGTTGGCCGTGTAACAGGCGATCAAATGGGTATGCTTGCGACTGTGATGAATGGTTTGGCTTTGCGTGATGCTTTGGTGCGCCGTAACATTAAAACGCGTTTAATGTCTGCTTTACCGATTGGTGCTGTAGTTGAATCTTATTCAAGTCGTGATGCGATTCGCCATTTAACTCAAGGCGAAGTGTGCGTATTTGTTGCGGGTACAGGTAATCCATTCTTTACGACAGATACAGCAGCTTGCTTACGTGGTATTGAAATCGAAGCGAACTTGATCTTAAAAGCCACCAAAGTCGATGGCGTTTATAATAAAGATCCAAGTAAATACGATGATGCTGTGAAATATGACAAGTTAACTTTCGATCAAGTACTTGATGAAAAATTAGGTATTATGGATTTAACCGCAATTTGCTTGTGCCGCGACCATAATGTACCACTTCAAGTCTTTGATATGAACAAATCTGGCTCATTGCTTTCAGTGGTTATGGGTGAAAAAGAAGGGACACACGTTACGAATTAATGTACGTGAGCCTGAAAGCTCTTTATACTACACGCTATTTAGTAATTACATCTCTTAGAATTAAGTAAGGAAGATCATATGATTAACGATCTTAAAAAAGACAGCGAAGACCGTATGAATAAGACTCTAGAGTCTCTAGAGCACGGTTTTGCCAAAGTTCGTACAGGTCGTGCGCACCCATCTATTTTAAATGGTGTGATGGTTTCTTACTATGGCTCTGATGTTCCACTGAACCAAGTGGCAAACGTTGGTCTTGAAGATTCACGTACATTGTTGGTACAGCCATTTGAACGTTCAATGGTATCTGCAATTGATAAAGCGATTCGTGAAGCAGGTTTGGGTCTTAATCCAATTACTGCGGATGCGATTCGTGTACCAATGGCTGCACTGACTGAAGAAACGCGTCGTGATATGCAAAAAGTTGCGCGTACTGAAGCTGAAAATGCCAAAGTTGCGATTCGTAACATTCGTCGTGATGTATTGGGTGATATCAAAGCATTATTGAAAGAAAAAGAAATTTCTGAAGATGATGATCGCCGTGCATCAGACGACATTCAAAAAATCACCGATAAATTCGTTGCTGAAGTAGAAAAGCGTTTGGCTGCGAAAGAAGCTGAATTGATGAAGGTTTAAGATTTAATGACCGCATCAGAAGATAGCTTGCTTCTTCCAAAACATGTTGCCATCATCATGGATGGCAACAATCGTTTTGCTAAAAAGATGCAAATGCAAAAAGGTGATGGACACCGTGAAGGTAAAAATGTCCTCGATCCGATTGTTGAACACTGTAGAAAAAATCAAATTCAAGCGTTAACTGTTTTCGCATTCTCTAGCGAAAATTGGAATCGTCCCCAATTTGAGGTGGATTTACTCATGGTATTGTTAGAAGAAACAATCCTAGAGCAATTGCCTCGAATGGAAAAATTTAATATTGCTTTACGTTTTATTGGTGATCGTTCTCGTTTATCTTCACATTTACGTGAGTTAATGTTGCAAGCTGAACAAAGGACTGCTAAGTTCGACAGCATGACGTTGACCATTGCGATCAGTTATGGTGGTATGTGGGATATGGCGCAGGCTGCAAAGCAAATTGCAGCGGATGCTGTGGTAAAAAAAATCGCTATTGAAGATATAAATGTTGAGTTGTTTGGACAACATGTCAGTATGGCGGATTTGCCAGCTGTCGATCTATTGATTCGTACAGGTGGTGATTTTCGTTTGTCGAATTTTTTACTTTGGCAGGCAGCATATGCTGAACTGTATTTTACCCAAACCTTATGGCCTGAGTTTACTGTTGAGGAATTCGATGATGCGTTAGCAGTTTTTGCTGGGCGCGAACGTCGTTTTGGGAAAACT
This sequence comes from Acinetobacter kyonggiensis, assembly GCF_900107285.1. Classification (GTDB taxonomy): domain Bacteria; phylum Pseudomonadota; class Gammaproteobacteria; order Pseudomonadales; family Moraxellaceae; genus Acinetobacter; species Acinetobacter kyonggiensis. The sequence continues at coordinate 128,523 of NZ_FNPK01000003.1, read as the reverse complement.
TCAGAGCAAATCCAACAAGAGAAAAATTGAGAATTAATACATGTTAGAGCGGATTATAACCGCATTGGTATTGGTAGCAGTCGTACTCAGTTGTATGTTTGCTACACAGTCTCAGTATCCAATGTTTATGCTGATGATTGTTGCAGCAGGGGTTGCAGGGTATGAGTGGTTTAAGCTTATGCCAAGAAAAAATAAAAATTCTGTGAAACTCCTAGCTTGGGTTTATGGTATTGCAACTGCGGCTTTAGCAACTTTGGCATTATATTTTAATGATATTGCTTTATTGCTTTGGGCGGCTTCTATTTTATGTTGGATTTTAAGCATCTTTTGGGTTAAATCGTATCCAGATTATGATGGATGGTACAATCCAAGCTTAAAGATTATTGGGTTTGTTTTAATTTCTGCTGCGGTTACCGCAATTTTCTCTGTATGGCATAGTTCACCATGGTGGCTCATGTACCTATTTTTATTGGTATGGGGGGCAGACAGTGGTGCTTATTTTGTCGGACGTAAATTAGGAAAGAAAAAACTTGCACCAGATGTGAGTCCAAATAAATCGGTTGAAGGTTTATATGGGGGTGTTTTTACTGCAATGCTGATTGTTGCTGCTGTAGAAGTTCTTTATTTAGACTTAACCATTGCTCAACATATTCTGTTTTTGATTTTATCTGTAGTCACGGTATTTAGTTCTGTTTTAGGTGATTTGTTTGAATCTATGATCAAACGTCGTGCAGGAATTAAAGATTCAGGTCGTATTCTACCAGGACATGGTGGTGTGCTCGATCGTATTGATTCATTGCTTGCTGCGGCTCCAATTTTTGCTGCTGGCATGTATGTTTTAAAACTTATTGGTGTAAATTTATAGATGTCGCAATCTGTTTGTATATTGGGTGTAACGGGTTCCATTGGTCAAAGCACCTTAAAAATTTTGCAGCAGCATCCTGAAAAGTATTCTGTATTTGCAGTCACGGCACATAGTCGAATTTTAGAACTTGTTGAAATATGCAAACAGTATCGACCGAAAATTGTGGTGGTTCCAGCAAATAAAGTTGCCGAACTACAACAGCAGTTCCAAAAACAAGATTTGAATCATATTGAAATTCTGATAGGTGAGGCTGGCTTAATTGCTGTTGCTGAACATCCAGATGTTGATGTGGTTATGGCTGCTATTGTAGGTGCTGCGGGCTTATTGCCAACACTTGCTGCCGTTAAGGCGGGTAAGCGTGTCTTGCTTGCAAATAAAGAAGCATTGGTGATGTCTGGCGATCTCATGATGCAAGCTGCACTTGATTACAATGCCCAATTGCTTCCTGTTGATTCTGAACATAATGCTATTTTCCAATGTTTGCCTGATGGGTATTTTCAGGCGGAGCGCAATGGACAGCCGAAGCAGGGTGTATCGCGAATTTTACTGACCGCTTCTGGTGGTCCATTTCTTAACCATAGTCTTGAACAATTACAAAATGTAACGCCTGCACAGGCCTGTAAGCATCCGAATTGGTCTATGGGGCAAAAAATTTCTGTTGATTCTGCCACCTTAATGAATAAAGGTTTGGAGCTGATAGAAGCTTGTCATCTGTTTGCAATTTCAGAACAGTTTGTAACAGTGGTGGTTCATCCGCAGAGTATTATTCACTCTATGGTTCAGTACGTGGATGGTTCAACTTTGGCACAAATGGGTAATCCTGATATGTGTACGCCAATTGCGCATGCACTTGCATGGCCTGAGCGTATTCAGACCCATGTGCCTGCACTTGATCTATTTATGAATCATCAGTTGGATTTTCAAGAACCTGATACAACGCGTTTCCCTGCATTAAAACTGGCACGACAGGCTATGCAAAGTGGTGGATTGGCTCCTGCCATTTTAAATGCAGCGAATGAAGTTGCAGTTGCAGCATTCTTGAATCAAGCGATTGCTTTTACTGAAATCCCTCAAGTGGTCGAACAGACTTTGAATCAAGTGGAAAATAGTGCTGCGGAATCGATAGAGCTTATTTTGCAAGCAGATCGAGTGGCTCGTTCTATTGCACAGCAAATTGTCATCAATAATGGAAGTTAAAACATGAGTGCCTTGTTTATTATTGTGGCTGCAATCTTTCTGCTCGGGCCGCTGATTGCGATTCATGAGTTTGGACATTATATTGTTGCACGTAAACTCGGTGTCAAAGTTTTAGTCTATTCGATTGGTTTTGGTCCAACTTTATTGAAGTGGACATCTAAAAAGTCTGGCATTCAATATCAGCTTTCGGCATTACCATTTGGTGGCTATGTCAAAATGTTGGATGAACGCGAAGGTAATGTTGCAGAAGAAGATTTGCCGAAGGCATTTAATCGACAACATCCTTGGAAGAGAATCGCAATTGTCGCTGCGGGGCCGCTGATTAATTTGGCTTTTGCTGTGGTTTTATTTTGGATTTTATTTTTACCATCTCAAGAGCAACTCAATACTCGTGTTGGTAAAGTGTTACCGAATACACCCGCTGCCACAGTTCAACTGAATGTTGGTGATAAAATTACGGCAGTGGATGGTACGCCAGTCACAACGTGGGAAAAGTTAAATTTTGCGTTGGTGGATCGGGTCGGTGAAACAGGTTCAATCGAAGTTCAAGCTGATCGTAATGGTCAAATACAAACGTTTAAATTGCCGATTCAAAACTTTTTAAAGGATCAAAGTCAGTCTGCATTAGATAGTCTTGGCTTTATGCCATATCGTCCACCTATTGCTGCTATTGCTACTAAACTGAGCGCAGATGGTGCTGCCATTCGTCAAGGGATGAAAGAAGGCGATAAAATTATTGCGATTGATGGTGTGAAAATGAATGATTGGTTTGATGTCGTTCAAACTGTTCAGGCTGCACCGGAAAAATTATTGAAAATTGATGTGTTGCGTCAAAATCAATTGGTACATTTGCAAATCATGCCACAAGCGAAGCGTGATAATATGGGGAATGTTTCTGGTGTGCTTGGTGTACAAAGTATACCCGGAAAAATAACTATACCTGCAGAATACAAACAAACGATTCAATATAGTCCAACTGAAGCTTTTGTCATGGCGGTTGATAAAACGGGTCAAATATCAGGTATGATTTTGAACTCGATTGTCAAAATGGTCCGTGGTTTAATTGGTTTGGATAATTTATCTGGGCCTATTACGATTGCTAAGGTTGCAGGACAGAGTGCAGAAATGGGTTGGCAGACCTTTATCTCATTCATGGCTTTAATGAGTGTAAGTTTAGGAATTTTAAATTTATTGCCTATACCCATGCTTGATGGTGGACATTTAGTTTACTATTTTATTGAGCTGATCCGTGGTAAACCTGTTTCTGAACAAATACAATTGGTTGGTTTGAAAATTGGTATGGTACTGCTTGGGAGTATGATGCTCCTTGCATTATTCAATGACTTCATGCGTTTATAAGAACGTGGATACGAAATAAATTAACATCGGAAAAGACAGGCATGCAGCACACACATTTATTTATGCCTTTGGCACTCATCAGTGCAATGGCAGCAGTACAACAAGTATATGCAGCAGATGAATTCATTGTCCGCGATATAAAAATTAACGGGCTTGTTCGTTTAACGCCAACCAATGTCTATGGGATGTTGTCTGTCAATGCTGGTGATCGTGTCAATGATACAACCATTGCAAATGCGATTCGTGCTTTATATGCCACGGGCTTGTTTGATGATATTAAAGCATCTCAAGAAGCGGATGCGCTCATTTTTACAGTGGTTGAACGCCCACTCATTTCAAAAGTTGAGTTTAAAGGTAATAAGCTCATACCTAAAGAAGCGCTAGAAGAAGGGCTGAAAAAAATGGGTATTGCAGAAGGTGAGGTTTTGAAAAAATCTGCCCTGCAAACCATTGAGACCGAACTTGAACAGCAGTATATGCAGCAAGGTCGTTATGATGCTGATGTTAAAGTTGTTACCACGGCTAGACCGAATAATCGTGTCGATTTAACCGTTGATTTTGTGGAAGGTAAAGCCGCTAAAGTTGTTGATATCAATATTATTGGTAATACTGTTTTTCAAGAAAGCGAAATTAAGCAGGCCTTTGCTGTAAAAGAGAGTGGTTGGAGTTCAATTGTTACGCGTAACGACCGCTATGCACGAGAAAAAATGGCAGCCAGCCTAGAGGCTTTACGCGCATTATATTTAAATAAAGGTTATATCAATTTTAATATTACCAATTCAAATTTGAACTTGAGTGAAGATAAAAAGAATATTTTTGTTGAAGTTGCTGTAGAAGAAGGTGAGCAATTTAAGTTTGGTGAAACTAAGTTTTTAGGCGATGCACTTTATAAGCCAGAAGAATTAAAAGCCCTAAAAATTTATAAAGATGGCGAGACTTATTCTCAAGAAAAAGTAAATGCAGTCAAACAACTTTTACTTCGTAAGTATGGTAATGCAGGTTATTACTATGCTGAAGTAAATATGGTTCCTGAAATTAATAAAGAAACAAAACTGGTTGATTTGAACTATTACATTAATCCGGGGCAACAGGTGACTGTGCGTCGTATTAATTTTATGGGTAATACGAAAACAGCCGATGAAGTTTTACGTCGTGAAATGCGCCAAATGGAAGGTGCATTGGCAAGCAATGAAAAAATTGACTTGTCTAAAGTTCGTTTAGAGCGTACAGGTTTCTTTAAAACGGTTGATATTAAGCCAGCACGTATTCCAAACGTATCTGATCAGGTTGATTTAAATATCAATGTTGAAGAACAACACTCAGGTACAAGTACGCTTGCTGTTGGTTTCTCACAAAGCGGTGGTGTAACATTCCAAGCGGGCTTAAGTCAAACCAATTTCTTGGGTACAGGTAATAGTGTCGCGATTGATTTATCGCGTTCAGAAACCCAAGATTATTATAATTTAAGTGTGACAGATCCATACTTCACCATTGATGGTGTACGTCGTGGGTACAATATGTATTACCGTAAAACCAAGTTAAATGATGACTATAACGTTAACAATTATGTGACGGACAGTTTTGGTGGTGGTATTACGTTTGGTTATCCAATTGATGAAAACCAAAGTATTAGTGCGGGTCTGAATATTGACCAAACCGATGTTACGACAGGGCCATATGTGTCAACCTATGTTCGTGATTACTTGTTGGCAAATGGTGGTAAGGCAACTGGTAAGGCAACTGATGTTTGTGTTGGTAACATTGAATATCTATATGAAGATGCGAGTAATCCGACCTTGATTACAGGTAGTAGATGTAATGGACAACAAGTTGACTTTGACAATGAATTCAAATCTGATTTTTTAACTTACAATCTTAATTTAGGTTGGTCATATAACACATTAAACCGTCCTGTATTCCCAACCAGTGGTATGTCGCATCGTGTGAATGGGGAAATTGCTTTACCAGGTAGTGATGTTGAATACCAGAAATTGACATATGATGCCCAAGCCTTCTTACCCTTACCTTATGAGTTTGTACTGCGTGGTTATGGTAAGTTGGGTTATGGTAATGATTTGCCCTTCTATAAAAACTTCTATGCCGGTGGTTTTGGTTCGGTTCGAGGTTACGACAACAGCACTTTAGGTCCAAAGTATCCAGGTGTAACGAATAATGAGTCACGTCTAATGGATAATAATCCTGAAGAAGTGGGTGGTAATGCATTAATACAATTTGGTGCGGAACTCGCATTGCCTTTACCATTTAAAGGGGATTGGACACGTCAAGTTCGACCAGTACTTTTTGCTGAAGGTGCACAAGTGTTTGATACGCAATGTAATATTCCAAGTGGAACGTTGTATTTAGCTGGTACACCAACTGATCCGGGTGTGAGTGCTAAAAAATATTGTGAAGATAACTTTGGTTTTGATGCTGAAAACATGCGTTATAGCGTAGGTGTTGGCTTTACATGGATTACCATGATTGGTCCACTTTCACTCAGTTATGCATACCCATTGAATGATAAACCGGGTGATGAAACTAAAAATATCCAGTTTGAAATCGGTCGTACTTTCTAAGTACGATCCTGTAAAGGTTTAAGAAGGATATTAAAATGAATAAAATATTAATGAGTCTACTTGTTGCTGGATTAGCCAGTACTTCAGTTGTTCATGCTGCCGGTTATGGCGTTGTTGATTTAGAAAAAGTGGTTGAAAATAGCACTTATTTAAAGCAGCAAAATGCTTCTTTACAGCAGACTGTGAATCCGCAAACGACAAAACTTGAGCAATTGGGTAAGGAGTTGGAGGGTATTCAACAACGCGCTCAACAAAACCCAAATTTATCTGAAGCTGAGAAGCAAAAGATGATGACTCAGTACCAAACAAAACTGAAAGAGTTTAATTCAATTCAACAGGGCTTGCAAACGACGGTTCAGTCTTCAATTCAGGTGATGAATAAGACTTTGGATGGTCGAGTGAAACAAGTTGCTGAACAATTGCGTAAAGAAAACAACTTAGATGTTGTTTTAAATAAAAATTCAGCACTTGCCTATGACGCTAAATATGATTTAACTGATAAAATGATTCAAAAGGTCAATGTTATTAAGTAATCAATGAATCCTAGACAATTGCGCTTAGAAGATCTGGCTCGCCTTGTACAAGGCGAGTGTATCGGTCAATTTGATTTAATATTAGAAGGGCTGGCAAGCTTAGATGCTGCCCAAGCAAAACATATTGCATTTGTAAATGCAGATAAATACTTAGATCACGCACGTGCTTCAAAAGCAGGTGCGTTAATTGTTACGTCAGCTTTAAAAGCGCAGCTAGATAGCCATAATAACTTTATTGTGGTTGATAATCCTTATCTGGCTTTTGCTATTCTGACCCATGTGTTTGAGAAAAAACATACACAGCAGGGTATCGAAAGCACAGCCAAAATTCATCCCTCTGCCATAATTGCTGATAGTGCCTACATTGGGCATTATGTAGTGATTGGTGAACACTGTGTGATTGGTGATGAAGCGGTTATTCAATCACATGTCAAAATTGATGATGATGTCGAAATAGGTAAACAATGTTTTATCGATTCGCACGTAACAGTCACAGGCGAAACTAAAATAGGCAATCGCGTCCGTATTCATGCCAATAGTGTGATTGGTGGTGAAGGTTTTGGCTTTGCACCTTATCAAGGTAAGTGGCATCGGATTGCACAATTAGGCTCAGTCAAAATTGGTCATGATGTCAGAATTGGATCAAATTGTAGTATTGATCGTGGTGCATTAGACGACACAATTTTGGAAGATGGTGTCATTATTGATAACCTTGTGCAAATTGCGCATAATGTGAAAATTGGTGCAAATACAGCTCTGGCTGCAAAATGTGGTGTTGCAGGTAGTACTACAATTGGCAAAAACTGTGTACTTGCTGGTGGGGTAGGTGTGGTTGGTCATATTAATATTGCAGATAATGTGACAATTACAGCTATGTCAATGGTCACAAAAAGTATTTCTGAATCTGGTAGCTATTCTTCTGGTACGCCAATGTTGGAAAGTTTACATTGGAAACGCGCTGCTGTACGCTTTAAACAATTAGCAGATGTGCCATTGACCCAATTGCTAAAACGGCTTGATCATATACAGACTCAAATCGAGTCCCTTGAATCAACTTTTAAGCGTAAATAGAATATGATGACTGAGTCGAATACTCCTGCATTTACGAAGCCTGAATTGCCAATGCACATTCAACAAATTCGTGAATATTTACCTCACCGCTATCCATTTTTATTGGTCGATCGTGTTGTTGATGTGACTGATAATGCTATTGTGGGTTATAAGAACGTTTCAATCAACGAAGAGTTTTTACAGGGACATTTCCCAGGCTATCCAATTATGCCTGGTGTATTGATTGTTGAGGCATTAGCTCAAGTCTCTGGTATACTTGGTTTTATTATGAATAATGAAAAACCAAGTGAAGGCTCTTTGTTTCTTTTTGCTGGCGCAGAAAAGGTCCGCTTTAAGAAACAAGTTGTTGCGGGTGATCAACTGGTTTTAAAATCTGAGTTGGTGATGCACAAACGTGGTATTTACAAATATAATTGTATCGCCACAGTCGATGGTATTGTAGCAACTACTGCGGAAATTATGGTTTCGCATCAAAAAATAGAGCAGGCATGAGTAATAACGATTTAATTCACCCAACAGCTATTATTGACTCATCAGCAGTCATTGCTTCAGATGTGCAAATTGGTCCCTATTGTATTATTGGGCCACAGGTCACTATTGCTGAGGGCACCAAACTACATTCCCATGTCGTTATAGGTGGCTTTACTCGGATTGGGAAAAATAATGAAATATTCCAATTTGCGAGTGTGGGTGAAGTTTGTCAGGATTTAAAATATGCTGGCGAAGAAACTTGGCTTGAAATTGGTGACCACAATTCAATTCGTGAACATTGCAGTTTGCATCGTGGTACGGTTCAAGATCAAAGTTTGACTAAAATCGGTAGTTATAACTTATTGATGGTAAATACTCATATTGCCCATGACTGTGTAATTGGCGATCATAATATTTTTGCCAATAATGCTGGTATTGCTGGTCATGTACATATTGGTGATTATGTGGTGGTTGGCGGAAATTCAGGTATTCACCAATTCTGTAAAATTGATTCTTACAGTATGATTGGTGGTGCTTCGTTAATTTTAAAAGATGTGCCTGCTTATGTGATGGTCTCGGGTAACCCAGCACATGCCTTCGCGATGAATGTAGAAGGTATGCGTCGTAAAGGTTGGTCTAAGAACGTTATTCAGGCATTACGCCAAGCATTTAAATTGATTTATAAAGATGGTTTAACCACTGAGCAAGCGATTCAGCAGATTCGTACGGAAATATTACCTGAAGTTCCTGAAGTACAGTTACTGATCGATTCTTTAGAGCAATCTAAGCGTGGCATTGTTCGTTAATTCAATCTTGCGTTGCATAAAAAAAGACACCTAATGAGGTGTCTTTTTTTTTGATTTTATTTCTTAAAATAACCTGCTTCTTCTGATTTTGGATAATTTTTAACAAGCTTGCTTTTGAGTTGGTTGGCAAGTGTTGTATTGCGATCTACATCTTTGGCAATATTGTGAAGTTGATAGAGTGCTCGTGCCGCTTTTGCTGAATTAGGATATTGATTGACGACAATATTGTAATTCTTTTTCGCTTCAGTGTAATTGGTCGGTTCAATGGCTAAATTAAATTCAGCGAGCCAAAAATAAGCATTGCTAATATAGACACTGTTGGGATTGTTTTTGATGAAGTTTTGCATTGGAGCAATTGCTTTTTTAGCACCACCTTGTTTGTAGGCATCTAAAGCCACGGTATAAGCGGCTTTATCTAAATCAGCAGTAGACGGAGGTTGTGTGCTCACAACAGGTGCTTGAGTGTTTGTTGTCGCTGCTATTGGGGTTGGTGTGTTGGAGGTACTGGGAGGAGTATCCTGTTGGTTATCCTCCGCTGGAGTCGCACTTTCAGGATCAATTTTTTGTTGTAATAGTTCTAGTCGCTGATCTAAGTCTGTGTAGCGATTGGTTAATTCATGTTTAAGCTGTTCAATTTCATTACCTTGTTCTTCAATTTTGCCACGTAGTGTACGAATATCATTTTCTAATTGTTGATTTTTTTGCATGATTTGCCAATTCAGATTGGTCGGTACATTTGCAGTAGTTGCACCTAAATTAATGGCAGCATTATTTGCGCTGGTCTCGTTGTTATTCTGACTTAATCCACGTGATTCAATTGGAATATTGGCATAAAGTGAGGCTGAGCTAAATAAGACCAGTGCGCATAAAGCATGCTGTTTGAGCATCATAAAAATATCCATTTCGTATTTTTGGGCACATTCTAAATTCCTGACTTTAGAGCGTACCTATTTAAAAGACCTGACGACATTAAAAACGTCCATGCTATGAAATGCAATATACATTTACAATCTTGTCGTAGTTTTAAAGTAAGTGATTGCATTGATAAAAAATATACAAAAATACTGTTTTTAATCAAGATTGTTTTTTTAATAAGCAAATGAAAGCAATACGCTTATAAAAGTTGCTTGAACGCTTGCAAGTTAAATAAAAATCTCTATACTCTGTTCTTGCAATGGTAGCCCCGCTGGTGGCTTCGCAATTGTACTCTGTGAACCCCGCCAGGACCGGAAGGTAGCAACGGTAACAGAACTATGATGTGCCGAAGTTTTGCTAGTGGGGTTGCCACCAGTTTATATAATAATAACGTTAATCCCTTCTGTTAAATATCATGTTCTTGTCTCGTAATTGCTTTAATAATTGCCTCCATTTCAAACCCTCGATACATTAAAAAGCGAATTTGTTTTGCTTTAAGTTTTGCTTCTTTTTCTACAGTTAAACCAAACTTTTTTACCTTCAGTTGATACGCTTGTTCGTTCCAATCGGTTTCTTTTAATTCTTCTTGAATTAAACTGCTATCAATTTTTTTTGATTTTAAAGCCAGCTTAATGCGATTAGGTCCTTTGCCTTTGCGTTTTTGACTCGACAGCATCATTTCGGCAACACGTTGGTCACTCTGATAGTTTTGCGTTGCTAGCTCATCGACCAGTTTTAAAACTTCATCTCGATCCATCGCATATAAGGCTAGTTTCTCAATCAGTTCTGCTTTTGAGTATTCCCGACGTGTCAGTACAGCAAAGGCATAGGAGCGCAAACGCGAGCCTGTAAGACCTTGTGCTTTAGGTTGTTGCTCATCGTCAAAGTTCAACGCTTCTAATGATTCAGGTGGAGTGGTAGGAGAGGTCGACTCTGTTGAGTCATCAAATTGCTGCTTGAGTACATCATAATCAAGCATTGTCGGAAATTTTGAATTGCTCATAGTGTATCGATCACATCAAATAAAAAACGCCCCGTAGGGCGTTTTACAGTTTAAGACTTATATAGCTTGAAAACAAATAGCTGTTTTAAGCATCTAGAAAGTCTGGTTCTACTTCATCTTTTTCTTCAATAGGTGTGGTCGTTGGTGTCAACAATTTTTCACGAATGAGACGATCAAGTTCTTGTGCAATTTGAGGGTTTTCCTCTAAATGGCGAATCACATTGTTTTTACCTTGACCGATTTTATTGCCTTGATATGAATACCAAGCACCCGCTTTTTGTACCAGTTCTTGTGCAACAGCAAGATCAACCAATTCACCCAGTTGATTCACACCCTTGCCATATAAAATTTGGAACAATGCTTCCTTAAAAGGAGGTGCCATTTTATTTTTCACGACTTTAACGCGGGTTTCTGAACCGACAATTTCATCGCCTTCTTTCACTTGACCAATACGACGAATATCCAAGCGTACAGAAGCGTAGAATTTGAGTGCATTACCGCCAGTTGTGGTTTCAGGGCTACCAAACATTACACCAATCTTCATACGGATTTGGTTAATGAAGATGACCATGCAATTTGAGCGTTTTGCATTACCAGTAATTTTACGTAATGCCTGACTCATCAAACGTGCTTGTAAGCCCATGTGTGAGTCGCCCATTTCACCTTCAATTTCAGCGCGAGGTGTAAGTGCAGCCACGGAATCGACAACGATCATGTCAACAGCACCAGAGCGGACTAACATATCTGCAATTTCAAGGGCTTGCTCACCGTGGTCTGGTTGAGAAACCAATAGGTTGTCAAGGTCAACACCCAGCTTACGTGCATACTGAGGATCGAGTGCATGTTCTGCATCGATGAAAGCACAAGTACCACCCGCTTTTTGACATTGTGCAATGGCTTGCAATGTCATTGTGGTTTTACCAGAAGATTCAGGACCGTAAATTTCGACGATACGACCTTTCGGTAAACCACCAATACCGAGTGCAATGTCTAGTGTTAAAGAGCCTGTAGAGACCGCTTCAACGGCCAATACGGTATTATCACCTAGACGCATTACGGTATTTTTACCAAATTGTTTTTCAATCTGGCTTAGGGCAGCATTAAGCGCCTTACTTTTATTATCATCCATCTCACAACCTCAAAACGATGTCACAAAAATATTAACTTAAGTGGATGAGTTACTTTTAAACGTGTTCCACTCAAGTATAGTGACAGATCTATTCTTTATGTTCTATATCAATTCTGTCTAGTGCGACAGAATATGACGCTTAAATTAATCATCATTATAAGATCAGCTTTGGTCAGACTGCTGATTATTGTCTTGTTTAAATTTACTGATTTGTCGTCGATCTTTTTTACTTGGTCGATGTTCAGGTCGGGCTAGATTATGCAACTTTCTTTGTGTTGCAAGCAACTCTCGTCGCGCAATACTGACTTCTGTTTCTGCATAAAGTTGTTGTGCAATTGGTGCTGCACCGCGTATAGCCGACAATGCTTTGATCACAATGGTTTTTCGGTCGAAACCTTGTTGAATGGTCAGTTCCATGCCAACACGAACTTCTTTCGATACTTTAACACGTTCACTATTATGGTGAACCTTACCACCTTCAATGGCAGCCTTCGAGATTGAGCGTGTTTTAAAAAAACGTGCAACCCAAAGCCATTTATCAACACGCATACTTTCAACGTTGTTTTGTTGAGAGAGATTAGGCATATTTTTTCAGATCCTCAGCTTGTTCCAATATTGCAATAAAGTCAGTTAAATGATTTAAAATCGGATAAGGGCTTTCAGATCTTATCTGTCCTTTAGATGAGGGCTGCGCAATGGTAATCAAATGCTGAAGACCAAATTTTTCTGCTCCATTAAGAACTTTTTCTGTGTCATCAATAAAATAGGCTTGATTGATTTGGAAGGGATGTAGTGCGTGTAGCTGTTGCCAAAATTCGGGATATTCTTTGGCATAGCCGATACTTTCGCTGCTGATAATCACATCAAAATAATGGGCTATTTGGGTTTGTTCAAGTTTAAACTTTAAACCCTCACAATCGGCATTGGTTGCAATCCAGCAGGAATAACCATTTGATTTTAAATAATCGAGTAATTCCAAACAGCCTGCACGTAAAGCAACGTTGTGTTTAAATTCTTGTTGCAATGCAAGGGTGTCGACAGCTACTTTTGAGCTCCAAAAACGGGTCGAATACCAATTTAGGGTATGATTATGTTCTTGATAAAACTGAAATAGGGCTTGGGTGCTTTGTTCCAATGTGCAACCATGTGTGGCAGCATATCGAAGTGGAAGTTGATGATTCCAAATGAAATCATCATAAGCAAGATCAAGGAGCGTACCATCCATATCGAAGATGATGGTCGGTTTTTCTGAGTAATTCGACATATAAAGGTAATCTATGTTTAAAACAACAACAGCACCACAAGATGCTTTGATTTTACAGTTGGTTCCCATTGTGACACAGGCATGTGAAATTTTGCGAGCAGAATATCAAGCATATTGTGCAGGTGTCGCCTTTGATGTTGAGAGAAAAAGTGATAATTCACCTGTAACCCAAGCGGATTATCGGGTGAATGAATTTATCACGACAGCATTGCAAGAAAATTTCTCAGATATCCCTGTATTGTCAGAAGAAGGGGACAATACAGAACGTAAGCAGTGGCAAAGCTTTTGGTTGCTTGATCCTTTAGATGGTACGAAAGAATTTCTGCATAAGAGACCTGAATTTACAATTAACTTAAGTTTGGTGGAGGGTGCGCATACTACTTTTGCTATATTGGCTATTCCGGGTGAGCAAGCGATTTATATCTGCCCAAAACAAGGTTTGCCTTTAAAATTTGAGATTCAAACGGATCTATGGCAGGAATATGTGGAAGATCAGCCATCGACAGAGATTCGAATTGGTTTAAGTCAGAGTAGTCAAGATAAACCTAAATATGCTGAATACTTAGAAATATTAAAACAAAGTGTGAGCATTGCTGAGTTTAAAGCAGGCAGTGCTTATAAATTTTGTATGATCCTTGAAGGGAAAGTCGATATTTACCCACGGTTTCATCCTACTAGTGAATGGGATACCAGTGCGGGTCAATGTCTGGTTGAGCGTATAGGTGGTGGAGTGGTTGATTTAAAAGGCCGTCCTTTTTTATATAATCAACGGGATAGCTTGTTAAATGGTGGCTTTATTGCATTTCGTAATATTGATATGAAAGAATTGGCATTTCAAGCGCTAGAACTTATGGCAAACAGACCTTGAGCTGATGATTTAACATGCTATAGTGTGCCGAACCATGTTTATTTTGGCTGGATCATGGCGTTAGAGCTGCTCCCTGCAAGTATGTTGAAGGCAATTGATTTATTGCCCGATGCAAAAACACCTGTCACTTTATTTACTCGTCATTCTATTCGTGAAGTAGTGGCTGGGCAGGGTTTGGCTGGCTATGATTTACAGTTAACCTCGCAAGGTCGTGACTTGGCGCAGGCGTGGGGAACTTATTTAATTGATCATACAGACCGAAGTATTCAGCACTGTATTTCAAGTCCGATACAACGCTGTGTCGATACCGCCGCTTTAATGATTCAAGGTGCTGATTCCAGTACACTTGCGCAAAACACCCATTGTATTGAGATTGTCGAGCAAGGCTTGTTGGTCGAACCGGGAAGTTTTGTACTGGATATTAAGCAGGCTGGGCCTTATTTTCGAAAACAGGGTGCATTGGGTTTTATTAATAGTTTTGTGAAAAATGCGTTGCCGGGCATGAAACATCCAATTTCTGGCGTGGTTGATGTATTGGAACTGATTTATAACACGCATCCACAAGATAATTTTGGTTTAAGTTTGGCAGTGAGTCACGATACGATTTTAGCAGCAATCATCGCAGTGATTTCTGGGCGTAATACCGTTAGTCAGGAAGACTGGCCTAGAATGATGGAAGGTCTGTTTGTCTGGTTTGAAGGCGATGAGTTTTTGGAATCGAAACTGAAATGGATTTGGCGTGGTGAATTGAATGAGTTGTCAATACGTGAGTTTCAAAATTTAGAAAAATAAAATAGATATGCATAAAAAATTCATGGACCTAAAAAATTATAAAGCAAGTTTTTAATAAATTATAAATATTTGATCTGTAGCAATAATAACTAAATTGAAGTGAGTGTTATATACACGAACTTTTTTAAATCATTTATAAATTCACATATTTCATATAAATAAATGTTCTAACAGGCTCTCGTTTTATTAAAAAAATCAAACATAAATCAAATAAATACAGGTATTTGGCGCGGTATTTTACATATTTTATAATGGTTACTCTTGTTGTTTTAATATATTATTTATTTTGTAAGTTATTGATTAATATAGTTTTAATATGATCACATAATTCTTCTTTTTGGAGAGGTTATGGTGCTATTGGGGTGGGAATGTGATGCAACTACGGTTTAAATATTTAACTGTGTGTACTTTATCTATAATGCTTATGGCATGTGGTGGGGGTTCTGGTAGTTCTGAAGGAGAGGTTTCAAATAAAGTTCCAGGGGATGGAACAAATGAACTTCCAGGGGATGGCACACCAGAAACCCCAGAAGGTGGTACACCAGAAACCCCAGACGGTAGTACGCCAGAAACACCAGACGGTAGTACGCCAGAAACACCAGACGGTGGTACACCAGAAACCCCAGATGGTGGTACACCAGAAACGCCAGAGGGTGGGGATACACAGCCACCAATTGTTTCAAAATATCCAGAACCTAAAAAAAATATCATGGATAATTCTATTATCGGTTTTTTTGATTTTGATAAATTTGGACTTGTTCGCCAAATCAGAAATGACTTAAATGGTAGTTTTTCGGCTATGGTGCAATTTGCACAAAGTCATGTAGTTAATCCTAATAATAATGAATCGAAATTTTTACCACGATTAACCACTGAAAAAGATGCTTTGCTTCTGGTGACACCCACTGTTGAAATGGGTGATCCTGAAAAATTAAATGCTGAAATATATTTTAATAATCAGTTGATTAGAACGATTCGACTGAAAGAGCCATCTCGTATTTCTTTATCAGATCAGTCTAATGCAGATGATCGACCACAAGTACAATTTTCAAAACGTGCGTGGTCAGCGGCATTAAAGTGGACTGAGGTGCGTCCGGGTTTATCTATTCGAATTGTTGATCCTGCAAACGAAAAAAGTGGTGATTTACGCTCAGAAGACATTGATTTTGCAGCACCGGGAGAGTTGGTGGTTCAAAGTATCCGACTGGGTTTGTTAACTGAGCCACCGAAATCAGCTGGTCATTACATGTTGCTAGAACCTGAGAAGGCAGGCACGGATTATTTTCAGACCATTCCAGCAGCACGCATGATTGTCAGTAAATATGAAGATATGAAGCTTGACAAAGTAATGGTGGCAAGTGGTGTTATTTATAACTCAGCGAGTGCAACCACGGGTGATGTGTATAGTGGTGACATGCGTGAAAATACCGCTAAATCTACCTTTAGTACGGGCATTAACCTTGCAAACTGGGGCATAACCAGCTCATCTATGCAGAGCCAAGAACAACCGCAACTAACCCAAAGTGTTGTTATTCATCATGCGAGTGGTAATTATAGCAATGGTGTACAAAGTCATGGGCTAAGTGGTGGTAATGGTATTTTGACTTTATATGATTCAGTTGGGAATGAATTTAGTCATGAGATTGGCCATCATTATGGTTTAGGGCACTATCCAGGTGAAAAAGATGGAAATTATTTCTGGGCCGCACATCATGCCGATAGTGGTTGGGGTTATATTGCCTTTAGAAATAAAATGCGCGGAAATTTAAATTGGCGAACCACCAATTTGGGTGATGGTACAAATGGTGTGCCCAACTTCCTTGGTAAGTATGCATATGGTTGGGATGCCATGTCGGGTGGTGCGACAGCCAGCTCGATTTCACGTTATACCCACTATACTGGATACAGTACGCAACAAAAAATTCAGCCTGCATTTGATCGTGATGTTTGGGCCGAAGACTCTGCGACGGGTTATAAAAAGTGGAATAAAACAACGCGAATGATGGAAGTGTCGCAGCCTAAAGTACCGACGAAATCGAGTAATGTTTGGTATAACAGTGCGGATGGAAATTATCTAAAGCCGCGTTTATTTAGTGTACCTGTATATACCATTGTGGGTGGATATGATCCCGTCAATCAGTCGGGTTTAATTTATCCTGCGGCACGAGGTAACTGGGGGAATGTATTTGATTTACCGCAAGCCAATACGGGCAGTACAGCTGAAAATTGTTGGTTGAAGGTACAGTCTGTCAGTGGTGTGCAAAATATTGCATTGGCACCTAATCGTATGCAAGGCAATAGTGTTAATAAATTCCATATTAATTTAGCACAAAGTGAGCAACCTCAAGCAGTTGATTTATATTGTCAAAAAGCCAATGAGCAAGCGCTCAAACTTTCAAGTATCGCGATTCCTGTCAGTGCAGACCTTATGTCACCGTATGTGAGTATTGGTCAGGAAGATGGTTATTCCGCTTTAAAACGTGTTGAAATGCCAGAACTGGATCAAGCATTTGTGCAAAATAAGGGTAAGGAAATCGTTAATTTATCGCCGACATTTAGACTATTTTATGATTCTTATCGTCGCTTTAAAGATGAGTTCTCTCCAGATGCTCAAACTGAAATGGTACGTTATACCCAGCAACAAATTAAAATTTACCGTTTGAATCGTTGGGTGAATGTTTATTATAACGACCTCAGTAATGGTAATACTGAAGCATTAGACGAGTTTCATAAATTTGTTGATAGTCTTGGTCTGAAGAATGATATTCCACTTGCCAATGCAAGCATGTTAGTCATGCCAAAAATGGGCAATAGCTGTCTTAAAGTCGAGAAACTTGATACTGGAATATTGAATGTTTATATGAGTGGGAAAAATGGTTGTACAGGTGAAGCATCGACGTTATGGGTGCATGATGCAATTGGTAAAATTCACAGTCAACAATATCCAAACTTATGCTTAACCAACGCTACAACACTGTCTTTATGTAGTAATGATGTACAGGGTCAAATGTGGCAAGCCACTGTAAATGGTGATACACAACAACTGCGTCAAGGGAATAGTTGTTTAGACTTGAGTGGTGGTCATACACCAAGTGCTGATGGGCGCGGTGAAATTATCATGTATGGTTGTGGGGGTGGTAATAACCAGAAATGGAGTATTGTTCCACAAAGTCCTAGTCTAATTTTGGCGATGTCGAATGGTAAAAATTTACCGTTGGTATCGAAAATTTTAGCAAAATAGTCATACTGTAAATTGTTGAGTGAATAAAATAAGCCCTATATAGGGCTTATTTTTATGATATGAATAATGAATAGACACAAAAAAAGCCCTATATAGGGCTTCTTTCATATGCATAAATTAGTTAGCTAAAGCTTTAATTTGTGCATTTAAACGGCTCTTATGACGAGCAGCTTTGTTTTTATGGATGATGCCTTTATCAGCCATACGGTCGATTACTGGTACAGCAGTTTTGTATGCTTCTGAAGCAACAGCATAGTCACCAGCAGCAATAGCAGCTACTGTACGTTTTAAATAAGTACGAACCATTGAACGTAAGCTAGCGTTGTGTTTGCGTGCTTTAACGTTTTGACGGGCACGTTTTTTAGCTTGAGCAGAGTTTGCCACTCGTGCACTCCTTGAAATAGATTGGTCTGGGCGGGCTGAAATTGCAACTGAAAACCTTCATCAGAAGAATTATCACCAGCCCGTAAACAAGTGCCATATTGTGATTAAACTATGACGTTAAGTCAAGTCTTGACTTGCTTTGACAACATTTTAGATGCATAAAAATTCCAAAGAAACCGTTAGATTAGTAATAACCTCTAGAGATTGTTTAAAAAATGACTAAATCAATTAAAAGTGTAATTGTAATTGGAGCAACAGGTTTAGTGGGGCGGGAACTGCTAAAACAACTTAATCAGATTGAGAGTTGTGAGAAAATTACAGCCATTGTTCGACATGAAGATATAGAGCTTAAATCTTTAAAAAAAGTACAACAATTTATTTTAGATGATTTTCTATTGTTGAACGATGAAGATGCGAATGGTTATAGTCATGCATTTAGTTGTTTGGGAACAACGCTGAAAAAAGCAGGATCTAAGCAAAATTTTTATAACGTCGATTATGAAATGAATGCCCATTTTGCCGATTTATTTGAAACGACAGATACTCATTACTTACTCATTAGTGCGATGGGTGCAAATGCGCAGTCAAAAATTTTCTATAATAAGGTGAAGGGTGAACTAGAAAATCATATCCAAAGTTTAAATCTTAAATGTGTGTCCATCTTACGTCCTTCACTGTTATTAGGTGAACGTCAAGAACAACGCGCTTTGGAGGATATGACTCAGAAGTTGTATCGAAAATTTTCGCATTTGGTGCCTAATACATTCAAATATAAGCCAGTGACAGCAGAACAAGTGGCTCATACTATGGTCGATGCAGCGCGAACTCAAACGGATAAGTTTGAAATTTATGATAATTTACGCATACAAACGTGCAAATAAGGGAGATAAAAGTGTCTAATGTAGCATTCGTAACTTGCGATTTATTGGATGATCATCCAGAGAAAGACCTTCAAGTGGTTACACCATCGATGGATGGTAAATGCTTTAAAAGTTATGGGGCGCGTAAAAGTTTTGGCGGGCAGGTGGTGACGGTAAAATGCTTTGAAGACAATTCACGTGTTAAAGAACTATTGGCAACCGATGGTACAGGTAAAGTGCTTGTGGTCGATGGTGGTGCTTCAATGCGCTGTGCTTTAATGGGGGATATGATTGCAGAATCAGCCGTTAAAAATCACTGGAATGGTGTAGTGATTTATGGCTGTGTCCGCGATGTTGATGCGATTGCTGAATTAGATTTAGGTGTGCATGCATTGGCTGCCATTCCTCAAAAAAGTAATCGTAAAGGCATTGGCGAAGTAGATTTAACTTTGTATTTTGGTGGCGTGACCATCAATTCTGGTGATTATCTTTATGCAGATAACAATGGAATCGTGATTGCAAAAGAAAAACTAGTCGATTTATAACGAAAATTATTAAATTAAATAAGGATAAAAATGGTGAATCATCAACTTAAAGTTGTACAAGCTTTAGCTTCAGCATTGACCGCAGGTGGACGTGGCGTGAGTGGCACAGCTTTTCCCAAGCAGCCTGAAAAATCACTTAAACTTTATGAGTTTGAAGGTTCACCATTTTGTCGTCGTGTACGGGAAGTATTAACCTTATTAAATTTAGATTACGAGGTTTATCCATGTCCAAAAGGTGGAGCGAAATATCGTAAAATTGTCAAAGAAAAAGGTGGGAAATTACGCTTTCCATTTTTAATTGATGAAAATACAGAGATCGAGATGTATGAGTCGAAAGACATTATCGATTATCTATTTAAGTATTACGGCAAAAGTGGTAAGACGCCAAAAAAATATTCAGACTATCCTAAATATCCTGTCGTTGCATTTGCGGGTACTTTGATCAATGGCGCACGTGGGGTATGGATTAATCAAAAAATTATTGATCGGGAAGCACCTGAGCAACTTTTAGAATTATGGGGTTTTGAAGCGAGTCCATTTACTCGAGTTGTACGTGGTGTATTAACTGAACTGGAATTACCTTTTAAGTTTCATAATGTGCCCAAAGAGCGCTGGCAAGATATGGGGCCAGCAGTGTTACGTTTAAAACCTGGAAAATATCAACCGTTAAAAGGTGGTAAGCGTGAAAAAGTGATCGAAATTATGGGGCGTGATATTCAGGTTCCGTATTTGGTCGATCCCAATACAGATGTGAAGATGTTTGAGTCTGCAAAAATTGTGAAATATTTAGAAAAACAATATGGTTGAATGATCAGTTTGAAATAAGGAAACAGCGTATTTCGTTGTTTCTTTACAGCGTGATTGGTCTATGAATACATGGACTCACCCCCTCAAACTTTTTATTTTATCGTGCTAAATTGAAATGATAACGCTTAGAAAGACTGCAATATAATTTTAATGGTCAGTAAAACTCCTTGCTTTCAGGGATATGCTTTTCATTGTATTTGTCGTTATATTGAGTGGTCATAAAAGGGGATAGTTTGTGTCAGGATTAGAAACGATTTTACCTGTACCTGTTTTAATTGTTGAGGATGAAGATCTCATTCAAGAACGATTAAGGAAGATCTTGGCAGAATTGGGTTATGACAATGATGGACTCATTTTTGCTAAGAATCTGAAAGAAGCATTTTTACACATCGAACAGCAGCATATTTCCTTGGCATTGGTTGATTTAGGACTGCCTGATGGAAATGGGATCGAATTGATCGAAAAGCTGCGTGCGCAAGATAGTAGCGCCCTTATTTTAGTAATTTCAGCATGGAGTACCCAAGAAAGTTTATTTTCAGCAATTAAGGCGGGTGCAACAGGTTATGTTTTGAAAGAACGTGATGATGCTGAGGTTTTGTTATCTATACGAAGTATTTTGCGTGGGGGCGCGCCTATAGACCCTTTTATTGCACAAGAAATTTTAAAGCAGATCTCAGCTTCTGTCATTACAAGATCAAAGGGTGATAAGTCTTCGGATTCTGAAGTCGCACTTTTAACCAATCGTGAGACAGAAATCCTTGATTTGGTGGCGCAAGGGATGAGCAATAAAGAAATAGCAGAACAGTTGTTTGTCTCTAAATATACGGTTGAAAGTCACATTAAACATATTTATCGAAAATTATCGGTCACGAAAAGAACGAAGGCTGTGAGTACCGCGAGATCCTTAGGGATTTTATGAAACCTTCTGTTTTACATTGTTTTATTCTTTTTTTGCTATGTTTAGTCAGCAGAATCAGTTATGCAGAAATAAAACAAAGTGTTAATAGCCAATGCTCAGTGCATATAAACGCTATCTCTGCCGTAAAAACACCTTCACAGTTGGTTTTACCTAAGTATGGATGGCAGTCGGTACAATTACCAGATAATTGGGCGAAGCATTGGCAAGATTATAGCGGAAGTGCTTGGTATAAGATTCAGTGGAAATTATTATGCCAAGAGAATACAAGGCTTGCGGAACCCATTGCGTTTGCAGTTGATTATATTAATTCTGCGGGTGCCATTTTTTTAAATGGTGATTTACTTTGGCAAGACCAAAACCTGCAAGAACCGTTATCAAAAAGTTGGAACATGCCACGTTATTGGATCTTACCTGCATCAGGATTAAGGTCTGATCAAAATGAAATTTTGATCTATGTAAATGGTCATGCTTTTCAATCTGCGGGGTTGGGCGAAATTTCCTTTAATAATGTGCAACAAAATTATCAGCTGCATCAAAAAAAAATATGGAATTCTAGAACTTTATTTGAAATTAATATTATTTTATCCATCACTTTTGGCATTATCTGTTTTGTTATTTGGTTGTTAAGACCCAAAGAAACGACCTTTGGCTGGTTCGCATTAAGTTCATTGTTATGGGTATTATTTATTTCTAATGTGCTTATTACAGAGACATGGCCCTACTCAAACAGCTTAAGAGCAACCCAAGCCAATTTAGTTTTTTTTATTTTGTATATCTTGAGTTTTTGTATTTATTTACTCAGATTTATCCAAACACATTTTGTTAAAATTGAAAGAGCGATTGCTTTAGGGACTGTGTTTACCATCATTGGTATCTTTCTAACGCCACAGCATGCTGTTCGTTTTATTTTCCCACTGATATTTTTAAGTTATGTTAGTTTGTTTTTTATCACTTATTTGTATTTAAGCTATCAAGCCGTTAAATTGAGAAAAATGGAGTATGTTTTTTTAGCGATTAGCCTAACAGGAATCGTTATTTTTGCTGTACTGGATATTATATTATTATCATCGGAATCCATGTCCAACACCCAATCTTTATTGCCGTATAGTGCCCCGATTATTACTTTCTTTGTGGTGATGATATTGGGGTTGAGGTTGGTTCGCAATATAAAAAAAGTAGAAGCATTTAATGCAGAATTAGAAGTTAAGGTTAAGCAAGTAAGTGATGATTTAAGTTCAAGCTTAAATGAAAAACATCAGTTGGAAATTGAAAATGTAAGGTTACAAGAAAGAATACGCTTATCACATGATCTACATGATGGATTAGGTTCTTCATTGGTTCGTTCCATGATTTTAGTCGATCAAAGCGCACACAATATTCCAAATAAGCAATTTTTATCGATGCTTAAATTACTCAGAGATGATTTAAGGCAAATTATTGATAGTGGATCATCTGTAGATAATAAGATTCCAGTCAGTCCAATTATGTGGGTTGCTCCAGTAAGACACCGTTTTAGTCAGCTGATGGATGAACTAGAGATCTCATCTAAATGGACTTTTCCTCGTGAGTGGCAAGCAGTTCCCACGGCTTTGCAATGTTTAACCTTGATTCGTGTGTTAGAGGAAAGTTTAACCAATATTATTAAGCATAGTCAGGCAAAAAATGTAACAGTATCGATGGTTTATCTTCTAGAAAATCAGTTAAGTTTGCTTGTGCAAGATGATGGCGTGGGTTTTGATACTAATTGTGTGGAACAACAAGGGTTAAGTATTGGTATGCGCAGTATGAAAATGCGTTTAGAGCGAATCAATGCTGGGCTTAAATTGTCGTCTGTTACTGGATGTACCATAATACAAGCGATTGTTCAGCTTAAATGATTTCAGGTTGCTGAAATTAACCTTGCGACATATGGGGTATGATTGGAAAAATAAAATAATTCATAGCCTTTAAAATATGGGCTATTCAGTGCTTTATGTAAAAGAAAAAATATAATTCTAGATTTTAAAAAGTAAATACGCTGGCTAGGGGGCGAAGGGAAATAATGAATAATAATCTAAAATTACATACCAATATTCAGGAACTTAATGATTTAAAACGTTTTAATATTAAAGAGTTGAATCAGCTATTTAAAACAGGCAGATGTCCCAAGCTTGAATCTTTAAATGGTAGTGCAAAAGGTATTGTGATTAAACCCGCTTGGTTTGAGCGTTTAAACCTTTGGCGAGGTAAAGTATTCAATATTTTAGCTACGGGAGAGTTAACTGGTCTTAATCGATTAGGAATTGGAAAAATAGAAACTCAAAGGTATCAATTTAATGCCCATATCGGAAAATCACTTTTTAGTGATCAGGATGTTTTAATTATTAATCATGATTTATCTGTTAATCCAAATTGGGTTAGACGTTATCATGATGAAATAGTGCAGATAGATCCCCATATTTATTTAGCAACATCCCATTATAGAATTGGTAAAAAATTAAAAATTGTAAGTTATTTTGCTTTTGATTTTTCTAAAAAATAAACTTTAATTATTCTAGAGTATAAAAAGGGGAAATCTAATTTCCCCTTATTTTTGTGTTTATTCTTGGTCTGCCGCAGGTAATAGCATCAGAATCGACTCATTTAACAAGTTTACGATGTCTTCTAGCATATCTGGATCATCAAGTTTTTCATCGAGTAATATTGGATTGCCGTCAGCAATTTGTTTTAGAACGGGTGCAAATGCATCTGAAATACAAATACCTTCACCATTGGCCCAGAACAGCAATTGATCTTCGTCTTCGGTGTAGAGTAGACGCGATGCTGGTTCAAGGATGAGTGAATAGCCTAAATCAAGTGCTTCCTCTAAATCACCCGTACCAATTGCTTCAGCGTCTGGAATGTTTTCAGGATATTTCGCTTCTGACATTAGGCTCATGAGCGCATCTTCAAGCACGGTTGGATTTTGCAATTGTGCTAAAAGTTCTGCTTTTAAATACTCAAGTTCAGCCGGACTGATTTGACCAATTGGGCTGATTTTGTCGCGAATAATGTCCGCCAGTGGATTTTTAAGTAATTGATCAACAGCAAATTTATCACTCACGCGATCCATCATTTCAGCCACATTTGGCATACGGAAGCCAAAGGAGTAGGTCAGACATTCATCTTCAGCAACGCCATAGTGTGATAAACTCGGTGGGACATACAGTAAGTCACCTGGTGCAAGTACTTCATCAAAATTGACATCCATCTCTGGTAGTAATTTTAAGGGTTGACCTGCAACAAATTCGCTTTCTGCATCACACATTTGACCCAACTGCCAGCGACGATGACCGTAACCTTGCACTAAAAACACATCGTAAAAATCGAAATGTTTACCGACTGAACCACCTTTTTGGGCATAGGACACCATAATGTCATCACGGCGCCATTGTGGAATAAAAGGGAATTTTTTCCATAGTTCAGCCAAATCAAAAGAGTAATGATCAACAGCTTGAACCAGTAGTGTCCAAAGTTTAGGCATTTTTTGGAAATCGGCTTTTATTAAAGGCGATGATTTCACTGACCATTGGTTTGGATCTTTATCTTTCTGTTTGATTAAACGTGCAGTGATATTTTCATCCAGTGCAAGTTCCATTACATCATTCGGTTCTAACAGTTTTGCAATTTCTGGAAGTGCATTACGTACCAGTAATGGTTTTTTTTGCCAATATTCGGCAAGGAATTGTTCAGCGGTAATTCCGCCTAATATATCTAAAGGTTGAGACATAAATACAGCCTAAAATTAAGGAACTAAAATATTCAATTGACGCAGGATATGGCACAGCTGAATCATTGGCATGCCCATGAGTGTGGTTTGATCTTGCCCACTCATTTGCTCAAATAAGCTGATTCCTAAGCTTTCACATTTGAAACTGCCAGCACACATGAGAGGTTGTTCGACTTCAATATAGCGTTCAATTTCCGCCAGTCCGAGTTTACGAAATTTAACTTTATAGTGTTCAACCAGTGTTTGCTCAAAGCCTGTAGCCAGTTGTTGTACACTTAATGCTGTACTGAAATAAACGATTTTATCGGAGTTGGCTTGTAGTTGTTTGACGGCCTTTTCAACAGTCAAAGGTTTACCAATAAAAATATCAGGTGCACCTTCACGCCATGCCACTTGATCTGATCCAATGACGATGGCTTCAGGATGCTGTTCTGAAATCACTTTGGCTTTTTCAAAAGCCAGCCGTTTGGCTAAATGGTCAGCATGATTTTCACCGCGTGGAGATTCATCAATATCAGGCACAATGCTTTGATAATCGATGCGAAGACGATTCATTAAGTCTTTACGGGTTTGACTGCTGGAAGCCAAAATAATTTGAGATGTATTCATTACACTGCATATTCCATAAGAACATCAAGCGGAACATAAGAGAGCACAGCTTGATGGCAAGCTTGAATTTTAATAGGGGGAGCAATACCAGCTTGGTAAGCATCTACCCAGCGAGTCACACAAATACACCAAAAATCACCCGGTTCTAAACCCGGAAAATCGACTTCTGGTAACGGCGTGATCAAGTCATTACCTACTTTTTGCGAAAAATTAAGAAACTCAGCGGTCATTTGTGCACATATTGTATGCTGACCTAGATCTATTGTCGCTGTATGACAAAAACCGTTACGAAAATATCCCGTAATAGGAGAGTAGCAACAACTTGCCAATGGTTCGCCTAAAACATTTAAGCGATTGATATTTGGATCTGGATGAATAGACATGCGTTCCGAATCATTATGTGACTTTTGACTATCATAATCAAAACTTTGTCTTTCGACAGCTTTTATGCAAAAGAAGCTAACCTTTTTCTGCATAATCATTTAAAATCGGGCGATTTTTATATCTATCAAGAGAGCTATACATGAATTTTCAGCGTATGACTGACCTCGATTTAACAGGTAAACGCGTTCTTATTCGTGAAGATTTAAACGTGCCTGTCAAAAATGGTGAGATTACAAGTGATGCACGTCTACGCGCTGCACTTCCTACTATTAAAGCAGCGATTGAAAAAGGCGCTGCGGTAATGGTTTGTTCTCACCTTGGTCGTCCCGTTGAAGGTGAAGCTAAACCAGAACAGTCTTTAGCCCCAGTTGCTGCTTATTTGACTCAAGCTTTGGGTCAGGACGTGCAATTATTGACAGATTATTTAGCGGGTGTTGACGTTGCAGCGGGTCAAGTTGTATTGCTTGAAAATGTGCGTTTCAATCATGGTGAAAAGAAAAATAACCCTGAACTGGCACAAAAATATGCAGCACTTTGTGATGTGTTTGTTATGGACGCTTTTGGTACAGCACATCGTGCAGAAGCTTCAACTGAAGGTGTGGCTCGTTTAGCGCCAGTTGCAGCAGCAGGGCCTTTACTTGCTGCTGAATTAGACGCACTTGGTCGTGCGCTTAAAACACCTGAGTCTCCAATGGTTGCCATTGTTGCCGGTTCTAAAGTTTCAACTAAACTTGATGTACTGACTTCGCTTTCTACAATTTGTGATCAAATTATTGTTGGTGGTGGTATTGCCAATACCTTCCTTGCTGCGGCTGGTTACAACGTGGGTAAATCACTGTGTGAAACAGATTTGATTGATACAGCTAAAGCGATTGCGGCAAAAGTTTCAGTACCGTTACCAACTGATGTTGTGGTTGCAGATGCAGCTGAAATTGACTTTGCTGATTTCTTGGGTTCATTGGCAAACGCAACCGCCGTCGTTAAGAACGTTGCCGATGTGACTGACAACGATATGATTTTAGACGTTGGCCCAGAAACAGCAAAAGCATTTGCTGAAATGATCAAAACGTCAAAAACAATTCTTTGGAATGGCCCAGTTGGTGTATTTGAGGTTGATCAATTCGGTGAAGGGACTAAAGCATTGTCTTTAGCCATTGCTGACTCGGCAGGTTTTTCTATCGCAGGTGGTGGTGATACTTTAGCTGCAATCGACAAATATGCCGTGGCGGATAGAATTGGTTATATCTCTACAGGTGGCGGTGCTTTCCTTGAATTTGTGGAAGGTAAAACACTTCCAGCCGTTGCAGTATTACTTGAACGTGCATAATTGACAGCAATGTCAGGATGACTGTTTGATGAAAAGGTTGATCTCATGATCAGCCTTTTTTGTTTTTGATTCATTTTTTCGTCATTAAAATGAAATATAACTGCAATAAAATCATGTTCATTAAATCTCCCGCGGTAGGAAAATCGGATGAACTTAAAACTAACACTTGCAGCATTACTGATTGCACCTTTAGCTTTAACTGCTTGTGCGAAGAAAGATGAAGCCCCTAAAAATGAGACAGCTGAAACTGTAGCAGTAGAAGAAAAAGTCACACCAGAACAGCAAGCAGTCATTGATTCAATTGATCAACCTGTTTTGGATGAAAAAAATACAGATATACCGGCGGCAGTCTCGAATGTCGATGCAGATGCAGAGACCCCTGTGGTTGAAGAAGCGGCTTCGAACGCAACAACGCATTAAGTTTGTCATTTTTTATTTAAAAGTCCCTGCATTTGCAGGGACTTTTTTTGAAATAGTGTTTTTTCTTGCTGAATTGAAAGCAATCAGCATGTAGAATATGGGGCATTACCTGGGAGGACATTATGGCTCTTATTTCATTGCGCCAGCTCTTGGATCACGCCGGTGAACACAACTACGGCGTACCAGCATTTAACGTAAACAATTTAGAACAAATGCGCGCAATTATGTTAGCCGCAGATGAAACGAATTCACCTGTTATTGTTCAAGCATCTGCGGGTGCTCGTAAATATGCAGGCGCTCCGTTCTTACGTCATTTAATTTTGGCTGCAATTGAAGAATGGCCGCATATTCCAGTGGTGATGCATCAAGACCATGGTACAGATCCTGATGTATGTCAGCGTTCTATCCAATTGGGCTTTTCATCAGTGATGATGGACGGTTCACTCGGTGCAGATGGTAAAACACCAACTTCATACGAATATAACGTAGATGTAACTCGTCGCACTGTTGCGATGGCTCATGCATGTGGCGTTTCAGTTGAAGGTGAGATTGGCTGCTTGGGTAGCCTTGAAACTGGTATGGCTGGTGAAGAAGATGGTGTAGGCGCAGAAGGCGTACTTGACCATTCACAGCTATTAACTTCAGTTGAAGAAGCAACTCAATTTGTTGCAGATACCAATGTAGATGCTTTGGCAATTGCAGTAGGTACTTCACATGGTGCGTACAAATTCACCCGTCCACCTACAGGTGATATTTTAGCCATTGACCGTATTAAAGAAATTCATGCGGCATTGCCAAATACACATCTTGTAATGCACGGTTCAAGCTCTGTGCCACAAGAATGGTTGGCTGTGATCAATGAATTTGGCGGTGACATCAAAGAAACTTATGGTGTTCCTGTAGAGCAATTGGTTGAAGCAATCAAACACGGTGTGCGTAAAATTAATATCGACACTGACTTACGTTTGGCTTCTACGGGTGCAATGCGCCGTATGATGGCTGAAAAACCAAGCGAATTCGATCCACGTAAATTCTTTGCTGAAACTGTTGTTGCAATGAAACAAATTTGTGTAGATCGTTATACTGCATTTGGTACAGCAGGTCATGCAGACAAGATTCGTCCAATTTCTTTAGAGAAAATGGTCAATCGTTATAAATAATCACTAAAGATTATCTATAATCAAAAGCCCACATTTATTGTGGGCTTTTTTGTATTTAACCCTCAACCATTATAAATAAGCAAAATAAGGCAAAAGATGGAACTTATATTGGCAGCAGCATGCTGTAGCGTCATTGTCTCAATTCTTTTAAAGCTCGCTAAAGCGCAAGGTTTTGATGCATTACACATGATTGTATGGAACTACGCTTCTGCAAGTGTATTGTGCTTTCTCTGGTTTAAGCCAGATTTACAGCATGTTTCAATCATCAATACGCCGTGGTGGCTAATTATTGCTTTGGGTATTTTGCTGCCGAGTGTTTTTTTATGTTTAGCGAAGTCTTTGCAATATGCAGGTATTGTGAAAACTGAAATTGCCCAGCGTTTATCCGTGGTCTTGTCTTTATTGGCTGCATTTTTTATTTTTCAGGAACAGTTCAATACGCTAAAAATAATCGGTATTGTTTTAGGGGTTTTAGCTGTATTAAGTCTTTTATTTTCCCATCAGCAAGACAAGACAGGGCAGTCATCGACAAAGCAAGCCATGCTGTATCTTGCATTGGTCTGGTTTGGCTATGCTTTCATTGATGTTTTGTTGAAGTATACGACTGGATTAGGGGTTCAGTTTGCCGTTGCACTGAATTTAATGTTTATTTGTGCTTTTATTTTGTCATTGGCTTATATTGCCATGACCACCAAGACTGTTGGTAACAGAAAAAATATACTGGCTGGAATGGGATTGGGTCTGTTAAATTTTGCCAATATTGCACTTTACGTTAAAGCACATATGCTCTTGAAAGACACACCTGCAATTGTCTTTGCAGGTATGAATATTCTTGTGGTGGTATTGGGTGCATTCAGTGGTTTAATCATCTTTAAGGAAAAATTAACACCAATGACTGCATTAGGTTTGGCGTTGGGTTTAGCCAGTGTTATTTGTTTAGCTTATGCGATATCTGTTTAAGTAAATTTTTTGCGAAAGTACTTGGGTATTTAATGAGATCTGTGATTTCGGCGGTGCCTAGAAGCAAACCCGCCTTTTTGCAATCAGGGCAGTCAGGATAAAAAGCAAGAGCATCTATTCGATATGGATGCATATAAATTTTATTACAGTTTGTACATTCGAATTTTATTGGCATTTTAGTGGCAACTAGCATAAAGATGTCCGACCGTTTAATTTTTGTGCAAATATACCTGAATAATGTTTAAAAAATAAGTCCTGAAATGACATAAAAGAGGAATATATCCCCTTTTATTGTAATTAATTTTTAATTAAAGCTGAGTGAAGATTTCTTCTTTACTTAAACGAGATTTTGGCAATCTTGCATTAAAATCATTTTCGCTACGATAACCCAGTGTCAGTAATACAGACGGTATTAAACCTTTTTCGGTTAACTGCAATTCATCATTAATGATTTGTTCATCAAAACCACCAATTGGTGTTGCATCAATGCCTTCAATCCCTGCCGCTAACAAAATTTGACCCAGTGCAATAAAGGTTTGATTTTCAGCCCAACGCTGAATATCACCTTTTTCATTGCGGTAGTAATTGACATAGCCTGCACGGCTATCTTTTTGTCCTTGTTTCGCGTTTGAATCTTTAAAGCGACCACTGATATCATCCTGAGTTAACAGGTTGTCTAAATGTTGTTCGCTGATATCTGCTTTGGTACAAAATAAAATAGTGTGTGATGACTCTAAAACTTTAGGTGCATTATAGGCATACTTTCCAACCAACGCTTTTGCGATACGCTCTTTAGCCACCGGATTGTCAGCAATAAAGAAATGCCAAGGTTGAATGTTGATAGAAGATGGCGTTAAACGTAAAATTTCTAATAAACGGTTAATTTGTTCTTGCGGAATTTTTCGAATCGGATCATAGGCTTTTGTTGTATAACGAGTTTTTGATATATTTAATAAATCCATGATTAAAACCAAATTAAGTGATTATGTATTTAATAATAGCAAATAATGTATTCATAACTAATAATTTAAAATAAGGAAGCGTATGGCAAAATATCAAATATTGTTACCAGATGATATTGATGAAATAGAATGGTTGATTGAAGCAAAAGGTTGTTTTAGATTAGATGTTGAAATTGAAACAGAAATTTATGAATTTAACTTTTATGATTCTGTAAGATTGATTCAAACAATGAATGATGGTTTAGCGTGTAATACATATTTTTTTGAGCAAAATCTCGTGGTCTTACCGATGGTGAATATCGTAAATATGCGGGCATTTATTGAACAGATAATTGATACAGTTGAAATCAATTCTTTTGTGGTGAATAAAAAATAATCATACTGTTAAAGTATTTTAAATTGAATGAATTGCCATTCCGCATTTTCATTCATTTCCAAAATCATTGCTTCAGATGTTTTTTCACGCCAATCACCTAAAACAATACGAGTCTTGCCAAATTCATGGTGAATTTTAGGGCGATGCGTATGTCCATGAATCAGTAAATCCACCGATTGAAGGGATTGTTCAACCGCAAGTTGATTTACATCCATAATGGCATAGGATTTTACTTGTTTGGTTTCTGCACTTTTTTTACGGAAGCCATTAGCCAACTTCTGACGGAAACTGAGTGGCATACTTTTAAGAAAGCCCAAAAGCAGTGGATTGCGAATAATCTTACGAAATTTTTGATAGGACACATCATCGGTACACAGTAAATCGCCATGCTCGAGGCGTATTTGAATGTGACCTATTTTTAATGTATCGACATCGGGCAATAAAATGCCGTTAAATTGTTTTAGAAATCGCTTACCTAAAGCAAAATCACGATTGCCAACTTGGAAATAAACTTGATTGCCAGCTTGATTGAACTGTTTTAGAGCATGAGTAACGTCATCTAACCATGGGGCAGTGTAGTCATCGCCAATCCACGCATTAAACCAATCACCTAAAATATAGAGTTGGGTATTTTTGTCTTGATAGTGTGTCAATAAATCCAAAAAACCCCGAACGAGTCGAGGGTGTTCAGGTGACAAATGTAAATCAGCGATAAACAGATAGGTCACTTATTTTTCCTTTTAAATCTCCCTAAATCCCTCTTTGAGAAAGAGGGACTTTCCAACTTTTATATTAAAGGAATAAACCTTTATTTTATGGAGGAAAGTTCCTCCCTTTTTAAAGGGAGGTTAGGAGGGATTTTTATTCAGCAATAATTTTAGCAGATTCGATCACAACATTTTCTAAAGGAACGTCAGCATGGTAACCACGGTTGCCAGTGCGAACACCTTTAATTTCGTTAACGATGTCTAGACCTTCAGTAACTTTACCAAATACAGCATAACCCCAACCTTGTGCAGTTTTGCCAGAGTGGTTAAGGAACGCGTTGTTACCAACGTTAATGAAGAATTGAGCAGATGCAGAATGTGGAGCTTGAGTACGCGCCATTGCAATGGTGCCTAAGTCATTTTTTAAGCCATTGTCAGCTTCATTTTCAATAGAATCACGAGTCGCTTTTTCTTTGAAATTTTCATCCATGCCGCCACCTTGGACCATGAAACCGTCAATCACACGGTGGAAAATTACGCCATCATAAAAACCATCACGAACGTATTCTAAAAAGTTAGCAACAGTTTTTGGTGCTTTTTCTGAGTTAAGTTCAAGAACAATACGTCCTTTATTGGTGTTTAATTCGACTTGAGGAAAACTCATTTTATAATCTCCTGATCATGGACAAAAAAGCCATGGGTTTTTGGTTGAGAGAAGCATAAGCAAACTGTAAACTACAAGGCAAGCAAAAACGCGACTTTCTTTGTTAAAAAACGAGAATCGCGTTTTAATTATCCTATTTTATCTTATAGAAGTGATTTATCAACTATGAA
Source organism: Acinetobacter kyonggiensis (assembly GCF_900107285.1). Taxonomy (GTDB): domain Bacteria; phylum Pseudomonadota; class Gammaproteobacteria; order Pseudomonadales; family Moraxellaceae; genus Acinetobacter; species Acinetobacter kyonggiensis. Next base: position 95,431 of record NZ_FNPK01000003.1, on the reverse strand, counting down.
GCCGAATGATGTTGTTTCATCCCTGCCAAATAACCCGACAACTAATACTCAATCTGTCGATGCTGCGCAGCAAGAACAACAGCCGGGCTTAGACTTTGTACGCCAAGTCATTACCGAAGATCTAGCAGCGGGTCGTACAAAGCAGGTGGTGACGCGTTTCCCACCAGAACCAAATGGCTATTTACATATTGGTCATGTCAAAGCTATTTGTTTGAACTTTGGTATTGCACAAGAGTTTGATGGCGTATGTAACCTGCGTTTTGACGATACCAATCCCGATGCAGAAGAACAAGAATATGTCGATGGGATTGCCAACGATGTAAAATGGTTAGGTTTTGATTGGAATGGCGAACCACGCTATGCATCAAGCTATTTTGACCAACTGCATACGTGGGCGATTCAATTGATCAATCAAGGTGATGCTTATGTCGATTTGCAATCGCCTGAAGAAATTCGTTTAAACCGCGGTAATTTTGTTGAACTGGGGAAAAACTCACCTTATCGTGATGTGAGTGTGGAAGAAAATCTTGCACGTTTTACTCAAATGAATAATGGCGAGTTGGGTGAAGGTCAAGCGGTGCTACGTGCCAAAATTGATATGGCTTCTCCAAACGTGCATATGCGTGACCCGATTTTATATCGTGTATTGCATTCTGAGCATCATCAAACAGGTGATACATGGAAAATGTATCCAATGTATGACTACGCTCATCCATTATCTGATGCGATTGAAGGCATTACCCATTCACTGTGTACCCTTGAATTCCAAGATCACCGTCCATTCTATGATTGGGTTGTAGAGAAAGTTAAATCTGAAGCTGTTCCACGTCAGTACGAATCGAGTCGTTTAAATATTGATTACACCATTACCTCTAAGCGTAAGCTTCGTAAGCTGGTAGAAGGTGGTCATGTCAATGGTTGGGATGATCCACGTATGCCAACCGTTGTCGGTATGCGCCGTCGTGGTTTTACTGCGGAAGGATTGCGTGATTTCTGTAAGCGTGTAGGCGTGTCTAAAACAGATGGTATTGTCGATGTGGCAATGCTTGAGTTCTGTATTCGTCAATCACTGGAAAATACCGCTGCACGTGGTATGGCGGTATTAAACCCGCTTAAAGTGACTTTAACCAATCTTCCTGAAGATATGGATTTAACCCATTCACGTCATCCAAATGTCGACATGGGCGAGCGTATTATTCCTTTATCGAAAGAAATTTATATTGATCGTAAAGATTTCGAAGAAGTGCCACCAAAAGGCTTTAAACGTTTAATTCCTGAAGGTGAAGTACGTTTACGTCATGCTTATGTAATTAAGTGCGATGAAGTGATTAAAGATGCAAACGGTGAAGTGATTGAGCTGAAATGTTCAATTGACCCTGAAACTTTAGGTAAAAACCCTGAAGGGCGTAAAGTGAAAGGAGTAGTGCATTGGGTTTCTGCAACTCAAGGTATTGCTGCGGAAGTCCGTGTTTACGACCGTTTATTTACTGAAGCCGCACCAGATGTCGATGATGATTTCTTGGCGCACTTAAACCCAGATTCTTTAACGGTACTTCAAGCCGTGATTGAACCTGCATTGGCACAAGCGCAACCTGAAGATCGTTTCCAGTTTGAACGTGAAGGTTATTTCGTTGCGGATCAATATGATCATACCAGCGACAAACCTGTGTTTAACCGTATTTTGGATTTAAAAGATAGTTTTAAACCAGGCAAATAACGAAAGCAGGATATTTTTAGTAAAAGATTGGCATTCAAGCTGAATGTCACTATGCTGAAATAAGCCATAAAAGCTCAACTTAGGTTGGGCTTTTTTATGCAGATCAATAAGGACTTGCCATGATTATTCGAGATAAAACCAATAGTTTTGCACTACTGTTTGCTTGGCACGGCACAATTTTGCCTAAAGTTTTTCCTGCACTGATGGTGGTGGTACTGATCTCGACGACTTTGGTTTATTTGTCGAAGCAACATTATGTTTTAGTGCCAGAAGTTCCTGCGATAGGTTTTACTGTTTTTGGGGTGATCTTATCGATCTTTCTAAGCTTTAGAAATACTGCGTGTTATGAGCGTTGGTGGGAAGGGCGCAAGTTGTGGGGTGCTTTAATTGCCAATTCACGACATATGATACGAGATAGCTATGTGTTAGATGATCAACCGCGTGAAGTATTGATGTACCGTATCATGCTGTTTACTCATTTGTTACGTGATCGGCTCCGCAAACAGACGCATTCATTTGAACATTATCAGCTACATGTACAATTGACAGAACCGCAATGGCAGATGCTGAGTGGTCATATGAACCCACCGCAATATGTATTGGAAATCATGCAAAAAGATTTAGTGGCTATTTATAAACGCGCTGAAATTACAGATATTATTTATAGTACCTTAACCAAACATACGGTTGCGATTGGTGATATTCATGCAGGTTGTGAACGAATTTCATCGACACCGCTGCCATTTTCATATTCTGTGCTGCTACATCGTGCGGTATATTCATTTTGCTTTATTTTGCCCTTTAGTCTTGAGTCAAGTTTAGGGGTTTGGACACCTGTCATTGTCGCGCTGATTGCTTACTTATTTTTAGGTTTAGATGCCTTAAGTGCAGAGCTGGAAGAACCATTTGGCATTCAGGAAAATGATTTGGCTTTAGATTCTATGGTACGCAACATAGAGCGGGAAATGCTGTGTTCATTGGGTGAAGAGTTACCGCCCGTGATTGTTGCTCATAAAGCGAATTTGATTTAAAAATTTACCTCTGCTAGAACTTAAATTACGGGTTTTTATGCTTATCATCTTTTAAAAATAAATAATCTATATTTTTATGCTTGGCTTTATCGCGTAATTTCTTTTTGATATACAAAACCAATGCAAAACAGGTGGTGGTGACCGTCAATAGCATACTGTTCATATAACTCATAATTGAACTGACATAGCCAATGGTGGTGAGTCGATTCATCATACGGATCACTTGCGGGCTGCTTTCCACCCCTGTAATGGCCCAAGTGCATAAATGTTCACAGTTATTAATAATTAGATGATAGCTGTTTTCATTCATGCGTGAGCGCATACGGCGAACCACTTTACGACCGACAAATTTTGGCTGAGCATAGCTTTGAACAATAATGGTTTTGCCAAAACTGAATTTTTCCAGTGATGTAATTTCAATCGGACGTTTTTTGAATAAATGTGCAAAACCTGAATAATGAATGACTCGACCACGACCTGCATAAATGCCATGGTGAGAGTATCCCCAATGCTTGACGATCAGATGTGTCCCTAAAGGAAATCGTGTTTTATGCTGCCGCATCGTACGCTTAGCCCATAAAGTTACAAGTGTATATTGTTGATGTAGTTTACTGTTTCTGTATGAAAGAATCGAATATTTCATTCAGCTAATATGTTTGTTATGCTTTTATTAAAAATAAGCGCCATATTGCTTCTTCAATAGCTTGTATAAAAAGCAATCGCCTTTGTGGTTGGTTAGAGTAATGTTTTTAATAAAAGACTCAAGATGAGTTCAATTCATTTGAGGTAAAAATGGGTAACTCAGAAAGAAATGAGGGGGCAATAAAGCTTAAGGATCTATCTATTGGATAAGCAAATAAAAAAGCATTTAGATGATCTAAATGCTTTTTAGTCAGATTCTACTACTGGAGTGGTAGATGCTGTAGTTCATTTAACTCTTTACGGCTATAACCTCGCGAAGCTAGAACCTTTTTAATTCCAATGATCACTTCTTCATCTGTCGCTTTTGCTAAAGCTTGAATCAGTTGTTCATTCGATTTACAAGAGCAATCATTTTCGACACAAGAAATTTGATTCTTCTGTTCGTTTTGCTGTTGATTAGCAGAAAACAGCTTTTGCCAAAAACTCATAGAGCCTTCATACATAACTTAATATAGTTCGAAATATAGCCAATATAATAAATAAAACAAGCCTACTAAAGCGATAAAAGCAGCAATTGAACAGTAAATTTTCCGATAGTAGCAGAAGAGTTTAACGATATTATGACATTTACAAATGGTATTTCATTATAAGTTATTGATTTTTATTTTAATAAAAAATGAAGCTCAATTGAGCTCCATTAGACTGTAAGAAATTAGGTTTTTTACAACGAAATAAATTGTTTAAATTTTTTCGAGCAGTACGCCTGATTCTACATGATGGGTATATGGGAATTGGTCAAACATCGCAAATTTAGTAATCTTATGCGTGGTTGCTAAAGTCTTTAAGTTGTCTTGTAACGTATCAGGATTACATGAAATATAAATGATGCGTTCAAAGCGTTGGATCAACTTTAAGGTTTCATCATCAATGCCTGCACGTGGCGGATCAACAAAAACAGTGTCGAAATCATAGCTTGAGATGTCAATATTTGCTTCTTGTAAACGACGGAATTCACGTTCACCATTATAGGCTTGAGTGAACTCTTCCGCCGATAGACGTGCAACTTGAATATTGTCAATTTGATTTTGTTCAATATTCCACTGTGCAGCATAAACCGATGATTTAGCCAGTTCTGTCGCCAGTACACGCTTGAACTTGGTTGCAAGCGGTAGGGTGAAATTACCATTACCACAGTACAGCTCAAGTAAGTCTTTCTCTGACTGTTCAGCAGCATTACATGCCCATTCCAGCATTTTTTGGCACACTTGTGCATTGGGCTGTGTGAAGCTACTTTCGATTTGTTTGTATTGATAAGTCCGGTCAAAAACTTGGAGTTCTTCAACCACATACTCATCAGACAAGACAAATTTTACACCGCGACTACGACCAATCAATTTAATGTTGAGTTGTTCGGCTAAAGCTTTGGCAGCAACTTCCCACTCTTGTTCAAGTTTACGGTGGTAAATGAGTGAAACAAGCACTTCACCACTTAACGTGGCCAGAAAATGTGCTTCAAATAAACGTGCTTCCAAAATAGGATTTGCTTTTAACGCTGCCAATAATTTTGGCATTAAATCATTAATGCTTTGATCTGCAATTGGGAATTCATCTATACGAATAACGGTTTTTTGATTGTCGTCTTCATTGCGTTCAAACATGGCATAGAACATATCATCTTCAGTATGCCAAATACGAAATTCTGCACGCATACGGAAGTTTTGTTCAGGCGACTGAAACACTTCTAAAGAAGGGGGATTAAATTCGGCAAATTGAGCAGAAATACGTGCAATCTTGGCATCAAGTTGTAACTGATAAGCTGAAGTCATATGCAGTAAAAATCACAAACACATTGAAAACAGGGATGGTAACAAAGTTTGAATAAGATGACTAAACTTATTCCCAATTAAGCAGTAGAAATATAGGGTGAATAGGTCTTTTATGTGGATCTGCTGTTGATCTTATTTATTGCCGTTAAAAGTGTTCTTGCAATAGGTGTATCAAAATCAGCTGAGTAATGATGGATCAATTTATAAAAAAATAGCCAAGTCAACAGGATTAGGGAGTCGTTGACTTGGCTGAAAAGGAAAAGATATTTTGTTATAGGGGAGCTAAATGTTGGTTTTTAGCTTTACGTTAGTGTCATTAGGCTGGCATTTCCTCCTGCTGCCGCAGTATTAATACTAATGGCACGCTCAATGACTAGACGCTCAACAGGAATCTCTTGTTCAGCAGGTTGCAAGTGTGTGATTCCCACAATTGCACCTTGACGCTGTGCAATCGTGTTTTGTAACTCAAGCAATTGTGCTGTCGTACCGTGATGGAGTACCGCATCAAAATTACCTGTTGCAATGCTTTGAATAATTTTGAATTGTTGTGCTACTACCTTTGGCATAGAAGACATGTATTTCAGAGCAAATATATTGTCTGCTAAAACCGCAGCTTTGCTACCCACGGCAAAAATTGCATTGAGTTGAGTCAATTGATCCTGTTCTTGTTCAGCAAGCGACAATACGCAGTGACGTGCAACAATCGTATATTGGTTGCTTTCTCCTGTAGGGCCATTTAATTCATAGACCTGACCAGAAGCAAGTGCAGGCAATTGAGGCAATTTAACTTGTGTGAACTGTTGTTTTACCCAAGCACTGAATTGCTCATACACCACATTTTGTGGCGCTTGCTGTAACACTTTGCCTGTCGCAAATGGTGTGCTTAATTGTTTGGCACTACATTCTTGCATTAAGCGATAGAGGTATAATGGACCACCCGCTTTAGGGCCAGTACCTGATAAACCTTCACCACCAAAGGGTTGAACGCCTACAACAGCACCAACGATGTTGCGGTTGATATACAAGTTACCCACTTCAGAATGGCTAATCACAGTTTGAATTGTTTCATCAATACGTGTGTGAAGACCCATGGTTAAGCCGTAACCTTTTGCGTTGATTTGATCTACTACAGCTTTTACATTACCTTGAGGATAGCGGATTACGTGTAATACAGGACCAAAGACTTCACGTTCAAGATCATTTAAGTTTGGTAATTCAATCAACGTAGGTGGAATGAATGTACCTTGAGTCAGGTTCATATCTGCATTGTCGTTATGCATGAATTGATGAACGGCATATCCTTTGGCACGCATTTTTTCAATGTGGTTTTGGATATTGGTTTTTGCTTCTAGATCAATTACAGGGCCAATGTCAGTTTTTAATAATGCAGGATTGCCTACATTCAACTGTTGCATTGCACCTTTGAGCATATGAATAACGCTTTCGGCATTGTCTTCTTGTACGCAAAGAATACGTAAGGCCGAACAACGTTGACCAGCACTGTCATAAGCCGAGCTGACAACATCTAAAACCACTTGTTCGGTTAATGCAGATGAGTCGACAATCATCGCATTTTGACCACCCGTTTCCGCAATTAACGGAATAGGTTGACCAGATGTGCTTAGGCGTTTAGCGACTGTTTTCTGAAGAATTTTTGCGACTTCAGTCGAACCTGTAAACATAATGCCTTGGATACGAGAGTCGGCACTTAATTGTGCACCCACAGTTTCACCACGACCCGGAATTAACTGTACCACAGCTTCTGGAACACCCGCTTCCCAAAGCATTTGAATTGCAAGGGCAGCAATAAGCGGAGTTTGCTCAGCAGGTTTTGCAATAACGGTGTTACCCGCAACCAATGCTGCTGAAATTTGACCGCTAAAAATAGCCAGTGGGAAGTTCCATGGGCTAATACACAATACTGTACCTAATGACTCAATTTGTGCAGTTGTTGGTAAGTTAATGCCCTGAGCAGCGTAATAACGTAAGAAATCAACTGCTTCACGCACTTCAGCAATCGCGTTGGCATAGGTTTTACCACTTTCACGACATAGCAAGACCATAAGCTCTTGGATACGACTTTCCATAAGGTCGGCAGCACGATTTAGGCATGCAGCACGTTCATTTTTTGGTGTATTTATCCAAGCTGCTTGTGCATTTGTAGCATTGGTCAAGGCTTGATTGACCTGTTCAGCTGAAGCTTCTTTTACTGTACCTACAACATTGTTGTGTTGAGCAGGATTGTTTACCGTCAGTTCCGTAGCAGCAGTAATGTCAGCTAAGTTTGGACCCATTGGCTGAGCAGTCCATTGCTGTTGCAATAAATTTTGTACTGTTGTGTCTAAATTAATTAGATCACTGTCATTTGCTAAATCTACGCCTAATGAGTTTGGGCGTAATGCACCATATAAATTCTGTGGTAACGGAATCGCAGGGTGTTTTAAGCCAACAGATTGTTCTTGCTTCGCAGATGTTAGAATCGTTTCGCGTGGATTTTCGATTAAATCTTGAATCTGTAGGGTTTTATCAGCAATACGGTTTACGAATGATGTATTGGCACCATTTTCTAATAAACGACGGACTAAGTAAGCCAATAAAGTTTCATGAGTACCTACTGGTGCGTAAATACGGCAAGGAATATCCAATTTTTTTTCAGACTTCGGACCGACCACTTGTTCATAAAGTGGCTCACCCATACCGTGTAAGCATTGGAATTCGTATTGACCTACATAATATTTCTCAGGGTTTGCCAATTGATAAATTGTGGCAACAGTCTGAGCATTATGTGTCGCAAATTGTGGGTAAATTTGATCTGGTGCAGCCAACAGCTTTTTCGCACATGCAATATATGACAAGTCTGTATGCACTTTACGTGTAAATACAGGGTAGTCACTCATACCTTCAATTTGTGCTTTCTTGATTTCGCTGTCCCAGTATGCACCTTTTACTAGACGAATCATCAGGCGTTTTTGGCTACGTTTTGCTAAATCAACCACATAGTCGACCACGTAGAAACAGCGTTTTTGGTAGGCCTGAATGACAAAACCAATGCCTTTCCAATCAGCAAGTGTCGGTTCAAAACATAGGCGCTCTAGAAGTTCTAAAGAAATTTCTAAACGCTCAGATTCTTCAGCATCAATGTTTAGCCCAATGTTGTAGCCTTTAGCCAAGCGCGCTAACTCAAGTACTTTGCCATAAAGTTCGTTGTGAACACGTTCTACTTGTGAACGTTGGTAACGTGGGTGTAAAGCAGAAAGTTTGATGGAGATACCAGGGCCGTTGTAAACATCTTTGTCTTTTGATGCTTTACCAATGGCATGAATGGCATCGCTATAATCTTGATAATAACGTTCAGCATCATGTTCAGTCAGTGCGGCTTCACCCAGCATGTCGTATGAATAACGGAAACCTTTGTCTTCTAGACGTTCTGCATTGCCTAGAGCTTCTTTGATGGTTTCGCCAGTAACAAACTGTTCACCCATCATACGCATAGCCACGTCAACAGCTTTACGGATTACACCGCGACCACTACGTGCTAATAAGCCAGTCAATAAGCTTGATAAACTGGTTTGCTTTGGTGTTTCCATCAGCATACCTGTTAACATTAAGCCCCAAGCTGCGGCATTGACAAACATCAGGTTACTTTGACCGAGGTGTTCTTTCCAGTTGCCTTGATTAATTTTGTCACGAATGAGCAAGTCACGCGTTGCACTATCTGGAATCCGCAGCAAGGCTTCAGCCAAGCACATCAGTGCAATACCTTCTTGCGAAGATAAAGAGAACTCTTGCAATAAGCCTTGTACAATACCTGCTTTACCTGAAGAACTTTTACGTTCACGTAAAGTATGTGCAAGGTTAAAAGCCAAATCTTGAATACGCGTATTTAATTCATCTGGAATTTTGCTATGCTCAAGTAGATTCTCAACACATTCGGATTCGGCACGACGCCAAGCAGTGTTTATCTCTGATTCATAAGCACTTTTTTCTTTGAAAAGCGTAATATATTCGTAGTGAGGTTTTGCCTCATCATGAAGGGGAGAGGTTTCTATTGTATTCATGCCAACGTCCTGTACCGAGCAAATTTTTTGTTGAGTGAAATACCTAATATAATTTATGATTACAGAAATAAGACCGAATAACTCACTATAATCTTTATTCATTTTAGAGAATAATTCAGATGACGAGCCCGATTTTTACCTTGGACAGAACGGATATCAAAATTTTAGATATTCTGCAAAATGATGGTCGAATTTCAAATATAAAACTGGCTGAAACGGTTAATTTGTCAGCGACTGCTGCTTTGGCACGGGTGCAGAAATTGACGAAAGATGGCTTTGTTTTGGGTTATGAAGCAAAGCTAAATCCTGAAATGCTGAATGCCAGTTTTGTGGTTTTTGTGGAAATTTTATTGGATAAAACCACACCGAATGTTTTGGAGGAATTTTCTGATGCCGTGATGCAATATCCAGAAATTGTGGAATGTCATATGATTAGTGGCGGCTTTGATTTTGTGGTGAAAATTCGCTGTGCCAATATGGAAGAGTTCCGCAGAATTTCGGGACAGGTATTGTGGCGACTTCCTGGGGTAAAAGAAACCCGAAGTTATCCAGTCATGGAAGTCATAAAAGAAAGTTCTAAATTAAATCTTAAAATCAAAAAACAAAGATAAAAAATAAAGGGGCGATAAGCCCCTTTATTTATACGATAGTGAAGCCCAAATTATTTGCTCTTCAAGGAAGCCATTTCTCGTTTGTAAATAGCATCTGCTTGTTCAAAACGCTCAACTACATCTTTTTCAGGTGCTTTGCCAAGGAGGCTCACAACAATGATACTGATGAATGACAAGATAAAGCCTGGAATAATTTCATATAGTCCAGTACTCGCCATCGTGTTTTTCCACAAAATAACGGTTACAGCACCGACAAGAATTCCGACAATCGCGCCGTTTAAAGTCATACGCTTCCAGAACAAAGATAGGATGATGAGTGGGCCAAATGCAGCACCGAAACCTGCCCATGCATAGGAGACTAAGCCTAAAACCTTACTGTTCGGATTGCTTGCAATCATAATTGCCAAGATGGCAATACATGCAACCATTAAACGACCGATCCAAACTAATTCTTTTTGAGACGCGTTTTTACGGATAAATCCTTTGTACAAGTCTTCAGTTAAAGTACTAGAACAGACTAGAAGTTGACAGCTTAACGTACTCATCACGGCTGCAAGAATTGCCGCAAGAATAATACCTGCCACCCATGGGTTGAATAAAAGTTTAGTCAATTCTATGAAGATGGTTTCAGGATTTTGAGAAATAGCTGATGCAAATTCAGGGTGTTGCTGGAAGTATGCAATCCCAATGAAGCCTGCAGCAACCGCGCCACCAAGACATAAGATCATCCATGTCATACCAATGCGACGTGCGGCAGGAATCGTTTTAACGGAGTCTGCTGCCATAAAGCGCACAAGGATATGTGGTTGACCAAAATAGCCTAAACCCCATGCCATTGAAGATAAAATTGCAACAGTACTTAAACCCTCAAGCATGTTCATCGCTTGTGGGCGAGCAGCCTCAAGCAATAAGCCAAATTGTTGGTTATGATCATCAATTGCTAAATAAGTGATGACTGGTGTCAGCAACAAAGCAAAGATCATTAAGCCTGCTTGGAATGTATCTGTCCAACTGATTGCAAGGAAGCCACCGATACAAACATAAGAGATTGTAGCGATTGCACCAATCCAAAGTGCAGTTGTGTAATCCCATCCGAAAAGGCTTTCGAATAAACGTGCACCAGCAACCATGCCTGAAGCACAATAAATGGCAAAGAAGATTAAAATAACAAATGCAGAAATAATACGTAGCACACGTTTCTTATCACCAAAACGACCAGTGAAATAATCTGGTAACGTTAGTGCATTATTTTGAATTTCGGTATGAACACGTAAACGTCCAGCTACCAAAAGCCAGTTTAACCATGCGCCAATAATTAGACCAATGGCAATCCATGCCTCAGATAAGCCCGAAAGATAAATCGCTCCTGGTAAGCCCATAAGCAACCAGCCGCTCATGTCAGAAGCACCTGCAGAAAGTGCTGTCACTACGCTTCCAAGACTACGTCCACCGAGAATGTAATCTGAGAAATCCGTTGTAGCCTTGTAGGCATATAAGCCAATACCGACCATTGCGACAATGTAAAAAATAAAGGTGATTAATGTGGGGTTCACTTGACTCATATGCCCATCCTTTGTCCTGAAATCATCAATCCGAGATGATTTTTTGAGCTGCAATAGCGAGGAGCTGATTCAATCATAAAATCAAAATTACTTACTGTTACATTTCTAGAGTAATTATAGTGATTTTATGTAGCGAAATGTATTTCCAGATACAATTGGAGAAAAGATTATAAAATGAAAAGATTATAAACATGATGCTAAATGCCATTCCTCTTTTGGGTATATTTAATTACTGTAAATTTAGAATCAGTCTAAAAAGATTTCTGAGTTTCATTTTTAATGAGAAAAATTTGAATATAACCAACAATATTACAAGTTGTTACAGTCGCTACAAAATGAATGTACTTGATTATTGAGTATTGCTTAATAGATATCTTTTTACTGTATTCAAAATAAAGCAAAGGTTTAGAGTTTCTTATATTGCACAATTCTAGTGCATAAAATGTGAGTATATTTAAAGTGTCTACGGTTCAACTCGATCATACAAGAATAGAGCGTGATTTATTAGGAGCGAAAGAAGTTCCTGTAGCATGCTATTACGGTATTCATACTTTACGTGCTTTAGAGAATTTTCAAATCTCTAATCAAAAAGTAGGAACTCATCCTCATTTTATTCGTGCTCTGGCGCAAGTCAAAAAGGCTTCAGCACAAACCAATTTGAAATTTACCAAAATTTCTGAACAAGTGAGCCAAGCCATACAGTTTGCGTGTAATGAATTAATTGAGTTTCCAGAGAAATGGAGTACTGCTTTTCCCCTAGATGTTTATCAAGGGGGTGCAGGAACATCAATTAATATGAACAGCAATGAAGTGTTGGCGAATATTGCTTTAGAACATTTAGGTTTTCAGAAAGGTCAATATGAACATATTCATCCCAATGATCATGTGAATAAATCGCAATCGACCAATGACGTCTATCCGACGGCTTTGCGTTTAGCGACCTATTATAGTTTGGATGATCTGTTAAGTCAGATCCAAAAATTGATTGATACATTACATATAAAGGTTGCAGAATTTCAATTTGTTTTAAAAATGGGGCGAACTCAATTACAAGATGCCGTTCCAATGACACTGGGGCAAGAGTTTCGTGCTTTTGCGACCTTATTAAAAGAAGATATACGTTTGATTCAACGTACACGTGAGCTTTTATTAGAAGTGAATTTAGGTGCGACAGCCATTGGTACAGGCATAAATACACCTAAGGGTTATGCGTATGAAGCCGTTCAAGCTTTAAATAAAATTACGGGTTTGAATTTAATTGGCGCAGAAGACTATGTTGAAGCGACCAGTGACTGTGGTGTGTTTATTATTTTATCCAGTACGCTGAAACGACTTGCAGTTAAACTTTCAAAAATCTGTAATGATTTACGCCTATTAAGTTCTGGGCCGCGTACGGGTTTAGCTGAAATACGTTTACCTGAATTACAAGCAGGCTCATCCATTATGCCTGCAAAAATTAATCCAGTGATTCCTGAAGTGGTTAACCAAATTGCATATCGAGTGATTGGCAATGATTTAACGGTAACACTGGCTGCGGAAGCAGGACAATTACAGTTAAATGTCATGGAACCCGTCATTGCTATTGCAATTAATGAATCAATTGAATTACTCACACAAGCGGTTAAAAGCTTAGATGATAAATGTATTCAAGGCATTCAAGCCAACGAACAAGTCTGTTATGACGCGGTCATGCGGAGTGTTGGTATTGTCACTTTATTGGATCCTATTTTAGGTCATGCTAAATGTGATGAAATTGGTAAGCAATGTATTGCTGAAAATAAAACTATTCAACAAGTGGTTTTAGAGCAAGCGTTACTGACTCAAGAGCAGTTAGATGAAATATTTTCATTTAGTAATTTGGTTTCAGAAGTTACAACAGTACAAGAGTCTTTAGCACAGGTAAGCTAAGTTTTGGGTGCAAAATTAATCCTGAAGTCGTGATTGAGTGGTGATAAAGGGGGAGTGGCTTAAGTTACTCCCTTTTTGATGGAAAATAGTCGTGCATAGACCTTAGCTCAGGTTAAAATAGGTTGGATTTTTAATATTTGTAATGCTTATGTTGAATAAACTCGCTGGACTGTTTAAAAGTTCAAAAGAATCTGCTGAACAACTGTTTTTAAAAGAACATCATATCCAGTTTGATCAAGTGCAGGGCTATATCATCGATGGTATTGTGGTCAATGAACTTTCAGAACGCTTGGCTTATTTTTCAAATCGGAAATTAAGTCATTTTAACGATTTAAAAAAACTGTATTTCACTGCGATGATTATCAATGAAAAAATTGATCTTGAAATTGCCAATCAACGCTTTGTAGCACGTTTAGGTAATACTGAAGAAAATTTATTGCAGCTGAAGCAGATGATTAAAAAGTTAAATGACTATTATCGAATTTTTTTGCGCGACAAATAATAAAAAATAGAATTTGAGTCATTAGACTTCTTTTATAAGTCGTTTTTTAATCAATACAAATTGTTTGAAAGCCAAAATTTAAAAACAAATTCTAGGAAGTATTGGATTCATGAGTGTGGCATGGATGCCACACGTTTCCCATCCTTGCGCTGCATTTTAAAGCAGTGCCTTAAAACTGGCTCAGGATGTCGTGTATGGGAAACAAAAGGTTTTTCTTGCGGACTCAAAATATATTTTGAGATCCTCATTTTGACCTTTCAAAAGTAGAGATAATGCCTACGCAAAAGCATAAAAATTGAAGTACTCAAAATGAGGCAGTGCAAATTTCAAATAATCGAATATTGAATTTTTTTTGATTTATGCAAGTTATCTAATGAGATCTTAAACATCTAAAAGGATTTGGGTAAAAAATTGCATCGAATATAAAAATAACTCAACCGAAAAATTACACATGCTAATATATTGCTTATGTGATTTAGACCAAAAGCTATATACATGTTCCAACAAGAAATTTCCCAACTAAATCTGCAACAATTAAAAGCAGGCGAGAAACGCTGGGTCGGTAATTTACAAGGCTCATCTGCATCTTTGTTGTTCAAAGAAATTGCGACGCAAAGTAAGCAATTATTTATTGTTGTTGCCAAAAATAATCAGCACTTAGGGCAGTTGGAAAGTGAATTAGAGTTTTATGGCATAAAACCGACTATTTTCCCAGACTGGGAAATTTTACCGTATGACCGTTTATCTCCACATCAAGATATTGTGTCAGAACGGTTGTCGATTTTATCGAATATGCCACAATCGGGTGTGTTGCTTTTGTCTGCATCGACCTTAGTGCAACGGGTCGCACCAACGTCGTGGGTGTTGGGTGAACATTTTGATATTAAAGTCGGTCAAAAATTTGAATTAGAACAACAAAAACTTCGCTTGGTGCAAGCGGGCTATCATTTGGTTGATACCGTTTATGATCATGGTGAGTTTGCTGTACGCGGCAGCATTATGGACATCTATGCATCTGGGCAAAGTGCACCTATTCGAATAGATTTATTTGATGATGAAATTGAGAGTTTAAAGTTCTTTGATCCTGAAACACAAAGAACGACGCAAAACTTAACCCAGTTTTCAGTATTACCCGCCAAAGAATTTCCACTTAAAGAAGGGCGTGCGATTTTTCGTGATCGTTATGCAGAAAGTTTTCCGACTGCAAATCCAAAGAAAAATCCAGTTTATCAAGATGTTTTAGAGGGTATTGCATCTCCCGGGCTTGAGTTTTATTTTCCTTTATTCTTTAGTAAACAAGCCATGGCAGCACAAAGTACGCTTATGGCGTACTTACCAAAGAATGGCATTGTCATTACAGATAAGTATTTAGATGAAGGATTAAGCAGCTTCTGGCAGGATATCATGCGACGTTATGAAGATCGTCGTCATAATGTTGATCATCCTATTTTATCGCCAGAGGAAATTTTCTTACAACCCAATCAGGTCTTAGAACAACTCAACCACTTTGCTAGAGTGATTGCATCATCAGAAGAATTTGTAGAAAAAACAGGTGTTCTGAATCTGAACACTGAATTGCCTCCACGTTTGCCTGTTGATCCAAAACAAGAAAAACCTTTTTCAGCGGTTAAAAAGTATATTGATGCTGCCAATCACCCCGTTCTTTTGGTTGCTGAAAGTGCTGGCCGCCGTGAAACTTTAAAAGATGCGTTACGACCAACGCTTGGGGATATCCCCAATGTGGAAAATTTTGCTGACTTTAGAAAATCATTACATGCTATTGCAATTACCAGTGCACCACTGGATCGTGGTTTAGTAATTCCTAATTACCTCACGGTAATTTCTGAAAATCAGCTGTATGAACATCGTGTGGTACAACGCCGTCGTAAACGTCAGCAGGAAGTCTCCGAAGAGTTTTTAATCCGTAGTTTAACGGAGCTGAGTATTGGTGCACCTGTGGTGCATATTGATTATGGCGTGGGGCGTTATGCGGGTTTGGTCACCTTAAGTATTGATGATCAAGACCATGAGTTTTTACAGCTTGATTACGCTGATGCAGCCAAAGTATATGTTCCAGTTACCAATTTACATCTGATTAGTCGTTATAGTGGAGGTGATCCTGATTTAGCGCCTTTACATAAATTAGGTACGGATACTTGGAATAAAGCAAAGCGTAAAGCCTTGGAACAAATTCATGATGTCGCGGCTGAACTATTACATATTCAAGCGCGTCGTCAAGCCAAACCCGGTTTTGCTTTTGAACTTGAACAAAGTCCATATATGCAATTTGCCAGTGGTTTTGCTTATGAAGAAACCTTAGATCAAGCCAATGCTATTGATGCAACATTACACGATATGCAACTGGCAAAACCCATGGATCGCCTTGTCTGTGGTGATGTGGGTTTTGGTAAGACTGAAGTTGCCATGCGGGCTGCATTTTTAGCGGTGCAAAACAATAAACAAGTGGCAGTTTTAGTACCGACCACTTTACTTGCGCAGCAGCATTATGAATCGTTTAAAGACCGTTTTGCGGATTGGCCAATTCGGATTGAAGTGCTATCTCGTTTTGGTTCCAACAAATCGCATGTAAAAACGATTGAAGACTTAGCAGATGGTAAAGTTGATATTGTGATTGGAACACACAAAATTTTGCAGGAAAGTATTCAATTTAAAAACTTAGGTTTAATGATTGTCGATGAGGAACATCGCTTTGGTGTGCGTGACAAAGAACGTATTAAAGCCATGCGTGCAGATGTCGATATGCTTACACTGACTGCAACACCAATTCCGCGTACCTTAAATATGGCATTTAGTGGGATGCGTGATTTGTCTATTATTGCCACACCACCCGCACGTCGTTTAGCAGTAAAAACCTTTGTGCAAGAACATAGCAGTGAATCGATTAAGGAAGCCGTTCTACGTGAATTACTTCGTGGCGGTCAGGTTTATTTTTTACATAATGAAGTCGATACTATTGAGCGTGCCGCAGAAAGTATTCGTCAATTGGTGCCGGAAGCACGTGTAGCCGTGGCACATGGACAAATGCGTGAACGTGAGTTAGAGCAGGTCATGCAGCAGTTCTATCACAAAGAATATAATGTTTTGGTGTGCTCAACGATTATTGAAACAGGGATTGATGTTCCAAATGCCAATACCATTTTAATTGAACGTGCGGATAAATTGGGTCTAGCACAATTGCATCAATTGCGTGGTCGTGTTGGTCGTTCACATCATCAAGCCTATGCTTACTTGCTTGTGCCTTCGATTAAAGGCTTAAAAGGGGATGCAGAAAAACGTCTGGATGCTATTCAGCGTGCATCAAATTTAGGTGCAGGCTTTATGCTTGCTACGGAAGATTTGGAAATTCGTGGTGCAGGTGAACTGTTGGGCGAACAACAAAGTGGTTCAATGCAGGCCATTGGTTATAGTTTGTATATGGAAATGCTGGAGAAGGCGACTAAAGCCATTCAAAAAGGTAAAACGCCAAACTTTGATGCGCCACTTTCTTTAACGGCTGAAATTAATCTGCATATGCCAGCATTGATTCCAGATGATTATCTGGGTGATGTACACCAACGCTTATTATTTTATAAACGTATTAGTAATACCGATAGCCAAGACAAGCTTGATAACATCCGCATGGAATTGATTGATCGTTTTGGTGTGCCACCACAACCAGTGAAGCAATTATTTGCTGTGCATCAGATTCGTTTGAAAGCAGAGCAGTTGGGAATGACCAAAGTCGATATCAGTTCGCATGGCGGTTATATTGAATTTTCCCCTGATACTCCAGTACAAGCCATCAGCATTATTCAAATGATGCAAAAACATCCGACTTTTTTCCGTATGGATGGTGGGCAACGTTTAAAAGTGATGGTGATGTTGGAAGATTATCAAAAAAGAATTCAATTTATTTCTGATTTATTGGTCAGTTTATTAAAAGAAATTCACTAAAGAGAATGTGAGTGCGTAAATATTATGCACTCACATTTGAAATTGATCATAATTTCAAAAAAGCTCGCAAGAAATGCTTGATTTTTTAAAGAAATTTACTACATTCGTAGGGGTTAAGGTGCTCAATATAAATAGTGGTTTATTTGTAATGAAACACATTGCATAGAATATTCACGTCTCATTGGATGTGATAGTATTAGCCATCATTCTAATTTTGCATAATTTATAAAGATATGTTTAGTTTGCATCCACAACTTGCTCAAGATACTTTTTTTGTAGGCGACTTTCCACTGTCAACATGTCGTTTAATGAATGATATGCAATTTCCGTGGCTCATATTAATTCCGCGTGTACCGGGTATTACTGAGTTATATGAATTAAGTCAGGCCGATCAAGAACAATTCCTACGTGAATCTAGTTGGTTATCAAGCCAACTGGCACGTGTATTCCGTGCAGACAAAATGAATGTTGCAGCTTTAGGCAATATGGTGCCACAGTTGCATTTTCATCATGTCGTGCGTTACCAAAATGATGTCGCTTGGCCAAAACCAGTTTGGGGGACACCTGCGGTTCCTTATACCAATGAAGTCCTTGCGCATATGCGTCAAACTTTAATGCTCGCACTTCGTGGTCAAGGTGATATGCCATTTGATTGGCGTATGGACTAATTCATAACCATTTAAAACCATAAAGGAATATATGGTGTGAATACTCGGACTAGGAGTGCTTGAGTGCCGTTAGACGACTGGATTAGAAAAGAGCCTAGACAATTTGAATATTTCCATCGCTTGATGGGGTATGTGATGTTGTCTTTGCTCATGATTGTCTATCACTACACTTCATCCGATACCAAATATCAGATTTATGTTCCTTTATTCTTACTGTTTACTTTACTGATTACACCCAAGTTATCGAATTGGCTGCTATACCGTTATAATTCCAAAATAAAACGCAGTGTCTTGTTTATTATCGATATTGTTATTATTTCAGTTCTTTTGTCGGCTATTCATTTAAATCTGGTTCTGACTTTTCTTTCATTTTTCGCAATTTTATATACTGCAATCAGTAATAAAATTTCATTCCTTATGGTGTCACTGGCAAGTTTAATTGGCATTGCCATTTTTTATCTGTGCAATATTTTTATTTTTGGTTTTGGTGAGTATTTTGAGCAAACCACTGGGGAGTTAACTGTCCTTGGTTTTATTTGCTTAATTACTTATTTTGGCGTGGGGAGTTTTTACCAACGTAGTCAAATCCAGCATATTACCGATCGTAAAGCTTATTATTATGAGCAAATGAATCGTTATATGGAGTTTGCAAACCAACTTAGCCGTTATGCACCGGTCCAATTGTGGCAATCGATTATGAAGGGTGAGTCTGAAGCTAAAATTGAATATAAACGAAAAAAAATGACAATTTTCTTTTCAGATATTCAAGGGTTTACCGAGCTTTCTGAAACACTTATTCCAGATGACTTGGCATTTTTACTCAATGACTATCTTAGCCATATGACTGAAATTGCAAAGCAATATGAAGCAACTGTCGATAAATTTATGGGCGATGCCATTTTAATTTTCTTTGGTGATCCTATTTCTCAAGGTGTTGAACAAGATGCAAAAACTTGTTTAGACATGGCGATTGATATGCGTCAGCAAATGAAATTATTAAGAGAAAGATGGATTAAAATGGGTTATCCCGCTTTGCATATTCGTATGGGGATTAGTACAGGTTATTGCCACGTAGGGAATTATGGTGCAGCTCATCGTATGGCGTATACCATTGTTGGGCGTGATGCAAATTTGGCCGCGCGTTTACAAAGTGCTGCTGCGGTGGATGAAATTTTAATTTCTGATGAAACCTATAATTTAATTAAAAATGATTATCTGTGTGCGCCTAAAGCACCGATTACCCTTAAAGGTATTCAAGGGCCAGTAAATACTTGGCAGGTGATGGAAAAATATACTTCACGTAAATCGGATTATCAGCGATGGTTTGATTATGAGTATAAGGGCTTTCATTTATTGTTGAATCTGGATGAAGTTCAAAATTATGAATATCCAGAACTGCTTAATGTTTTAGAAAAAATGATTAAGCGCATACAAAAACAGCAAAAAATGACCAACTCTCAAGGGATTGTAAAATTGAACTTAGAGGATGAAGTGATAGAAGAAAAAGATCAACAATATCACTAAAATCATGCGTTTTCGGCTGCATTTGGATAGAAAAAACCACGCTATAGCGTGGTTTTTTATTGCCTATAAAATCAATTAATGATTTTCAGAAGCATGGTTGATTGTATATTTAGGTATTTCAATTTCTAAGTCTTCATCAACCAGTTTCACTTGGCAAGATAGACGAGAATCAGGTTCTAAGCCCCAAGCACGATCAAGCAAGTCTGCTTCAACATCATTCATTTCATCTAAACTGTCAAAGCCTTTACGTACGACAACATGACATGTTGTGCATGCAGCAGACATATCGCAAGCGTGTTCAATTTTAATGCCATTTTTCAATAAGCTTTCGCAAAGATTAGCATTTTGTTCAACTTCAAACTCAGCACCATTCGGGCAAATTTGCGCATGTGGAAGAACTTTAATACGTGGCATGATTTTTACCTATTTATTTGTGTGAGTTTGACCAGTCATCGAGTTGGGTGCCTTTAAGTGCGGAATCAATATGTTGATTCATGCGTGCTGCAGCAAAAGCATCACTATGTATTTTAAGTTGTTGTACAGCTTCTTCAATAGCTTCGATGTTGGTTGTCGATAATTGCTGTTCGAGTTCAACTTTTGTTTGCTCTAAAGCCACCAATTGTTCAGCACTCAGTAAGTTTGCATCAACTTTTAAGGCTTGTGTAAGTGCTTCCAATTCACGCTGTGCTTCAACTTTAGTTTCTTGTAAGTGACGAAGATTTTTATCTTCTTCAGCAAATTTAAAACCGTCAATCAATAAGCGCTCAGTATCAGAATCGGATAAACCATACGATGGTTTAATGTCAATTTGTGCATGCACACCAGATGTTGTTTCTTTAGCAGAAACGGTCAGTAAACCATCCGCATCGACTTGGAAGGTAACTTCAATGCGTGCTTGACCCGCAGTCATCGGTGGAATGCCATGTAAGACAAAGCGACCTAAACTACGACAGTGCTCAACCAGATCACGTTCACCTTGTACCACATGAATCAACATCGCAGTTTGACCATCTTGATAGGTCGTAAACTCTTGACGACGTGCGACTGGAATTGCGGTGTTGCGTGAAATCAGGCGCTCAACCAAGCCACCCATGGTCTCTAAGCCCAAAGAGAGCGGGGTAACATCAAGCAGTAATGAACCATCTTTGCTGTTGCCAATCAGTTGATCTGCGGTAATGGCTGCGCCAATAGCGACCACTTCATCAGGATTAATTGTGCACAGTGGTTCTTGATTAAATACGTCACGAACTGCTTTTTGTACCGCATAAGAGCGAGTAGAACCGCCCACTAAAACCACATTTTGAATGTCATTTAGCTCAAGTTTGGCATCACGCATTACACGCTTACAGACACTAATGGTTTTGTCTAAAGCAACTTTAATAATGTCTTCAAATGTTGCACGATCTAAAGTTAAAACTTGATCTAAGGCATGAAGCTCTACCGATTCGGCATCGGTTAATGCTTCTTTGGCCTTGCGTGCAGCAACGATAAGATGGACATGTTGTGAATTATCTAGCGTTTCAATATTGAGTTGTTTTTTAGCCCATTTAACAATTAAACGGTCTAAATCATCGCCACCCAGTGCAGTATGACCACCCGTTGCGAGGACTTCGAACACACCTTGGGTAAAACGCAAGATAGAAACGTCAAAAGTACCACCACCTAAATCATAGATGACATAGTTATGATCAGAAGCTAAGTTGCTTTCTTGGTCTAAACCATAAGCGACCGCAGCAGCAGTGGGTTCATTGAGTAAGCGTAATACGTTTAAACCCGCCAATTGAGCCGCATCACGTGTTGCTTGGCGTTGAGCTTCATCAAAATAAGCAGGAACAGTAATCACTGCACCATTAATTGGATTTTGTAGACTTGATTCTGCACGTTCTTTTAAGTGTTTTAATATTTCAGCTGAAATTTCAACAGGTGTTTTACGTCCGTGATTGGTTTCAAAAGCTGGCATCTGGTGGTCTTCACCCACCAGTGTATATGGGTGTTGAAATTTAATATCCGCTTTTGAACGACCCATAAAGCGCTTAACAGAAACGATGGTGTTTTTTGGGTCACTGATCATGAACGCTTTTGCTTCATCACCATATTGAGTTGCTTGATCCGCATAGTGCACAATCGATGGGAGTAACACGCGACCTTGTTCATCGTTAAGAACTTTGGCTTTGCCTGATAGAACCGTAGCCACTAAAGAGTGCGTAGTACCTAAGTCGATACCAATAGCAATACGGTGTTCATGGGGCGCACTTGATTGACCAGGTTCTGCAATTTGCAAGAGAGCCATTGTGTTACATCCTTTGAACGTCTAAAAGTAAAAATAAATTAAAAATCATCATCAAGATCGAAAGAGTCATCATCTAAAAAACGATCTTCAGCTTTGTCAATATCAGCCATGACTTTTTGAAAAAAGCGTAATTTTCGCACTGTATCGCGCGCTTCAGCCCAATCTTCTTCAGTATAGTCAATTTTAAATTCACGCACTAAGCTGTCAATCCATTGTTGGACTTCTTCTTTAAGTGAAATTAAATCGTCAGCAGAGTGAGCTTCATCAAGCTGTTCACGAATTTCTAGTGCAGATTGTAAGAATTCAAAATCGCTGATGGATTGATCAAGGAGGTGATCTTGTTTTTTTAACGAAAGCAGATATCCCGCACGACTATCAACTTGAGATAGAACTTTAAAAGCTTGATTGATCTCGCTAGATTTAATGAGCGCTTGATCTTTATCTTCGGCTTTGTCGGGGTGATATTGTTGCTGCAATTTTAAAAATTCATTTTTTAAAACTGCTAAATCAATATCGAGTTCTACTGGAAGATTGAACAACTCAAAATGATTCATGGGAGATTTGATCCGCGAAAGTTCTATAAAATAATTGAAAATTAAATGCAATTAAAACAGTGTATTGTACACTGTTTTAATGCTTAAAAAGGGAATATAAGAGGTTGATTAAACAGTGAAAGATTCACCACAACCACATTCACCTTTTTTATTGGGGTTATTAAATTCGAAGCCTTCATTTAGACCATTTTTTACATAGTCCATTTCTAAGCCTTCTAAATAGACACCGCTTTTAGGGTCAACGAAAACTTTAACACCAAACTGTTCAAAAACTTGATCATGTGTATCAACTTCATCTACGAATTCGAGTACATAGGCCAAACCAGAACAGCCTGAAGTTTTCACGCCAACGCGAATGCCTTCACCCTTACCGCGATTTTCTAAGTAATTGCTGATATGAGTTGCAGCATTTTCAGTTAAATGAATCATGAAAACTCCATTATTCCTTATTCAAAACTTAAAAATAATTAAGCTTTAGCTTTTTTGCTGCGGTAGTCTTCAACAGCAGCTTTAATTGCATCTTCAGCAAGTACAGAACAGTGTACTTTTACTGGAGGAAGCGCAAGTTCAGTGGCAATATCAATGTTTTTGATTGCTTGCGCTTGGTCTAAAGTTTTACCTTTAAGCCATTCAGTAACAAGCGAACTTGATGCAATAGCCGATCCACAACCATAGGTTTTGAAACGTGCTTGTTCAATGACACCATTGTCATCCACTTGGATTTGAAGGCGCATAACATCACCACAAGCGGGTGCACCGACCATACCTGTACCAACATTTTCAGCATTTTTGTCTAAAACGCCAACATTACGAGGGTTTTCGTAATGATCAATTACTTTTTCACTATAAGCCATGATGCGTCTCCAAAACTCGGGGTCAGCCTAATAAGATTTAATATGAGGGCATCTGCATGGAATTTCCATGCGATGCCATGAATAAATTAGTGTTCAGCCCATTCTACTGTAGAGAGATCGATACCTTCTTTGTACATATCCCAAAGAGGAGAAAGATCACGTAATTTATCTACAGCTGCTTTGGTGATTTCAAGGACATGGTCGATGTCTTCTTCAGTCGTATATGTACCGAAGCTGAAACGAATCGAGCTGTGAGCAAGTTCATCAGACAAACCTAATGCACGAAGTACATAAGATGGTTCAAGTGTTGCAGATGTGCATGCAGAACCAGATGAAACAGCAGCATCTTTCAATGCCATCATCAATGATTCGCCTTCTACAAAGTTAAAACTTACGTTTAAGTAATTTGCAACATTGTATTCAGGATGACCGTTTAAGAACACTTGTTCTAAACCTTGTAAGCCGTTCCAAAGTTTGTCACGTAATACACGAATACGTTTTTGTTCAGACTCTAGGTTTTTGCCTGCAAGTTCAAATGCTTCACCCATGCCGACAATTTGATGCGTTGCCAATGTACCTGAACGCATACCACGCTCATGACCACCACCATGCATTTGCGCTTTTAGGCGGACACGTGGGCTACGACGTACAAAAAGTGCGCCCATGCCTTTAGGGCCATAAATTTTATGTGCTGAAAAACTCATCAAATCAACTTTCATGGTTGAAAGATCAATTTCAACTTTACCCGCAGCTTGAGCAGCATCAACATGGAAATAAGTTTTATTTGCACGTGTGATTTCGCCAATTGCGGCTACATCAGTCACAGTACCAATTTCGTTGTTGACCATCATCAGTGAAACAAGCACGGTATCTGGACGAATGGCTGCTTTCACCATTTCAGCTGTGATCAAACCTGTCTTTGGCTCTGGCTCAAGATAGGTGATTTCAAAGCCTTCTGCTTCAAGTTCACGACAAGTGTCTAAAATTGCTTTATGTTCAATTTTACTGGTAATGATGTGTTTGCCTTTAGAGGCATAAAATTGAGCAACACCTTTTAATGCAAGGTTGTCAGATTCAGTTGCACCTGAAGTCCACACGATTTCACGCGGGTCGGCTTTAATTAAATTAGCGACTTGTTCACGTGCATATTCGACTTTTTCTTCTGCCTGCCAACCGTAAGCATGGGAACGAGATGCTGCATTACCGAAAATACCGTCGAAAGTTAGGCATTCCATCATACGTTCTGCGACTTGAGGGTCTACAGGAGTTGTTGCTGCATAATCAAGATAAATCGGACGTTTCATGTCAAATACCTGTAACCGATAAAAGGGCTGAATCAAATGATGGTGTATTTTGGCGAATCGCAACGGTTTGCACGTTGTCTCTTGCTACAAGGTCTGCCAGCGTGATTTTTGCTAAATAATCGGCGATGTGGTGGGAGAGTTCTTGCCATAAATCATGAGTTAAGCACATTGCACCATTTTGGCAGTTACCTTTATGGTCACAACGTGTTGCGTCAACGGTTTCGTTTACAGCTTCAATAATTTCTAACACAGTGATTTCTTCAGCGCTACGAGCGAGATGGTAACCACCGTTGGCACCACGAACACTAGAAACTAAGCCGTGACGCTTTAATTTCGCAAATAACTGCTCAAGATAAGCCACAGAAATAGTTTGACGGGCTGCTATTTCAGCAAGCGTGATCGTTTGTTCGGTTGGCTGCAAAGCTAAATCAAGTAGAGCAGTCACTGCGTAGCGACCGCGAGTAGTAAGACGCATGATTCGATACACATATTAAGACTAGATGTGTCGATTTTAAGAATCCTGACTAAAATAGTCAAGTTTTTTTATGAGGCTTTAATTTGTTTTATTTTATAAGAAAAATTATATATTTATGCAAGCCATAAATTATACACTAATAATGCAATTAAAAGGGCGGTGGTTACAATAAATGCAATGTTAGTTCTTTTCTGTTTTTGCTCCAGACGACGAATACGGTTCTTATATTGTTTTACTTCCACATGTAAACTATTAATGGTTGAGCGTTGTTGGTCAATTTTTTCTAACAGGGGTGCAATACGTTTTTTTGAGGAAATGATATCTTGTTCATCAGTTGGTTCGGTTAACCATTGTTTCCAGTCAGATAAAACTTTTGGCAAACTAAACAATAAAGCTAAATCGCGAAATTCATCTTTTAAAGTGATATCACCATCAATCCGCATTTTTTTAATACTGCGGCGATTCGCCAAAACAAAGACTTTAATTAAGTCCATCAGCGTGGTACGGATATCAAGATCTACAACTTGCTCTGGCGCTTTGGTGTCAAACAAAATGCCATGTTCAGTAAATTGAACATAAAAATCAAAATAAGGTAAATAGCTATTAATTTTGATGGAAACTTTTTGCTCTATAAACTTTTTAGCTTGTAAACCGACCACACGATCATGTTTCAAAATGAAGGTAAAAATTGTTTCCAAAACAATCATCGTCATTGTAAGCAACAAATGTGGTTGATTTTGACTTTGTTGCGATTCACTCATAAAACTTAATCCTTCCCTGAAATAGAGCATCCTAGCTTGTAAAAATACTTCAGGACTTTAATCAAATACATAATAATCTTGCTTTGTAGAACAGTTTAGCAAATCGATCAAGTATTTAATTTGCTATTATGAGGCTATTTTATGGGTAAATATATTAAGCGGTATAAAAAATAATCGGGAGAATGGGGAAAATGGATAAACAAATAAAAGATCAAAATGTTGATCAAGAAAAACAGGAAAATTCCGATAAAACAAAGAATAAGCTACGTTCAGGTCGCAAGTCGAGTCTGGATTTTCGTAAATATACTCAGCAAATTTGGCTTGCTGGATTGGGTGCTTTTTCACGTGCTGAGGAAGAGGGAAATAAATTATTTGACTCCTTAGTCAAGGTCGGTGAAGAGTTAGAATCGAAAACGACGGAAATTGCTGATCAAACGGTTGAAAAAGTGTCGGAGAAAGCAAAAGACTCGGTTACCGATACCAAAGATAAAGTCGAAAAATTACTTGATCAAAGTGTTAATCATTCACTAAACCGAATTGGTTTAGTCACAGTAAAAGATATTCAGTACTTAGAAAGTCTCATATTACAGTTACATAGTAAGGTTGATTTTTTGGTTGAAGAAAATAAACTTTTAAAAGAGCAAATTGTAAAAAAATGAAACAATTTTACTTTTTCTTCATTTTTCAACAATTTTTTTCACATTTATTTTGCAGAAATGCAGATCGATAGTATTGCCTTTTGCCCCAAAGCATTGCTATAAAGATGTCATGGAATCCTTAGACCTTAAATAAACGATATTAAGAGGACGTAATCTTCATGAATAAATCAGAATTAATCGATGCAATTGCAGAGAAAGGGGGATTGTCTAAGACTGATGCAGGTAAAGCCTTAGATGCGACAATTGCTTCTATTACTGAAGCGCTTAAATCTGGTGATACTGTTACACTTGTTGGTTTTGGTACATTCAACGTTAAAGAACGTGCAGCGCGTACTGGTCGTAACCCACAAACGGGTGCAGCTTTAGAAATTAAAGCAAGTAAAGTGCCTAGCTTTAAAGCTGGTAAAGGTTTGAAAGATTCTGTAGCTTAATCTTTTCTAAAGCCGATAAACGCGCCGAATAAGGCGCGTTTTTTTATTAATAATGCCGATTTACAGTTTGAACTCATTCATTCGTTGTGGGTTTTCGGGTAAAATCCCTGACAAATAAAATATTGGAATACTTATGGAATCTTTTCGTAAAGTTATTAAGGGTTGGTTGGGCAAAGTTCTGCTCATTTTGTTTTTGACCCCTTTAGCACTTGTAGGTATTGAAGGATATTTTAGTGGTGGGAAGTCAGAAGACTCAGCAAAATTAGTCAATGGCCAAGAAATTTCTAAGAAAGAGTTAGAAGCACTGACCAAAACATTTAAAGAACAGTACTTGGCTTATGCCAAGGGCGACGAAACTTTATTGAATCAATCCTATATTCAAAATAAAGCAATGGATAGCCTTGTTGCTCGTACCTTGTTATTACAACAAGCAGAAAAATTGGGTATTTCATTAAGTGATGCGCAGATTGAACAAATGGTTGCTCAGCAACCGAGCTTTCAAGAAAATGGTAAATTTTCTGAAACCTTGTATTCAAATTATCTGCGTTCAGTCGGTATGACCAGTCAAGCTTTAATTGTGAATTTACGTCAAGACCATGCTTTAAAAATGTTGACTTCAACATTTATGGATTATGCGTTGGTGAGTAAACTTGATATTCAACAAATTGCGAATTTGCAAACTGAACAACGTACTTTGCATTTGGCCAGTATTAAGCTTGATGAATATAAGAAAAATATAAAAGTTACCCCTCAAGAGATAGCGACTTATTACGACAAACATAAAGATTCATTTAAGCAAGTTGCCAGTGTAGATGTGGATTATGTTGTATTGACACCTGCAAATGTTGCACCAGCGAATACCCAAGTCACAGATGCTGAATTGCAGCAAGCCTATGCCACATTTGTAGATGCGCAAAAGAAAAATATTAAACCTGTGGTAAAGCATATCTTAATTGCTGCAGACACTCGTTCAGATGCTGAAGCGAAGAAACTGGCAAATGAAGTGGCTGCGAAAATTAAAGCAGGGATGACTTTTGCTCAAGCAGCTGCGCAATATTCAGATGATACTGAGTCTAAAGCTAAGGGTGGTGTGGTTGAAGCATATGAAAAAGGGGTATTTGGTGATGCGTTTGATCAAGCAGTTGCTGCTTTAAAATCAGCTCAAGTATCAGCACCAATTAAAACCCAATATGGTTATCATTTAATTGAAACACAAGCAGCTATGGTTAAGCTTCCTTCTTTTGAAGCTGAAAAACCACGTTTGATGGCTGAGTTGCAAAAGAACAAATCTGCCAATGTTTTTGCAGATACGGTAAATAGTCTGAATGAGTTGGTGGTGGGAAGTGATGCACTCGATGTTGTTGCACAAGAAGTTAAAGGTGTGACGGTTCAATCTGTGAAGGGTATGACATTATCTACACAACATGCAGTACTGAGCGATGCCAATGTAAAAGTTAAATTGTTTAATGATGATGTGAAAAATGGTGACCGTAATGCTTCAAGCAGTATTCAGTTAGGTAACGGTGATACTGTTTGGGTGAAAGTACGCAATTATCATGCTGCTGGTGTACAAAGTTTGGCTGAGGCGACTCCACGTATCAAAGCCAAATTAATTGAACAAAAAGCAACTGATGCTGCGCAAGCAAAAATTCAAGCGTCATTAAATAGTTTTAAATCACAACCTGCGGCAACTGTTGTAGCACAAAGTAAAATTGCATTTGAAAGTGCGGGCGTGTTTACACGTTCACAAGGCTTGAAACGTGAAGTTGAACGTGCAGCATTTAGTGTGCCAGCACCAAAAGCAGGTATGTGGTCAGTGGCAACGGCATCATTGCCAAATGAGTTGGTTGTTGTGGCTGTCTCTGATGTGAATAAGACCACATCAAGTGCGTTAACGGATGAACAATTAAATGAATTGTCTAAGTTGTACCAACAACTTCGTGGTCAACAAGAATTGGATGATTACACTCAATATTTAAAATCAAAAGCAAAAATTAAATAATTTTTGCTGAAATAAAAAACCTGCGTTTACGCAGGTTTTTTAATGGATGAGATAAAGTTTTATTCAGCACGTAGCTTAAGTTGATAACCTGAGTATTTGCGAATATTAATCACTCCAGTATCTAAAATTAGATATTGACCTTTAATGCCTTGCAAGATACCGCGAATAATCGGTGTTTTGTCTAGATTATGAGATTTTACTTTTTCAGGATATTGTTCTACGGGATAGATAAACTCATGCGGAAGTTCATTTTCCATCAGTTCAACGGTTTCATTGAATTCAAGGTTTTGACTAAATTCATCACGAATCGTTTGAATTTTTGGTGCAAATTCGGCTACCAATTGCTCGCGAACTTCAAGTAAATTTAAGGGTTCAGCTTCACCTTTGAGTAATTTGCGCCAATCAGTTTTATCAGCCACTTGTGTTCCAAACATAATTTCAAGTTGACCAGATAAGCGACGTGAACCTACTTTCATAATAGGCAAGGCTTGTGTTGCACCCTGATCCAACCAGCGTGTTGGCATTTGTCCTAGTCGTGTGATGCCTACTTTGAGTGCACTGGAGTTGGCAAGGTATACAATATGCGGTTGGAAGCAAACTTCATGGGCAAAACTATCCTCACGACAAGTACCTAAATGATAGTGACAAGTCTCTGGCTTCATGATGCACATATCGCATGAAGCTTTGGTTTTAAAACATTTGAAACAGTGACCTTGTGAATATGATTTTGGTGTTTTACTTCCGCAAGAAACACAGTAGATATTACCTGTCCATTCAATTTCAATTTCTTGACCTAAACGAAATGGAAGGTTAACTTCTGAGCGATCCAGAACGAATTTATACTCTACATTTGCCTTACGCGTCTGTTGATCAGTTACACTAAGGTTCTTTAAACCTGCATGCATTTTATGGCAAATGCCTTGTAGTTCCATGGAAAACTCTCTTAATAATAAGGATGCAGTTATGGCTGAACAAAATGTCATCACTTCAATGCTAGACGATTTATTCAAAGAACAGCCGATTCAAACTGCATTGTGCATTGGTCAAAATCTTGAGCAATACGACAATAATCAATCAATTCAATGGCACCATTTTAGCGTAACTGAATTTTTAAATCTGCCTTTTACCCAGCGATATGACGTGGGTTTTGTGTTGCTTGATTCTCAAGAGTTGTTGGCTATTTCAAATATTCAAAAATCACAATTACTTGTAAAATTGCGAGATTTGATGGCAAAACGAATTGTTGTGGTTAGCCAGTTACAAGATGAAAAACTATTGCGTTCTTTAGGGTTTACTCAGCTGATTGATAAAACCCTACATGATCGTGATTTTGCTTTATGGCAATTTAATATCCTGACGTATAAGCATGTACCCGATTGGTTTAATTCGAAGTTTTGGGCTAACCCTGAAAATTGGAATAAATTCCGTTGGTAAGTGATTTATCTATACGGTTTTTATGATTATAAGTTTTAACACTTTGTTTTTATTGATTGGTTTGAAAGTATTGTATTCCTTTATTTTAGGACAATACGATGATCAATTTAAGTACTCAGCACGCTTTTGGTGGAAATCCTAATGGTGATTTCCTGTGGTAAATAGGCTATTGGGTTTAGATGTTTTCTTAGCAATATAGTGTGATTTTTTTAAACGAATTAAAATGATCTGAGATTGAAATTCGAGCTCACCAAATTCTGGCTCAACTTGTACATAATGTAGTTGACCAAATTCATCACGAACACGTGCTTGTGCTGAGAAGCCTGGGCGTGCATTGCCACTGGAAATCGTTGCGAGTCGTCCGAGTAAGCTGACTTGTTGTTTTGTTTCTACTGGTTTAATCACTTGATCTAGGCAATGGATCATAAAAACTGTAAAGAAAATTGCAATAATCAGTGCTGGAATAATTAAGTAATAAGCAGGAAGAAATTTTTGTTGCTGAGCATAAACACAAAGTTGAAGGAAATAGCCTGAAAAGCTAAAGTTCATCAATAAGAACACCACAATTAGTGTTTTAGAGAACTTAACATTGAGAAGCGGTGATTCAGAGAGTTTCTTTGGCGATAGACTTTTTAGATATTGAGTGGGACGAATATTAAAGTAATAGCCGATGGTTTCGACCATGCTGAGCAAAATTAAAGCCAATAAACTTAAATGAAAGGGGATTAAGTTATAGTTCTGCAAAAATTCAAGCATGGTCAAATTCCATTGATTTTATTCTTCCGTGAGGTAAATTCCACCATCAGAATGCACGTTGATTGTTACTTTTTCAAGTGATTGACCTAAGCAAGGGCCAGAAATACATTCACCTGTTTCAACCAAAAAAAGCGCACCATGGGTTGAGCATTGAATATATTCACCGTCTTGATCTAAAAACTGATTTTCTAAAAATTCCAATTCAGTTTGTAGGTGAGGGCAAAGATTATTGTAAGCATAGTAAGCCCCATCACGTTGAGTGATAAAAATGGTTCTACCATCGTCTGTGTCAAAAGCACGTGCTTCGCGTTCAGGAATTTCTTCCGTCATGGCAATTCTCATCATTATGCACATTCCTTTTGGAAGTTGTTTAATAATTCCGCATAGCTTTCAACACTAAGGCGTGGGCCGAACTGTGAAACCACTTCACTTGAAATTAGAATCGCCAATTCAGCAGCCATTTGAAGACTTAAACCTGCATTTAATGCATAAAGGAATGCACCAGCAAACGCATCACCAGCACCATTTGCATCGACAGCGGTTACAGTACGACCAGGAACTTTAAGTGTTTGTTCTGAATCAGAAATTAAAGCACCTTCTGCGGATAATGTAATGACAGTGTATTTGCTTTTTAATTGCAATTGAGCAAGTGCTGCTTCTACAGAATCGGTTTCTGTATACATCATCGCTTCTTGTTGATTGCAGAAAATTAAATCTACACCATCATCTAATAGCTCATCTAAGCCTTGACGTGCATATTGCACCATCGCGGGATCAGATAAAGTGAGTGCAATTTTAACCCCATGTGCCTTGGCAATTTGACGAGCTTGTTTTACCGCAAGGCAGGCAGAACTGCTGGTCGATAAATAACCTTCAATATAAAGCCATTTTGCTGTTTTTAAGGGTTCAAAATTGATTTGATTTGCACTTAGTTCCGCAGTAATACCAAGGTAAGTATGCATTGTGCGTTCAGAATCTGGGCTGACCAATACCATACAAGTACCCGTTTCACCTTCACTCACAGAATGTTCTGTGGTTTGGATGCCAGCTTCATTTAGACCTTTTAAGTAAATACGGCCTAATTCATCATTACCTACACGACATCCGTAAAATGCTTTGCTGCCTAATGCACTAAACGCAACAGTCGTATTTGCAGCAGAACCACCAGATGCTTGACCTTTATAGATTTGTGTTTCTTTTAAATTATTATATAAATTTGCTTGTGTTTCACCATCAGTCAACTGCATAGTGCCTTTTTGCAAATTTTGTTGAATAAGGAAGTCATCAGAGACTTTAAATTCTTGGTCAATTAATGCATTACCAATTGCAAAAAGATCAACAGTTGCCATGTTTTTCATTCACACTTTAAATTAAAGCGCTAAGTTTACACCAATGCTCATGATAGCTGTAGATTGATGAATAAAATTCAAGATGTGGCGCATTTATTCGGTCAAAATGCAATATAGGAAAGGATGAGGAAGGTTAGATGAATATCACGATTGATAAAGCTGAACAATTACCAACACAAATTCAGGAATTGGCGAAGCAAGCACAGAAAGAAGGATTTCAGTTTGTTGATCGATTGATTGAAGAGTATGAAAGTGGAAAAAATAGGTTCAATCAACCAGGGGAGTTTCTTCTTTTTGTTTATGACGATGAAAAGCTGATTGCCTGTGGGGGGTTAAATCAGCAGTGGAATGAAAACGAAATTGATAACAGAATTGGTCGCGTACGTCGTTTTTATGTATTGCCCAAATACCGTAAGCATGGTGTAGGTAAGCAGTTGTTACAACATTTGGAAAAAAATGCTCGGGAAAATTTTTCAGCACTTTGCTTAAATACAGATACTAAATCTGCGGCTCATTTTTACCAGAAGCAAAATTATGTTTTTGTGGAAAATCACCCGAATTATAGTTATTTCAAATATTTACTCTAGTATTGGATGGCTTTAGATTATGATAGCTGCTTAGCTTGGTTTTTATACTGGGTAGCATCATAATAATGGCTGTTGTTGATTTTTTTTGAAATTTTAATTAGCGCAATATCTTTTTAAAATTGATAAAAAATAAGCGTGGTTCAAGTCATTTAAGTGGTTTTTTATGGGTAATACCCTTGATTTAAAAGCTTAAATGACGCAAAAAATTATATCGGAAATTATACCAATTTTAATATTGAATTAAGTGCTTGGCTTGAACATATCAGTAAAGATTGTTATTGAGTTTAGCTGATGAACCAAACACAGAGTCTTGTCTCTTCCTTATCCAAATCCAAAGTGCCAGAAATAACAGCGCTCTTTTGGGTCACGAAAATATTTGCCACAACTTTTGGTGAAACAGCGGGTGACGCTGTATCTATGTCGCTGAATTGGGGATATTTAATGAGTACAGCTATTTTTGCTGTGCTATTCATTTTACTGCTCTATTTTCAGGTGAGTGCAAAAGCATATCGACCTTATTTATATTGGTTCACCATTATTGCCAGTACCACAGTGGGTACAACCATGGCCGATTTTGTTGATCGCTCTTTAGGGATTGGTTATATCGGTGGTAGTGCGTTGTTACTGAGCTTGGTGCTCCTTTCTCTTTTGGTTTGGTATAAATCGGAAGGCAGTATTTCCCCGCATAGTGTGAACTATCCTCGTGCAGAAATTTTCTATTGGTTGACCATTACCTTTTCACAAACACTAGGAACGGCTTTGGGAGATTGGTCGGCAGATACCGCGGGTTTGGGTTATAGCGGTGGTATTGTTTTGTATGTTGGTTTTATTGCATTGATTGCTGGATTGTATTTTTTGAGTCGAATTTCTCGAACAGTGTTGTTTTGGAGTGCTTTTGTTTTAACTCGACCTTTAGGTGCAGTTGTTGGCGATTTTTTGGATAAACCGCTGGCTTCTGGTGGTTTGGATTTAAGTCGCTTTGGTGCCTCTGCGGCAATTTTGATTGCTATCGTGATATGTATTTATTGTGCTTATCGACCAGTGACGAAAAATATTTAATCTTTAGGGCATATTGCATTATTTTTTAACCAAAAATTAAAAATGTTGATAACGAACTTAGGAGAATAAAAAATCTATACTGAAATACACGGAAATTAGTGTTTGCACCAATCCATAGTCATGAAAGATTCAGGTATAATCGGAATAACTTATAAAATTGTATCTGATTTGGAGATCACATGACTGTAGATGTTACTGAAACCATTACTCAAACTGTTCATCCTGCGTTTCAGTTGATACGTCAACACCATGTTGAAGCCTTAGACGTTTTTATTTCTGAATATAAACACAAAGTGACGGGCGCAACGCATTATCATTTGGCAAGTGACCTTGATGAAAATGTCTTTTTAGTCGCATTTCGTACCCAGCCTATGGATTCAAAAGGCGCAGCGCATATTTTGGAACATACTGCATTGTGTGGTTCGGAAAAATTTCCAGTGCGTGACCCATTTTTCTTGATGATTCGTCGTTCACTAAATACTTTTATGAATGCGTTTACTTCAGCTGATTGGACAGCCTATCCATTTGCAACACAAAATAAAAAAGATTTTCAAAACTTGTTAGAAGTTTATTTGGATGCTGCATTTGCTGCAAATTTAAATGAACTTGATTTTGCTCAAGAAGGTATTCGGATTGAGTTAGAAGAAGGTCAACCTGTTTATAAAGGTGTGGTTTTTAATGAAATGAAAGGAGCAATGAGTTCTCCTTCAGATCAGCTTTATCATCAATTGGCACATCATTTATTCCCTAAAACTACTTATCATTACAACTCAGGTGGTGATCCTAAAGATATTCCAGATTTAACCTATTCAGAATTGGTAGATTTCTATAAGTCGCATTATCATCCAAGTAATGCTGTATTTATGACCTTTGGTGATGAATCTGCCTACCACTTACAAGAACAGTTTGAAACTTTAGCCCTGTCTAAATTTAAACAAGGTCAAACACTGTATTCAACACCTGAAACACGTTTAGCTGCTCCGGTTGAAGTGACAGAAACCTATGCAGTTGATGCTGAAGATTTAACCGATAAAACCTATCACATTATTTCATGGTTATTACCTGAAGCCAGTGATATTAAATTACGTTTAGGGATGCGTTTGGTTGAAGGTATTTTACTGGAAGATTCGGCTTCACCATTACGTCATTATTTAGAAACGTGTGGTTATGCACAATCTACTGGTCCAATTATGGGCGTAGATGATTCAAACTTTGAAATGACGTTTTTCTGTGGTGTGCAAGGTTCAAATCCAGAACATGCTGAAGAATTTAAAAACGGTGTGTTTAAGATTCTTGAAGATGTTGCATCAAAACCTGTCGACACAGATATGGTGGATGCAATTTTACATCAAATTGAATTGCATCAACGTGAAATCAATGGCGATGGTATGCCATATGGTTTAAGCCTGATCTTAAATGGTTTAAGCAGTGTGATTCATCACAGTGACCCCATTCATGTTTGGGATGTTGACAGTGCGATGGAGCAAGTCAAAGAAGAACTCAAAGATCCAATGTGGTTGTCGAATCTGATTAAAACCTATTTGATTGATAATGCACATCGTGTACAAATGACTTTGGTGCCAGATGCCAACAAGTCAGCCGCTGAAGCAG
Source organism: Acinetobacter kyonggiensis (assembly GCF_900107285.1). GTDB lineage: Bacteria > Pseudomonadota > Gammaproteobacteria > Pseudomonadales > Moraxellaceae > Acinetobacter > Acinetobacter kyonggiensis. The sequence goes on along the minus strand of NZ_FNPK01000003.1, from coordinate 59,302 downwards.
AAGCAGAAAAAGCACGTTTGGCTGAAATTGGTGCCAAACTGACTGAAGAACAAAAAGCAGAAATTATTGCGCAGACGGAAGCATTAAAAGTTCGTCAAGATACACCAGATGACCTGAACTTATTGCCAAAAGTTGGTTTAGAAGATGTACCTGCTGATTTACATATCGTACAAGGTCAATTGCGCGAAATTATCAGCAACGGTTTAGATACTCCGCTGAATTTGTACCATGCGGGAACCAATGGTATTTACTACCAACAAGTGACGGTTAAAATTCCTGATGAGGTTGTACAGTCACCATATTTCAATTTATTGTCAGTTTTGTTGGGTGAAGTGGGTGCTGGAGAATATGATTATCTCGAGTTACAACAACTGCAAACTGCGGTCAGTGGTGGTGTGGGGATGGGGGCATCTTTACGTTCAAAAGTGAATGACAAAAACAAAATTAGTGCATGGTTAACGCTCACGACGAAATCGTTGGTAAATAATTTTGAAGCTATTCGTTTGTTGAAGTTGGCATTTGAACAACTCCGTTTTGATGAAAAAGACCGTATCATTGAATTATTACAACAGCGTAAAACCCGTTGGCAGTCGCGTTTGTCAGGTTCGGGTCATAGTTATGCAATGCAGATTGCATCACGTAACTGTGGTGCTTTAGCACAACGTGATTATCAAAATACGGGCTTGGGCGCGCTGAATTGGTTGGGTGACTTGGTTGCTAAAATTGAAAATGATGAAGCGGCTTATGATGCTTTAATTGTGGAACTAAAAGCAATTCACCGTCTACTTTTACAAGCACCAAAACAATTTTTATTGGTCTCTGAAGAACATCAATCTGATGCTTTAGTTGAAGAAATCCAAGTTGTTTGGGATAAGTTAGCTGTAGATAAAACCCCTGTAGAATTGTCAGCAATTAGCACGGAAAATAGTACGAAAGATGAGGCTTGGTTAATTCAAGCGAATGTTCAATTCTGTGCTTTAGCTTATCCTGCTGTCGAAGTTTCTCATCCTGATGCAGCGCCTTTAATGGTGTTGGCTGCTTACTTACGCAATGGTTTCTTGCATAGTGCTATTCGTGAAAAAGGTGGTGCTTACGGTGGTGGTGCGAGCTATGATGGCAATGCATGTTCATTCCGTTTTTATAGTTATCGTGATCCGCGTTTGGCAGAAACATTTAAAGACTTTGAAGCAAGTATTGTTTGGTTGTTGAATACCGAACATCAACCGCATCAACTTGAAGAAGCGATTTTAGGCTTAATTGCGAGTATGGATAAGCCCGGTTCTCCTGCGGGTGAGGCAATTAGTGCTTGTTATGCTTTATTGCATGCACGTACACCAGCAGTGAGAAAGCAATTGCGTGCACGGTTACTTGCTGTTCATTTGGATGATTTGAAACGCGTGGCGCAGCACTATCTTGTTCAGCAAATACCAACAAGAGCAGTTGTGGCACCCGTGGCTAAACGTGATACTTTGTTAGAGTTGGGTTTTGACATTAAACAAGTAAATTAAAAATAATAGGGTAGGTTAATATGGCGTTCAAAACAATTGAACGCACTACTTTGCAACTGAGCATGATTATGCTCAGTTCATTGTATGTGGCGAATGTACATGCTGTAAATCCAGAGTCTTTGATTGCGCCAGCAAGCCCAGAAGCATGCGTAGCATTAGAGTCTAATGCCGATCGTTTGGTTTGTTACGATACTTTGTTTAAAGTGCCTGAGGCAAAAAAAACAGCACTTCTTTCTGAACGTCAAGCCGCAAATGAACTGGCTCCTGAACCGACCCAACCAGAAACACTAAAAGAAAAAATTAGTCATGGTGTGAGTAATGTCTTTGCTGCTGAAGGTCCAGCAATTAACCCGAATACGTCTTTGCTAGATAAGCGTTGGGAGTTGTCAACTGCCAGTAAACTTGGAACATGGAATATTCGTGCGCATCAGCCCGTTTATCTGATGCCAGGATTTTGGACTTCTGATAAAAATGAACGTCCATCGAGTCCGAATGAAAACAATACGGTGCCAGCTGGTGAGGAACTCAATTTAACCTCTATGGAAGCCAAGTTTCAGTTGTCGTTAAAAACCAAAGCGCTTGAAAATTTATTTGGTGATAATGGGGATGTTTGGCTGGGCTATACACAATCATCGCGTTGGCAAGTTTATAATGGTGATGAATCACGTCCTTTTCGTGAAACCAACTATGAGCCTGAAGCAAGCTTAGTCTTTCGAACCAATTATGAAATATTGGGTTTAAATGCGCGTTTATTGGGTTTAACCTTTAATCATCAATCGAATGGTCGAGCAGATCCATTATCACGTAGTTGGAACCGCATCATGTTCAATGTTGGTTTTGAACGGGATAATTTTGCCTTGATGCTACGTCCTTGGTATCGTATTGAAGAAGATGCGAAAGATGATAACAATCCAGATATTAAAAACTATATTGGTCGTGGTGATTTAACCGCATTCTATCGTTGGAATGATCATGATTTTTCATTGATGCTGCGTCACTCCTTAAAAGGTGGTGAGGATGCACATGGAGCAGCGCAATTTGATTGGGCATTTCCCATTAGTGGTAAATTGCGTGGCTATGTACAATTGTTTGATGGTTATGGGGAAAGTTTGATTGATTATAACCATCGTGCGACTTATGTCGGTGTGGGTGTATCACTGATGAATTGGTACTAATCAATACCTGAAAAAACCACTCTATTGTGTTAATGCTGATCAATTAAGGGGTTTTGTACTTAACTCCTTAGCTTTTTAGTTATTCACGACGGAGTCTTGTGTTTTTAAATCAAACCCTTGGAGCTCGTTAGTTCTTTTGTTATGCCAAAAGAACCAAAAGCATTTGTCATCCGCAAAACTCGTCAAATACCTTTTATTGATCAATTAATCGCAGAAACTGTACCTTTTTAAAGTAGTTTTGCCTCGAACAGTTGCGGATGACGTTTCCGCGTATCGAATAGCATTATGAATTTAAAAAATAAAATGCCAGTCAGTTTCTTAACTGACAGGTATTACTCAATAGAGTGGTTTTTTTGCTTAAAGTAAATGTGATTTAACCAATTTGAATATCGGTGGGTGGGTGCTTTAAACGACTCTTTTTGGGCGTAGCAATAAGATAAGCCAAAGTCAGCGGTCCTAAACGACCAGCAAACATGAGTAAGATTAATGCGATTAAACTCGCAGGTTGAAGTTCACTGGTGATGCCGCGCGATAAACCTACGGTACAAGCAGCAGAAACGGCTTCAAATAATAAATCTAAGAATTCTTTATTTGGCTCTAAAATAAGCAGAGTAAATAGCCCTAAAAAGATGAGTATTCCTGTAATTGAAACAACAGCGAAGGCTTTAAATGACGTCACTTTTGACACTGAATGGTTAAACACACGGAGTTCTTCAGAGCGACGTAAAAAAGTAATCACACTGAGAATAACAATAATAAAAGTGCCGACTTTAATTCCACCCGCAGTACTGAGTGAACCTCCACCAATAAACATCAATACCATGGTCACTAAGGTTGAAGCATCACTCATACTCGCCATATCTAAGCTGTTAAAACCAGAGGAGCGTGGGACAGTCGCATGAAACCAAGCGTTCACCGCTTGATCACCTAGACTCATACCCGCAAGCGTTAGGGGATTACTCGCTTCTAACGCCCAAATGACAATAAAGGCGGCAAGGTTTAATCCTACAATTGTTGAAAGTATTAATTTACTGTTTGGACTCAGCTTTTTCCAACGATGCGCGCGTTTAATATCCATCAGGACAACAAAGCCGATTCCGCCAATAATGTAGAGCATACTAATGGTAAAAGTAATGAAATAATGCTCGGAAAAGCTCATTAGACTATTTGGGAAAAGGGAAAAACCACCGTTATTAAATGCGGAAACACTATAAAAAGCGGCATAGAAAAAGGCATGAGCAAAATCGTATTCTTGCATCCAAGCAATGGTTAAAATGACAGTGCCAAGCGCTTCAAAAAATAATGAGTATAAAAGAACACCTTTAATGGTAAAAGACACTTTAGATAGGCTGGTTTGACCAATAGTCTCTTGTGCCATCACTTGCTGTTTTAAGCCAATATTAGATGATAGGCTCAGTGCTGCAAGAATGGCAAAGGTCATAAAGCCCAAACCACCACATTGTAGCAACAACATAATAATCACCTTACCAAAGGTGGTGTAGGCTTCACCGACATTCACCACTGAAAGACCAGTAATAGTGACAGCAGAGGTCGCGGTAAATAGTGCGTTAATCCAAGATAATTCACCATAATGAGCAATCGGTAGTTTGAGTAATAAAGTACCGATCACAATAAAACTTAAGAAACCCAGTGCTAGCAAGCTAGGTGGGCTCAGATTAATGGTATTGTGCTTTTTATTATGTAATCGATTCATATTTTATTTAAACCGTGCAGAAAGTTTTCGTAATGGTTCAAGTTCTCCTTCAACCACCAGAATATCCCCAACTTGTAAGATTAAATTTGGATCAATACTAAATAGAACGTCCTTACCACGTTTATGTAAAAGGGTTTTAATCTCGGGTGCATGTTCCATTAGGTGATTGAATCGTTCACCTTTGAGGCTATCTTTAATTTCAATTTTGACAATGAAATGATTGTCTTCTAAACCCATATATCGACTGACCATAGGGTAACTGAGGGATTGCGCAACGCGAACGCCCATATCTTCTTCAGGATGAATGATTTTATTGACTCCAAGATGAGTCAAAATCATGTGATGGGCTTTGGATTTAGCCTTGGCCCAGATCTTTTTAATACCCAAATTTTTAAGATGCAGTACGCATAAAATACTGGCTTCAATATCTTCACCAATGGCGACCACAACTGCTTCACAATTTTGAATGTTAAGTTCGTTAAGTACATGTTCATCGGTTGCATCGGCAATCACTGCATGTGTAATTTGATCTGAAATACTTTCTACAAATTTTTTATTGCTGTCGATACCAATCACATCATGATTTAAACTCACCAGTTGCGTGGCTATAGTGGCTCCAAAACTTCCTAATCCAATTACTGCAAACTGAGCCATTCAAGCATTCCTTATCCATTTTATGTGATTTAGATTCATAACGTGTATCTGAAAATCTATGTTCATTTTATAAGGTTATGGTTTATGCATCTATCAGGCTTACAAAATTATATATAACAAAAGCTTATTTTTAAGATGGAGCATTGTAGAAAAATAAAATGAATAGATAGCATATAAGCTTTTGCAAATTGAATAGCGTCATAAAACCTTCAAAAACTCTCGCTATAATTTTGTATATATAATTTTCTATTTTTATAGTGAATTTAAAGAAACTGAGCATAGAAGAATTAAAAATGGACGATAAAAAGATTTTTAAGATATTACAGCGATGGTTTTCGGTATTGGAACTTCGGGAAATTCCCAAGAAGAAATACCGATGTAATTTTGAGCAATTTTTGGTGTGGATTTCAGCTGAAAAATTAGGTAAGGATTTTCATGCTTATTTAATGTCGGTAGATTCTGAAAATCCCTATGAAAATGGATTGGAAAAGTGTGCTCATTTGCAGCATAAAAACATTGATATTGGTTTGGTACAGCAGGCTATTCGTAAAAAAACCACGCCTTTATATGAGCATTATGAGCAACATAAAGAAGTTATTGGGAAATATTACAATGTAAATGATCAGGTTTTTGATCTTGTTTTTGAAGAAATTTTTACGCTATTAAAGTCCCAGAATTTGGAATTGTTATTGATTTATGCAGATAGAACTTACTGGATGGCTGTTCCTAATGATGATGTTAAAATCCATAAATTTTGTAAATCTTTCACCAAGCAATTTAAGGATGAAGGTGTGTGTATAGAGCACTATACACAATTAGATTGTTTAAGATCGACTTGAAAATTTATCTTGTCCTGAAAATAGCTTGACACTGATTTTAAATAAAGTACTCCATAGATAATAAGAAACAGCAATATACTTTATCTATTTGTATTCATGCTGAATAGTCAATGTTTAATCATCATGGCTGATTTGGCACTCTTTGAATTCGGCTTCTCAATCATTATTTTTTGGCGTTGTATAGCTTTCAATGTTGGCAAAATTTGGGCATTCAGACATACGTTGCGTATGTTGAAACAGTACATCACCAAAAATATTTTTTACTGTATATTCAAATTGATGCTGGTCTTCTTTCATGATATTAAGCGTGGCTTTACGCTCAAGTTCAGGATATTGAGTTAAACGGTTTAAACCATAGCATGAAAAATCACGTACAAATATTGCGACATGGGGGTCAAGTTGTTTTTTCTCATAGTCATCGAGCATGATATACACTAAAAACTTAGGATATTGATTTAGCATTTCAGCTTTGGCACTATAACCCGCGATATTTTGTAAGTTGGTCGCGATCGCATTGTTTGGAATATTACGCATACTGTTTCGAATACGTTGTTCTTCTTGACTCAATTGATAAGCAGGATAGCCATAGAAATAAATGCCAAGTGTAGTGATGATAAAAATAAGAATAAGGCTTAATTTCATAAAAATTGGATTGTTTTATTTTTAGGCATTTTATAAGTTTAAAATTGTTTTGTCATTGTTTTTTCATAATTAAATTTCATTTATTTATCATTGTTTTTTATAGTAAAAAAACCGCCAGAAGGCGGTTTAAAAAATATTCAAAGCTTATTTCAAGAAACGTTGATAACCTAAGTTATTGGTAATTTCAGCATATGGATAAGTAATATTTTCCAATGTTTCAATTAAACCATCTGGGTTTTGTTTCGCGTCGCTTGCTTCAAGGCCCACCAGTACACGACCTTCAGCAGCACCATGATTACGATAGTGGAATAGGGTGATGTTATGCGTTGGCCCAAGACGTTCTAAGAAGGTTAATAACGCACCCGGACGTTCTGGGAACTCTACGCGGAATAAACGCTCATTTTCGATATCCGCATGTCCACCAACCAAATAACGAATATGCAATTTTGCTACTTCATCATCAGATAAGTCATCGACATCATAGTGAGCTTGTAAGAGCTCATGGATATCATGACGCTCTTTTTCACCACTTTTTAGACTGATTCCGACAAAGACTTGAGCGGCGCTTGAAGTGCTGGCACGGTAGTTAAACTCGGTAATGTTACGACCTTGTAAAGCACGGCAGAAGTTAAGGAAGGAACCTTTTTCTTCAGGAATAGTCACGGCAAAAATAGCTTCTTTACGTTCACCAAGTTCTGTTCGTTCTGCGATATAACGTAGGCGGTCAAAATTCATGTTGGCACCGCACACAATCGAAACCATGTTCTTATGTTCTAGGCCGTGTTGCTCGACATATTTTTTAATTCCAGCCAGTGCCATTGCACCAGAAGGTTCAACAATGCTACGACATTCATCATAGGTGTCTTTAATGGCAGCACAGATTTCATCTGTATTGACCAGAATGACATCACGTTCAACAATTGGCCCTGAATTATCCGATTTTTGTAGTTGGATCACTTGAAAAGGTTTTTCACCAATTTGTGCCACCGCCGTGCCATCGGCAAATAAGCCGACTTGTGGCAGAATTACACGCTCGCCAGCTTCAAATGCTGCTTTGAGGCATGCGGATTCATCGTATTCCACAGGAATGACTTTGACATGGGGTGCAACATCACCCAAGTAAGCCGCAACGCCCGCAATTAAACCACCACCGCCCACTGCAACAAAAACATACTCGACATCGCGCCATTGGCGTAGAATTTCATTGGCAATGGTGCCTTGACCCGCCATGACCAATTCATCATCGTATGGTGGAATAAAGGTCATGCCTTCATCTTTTGCACATTGAATGGCGTATTTATTGGCAACATCAAATGAGTCACCATGTAAAACCACATCACCACCTAAGCGTTTCACTGCTTGTACCTTAATGTCAGGTGTGGTTTTTGGCATCACAATAATGGCGCGAATTCCCAGTTTTTGACCAGATAGAGCCACACCTTGCGCATGGTTGCCTGCTGAAGCTGTAATAACGCCACGTTCTAACTGAGATTTCGGCAATTGACTAATACGGTTGTAAGCACCGCGTAGTTTGAAAGAAAAGACAGGTTGTAAGTCTTCGCGTTTGAAGCGAATATTATTGTTTAGTTTCTCACTAATTCGTGGCGCTGCTTCGAGTGGAGTTTCGATAGCAACGTCGTACACAGTTGCTTGTAATATTTGTCGAACCAAACGAGACAGCATGTTAATTTTCCATCTAACAGTTTAAAATAGATTTTTATTGTAACAAACCCCTGTACATTTGGGCTGTAAAATCAGCAACAAATGTCAAAAAATAGTTGAGCCAAGTTATGAGTCTGTATGCGACCCAAGATGAAAAGAAACAAGCTGCCGCGAAAGCTGCTTTAAAGCATTTGCCAAAGGGCGGTATTTTGGGTGTAGGTACAGGAAGTACTGTGAACTTCCTCATTGAGTTATTACCAGAACTGCAATTAGAAGCAGCAGTTGCAAGTTCTGAAGCGACTGCACAACGCCTTAAAAAGTTAGGTATTGAAGTGGTTGATATGAATCACGTCGGTGGTTTAGATGCTTATGTCGATGGTGCGGATGAAATTGACCGTCATATGCACATGATTAAAGGTGGTGGTGCTGCACTGACCCGTGAAAAAATTGTCGCGTCTATTGCGAAGAAATTTGTATGTATTGTCGATGACTCTAAATGGGTTGAACAGTTAGGGCATGATTTTCCACTGCCTGTAGAAGTGATTCCAATGGCACGTTCTGCTGTGGCACGTAAAATTGTGAGTCTGGGCGGCGATCCTGTATACCGTGAAGGTGTTGTTACCGATAATGGTAATGTGATTTTAGATGTGCATAACTTCAATATTTTAAATGCACTTGAACTTGAAAAAACCTTGAATAATATTCCGGGTGTTGTGACCAATGGTATTTTTGCCATTCAAAAAGCGGATATTGCCATTGTGGCAACCAATAACGGTATTGAAGAACGTACTGCTGTTTAAGAAATCCTCCCTGACCCTCCTTTTTCAAAGGAGGGGAAAGTCTGTAATTTAATAAGGCTCCTCGAAACTTTTAAAAGTTTGAACTTCCCCCTTTATCAAAGGGGGATCGAGGGGGATTAAAATAACGATTAAATATAAAAATGACCCTAAACGACCTGCCCGAAATTAAAATTGTCTATCATGCACGAGCGATACGATTGCGCTTGCGGGTCGAGCCAACACAAATTCGTTTGACGGCACCATTATTTTGTAGCAAAAAACAGATTCAAAATTTTATTGATCAATCAGAACAGTGGTTAGTCAAAACTTGGCAAGAACAGCAGCAGAAACAAGAAATACAGCTACAAAATAGGCTGTTCCCGACAGAACTTAAACTCTTTAATTTAGAACAATCTATACAGGTTACTTATCAAGCACAGCAGGGAAATTTTGTGTTTGATCATGAGCATTTGAAACTTAGTGTCAGTGATCGTCAGCCTGAACAATACTTAAAAGCGTTTGTAATCGCCTATGCAAAGCATCATCTTCCGATTTATTTAACGCAAGTGAGTACTGAAACGGGTTTGAGTTTTGCTCAATGTGCAATTCGGCAGCCAAAAACACGTTGGGGGAGTTGTACATCTAAACATGACATTATGTTGAATAGTGCTTTGGTGCTGTTTCCTCAAGAGGCAGTTAGATATGTATGTGTACATGAATTAGCACATACCCGATATTTTGATCATAGCCCACAGTTTTGGGCGCAAGTACAGCTACATGACCATAACTTTCAGCAGCATCAGAAAATGTTAAAAACAAAACAGTTACATTGTTGGTGGTTTTTTAGTAACCATTAAATGGATTGATGTTTTAATTTTTTATTTTTAAGTGTAGATTGAACCGTATAAAAACTGATTTAAAATTCATGTGTTGAACCTTTCTCCCATATCTTAATAAAAGAACTCAGATGTGAATTTTACAGATATTCATTATTTCGTATTAATCGTCCCGAGCTGTCTCATCTTGATGGGTAGTCTGTTCTTAATTTGTCATTTTTTCTTCAAAGCACCACATTATTTGTTGTGGTTGGGCATGGGCTATATTGTTCCAGCATGTGCTTTGGCAGCGCAAAGTTTAATGTCGAATCAACACATGACGATGTCTTCCCCCATACTAGGGATCATGTATTTGTTTGGTGCTTGGGCCAGTGCTTATGCGATGGCTTTAAGGAAAAATGCACAGGCACATTCTAAATTTGCATGGGTATTGATTGTGATGATTGCCGCCTTGCTTGCTTATTATGCCTTTGTAGATGAGCAGCTCTGGATACGCATGCTGATTTTGAATTTAGGTGTTGCTACGATTCAGGCCTTGGTTCTTATCTCAATGTTTTCCCATTTTAAACACAATGATCGGTTAAATAAAATCGTTGATCTTTCATATCTGTTTATTGTGTTTTATACCTTTGTTCGTAGCTTGATTATTTTTCTGTTTTTAAAAAATATTGATGCCAGCATGCTTTCGACTTCGGTTTGGTGGTTGATGATGTTAGCTGCCAGTATTTTATTGAGCATGTGGTTTGCTATAGTTTTATTGGGCACCATGGTGCGAGATATTGTCTTTAAACTCAGTGAGGAGCGTTCACGAGATTCATTAACCTATTTGCTCAATCGACGTGGTTTTTACGACGCTGCAAAAGTAAATTTAGCGCAAAGACCCGCGAAAAAATATTTTTTGCTGATGTGTGATATTGACCATTTTAAAAAAATTAATGATAGCTATGGGCATTTAGTTGGCGATCAGATTTTGCAACAAGTGGGTCAAATTATTAGCCAAAACGTGCGTGAAAATGATTTGGTTGGGCGTTTTGGTGGGGAGGAATTTATTATTTTATTACAAATAGAACAGGCCTCTGTTGCGTATCAAATTGCTGAGCGTATTCGCATGGCCATTGAGACTGAATTATTTTCAAAGAAAAGAATATCTGTAACGGCAAGTTTTGGTCTTGCTCATGTGAAAAACAAGAACCTAACCAATACAATTGATATTGCAGATAAATTGTTATATCGCGCAAAACGCGCAGGGCGAAATTGTGTTTTTTTGGAAATGCATGAAAGTACGAATAATAAAGCGCTTAGCAATGATGAGAAAATATCACTAAAACCAAGCAAAATAGTTCAGAAAACCTAAACTTCCTGTCATACTGTCTTGCTAAGAAATAGATACTTTGATTTGAGGTCGTGATCGTGATTAGTGTTGGTATTGTCGGCGGTACAGGTTATACAGGCGTTGAATTGTTGCGTCTTTTACTACGACACCCAAATGTACAGGTTAATGTACTGACATCACGTACTGAAAATGGTCGTCGTGTCGATGACATGTTCCCAAGCCTGCGTGGTCATACCGATCTTTGCTATTCAGATTTAAATATCGACGAACTTAAACAATGTGATGTTGTTTTCTTCGCAACGCCACACGGTGTGGCAATGAAACATGCAGCGGAACTGGTTGCTGCAAAGACTAAAATTGTCGATTTGGCGGCAGATTTTCGCTTACAAGATTTAGAACAATTTGAAAAATGGTATGGTCTGGAACATGCTTGTCCAGATATTTTAAAAGATTCGGTTTATGGTTTGTCAGAGCTGAACCGTGACAAAATTAAACAAGCCAATGTGATTGGTAATCCGGGTTGTTATCCAACAACCGTGCAACTGGGTTTAGCGCCATTGTTTAAACATAGCGACACATTGGTGAAACCTGAAAGTATTATTATTGATGCAAAATCAGGTGTTTCAGGTGCAGGGCGTAAAGCAAGCTTAGGCATGATTTATTCGGAAAATGCCGATAATTTTAAAGCTTATGCTGTTGGCGGTCACCGTCATCATCCTGAAATTGTGGAAGCATTGGAAAATATTTCAGGTCAAAAAGGTGTATTCAATCACATCGTCTTTGTACCCCATTTGGTTCCTATGATCCGTGGCATGCTTAGCACGATTTATATTGATTTAACTGATGCTGGTGATCAGACAGATTTACAAAGCTTATATGAGCAATTCTATGCCAATGAAGCTTTTGTTGATGTGATGCCTGCAAATAGTTCACCTGAAACACGTTCTGTTCGTGGTGCAAACCAACTTCGTATTGCTTTGTATAAACCACAGCCGAAAAAACTGATTGTTTTATCTGTGCAAGATAATTTGGTGAAAGGTGCAGCTGGGCAAGCGGTACAAAATATGAACCTAATGTTCGGTTTTGCCGAAAATGCAGGTTTAGAAGGAATTGGTTTATTACCATAAAAAACGTTTTTCAACTTCACACACATTTAGATTTGGATTTAAATGTGTGTTTTGAATGAATCAAAATAAGAGATGACGATGCTGGATACTGAATTAAATACTCCATCACAACAGGCTCCATTAAGTAAAAAGCCTTTTTTAAAGGGTAATTTACCTTTGGCGATGGGCGCTGCAATTTTGGTTGTGGGTAGTGGTTTTCTTGGCTATTCAATTGGGCATCGGCAAGGTCTAACCGTTGTCGGTTTTGAGGCGGATGCAGAACAACTGGTTGAAGTTGTACAAAAGCAAAAGAGTAGCTTAGAAACACTGAATAAAGGCTTGAATTTAGCAGTACAAGAGCGTGATGTTGCAGTAAGTAATTCAAATGATTTATTTGCTGAGCTGAATCAAGCACGTGTAGATAAAGTTCAATCTGAAGGTTTGGGTGCAATTTATCGTGAAGTATTGCGTCAACGTGGTGGTTTAAGTCTAACCATACAGAATATAGGGATTAAACCATTACCTGATAATGCTTATGAATATGAGCTGGATTTGGTACAAGTGAGTCCCAATAAACGCAGTGCATCTGGTAGTGTTGAATTACATTTAATTCAAGGTACGGAAGTTTTACTTGTACCGATGGACGACAAAAATTTCAATTTTCAAGATTCAGAGCGTTTAACTGGACGTTGGACAATGCCTAAAGGTTTTGCACCAGAATTTATTGAAGTTCGTTTAACTGGAACCAGTACGCCTGTAATTAAGCGGTTCAGTTGGGGGCGTGGAAAACCGATAGAAAGTCAATCAGCATTTATCTCTGATATTCCTCAAGCAGAAGCCAATGCACAATAAATGTGAATTTTAAATCCTATGCGAATGAATAAACGTCAAAATTGTTTAAATGACATCAAAAATTCTTTTCATCAATCTGGATATGTCGATTGGCATATTAGTCCACGCTTAAGCAATGAAACGCATGAGGAAGCAGAGGGTGATATTGCAGTACAAGCTGCGAAACCTGAATTAAAGCGTCCACCAATGTATTGTGTTGTTTTAATGAACGACGATTACACACCAATGGACTTTGTAATTGAAATTTTACAACAATACTTCGCTTTGAATCTTGACCAAGCCACTCAAGTAATGCTAACTGTACATTATGAAGGGAAAGGTATCGCAGGCGTTTATCCGAGAGACATTGCGGAAACAAAAGCGAACCAAGTAAATAATTATGCTCGGTCACAAGGTTATCCTTTGCTTTGTCAGATTGAGCCAAAAGATTAAGGGGATTACATGCTCAGTCGTCAATTGGAAGTATCTTTACGTTTGGCTGTTAGCATGGCTCGTCAAAAGAGACATGAGTTTCTGACGGTTGAACATTTATTGTTGGCGTTACTTGATAATGACTCTGCTGTAAATGCGCTTAAAGCGTGTGGTGCAGACATTATTGTTCTTCGCAAAGAATTAGAAGAATACGTTGAACAACATACCCCTAAATTAAGCGAACATAGCGATCAGGCACCACATCCGACTGAAAGTTTTGATCGTATTTTGCAACGTGCGATTTTCCATGTGCAATCTAGCGGTGGTGATCGTACAGTTGAAGGTGCGGACATTCTTGTTGCGATGTATTCTGAACGTGATTCATTTGCTGTTTATTTACTTAAACGCCATCAAATTAATCGTTTAACTTTAACTCAATATTTATCTCATGGTACGCGCAAAGAAGAAGTGCAAGCCGAAGAGGAAGTTGAAGAGTTGGATGGTGAAACATCTGCTTCTGCAAATGCAGGACCACTCGATTTATATACCACGAATTTGAATGTGGAAGCGCAAAAAGGCAAAACAGATCCTTTAATTGGTCGTGAAAAAGAAATTGAACGTGCAGCACAAATTTTATGCCGCCGCCGTAAAAACAATCCGTTGTTGGTGGGTGATCCAGGTGTTGGTAAGACATCGATTGCTGAAGGTCTAGCTTGGCTGATTGTTAATGGTAAAGCACCAAAACCACTTGAAAATGCTGAAGTCTTCAGTTTGGATATTGGGGCATTGGTTGCAGGTACAAAATACCGTGGTGATTTTGAAAAACGGTTAAAACAACTTTTAAATGCTTTGAAGAAGAAACCAGAAGCTATTTTATTTATTGATGAAATTCACATGATTATTGGTGCAGGCTCAAGTATGGGCAGCACGATGGATGCATCAAATTTAATTAAGCCAGCGTTGTCGAATGGTTCATTACGTTGTATTGGTTCAACGACTTTCCAAGAGTATCGTCAGGTCTTTGAAAAAGATCATGCTTTATCACGCCGTTTCCAAAAAATTGATGTCAATGAGCCATCTATTTCTGAAACAATTGATATTTTACGTGGTTTAAAATCTAGATTTGAAGATTTTCATCATGTTCAATATGACGATAGAGCGTTGGTTGCAGCTGTGGAATTGTCCGCGAAATTTATTAATGATCGTTTCTTGCCAGACAAAGCGATTGATGTAATTGATGAAGCAGGTGCACAACGTCGTTTGAAAGCTGAGCAAGATGATAGTTTAATTACGGTAGAAAATATCGAAGATATCATCTCTAAAATTGCGCGTATTCCACCGAAAACTGTATCGAAAGATGATAAGACTGTATTAATTAATCTTGAACGTGATTTGAAACGTGTGGTCTTTGGGCAAGATACGGCAATTGAAGCACTGGGTTCTGCGATTAAATTATCACGTGCAGGTCTGAAATCACCAGATAAACCTGTCGGTAGCTTTGTATTTGCAGGCCCTACAGGTGTGGGGAAAACTGAGGTAACCAAACAGTTGGCTAAACTGTTAGGTGTGGAATTGGTTCGTTTCGATATGTCTGAATATATGGAGCGTCATGCGGTTTCACGTTTAATTGGTGCACCTCCAGGTTATGTTGGTTTTGACCAAGGTGGCTTATTGACCGATGCTATTCATAAAAGTCCACATTGCGTCTTGCTACTGGACGAAATTGAAAAAGCACATCCAGATGTCTTTAATTTATTACTGCAAATTATGGATCATGGCTCATTGACCGATAATAATGGTCGTAAGTCTGATTTTCGTAATGTGATTCTTGTTTTAACCACGAATATTGGGGCGGACAGTATTTCTCGCGCCAGTATTGGTTTCATGGAGCAAGACAATAGTAATGACAATAAAGATGCAATGAAGAAGGCATTCTCACCAGAATTCCGAAATCGTTTGGATGGAATCATTCAATTTAATGCATTGCCGACGACGGTCATTGAAAATGTAGTGGATAAATTCTTAACTGAATTACAAGCTCAACTTGATGATAAGAAGGTAATTCTTGATGTCGATCAAAGTGCCCGTGAATGGATGGCTGAACATGGTTATGACCGTTTAATGGGTGCTCGTCCAATGCAACGACTCATTCAAGAGCATTTGAAAAAACCACTTGCTGAAATGATTTTATTCGGTGAGCTTGCTGAACATGGTGGTAATGTTGCCGTTTCTGTGAAGAAAGAAAATGGCAAGCCAGTAGGCTTGAAACTCGAAGTATTTGAAGATCAAACGGCTGAACCTGCATAATCACCAGAGTTGCTGAAATAACCCGTGTTCGCACGGGTTATTTTATTTCTACTCACCCTCATCTCGACCTTTTCCCAAAGGGAGAAGGAGAAACTGGTCTATATAGAAAGTTATGGATATTCAAATTACCAAGGTGATTATGACCTTTTGCCTTTTTTTTGTCACGGCGATTGCAGAAATTTTAGGTTGTTATTTTCCCTATTTAATTTTAAACCAAGGCAAGTCACACTGGTTCTGGCTGCCGACAGCATTAAGTTTGGCTGTATTTGTGTGGTTGCTAACTTTACATCCTGCTGCATCAGGTAGAATTTATGCGGCTTATGGTGGAATTTATATATTTACCGCTTTAATGTGGTTGCGTTATGTCGATCAGGTGGTGTTAACCCGTTGGGATATGTTGGGTGGTCTGGTAGTTATCTTGGGTGCGATGATGATTATTTTGCAACCTCAAGGTTTGATACGTTAGATGGCTAACGTATCAAATTATAATTTTAAAATTGACACTCACTGTTTTTAATTTTTAGATCATAGGTTTTATGAGGTGCACTCAATTTGACTTCAATATAATAAGGATTTACGCGTTGGAATTCATGCTCAAAAAATAAATGGCAATTGTTGATTAAGTTTTGTGTGATGAGTTGTTTCACTTCTTTATCGCCAATATCTTCAGCGAATTGTGTGAAATCTGGGGTGGTGATAATACCTTGGATATCACTGTGATCTGCATATAATCGTAATTGTTCAATCACTGTATTTTGATCAGCTTGATAGGGCATAGTGCGTGAGTCTTCATCACTCATAACAGTTAAAATTTCATTGAGCTTTTTGCTGTCTTTTATTTTATACGATGAGTCTATGATTTGATTTTTGACAAAATATTGATCCAGTTTCGTGCCTTTGGCTTGTGCCGTATGGATTAAAAAGAAAGTACTTAAGCATAAAACGATTTTTTTAAAAGACATGGTTAAAATCACTTATAAAAATTATGGATTTAATTATAGCGATTTGAATATAAAAAAAGCACCCGAAGGTGCTCAATTTTTAAGAATTTATCACTGAATTAGTCTTTCTTTAAATTTTCATTGAGTAAAAATTCAACCAAAGCTTTTTGTGCATGTAAACGATTTTCTGCTTCATCCCAAACCACTGCATTTTTATGGTCGAGTAAATTTTCAGAAATTTCTTCACCACGGTGCGCAGGTAAGCAGTGCATAAATAAACAATTTGAATGTGCTAAATCCATGAGTTTTTCATTGACTTGGAAATCAGCAAATGCTTTCTCACGAATTTTTTGCTCTTCCTCTTGCCCCATGCTTGCCCAAACATCCGTTACAATAAGGTCTGCATTGACCGCTGCATCTTCTGCTGAATCAACAAGTTCTACGCAGTGGGCAAATTCTGACAAGAATTTCGCTTGTGGCTCATAACCTTTAGGTGTAGCAATTTTTAATTTAAAGCCCCACATATGTGCCGCTTCAATATATGAATTACACATATTGTTGCCGTCACCAATCCATGCAACTGTTTTACCTTCGATAGAACCACGATGTTCAAGGAAAGTTTGCATATCAGCAAGAAGTTGGCAAGGATGATGATCATCAGTTAAGGCATTGATGATGGGTACTTTTGAATAAGAAGCAAAGCGTTCTACGATGTCATGACCAAAAGTACGGATCATAATAATATCAAGCATGCTTGAGATCACACGTGCAGAATCTTCAATTGGTTCACCGCGACCAAGCTGTGTGTCACGAGAAGATAAGAAAATCGCACTACCACCGAATTGACTCATACCTGCTTCAAACGAAACACGTGTTCGGGTACTCGATTTTTCAAAAATCATGCCCATAACTTTACCGACAAAAGGTTGGAACACCTCATTACTATGTTGCTTGCGTTTAAGTTCAATCGCGCGCTGCAAAATCTGGTTAAGTTCTAAAGTCGATAAATCACGTAAGGTCAGAAAATGACGTAGAGCCATGGTTACTCCACAATAATTGCTGAATAAAAAAACAAAACAACAATTAGTTGTTGGTTGGTTAAGTGAAAAAGAATCGATTAATATACTATACGTAGACAGAATTGCAAAAAAACTAGACTTTTTGATGGCCTTCTAAGAAGCGATCTACGCAATAATTGATGTATTTGATGGTTTCTTGATCATTTTCCTGAACTGGGATACCCATGAGTACGCGCCATTCAATATCACGGATAATCCCAAAATACAGTTGAGCAGAATAAATGGGTTGTTTACATTTAATTATGCCAAGTTCGTCGGCTTTGGTTAAAGCACAGGCTATTGCCATCTGAATATGCTTTGGCCCCTGTTCATGAATATACAGTGCCAGTTCTGGACTGCGCTGAGTCCGTTCAAGAATTAAACGAAGGAAAGCCGCATTTTCTGGAAGCACAAGATGGTGCTTAAAATTCATAAGGGTTTGAACTAAATAGGAGTGTAGATCATCTTTACCTTGTTCAAAAGGCACACAGATATCTTTAAAAAATTGCTCACGGCGATAATCACAAATAGCCGTAAATAAGCCTTCTTTATTACCAAAAAACTTATAAATTGAGGCTTTAGAGCCACCTGCATGGTGAACGATATCATCTAGAGATACTGCATCATAACCACGTTCTAGAAATAACTCATTTGCGCTAAGTAAAAGCGATAGGCATCGTTCATGACCACGTTTTGTTTGTGGCGTGTCGCGACCTAAGGGTTCTGGTTGAGCTAATTCTTGCATATGGCGTATAGAGTCAATAATTAAAAAAATGAAAACATTTGCAATTATAGCAAAAATATGCGCACATTTCTTAAAATAAAGCGGTTGTCTTGTTTTGGTCACAACCATGCAAAATGGAAATAACACTATAGGTTTGGTGAATATTTGACTAAAGTTTTAGAGTAGATGTTCTAAAAAGTCATAGATCTAAATATGTTTATGGATATACTCGAAATTCAATAAATAAAGTGAAACTGTGGAAAGGAATATGACACAACAAATGTCTGCAGGCTTAAGATTTAGACAAGCACTGGAAGTGGAAAAACCCTTACAAATCATAGGCACAGTGAATGCTTATGCAGCCATGATGGCGAAAGAAGTGGGCTATAAAGCCATTTATGTATCGGGTGCAGGTGTTGCCAATTATTCTTATGGTTTACCTGATTTGGGAATGACCAGTTTAGACAATGTGCTTGAAGATGTTCGTCGTATTACTGAACGGGTAGATACACCACTATTGGTTGATATTGATACAGGATGGGGCGGTGCTTTTAATATTGCACGTACTGTAAAGCAAATGATTGCTGCGGGCGCTGCTGCGGTTCATATTGAAGATCAGGTTGCACAAAAACGTTGTGGTCATCGTCCAAATAAAGAAATTGTGACGCAACAAGAAATGGTAGACCGTATTAAAGCGGCTGTCGATGCGAAAACTGATTCGAACTTTGTGGTCATGGCACGTACCGATGCACTACAAAAAGAAGGTTTGCAAGCAGTGATTGATCGTGCTTGTGCATGTGTGGAAGCGGGTGCGGATGCTATTTTTGCAGAAGCAATGACTGACATTACCATGTATAAAACAGTCTGTGATGCAGTCGGTGTACCTGTTTTGGCGAATATCACTGAATTTGGTGATACTCCTTATTACACCACTGAAGAACTGGGTGAACAAGGCATTTCAATGGTGCTTTATCCTTTGTCTGCAACGCGTGCAATGCAAAAAGCAGCATTAGAAGTGATGCGTTCTATCCGTGAAACCGGTACGCAAGTAAATGTATTGGATATTATGCAACAGCGTAAAGAACTGTATGAATTCCTTGATTATCATGCCTTTGAAAACACTTTAGATAAATTGTTTAAATAAAATATTCAACATGGAGAATTAAAAAAATGGCTGAAGGAAAAATACTCTCAGGCGCAGGATTGCGTGGACAAGTTGCAGGTAAAACAGCGCTTTCGACTGTAGGTAAAAGTGGTGCTGGTTTAACTTATCGTGGATACGATGTGCAAGACTTGGCTGAAAATTGCCAATTTGAAGAAGTTGCATATCTTATTTTCTTTGGTGAGTTACCGACTGCGGAACAACTTGCAACCTATAAAGCGAAATTAAAATCGCTGCGTCAATTGCCACAAGCATTAAAAGAAGTATTAGAGCGTATTCCTGCGGATTCGCATCCAATGGATGTGATGCGTACAGGTGTTTCAATGCTGGGTAACTTGGAAACTGAAAAATCATTTGCTGAACAGCAAGATGTTGCAGATCGTATTTTAGCAACTTTACCTGCCATTATTTGTTATTGGTATCGTTTTAGCCATGATGGCGTGCGTATTGAAGAAAATACCGATGATGATTCAATCGGTGCGCAATTTCTGCATTTGCTGCGTGGCGAAAAACCGAATGAATTGCATGAACAGGTGATGAATGTCTCACTCATTCTGTATGCAGAACATGAATTTAATGCATCGACATTTACTGCACGTGTATGCGCGTCAACATTGTCCGATATGCATTCATGTATTACGGGTGCGATTGGTTCGCTGCGTGGTCCATTGCATGGTGGTGCCAATGAAGCTGCCATGGAAATGATTGAAAACTGGACTTCTGCCGACGAAGCTGAACGTGAAATGTTGGGTAAACTTGAGCGTAAAGAAAAGATCATGGGCTTTGGCCATGCCATTTATAAAGATAATGATCCACGCAATGGCATTATCAAAATATGGGCAGAACGCTTGGCGAAAGATGTGGGCGATACGGTACTTTATCCAGTATCTGTGCGTTGTGAAGAAGTAATGTGGCGTGAGAAAAAATTATTCTGTAATGCTGACTTTTTCCATGCTTCGGCTTATCACTTTATGGATATAGCAACTAAACTGTTTACGCCAATCTTTGTGATGAGCCGCGTTACAGGTTGGGCAGCACATGTGATGGAGCAGCGTGCTGATAACCGTATTATTCGTCCAAGTGCGGATTATACAGGTCCTGAACTGCGTAAAGTTGTGCCAATTGAAGAGCGTAGTGCTGCGTAAGTTGCTCAAAGTTTTAATAAAGCCTCTTCGGAGGCTTTATTTTTTAGGCATCAATAAAACAGGATCTTCTATGGTATAACCCGTTTCAAAAGGAAGACCTAAGTATTTCACAGTGGCGATCACTTTCTGTTGATTAGGGATTTTATACGCTTGAGAGATACTCAAGCCTTGGCGATAATCTATCGCTTGATGTATTTGGCTTTTTAAATTTTTATTTGTTAACTGATATGTATAAGTATATTTAGGGATGTATTTATTTGGGTCATACCATGACTTTTCTTTCGATGTGGTTTTATTTAATACTTGAATTTTGATGGTATTTTTAGACAGAGTTGTAAGTGGTTGAAGGCGGTTTTTAATTTTATTAATTTTTTGATTAAACAAATGGTTATCTTGATCATAATCAATTTTTTGGGTTTTAGGGTTGATGTAGAGTGAGTTGACTTGAATGAGCTTTTCAGGATGTTGATTGTTCTTAAATTGATAATAATAGAGTTGTGGTAGACGACCACGACCATCTTCATAATGTTTGAGTAAGTAGACTTTTTGGTCTTGATGATCATAGCCTAATATTTCTATATTTTGCGGTCCACTTACCGTTGCAAAACTGGTGCAGGGCAGAAATATTAAACTGAGCAAACTGGTTTTGAGTTTCAACATAGCTAGATTTCCTCAATCATTTTTATGATGTCTTTTGCAATATATTCGGTTAAGACGGCTAGTCTTTCTGATGGTGTTCCATCAATAAAATAATGAAAATTATAGATCTCATTTAAATATAAAATTGAGATAAAAAATGTACCTTCAGGTTTTATTTCTGTTGCACTACCACCGGGTTTAAGTAACCCAGTACAAGCCACGATTATATCTGCTTGTGTAAATAATATTTTCCCGTGAATAGCCATTGCTTCAGTGACTTCAGCGGATTCAGCAGTATATTTTTCAATGAAAGCTGGCTCAATTTTGAGGATATTGACTTTTGTGGAAGGGTCGTAGCTCACTAAACCACCCAGTAATATTTCTGCACCACTATTTTTATAAATCGAAAATTGGCTTGAAAGATAGCCTGAGCTTGCGCTTTCAATAAAGGCAATCTTTAAATGATTGCTCTCTAATAAATCACAACATTTTTTTATCATCTATTAAACAACATGGGTGAAAAGCGTACGTATTGTAGCCTAAAAGCGATCACCTGATTGTTTGGTAATGATATTATTAATGTCAGCATGCGTTGGCTCACAATATTTTTTAGACCAGTATTTTGTTTCGTCTTTAAATATGTTGAGCGGAATTTATCTCAATAGAATAAAAGACTTGAAATGAATCAGTTTTAATTTATTTGGATATATGTAATCATATATTAATAAAATAGCATGTATGACTTTAATAGTAGATTTGGATTAGTATCGTGGAAATTGTGAAATTTATTAAAAGCTTTAATACCGTAAATACGTATTTATTGCTATCAATGTTTATTTTGGCTGTTATGGTGGTGTACTTTTATTTTATTAATCCTACTTAATGAATCAATATAATCGTTAATTTTTTGATCGTGATGTGGATTTACATTTTTATTTCATAAATTGGTCTGTGTTTTTGGCTGTATTTATTCGTGAATGAACTTAGATTTATTTGAAAAATTCAATCGTGATTCATTCTTATATAATATAGATCTACTCTTAAATAAAAACCCAGTGATTGCACTGGGTTTTTGCATTTCAAAAATGAACTTAGTTTTCAAGTGCAGGCGTGGCAGCAGCAATGGCAGCAGCAACAGCATCATCTTCCGACTGAGGTGTATTACTCGGTTTTTGTTGAGTGGCTTGAGTTGGTTTGTCTTCTGCTTTTGGTGCCTCAGCTTTTGCAGTAGGTTTGCTTTCAGTAGGTTTTGTTTCAACTACCTGAGGTTCACTTACTTCACGACGAATCTCTGTCGTTGTATTTGCTGTTTCGTGGCGTTCAACTTCTACATGCGTAGGAATTTCGATTTGGTTGCTTTCAACTGGAGTTAAAGGTTCTGCTTGTACCGGTTCAGTCACTTGCTCAGTTGTTGCAGCTTGTTCTGATTCATCTTCTTTCGGGGCTTCTTTTTTTACACACGCTGTTAATAATAAACCTGCTGCGATAGCACCACAAATTAAAAGTTTTTTATTCATAATTGCACAAAATAAAGCATTAATAGGATGTCAGCATTATAACAGCAAATACGAATATAAAAATCCTCTGCAACCCCTCTAATTTTTTATCGGAAATGCTGATAGAATAGCCAATTGTTTGTTGTTCTATGAATTGATGCGGATTGACTTTGCTTTATTGGTACAGAGTAAAGTAAAATTGCGCAACATTGTAGGCCGATTTAGGCTCGATTGTACGAGAAACCCAATGACCCATTTTATTTTCGTGACTGGTGGTGTAGTTTCATCACTAGGTAAAGGTATTTCAGCTGCTTCAGTTGCTGCACTTTTAGAAGCCCGTGGTTTAAAAGTAACCATGGTCAAAATGGATCCATACATTAATGTCGATCCAGGGACAATGAGCCCATTCCAGCATGGTGAAGTCTTTGTCACAGAGGATGGTGCTGAAACTGACCTAGATTTGGGTTATTACGAACGTTTCTTACGTCGTGCGAAAATGACCAAATTGAATAACTTTACTTCTGGCCGTGTATACCAAGATGTTTTAAATAAAGAACGTCGTGGTGATTATCTTGGCGGTACAGTTCAGGTTATTCCACATATTACGGATAATATTAAAGAACGTGTTCTTCGCGCAGGTGAAGGCTACGACGTTGCAATTGTAGAAATTGGCGGCACAGTAGGTGATATTGAATCTCTCCCATTTATGGAAGCTGTACGTCAATTAATGGTTGAGCTGGGTCATAAACGTACCATGCTCATGCATTTAACTTTGCTTCCATACATTAAATCTGCGGCTGAATTAAAAACCAAACCAACACAGCACTCTGTTAAAGAGCTATTGTCGATTGGTATTCAGCCAGATATCTTAATCTGTCGTACAGAATATGATGTTGATGCTGATACAACCCGTAAAATTGCGCTATTTACTAACGTAGAAGCACGTGCGGTTGTGGTGTGTAAGGATGCGCGTTCTATTTATCAAATCCCACGTACCTTCTATGAACAAAATGTTGATGATTTGATTTGTGAGCGTTTTGGTTATAACGACCTTCCTGAAGCTGATTTAACAGATTGGGATAATGTGGTAGATGCTTTACTTAATCCAGAATACACAGTACGTGTTGCAATGGTGGGTAAATATGTTGAACTTCCAGATGCCTATAAATCTGTAAATGAAGCACTTCTACATGCGGGTATTAAAAACCGCGTTAAAATTCAAATTGACTATGTCAATGCTGAAGAGTTAGAAAGCCAAGATGTAAGCGATGTATTGAAAGATGCGGATGCAATCCTTGTTCCAGGTGGTTTTGGTGAACGTGGTACTGAAGGCAAAATGAAAGCAATTCAATTTGCCCGTGAAAATGGTGTTCCATTCCTTGGAATCTGTTTGGGCATGCAGCTTGCTGTTATTGAGTATGCGCGTCATGTTGCTGGTATTACGGATGCAACGTCTACTGAATTTAATCGTTCAACGAAATCACCACTCATTGGTTTAATTACTGAATGGCTGGATGAGCGCGGTGAAGTTCAGCAGCGTAGTGTTGAATCTGACCTTGGTGGAACCATGCGTCTGGGTGCTCAAAAATCTGAATTGGTTGCAGGTACAAAGACTTGTGAAGTGTATGGTAGTGCGGAAATTATTGAACGTCACCGCCATCGTTACGAAATGAACAACCGTTTCATTCCAGCGCTTGAAGAAGCAGGGATGAAAATTTCAGGTTATTCACCAGTACAACACTTAGTAGAAACTGTTGAAATTCCTCAACATCCTTGGTTTATTGCTGTACAATTCCATCCGGAATTTACAAGTTCACCACGTGATGGACATCCGTTATTTGCTAGCTTTATTGACGCTGCTAAAAAACAGTATCAAAAAACCAAGTAACAATGGTCTGGGAATAAACTAGGAAAGTTTAAATGTCACAATTAAAACCACAAGAAATTGTACGTTTAGGCGATATACAAATGGCAAACCACTTGCCATTTGTACTATTCGGCGGCATGAACGTACTTGAATCTAAAGATCTTGCTTTTGAAATTGCTGAAACCTATGTGGATATCTGCACACGTTTAGATATTCCCTATGTTTTTAAAGCAAGCTTTGATAAAGCCAATCGCTCCAGCTTGAATTCTTTCCGTGGTCCAGGTTTGGAAAAAGGTCTTGAGTGGTTAGCAGACATTAAAAAACACTTCAATGTACCGATCATTACCGATGTACATGAGCCTTACCAAGCCGCACCTGTAGCTGAAGTTGCTGATATTATTCAGCTTCCTGCTTTTTTAAGTCGTCAGACTGACCTTGTTGAAGCGATGGCAAAAACAGATGCCATTATTAATATTAAAAAAGCACAGTTCCTCGCACCGCACGAGATGCGCCATATTCTAAATAAATGTTTAGAAGCTGGAAATGACAAGCTTATTCTCTGTGAACGTGGTTCAGCATTTGGCTATAACAATCTTGTTGTAGACATGCTTGGCTTCGACCACATGAAAGAAATGAATGTCCCTGTGTTTTTTGATGTGACCCATGCGCTGCAAACCCCTGGTGGTCGAGCGGATTCGGCAGGCGGTCGTCGTGCGCAAATCACGACACTTGCACGCGCAGGTATGGCGACAGGTTTGGCTGGTTTGTTCCTAGAGGCACATCCAGATCCAGAACATGCAAAATGTGACGGCCCATGCGCACTTCGTATGTCACAACTTGAGCCGTTCTTGGCGCAATTAAAAGAATTGGATACTTTGGTTAAAGGATTCAAAAAGTTAGATACTCATTGATGCTTTAAATAGCATCTAGTTATTCAATCAACTGAGGAATTGTTCATGAGTCAAATCGTTGACATTCGTGCACGTGAAATTTTGGACTCTCGTGGTAACCCAACCATCGAAGCAGACGTTATCTTAGCATCTGGCGTAGTTGGCCGTGCATGTGCACCATCTGGTGCTTCAACTGGTTCTCGTGAAGCTTTAGAACTTCGTGACGGCGACAAAGCACGTTACTTAGGTAAAGGTGTTCGCACTGCAGTAAACAACGTAAATACGTTGATTCGTGATCTTTTAATCGGTACTTCTGTATTTGAGCAAAAAGAAATCGACCAAAAGATGATTGATCTTGATGGTACTGAAAACAAAGAAAAATTGGGTGCAAATGCAACTTTAGCTGTTTCTTTAGCTGTTGCGCGTGCTGCGGCTGACGAAAAGAAAATTCCTTTGTTCCAATATATCGCAGACTTACGTGGTCAAACGATTTTGACTATGCCTGTACCAATGATGAACATCATCAATGGTGGTTCACATGCAGATAATAATGTTGATATTCAGGAGTTTATGATTGAGCCAGTAGGCTTTACTTCATTCTCTGAAGCATTACGTGCAGGTGCTGAAATCTTCCATTCTCTAAAATCAGTTTTAAACAAAAAAGGTTTAAACACTGCTGTAGGTGATGAAGGTGGTTTTGCACCGAACTTGCGTTCAAACGAAGAAGCAATCACTGTTATTCTTGAAGCTATTGGTCAAACAGGTTACAAAGCTGGTTCTGACATTATGCTTGCGCTTGACTGTGCATCTTCAGAATTCTACAAAAATGGTCAATACATCCTTGCAGGTGAAGGCAATAAAGCATTCACAAGCAACCAGTTCTCTGACTATTTAGCGGGTCTTGTAAACCAATATCCAATTATCTCAATTGAAGATGGTTTGGATGAGTCAGATTGGGAAGGTTGGTCTTATTTGACGTCTATCCTTGGCGACAAAATCCAGTTGGTGGGTGATGACTTGTTCGTTACAAACCCGAAAATCCTTCAGCGTGGTATTAATGAGAAAGTAGGTAACTCTATTTTAATCAAATACAACCAAATTGGTACGTTGACCGAAACTTTAGATGCAATTTATCTTGCGAAAGCAAATGGTTACTCTACAGTAATTTCACACCGTTCAGGCGAAACTGAAGATTCTACGATTGCAGATCTTGCTGTGGGTACTGCGGCTGGTCAAATCAAGACAGGTTCACTGTGCCGTTCTGATCGTGTTGCAAAATATAACCAATTACTTCGTATTGAAGAGTTGACTCATGCAGCGTATCGCGGTAAAGCTGAATTCAAAGGTTTGAACTAAGCGACTGAATGCTATTTATGTTAAGTATATTTAACTCCGCTGCGAGTAAAGTATTATTGGGCCTTGCGATCATTTTGATCGCAGGGTTTCAGTACTTATTCTGGTTTGGCGAAGGTGGTTATCATGATCATCAAAAATTAGCCCAAAAAATTCAACAACAAACAGAAATAAATACGGAATTAAAAGAACGTAATCGTGTTCTGGCTGCTGAAGTGTATGATTTAAAAAATGGCATTGAAGCGATTGAAGAGCATGCACGTTTAGATTTAGGTTTGGTTAAGCCAAATGAAACGTTTGTGCAAATGAGCATGATTGGAACGCAGTATAAGCCGATTTATATTGATCCAAATGCAAAAATAGATTTAAGAACCAATGAAGATGGCCAAGAAGAAGTGCCTGTAAATGCACCATAAAATTTGGGCGGTTATTCCTGCGGCAGGTTCTGGAAGTCGTTTTTCTAAAACTGAACTTAAACAGTATCAAATGATTCAAGGTCAGACTGTATTAGAACATACGGTGAGTCGTTTGAATCAATTGCCTATATTGGGTTATGTGTTGGCGATAAGTGAAGATGATTCAGTTGCTAAAACATTAAATTTTGTTCAGTTGGATAAAGCTCATTTTTGTGTGGGCGGTGCAGAGCGTGTTCATTCTGTGCTGAATGCATTGACTTATTTGAGTCGAATAGCTTCAGCTGATGATTTGGTTTTTGTACATGATGCTGCACGTCCATGCGTTACTCAAGAGTGTTTGAATCGTTTGGTGCATATGGCTATTCAAGAGGATTGTAGTGCAATTTTAGCCATTCCAGTCCGTGATACTTTAAAATTTGTGGCACAGCACGATAATATTGATAGGACTGTGAGTCGTGAGCATTTATGGCAAGCACAGACTCCGCAACTTTCAAAGTTAGGCATGTTGAAGTATGCCATTGAGAAAGCATTACAGGATGGTATTACGATTACGGATGAAGCCAGTGCTTTAGAGCATATAGGTGAAACGGTGAAAGTGGTGCAAGGTCGTTCAGATAATATTAAAATTACTTATGCCGATGATTTAGAACTGGCTAAATTAATTTTAGCTTCACAAAAATAAAATAAAAAATGGCGCCAGATGTATTATCTCTGGGGCTTTAAATTTATACTTTGCCATCTTATCTACACATTCAAATATTTCAAATGATACCATCACCTCAGTATCGTTTTTTACGTCACTCTTTACGTGATGGTAGAAGCATTAAAAATGATTCATCTAAATGGAAAAAATGGCATTTAGACCCTTGGTTATTATGCTTTTTAGTTCTGAATGCCGCGTTGGGTTTGATGGTTATTTACAGCGCATCAGCTCAAGATTCACAAATGGTGCTTCGTCAAGCCATTAGTTTTGGTGTTGGTTTTATCGCCCTGTTTATCTGCGCGCAAATTCCACCAAAAGTTTATCAAGCGGTTAGCCCTTATTTTTATATATTTGCCCTTTTTATGCTGGTGATGGTACTGGTCATTGGTGAAACTCGTATGGGGGCAAAAAGGTGGATTAGTCTACCGGGCATTGGCAGCATGCAACCCAGTGAATTTATGAAGTTTGCAATGCCTTTGATGATGGCATGGTATTTTTCGCGTCGTCCATTTCCACCTAAGTTCTTAGATATTATTATCGCTTTAGTGCTGATGATCATTCCTTTTGTACTTGTGGCTTTGCAGCCTGACTTGAATATTGGTCTGATCATTCCGGGCATCTTTGTTTTATTTTTAAGTGGTATGTCTTGGAAATTGATTGTAGGTGCGCTTTCAGCATTTGCGGTTGCAGCACCTGCACTTTGGATGTTCGTGTTGCAAGAGTATCAAAAAAAGCGTGTGTTGACTTTGTTTGACCCAGAATCTGATGCTTTGGGGGCAGGTTGGAATATTATTCAATCCAAAATTGCAATTGGCTCTGGCGGCTTAACAGGTAAAGGCTACCTTGAGGGAACGCAATCACACTTAGGTTACTTGCCTGAACATCATACCGATTTTATTATGTCGACTTATGCAGAAGAGTTCGGTTTTATTGGGGTGTTTCTGTTAATTAGTTTATTTGCTGCCATTATTATTCGTTGTTTAATGATCGGAATGAATAGCTTTCATAACTTTGGGCGTTTATTTGCGGGTGCGATTGGGCTGACTTTCTTCTTTTTTGTGTTCTTAAGTTCAGGAATGGTGAGTGGTATTCTTCCTGTGACAGGTGATCCATTACCATTGATGAGTTATGGTGGAACCGCTGTAATTTCCATGCTTGCCAGTATGGGAATTGTGATGTCGATTCATAGTCACCGTTAATGACGCAATAATTATGGTAAAAAAAAGCCCTTAATAAATTAAGGGCTTTTTGATTTTAAGCGAGGAGCCAAGTGTAGTAGCCCCAAAGCATGAGTGGCCATGCAATGAAAGGGCTAAATAACCATTTCCATAACCAAAACTTTGGAATAAAACCGACACCGTGAATAAAACCACCTGAAATACCAATCATAATAAACATCATGGCTCGATGGCTGTATTCACCATTGGCATCCAACATTGCAGCAGGATGGATGAGTAAAATAGCAGCAAGAGGCAATGCCAACAAAAATGAGAGGGCCATTGCAAATCTATTCGGCTTTTTTTCTGTTGTTGTCACTGCCACTTCCGTCATTTTCTATTCCTCATCTAAATCTTGATTGTGTTCAATGTAAAGAGCACTGAGTACACCTGCAAAACACGCCATCAAGATGCCAAGAATCCAAGCGAAATACCACATAACTATTCTCCTTATTTCTTGTAGACACAACCTTAATAAAGGCTGTGTGAGTTATCTTGAACGTGTTTATTGGTAATTACACCCCACATCTTATAGTAGCACCAAGTGGTGTAAACTATAATGAGTGGGACAAAAATACCCGCGACAACAGTCATCACAGTAAGTGTATTTTGACTTGAAACAGCATCCCACATGGTCAAACTTACGGTTGGATTAATGCTTGATGGCATGAGGAATGGGAATAGTGCAAAACCAGCCGTTAAGATGGAACCTGTTACGGCTAAAGTGGAGCCTGTAAAGCTAAGCCCCGCTTTATTTTTACCAGCAGCCAAGACAATCAGTAATCCACCCAAAACTGCAGCAATTGGAGCAAGCATAGTGATTGGATAGGTTGAATAGTTGTTCATCCAACCGTGGTTGCCATTGGTGAGTACTTCTTTTGCTAATGGGTTGGCTACACCATTGGTATCAAAAGGTTGTACTAATGTATAGCCTTCAATACCACCGAAGTATAACCATGCACCTGCGCCTAAGAAGCAAATTAAGTATACGATGCCCATAATTTGAGTTGCTTTTGCAGAGCGTTGACGCAAAACACCATCGGTACGAAGCATGAGCCATGCACCACCATGCGCACACAGCATCGATAAGCTGACTAAACCACAAACTAAAGCAAAGGGATTGAGTAGGGCGAAGAAGCTACCTGTGTAGGTTGAACGGACAGTTTCATCTAATGTAAAAGGTACGCCAAGGAACATGTTGCCAAATGCGACACCAAACACTAAAGCAGGAACTGCACCACCAATGGCTAAACCCCAATCCCAAGACGTACGCCATTGTGTATTTTGCAGTTTAGAGCGGTAATCAAAGCCTACAGGTCTTAAAAATAAAGCAAATAAGACCAGTAGTAGTGCCCAGTACATGCCCGAGAAAGCAGTGGCATAAACCATTGGCCAAGCAGCAAATAGTGCTCCACCAGCGGTCACGAACCAAACTTGGTTGCCTTCCCAGTGTGGTGCAATCGTGTTGATTGCAGCACGACGTTCATCATCTGTTTTTCCTACAAATGGCATGAGTGCCATTGAGCCCATATCAAAACCATCTGTAAGTGCAAAACCAATCAGTAAGACACCAACCAACACCCACCAGATGATTTTGAGAAGTTCATATTCGATCATGATTGAGGCTCCTCAACTTTAGCGTGATTTGCATTATCTTTTGCTGCTAATTTCTCGAAATGATATTTACCTGTATGTAACGAACTTGGACCTAAACGAGAGAATTTGATCATCAAGTACATCTCAATAATAAGAAGTACTGTATAGAATGCTGCAAGTGCAATGATTGAACCCCAAACATCGCCAGTACTTAATGAAGAAGTAGAGAGATGTGTAGGTAAAACTTCACCAATCGTCCAAGGTTGACGACCTACTTCAGCAACATACCAACCCGTTTGCGCTGCAACCCATGGTAAAGGTAAGGCAAATAGAGCGAATTTAAGTAACCACGGTTTGCTTTCTGCATTGCGTTTTGCTACAGCAAAAGTTGCAAGGGCAAATAACAACAACATTAAGAAACCAGAGGCCACCATGGCACGGAAAGCCCAGAATAAGCTTGGGACATGTGGAATGGTGTCTAAAGCGGCTGCTTTAATATTTGCTTCAGTCGCATCAACCACATTTGGTGTGTATTTCTTAAGAAGTAAGCCATAGCCTAAGTCTTTTTGAGATTGTTTAAATGCTGTTTTTAGCTCAGCGGATTGATCACCAGCACGAAGTTTTTCTAATTGTGCATAAGCAACCATACCATTACGGATACGTGCTTCATGCTGAATAACGAGGTCTTTGATGCCCGTTACTTCTTTTGTTGTTGAACGTGTTGCGATAATTCCCATGAGATAAGGGATTTTGACTGCATAGTCCGTAGTCATGGTTTCTTTATTTGGAATACCAAATAAAGTAAATGGTGCTGGTGCAGGATGGGTATCCCATTCTGCTTCAATTGATGCAAGTTTAGTTTTTTGCACATCACCAATTTCATAACCAGATTCATCACCCAGTAAAATCACCGATAGTGTAGATGCTAAACCAAAGATGGCTGCAATTGCGAACGAACGACGGGCAAAGGGGACATCACGTTTTTTCAATAAGTAGAAACTTGAAATCGCAAGTACAAAAATAGCACCCGTCACATAACCGGCTGAAACGGTATGTACAAACTTAACTTGAGCGACTGGGTTGAAAATCAAGGCACCAAAGTCAACTAACTCCATACGCATGGTTTGATAGTTAAATTCTGAACCGACTGGATTCTGCATCCAACCATTGGCGACTAAAATCCATAGTGCAGACAGATTGGAGCCAATAGCAACCAGCCAAGTGACCGCTAAATGTTGAGCTTTAGAAAGTCGATCCCATCCGAAGAAGAATAAACCAATAAAGGTGGACTCCAAGAAGAATGCCATCAGGCCTTCAATTGCAAGTGGAGCACCAAAAATATCACCCACATAATGTGAATAATATGCCCAGTTTGTACCAAACTGGAATTCCATGGTTAAGCCAGTGGTAACCCCTAAAGCGAAGTTAATACCGAAGAGTTTTCCCCAAAATTTAGTCATGTCTCTATAAATTTCTTTACCAGAAATCACATACGTGGTTTCCATAATGGCAAGAATAAAAGCCAGACCTAAAGTCAGTGGAACAAAAATAAAATGATACATCGCGGTCATCGCAAATTGGAACCGCGAAAGATCGACCACGCTTTCAGAAATCATCAACGTGTCTCCTTGATTTGGGAAGGGCTGCCAGCAATATGCTCGGCAACTTGATTGTCAAAATTTTTAGGAATGGTCGGAGCATCGAACCAGATATGTTTGATTGTTAGTAAGAGAACGATCTTAATTATTAATATGATCGTGATTTCTCGCACTAATTTTTGATTGAAATCTTTGGGGATTAAGCTCATCTACATAAGCCTATTTTGAAACATAATATCTATTATTAACAAAACAATAATAAAAATAAATAGCTGGAACACTTAAAATAAAAATATATTATTTAACTTAATTTAAACAACAACTTAAAAAACAGGTTAAACAAAAATTAAACTAATATTTCAGGATTTTAAAGTTGAGTAAAATGCTTTGTATTGGTTTTTTGTAAAACCAACGAAAATGCTTTAGTATTATTTTAAAGTTGACTAAAACAGTTGTGTATTATTAAAAACTGGCATTTAAGATAATGTTTATCAAATGAGATTGATTTTTATTTTAATTAGAATTTTGCATTTAAGCATAACAATAATGATGGAGATATTTTTAAAACAGTCGATTTTTTGCGGCATTTGGTGTGATTTTGTGAAATAAAAAAGACCACCTTTTAGGTGGTCTTTTGTTAATTCATTTGAACTTAGAATTTGATTTCCATACCTAAACCATAAACATTTTCGTCAGCATTTGGAATTGCAGCAGCAGCTCCAGCGCTTGTACGTTTGTTGTCCCACTCGCGTTGTACTGCACTCGCGAATAATTTTGTTTGGCTGTTTAATTTATAATCTGCACCAATACCCCATTGTTTTGCAGAGGTATCGCCCGTTACTGTAGCTGTAGTCCAGTCAGTGTCAGCTTCTTGATATTGAGCTTTAAAAGACCAAGGTGTATTTCCAAGCTTATACGTTGCTGAAATTAACCATGCATTTTCTTCTACATTACGATAGGTTTCAGTACCTAAATAATCAGAGACTTCAGCAGTTTGCCACATCGCACCTAAAAATAAGCCTGCCGCACCAATTTTACCTAGGTCGAAAGAAGCACCTACACGGATTGCGTCAGCAGGAGCATTTGAAATGCCAACAGCCGCGAAGTCACCTATAGATTTGAAGTTTCCTGAAATAACACCTTCTAAGCCGAGGTCTTTATTGGCATATGAAAGTGAAGTGGAGATACCATCGCCAATGCTGTCACGAGCACCGTCAGTATAAGTTACTGTACTGCTGGTAGATTCACCTTGTTGAGCTTGAAGAGCAAATACTAATCCACCCATCAGTTTAGGATCGGTTTCAATCCCAATGACATTTTCTACACGTTCTTCACCATACATCATTTCTTTGATGTCGGCATGTGCATAGTCATTAAATACGTCACGGTATCCATTAGCAGCATCTTTAAATGGTGTATCCATGATACCTGCTTTTAAGGTTCCTAGATTAGCCCACTTTAAACCAGCGAAAATATTACGTTTTTTAAATACGTCATCACCGCCATCTACATCAATTTCCCATTCAGCTTGGTAAACTGCTGAGAGTTTCTCAGTTAGTTTCTCTTCCCCTTTAACACCAAGGCGTGAAGCATTTGAATTGACTTCTACTTTGTCATCTTTTCCATCATCGTAGCTGTCGACACTTACATTCACTTTACCGTACAAAGTTGGTGCTGCTTGCGCTGCACTTAAGCTTAAAGTTGTAACTGCTGCAGCGAGAAGCAATTTTTTCATTGAGATTTCTCCAAAACACTGTTCTTAATGGCGATAGCCTTGCTTGACTCTTTTTTAGTTTGCTTAAGTACAAAAAGTTACAGAAGCTAACCAACTTGCTAAGCAGTATCTGTAATGGATATGACAGTGCGGTGAAGAAAAAATGACAGTTTGGTGACGTATTAAGGTTTTTTTATTTGGATCTAATATTTTTTATTATTATGGACTTATAAAAAATGGAGCCTAAACTCCATTTTATTTTAGATGATTTAAATTAAAGTGCGGCTTTAATTTTTTCAGCCAAGACCTTAATTTTTTCTTGATCACCCATGTGTAAAGCATGTTTACCTAATTCATGTACTGACGTTGGAATTAAGTGGAAATGCACATGCGGTACGGTTTGACCTGCTGCGGCACCTGAAAGTTGCATGAGGACAACACCTTTGATATCCAATGCTTTTTCCATAGCTTGTGCAATTTTTTGCACAATTTGAATGGTGTAAGCAGCAGCTTCTGGTGCGAGGTCAAGCAGTGTTACAGCTGGTGTTTTAGGGATAACCAACGTATGGCCTTCAGCTTGTGGCATGATGTCCATAAACGCAACAACTTGATCATCTTCATAAACTTTAATGGCAGGAAGTTCATTGCGGATAATGCGTGCAAAAATATTTTGATCATCGTAAAGCATGTCTAATCCTTAAAAGTAATTGTCTGCTGTAATTATTTACAGTTCAATTCTTTCTGACGATCTTTGATGGCGTCAAGTCGTTGTTGCTCTTTTTCTGAAAATTTTGGTTTAGTTGTATAGCAATTATCATTGCCAAACTTCGCCTTAGCTTCCGGATCTTTAAAGCAGAAACCTTTAGATGCATAAATGACATCATGGTCATTTTTCAATTGTTGACACTCTTGCTCGGCACTTGCTGCAAAGGTATTTGCCCCGATGAAGGTTGCAAGGCTTGCAAACATTGCAACTGTAAACTTAGTCATGAGAGTTTCCTCAGGTTTAACATTGTGTAAAGCACATCATCACAATATTAGGTTTAGTTATCATTATTCAATGGCGAGTTATTACTCAAGTGTAATTTTACTCCATAATTCACTCACATAATACGGAAAAACCTTAAATATCAATAACTTTTAAAAACCATATTAAAAAACAATTATTTAAGTTATTTTTTATTTGACTTTATTATTCTTGGTTTTGCTCCATGCTGCTTTTTTTGTACATTTATTTACGCCCTGATTTACGCCATATTACTTTCACTATATTGAGGTGTAAAAATGGGTACTGTTACTTCACGAGAACTTGCAAATGGCACTATTAAATATCGTGCTGAAATTCGCATCAATCGCAAGGGGTTACCTTCATATAAGGAAAGCAAAACTTTTGCATCTAAAAAGATTGCCAAAAATTGGCTAATCAAAAGAGAAGCTGAGATTGAACACAATCCTGAAATATTATTGAATAAAGGTATGGTCACTGTTGACTATACTCTACACCAAGCAATAGATAAATATCTGGAAGAAGTAGAAGGTGTTTACTGTAGATCAAAAGTAATTGCGCTTAAGCGTTTAAGAAGATTCCCAATTTCTAAGTGTAAAATTCAAAGTATTACATCCGAAAACTTATCAAATCATGTCAAGCTTCGTAGAAATGGAAGTGAAGAACTTGGATATAAGCCTAATAAACCTAGCGCCATTCAAACCGAAATGCTTAATATCCGCAGCGTATTGGTGCATGCTTCTGTTATGTGGAATGTTCCTGTTGATTTAAATACATTTGATCGTGTTGCTGCACAAATGCGAAAAACGCGTCAACTTGCTTTGGGTGTATCTCGTGACAGACTGCCAACATCTAAAGAATTATTGAAGCTCACAAAATATTTTGTAGAAAAGTGGAATCGCAGGACGAAAGGAAATACCTATCCAATGCATCTTATTATGTGGTTTGCTATTTTTTCATGTAGACGGGAGTCTGAAATTTGTAGATTACAATTGTCTGATTACGACACCTTTAATCAATCTTGGTTGGTTAAGGATTTAAAAAATCCAAGAGGGTCAAAAGGCAATAATAAAGAGTTTAATGTTCTGGATTCTTGTAAATCTATTATCGATATAGCAAAGAAGCCAGAATATAGGAACCGCATGTTGGAATTAAATTACAGTGATCAACTCTTATTCCCTGTAAATGTTAATACACTCGCAAAAGAGTTTAGAGAGGCTTGTAAGTTTTTAGGTATTGAAAATCTTCGCTTTCACGACTTAAGACATGAGGCGTGTACACGGCTTGCAGAACAAGGGTTTACGATTCCACAGCTACAGCAAGTAAGCCTTCACGAATCTTGGAAATGCTTACAGATATATGTATCAGCTAAAAAAAGGAAAGATGTTTTACAAATTGATGATGTGCTACATCTCATCGGTGAAATGTAGCATAGTCTTTTTTCGCAGTTTCATGGCGCTGATTAATACACACTGCCAATTCACTAATATGGACAAAATATGGTGATTTTTGACTTTTATCTAGTCGAAAGCACGGAAAAGGAAACTCTTGTTTGCAAGCTCGCTCATTCATTACTTTTTTTGTGAGGTTGGGGTAGTAGTCCTTGCACACATCTTCAAGCTGAACAACAAGAGCTTTGTACCTCATAAATAAGTAATCTTCTGTTTTTAGTTCTGGAACACTCACATCAAGCTCCCTTTGCTTTTTTTAAGCTTGGTAAGGCATCCAATAATTTTGCAAGGTGTTCAGCATTTCCACCAAATCCAAATTGAAAATAATTCTTAGTTATCTCGCCGTTCGATAATTCAATTATTTTTTGCTTGATTTCTTCCTTAAAAATAATGCCCCATGTTGTTTCCGAACAACATGTCGCATGATCAATATCAATAAGCTCATAAGGAATATTTTTCTTTTTTAGGACTGATTTAATTTTTCGAATACTCATGAAATCTCCTTCAAACTATTCACAATTGGATCAACCAACTCAGCTCTAAGCAATTTTAATTGAGCTAAGTCATACGAGTGAGTACTCGACTTCAATTTTATTTCAATTGAAACACCAGATTCATCAAGCGAGAGAGGGCCTAGATCATTACTAAACTCATCAAATGTTGATTGTAGCTCTCTGATTAAAACATCAACTTGTTCAAGCCCAAGATTCAATGAATTTTCGGTCTTCTCAATCATGACTTTGCTCCATCTTCATAAATCCAATCCAATGCGTATTTGCACGTTTTCCAGAAGGGTGTCCGAACCATGGTTTTTGATTGGTTAAGGCTAAAATTTCACTGACTTTAATTTGGGTTTCGTTCCATTTGAAAATCAGCATGCCATTTGGTTTTAACACTCGAAAACATTCAGAAAAACCACGAGTAAGATCATCTTTCCAATCTTGGTTAAGTTTTCCATACTTCAGCGCCAGCCAACTTTTATCGCCTGCATGAAGTAAGTGAGGTGGATCGAAAACTACTGCATGGAAGCTTTCATCTTCAAATGGCATTGCACGAAAATCCATTTCAATGTCCGGTGCAATATCAAGTGAACGACCATCGCACAAAACATGGCTTTCAGATCTAATATCACCAAAAACCACATTAGGATTTTGACGATCAAAGTGGAACATACGCGAACCGCAACAAGGATCAAGAACTTTAGCTATCATGACTTCGCTCCTGTGCTTCGATCATGGCCTTGTAGTTTTCTTGAAAGTCTCTAGCTTTGTTTTTGCACCATCTCAATCGAATTTCTTCCCGGTGTGTGGCTGTTGAGCCTCTGTGCTCATAATCAAACATGCTTTGAATATTATTAAAGGCATCAATTGCTAATTCATCTGCCAGTTCATCACTCAATAATTTTGGCATCACCACAAACCCTTCCTGCACCACTTGAGCTTTGGCTACTTGCCATGTTTTCCACATCAATTCAATATCGTTATACCCAAGCGAGCAATTTCCTTCACGCGTTAGATTAGTAATAACACCCAAAGCATTTCGACCAATTTTCACAACACCCAGAGTTCTGAGGTGCGCTACAAATAAATCCCATTCTTTCTGAATATCCATCACGCAACTCCAAAGAAGCGCTTGGCTTCATCAATATCTTTGGTAACCAAGACTTTGCCTTGGTTTGTGCATTTGACTAAATCTTTAGCTTTGAAGGCTTGGTCAATTCGATCTGCTGAATCACACTTAAACATTGGTAAGTCAAACCAAGCTTCATTGAATAAAATTTTCGCTACATGTTCTTCTGGTGTGCCATGCCACATTGCAACCCGAATACAATTGTTCATTGATTTAGCTATATCAGTGTCATAGCTATTGTTGTTAATTTCGTGATAGCGCTTTACAACGCGTTGAGCAATAGATTTACTGCTTGCAGGAGTTTGCTCAAAAGGCGAATCAGGTTCTTCAGCCATCTCAACACACCAGAGCAATTTCGATTCCCAGTCGGGCGCATGAATTTTAATGGCTTCCAGTAGCTCATCACGCTCTTTAATAACTTCAGCACCACGACCTAAAAGCTCGTTAATTTGATCTTCAGCCGTCCAGAGTTGAGAAGATAAGAACTCTGTATGTTCACGCTTTTTTTCACGATCAATCATCATTAAGGCCCAGAGCTGAAATGTTTTATTCGGGCGATGTTTATCAAGAAAAGCAACCATGTCTTTAAGTGGTTTATTTTCAGTATTTACCAAATTTGCTTTAAATTTTTCGAACTCTTGATCAAGTTGATCAAGTTTTTCTAAAGTTAATTCCATCATGCCACCTCAACTTTTAAAACGTATTTTTTGCTGCCACTGGTGAACTTGACCGACTTATCTTTACTAAGCAGGTAATGACCAATTGCCTCTAAGTTTTTAGCACTCATTTCTGTTTTAGCCCGCGCTCTGCGTCTATCGCATTCAAGGCAAATATTAGACTTAACAGATCGGTCGGCGGTTCCACACGATCTGCATGAAGCAACAGGCTTATAGCTTTTTAAACCTTGCTTTTCAGCACGTGTGCGTAAGATATGGTTTTGATGGCTGTTAGGACGCTCAGCACTTTTAACAGTGGTATCAGCATTACAATAATTAAAGTTAGTCTTGTTTGTATTTACGGCAAGTGCAATAACACAGCCATTTTTAACAAAGCTTGCTACATCGGTAGAATAATCAGGTTTAATTTGATTGTTTATCATCATGCTCTCCAAGTCGCTTCTTTCAATTTTGCATTGATGACTAATTCTTCAATTTCCCCAACACTTACATTGCTAAATTGATGTGTCATTTTTGCCCCGAAAACTTTTAGTGTCCGGGTGATAGCGGAGTAGTGGTAGCCTTGCCAGCCAACACTTGAACCAACATTGTCACGGAAGCATGCAAGATAAAATCTATTGCTCATGAATTTGCTCCTGTGCTTTGATCGTGGCCCGATAAGAAGACAAATATGAAATCTTCTTACGTAGCGTTCCGCGATTTAACCCAAGTACTTCAGCAGCTCTGGTTTGATTGCCGCGAGTCATGACTAATGTTTCTTCAAGCATGACTTTTTCAAATTCAACAAGTAGAGCGTTGTAGGCTTTACCTTTGTTATCACGAAGAATTTCAACTACTTTCTCGACATCAATATTCAGTACGTTTTTTTGTGTGGCTGTTACCATTTTTTTACCTATAAATTGTTTTCAGAAAAGGTTTGTGCCATTGGAGTTCTTAATTCCAAATTCATCAGGATCATTAACGATGGGTTTTAGCCCATTTCTTATAGTCATCAGATTGATAGTGGCCAATATTGTTTAAAGCGTCGTAATACTCAGCATTACGTTTTGCTTTACGGGCTGAAATTAATCCTTTGATGAGCGACTCAGTTGCTTCGTCTTTATCTACAGGAGTTAAATTGCCTTGTGATTCTTTGTAGATAATGAAGTCATCAAGATTGATACCACTACGCCCAGTGGGTTTAAGCACATAAAAGCTAGGATATTTTCCAATTCGATAGCGTTCGTTTTTATCGCCATCTAATCCAACGCATTCAGAAAAATACTTTTCTGCTTTAGCTTTTTGAGCACGTTTCAAACTTTCATCCAAGGTTTGAGCAAAACGAAACTTAATAAAGCCACCAAAGAAATCAGCAAAACCTAAACGACTTTGATGGGTTAGGAGTTCCCAGTCATTGGTATCAATTTCTGCAAATTCGATTTTGAAATCTTTGGCCAAGGCTTCGAAAACTTGCGTTGGCGATAAGGTTTGTTTAATTAGCTGAAGAGTCGTCATTAACGTGCTCCTTCATTTGATGAAGCGGAGAATTGCAATTGATATTTTAGAGCTTGAGCATGCTGACGATCTACGTCATTTGAACAACTACGGACTGTGAATACTGTTGATACTGAAGTACCAACGATTAGAGAAATAGCCATGAATTCTTTGAAGACTGCTTTAACTTTGGCTTGTTTGTTTGCCTTTGCAATTTGCTGGCTTGATGGCGGATGCTGGTAAAGGATCCCCGTTGATGGAATATTAAGAGTACACTCAGTCGTTTGACTTTTGTTAGCGTCAAGCTCTGGGGTTTGACTGTGAGATGGATTTTGATTCATACTGGCCTCGCTGTAAGAAGAAGCCCTGATCGCCGTCGAAAGTAATCAGGGCTTTTTATTGGGTATGAGATAAATATAGTTAAAACTATAAAACGAGTCAATGTTTTAACTCGAAAAATATAGTTATTTTTATAAATATTTTGTTTATGTTTTAATAGACAAAAGAAAACCCACACAGGGGTGGGTCTCAGGAAAATCAATTAAAGGGAATGCTAAATATTTTCACTAGCTCCTCGATGTCAAACGAAAAAACATATATCATATAGACTGAGGCGAGGTTTATTAAAGATATGCAAATTGAAGCAGTAGATTTATTCTGTGGTGTTGGTGGTCTAACAGCAGGTTTAATTAAATCAGGAATTAAAGTTAAAGCAGGTTATGACATCGCTGAAGAATGTCATTTCGCTTACGAATATAATAATAAAGCAATATTTGTTCACAAGGATGTTGCAGATGTAACTGCTTCTGAAATTTCATCATGGTACTCTAAGGGAAGTATTAGACTACTAGCAGGGTGCGCCCCATGCCAGCCATTCTCTACATATAATCAAGGTAAAGACACAACAAAAGACAAAAAATGGCCTTTGCTGTATCATTTTTCGCGTTTGATAAAGGAGGTTAAACCTGAGTTGGTAACTATGGAGAATGTCCCAGAAGTTATTAAACACAAGGTTTATCAAGATTTTGTAGATGAATTAAAGTTATTGGGTTATGCAGTTTTTTCTAAAGAAGTTGTATGTGTTCAATATGGCATCCCACAAACTCGAAAACGACATGTCGTTTTAGCATCTAAAATTGGATATATTGAATTATTACCTCCAACTCATATAAAGCCCGTTACTGTTAAGCAGGTTATAGGTAAATTAGAGCCTTTACATGCTGGCGAAAAGTCTACAAAAGATCCATTACATATTGCAGCCAAGCTTAGTGAGTTAAATCTTCAAAGGATCAAAAAATCTATACCTGGTGGGACTTGGAGGGATTGGCCAGAAGACCTAAGAGCAGAATGCCACAAAAAGCAATCAGGAAAATCATATCCTGCTGTGTATGGCCGAATGGAGTGGGATAAGCCTGCTCCAACAATGACCACTTTATGCTTTGGTTTTGGTAATGGTAGGTTTGGCCATCCTGAACAAAATCGTGGAATTTCACTAAGGGAGGCAGCCCTATTTCAGACTTTTCCTAAAAACTATCAGTTTACCGAAACCCCTCAAAAAATTAACTTTAAAGGGGTCGGACGTATGATAGGTAATGCTGTTCCTGTAAGGTTGGGTGAAATAATTGGGATGAGCTTTAAGACGCTAATCCAATAGCCTCTTGATCTAAATTATTACAAAAACCTTCTAGCAGAATTTTTGACTTATTAAATAATTGTTTTAATGTATTTACATTACTTTCTAAAGTTTCCCAAGATATTTGTTTACCCACTTCAGAAAATGATGAGCCTCCATGTGCTAATAATTGGCGATTATCTTTAAGTGTCTGAATTTGAGATAAATCCAATTCATTTAATAGAGCTATATCTATTCCAAAGGCTGTTAGAAATTCCTTGATTTTTTTCCCATCAAGATTGCCATTGACAAGAAATTTTTGCTCTTCAGGATCTAGATCAAAACAAACTTGCATAGCACAGTTTGAAAAGTTTAACGTTGATGTGTTATCTGAGAGTTGACGCTGTATACGATCATGTTTTTTTTGATGTGAGCGCTTGATAATCGAGTACATATTGTAAGTAAAAGACTTATTTAAAGCATCCACAGATAAGCTACAATTTTTTAAATAGTTATAAAGACACTTGTACAATTCTAGAAATGTGCTTTCAAGAATATTGTATTGCATAAGTACAATGTTGGATTTTAAAATATGTTCTTGATTTCTACTAATACCAATTCCAGCTTCATCCTTCAAAAGCTGGAATTTAGTTAAGAAGTCGTTCATTTCTTCATGCCTTTCTGTAAATATCACTTCGGCAGAATCAAAATAGGTCATATTGATCACCACGAATACCAACTTCTTCTTCATCAGGCCCTTGCTCTAAGAAAGGAATGACAGATTTCCCAGCTAAAGATTTAATAAAAGCAGTAGATGATGGTTGCCATGGTAGATTTAAAAGGTTATTAACCACATAAAAAGTCCTATCTTTTAATTTAGGAATAGAATTACTAGCATCACTATCAGTTAATGTAGAAAAGATATCCGAATTTAACCATTCAGGAATATTTTCTTTAAAAATTGGTTGCCCACTACTCAAGGCTAAGGAGACACCTACTGATAATGCCTCAAAGCGAATACGGGGTACGGAAATATTTTTTATACTTTTTTTGAAATATAAGGGTTCAAAATTATTATCGACAAAATTTAGCATTTCCTCAAATACATTTCTAAAATGAACTTGATCAAAAATTATTTTAGATTCTCCCTCTTTATAAATATATTTCCCGTTCATTTTAGCCATGAAATTTGTTAAAAAACTACGAACTTCTTTTACATATGATTCCATGTCAAAACGATACGCAAAAAATCTCAATAGCATTTCCTCATATTCTCTATTCCTAATTCTACCCTGAGAGATGGGGCATAAACGCTTAAATTTTTCATCTTTTGCCAACTCTTGTAAAAATAATAAAAACTCTCCATCATTTGTCCCAAAACGGATTTCCATTGGATTTAGAGTAACGCCACCAGAATTGAGGCGATAAAAAATTTGACGTCGAGCTTCCTCATCAACACCTATAAGCTCTATAAAGCGTATTGTTTTTCTTTTAAGTCGTAACTGTCGAGAACCTTTGAGATCTTTGAATTTAAAACCATTTAATTCAGGTACAAGTGTCAAACTCTCTAACTCGAACATATTATTCAAAAATCTTGCTATCGTTCTAATACGTTGAGACCCATCGATAATCTCTATACGCCCTTCATTGTCACCATCACTTACATCTGCTACATAAATATAAGGAATGGGTAAATCTGTGATTACCGATTCTATAAATTCTGATTGTTGTTTTATAGACCATTTAAATTCGCGCTGATATTCAGGCATAAATAGTTCTGTTTTATTATCAATCTCTGGAATTGGTCTAGTATATTTGTCGACAATTAATTCTGTTGGAAACTCGCGTATATCAAAGTCAGAACTTTTTTGTTTTAGTTTTATTGCCTGTTCAGCTAGTTCTTTTGCCTCATCAGAAATTACTTTATCGTCAGTTAATAGTGATAAATTTGTCATAATTACTCCCAATTAAATTTATATTAAACAGCCATATATCTTAGATAATGGTCGTTGAGCTTCCGAACACATTTTAATCCAATATGCATATTAAAATATCAAATCACCACAACCCCAAATTACCGGTGACTTGCTTTTTAAACAACCCGATGCAACCTAAATAAACTCAAGTCGCTTCGGGTTCGCAGTTTTATTTATCCAGCCAACAAAAAATGGTTTAGGGGTTTATAACTCAGAATACTTTTCTAAAAATTCATCTATCCATCCTTGTGCCACTTCAAGATTGGTTATGTCCGTCAGCTTTAAATTAGTACCTTCTGCTTCGTTAAAGCCCTCAATAATAGCTTCAAAGATATTTGCTTCACTAATGACCTCGCGCGCCATTTCCGCAGCGTCATAGCTTTGCTTGGCTTTTTTAAGCGAGGCTATTTGTTTATCAATTCCTGCGCCAATTTTATCTAATGCCAATTTAAATTCTTGACGATTAATCGTTAGTGCAGTTTTGGATTTATTAAGTGTTGCAATCATTATGTTTTCCTTTTCAACATCTTGGTTTACATCGAATTGAGGTTTTTTGGTTAATGAGAGCTTCTAAGTTTGATTATCTTCGAACTTTTCGTATTTCAGATTTCCACCAATACTGACCAATGATTTGAATGTTCTCAGATTCTATTTGAGCTGGCGAATAATATTCATCAGGGTAGCGCACTTTGTCAGAATTACGCGAAACTGCTCTAAAACCACCTTGTCCTTCTTCACCCCAATTAAAAAGTATTT
Source organism: Acinetobacter kyonggiensis (assembly GCF_900107285.1). Taxonomy (GTDB): domain Bacteria; phylum Pseudomonadota; class Gammaproteobacteria; order Pseudomonadales; family Moraxellaceae; genus Acinetobacter; species Acinetobacter kyonggiensis. The sequence goes on along the minus strand of NZ_FNPK01000003.1, from coordinate 14,385 downwards.
TAATTTTAAGCTCACTACCTTTTGTAAATGCGTAGATTTCACCGTCATAGATTTTTTTGGCCGACATATCTATAGAAATTTTTTGCTCAGGGTATAGATCTGGCATCATACTTTCGCCATCCACATTAATAATCTTACAATGCGTCGCACAAGCACCCGAGTTGAGTATCTCAACATTAGGAATAAATAGTTTGTATGGACTACTTTCTTCCAAGTTTATATAGCCGTTTCCAGCACTGGCTTTAATCTCAGGATAGTAATCAATTGCGGTATAACCTTCAGGCACAGGGTCGCCGAATGTATAAAGATTAATACCTATATTCTGATCACTTAAGTCTGTTTTCGATCCACCGAATTTCTTTTTTATTTCATTGAAACTTAATGTCTTGAATAAATTAGATTCTTTTCCAGTTTTAAGCCAATCAACATCAACCTCAAGAAACTTTGCTATTTCAGGCAAGTAAGATGATTTTTTAGTTTTTCCTGACTCTAGTGCTTGATATGTTGGTTGTTTTATACCAGCAGCATCAGCCACTTCACCTTGTGTTTTATTAGCTTTTAGGCGGGCTTCTTTTAGTCGATTAGCCAGAGTATTCATAAAAATAGTCCTTAAGTTCATTCCTATTTTATAGTTGCAACTATAAACATTCAAATAGTTGTAATTGTTGACAGTCGATAGTTAAAACTATAAATTGACTGTAAAATATAGGATATCAATAGATGAATATTGAATTAATTAATTTATATAAGTGTGTTGTTGAGCATTTTGGCTCCCAAACCCTGACAGCTCAAGCGCTTGATCTTGAACAGCCATCTGTGTGGGCGTGGATTAATGGGAAAGCAAAAATGTCATCAGAAACAGCTCTTCTTGTTCAAGAAAAAACAAATGGAAAATTCAAATACAAAGATTTATTTCCATCTAGAAAGAAAAGTCAGCAAGCAGTATAGGAACCACTATGACCCGAAAAATAGCCCAAAGAAAAACTGTATGTATGCCTATTTGGATTGAATTTCATCCAAGTGCAGTTGCTTAAAAGGGAACTAAAAATGTCTGAAAAACTAACTGAAAGCATTACCTTTAAATGCACTGACAGCGAAAAATTAAAATTAGAAGCAATTTTTCGCACTCGTAAACTTAAATTAGGTGATAGAGATATCCCAATTGAGCGTGAATACCAAATTAAAGATGTAGCAGCTGGAAGAAAGCCTTTACACAAAGTTGCAAGGTCTTGAGGTAATTTAATGTCCGAAAAACTAACAGAAAGCATTACTTTTAAATGCACTAACAGCGAAAAATTAAAGTTAGAAGCAATTTCTCGCACTCGTAAACTTTCATTATCTGAATTTATTCGATCTATCTGCATGGCTGAAATCTCAGTAGTGGAAGAGCTATTACATTCTCTTCAAAAAGAGTTTGCTCTTACCACAGATACCGTAGATACGTTCCGCTTAGAACTTGCGCCACCTCCAATGCGTGATGTCACACCAAAATATACAGGCACAAAAAATGCCCAACTGTGCGACCAGTTGAGCATTTTTGCCATCCAACACAAAAGTGAAGAATGAGGAACCCTAATGCCAAATTTAGCACAAACAGCAACACCTTACAACGATTGCGATTTTTTGCCTGAAGATGTCGTGGTTTTAAAAGAATTGGATCTTTTATGCGTAAAGGATCTCATCACGCTTAAATATTTTGATGGTGAGTTCTGGGAAACAGATCACCGCATTGGTCGAGTCTCTGAAAAGGTTATTCGTTCTGCATCACTAGCAGAACTCAGAGCCAAACGTCGTCTTGATCCACTAACCAGCCAAGCATTGGATAAGAAGCGTTGTGATGATGATTCTCAGCTTATGTCACAGGTGTAGGCATTCCAAGAGAACAGTTCGATCTAATCGAACGGAGCGAACACTAAGAATTACAAGGGGGTAATCCATGAATGCTTTGGTGAAAACAGCTATTGCCATTGGGGGTATTGAAATTCGGACAGATACGGATGGCCGCTTCTGTTTGAATGATTTGCATAAAGCTTCTGGCAATGATCGCAAGAATGAGCCTGGGTTATTTTTGGCAAATAAGCAAACTATGGAACTTGTTCAGGAATTAACCGTTACAGGAATTCCTGTATCTGAAAAAATCAATAACTTAGCACCAGTTAGTGTGATTCGTGGTGGATTAGATCAGGGTACATACGTTGTCAAAGAATTAGTTTACTCATATGCAATGTGGATTAGTGCTGCATTCAATTTGAAAGTAATTCGCACATTTGATTCTCAATCAAATATTCCATCTGTTGCATTACCCAATTTCACCAATCCTGCTGAAGCAGCCCGTGCATGGGCAGAGCAATTTGAAGCAAAACAAATAGCAGAACAGCAAATTACGATATTGGCACCTAAGGCAGAAGCATTAGAAACCATTGCGGATACTTCAAACACTTATTGCATACGTGAATGCGCAAAAACCATTGGCATAAAAGAATCTGAGCTGATCCAGCTGCTGATTAATAAAAAATGGATTTACCGCGATGCAGACAGAAAATTGCAGCCACATGCCCAGTACACGATTAATGGCGTATTCATGAATAGAACATCACCAGTGATTAAAAATCAGTATGACGGCAAAGAGCGTGTATTTCTTCAAATGCGCGTAACAGCATTTGGTTTAACCCGTATTACCGGTCTTGTAAATAAATCTAAAAAGGAGAAAAGCATTGTATGAACCAATTAAGCGCTTATCAGGAACAAAAGTTAAAGATTTAGCTAAACAATTTTCTGTAAGCACTAGCACCATTGAATCGGTGCTTTATGGCAAGTCTTATAAGGTGATCCAAGGCGGTAGTAAGTGAAAGAAATAGACAAAGTTCTTCTTTTTATTTTCATGTTATTTGGGGCTGTTTTGGTCAAGGGTGGGGAATTTATATGAGTAATTTTACATATGCCACTTGGCAAGTGTTTGTTGCAGAACTGAAAGAAAGTCATGACAAGCATAACTGCTCTACACGTGACCCAATTTGGATAGTTCAAGAGCTTCAAAAAACATATGGTATGGATTCTGAATATGTTGATGATTCAACTTGGCTAGTAGATGGGGAAGGCTATTATAAAAACGCTCAAGCGTTGTTTGAGAGTCTTGATGCCGAAGAACGTCATGATATCAATGCATTCGTTTTAAAAGAGTCAGACATATTATTTGATGACTTAGATGGTGATGAATCTTCTCAAGATGATCTGCTTGAAAGTTATGCACGTAGTAAAGGATTCAATTGGGAAAAGGTTTATTACGTCGAAGAATGGGTAAGTGTTCAAACTTTTGCTACCCGCCATGATGCAGACCGTTTTATTAAACGCCAAGGACATAACTACAAAGAATTACGTGTGTATGTTGAATCGCTCTGGCGCTCTCCTCAGTTGTGCGACCTGATGCAAGCCATTCTTGATGGTGAATTAAAACTGGTTAAGGCGGAGGAGTTAGTATGAGCTTAGATGCAACTATTTGGGCTTGGAAAGTTCGCCAAAAACAAAAGAAAGGTGGGAGCATAAAACCGCTTAAAAAATTGGTTTTACTCTCACTTTCTGACCGTGCAGGTGAAGATCATTGCGCCTATCCAAGTGTTGCTCGACTGGTTGAAGACACAGAAATGGACCGTAAAACTGTTTTAAAAATCATCGATGAGCTTATTGAAGATGGCTTAATTGTAGACACTGGTGAGAGAAAAGGACGTACAAAACAGGTCAAAGTTTATCAATTAATGGGTGTAAATGGTCGGGAAACAGTCCCAACAACGGTACTCTTAGATGCTGGAAATGATGATTTAAACAGTCCCAACAGTGGAACAGTTCCAACAACGGAACAGTTCCAACAATTCCATGAAAGAGTCCCAACAATTCCGTTAAAGAGTCCCAACGTTGGGACACGGAATCTTTCAAAGAACCTCTCATTAGAATCTAAAAATAAAAAAGACTGGTTTTGCTTTAAAAAACTTCGTGAAGAAATTTATCTTGCCGATGACAGTATCGACTTTGAATCCATCATGAATTCGAAATGGGCTGAACGTGAAAAACGAGCATTCGAAATTTACAACGCTGAAAAAACCATGAGCGATGATCTGATGATTTATCACTTCACGGATTGGTTGATCAACGCATACCGAACCAAGTATTCGAATAATCAAAATTCAACTTCTGAAAAACCATCGAGTACAGGATCTAAATCTCAGCAGCTTTCTGAAAAACAAATTCACAGCTTCGCTTTAAAACTTTCACAGCATCCTGAATTCGCAAGCAAGTTCTCTGAGCCGGGAGAGTCATACGAGAAACTTGCAGCACGTATCGCCGTAAAGCTTGAAGATCCAGCTCAAGCGAAGAAATGGGAATCATATTTGAAACAGGTTGGGTTCAGTGGAACTTTGGGAGCTGTAGCATGAATTTAATTGAAAAAATTGGAAATATTGTTCAAGCAGAAATGATTACATCTTGCCTTTTGACTACCGCAAATAACCCTGAGTATTTCAGCTTAAATCCAAAGCAGTACTTCAATGTGGTGGATGGTATTGTTTATTTTTATAACGATGATGAGCAACAGTTTTTTGAATACAAGCCATTGGTTGAATGTGATTTTGAATATGTATTAATTGCCGATCTCCGCACTGCAATTGCCAATCATGATCTTACTGTCTCGAATTCAAACCAAAATGATAAGCAAATTGATTTGTCTATCAAAAAGGATATTGAAGACCACTGCACCGACATTGGCAACCACATTTCACCACTAACTAGAGTGATTGATCGATGAGAAAGCGCAGTGCATGGGATTTATGGTCAAAAAATAATGTTGGCAGGTTCTCAGATCCATTTGAAGTAAAGCAAACAAACCGCCCAGCGCGTGAACGCCGTGCACTGGGAGGTGAGATCGTTTATCCATGTTCTTTAAAAACAGAAGTGATTGATCAAGATTCAGTACACCGTGGTAGTACTGGCGGAATAATTATCACAGGTGACAATTTCATTACTGTGAAGCTGCCTTACGGAATTAGTGCTAATGATATTTGGCGTGCAACGATTGACGAAAATGGCAAGCAAAGGAATAGCCTTTCTGTAGGCGCTAAGAAGTTTAAAAAGAAAGTTTTTGATACTTATGCTCCAATTTTCAAGGCTCTAAATTGGAAGGCTTTAAATCAAGATTGTGAGGTACGTTTAATGGTGCAGCCACCACTTAAACCACGCAATTACACAGTCAGAAGCTACCCACGCTTTGATATTGATAATTACCCAAAGCTGTTAATCGATTCCTTAAAAGGAACTGAATTACTTTATAAAGATGACAATATTTTTGTCAGTGAAAAAATTGAATTTGCAGAGCCTGTTCAGGACGGCTGTGTATGGCTTTCATGCATATTTATTAAAGAAACAAATTGGCTTGAAAAGAAAGTTAATTTCGACTGGTTGGCAGGGAGAAGTATTTAATGGCTAAACAATCTGATTTAGAAACTCGTGCAATGATCGGTCGTAAACTTGCGCTGGCGCGTGAACGCAGCGGGATGCTTCAGCATGAAGTTGCTATCGAATTATTTGGCGTAGCACAAAAGAATCGTATTAGTGAAATGGAAAATGGGAAAACTCTGCCCGATGCAGAATTACTTCAAGTGATGTGTAGTCTTTACCGGGTTTCAGTAGATTGGGTACTGGGCTTTACAATTAACCCAGAGCTAAATGAAACAGAATCAGTAGCTGGTGTTCTGTTTAACAGCGTAGGAGATATTCTTTCTGAAAACTTAAATGCCGTTGCAGCACAAATGTCCATGCTGTGTGCAAAGCATATTGCCAGCTTTCCAAAAGCATTAACGCTTCAGCTTTTAGAAAATGCAAAGACTGTAGCTAATCAATACCTGAATCAAGTGGATCAAGGCTCAGAACTTAAATTCCAGCAGGCTATGATGGATTTGATTCAAACAATTAAAGAATGTGAAAAGGATCGTGCAATTCAGTTTAATTATTTGGCCAAAGGCTTAGATGATATTTTTGAGCGTGATGAAAGTGATGTGCAGGAGAAAATTTTACTTGATCTTAAAAAATCAAGAAAAACACGCTTTTCTCAAACGACATTGCCGAAAAGTGATTGCCAAGATAAGCAGATGGATTTTTTAGACGGTTCTGGATTGGGTTGATTTATGGCTGTGCAATCTTATTCCCAAGAGGTTTGGGATCGATTAAAGGAGGTGTTTGAAACATCTCCTAAAATGACATGGCAGCAGCTGGTAGATTTGGTTGCTGAAGAACTGGGCTGTGAAATGCCATCAGCATCGGTTGTACGCCGTAAAGCATTAGCTGAAAAATGGAAGAAGAGGACTAAATCACTAGTCAAAAAGAGTGCCCGTGAGCTCAATAATGAGATCAAAAAAATGACTAGTCAAAAGACTGGTCGGAAAAACTCTCAAGCTGATGATAGTAAAGATAAAAATAGCACTGAAAACGACGTCAAAAATCCGTCATTTTCACCTGCTTTTACTAGTCAAAGTGATGAGAAATCATATAGCGATGACCGCATTCATAAAAACAAACTTTCAGCAGCGACCATTATCAGGAAAAACCGCAATCGATTGGCGAGTTTGGGCGAGTTAGCAGGTGACACAATTGATAGTGTGATCCATATCCGCGATGAAATATTGCAGATCGATATAAGTGGCGCAATAACTGAAGAAACTGAATGGGTGATTAAGAATGTAAAGTTTAAGATGGGGCTGATTAGTCAAATTGTTGAGTTGAATGTAAAGCAGAGTATTACCCTAACGAATATTGCCCGATCTGAAGCCTTGTTCTGGGGCTTCGAGCAGGAAGATCTTAAAGACCTATCAGAAGTACAGGCACGGCGTACAGCTGTTGTCTCAGATGCTGAAAGAAAACTAGAGGAAGCCAAAGCGAAGATGAAAGAAGGTAAACGTGCGGCATTCCAGCGTAAGCTTGAAATCATTGAGGCGGGTGAAGTAGACGATGATGGGATAACGGTTATAGATGGGACGGATGTTCATTAATACTCACATAGATATTCCGTAGTGATCTTTTAATTAGCGACTTTAAAATTAATATAGTAATAAAAATTGGGTCATTTAATATTTTCGCGGATTCAAATCCCAAGTGCGACACATTTGTAGTTAGTTGAAAAAGTTAGGTGTATTAGAATCATTAGACTTTTTCAACTCGCAATTGGAAAGCACACAATGAAGCAATACACCCAACTTTCTCAAGAAGAAAGATACGAAATTTATGCTGCCTTGAAAAGTAAATCTTCAATCTCTACTCTTTCCAGAGAGCTTGGTCGTTCCAGATCAACCCTCTATCGTGAGATCAAAAGGAATACAGGGGAACGCGGCTATCGGGCTAAACAGGCTGATCGGTTTTCAAGTCAACGACGATACCGTTCTTCATCTCAGATGACAGACTTCGCCATATTTTACATCCGTTATCTGATTGCTCTGGATTGGTCGCCTGAACAGATTTCCGGGGCATTGAAACAACGCGGCTGGCTAGATGTCCCATCACATGAGTGGATCTATCAGTACATCTATCAGGATAAATCTAAGGGTGGAGAACTGCATCAACATTTAAGACACCAGAAAACCTATCGCAAGCGGGGTTATAAAAACACAGACCGTAGAGGCCAACTGGTTGATAGAACAAGCATTCACTGTCGCGACGAGATCATAGACAAGCGTCAACGTCTTGGTGATTTTGAAGGTGATACCGTGATAGGCAAGAATCATAAGGGGGCATTATTAACCCTGGTTGATCGCAAGAGTCTGTATCTACATATCGCTCATTTGGGGAAAACTAGAACCTCAGCTAAAACGATCACGTGTGCTTTAGAGTGTTTGCGCCACAGTCATGCATATAGTGTGACCTTTGATAATGGCAAGGAATTCTCAGAGCATTGGCGGATAAAGGAAGCAGGTATAGAAACTTACTTTGCAGATCCGTACAAGTCGATTCAACGTGCCAGAAATGAAAATAGCAATGGTCTGATCAGGCAATATCTGCCAAAATCCTCATCGTTTGATGATGTTTCAAAAGAACGGATAGAACAGATAGAATCTGCTCTAAATAATCGCCCCAGAAAGACACTGGGATGGTATACGCCCAGTGATGTTATGGCTGGTTTTTATACTGTTGCACTTGCCGCTTGAATCCGCCTTTTTAAATAAACTATTAATTAGAGCTAATAATTTTGCTTAATTATTATTATGGTATATTTTGCCACTGTTAATCATTTGATTAGTGTTAAAAATACCCTCCAGAAACTAGCTGTAGTTTCTAATACTTTTAAACTGTTTTAGTTTCGGCCCATTCATTCGTGTTTGGGCTTTTTTTGTATAAAGATAAATTATGAAAGCTCTAAGCAATATTGTGTGAAAATTAAAAAAAGCAAAGTGTTTGAAATATTTCTTGTAATAAATATTCGATAAAAATATTAGAAATTAGCTGTGATGAGTTTCATAATAAATTAATTTATTGATGATTTAATATTTTTAGTATTTTGAAAAGGGGATTTTTATGTCTAATCACTACAGGCTTGAAGAAGTTACCGCATCTAATGATGATGGAGATACTGTCATAATTAATAGGATTTATGAATTAAAAATTAATCATAATTTAGATTCAAGTATTGATGGAAATATATATCAACCATCAAATAAAGTTATTATTGATGGGCAGGTAATTAAATTAACCTTAGATAGTTGCTTTCACCATCCCAAAAATAAAAAGATATATTCAATTTAATCTGTGAATTTCAGTCAAAACCACCTGCGGGTGGTTTTTTAATCTAATAATTAGTATGTTGTGATAATTTAAAGAAGGGGGGAGGTGCATGAAAAATATGATTTTTGGGTTTTTTATGTTGCTAGGGCTTTCAACTGCGACTTTTGGAGAAATATCTCAAGATAGAATTGAACAACTTACTAAAACGCTATCAGCAGATATATATAGCGAATTTAATTCTCTTCAAGATTCGCAAACAGTGGACTCTTCAAAAGACGAATTTTATCCCATAGCAAATAAGTATGTGAATACAGAAAAAATTAATATTAGAAATGCTCCAGTTGATGGAAGAATTATTGGATATTTAAAGCGTGGAAAGCAGGTTCTTATTTATGACAGAAAAGGCGAATGGGAAAGAATATCCAAGGAAAATGAAGCTCCAAAATGGGTTTCATCCAAGCTTCTTTGTACTGGTAGTAGTTGCTATATAAATTCAGTTCAGAATTCCTATTCATCTTATTCAAGTAAACTCCCATTAAATACCAACAGGACGAGCTCATTTAAGTCTAGTAATCAAGCTAAATCATCGGCTGGATTATCTAGTGGAAGTTGTCCATGCTCGGGCATTAGTAATTGTGTAGGTCCAAGAGGCGGGATTTATTGTATTACTTCGGGTGGAAATAAAAGGTATAGATAGATTAATTGCACGTGGAACTGACATTCAATCAGCCACTGCCAATACATCACAATCACCTTATATAAAATAGGGTGATTTTTTTATGTCTCAATCTGCAAGTGGTTTGCAATATGATGAGCTAGGTTTTCTGATTGGCTTGAAAAAGACTGGCCGTGATGTAGCCAAGATTGACAAGAATGTAGAGCAGATTATCAATCTGCTTGAACAGGCTTTAAAAGCCAGAGAAAGCCAGCAGTATCAGCATGAACCTTCTCAGCCTAAACTGAGCGCATTAGCACAGGCATTGATTGATGCACAACGTGAGCCGGTTAATTCAGAGGATTTGATCCGAGAACAAAGACAGGCTACAACTGCCATAAATCAATTATTAGAAACAGTAGAAGATCTAGTCTCTGAATCAGTACAGTCATCTAATTCAAAAGCGAAACCAAAACGGTCAACAATACAGAATGATTCAGTCACAATTGATTCACAGGAAAGCATTGCGCGTGAACTGGGATCAGACCGCCAGCGGGATGCAAATGGGCGGTTTATTGGCTCTGGCCAAGAGAGTGGATCAGCCTTAGGTAAAATTACTCAAACGCTCAGTACGGCGATAACAAATGGCTTGAATAGCACCCCTCAAGGCATAGATCCGACTGTTGATGCTATCAATGAAGTGGCAACGGTACTTTCACCAGTTAAACGCGTGGCTGGCTTTATGCTGCGTCCTTTGTCCGGTTTGATGAAGAGCCGTAAACGCAGTGAGCCATTGCCTAAGGAAGAAAGCGAACACAATAAGAAGCAGATTAAGATGCTTCAAAAGATTGCTGACAACTTGGCTTCAAGAGGTGGATTGCTGGGTGGTATTGGTAAACTTTTGGGGGCTGGTGGTGGCCTTTTAGGTGGTCTATTAGGCGGCTTATTTGGCAAAGGTGGTAAAGGTTTAACTAAATTACTGAAATTTGGTAAAGGGTTGCCAGTCATTGGGGCTTTACTTACTGCATTGTCATTCAGTGATTGGAAAAGTCAGAGTACCAAAGAGAAAGGCGGTACGGTAGGTAGTCTTGCAGGTGGAACAATAGGCGCTATTGCTGGAAGTTTGCTTGGACCTGTAGGAACACTTATCGGTGGTATGGCGGGCGCTTGGATTGGAGATAAGCTGGGCAGTACTGTAGCGCCGTATTTTAAGGAATGGACAGACAGCTTAAAGGCAGCAGATTTACCCGGTATCTTAAAGGCTGGTTGGGACAGTTTTATAGATTTAGCGACTAAGGCTTTTAATCTAACGCCAGTTGGTCAGAGTACCAGTTTAATTAAAGATGGCTATGACTGGATAAAACAAAAGCTATCGGGTAACAGTAGCGGTACGTCACTCTTATTTCGTAAACAATACGGCGGACAGGGATTAGATGAGCCTGCGCAGTTTGGTGGAGCGTCTTTAAATTCATTTTCAGCGAGTGAATATGCACCAATATTAGATGAGATTGCTCGAGGAGAATCAACCAAAGGGGCATTTGGTACATCTGGATATGATGCAGTCTATAGTGGTGCCCCGATTAGACCACCTAAACCAATTTCACAAATGACTTTTGGTGAGGTTAAGGCATATCAAAAGCAATTGATTAAAGCAGGATCAAAGTCAACAGGGGCAGGGCGATATCAGAATATTTGGAATAAAGGCGCATTTGCGAAAATGGCTGAGCAAGCAGGTTTTAAAGACAGTGATATATTTAACGCAGAGAACCAAGATAAGCTGGCAATTCACTATGCTGGTGGGAAGAAACAGCTAGACAAGTGGATCGAAACTAAAAATGGTGTTGCCCTAGCAAACAAAACTTCTCAACAATGGGCAGGCGTGAAAAATGCACGTGGCGTTGGCAACTATGACGGTGATGGTTTAAATAAAGCTCGTCATGGAGGTGTTGAGGCTATGCGTAAGGCCAGTGAAGAGATTTTAAATAAGAGAAAACAGTCTGCTAGTTCAAAATCGCCAGTTAGTAACCAAGCCGCATCAATCGTAAATAGTGCAAAAAATAATACTGCATCTGCAATTGCATCCAGAAATGCTGAAGTTCCTGCAGTTACTCGAACAAACTCCTTAGCTTCTACATTTACACCGCCTAAGATTAATACTCAGATAGAACCAGCTAAAGAATACCTAACATCTCCAAGCCCTCAGCAAGTCGTTGTTGTTAATCAAAATAGTGGTAATATTAATCAAAATGTGAGCGATAGATTATTGGCTCATGCTATTACAGGTGGTTTAGGAATGGGGGATATGTGGAATGGTTAAGGCAGTTTTATTAGGCATGGGCGTATTGTTAACTACTTCAGCATATGCGAAGTATTTTCCGCCTGCAGATGTGCAGCAATTAATAGAAAAGTCTGAAACTTTAAATGATAAATGCAGAGGAGGATCTGGTAATAATCCTTCTACTATGAAGGCTTGTGATCAGAGAGATAAGCTTATAGAAAGAATTGAAAAGAAAGGCTATTGTTATGGTTCATTTAATCGCGATGACGCCCGTTATAGTTACCGATGGCTTCCCTGCAAGATGGATAAGACACGATAATAATAGTTCGTATTATCGAAAATGTGAGTGGTAATTACTGGTGGAATTATTTACTGTTTTATGAAAAATTTTTTAAAATTAGATGTTGCCTTAAAACAGCAAGACTTGTGTCTGAGCAAAAAGGAGACAAGGGAGAAAGCCTAACATCGTTGTTAGGCTTTTTTATTACCTATTTAATTTCAAAATGGTGCTTCTTAGTCACCATTTTTATTTCTATACCCCGATAATATCTAATCATTGGGTCTTTTATGTCTTTAGTGACGTGCTCATGAAACTTTGCATCTTTCATTAGCTTGGAGTAGGTCATATATCCAATAACGAGTAAGTTTGGACCCTTTTTAGTTTTCTTGAATTCTTCAATATGTTTATTAATTTCTTTAACACTAATATTCATTTTAAATTACTACCGATAAACATTGTTTTGTCTATATAACAGAAAAATATGACAATTTAAAAATTTAGTTGAACTTTTTTATTTGGAACTGCCTCCAAGCTCTTATAGTTCACTTTGCCAAAATTGCCCTATTCAACAATAGGGCTTTTTTTATGGGTAATCTCAACCTTACAGCTATTACAGACCAAACGCCGTATGTTCAAAAGATTAAAGGCGCTTTAGAGAAAGCATCGGGACAATCCATCCCACTGATAGAAGTAAAGAAGGTACAGCGTAAAGGCGGCATCAGTGTTGCACCGATTGTATTTTTATTTGCTGGTGGTCAGGAATTAACTTTATTTGCCCGCGCTAGTGCAGATGTATTCAAAGCTTCGCTGAACGGTAAAGAAATCGTACTATCTGGTGACTTTAGTGATGATTATAAGCAGACATTTGATAACGCCGTATCAGGTGTTGCCCAGTTGATCCGCACTGCACAGCCGAAGATTGAGCAGCAGAATAAAAAAGAAAAGGTGAATATCCCACGGCGTCCGTCTAATAGCATTCCTAAACAGCTGTCAGAAAAACTGGAGCAGGAAAAGCAACTTGATCAAGAAATAGCGGATAAGACAACACAGCGTGATCAGCTACTTCAGCAGTTAGAGCAGGCAAATACACAGTCGAACAAAATATAAGGTAATACTATGAAACAAGCACTAAAAATCAAATTAAAAAGCCATGCTCAATTTTTAGAAGCATGGAAGTTGTTCATTAAATTAGGCTACCACTGTGACAATAAACCACATACATGCCCATACTTGTATGCCGATAAAGAAGGAGCTTTAACTTATGATTTCTTTGATGTTGAAGGTTCTGATGGTGCATTGCAGTATTTTAATGATCATACAAATCAGGAAGTAACTTTAGTTGAATTACAAAGTATGGTGAATTTGCAAAAATTTTGGTCTAAAGCACCAGTGGATGCTTGGGTGTGGGAACGACTCCCTAACGGTAAATGCGTTTGGCATTGTCGTAAAGAAGGGAAATCTTTTGATAAAAAAGCCCCAAACTATGAAACGGAACGAAATACATTATGGCGTTCATCTGATAAGCAAAAAGAAGCTAATCAGATGAACGCTAGTATCAATACACAATTGTCAAAATTAAACATTGTTTTAGCATAATTGAGCAGTACAATAGAGGTGGTCCCACTTGTTTGAACAACTAAAAGCTTATTTATAAGTGATACTCTGCTCTAGTTAAGCTACCTTATTTTGTTGTGGTAGCTGGTCATAGTAAAACTCATCTGGAGTCATTTTGTCCAGACTCGAATGAGGTCGTTTCAAATTATAAAATTCAAAATATGCGTTTAATTGCTTCTTCGCATCCAAAACATTGCTGTAGGCTTTGAGATACACCTCTTCATATTTAACGCTCCGCCATAATCGTTCAACCATCACATTATCAACCCATCGACCTTTACCATCCATACTGATTTGAATGCCATTTGATTTCAATACATCAATAAATGCATCACTGGTAAACTGACTGCCTTGGTCTGTATTAAATATTTCAGGTCGACCATATTTTTCAATAGCTTCATTTAATGTTTCTATGCAAAATGTAACCTCCATACTAATCGATACTCTATGCGCAAGTACCTTGCGGCTATGCCAATCAATCACAGCACATAAATAAACAAAGCCTTTTGCCATAGGGATATACGTTATATCCGTAGACCACACTTGATTACTGCGCTGAATAGCCAATCCTTTGAGCAGATATGGATATTTGCGGTGAGCTTGATTAGCCTGGCTTAAATTTGGTTTGCAATATAACGCATTAATGCCCATTTTCTTCATTAAAGTACGTGTATGACGTCGTCCTATATGATGTCCTTGACGATTCAACAAATCACGCATCATACGGCTACCTGCAAAAGGGTATTGCATATGTAACTCATCCATACACCGCATCAGCTTCAGATCTGATGCACTCACAGGTTT
>NZ_FNPK01000001.1 GCF_900107285.1 Acinetobacter kyonggiensis | reverse complement strand
GAACTCAGAAGTGAAACCTCTTCGCGCTGATGGTAGTGTGGGGTTACCCATGTGAGAGTAAGTCATCGCCAGCTCATTATTCCTAAAAACACCCCAACCTAAACGTTGGGGTGTTTTTTTATGTGTGAAATTTGATTAAAGATCATTTATTAAAGCCATTGTTTATAAAATTTGAACAGGTTGCCCTTGGCCTGATTTGCCTGACTACTTTGCTAAATCCGACTCAATATTTAAAAAGTTTAGTCGTTGCTCTAGAGATAGAAGCTATTAAAAGTATTTAAATTAATCTCAAATAGTACTGATTTAGAATGGATTTTTATTGATGCTACATTTGTTCGAGTACACCAACATGCTAAGGGTATGAAAAGCCAAAATATCTCAAAAAGTATCGGTAGGAATGGCTCGAAAATTCATTTAACTGTGGATGCAAATGCTAATCCAATTAAATTTAATGTTTTATTTTAGTTTTTTAATTTAAGGTCAGGGCTTCAAGCAGCAAAAGTGCATTATTCTTTATACAGGTATCGATAAAAAAGCGGATAAATTGTAGATTGTTGTGTGGTCTAATTTCGATAGATCACGGTGGTATTTTAATCTTTTCTTGCATGGTCACTAAAATTCTAGACAGGTATAACCATTTTGATGGGCTTTTCATAATCAAATAGAGAATGCTGACCATTGCAATCATGTCTAAGTTTTGAATTGTAGAGCATCTCCGAAATAGCGATGAACATGATTACGAAATTTTTAATTGGGAAGAGTGCATTTTCAAACGCTTGTTGCTGTGTTTCAAAAATTGCCAATAGAGGTGGCTTCAAATTTTTGAAAAGTCATCAATCATGCAGAAAAAATATGTATGAGTCATATATGGGGCAAGAAATGTGGTGGCTGAAGGCGTAGGTTGTGTGGTAACTGCCTAATGGTTTACAGCCACCTTTTTTGCAAGTCAATTTCTTATCCGCGATTTGGGTTAATGAGTTATTTTATCTAACGAAGAGTTGTTTACAAAATCTATGGCCATTCACAGAGACATCGTCGATGCTCTTGATATCCAGCAGAAAATTAAAAATTTAAACCACTGTTTGTGTGTGTTTTTTAATCAAGCAAGATGAATAGAATTCATGGTAAAATGATCGGCTTTCATCTTAGATCTCTCCCGATCGCCATCTGCCAATCGAGATAAATAACCATGTCTACTGCTTATACTGCTCAAACAGCGCCTACTGCGTTGTTTGATTACGACAAATATTGGGCGTCGTGTTTTGAACCCGCACCATTTTTGCCGATGTCACGAGAGGAGATGGATCAACTCGGTTGGGATAGTTGTGACTTTATTTTGGTCTGTGGCGATGCTTATATCGATCATCCATCATTTTGTTCAGGCATTATTGGTCGTACTTTAGAAGCACAAGGTTTCCGTGTCGGCATTATTGCACAACCTGATTGGACCAATGCGGAAAGCTTCCGCGTTTTGGGTAAGCCAAATATTGCTTGGGGTGTAACCGCAGGGAATATGGATTCGATGATCAACCGTTATACAGCTGATCGTAAAATCCGTTCTGATGATGCTTATTCACCTGATAATCAACCGAATAAACGTCCAGACCGTGCAGCAACTGTGTATTGTCAGCGTTGCCGTGAAGCATTTCCAGATGTACCTGTTTTGCTGGGTGGGATTGAAGCATCATTACGTCGTATTGCACATTATGACTATTGGTCAGATAAAGTTCGTCGTTCAGTGTTGATGGACTCAAAAGCAGATTTATTGATGTACGGTAACGGTGAACGTTCAATCACTGAAGTGATGCATCGTTTAGCCAAAGGCGAAAAAATTCACGAAATTACCGATGTTCGTGGCACGGCATTTATCGTTAATAAATTAAACCGTCCATCTAAAGCCAAATTTGTGGAAATTGCATCGAATGATGTGGATGCCATTGGCCGTGTTGATCCCATCATCAATCCTTATGTGATGACTGAAGATTTAGATGGCTGTGAAATTGAACAAGATAAAGGCAATTCACTCGCCAAATATCAAAACTTCCAAAAAGAAGCTGTTGCCAATCCAATTATCCGCGAAGGCGATAATCTGGATGCAGATACACAAATTGTTCAGCTACAACTTGCACCATCTAAAGCGATTAAACATAAATTACCGCCACGTGAGTTGGCTGTGATTCGTTTACCTGCCTTTGAAGACGTGTCTGAAGATCCAGTCCTGTATGCACATGCCAATCGTATTTTACATTTGGAAACCAACCCGGGCAATGCACGTGCCATGGTACAAAAACATGGTGAACGTGATGTTTGGTTAAATGCACCACCAATTCCTTTAACCACAGAAGAAATGGATTACGTATTTGACTTGCCTTATGCACGTCTGCCACATCCAGCCTATGCTGAAGCACGTTTTCCTGCATTCGACATGATTAAATTCTCTGTCAATATCATGCGTGGTTGTTTCGGTGGTTGTACGTTCTGTTCCATTACTGAACATGAAGGTCGTATTATTCAGAACCGTTCTGAAGAGTCGATTCTGCGTGAAGTGGAAAAAATTCGTGATACTGCACCAGGCTTTACGGGAATTATTTCAGACTTAGGTGGCCCAACAGCAAACATGTACCGTTTGCAGTGTAAAGATCCTGAAATTGAGAAAAACTGTCGTAAACCATCTTGTGTATTCCCGGGTGTGTGTCAGAACTTACATACCGATCATGCACCGTTAACCCAGTTATATCGTAAAGCACGTGCCTTAAAGGGCATTAAAAAGATTTTGATTGGTTCAGGTCTGCGTTATGATTTAGCGGTGTTAAACCCTGAATATGTGAAAGAGCTGGTTCAGCATCATGTCGGTGGTTATTTAAAAATTGCACCTGAACATACCGAAAAAGGTCCATTGTCGAAGATGATGAAACCGGGTATTGGTGCTTATGACCGCTTTAAACAGATGTTTGATCGTTTTAGTAAAGAAGCCGGAAAAGAGCAGTATCTCATTCCGTACTTTATTGCAGCGCATCCGGGGACAACCGAATATGACATGATGAATCTGGCGATTTGGTTGAAGAAGAATGGTTTCCGTGCTGACCAAGTACAGACTTTCTATCCATCACCGATGGCAACAGCAACCACCATGTATCACACCGGTAAAAACCCACTGGCCAAAGTGGCGCGTTATACCGAAAATGTCGATATTGTGAAAGGTGAAAAACGTCGTCGTATTCATAAAGCATTCCTACGTTACCATGATCCAAACAACTGGCCATTACTACGTGAAGCGCTGAAGGAAATGGGGCGTGCTGATTTAATTGGTAACTCGAAGCAACATCTGATTCCGACTTATCAACCAGTGGGAACAACGGAAGGTCAGTACCAATCGGCACGTAAAAAGAATTCCACGGTTGCAGGTGATTCGCAAAAACGTACGGGTGAACATGCGGCTCGAAACAATCAAACCAGTAATGCATCGCGTCCGTCAAATACCAAAAAACGTCCAGAAAGAGGACAGATTTTGACTCAGCATACCGGTTTGCCGCCACGTGAAACGGGAGATGCAAAAAAACCATTTGCTGGCACCAAGCCAAAGGGCAAGTCTAAGCCGAGATCGAAAGCTTAATTTTGATCGGTGAATGAAGAAGGATGCTTAGGCATCCTTTTTTCCTGAATAAGGAAAATAAAGGATCAAAAACAGTTCGTCGGAATTGTAGGACAATAGCCAATAGTCTTATTGAATCAGCGTTAGAGCTTGATATACACTCTTTTGAGTGTCTATGAATATTGAATGAGACACCAATGCTGAATATAAAATAAGTGCAATTTTTTGTTTGTTTTTATAATGATTTTGTCATTATTAAATGCAGTTTGTTTACTTGACATATTTAATAAAAAGAGTGGTTGTATACTAAATTTCATAACAAACAATCGGTGTGACACCGACAAGATTATAAAAAATTAAAGGACTAAGAGCATGATGATGTACATTTTTATCGGGAGTTTAATCCTACTGTGTGTACTGTTTATGGCGTGGAGAAGTCTGGAAAATAGTACCAGACAGCAAGATAGTGCTTTAAAACAAAGGGCTATTTTTAATATTAATCAACAAATTACATATACTCGCCTTAAGGAAATACTGCCACAGAGCACGATTTTGGCACATGTCTCATTTGATGCTTTATTGACGACGAAATACTCTCGTACGCGCTATAAATATCGCAATATGGTGGCAGATTTTGTGGTACTGGATGAAAATCATCAAGTAACGGCCATTATTGCACTGGATGATCCCATGGTATTGAAGCGTCGACAGAATGCACAATATCAAGATGCCCTTTTAGCCATGGCGGGCTATCATGTGATTCGCTATGACGATGTGCCTGAATATTATCAGTTGAGACAAGATTTCCTGATTGAAAAGTTTGCTTATAATCAGTTAGGCACTGCACTAGAAGGTCACACAAAAAAGTATAATTTTTATCCAGTGTTGGGGCGAAAGAAAATCCGAATTTTAGGCTAATGAAAATAAGCATGAATAAACAGACTTATCATGCTTATTTTTTTATCGATTTAATTTGAAATACGTACAGCCGTAACCGTCATTTCAACGAGAACTTCAGCTGCATAAAGTTTAGATTCAACACATGTTCGAGCAGGGGCATGACCTTCAACGACCCAAGCGTCCCATATTTCATTCATTGCTGCATAGTCTTGTTCAATATCTTTTAAGAAAATGATCACAGATAAAATATGGGTTTTATTTGTGCCTGCATCTGCCAATAAGCGGTCGATATTATCCAGTGTTTCTTGAGTTTGCGCCTTAATATCGAGTGAAGTGTCATTGGCCAATTGACCCGCCAGATGCACTAAATTTCCTGAAATAGCCACTTCGCAATAACGCTTTTCTACATGTAGACGTTGAACGCTCATAAAATTTTAATCCTGTGTTTTTCGGCATCATTGCCATTGCACCGCTGTATCGGTATGGAGTACCAAGCGGTGAAGTGAAAATGGGTTAATGAACACCCTATTATGTGCAATCTTGGTCAGTAAAACAGCACCAAGCAGATCATCATCACAAGTGTTGTGCATTCAATGCCATCAAGCAGGGAATGCACCCATTAAACCACCGATGATACACATTTTCTGTTGCTCAAAGCGATCTGCAAGCGATGCAAAAAGAGCAATATTGCAACAACTGATTGCACCCAGTATTCAGGTGATATTGAGGAAAAATTGTTTATTCAGACCTTAGTGATGGGGGATATCATTTAGTTGAAAATGAGTCATTCAATTAGATTTAAAAAATTAATATCAAAATGTTTTTATATCTGGGGTGATGATAGGCGTGCGAAAGAGCTAGCCATTGACAACAGAAGTCAGAAAATTAATGGGTATGGCTTTATGTATATGGTGTTGTTGGCAATTTAAAAGCGGTATTTAGCGAAGGCAGGCAAGAAAGGATTCCATGACAGAGTTGCCCTGTAATATTCGGATTTGATCGTCACGCCAATCACAGGACAGTATGCTAAAAGTAAAGGTGATTTTTAGCATCTCAGCGGCTACATGGATAAATGCATCGCGCCGATAGAGTACCGTAAAAAGAAGTGTTGTGTGTAATCAATTGGTCTAATTTTATTCTTTTGTTTAAAAAGTATTCAAAATATTGACCAAAGTGAAAGTTGAGGCGGATCTTGCTGTTCGGAAAGTTGATAGACCCCAACGCCAATTAAGCGAAATTGCGCATATTCAGAAATTCGCATCTCAATTAGCAGTTGTTGTAGCACATCTTCTAATTGCTTTTTGTTTTGTAAGGGCTGTTTAAAACTTTTACTGTGCTGTAAAACTTGGAAATTTTTCAGTTTAAGTTTGGCTGAAACGCCACGGGCAGAAAGGTTTTTTTTCTCTAAGCTTGCCCAAACTTGATCAATCAGTTTAGGCCAATAGCTGTGGCATTTGGTCAAAATAAGATCGTCATCAAAAGTAGTTTCTTTTGAAATTTGTCGGCGTTCACGTTCAGTCTGTACAGGGCGTTCATCAATGCCTTGCGCATATAAAAACAATTGTTTGCCATATTTACCAAAATGTTGAATCAGGATGGTTTCATCCATTTGTTGCAAATCACCCAAGGTGTCCAGTTGCAGTGCCTTTAATTTTTCGTGGGTCACTTTACCAACGCCGGGGATTTTTTTCAGCGCTAAATGTTGAATGAAATGTTGCACCTGTGAGGGTTTAATTACACAAATACCATTGGGTTTATGCCAATCCGATGCAATTTTGGCTAAGAATTTATTCGGTGCTACACCAGCAGATGCGGTTAAACCCGTCAGTTGAAAAATATCGTTCCGAATTTGCATGGCAACTTCTGTTGCACTTGGAATATTTTTTAAATTTTCAGTCACATCTAAATAAGCTTCATCTAAAGATAAGGGTTCGATCATGTGAGTGTAACGCTGAAAAATCTGATGAATTTGAGTAGAGACATTTCGATATTTTTCAAAATGGGGTTCAATCACCAGCACTTGTGGACACAGTTTTTTGGCCTGTGACATGGACATGGCGGAACGTAAACCGAACTTGCGCGCAGGGTAGGATGCCGCTGCAATCACTGCTCTTGGATGGTGTGAGGAAATTACCACGGGCAGGTCTTTTAACTCAGGATGATCTTTGAGTTCAACAGATGCATAAAAGGCATCCATATCGATGTGAATGATTTTTCTCATGCAACTCACATTCTGCTTTGAATATAAGGTTAAGTTGAGTATCTCATTTTCATGCTTTGGATTGTAGTGCTTGAGTCAGAGGGTACGACACAATTTGACTGAGTAAAACTGCGGCTGTGTTTTGCTGTTTCGCAGCCTGAATTAAAATATTGAAGCTTTTTTCAGCACGGATGCTGTTATTTTATGGGCAGATGCTCAATGTTGTTTTGCGTGTAAATTTTATTTTTTTCCAAAAAATGGAGCCAGTCGGACTGATCGCCATGAAAGACATTTAAATCGACCACTTTAGTAATGCCTTGGATGCTTCCTTGATTGGTCTGTTGCCAAAACAACCATTGTGGGTTGCCTTTTAAATGGGGTTTACCTTGATATTCGCGTACCCAGAGCGGTGTTTTAGAAAATTGTCCGGCTAAAATAATATTATAAAATGACTTGGAAATATAGAAAATCGGTTGTTTGCCATAGTGTTGATACAACCGATCATGCATGACTTGGATTTCTTCTAGTAGTTGTTCTTTGGTATAGGTATTGATGCAGTTCGTGTCATATTCCAGATCAATCACAGGTGGCAGCGCATCGGGTTTATTGGGCACGGTGGCAATAAAATTCTGTGCTTGAATTTCACCATCACGGCATAAACGATAAAAATGATATGCGCCTACCAGAAAACCCTGTTCACGGGCTTGTAGCCAATTCTCCTGAAATTTTCGATCTTTAAAATCACCGCCTTCAGTGGCTTTTAAATAGATAAACTGAAATTCTTTCGGCGATATTTTTTTCCACTGGATATCACCCTGATGATGTGAAACATCAAAGCCTTTAACTGGATATTCCTGTGCTGAGGCAGGATTATGATGCAGGATAAAAACATAGACCACGATTGCAATGCAAATCAGTCCTAAGCCAACGCAAGAGGCGTAAAGCTTTTGTAGGCTGCTTTTGGCGAATCGTTTTTTAGGCATAACAGTATTTGCGATGATGAACCTTGAATATGATAACGCGATCTGAAGCCTCAGAGCACGTTGTTTCTGAAATCTGTTTAAACGGCTGTATCACGTGGAATACGCCAGAAAATATAAGCGGTAATGATGTTAATACAGCCTAAACAGATCAGCGTGCTATGAAATGCAAGGCTGATCTGTGCGCTGCCGTAATATGCGGTAAAAATGTTGACCAGTGTACCCGCCAAAGCCACTCCAATACTCATCGAGAGCATCATGATCATGGATAAAAAACTGTTGCCACTGCTGGCATCCGCTTGAGGTAAATCTTTCAGCGTTAAGGTATTCATGGAGACAAATTGCATTGAATTTAACATGCCAAAAATAAAGAAATGTAAGGTTCGCAACCATAGTGGTGTATCTGCTGTGGTTAAAGCCAGACTGGCAATACAGCTACCGACTAAAACCGTATTGACCAAGAGCACACGTCGATAGCCAAAGCGTTGAATAATCGGTCGAATAATCGGTTTTGATGCCAATGATCCGAGTACCGCAGGAATCATCATTAATCCCGTAATCAAGGGACTAAAACCAAACGCCACTTGCAACATTAGCGGTAATAGAAAAGGCAGCGCATTGCCGCCCAAACGCGCAAAAAAATTACCTAAAATACCAATCGCATAAATTTTATTTTCAAATAATTTGCTTCGAAATAAGGCATGTTCATGAGTGTGAGCGTGGTAAGTATAGATGGCTGCTGCAATGAGTCCTCCCACGATGAGCACAATGCTGAACCCAGCGCTGCTCTGGGGACTGGAAAAACTTTCAATGCCTAAAGACAGACCAGTCATGGCAATGACCAAGAACAGGAAACCGCTAAAATCAAATTTCTGTACCGTGGGTTCGGTAACATTCGGCATGGCTTTAAAAGTGACCAGTACACCCAACAGCCCCATCGGGATATTGATCAGGAAAATCCAATGCCATGTGGCAACTTCAACCAACCAGCCGCCTAAAGTGGGGCCAATCAGTGGGCCAATTAAACCTGCTAGACTCATGAGGCTCATGGCAGATAAAAATTGGCTACGCGGAATGACTTTCAGCATTGCCAAACGACCGACAGGCAGCAATAAAGCGCCGCCAACGCCTTGAGCAACACGAAAAAATAGCAGTTGCTCTAAATTTTGTGAAAATGCGCAGCCTAAAGAGGCCAAGGTAAAAATAATAATCGCTGAAAAATAAGTATTACGTACACCAAAACGGTCTGCAAGCCAGCCACTTAAGGGAATACAGGCAGCGACAGAAAGCACATAAGCCACCACCAGACTGTGCATACGTAAGGGATCTTCCCCCAAGCTGACGGCCATCGCAGGAATGGCCGTGTTGACAATGGTAGTATCGAGCGCCTGCATAAAAAAGCCAATCGAGACTAAAAAGACCAACAGTCTAAATTCAGGTTGTAAGGCTTGATGCGAGGGCGTGGCGTTCATATTTTGAAGAAGCTGAGGTTTTTAAACAGTTTAAATGAATCTAGGAAGGTTGTTGTATTAAATCGTTGTCTTCATTTTGCCATAACAATGCAATCAAACAGCAATCCAACCGTCATGGTGCTGACACGAGTTGCTTATAACTTGGTCGCAATTTTAACAAAAATGATGAATGAGCATGATGAAGACACAATTTTCGGCACTGATGCTTGCTTTACTTTCGGTGGGAATGGTGGCGTGTAATGATGATCAAAAAAATGAAGTGACTGTGACACCACCAGTCGTTGAGGAGAAAACCCCGAATAGCATTGAACTGGTGCGTATAGGTAGTTATGAAACTGGCATTTTCGGTGCCAGTGCAGCAGAAATTCCAGCTTTTGATGCTGCGAGCAAACGATTATTTGTCGTGAATGCTAAAAAGGGTATGGTCGATGTGCTTGATATGACACAGCCTGACAAACCTGTGCATATTGGGGAATTATCGGCGCGTGCATATTTGGCCGAATCAGAAGTGAATAGTGTTGCAGTGCATCAGGGTATTGTTGCTTTAGCCGTTCAAGCCAAGAATAAAACCGACAACGGCATCGTCGCTTTTTTTAATGCCAAAGATTTAACTTTTATGAGTCAGGTTGAGGTTGGGGCATTGCCGGATATGTTGGTATTCACCGCAGATGGCAAAAAGGTTTTGGTCGCAAATGAAGGTGAACCAAGTGCAGGGTATGCGGTTGATCCAGAAGGTTCGATTAGTATTATTGATGTGCGTAATATCCAACGTCCGCAAGTGAAAACAGCAGGATTTAGTGCATGGAATTCGCAAAAGCAAAGCTTGGTGGATGCGGGTGTCCGTATTTTTGGACCTGATGCTCAGCAATACGCCAATATAACAACGCAAGGTATTGCAACCACAACCGTCGCTCAAGATCTGGAACCTGAATACATCACCATCAGTGCCGACGGTAAAACCGCATGGGCAACGCTGCAAGAAAACAATGCCATTGCCAAAATTGATTTAATTAAAGATGAAATGGTGGATATTTTCCCGATCGGCTATAAAGATCACGGTTTAGCTGAAAATGCCTTTGATGCCAGCGATAAAGATTTAGGCATTAATCTTCAAGCTTGGTCGGGTGTTTTCGGCATGTATATGCCTGATGCGATTGCGCAATATCAGGTCGATGGGCAAACTTATTTGGTGACGGCCAATGAGGGCGATGCGCGGGAATGGCTGCTTAATGCGGATCAGTATTTTAAAGGGGATGATTTAAATGCCGGTTATGCCGAAGAAATTCGTGTAAAGCACTTATTTAACAGCAAAGGTTTTAGAAATAATGGCGATTATGCGGCACATTTACGTCAGATTGCGCCAAATGTAAAAGGGGCAAAATTAGATTCCAGCATTTTTTGTAAAAATGCACCTCAGGTCGAAACATGTTTGTCCGAGTTAATAGGGGATACTCAATTGGGCCGTTTAACCATAAGCTGGACCCAAGGTTATAAAAAAGATGCGCTAACGGGTTTGCCACTGCTGGATGAAAAGGGGCTAATGACCTACGACAAACTGTATGCGTATGGCGGGCGTTCATTCAGTATTATTGATCCAGTTTCGAAAAAAATAGTCTGGGACTCAGGCAAAGAATTTGAAGCAAAAGTTGCGGAAATGATGCCGCAATATTTCAATAGCAATCATGAAAATACTGTATTTGATGACCGTAGTGACAACAAAGGCCCTGAACCTGAAGGCGTTGCATTGGGTAAAATTGGCAATAAAACCTTTGCATTTATTGGGCTTGAACGTCAAAGCGGTATCATGGTTTATGATATTAGTCAGCCGAAAAAAGGACAGTTCGTTCAATATTTTAATGACCGAAAAATGACTGAGGCACCGAATAAACAAGGGGATTTAGGGCCAGAAAGTTTAATTTTTATTGCGGCGAAAGACTCACCAAATGGACAGCCACTTTTGGTGGTGGGCAATGAAGTGAGTGGTTCAACTGCAATTTATCAAGTGAAGTTAAACTAATCCACCGTGAGAAAAAAGAGCATAAGGTTGCTCTTTTTTTGTGTTGTGTAACAAAACCTTGTTACTGTGATGTGATTAAAGTGACACAAAACTGTCATAATCTTGCGCAACTCATTCGTCGTATTGGATGGGGCTTTTCATTGGTGAAAAAGGTTTTGTTTTTATGACAATCGAAATTTTGATGATTGTTGGTTTCTGTTTAGCTGCCTATTCAATTGTTGGAAATGATGTACCACAAACCTTAGGTACTTTTATTTCATCCAATGCCCATCGTCCTTGGTGGGTGTTGTGGCTTTATACCAGCAGTATTTTAAGCGTGGTGTTAATGTATGGTTGGTATGCCTCGGGCGTAGGTGATGCATCTTATGGTCGTCTTGAAACCATTCCTTTTCCTGAGTCAGGAATTACTTGGCTGTACATTGTTCCGCCTATATTGCTGATTCTGTTAACCAAGTATGGGATTCCTGTCAGTACCACATTTTTAGTTTTGACCATTTTTTCACCAAGCAGTTTGGGAGCCATGCTGACCAAGTCGATGATGGGCTATGCCGTTGCTTTTGTGGTGGCTATCATTATCTATCGCTTTGTGATTAAAGGGATTTCGGTTTATTTCAGTAAAACGCGCGATCATAAACCGTCTCATATCTGGATTGGATTGCAATGGGTCTCCACAGCGTTTCTGTGGAGCCAATGGTTAATTCAAGATTTAGCCAATATTTTTGTCTATGTGCCGCGTCAAGTTCCGTTTGAATTTCTAGTTTTTGCCATTTCTGTATTCGTGGCTTTATTAGGGATGATTTTCTACCAACGTGGTGGAGCCATCCAAAAAATTATCGACACCAAAACTGGGGTGGCAGATATTCGTTCAGCGACCATTATTGATTTTATTTATGCCTTAATTTTATTGGTCTTTAAAGAGTGGAGTAATATTCCAATGAGTACCACTTGGGTATTCTTAGGTTTACTCGCAGGTCGTGAATTTGCCCTGTCTATGCATCTGGCTGAAGTGAATAAATACCGAACTTCGCGTAATGTGAGTAAGGATGCAATGAAGTTGATGGTGGGTTTAATCATGAGTATTGTTCTAGCCACTACTTTGCCGTGGTTTTATCAAGTCATCTCAGGTTAATAGATTAATGCTTCAAAAAAAGCGAACCACGAGCTTAATGCGATTAGTTAAGAAGTGGATTAGTTTTTTTATTTTAAATTCATGATGTTATTAGATACGTGGAAATGTCATTCGCAACTGTTCGAGGCAAGACTACTTTGAAAAGTAAGGTTTCTGCGATTACTTGATCAATAAAAAGTATTTGACGAGTTTTGCGGTGAGGCGCACTGCGCCGCAAGATGCCTTTCTTGCGAACTCAAAATATATTTTGAGGCTTCTCATTTGGGCTTATCCAAAGTAATAAATGAGCTCCAAGTATTTGATTTAAAAATATAAGACTCCGTAGTGATTAGCTAAAAAGCTAAAAAGCTAAAAAGCTAAAAAGCTAAGGAGTTAATTGTAAAACCCCTTAACTGACTCGCATTAAAGCTATAAGCTCGCTTTTTTATTGTTACTGCACGCATTTAAATAGCAAAGTGTTTTGGAGCGCTTAAATTTTTAATTGCATTGATAATTTGGTCTGCATGATTACAAATAATCAATTTTGCCCGATGCTGCGGCGGTAAAAATCCTTCCTCAACGGCATGATCAAGCTGCGCAATTAAAGCATCATAGAAACCATTCACGTTGTATAGCATCATGGGTTTTTGGTGTTGATTTAACTGTCCCCAAGTGGCCACTTCTAAAATTTCTTCAAAAGTACCTAAGCCCCCTGGAAGTGCGACAAAAGCACTGGCACGCTCGGCCATCATCGCCTTACGTTCATGCATATTTTTGACGATGTGTAACTCAGTGAGTTGATGGTGTGCAATTTCATAATCGAGCATAAATTCAGGAATGACCCCAACGGTTTGACCGCCATGTTGTATGACGGCATTGGCGACTTGCCCCATAAGACCAATACTTGCGCCACCATAGACCAGTCCAAAACCTTGATCTGCAAGACCTTGAGCTAGAGCAATCGCTTTTTCTGTATAAATAGGTTTATTACCAGAACGGGAACCGCAATAGAGAGCAATTAACGCTTGAGTTGTTTTAGGCATCGGATTTTTATGTTTTGGAGTCATTTTTAATACACTGGTCATCATTATATTTTTACCATAGCATTTTATTTTTTCATGCTCTAGCTTACGCAGAAAATATGACAAAGCATGGACTAAAATAAACTCATTTTGCAAAAATTGTTAACAGGTGTGGAGAGAAAAGCGCGACACATTGAAAAAAGGATGAATTTTTACGCCATCTTGCCTATACTAAAAATCTGTTTTCCAACAAATGAATCAACATGGGTAGTGGTTGTCGTCGCTCCGAACACATCAATTCGTACGCAAAAATTATACCGAATATTGCTCAGGAAATATTCGCCGATTTTAATCGCAACGTTCTAAAATCAGCCCTCAATGCTATGCAGGGGGACATCCAATGATCTTTGAATGGATGTCAGATCCATCGGCATGGATTGGTCTTGCAACTTTAGTGGTTTTAGAAATTGTTCTCGGTATCGATAATCTGGTCTTCATCGCAATTTTGGCGGAAAAACTTCCACCCGAACAGCGCAATGCAGGTCGTATTATCGGCTTAATTCTCGCTTTGGTGATGCGATTAATTTTACTCGCCTCAATTGCGTGGGTGGTCACCTTAACGCAACCGCTATTCCATATTTTTGATCACGCGTTCTCTGGTCGTGACCTGATTCTACTGTTTGGTGGCGTGTTCCTGTTATTTAAAGGCACCATGGAACTGCATGAGCGTATTGAAGGTACGCAATCGCAAAAAGAAGAAAATCCTGTGCATGCTGCTTTTTGGATGGTCATTGTCCAAATTGTGGTGCTTGATGCTGTTTTCTCGCTCGATAGCGTGATTACCGCAGTAGGGATGGTGAAAGATCTTTCAGTGATGATGATTGCGGTGATTATCGCCGTTGGTATTATGCTGTGGGCATCGAAACCATTGATGAACTTCGTCAATAAGCATCCAACCGTGGTGATTTTATGTCTCGGTTTCCTCATGATGATTGGTTTCTCACTGATTGTTGAAGGTTTTGGTTTCCACATTCCAAAAGGCTATTTATATGCCGCAATCGGTTTCTCTGTGGTGGTTGAGTTTGTCAATCAAACTATGCGCCGCAATCAGGAAAAACTGGTCACAACAACGGACTTACGTTATCGCACGGCCTCTGCCGTGATGCGTATGCTGGGTGGTAAGACCGATGCACAAAATAAAGAAGCTGAAGATGTGCTTGCTACGCGTGCATTTGCCGATGAAGTGTTTAATGAAGAAAATGGTGCTTATCATAGTGTGATGGTGCAAGGGGTACTTGGACTGTCTGAACGACCTGTGAAATCAGTGATGACACCCCGTCCAGAACTGGAGTGGATTGACTTAGATGAAGACGAAGCGTCAATTAAAGAACAACTGTTGAGCATGACCCATTCACGTTTAATTATTGCACGCGGTGAATTGGATAATATTTCAGGGGTGGTGCTGACGCATAAAATCATGAATGAATACATTGAAACAGGTGTACTCAATTTTGAACGTCACTTACGCGACCCTGTCATTGTGCATGAAAATGCGCAAGTGTTGATGGTGATGGAGCAACTTCGTCAAGCACCCCTACAAATGGCCATTGTATTAAATGAATATGGTTCAATTGAAGGCATTGCGACACCAATTGATGTCCTTGAAGCCATTGCGGGTGAATTCCCTGACGAAGATGAACTGGAAACCGCAGCAGAAAGTTTAGCGGATGGAACGTTAATCCTTGATGGCTCTACCGATATTCGTCACGTATCTTTACTTTTAGGCTGTGATCTAGTCGACGAATCCGAACAATATTCAACCTTGTCGGGTTATATTTTATTTCACTTGGGGCGTTTACCCGAAAGTGGGGCAAAATTAGCAGCAGATGCTCATATTTTTGAAGTGGTCACGATGGACGGTCATAAAATTGATAAAGTCCATATCATGCCGCAACTCAAAGCCAATGCTCAAACTACCTGAAACAACAGCGATAATCGCTTAAGCTCAGGATAATGAATTAAAATAGCTCGCATGGTCGAGCTATTTTTATGGGAAATATTTCATGTCAGAACGTCATTGTCCGTGTGGGCAAGGGAATTATAACGATTGTTGCCAGCCGCTACATTTGGGGCAAGCGAAAGCACAAACAGCTGAACAACTGATGCGTTCACGTTATAGTGCATTTGCCAAGCATGAGATTGATTATATTGTTAAAACCACAGCCATCGGGCAACAACCTTTTTTGGATCAAGTGGCGATTGCAGATTGGAGTCAAGCCAATCAATGGCTTAAATTAGAGGTACTTCAAGCCAAAGAAAAAATAGATAAAAATCACGCACAGGTTGAATTTAAAGCCCATTACCATGATGGTAAACAAGCACAGCTACATCATGAAGTCTCTCATTTTGTACAACAGGATGGTAGATGGTATTTCCTTGATCCGACCACGGAGATGCAAATCACCATGAAGCAAGCCTGCATTTGTGGTTCAGGCAAAAAATTTAAACAATGTTGTGCGCAATATTTGTAATTTTAGCTTGAATTTGCCTTAGAATAGCGCGCATCGATTACCCTCAGTGGAAGATGGGCAGTGTTACTATTAGTCATTTATATTGTTGCGATTACGGCTGAAGCAATGACAGGGGCACTGTCGGCAGGTCGACGTAGTATGGATTGGTTTGGTGTAACGCTGATTGCCTGTGTCACCGCACTAGGTGGTGGTTCAGTTCGAGATGTGTTGCTTGGACACTATCCACTGACATGGGTCAAACATCCTGAATATTTAGTCTTGACCTGTGCTGCTGCTTTTGTCACGATTTTAATTGCCAAATGGATGCGTCATTTACGCTCGATTTTCTTGATTTTAGATGCCATGGGGCTGATTGGTTTTACCGTGATTGGTTGTCAAATTGCGCTGCAAATGGGCCATGGCTTTGTGGTTTCAGCGGTCGCAGGCGTGTTGACTGGGGTATCGGGTGGTATCTTGCGTGACATTTTGTGTAACGATGTACCCTTGGTGTTCCGCCGTGAACTGTATGCCAGTATTTCCTTTGTTTCCGTGATTTGCTATTGGGTTTGTCAAGAAATTGGTTTCTCGTTAGAAGTCACCGTGATTTCCACTCTGATCTTCGGTTTTTCTTTACGTTGTATCGCCATTTATTTTGGTTTGGAGATGCCAAAATTTATTTATAAAGATGATGATGATCAATCTGCATCCTCTAAAGATGCGTCATAACGATTTGTATAAAAATGACAGATGACTGATGAAATAAAGCAGTCATCTTCTTTAAATGAGCGTATAAAAATAAGTACAACTATAAATCCTGTTGGGAAAGCAGTATGTATTCTTTCACCAAATCAGAGCGCTTATTATGGATTTAGTCTCACGTGTACAACGCTTACCGATTGGTAAATTTCACTATACCTTACTCTGGGTAATTGGACTCGGCTGGATGTTCGATGCGATGGACACGGGGCTAATTTCCTTTATTTTGACCACCATGGCTGAAGAATGGAACATGACACCGACGGAGAAAGGTTGGGTGGTGTCCATTGGTTTTGTCGGTATGGCGATTGGAGCTGTTTTTTCAGGTGGCTTAGCGGATCGAATTGGCCGTCGTACCATGTTTGCCATCACTTTAGTCACCTATAGTATTGCCACCGCTTTATGTGCTTTTGCACCGAATTTAACCTGGTTATTGGTCTTTCGTTTTATTGTCGGTTTGGGTTTGGGCGGACAACTTCCCGTTGCAGTGACTTTGGTCAGTGAATATATTCCTGCTCAAGTGCGTGGACGCTTTATTGTATTATTGGAAAGTTTTTGGGGCTTGGGCTGGTTAGTGGCTGCATTGGTGTCCTATTTTGTGATTCCAAGTTATGGCTGGCATATTGCCTTTTTAATTGGCGGACTACCGGCTATTTATGTGTTTATGATTCTGAAAAAAGTGCCAGAGTCAGTGCCGTATTTGATTAACCGTGGACGTATTGCAGAAGCACATGCTTTGGTACAGCAGCTTGAACGCCAGTGCGGTGTTGAAGTAATTGATTATATTGAAGTACAGCCTGTAGCCACCAAACAAAATATCTCCTTTCGCCAGCTTTGGTCAGGCCCATTTGCACGCCGTACCTTAATGCTCTGGTTAATTTGGTTCGGTATTGTTTATTCCTATTATGGCATTTTTACTTGGTTACCCAGTTTGTTGGTGAAACAGGGTTATAGCATTGTGCAGTCTTTTGAATATGTGCTGATCATGATTTTGGCACAGCTTCCGGGTTATGTCGCAGCCGCATGGCTAGTGGAAAAATTAGGGCGTAAAGCGACATTGGCAGGCTTTATTGGCATGTGTGCTGTCTCGGCTTATTTCTTTGGTCAAGCCAATAGCGTAAACATGATTATGTTTTGGGGCTGTTTGATGTCGTTCTTTAATTTGGGCGCATGGGGCGTACTGTATACCTATACGCCAGAACAATATCCAACCAATATCCGTGCCTTTGGTTCGGGTTGGGCTTCTGCGATTGGTCGCATGGGCGGAATTGTTGCACCGATGGTGGTCACCCATATGATGATTATGGAGAATGGTTTTAGTCAGGTCTTTATGATGTTTACTGCGGTATTATTCGGTGTGGCTTTGGTGATTTTAATTTTAGGCGAAGAAACCAAAGGCAAGACCTTAGAATCAATTGGATTATAAGGTTTGCTGAAAATGAATGATTTTTGATGGATCATGCTTTATAAAATGAATAGTTTTACGCCATAAGACATAATTTGTCGCAGAGTGTTCAGTACTGCTCTTGTGTAGATTGCACCTGCGACTTAGCATAACAACGTAGATACAAAAAACGAATTAATTAGGATTTCACGCTTTTATGACCAGCCTTGTGCATCAAGCCACAGAAAATCGTTCCGTAGCAGAATTTACCGAACAAGCTTATCTTAACTATGCCATGTACGTGATTATGGATCGTGCATTGCCACATATTAGTGATGGTTTAAAACCTGTGCAGCGTCGTATTGTATATGCGATGAGTGAGTTAGGCTTAAAGCATAGCGGTAAGCCTAAAAAATCTGCCCGTACGGTGGGGGATGTGCTAGGGAAATATCATCCGCATGGTGATTCTGCCTGTTATGAAGCGATGGTGCTGATGGCACAGCCCTTTAGTTATCGCTATCCTTTTATTGAAGGTCAGGGCAATTGGGGTTCACCAGATGATCCGAAATCCTTTGCTGCAATGCGTTATACCGAAGCTAAACTTTCACTCTATAGTGAAGTGCTGTTGTCGGAACTGGGTCAAGGTACTTGCGATTGGCAGGACAACTTTGATGGTTCCATGAAAGAACCGGTGAATTTACCTGCGCGTGTGCCGAATATTTTGCTCAATGGCACAACGGGGATTGCTGTGGGTATGGCAACCGACATTCCACCGCATAATTTGCGTGAAGTTGTTAAAGGCACCATCGCTTTAATACGCAACCCCAATTTAAGCGATGAAAAAGTAGCAGAATATATTCCTGCACCAGATTTACCCACCAAAGCTGAAATTATTACTCCACCTGAAGAACTGCTGAAAATTCAAACCACAGGGCGTGGTAGTTATCGCATGCGTGCGATCTATAGCATTGAAAAAAATGAAATCGTGATTACGGAATTGCCGTATCAAGTGTCAGGTTCAAAAATTATCACGCAAATTGCCGACCAAATGCAGGCCAAGAAACTGCCTTTGGTCAGTGATGTACGAGACGAATCTGATCATAAAAATCCGACCCGTTTAGTGATTGTGTTGCGTTCAAATCGTATTGATGCAGAAGGGGTGATGAGCCACTTATTTGCGACTACAGATTTAGAATCCAGCTATCGTGTCAATATGAACATGATTGGTGCCGATGCACGTCCACAAGTCAAATCGATTCGTCGAATTTTATTGGAATGGATTGAAATTCGTAAGAATACCGTGACCCGTCGTTTACAGTATCATCTGAATAAAATTGAAAAACGCCTGCATATCTTGGCGGGGTTACTGATTGCTTATTTAGATTTAGATACCGTGATTCGGATTATTCGTGAAGAAGATCATCCGAAAGCAGAACTAATCGCCCATTTCGGCATTGATGACATTCAAGCTGAAGCCATTTTAGAACTTAAGTTACGTCACTTGGCGAAACTTGAAGAAATGGAAATTCGCCGTGAACAAGAAGAATTAGAAGCGCGTGCTGCCATTATTCGTGAACAATTGGCCAATCCAGAATCATTAAAGAACTTAATCATCACTGAATTGAAGGATGATGCGAAAAAATTTGGCGATGATCGTCGTTCGCCAATCGTACAACGTACAGAAGCGCAAGCTATCAATGAACAAGACATGCTGCCTGCCGATCCTGTGACGGTGGTTTTGTCTGAAGCAGGTTGGATTCGTTCTGCCAAAGGGCATGATATTGATGCTGAAAACCTGAATTTCCGTGCTGGCGATCAATATTTAAGTCATGCACAAGGAAAATCAAATCAACGTGTGTATGTCTTAGATGAAACGGGTCGCAGTTATGCACTGGCGATTGCAAGTTTGCCGTCGGCACGTGGTTTGGGGGAACCATTAAGCTCCAAACTTGCCCCTGCAAATGGCATTGCTTTTATTCAAGTACTGATTACAGAGGATGAACGTGAAGTCATTGCTGTCAGTTCTAAAGGCTATGGTTTTAAATCGAATGCCAAACAACTCGATACCAGTGCTAAAGCGGGCAAAGCATTTTTAACCGTAGCTGATGATGCGAAAGCCTTACCGTTACAAACAGTTGATGCACATACGCATTTGGCAATGCTGAGTACTGCGGGTCGTTTATTGGTGATTGATTTGTCAGAATTACCAATGCTGAACAAGGGTAAAGGAAATAAATTGATACAACTTGAAGGCAAAGAACAAATTTTGTTCATGACATTAATTTCTTTAAATGAAATAATTCAAGTGGTTGCAGGACAGCAACAATTAAAATTAAAAGGTGATGATCTTCAAAAATATATTGGTAAAAGAGCCACTAAAGGTCAACTCTTACCACGAGGATATCAAAAAGCAAATAAACTGTTCATTCAAAGATAAAACTAGCATCCATTGATCAAAATACGTTATATATGATTGGTATTCGTGTAAATGGATGTCATGTTATGCATAAACAAGTTAAATAATGACGCATAACATTGAAAAAATAGTTGAAACTAAGGATTATAGATTGGAGATTAGGGCATTATGGAAAAAATTTGGTTTGCTGAATACCAAAAAACAGGGATTCCTGAAACTGTAGAATTGCCAGCAGAAAATACCTCACTTAACGATGTTTTTGAACGTAATTTTCAAAAATTTGGTTCACGTGATGCTTTTATCTTTATGGATAAAGCCTTAACTTTTGATGAATTAGAAGAAGCAAGTCGTAAATTTGCAACCTATTTACAAAGTTTAGGATTGGCAAAAGGTTCCCGCGTTGCCGTCATGATGCCTAACGTCCTTCAATATCCAGTGGTTGCACTTGGTGTGTTCCGTGCAGGTCTGGTATTGGTGAATGTGAACCCACTGTATACCTCACGTGAACTTGAACATCAATTGAATGATTCTGGTGCTGAAGCATTGGTGATCATTGAAAACTTTGCCACTGTTTATCAAACCATTATTGGTAAAACACCTGTGAAGCACGTCATTGTTGCTTCTGTTGGTGATATGTTGGGTACGCTAAAAGGCACATTGGTTAACTTTGTGTTGCGTTCAGTGCGTAAGCAAATCCCAGCTTGGAATATTCCAGGCCATATTAAATTTAATGCGGCAATGTCTAAAGTCAGTGCCAGCAATTACAAACGCCCTAATCTAACTTTAAGTGATACCGCAGTATTACAATATACAGGTGGTACAACAGGTGTTTCTAAAGGTGCAGAGCTGACGCATCGTAACCTTGTTGCCAATATGTTGCAGTGTGATGGTATTTTCCAAAGTAAATTTGGCGCACAAGACGGCGCTAAAGATGACCGCATTTTCTGTGCATTACCGCTTTATCACATTTTTGCTTTCATGGTTTGTGCCATGTACGGTATGTATAAAGGTCAAGCGAACGTTTTAATTCCAAACCCACGTGACTTACCTGCGGTCATGAAAGAATTGCGTAAATACCAACCTTCATTCTTCCCAGCAGTAAACACTTTGTTTAATGCACTGGTAAATAATGAAGAGTTTAAACAACTTGACCATAGCAAACTTAAAATGGCAATGGGCGGTGGTATGGCTGTTCTTCCTTCTACAGCAGAAGCATGGAAGAAAATTACAGGCACCAACATTATTGAAGGTTATGGTTTATCTGAAACCTCACCAGTTGCGACAGCAAACCCACCGACATCAACTGAATTTAGCGGCACCATTGGTATTCCATTACCATTGACTGAAGTTGCGATTTTAGATGATGATGGCAATAATGTTGCATTAGGCGAACAAGGTGAAATCTCAATCCGTGGTCCACAAGTCATGAAAGGCTATTGGAACCGTCCAGATGAAACTGAAAAAGTGATGACGACTGATGGTTTCTTCCGTACGGGTGATATTGGTATCATGGACAGCCGCGGATACATTAAAATTGTCGATCGTAAAAAAGACATGATTTTGGTTTCAGGCTTCAATGTATACCCATCTGAAATTGAAGAAGTGATTTCTACACATCCAAAAGTATTGGAAGTGGCAGCAATTGGTGTTCCTGATGAAAAATCAGGTGAAGTGCCTAAGCTTTTTGTAGTGAAAAAAGATCCGTCTTTAACCACAGAAGAAGTGCTTGCTTTTGCTAAAGAGAACTTAACAGGCTATAAACGTCCGCGTTATGTTGAGTTTATGGATGAATTACCAAAATCGAACGTAGGTAAAATTTTACGTAAAGATTTGCGTAAAACTGCATAAGTTAGCTATTTAAAAAGCGCCGTTTTCGGCGCTTTTTTTTATGCTTTAAAAAATCAATCTTTCATCAACCAGCGATCAATATATGGGCGGCCAAGGCCAAAAATACCAACAAAGGTAAACATGGTGCCAAACTGGCGGCTAAAACTGGGTAAACGAAATGCACCATAGCTCAGATAATTATCAATCAAGCAATACACCAAAATTGCGGTGAGCCAATACCATAAGTTTTGACGCTTAATGCTGACCATCCAGAAGGCCACAATTAAAATGATCAGTGTACCGATGGGTGATGCAATATTCATATTGGCACAGATGGTTGCGATTAAGAACGCAACGATTGGCAACACGATTTTGAGTACACGATCTACCTGACGTTGATGTTGCTGCTGTTTTTCAAGTACATCGAACATTTCTTGTTGATCAGGGTTGACCATAATGGATCCTTATTGCTGATTGATAAAAACATTATAATTTAACAAAAATTATTGTTGAAACACCGTGCTATGATATGTGGCAGAAAATCGTAATGAGAAAAATGGGATGCAAAGCATAAGCGGAATAATTTATCTCATCTTAATTGCATGTTTATTGCCTTATGTTTTTACCGTAATTGCAAAAAAAACAGCGGGCTTTAAAGCACGAGATAATCAAAACCCACGAGAATTTTTGGGTAAAACCACGGGCTTGGCAGCACGTGCCCATGCGGTACAGCAAAATAGTTTTGAAAGTTTACCATTATTTATTGCTGCGATTTTAATGGCAGAATATATGGTGGTGCAGCAAACGGTGATTATGACCTTTGGCATGGCCTATATTGTATTTCGAATTATGTATGGTATTTGCTATTTAGCCAATTGGGCAACGTTGCGCTCAATTGTTTGGTTATTGTCTTTGCTTTGCCCAATTTGTTTATTAATTTTGGTGATTAAATTAACCTAAAGTCGTTGCATTGATGCAAATACATATTTGAGCGTAGCAGATGTATAATCACGAAGTTATTTAATTTTCAAAAACCGTTATAATCGTGCGGTTTAAATAAGATTTAACTTGTTAAAGAGTGATGCTATGAGCTACAGCAATATCCCAGCGGGTAAAGATGCACCAAACGACATCTATGTCATTATTGAAATTCCTGCAAATGCAGCACCAATCAAATACGAAATTGATAAAGATTCAGATGCTTTATTTGTAGACCGTTTCATGGGTACAGCCATGTTCTACCCAGCGAACTACGGTTATGTGCCAAATACATTATCTCTTGATGGTGATCCATTAGACGTACTTGTGGTGACACCATATCCAGTTGAACCCGGTTCAGTGATTCGTTGCCGTCCTGTGGGCAAATTGAACATGGAAGATGACGGTGGTATCGATGCAAAATTGATTGCGGTTCCACACGAAAAATTAACCCCGCTTTATAAAGATGTTCAGGAATATACAGATCTTCCTGAATTGTTGATCAAACAAGTGGAACACTTCTTTGCTCACTATAAAGACCTTGAAGCAGGTAAGTGGGTAAAACTAAGCGGTTGGGAAGGTGCTGATGTTGCGAAACAAGAAGTGCTTAGCTCAATTGAAGCCTACAAAGCAGCAAATCAATAATTGTTGTGTCATTTAGGTTTGAAAAATAAACCTAAATAAAAAACCTGCACAATGTGCAGGTTTTTTTTGATATGCGAAAATTAATCTGAATTAGAAGAATTTTACAGGGATATCAAGGAATAAACGCCATTCATTGGTGTCACCAATATAAGCATTTGTTTGATAATCATCGCTCGCACGGTAGTAAGAGTGACGCACACGCAGGCTGGCATCTTTAGCAAAACCACTTTGCATGGTGTATTTTACTTGGTTAAAGAACTCACGCTCTTGAGCATTATCGGTTAAGTTTGCAACTTTAATATCCCAACCATAAACATAAGCAGTGGTCCAATTCAAGCCAGGAACACCCAATTTACCCAAGTCTAAGCTGTATTGAATTTGTGCAGATTTTTCATGGTTGCCGATGAAGTCAGACAAGTAAGAATTTGGCAAGTAAACGCTTTGGAAGCCATCAGCATTTTGACCGTAGTCATAGCCGACATTACCTGTATTTTGCTGGTAAGCAAGCATAATATTATGCGCACCAGTATTATAAGTACCTGAAATAGCCCAAATATTATTGGTTTTTTCTACACCAGCAACACCTGTTTTTCCGTAGTCAGAAGCAACTTCACCAGTTGCAGAATATGTGGTTGCATTTTTATCAAATTTAGTGTGATAACCGCTGAAGTCATAAGTTAATGAGCTGTCGTTGGCTAAAGCTTGTTTAAAGTTGGCATTGACATAATGACGGTCTAATTTATCTTTGCTGTCTAAGCCAAAGTAAGATGCATTTAGAGCGTCGCTGAATTTATATTTAGCACCCCAAACGACAGCGCGGTCTAGCTTGTTGCCATCAGTATTGATTTGTTCAGACATTTGGTTCTTAGTGAATTTACCGGCTGTCAGTTCCAGACCGTTAATTTCACGGCTCGTTGCTAACACACCTTCAAAGTATTCAGGAACCATACGCCCAGTGTTGCTGGCAAGGACAGGCAAGTCTAAAACTTGAGTACCGTAACGCACTTCGGTGTTAGAAATACGTGCTTTTACATTTGCGCCACCACGTGCCCAATGATCATATGTATCACCAGCTTGTTTGTTACCATTTAATGTTTCACGTGGAATCATTTGGTTGCCGGCATGTTTGTTGTCACCCAACTTGAAGGATGCATCACCGACAATACCCACACCAAAGCCAACAACACCTTTAGTGTATCCAGACTCTAAATCAAAAATTGCAGATTGTGCTGAAGAGCGTGTATCTTTCCCAGGCGCTACATTTTTCTTATCACGGTCAATAAAACCCGTACGAAATAATACAGATCCGTCTGCATCTTCTACGAAACCTTTAGATTCACTTTGCTCACTTGCAAAGGCAGTAGAAATAAGAGCAGCTTGAATTAACACTGCTAAGGTAAGTTTTTGTGTTTTTTGCATTGGGAGAAAGCCTTATACAAAATAGGAGGAAGAAATTGAAAGAATTGTATACATAATGTATATCAGAAAAATCTTTTTTTTTATTCATTTTATTTCATTAAAGTTATGCATTTTTTGAATATAAATTTGGCTGTTTTGTAAAATAAAAATTGCCGATTTTTTTATTTTTTTAAATTATTATTTAAAACAATAATATATTTAAATTATGGGTGATTTTTTATGTAATTTTTTAAAAATTAGTCAACAAAATTTTGAGCTTAGTTGCTATTTTTAGGATCTAATACTTTAGTCGTATAAGAGTTTTTCATGCTTATCTATAGCTCTCTACAGTTGGCTTGTACAACCTGTTTTGAAGTTTTAAATCGCGCTATATTTTTGATATTTAATGTAAAATTCATCTAATTTCTGATCATTTAAAATAGATTTTCTTTTCATTTAAGCGCTTATTTTAGGTCAAAATTAAATCTAAAAAGAAGGATTTTATTTAAAAAGAAGTGATTTGAAATGATAAAAAAGCTTTAAAATCCGCAGCTAAATTTGTCATCGAAAAAAGAATCTTCAGTTGATTCTATCAAGGCCAGTAATGCATCAAAAGTCACATAAAATTACGTTATCTTTATTATTTCGTATGAATGCAATGTCTACATTTGCTGAAGAAAAGACAACTTTAGCAATAGCGAGGCAGTTAACAAGTCGTTTTGCGGTGGTGAATCAATATATTTACCGTGGTGGGGTGGAAAATGATGATGTTGCGCTACAGACGGGTATTAAATATGCACATCACAATGGTGTCGCAGTAGGATATTAGGGGCAACCTTAGGTCATGACCATCTAATGACAGTAAAAATATTCCGAATATTGCTTTGACTGCATCGTTAGATGATGTGGTTGGGGGGCAAGGGTCATTTTGATACAAAATTTGATGATCGGGTCGTATTGGGTCTCAATTTTAATTTTTAAGCTGAAAAGCACAAAGAATTTTTAAAGTGCATCGATTATTTTAAATTTATGCACTTTTTTTACGCATAATATAAAAATATGATTAAAAATTAGCCTTAAAAAGAGGCATGATGTAAGTAAATATAAATCTTCGTTGAAAGTGCGTTCGGGGGTTAAAGGTGAACAGCCGAGCAAAGGTATTGAATCAACGCGATCTTAGATAAAATGCTTTATATGGAAAAATTTATAAAAAATTTACGTTTTTGGGAAAAAGTGAAATAGAAAATTTACGCATAAACGACTGATATTGCCTGTCTTGATGATGGGTTTAAAAGGTTTATGCATGTCCATATTTTACAAAATTGGTTTTGCTCGCAAGAGAATTTTGTTCTCCAGTTTTTTTATTTTAAAAAATTGGCATAGCAATTGCTAATATCCAGTTGAGTCTAGAAAAAATTATTGGGGATCTCCAAATGCTTAAAAAATTATTGGTTGTTGCGACATTAACGGGTTTATCTGGCGCTGTATTTGCTGATGAGACACCTGCATTACCATTTGGTTTATCTTTTAGTGGAACGGCTGCCTTAACCTCAGATTATCGTTTCCGTGGTATTACGCAAACAGAAACAGATCCAGCGCTACAAGCCGGATTTACATTGGCACATTCTTCAGGTTTGTATGTTGGACTTTGGGGTTCAAACGTTAATTTTGGTTCTGGAACGCCAAGTCTAGAGCTAGACCCCTCAATTGGTTATGCGACGACTTTAGAGAGTTTTAGCAGCAAGCCCGTTTTAGATGTGGGTGTGGTGTATTACAACTATCCAAGTGCGAGTGATTTAAACTGGGCAGAATTGTATGGCAAGCTGTCATTTAAAAATGCTCTTGCTGAAGGTGATAGTATTCTTACCAATATCAACTATACCAATGACTATGCGGGTAAAGATGAAAATAGTTGGAATGTGAATGCCACTTATTCTGTGCCTTTTGGTACAACGGGTTTTGGTGGTGTTGCTGCATTAGGCTATACGCAGGCCGATGAATATGATTTTGGTGGTGGTGATGATCATTATGTTGATTGGAAAGCGGGTGTAACTTATTCATTTGCTTCTGTTAGTGGTCTAACAGCTGAATTGGCTGCGATAGGTACGGATATTGATGCTATTACTGTAAACGAGCGTGGCGTAGAAACTGGTGCCGTCTTCACGTTAACCAAAGCATTTTAACTTTTGAAACTTTAGCTTAAATTTCAAATAGAAAAGAACCTCTAAAGCCATGCTCTAGAGGTTCTTTTTATTGAGATGATTGAGGGACTTCTGACATTTCATCCCTTTGCGCTAAGAATAAAGCATTGTTTTATTTTTGCTCATGTTGCAGAAAAAGCAGCATGATAGGTCACAATGCCTTGTGGAAATTTTCCATCGAAACTCAATGCTTGAAAATACTCAGCAGGTACACCGTCTAAAATAAGATGGTTGATCGGCTGAAAACCAAATTGAGCATAAAAATGGGGATCACCTAACACAACACAACCTGCTGCACCCGTGGCTTTTAATTGTTTTAATGCCGTATTTATCAGTGCTGAACCCACGCCGTGGTGTTGCCATTTTGGCGAAACAGCAATAGGACCTAAGCCAAACCAACCTTCGACAGCTGAAGAAATGCTGACCGGAGAAATCGCGATATGTCCGACAATTTCTTGATTTAAAACAGCCACCAATACAATAGTCAGTTGCTGTGCATCACGTAAAGCATGAACAATAAATTGCTCGGTATGGCTGGAATATTGCTGATCGTTAAAGGCTTGTTCAATCACATGTGAAATTGCAGCATGGTCAGCAAGGCTTTCATTACGGATGATTAAATTTTGCAGCAATGATTAACCCTGTTGCGCTCGGTAAGATAAAGCTTCGGTTAAATGCTGGCTTTGAATATCCGTATGTTGTGATAAATCGGCAATACTTCGCGCTACACGTAAAACCCGATGATAGGCACGTGCAGATAAGTTTAGGCGCTGCTGTGCCATTTCCATAATACGCTGGGTTTGGGAATCCAGTGGTGCAAACAGCTCCAGCTGTTTCGGACTTAAAGCATGATTGAGACATTTTTGCCGTTGTATTTGTTGTTCATAGGCTTGAATCACGCGTTCACGTACAGTCAGGGAGTTTTCCACGGGAGTTGTATTTTGCAGTTCATGTGCTTGTAATGGTGGTACATCCAAATGCAGGTCAATACGATCCAATAATGGCCCTGAAATACGGTTCTGGTAGCGTTTAATGGCATCCGCAGAACATTGACAACGTGTATCTTGATTAAAAGCATAGCCACAAGGGCACGGATTCATGGCGGCAATCAGTTGAAAATTTGCAGGGAACGTCATTTGCCGTGAAGCACGAGAAATTACAATTTCTTTAGACTCTAAGGGCTGCCTTAAAACTTCTAAAACTTTGCGATCAAATTCAGGCAATTCATCTAAAAATAAAACGCCTAAATGTGCCAAAGTAATTTCACCGGGTTTTGGATGTGAACCACCACCGACCAAGGCAATCGCAGAAGCGGTATGATGTGGTGCACGAAAAGGGCGCTGCCCAAAAGAGTGCACAGTATTGGCAACCGAATAAATACGCGCGACTTCTAAGTTTTCCTGCATATTTAAGGGCGGTAAAATACTGGCCAGACGGGAAGCTAAAAGGGTTTTTCCTGTGCC
This sequence comes from Acinetobacter kyonggiensis, assembly GCF_900107285.1. Lineage (GTDB taxonomy): Bacteria > Pseudomonadota > Gammaproteobacteria > Pseudomonadales > Moraxellaceae > Acinetobacter > Acinetobacter kyonggiensis. The sequence goes on along the minus strand of NZ_FNPK01000001.1, from coordinate 355,979 downwards.
CGGCGGCCCTTTAAACAATAAAGAATGTCCACCTGCTGCGGCAATTTCTAAAGCACGCCGTGGGCGCTGTTGACCTTTGACATCGGCTAAATCAAATTTGTATTGATCCACTGTCGTTGTCGTCTGTAGTTGATATTGTGCAATCGGTTGTTGCTTAGATAAATGCTCACAGACATTTTTTAAATGTTGGGCAGCGAAGACTTCAAACTGAGGTAATTGCGAGGCTTCTGGTGCATTTTGTTCAGGTAAAATGAGTTGATGCCCAGATTGCTGGCAAGCAATGGCAATACTTAAAATCCCGGTAATCGGGCGAAGTTGACCATCCAAAGCCAGTTCACCAATAAATTCCAATTGATCTGTGGCATGTTCAGGAATTTGTCCTGATGCCATCAGAATGCCTAAAGCAATCGGTAAATCGAGACGTGAACCATCTTTGGGTAAGTCCGCAGGGGCTAAATTGATGGTGAGGCGTTTGGTTGGAAATTGAAAACCACTATTAATAATGGCAGAGCGCACCCGGTCTTTACTTTCACGCACTGCGGCTTCAGCAAGCCCAACAATGGTTAAAGAGGGTAGGCCTTGACTGACGTGAACTTCGACCTCAATAAGCGGTGCATGAAGTCCAAGCAGACCTCGCGTATAAATTTTAGCAAAAGACATTTTTGTTGTTCCATTATAGTGCGTTATTTTTAATCGTTTTGTGTCTTTTAATGCACTAAGAAAGTGCTTATTTATTATTCTTGATTTTAATTTCTAAAGCTTCAACCTGTTTAAGCAGTTCGTTTAATCGGATATTGGTATTGTTGAGTGTAGTACGTTGACGCTCAAGTTCATCTTTAGAGACTAAATCCATCTTGGCAACAGCTTCATTCAGTAAGGCTCGTAAATTATGCTCAAGGTCTTTTTTCGGTTGCTCTATTTGTTCCATGATTGCTTGTAATAAAGTTTCGATCATTGCTGATTCCCTAATGGTGGTGAGGTGGTTGCAGTGTAGCATTGCTCAAAGCTAGACCATAGCCCCAGCAATGAGATATGGCTTTGTTCGATAAGTAAAATTGTCAGTTTTATCGTAAAAAAGTTGAGTTTTTAAAGATCGGACTACGCTTAAAAGTATAAAATAGGTTATAAAGAAAACTTGTGCTGAAAGTTTCTGTTTCCCCCAACCTAAAAATTTTTGGCACGAAATTTGAACATAAAACCTTACTGGTGAAAGAAGCCGAAGGAAAACCAACATGAAGCTCGTAACTGCAATTGTAAAACCCTTTAAATTAGATGACGTGCGTGAAGCACTTTCTGAAATTGGTGTTCAAGGGATCACTGTAACCGAAGTCAAAGGCTTTGGTCGTCAAAAAGGTCATACTGAACTTTATCGTGGCGCAGAATATGTCGTTGATTTTTTACCTAAAGTTAAAATTGAAATCGCAATTAGCGATGAAATGGTCGATTCAGTGATTGAATCGATTACACGTGTTGCAAGCACAGGTAAAATTGGTGACGGTAAAATTTTCGTGACTAATTTAGAACAAGTCATCCGTATTCGTACAGGTGAAACAGGTGCAGACGCTGTTTAATTTGGCACGAAGTTTGCTGAGTACCTAATAACTCAAAAAAACTAGGTTGGGGGATACGAATGAAAAAAATGCTACTGGCGCTGAGTTTATCTGGCGCACTTTTAGGGGGTTCTGTTGCATGGGCTGAAGAAGCTGTAACAGTACCCACTCCTTCTGAAGATGTTGCAGTGGTTGCAACGACTGACACATCATTAACGCATTCTGAATTGGCTGTTGCTCCAGCTGAAGCAATAGCAGCGCCTGTAGAAGAAGAAGTAAAATTAGACACAGGTGATACGGCATGGATTTTAGTGTCTACAGCACTGGTTTTACTCATGACCATTCCCGGGTTAGCCTTGTTCTATGGCGGTATGGTTCGTAAGAAAAACGTACTGAGCACGATGGCACATAGCTTTGTTGCTGCTGCGATCGTGAGTCTTACTTGGATTGTGATTGGCTATACACTTGCTTTTAGTGAAGGGAATGCATTTATTGGTGGCTTAGATAAAATCATGCTATCAGGCATTACCACAGATGCACTCACTGGAACAATTCCAGAAATTCTATTTGTTATTTTCCAAATGACCTTTGCCATTATTACTGTAGCCATCATTACCGGTTCGATTGCAGAACGGATGAAATTCAGTGCTTTTGTGGCATTTGTTACCATTTGGAGTGTTGTGGTCTACGCACCGATTACCCACTGGGTATGGGGTGGTGGCTGGTTAGGTCACGATGGCGCACTGGATTTTGCTGGAGGTACTGTAGTTCACATTAACTCAGGTGTTGCAGGTTTGGTTGCTGCATACATGCTGGGCAAACGTATGGGCTTAGGTCGTGAATCTATGGCACCGCATAACCTTGCTTTAACCGTGATTGGTGCAAGTTTAGTTTGGGTGGGTTGGTTTGGATTTAACGGTGGTTCTGCACTGGGTGCCAACGGTTCGGCAGGTTATGCGCTCGTTACCACTCAAATTGCAGCGGCAGCGGCAGCAATTGCATGGTTAATTACTGAAAAATTGGTTCGTGGTAAAGCATCGGTACTGGGTGGTGCATCTGGCGCGGTGGCTGGTTTAGTGGTGATTACACCCGCAGCAGGTTTTGTCACTGTAGGTGGTGCATTGGCCATGGGTTTAATTGGTGGTGTGGTCTGCTTCTGGGGTATTACCGCACTGAAACGTGCATTGAAAGCCGATGATTCTTTAGATGCTTTTGGTCTGCATGGTGTGGGTGGTATTGTCGGTGCACTGTTAACCGCAGTATTTGCCAGTGAATTCATTATGGGGGATAAAGCACCTACAGATATGATGCATCAATTATGGGTACAAGCTGAAGGTGTACTTGCAACGATTGCTTATTCTGCTGTGCTGACTTTCATCATCCTTAAAGTGATTGATTTGGTGATTGGTATTCGTGTTACTGCGGATGACGAACGTATGGGTCTAGACTTAAGCCAACATGGTGAACGGGTCGAATAATAGCTAAACCGCATAATCAATATATTGTGTGAAACAGCCCGAAAGGGCTGTTTTTTTTCCATATCTTGCGTAAGGCTCTACAAAGCGCAGAATTTTTGCTACACTCTAAATCCGATTTGATTTGTTCAATTAAACCGCTATGCATTGCCCATTTTGCAACGCCGCAGATAGTAAAGTGATAGATTCGCGTTTGGCTGCTGAAGGCTGTCAAATTCGTCGACGTCGTGAATGTATCAGTTGCGGAGAACGCTTTACCACTTTTGAAACCTACGAAGTTGTTATGCCTCGGGTGATTAAATCTGATGGCAAGAGCGAGCCTTTTGATGAAGCTAAAATGCGTCGTTCATTGATGCATGCGCTGCAAAAACGACCTGTGACCCAAGAGCAGATCGAAACCGTACTCAGTGATATCCAATTACAAATTCGTCGCTTAGGCGAGCGTGATGTGAAGTCACGTACCATTGGTGAAATTGTCATGCAATCTTTGTTTGCACTGGATCACGTGGCGTATGTGCGTTTTGCCTCGGTGTATCAAGATTTCCAAGATGTAGAAGCCTTTCGCCGTCAAATTGAACAAATGCAACAACGTGAACATTAAAAGAGTTTCAAGATGTCTAAGCTAAGCCCAGATTCCATTCAACAAGACCAAATGTGGATGCAATTTGCCTTAGCAGAAGCCGCGACAGCAATTTATCGAACACGGCCCAATCCTGCAGTGGGATGCGTAATTGTCAAAGAGCATCAAATTGTGGGTCGTGGAGCAACAGCACCTGTCGGGGGATCACATGCGGAAGTCTTTGCTTTAAAGCAAGCGGGTGATCAGGCACATGGTGCAACAGCTTATGTGACTTTAGAACCTTGCGCACATTATGGTCGTACACCGCCCTGTGCGAATGGGTTGGTTGAGGCAGGCATTACACGCGTTGTGATTGCGTGTTCAGATCCCAATCCATTGGTGGCAGGCAAGGGTGTGCAAATTCTTGAAAATGCAGGAATTGAAGTAGTACAAGGTGTTTGCGAAGCACAAGCTGCTGCACAAAATAGAGGCTTTCTGAAAGCGATTGCAACGGGCATGCCTTATGTACGGTTAAAAGTGGCGTCCAGTTTAGATGGTCGCACCGCCATGGCATCGGGTGAGTCGAAATGGATTACGGGTACTGCGGCACGACAAGATGTACAACATTGGCGCGCGATTTCTGGTGTGGTCATCACCGGTATTGAAACGGTACTGGCGGATGATTGTCAGCTCAATGTGCGTCAGTTAGAGGGTATTGCCGATATCAGTACGATTGTGCAACCAAAACGTCTGGTGCTTGATCGTCAGGGGCGTTTACCCTTGACAGCAAAAATTCTGGCGCAAGCTGAAACGGTTATGGTGATGGGACCATTCCGTCAGGAACTTGCCGATTTAGGCGTGTTACAATTTACCGTGCAGCCTTTAACAGACTTGCTACAGCGCTTAGCGACACAACATCAAATTTACGATGTGTTGGTGGAAGCTGGTGCAACATTATCGACGGCCTTTTTACAAGCGCGGTTGGTCGATGAAATGATCAGCTATGTTGCACCGACCTTTTTAGGTCAAACGGCACGTGCGATGTTTAATGCGGAATTTAATCGTATGGCAGAGCAACTTCGATTTAAGCTCATAGATGTCACCCAATTGGGGAATGATGTGCGCTTAAGGTTAATCCCTTCTCAAGAGACAGTATGAATTCAGAGTCTTCGGTTTATCATAAACGTCGTCATTCAGCACGTACCACAGACGAATATCTTTTTAATCAGCTTGTTCCGTATTTAGGCAATAAGCGTCGTTTACTGCATCTGATTTTAGAAGCGCTTGAGAGCACGGGAACATTAAAGAGTAAAAATGGCCGTGCGCCAATTTTTGCCGATTTTTTTGCAGGCTCGGGTGTGGTTTCACGTCTGGCACGTCAAAATGGTTATCGCGTGATTGCCAATGATTGGGAACCGTATAGCCATGCACTCAACAGTGCGATTTTATCGTGTACAGAAGCACCGGCATTTAAGGAATTGGGCGGCTATCAAAAAGCCATCGATTACCTAAACCGCTTGCCTGAAGTAAAAGGCTGGGTGACGCATAATCTGTGCCCACGGAATGATGAAGTTTATGACCCTACCCGCGATCGTTTGTTCTTCAAACGCCGTAACGGCATGCGGATTGATGCGATTCGTCAGCAGATTGCCACTTGGCAGGCGCAAGGGGCTATTGATGATGTTGAGATGAGTGCTTTACTGGCACCGTTACTTTATTCTGCCAGTTTTGTCAGTAATACCAGTGGCGTATTCAAAAGTTTTCATCATGGTTGGGGCGGTAAAACGCAAACGGCTTTAGAGCGCATTGAATCCTTACTTTGGCTAACACCGAGTCGTTTTTGTGACATTGGTGAACCGAAAAAACCCGCCGCAGAAGTGTGGTGTGTCGATGCACAGCATTTAGCCAATCAAATGAGCAGTTTTGAGGTGGATGTGGCTTATCTTGATCCACCTTATAATCAACATGCTTATAGCAGTAACTATCATGTACTCAATGCGTTGACTTTATGGGATCAGGCCGATTTACCGAGTCCAGATACCAAAGGCTTTAAAAGCGGAATTGACCGAGCATGGCGTAAAGAGCGCCCAAGTCAGTATAATTCTTCTAAATATGCCAAAGAAGCCTATGAAAAATTGGTCGCCACCATTAATGCACGTTATATTCTGACCAGTTATTCGACCGATGGTAATATTGAAGCGGGCGACTTGCTGCAAGCAAATTTAAAACGTGGTCGTGTGACTTTGCTCACGCAAGATGTGCCACGTTATCGTGTCAGTAAGCAGCGTCAGTCAGAGCGTGCACGTGTGCTGGAGTTTATTGTGATTACCGATACCCATGCCAAATCAGGGCCGCCATTACGCCAGCTTTTAGGTCAGTTGTATCATTCTGCCGAACTGGGTGGGGTTGATACCACGGGTGTGAGTACGCAATTGGCATTGTGGTAAAACAAATACAGAAATAGAGAGCAAATTATGTTTACAGGCATTATTGAAAGTCTAGGCAAAGTTGAAAGTTTACAAAGTGTAGGCGGTGATGTTCGTTTACGTATTGGCAGTAACCTTGATATGTCTGATGTGCATTTGGGTGATTCAATTGCCACCAATGGTATTTGCCTCACCGTGATTGAGTGGGGTGAAAACTGGTATGCGGCTGATGTATCCCGTGAAAGTTTAAACCGTACTACACTTGGCACGTGGAAGGTCGGTCAGCCTGTAAATGTCGAAAAAGCCATGTTGCCCACAACACGTTTTGGTGGACATATCGTCAGCGGTCATGTTGATGCTGTAGGTGAAATTACTGTCGTCCGTGAAGATGCACGGTCAATTTATTATGAAGTCACGGCACCTGCTGAAATTGCAAAATATTTAGCGGAAAAAGGTTCGGTGACCGTCGACGGGATTAGCCTGACCATTAACCACTTACGTGGCAGTGTGATTAGCCTGAATTTGATTCCACATACCGCAGATCGAACCAATATTGGCACGTGGAAAACCGGTGCTAAAGTCAATTTAGAAGTTGATGTTCTTGCCCGCTATATTGAACGTTTAATGCTGGGGGATAAAGCTGCTGAAACCAAAGAACAATCGAAACTCAGTATGGCATTTCTGGCAGAAAATGGCTTCTTGAAGTAAAAAAACATAGAATAGAAAACAGTCTCATTGCAAAATTAGACTGTTTTTTTTGTTTTTATGCATGGTTTTGCATGTAGATGCAATTCTTGTGGCTAAAGTGGATAGGTAAAAATGCTTGATTTTTTAATGCATATTGAACAATGGTTGCCTACTTTGCTGGATCACTATGGCCTTTGGATTTACGCCATTTTATTTCTGATTATCTTTGCCGAAACCAGTTCTGTCTTTATGTTTTTCTTACCCGGGGATAGCTTGCTACTGGCGATTGGCGCACTCTGCTCAACCACAGCAGTCATCCATTTACACTATATGGGACTGTTGCTTTTTACGGCAGCTGTATTGGGTTATATGGTTAATTATTATACCGGTCGGGTTTTGGGCTTTAAGTTTTTTCATGCCCATGCAAAGTTTTTAAAGCCTGAATATATTGCCAAGACCAATCATTATTTTAGCAAACATGGTGGAAAAACCATTTTGGTGGCACGTTTTGTGCCTTTTGTCCGTTCCTTTGCACCGTTTGCTGCGGGTGCAGGGCACATGAATATCTTCAGTTTTATGTTGTATAACTTGGTGGGGGGACTGATCTGGATCAGTTTGCTGTTAGGGCTGGGGTATGGGGTTGGGAATATGCTTGGATTGGCCGTAGATGTATTTTAAGGTTTAAAGTCTTTTTGAACATAAGCAAAGCCCACCAGAGTGGACTCTTTTGATCATCTTAGCTTTTTAGTGTTTGGTAATGGTAACGGCTGTACTGCCGACCCAAGAACCTAAAAGAGCTGAGCTAGACACAGAAAACTGTCCTTTTTTCGCTTCACGGGAAATATAGATTGAAAGTGAGTGAAAGTCGGCATGGCTGATAAATAAATCTTGAGCAGATAGCTGCCATTTTTCTCCCGAATTGAGTGCTGCAATTTGAGTGGAAATTTGGTGCAAAATATCCATTTTTATTCCTGAATGACACGCATTGGACACGTTAAGATATGACTATCTTGTGACATAAACATGTCATTCATATGACAATCGTAACATCAGGCCAAATAATCATCAGCACTTATGCTTTTGGCTTTTCCGTTGAAAAATTAGAATTTTTTAAAATATATTCAATTTCTTCTTGGCTGGCCTGTTGTAACTTGGCACGAAATACAGCGACGGTTTGTTCAATCAGAGTTTCAGCTTCTAACTCGAGACGTAAACGAACATTTTCCAGTTCCGAAAGCATAGCCGTGTCGCTAATCGACGGCATGCCTTTGGCAAAATTTAATGCCGCACCTTCAGGGTTCTTATGATAACGCGCCGTATAGGTCTGAATTTCACGCTCTAAATTTTGCCGAATCAGGGACAGTGTTTGTGTTTGTTCAGCAAATTGTCGTGTTTCATCGAATTGTAAGGCTTGAGCATAGTCTGCTTGTGCAGCGCGTTTCTTGGCTAAAGACTGTTCTAGCGCACGTTGATGGCGTAAACGAGCATCTTCAATCAATTGTGCCTTACGTTCTACATAAGCACGTTCTATTGTTTCAAAGGATTGTTGTTGTGCGAGCTCGTCCTTTTCCAACCATTTTTGAATATTGGTTTCAGGTTTGAGCACATTGCAGACGCGGTGTAGGTCATCAATAAATGCCTGACGAACAGCCTCAGGTACGTCTAACCAGCGCTGTTTAAAATCTTGACCGACATTTAATGCCACCGCATATCTCCTTAATTCGATTGATCAGCTATAGTTTAAAAGTTCGTGGTTCAATACCTAAACGCCGATATTGTTTAAATTTTTCACGACCCAGTTGTTTTGCTGATTCATTATTTTCGATGATTTCTATAATGTGACTAAATTTATCAATCTGTTCAAGCGCTTGATTGTTAAAATTAAACACGATCCAGTCCGATTGTTCGGGCAGATGAGATGAAATACAAATTGTAGCCGATTCTTGATCAATGCCATGCGGAATGAAACTGCTGGGATCAAAACTCCACAATCGTTCATCGAGCTGCTGTTGTAATTCTGAGTCTGCACAATATAACCAAATACGTTCAGGCTGTTTCAGAATCTTACGGCACAAACGGCAAGTGCTTTCCACTTGCCGTTCGGGACTTTTTTCAAATAAGTAAAAGCTTACTTTAGCCATTTGACTGCGCACGATTGGCTAAAAATTGTAGCAATAATGGCACAGGACGACCCGTTGCCCCTTTCGCTGAACCCGAGTTCCATGCAGTACCGGCAATATCTAAATGCGCCCAACGGTATTCACGCGTGAAGCGTTGTAAGAAGCAGGCTGCGGTGACTGAACCGGCTTTAGGGCCACCAATATTGGCAATATCAGCAAACGGTGAATCGAGTTGTTCTTGGTAATCATCAATCACGGGCATGCGCCATACACGGTCAAATGAGGTCTGTCCCGCAGCATGAATTTCAGCAGCCAGTTCATCATCTGGGGTGAATAGACCAGTCAGCACTGAACCTAAGGCAACCACACATGCACCAGTTAAAGTGGCAATATCAATCACCAAAGCAGGGTTAAAGCGTTTGATGTACGTCAGGGTGTCGCATAAAACCAAACGACCTTCCGCATCGGTATTTAAAATTTCGACTGTTTGACCACTCATGGTTTTTACGATATCTCCCGGACGCGTTGCATGACCTGAAGGCATATTTTCAGCGGCAGCAATTGCACCGACCACATGAATGGGTAATTTTGCTTCACACAGCGCACGCATTGTTCCTAACACAGATGCCGCACCACACATATCGTATTTCATTTCATCCATACCAGCACCAGGTTTGAGTGAAATACCGCCAGTATCAAAAGTGACCCCTTTACCCACTAAGACCACAGGCGCTTGTTCGGTATGGGCTTTATATTCAAGGGTAATCACGCGACCCGGACGATCTGACCCTTTGCTGACTGCAAGGAAGGCGTTCATGCCTAAATCGGCCATTTGTTGTTCATTAATCACGGTCACTTTAAGCAAGTCAGGATATTGCGCAGCGAGGGCTTGTGCTTGCTCTGCTAAATATTCAGGGAAGCAAATATTCCCCGGACGATTGCCTAAATCACGTGCCCAGTTTTGACCCGATTGCACAGCATGAATCAGGGTTAATTGTTGTGGGTTCAAAGTACTATTGTTTGAAATCAGATGAATTGTTTCGAGTATGAATTCATTTTTTTTCGATTTATATTCATCAAAAGCATATGCGGCTTGGGTTAAAGCCAAGGCAAATAAATAATGTTGCTCTGCTGCTAATGCAGAAATATCAATACTGATCTGTTTGAATTTTTTTTGTGACGTTTTGATAATGCTTTGCGCAATTTTTGCTAATTTATTGGGTTGTAGATCCGCGGCTTTATCGATGCCGATAAGTACAGTATTACTACATACCGCCACTTTCCCGATGAGTGATAGGCTTTCAGTTAAGCTGGCTTTAAACTGTGCTGCTTCTGCTAAAGAACTTAAATTATTGATTTCATAAGAAGTAGCTGCCTTTTGTAGCTGCTCAGAATCAACTAATATCAACAAATATGGGCTAGACGCATTCTCTTGGAAGGACGTATTAATTGTTAGTTTCATGTTCTGTATTCATGCCTTTGAATGTTTGCAAACCATTAAACCATTGAAACATTTCTATGAATAGAGTTTCAATGCGCAACGACAGTATAGGTTTTATATTTTCACCATTCGGGTAAACTAAGCCTAGTTTTTATTTGCCTCTTTTTGGGAAGAATTAATTTGATTATTCGGCGTTATTTGGTCAAGCAAGTGGTGTCTACATCCTTGGTTGTGATTGCCTTATTGACCTTAATCATGATGGGTGGTCGACTGATCAAGTACTTTGGTGTTGCGGCACAAGGTCGTTTAGATGTCAGTATTCTATTTAGTATTATTGGTTATCGACTGCCAGAATTTCTAACTTTAATTCTTCCACTGGGCTTTTTTATTGGCTTGGTCTTGGTCTTTGGTCGTTTGTATGTTGACCATGAAATGGCGGTACTCAATGGAAGTGGTGTCAGTCGGCATCGGTTGGGACGCTTACTGATTCCACTGACCGTGGTTTTTCTGGCCGTGCAATTTGTTTTAATGATTTGGATGTCTCCTTGGGGGCTGCGTCAGTTTGAAGAGTTGACGACCAACCAAGCGGTTAGAACGGGCTTCGATTTAGTCCGCCCGAAGGAGTTTATTTCATCTGGCCCCTATACCATTTATGCAGGGGACTTGTCTGAAGATCGTCGTAATCTAAAAGATGTATTTTTCTATCAACGTGCTGCAAAGCCAGATAAACCTGATGTGATGATTTTGGCGAAAGAGGCAACCCGTGTAGAAGTTGCCAATGAAACCGCCAGTATTGTCGATTTGGTCGAAGGTCGTCGTTACGAGTTTTTCCCAGGTAAACCTAAATATACCCAAGCAGAATTTCAATCCTATCGTTTACGTTTGGAAAGTGACACAGAAGCTAAGTTTGAAAGTGCCGAAGTGGAAGCATTACCTATTTCTAAGCTCTGGAGTAATCGTGCTGATCCGGTTGTTGCCAGTGAATTGGGTTGGCGCATCTTCGTTCCATTCTCTATTGTGGTCGCTTTAGCCTTAGCGGTTGCACTTTCAGAAGTTAGCCCACGGCAAGGACGTTATTTAAAACTCTTCCCCGCTTTACTTATTTTTGCCAGTTTGATTGTGGCACTGATGGCGGTGAAAACGCGGGTCAGTAAAGATGAAATGGGGATTGGGGCATATCCGTTGGTCTTGGTGGTATATGGTGTGGCTGCGGCATTATTTTCACGCAAACAAAAGCTTGCTCCTAAAATTAAGAAGCGAATTCAGCAGGTGAGGTCTTAAAATGTTAGCACGTCGAATAATTGCCAAACATGTGACCAAAACCACAGCATTAGCGATGCTGGGTGCAACTGTTGTGTTATCGGTTCTACAAGTTTTATTTACCTATTTAGGTGAATTAGGTGAATTAAGTGACACCTATACTGCTTGGAATGCATTAATTTATGTACTTTGGAGTGCACCTCGGTATTTATATGAAATCTTACCGATTGCGGCACTCATTGGTGCTGTGCTGGGTTTGGGTGCTTTAGCATCCAATGCAGAATTGGTGGTAATGCGTTCAGTTGGGATTAGTTTGTGGCGTATCGTCGGTTGGGTGATTCGCTCGGCATTAATTTTGGTGCTGTTGTCCTTTGTATTAAGTGAATGGGTGATTCCCTATACCAATGAGCAAGCCAAAAGCGTCAAAGATCACCGCAGTGTAAATTCATTGGGTGAAGTGAGCGGTTATTGGACACGCGAAGGTCAGCGTTTTATTTATATTGATTATGCCAATGCACAAGGACAGCTCAAACATGTTCAAGTGGTTGACTTTGATGAGCGTTATCACTTGAAAGGGGTGTTAAATGCAGAGCAAGGCCAGTTCATCAAAGATGGCGATTGGAGTCTAAAAACGGCTTCGCAAATTGATATTTTACCGCAGGGCAATGCAACGGTGATTAAGGCAGATCAATTGCCTTTGGCTTTGGCACTACAACCTAAATATGTGCATATGGTGACCATTGATCCTGAAGATTTATCGCCAAGTCAATTGGTCAGCTTTATGAGTTATATGCATGAATATAGCCAAGTACCGAAAACCTATAAACTGGCATTTTGGCAGAAAGTGGCTTCACCCTTTGCTTTAATTGCGTTGGTACTGATTGCCTGTTCCTTTATTTTTGGTCCTTTACGTCAACAGTCGATGGGTTTTCGTTTGGTGATTGCCTTATTCATTGGCTTAGGATTCTTCTATCTACAAGATTTCTTGGGCTATGCAAGTTTAGTGTATTCACCTTCACCGGCATGGTTTGTCTTTGTGCCGATTATTTTCATGATGCTAGCGGGCGGTTATTTGCTGCGACGTGCTCGTTAATCATTGAATAGCGCCTGATAAAACAATGTGCATGATCCGCTTTAGTCATGATCTGCACATAGAGTCTTGACCGAAAATTCGGTAAGATATAACGATGAAATTGTAAACAAAAGAGTGTTCATTATGACGGGTGCAACTGCTGGCAAAATCCCTCACGTATTGGTAATTATGGATGGTGTAGGGCATCGCGAAGCGGTCGAAGACAATGCTTTCTTAGCAGCCAAACGACCTAATTTAACGGCTATGCAAGAAAAGCATCCACATGGTTTGATTTCAGGTTCAGGCGAAGATGTCGGTCTACCTGATGGTCAAATGGGCAATTCTGAAGTGGGTCACATGAACCTTGGTGCAGGTCGTGTGTTGTATCAAGACTTTACCCGTATTACCAAAGATATTCGTACGGGTGCTTTTTTTGAGCATGACGTTTTGATTGATGCGGTGGAAAAAGCCAAAGCGGCACAAGGTGCTGTACATATTCTGGGCTTGTTGTCGCAAGGTGGTGTGCATTCGCATGAAGACCATATTGTGGCGATGTGTGAGTTAGCCTTAAAACGTGGTGCGAAAGTTTATTTACATGCGTTCTTGGATGGTCGTGATACACCACCGAAAAGTGCCCAACCATCACTTGAAAAATTAGATGCACTCTTTGCTCAATATCCGGAGCAGGGGCGTATTGCGACCATGATTGGTCGTTATTTTGCTATGGATCGTGACAATCGTTGGGATCGCGTTGAACAAGCCTATCGTTTGTTAACAGAAGGCGAAGCAGTACGTACCGCGACAACAGCTGTTGCAGGCTTAGAACAGGCTTATGCTGCTGAAGAAAAAGATGAATTTGTCAAAGCAACGCGTATTGGCGATGTGGCTAAAATTCAAGATGGTGACAGTGTCGTCTTTATGAATTTCCGTGCTGACCGTGCCCGTGAAATCACCAAAGCATTTGTCGAAAAAGATTTTTCCGGTTTTGAACGTAAAGTAGTGCCAAATCTGTCTAAATTTGTGATGTTGACGCGTTATCAAGCCACGATTGATGCACCTGTTGCCTATATGCCTCAAGCATTGCATAACTCGATTGGTGAATATTTATCGAATTTAGGTAAAACTCAACTGCGTATTGCTGAAACCGAAAAATATGCTCATGTGACCTTCTTCTTTAGTGGTGGTCGTGAAGATGAATATCCGGGTGAAAAACGTATCCTGATTCCATCACCCAATGTTGCAACCTATGACCTTAAGCCTGAAATGAGTGCTTATGAAGTGACCGATGAGTTGGTGGCTGCAATTAACTCGGGTGAATTTGACTTGTTGGTGGTCAATTTTGCCAATGGTGATATGGTCGGACACACAGGGGTATTTGATGCTGCTGTGCAAGCAGTGGAAGCGGTAGACACCTGTTTAGGTCGTGTCTATGCAGCGGTAATGGCACAAAAAGGCCATATGCTGATCACGGCTGACCATGGTAATGTTGAACAAATGCAAGACTATAAAAGTGGTCAAGTCCATACGCAACATACCACTGAACTTGTGCCCTTCATTTACGTAGGGCCAACTTCTGCAACAATTGCCGAAGGTGGTGTACTTGCCGATGTCGCACCGACATTATTAAGCTTAATGCAAATTCCTGTACCTCAAGAAATGCAAGGTCGTAATTTGATTACTTTGGCATCATAAAATAAATCGTATAAGTATAAACAGGTGAATGAATGGCTTTACAACGCTGGAAGATGGTTGTCACTTTAACCACGTTATTCATGTGTGTGAGCCATTCAGCTCTTGGGGCGGTGAAAACCCCGCCTGTTTTAGATTTTGATGATGAAATTGAACAAAATTATGCTGAAGTTCCCGTGGAATCAATTCAGCAATTTGTGCAAATTTATAGCATTGTTAAAGACAATTATGTCGATGAAAAAAATGATGATGCTTTATTTCAACAAGCAATTAAAGGTTTGGTCGGTGGACTAGACCGTTATTCTCGTTATTTAAGTCCAGAAGATTATAAGCTGCTGTTACAATATACCGAAGGTGATATGGCCTCGGTTGACTTTGAATTGATTTATGATCCACAGCTACATCAGTGGGTAATTCAAGGCTTAAAAAATAATGCCGATTCGACCAAACAAGGTCTACGTAATGGTGTTGCTGTATTTAAGATTGATGATCAAGAGCTGAAAAAACTCAATCATGATCAAGTACATAGTTTACTTAATGGTGCTATTGGTTCGACTTTAAGTTTACAACTGGCTCAAAATAGTGCGCCACTGACTTTAGTCCGCAATAAAAAAATAGAAACCGATATACAAGCCAATGTTTTACATAATCAAGTTTTAGTAATAAAAATAAAAGTTTTTCAGCAAGATACAGCCAATGAAATTAAGCGCTTAATTGAAGAGCATTCTTCTTCACGCTTAAAAGCAGTTTTACTTGATTTAAGAAATAATCCCGGTGGACTGTTATCTGCTGCGGTGGAATCCGCAGATTTGTTTTTGAATCAAGGGTTGATTGTCTCGACCAAAAGTCGTTCTGAAGGTGATCAACAATTTCAAGCTTTACCCAGTTTCGAATTTCAAAATTTAAAGCTCGGTATTTTAATGAATAGCCGTTCTGCTTCAGCTGCTGAAGTCTTTACCGCAGCACTTAAAGAGCATGGTCGTGCATGGGTTGTAGGTGAAAAAAGTTATGGAAAAGGGGTGGTGCAAAAACTATTCCCTTTGTCCAATGGTGCTGCTTTGCAGATGACGGTATCGCATTATTACACCCCTAAAGGCAACATGATTGAAGGGATTGGAATTCAGCCCAATCAACAATATCTGCTGCAACATGACATGAAAGAGGAAAACTATCTTGAACATGTTGCAGACATTATTCTCAACCATAAATAAATGTTTTATTCATCATCGGTATCTAAGCCAAATTTCTTTAAACGATAGCGTAAAGAGCGAAATGACATGCCGAGTTTTTTTGCTGCCAGCGTTCTGTTCCAATGGGTCAGATTCAGTGCATTGAGTAAAATATCTTTTTCAATATTTTCCAAATAAAGCTCTAGACCTTCATCGGGTAACTTTTTCGAAGAAAGTAGAATTTCAGTACGAGGAGCAATGGTTGAGTCCTGATCTACTAAGGTGCTGACGACTGGATAACGTAATGGCGCACTTTGTAAATTCGGCAAGTCAATTTTTTCGTCATCACTTAAAGTCATTGCGCGTTCAATAATATTACGCAGCTCTCGGACATTACCGGGGTAATATTGATTCAGCAAAAAGTTTCTTGAGCGCTCGGTCAACTGCTTGCTCGGAATACCCCATTCTTGACTGATTTTTTGAATAAAATGATGGGCCAATAAAATAATGTCATCGCCTCGTTCACGTAGTGGCGGAAGCACGAGATCCATCACATGAATACGGAAAAATAAGTCTTGGCGAAATTTACCTTGTTGTACCAAGGCTTCCAAGTCTTGATGACTGGCGCTAATGACCCGAAAGTCGACATCAATTTCAGCATCCGAACCGACAGGGCGAATACGTTTTTCTTGCACCGCACGAAGCAGCTTGACCTGCATACTTAAAGGCAGTTCAGCCACTTCATCTAAAAATAAACTCCCGCCATGTGCAGACTGAATCAGACCTTGTTTATCTTGTGTTGCACCGGTAAAGCTGCCTTTTTTGTGTCCAAACAGCTCACTTTCCATCAGTTCGGTTGGAATCGCACCGCAGTTAATCGCGATAAAAGGGCCTTCATTACGATTACTTAAACGATGGACCAGATTGGCAATGACTTCTTTGCCTGTGCCTGATTCACCCGTAATAAAGACCGGTGCTTGAGAGCGAGCGATTTTATTTAAGGTAATGCGTAATTGTTGAATCGGCAGCGATTGTCCAATCAGTAATTTTTGTTCCAGACTGTCTTCTTTGCTATTGAAATGCTCGATAGGTTTGTTTAAGGCTTTTTGTAAAAGCTGTTGCAAGTGTTTTTGATTAATCGGTTTACTGACAAAATCAAAAGCACCTGCTTTTAATGCCGCAATTGCAATTTCCATATTGCCATAGGCAGTCAATACAGCCACGGGTAAGGATGGAAAGCGTTGAGTCAACCATTCTACCAACTGTAGTCCATTACCATCAGGTAAATTTAAATCTGTTAAACAAGCATCATAACTATTTTCAGATAAGAGTTTTTTGGCTTGTTCTAGACGATGTGCAATATGAGTTTTTATGCCTATACGCGATAAAGACATTTGCATTAAGGTACATAAATCTTCCTCATCATCCACTAACAAAACAAGTGGTTGTCGTTCCACAATTACACCCCAGTAATATTAATTTAAAGCAACACGTGGGCATTCTATTCGAAAGCATGCCCCTTGTTTTTGTTCTACGTAGCTGAGTTCTGCTTGATTTGCTTCGCAAAAGCTACGTGATAAGTATAATCCTAAACCAGTTCCTGTAATTTCGGTACTAAAAAAAGGTTGAAATAAATAAGCAAGGTCTTGTGATGCGACACCTGAACCAAAATCACGCACATCAATGCGAACATTGGACTCATGGGAATACACATTTAATTCGATCTTTGCATCTGCTGGAACATTATGCCGAATTGCATTACGCAGCAAGTTAATGAGAATTTGCCGCAGTTGAGCTTCATCAAACGTGATCGCCATTTTATCTTGTATGTTGTATTTAATTTGCTGTGTGACGTCAGCTAAATCTTCTTGTAGGAATTGTGGGATAAACTGATTCAGTTGTAATTGTGTGGGATAGGTTTCTTTATTTCGCACCATATTCAGCGTATCTTGGATGATGCAATCAATCCGTAGCGCTTGTTTAGCAATCATCTGGCTTAAGTGTTGTTGCTGATCTGAATCACTGTCTGCCAAAAGTTCATTGGCTTGGACAATCGCTGCGAGCGGGTTGCGAATTTCATGCGCAATACTGGCGGAAAGTTGTCCTAATGCCGCAAGCTTGAGTTGTTGTACTCTTTGATTGAGCTTACGGGCATCTTGTATGACCAACAAGGTTAGCGTTTGATGGGGCACAATTAATTTTTGCACTTCAATGTGCATATGATACTGACTCAGTTGTGACTCGAATTGAAATTTTTCACCATTTTTGAGCTGATCAAATTTGAGCAATTCAAATAAGTCAGGCTGAACTTTGTATAAAGGGGATTTATCATAGGCATAAAGCGGAGGAATACCCAATAGCATACATGCCGCAGGATTGCTGAGTACAATGTGACAGTTATCATCTAAGACCAAATAACCCAGTTCAATCTGCTCTAAAATATAACGGTTCAAATTTTGCAGTCGATTGAGTTCCAGAGATTGCGAAAAATTTAAATTTTCCAATAATTGGAAGCGTCGAACCGCTAATTGACCACTGCCATAGACGACAAAAAACAAAAAAGCCAACAGGGCGCTATTGCCGATATTATTGAGTGATGAAAAATCAAATAAGCGACCTAAAAAAAGCTGGTAAACAACACTAATCACCGCAATAAGGGTAATGACCAATGCCTTTTGTGCATCGAGTAATAAAGATGCGGCAAAAATGGTGATCACAAAAAGCAGGCTTAAATGCAGATTAGGGCCATCCATGGCCAAAGTCAGTAGACTTAAAGCAATGACATCGGCTGTAAACAGCAAAATGAATTGTTGTGGGATTTTAGATTTTATTTTTTTAATCAAAATCAATTGGATGAAATTGATGGTGACGTAGCCAATCAATACATAAAGATAGAGTTTTGGATATTGATAATCTGTATTTAAGCGTTGATAAGTAAGTACAAAAATCAGTAGAAGACACGTCGCAATAATCAGTCTATAGGTGGCATACCATATGCCTAAATGATATTGATTAAACTCAAAAGTATGGTTTTTTTGCGTCATGCATGTCTTCTAGAAAGCGAAATCAAAAAGTATTAAGGTTTAATTAGCCCATAACGAATGGCTAAATGGGTCAGTTTTACATCACTGTCTAAATTCAGTTTTTCGAAGATACGATAACGGTAAGTATTGACGGTTTTCACACTGACAAACAGTTTGTCGGCAATTTCTTGTGCACTAATACAATTCACCACCATCATTGCCACTTGCATTTCACGTTCTGATAATGCATTAAATGGGGACTGTTGGGTATCTGAAAGATATGAACTGGCCAGTTGTTCCGCAATATCGGCACTAAAGTATTTGCCACCTTGCATGACTTTGTTGATGGCACGAACCATCTCTGTGACTGGAGCACCTTTGGTAATATAGCCTTTCGCACCAGCTTTTAATAATAATGAAGGGTAAGGTTCTTCCGCTAAACCACTGACAGCAAGGACTTTGGTCTCGGGTGCGGTTTGCAATAGGCGTCGGGTGGTTTCTACCCCACCAATGCCCGGCATGTTCACATCGAGTAAGACTACATTGGGGTGATGTTGACGGACTAAGGTAATTGCTTCTTCTCCAGATTCAGCTTGACCAATGACTTGAACATCCGCATGGTCTTCGAGCATTCGGCAAATCCCGGTACGTACCAACTCATGGTCATCTACTACTAAAACTGTGATCACCTAGTTCTCCCTCAAATAAAAAAAAGCATGTTTTTTGTTACATAAAGCAAAATAAGCTTGCAATGAAATGACAAAATTAGCAATCCTATTCTTAATCTTTAAATGAAATGTTATGCACAATGTGATGAGCGAGAAACTGTTCACCTTTGTGTCTAAATGTAAGACATATTTGAGGTAATACACAAATGTATCTTACCTCTCAGAGTTGAGTAAACTATCGTGAAAAATTCAAACAAATCTTTAATGCATGTGCTAGGGATGTCTATCTTACTTAGCATGAGTTCAAGCACCTTTGCAGAACTCATCATGGATGCATCTGGGGGGACAGGTCAAGCCGCTTTAAATTGGTCCTCTGAAGATGCTAAACAACTCCTTAATGGTGATGTTTCATCATTAAACGATGAAGTAACGCCACAAGGTTCAACTAAAATCACCACCTCTGTGCGCAGTTCGAATGCTGTCGTATCGCATGCTGCGCCTAAAACTGTACAAATTTTAAATAATTCGCGTTATAGCAATCAACCAGCGGTCAATGCACGTGCAGCATTGGTCATGGATTCTCAAACAGGTGAAGTGCTATACAGTAAAAATACCAATGCCGCATTGCCGATTGCATCCATCACGAAATTGATGACTGCGGTGGTCATTGCGGATGCCAGACTGAATATGTCTGAAGACATTACTTTGCAAGCAATTGATTTTGCAGGAGCAGGTGGTAAAAACTCAAGCTCGACTTTACGTGCTGGCGACTCCATGAATCGTGCGGAAGTTTTATTATTGGCTTTAATGAAGTCGGAAAACCCGGCTGCCGCTGCTTTAGCTCGTACTTACCCCGGTGGCCGAGCTGCTTTTGTTTCAGCAATGAATAGCAAAGCAAAATCTTTAGGCATGACGTCCGCTCATTATTATGAATCGACTGGGCTTGATCCACGTAATATTGCTTCTGCACGTGATTTAGGTATTTTGGTCAGTGCTGCTTATCAATATGGGTTAATTCGTCAGTTCTCAACCACGGCAAGCTATGATTTTAATTTGGGTCATCGTGTATTGAAATCGAATAATACCAATGCCTTGGTGCGTAATGGGGGTTGGAATATCAATATTTCAAAAACAGGTTATATCAATGAAGCAGGGCGCTGTGTGGTGATGCACACCACTTTGAATAATCGTCCAGCAGTTGTGGTGCTATTGGGTGCGGACAGCTCTCAAGCGCGTACTGAAGATGCTATGCGTTTAATGAATTGGACAAGCCAGTTACCAAAACGTATTTAACACGGTTTTTAATCCTTGCAAAAACTCTTCTTCGGAATAATGCTCATTAGTTAAGGGGGTTTACAATTAACCCCTTAACTTTTTAGTTATTCACAACGGAGTCTTATATTTATTAAATCCAACGCTTGTAGCTCATCTATTACTTTGGATAAGCCCAAATGAGAAGCAGAGCTTCGCAAGAAAGGCATCTTGCGGCGCATTGCGCCTCACCGCAAAACTCGTCAAACACCTTTTATTGATTAATAAATCGCAGAACCCTTACTTTTTCAAAGTAGTCTTGCCTCGAACAATTGCGAATGACGTTTCTGCGTATCGAGTAACATTATGAATTTAAAATAAAAAATAATAAATTCTTAACTGATCAGTATTACTTCTTCGGAAGAGTTTTTTATTTCCTTAGCTTTTTATTTACAACGACAGAATGTGTCTCATCTGTCCGTTTTTTCATCGATTTTTATCAAAAAAAGATTAAGATATAAAGCTATAAAAAAATAGATGATCACAGATTATGAATGCTATGCAGCATGCGCGCATTTCGGCTAAGCGTTGGGGCGGAGAAGCTGAAGATTATTATGAAGTTCATCACTTTATTGATAGTACCAAAAGCCTGTGTAGCGATGCTCGCCATCGTATTTTGCATACGCTTTGGGGAGTGAATAGCATTGTGGTTCCGATCTATGGACATAGTCTGCTCAACAGTGCAGGAAAGTCGGTCGATCTGAAAGATCTATGTGAACGTGATCATTTATTGGTGGATTATCAGCAACGTTTTATTCCCACTTTGGCTGATTTTGTTCGCGCCATCGATCCGGCACGTTTGCCTGTGGGGTTCGAACAAAAAATTGAAAAAATACATCAATATTATTCAGATCAACCACAACTTTCACAAATATTGCTATCGCCCTTAGCCTTAACGGGAAAATTACACTCGCTGTTGCTGACCCATAACAGTTGGTTTATCTACGAAATATTACCGCGTATGGGCTATCCCATCAGCAGTTTAGTGGATTTGGGTTGTGCTCCAGAGGACTTTTTTAATGCCATGCAATTTGAATTGTGGATGGATAATGGTATGGCAGTGCCTGCCAGTGCTCAGGCACTTAATCAAATAAAACATAATTATCAATACACTTAATCATCAACACAGTTAATAAAGGAAATGAACATGCCGACTTTTGTCATCCGTGAAAAATTCTTCGGTTATAACGATGAGGTTTTTTATGTAGCTGGAAACCGAATTGCCAATATTTTTCAGGATCAAGCCTTAGCGGAACAGCAGTATAAACAATTAGAAATTGCGGCAGCCCGTAACTTTGCCTTATACGAAGTGGCTTCTTTTTTCGATGCGACAGAAGATGAACTGCAAAAGTATGATGATTTTGTGTTTTCACGTTGTGGAGAACATATAGTCAAACTACTTTATTATTCATACAAGATTCGAAAAAAACTCGAAATAACTCATCGACTGAGTCGATCAACCATTCTTTACGCTTACGTTTAACCCATGCCCACATCTGTTCTATAGGATTTAAATCAGGGCTGTATGCAGGAAGCCAAAGAATTTTATGCCCTTGTTGTTCCAATAACTCCTGAATATCTGCTCTTTTATGAAATGCTGCATTATCCATAACCACTACACTATTTTCTGGTAATGCTGGTATGAGGAATTGCTCAATCCAAAAATGAAAAACATCTGAATTGATTTTGCAGTCAAATAAACCGACTGAAAATAAATACCCTTTATGGATTGCTCCAATGGCATTGGTCTGATTCTTTAATTGCCAATTATATTGCCCTAGACAGGGTACTCCTTTTCGTGAGTAGCCATGAGGTCTGTAATCATGTGACTTAAAACCACTTTCATCCAGGTAAATAATCGGATGGTTTTTTTCTAATTCATTCACTTGCTGAATAAATTTATCCCTAAGCTTTGTATCTGCTTTAGGATGGCTTAACGTCTTTTTTTAACTGTAATATTTAAGCGCTTTAATGCAGCACCAATAGATGAAACACCACAATTAAAACGTGCAGCACGTTCATATTGATAAGCATCAGGATACTTTTCAACATCTTCACGTAAAGCATCATCGTTAATTTTAGAAGGTTTACGTACACGAGTTTTTTTAATCTCTATACGTTTCTTCCATTCAACAATGGTATTTTTATTAATTTCAAATTGTGCAGATACCGCTCGAATAGAATAACCTTCCTCAAGCTTAGCTAAAATTTTACGTCTAAAATGTTCTGAATAACTCATTGCACCATTGTATTGGTTTTATAATGATTTGACTATATTGTCGAGGCGGGGGATATTTCTGAAGATGTTTTGCCCGCAAGTTTGAATGATGCAGATACTTTTGAATTTGTGCAGTTGGCTCAGATGCAGAGTTATCAATTGGTCAGTTTTGCCGATGAAGTCAAATTTTATGCACTCTGGTCTTTGAAACAGCAAGACTGGATCAAACAATACGATGAATGTTTTGCAGGTCTCATTTATGCAGCCAGTCCCGAATATTTAAAACCGTATATGGAACATGTGTTTTCTGAATTTGATGAGCCTAATATTGTCCTTCAGGGAACACTCGATAGCTTAACGGAAAACCCAATATTGATGCAGTCGCTGATTACAACCCATGCTGGACTTAGTTACAGTCAAGATCAGCTACGCATTCAGGCTTGGGATGATGACGCTTTATTTGCGATCAACAGCATGTTAAAGCAGCCACTGTTTGAGATACGTGAAATTGCACTGGATGAAATACAGGGCATTGAAAAAGCGTTGGAAAAAGAATATGGCTATGATTATGAATAAGAAAATTGATAGATAATAGCCCAATAAAAAACCAGTTGCATGCAACTGGTTTTTTATTGCCGAAATTCGATGCTTACATATTAGAAAGAATCGAGGTTTTGACATCATTCATGGTGGCATCAATGGTCAGCATCACTGCATCTGAGCATTGTTTGATTGCTGTGTCTGGGTCTTTTAAGCCATTTCCAGTCACGGTACACACAATCACTGAACCTTCAGCAATTTTACCTGCTTTAATGTCACGAATTGCACCGCCAATTGAAGCTGCTGATGCAGGCTCAACAAAGACACCTTCGTACATAGAAAGCAGACGTTGTGCTTCTAAAATTTCGCTATCTTGAAGTTCATCAAACCAACCGTTTGAATCACGTACCACGGCTTTCGCGTGGTTAAAGCTTTGTGGATTACCAATACGAATCGCTGTTGCAACGGTTTCAGGGTTTTCAACTGGGCCACCACGTAGGAACGGTGCAGCACCAGAAGCTTGATAACCGACCATAATTGGTAAGCCTTCAGGTTTTGGCCCTGTGAATTGATCGGTTTCAGCATCGTAAATTACTGCTTCGAATTGCTCTTTCGGCTGATTGGCAACAGCTTCGGTATAACCCATCCAGTGTGCAGTGATGTTCCCTGCATTACCCACAGGTAAGCAGTGATAATCAGGCGCACGACCTAAAGCTTCAACAATTTCATAAGCAATGGTTTTTTGACCTTGCAGACGGTATGGGTTGATTGAGTTAACAATTGTGACTGGTGCTTGATCAGCCACTTCTTTGACGAGACGCATACCGTCATCGAAGTTACCACGGATTTGCATGGTGATTGCACCGTACATCATCGCTTGTGCCATTTTACCCATGGCAATTTTGCCTTCTGGGATTAAAACGAATGCTTTGATGCCTGCACGAGCTGCATAGGCCGCAGCAGCAGCAGAAGTATTACCCGTAGAGGCACAAATAATGGCTTTAGAGCCTTCTTCAACCGCTTTGGTAACCGCCATGGTCATACCACGGTCTTTAAATGAACCCGTCGGGTTTAAGCCTTCGTACTTCACATAGATTTCAACATCTTTACCAATAATGCGGGGAATGTTCTCAAGCTTAATCAGGGGTGTATTACCTTCACCTAAAGAGATTGCACGAGTGGTTGCAGATACTGGTAAACGGTCACGATAACGGTCAACTAAACCAGTATAACGATTGGCATTAGACATGATGATGTTCCAATTGTGTGTAGAGCTTGGCAAGGGGAAATACTCCCCTTAACCCGATTAATTATCAAGCGATTCTAAACGAATTCGCACAATTTCGCCATGAATGAAGGGGAATGCTTGAATTTGTTGTAAGGCTTCATCCATCTTTGATTCAACCACAGGATCGGTCAAAATCACGATCGGAATCAAATCTTTTAAGCGTGGCTGCTGTAAGATGGCATCAATACTGATGCCAGCACGACTTAAAATTGTGGTTACTTCGGCAAGCACACCCGTTTGATCTTCGGCATTAATGCGGATGTAGTATCCAGTGGTCATTTCTTCGCGTGAAAGAATAGGCAAGTCGCTTAAAGCTTCAAATGCCAATTGCGGGATTGTCCCTGCACCATCTTCGGTATAGGCAATATCACGTACAATATCGACCACATCGGCAACCACAGCAGACGCTGTTGGACCTGCACCTGCACCTGCGCCGTAATACAGGGTTGGACCGACTGCATTGGCTTGAACCAAGATGGCATTTTTCACGCCGTTGACATTGGCAAGCAATTCTTCAGCAGGAATTAAGGTGGGATGGACACGAAGCTCAATACCGGTTGCGGCACGGCGTGCAATCCCCAAATGCTTGATACGGAAGCCCAGTTCTTCAGCATATTTGACATCTTGTGCCGTAATTTTACTGATGCCTTCGGTGAAGACTTTATCGAACTGTAAAGGAATACCAAAGGCGATAGATGCCAACAGCGTTAATTTGTGCGCTGCATCAATACCTTCCACGTCAAAAGTTGGGTCTGCTTCGGCATAGCCCAATTCTTGCGCTTCTGTTAGTACATCGGCAAAGGTACGACCTTTTTCACGCATTTCAGACAAAATGAAGTTGCCTGTACCGTTGATAATGCCAGCTAGCCAATCAATTTTATTCGCAGCTAAACCTTCACGAATGACTTTAATAATTGGAATGCCACCAGCAACAGCCGCTTCATAAGCAATTTGTACTTTATGATCATCAGCCGCTTTAAAGAGCGCAGTGCCGTGTTCAGCCAATAATGCTTTATTGGCAGTGACGATATGTTTGCCATGTTTCATGGCTTCCATAATGACTTCATAAGCAGGATGGATGCCACCCATCACCTCAACCACAACATCGACATCAGGCTGACGTACAATGTCGAGCAAATCAGCACTTTGTTTAATTGATTCTGGAAGATCCAAGTCGAGACGCGGACGACGAGTACCGACATGGGTAATTTCAATTTCTCGACCGGTGCGACGTCTGATCTCAGCAGCATTTTCTTTTAGTAGTTTAAGGGCACCACCACCCACAGTACCAAGACCGAGGATTGCCAGACGAACTGGTTTCACGTCACACTCCAATATCTAATCAATTTTAAGCGAGCCTAGATCATAGCTAAAAAAAGCATCAGACTCTAGGAAAGAAATCACTTTATCTTCAACTATAAAAATTAGTAAATTAACGAATAAAAATTAGTTATTTAAACGTTGTACTAATTCATCTGGAGAGAGGTAGCCACCGAGGTAAACACCTTCTTCATTATAGATCGCTGGCGTGCCATTGACCCCCATATTTAGGCCGAGTTGATATTGTGCACGAACGGGGTTTTTGCAGGTTGCTGGTGGAAGTGGGGCACCTGCAATGGCTTGATTGAAAGCTGCTTGACGATCTGCACTACACCAAACACTTTCCATGGCTGGCATGAACTGTTCACCACGTGGCCATGCGATATAACGCACTTCAATACCTTTGGCATTAATCTCGCTCATATGTTCATGCAATTTATGACAATATGGGCAGCTGGCATCGGTAAAGACATACACAATATGCTGAGTTTTACCTTGGGCTTTATAGACCAATAGATCTTCAGTTTTTAAATCAGCAAGCAGTTTTTTATTGGCTGCCGATTGCAGGTTTTCACTGACATTGTGGATTTTACTGTCGCCTAAACGCAGTACATCACCTTGGATAATGTATTTACCGTCTGCTGTGGCATAGACCGATGACATCCCTTCAAGGTTGACCCAATACAGATTGGGCACTTCAGTGACTTTAATATCGAGCACTTTGGCATTGATATTGGCTTTTTTGAAGTGCTGTTGCAGGGTGTTAATGAGACGCTGCTGTGTATTACGTTCAGAGAGATTAGATGCTTCTCCCGTTGCTGGCGCACTTGCAGTTAAGGTATTTTGCTTTTTTTCATCGTTATTTGAGTTGGAACAAGCACTGATTGCCAAGCTGCTTGCCAAAGTACATGCAATAAAAATTTTTGAGCGGGTAGATGACATAAATAACCCTTTCTTTTAACTATAGATAAAATAGGTGGCTTAGCATAACAAAAAACCGTCATGCTGGTTAGGGTGTCGTGATATTTGATCAATGGATTGCATTGTTGCTGAACAACCTCGTGCAGTCGCAACCATTTTGCAATATCAAGGTTCTTTACTGAATTGTTGAATATGTGTTCTAGGCATCTCTGTTAAGCGCGAGGGTGATGAGTCGCATGTAGTTGCTGCATGCGAATTTGGGCAACGTGAGTATAAATTTGTGTAGTGGATAAATCACTATGCCCCAATAACATTTGAACCACACGTAAATCAGCACCATGATTGAGTAAATGGGTGGCAAAAGCATGGCGTAAAGTATGCGGTGATAATTCGGCTTGAACCCCCGCTTGTAGTGCATACCGCTTAATAGCATACCAAAAATTTTGCCGACTCATGATGCCGCCATGCTGCGTTAAAAAGACATAGTCTGTGGCGGATTTATACAACTGAGAACGCGCTTCATTTAAGTATTTTTCAATCCATTCACAGGCCATTTGTCCTAAAGGCACCAAGCGTTCTTTATTGCCTTTACCGACAATGCGCAAATAGCCTTGTTTTAAATTAATTAATTCAAGGCGTAAATTGAGTAATTCAGTCACGCGTAAGCCACAGGCATAAAGCACTTCGAGCATGGCACGATCGCGTAAACCCAATGCCGTTTCAATATTGGGTGCATGAATAAGGGCTTCAACTTCTTGTTCGGAAATATCTTTGGGCAGTGAGCGGCCAATTTTAGGGGTTTTATGGGTTGCTACGGGGTTATCTGAACGTAATTTCTGTTCACGTAGAAATTTATAAAAAGAACGCAGTGCAGAAAGTGAGCGCGCAATCGAACGAGGACTTTTACCTTGTTTGGTTAATGTTAATAAAACATCCGCAACATTATCGCTAGACCAATCTGGCATTGCAACAGAGTTACATTCACTACATTGAATTAAATCAGATAGATAGGCGTTTCTAGTGTGCGGACTTACGGTCTGTGCAATTAAATAATCTCGGAAGCCTTGTAAAAAACTTAAATGTTCAGGAATGCCCACAGGCGCAGGAATACGAGGTTTTTTATTCAGCATGTCAGTTCTACATTAAATGGAAAATCCAAGTTTTCCTTGGCTTTCATCAATTTAGAATAATTTTTTTACAATGTCGATGTGCAAGTGCAAGATGAGAATTAGAATCAAACCTTATTTGGTAATTATTCTCATTTGTTTGTATACTGGGGAAAATATTTTAGGATTAGATGCGGTGCGTTTATCTGATTTAAAAGTGAAACAAACAGCCATTATTCACAAAGTCAACCGAACTTTAGATGGCAATCTTGCTCAAAACGATGTAGTCGCCAGTCGTTTAGAGACGCTAGGTTTTGTTCCAGGTACAAAAGTACAGGTCATTACCAAAGGTATTTTTGGTGGAGATCCAATTTTAATTCAAGTTGGATTTACCCGATTCGCACTGCGTAAAGTTGAAGCTGAAAAAATTGAAATTAATCTTGAGGGAGCACCTGCATGAGTGATGCGCTGCGTATTGCCCTAGTAGGTAACCCAAACTGCGGTAAAACATCTTTATTTAACCACCTGACTGGTACGCGTCAGAAAGTTGCAAACTATGCAGGTGTCACTGTTGAACGTAAAGTGGGGCAGTTTACCCTGCCATCGGGTAAGCCAGTCCGTGTTTTAGATTTGCCCGGAACCTATAGTTTAGAGGCCACTAGTCCAGACGAAGAAATCACCCGTGATGTGGTCCAAGGCAAAATTGCCGAAGAAGGACAGCAAGATGCGTTCTTGTGTGTGGTGGATGCGACCAATCTAAATCTACATTTAGGTCTGGTACTAGAAATGATCGCGCTGGGTCGCCCGATTCTCCTTGTGCTGAATATGATGGATGAAGCACGTCGCCGTGGCATGCAAATCAACACGCAAAAACTTTCAGAACGCTTAGGGATTCCCGTGGTAGAAACCGTGGCAGTGCGGAATTCAGGAATTGAAAACCTGATGAATGCGCTGGATCAAGGTAAATACTCCATACCACGTACAGAACTCAGCGGCTTGAATGGCGATAATCATCATAAGATCAGCACCATTTTGCATGATGTTGTCCATTCGGTGGATCAAGAAGACAAGCGCTCTGATTTTCTCGATAAAATATTTTTACATCCCGTGTTGGGCTTAGTTAGCCTTGCCTTAATGATGTTTGTGGTCTTTCAAGCCGTATTTGCTTGGGCTGCACCTTTCATGGATGGCATTGAAAGCCTGTTTGGTTGGTTTGGTGAGTTTGTTGGACAGCATATTTCACATCCATTGCTGAATAGCTTGGTGGTGGATGGGGTTATTGCAGGAGCAGGCGGAGTTTTGGTGTTTTTGCCCCAAATTTTGATTTTGTTCTTCTTTATTTTGGTACTTGAAGAATCGGGTTATTTACCCCGTGCTGCATTTTTACTGGATAAGTTGATGTTTAAAGCTGGCTTAAGTGGTCGAGCTTTTATTCCGCTATTGTCGAGTTTTGCCTGTGCTGTGCCGGGAATTATGGCGACACGAAGTATCAGTGATCCACGAGATCGTTTAACCACGATTTTGGTTGCTCCACTGATGACTTGTTCAGCGCGTTTACCTGTTTATGCGCTCCTCATTGCCGCTTTTATTCCAGAACAATTGGTTTGGGGGGTGTTAAATCTGCAAGGTTTAGTGTTGTTCGGTTTGTATATGGCGGGGATTGTCAGTGCATTACTGGTTTCATTTGTACTGAAATTTTTCCAAACCGATAAATCACAACATATGTTGCTGATGGAGCTGCCAAGTTATCGCTTCCCCGACCCTAAAAGTATTTGGATTGGTTTACTTGACCGCGCCAAGATCTTCTTAAAACGCGTTGGTGGCATTATTTTCGCGCTTTCTATTTTGTTGTGGTTCTTATGTACTTTCCCACAACCGCCTGAAGGTGCGACTTTACCTGCGATTGATTATTCTCTGGCGGGGATGCTTGGTCATGTGATGCAACCGATTTTTGCCCCACTGGGTTTTAACTGGCAGATTTGTATTGCTTTAATTCCAGCAATGGCAGCACGTGAAGTTGTGGTGGCGGCTTTAGGTACAGTATATGCCTTGTCTGCGGCGGATGATGATGCCGTTGCCCAAGGTTTAGCCTCGATTATTAGCAGTGATGGTAGCTTGGGGTGGTCATTGGCGACCGCTTTATCGCTTTTGGTTTGGTTTGTTTATGCCCCGCATTGCCTAGCAACATTGGCAACCGTAAAACGTGAAACGGGATCGTGGAAAACAGTCAGCTTTATGACCGCTTATTTATTTGGTTTGGCATATTTAATGTCTTTCCTGACCTATCAAATTGCATCGCATTATTTGGGTTAACTGGATTGGTTTTATTTACCTCAAAATAATGTACAGAGGAGATTGAGATGATTGAAGTTCTTATTATTGCAGCATTGGTGATTTGGAGTGCGGTTGTGGTCTTCAAAAAAGTCTTGCCTAAGACGGTAAACTCAGTCTTTATGGCATTGTCCAATGTCTGTCGTCAACAAGGCTGGTCAACACTGGCAAAATGGTTAAAACCTGCGATGGCTTCTGGTTGTGGCGGCAGTTGTGGCTGTGCTGCAACTGAGGACAGTACACAGAAGAAAGCAGAAGTCCAAGCGGTAAAATGGAAATAAATCGCCAGTTCTAAGCTGATTTAAAAAAACCGTCATTTTATGACGGTTTTTTTACGCACTGACACAAAAAAAGACGCATAAAGTCAAAACAGAAAAAGCATTCAAAACAGCAAAGTGCTAACATTTTGTCAGTTTTAAAAACCGACCAGAAAATGGGGCAAAAATGTTAATACAACGTGGTGGATTAAAAGTCGTTGCAGGGCTCGGAATTTCAGGTGTTGCAGCAGTAAATTTCTTACATGAACATGGCTACCGCGTTGCAGTAACAGATTCTCGAAAGACTCCACCAGGACATGATCAAATTCCAAGTGACGTGCAAACCAGCTTTGGTCAACTTGATCAAGAGCTGTTATTACAAGCCGAAGAAATTGTGATTAGTCCGGGGCTGGATCCAAAATTGCCAGAAATTCAAGCCGCCATTGCTCAAGGTATTGCCGTGGTCAGTGAAATTCAAATTTTACGCCGCTTTACTGACAAGCCGATTGTGGCGATTACCGGTTCAAATGCCAAAAGTACTGTAACCACCTTGATTGGTCTTATGGCGAAAGATGCGGGGATTAAGGTCGCTGTAGGAGGCAACTTAGGGCGCCCTGCACTGGATTTAACCAAAGATGATCCAGAACTCTATATTTTAGAGTTGTCTAGTTTTCAATTGGAAACCACTTCGAATTTACATGCTGAAGTGGCTGTTATACTCAATATGAGTGAAGATCATTTAGACCGTCACGGCGATATGATGGGCTATCACACCGCGAAACATCGCATCTTTCAAGGGGTGAAAAAAGTCGTTCATAACCGCGATGATTCCCTGACGCGTCCATTGGTTCCAGATGCAACCCCGATGCAAAGCTTTGGTTTAAATGCCCCAGATATGAACCAATATGGCATCTTAAAAGAAAATGATGGCACCATGTGGTTAGCACGCGGTCGTGAACGTCTATTGAAAAGTTCAGAAATGTACATTCAAGGCACACATAATATTGCCAATGCTTTGGCGTGTTTGGCTTTGGGTGAGGCGATTGGTTTGCCATTGGCATCAATGCTGGACACTTTAAAAACCTTTAAAGGTCTAGAGCACCGCTGTGAATTTGTTAAAGAAGTTCAGGGTGTACGTTATTACAATGATTCTAAAGGCACCAATATTGGGGCGACATTGGCCGCAATTGATGGTCTAGGTGCTGCGATTGAGCCGCAACAGGGCAAAGTCGCCATTATTCTTGGGGGGCAGGGTAAAGGTCAGGATTTCACTGCTTTACGCGATGCCTTAACAAAATATGCCAAGCTGGCGGTGCTGATTGGTGAAGATCGTGCGGTGATTGAAAAAGCGATTGCCAATACCACGACGCTGATGCATGCAGCATCTTTACAAGAAGCGGTAGAATTATGTCAACAGCATACTCAAGCCCATGATGTGGTGTTATTGTCTCCTGCATGTGCAAGTTTTGACATGTTTAAAGGTTACAGTGAACGTGGGCACCAGTTTGTTGAATGTGTGAACACACTTGCTTAGAAGAACGATAAGGAAAGCTGTATGGCTGGGTTAGCTCAGACGACCATAAATAAAATTAATCAGGTCTATAATGTGTGGGGAACGAAAATTCCTGCTGAATTTACACCACGTAATGTACTCATTTTTTGTGTGATTGCCTTGCTGTGTATAGGCTCTGTCATGGTGGCATCGGCTTCGATGCCTTATGCAGACCGTTTACATGAAAATGCATTTCACTATGTAATTCGACACGGAATTTCAATTCTGGTTGCAGCAACAGCCGCATTTTTAACCTATAAAGTGTCGCTTAATATTTGGTTTAATAACACATTTCCATTGTGGTTAATGACCATTTTACTGCTTGCGGTGGTGTTAGTCGTCGGTACTGAGGTGAACGGTTCGACGCGCTGGATTCGTATTGCAGGATTTACTTTACAAGCCTCTGAAGTGGCGAAAGTCATGATGGCTATTTTTACTGCAGATTATGTGGTGCGAAGGGCAGAAGAGGTTCGCAATAACTTATCGGGACTCTTTCGTTTAGGGGGGGTCATGGTGATTACCGTCGGCTTAATTCTGGCTGAACCAGATTTAGGTGCCACAGCGGTGATTGTCTTGATGATTTTAGGCGTGTTCTTTTTGGCGGGTGCACCACCAATTCAGTTCATGGGTTTCATGCTGGCGATTATTCTAGGCTTAGCAGCTGCGATTATCTTCGAGCCTTATCGTCTACAGCGTGCTTTATCTTTCACAGATCCTTGGGCTGACCCATTGGGTACAGGCTATCAGCTTTCTAACGCGCTGATGGCTTTTGGGCGTGGTGAGTGGGCAGGCGTAGGCTTAGGACATAGTATTCAGAAAATGGCCTATCTTCCTGAAGCACATACTGACTTTATGTTGGCCATTTTAGGTGAAGAGTTTGGTTTCTTTGGTATCGCGACTGTTTTAGCATTGTCCTTTACCATGTTGGTCTGCTGTATCAAAATTGGTCATCGTGCCTTGCAACATCAGTATTTACGTGCAGGCTATTTGGCTTATGGCATCAGTATTATTTTCTTGCTGCAAATTTTGGTGAATGCAGGTATGAATATGGGCATGCTGCCGACCAAAGGTTTGACCCTGCCATTCATTAGTTATGGTGGCTCATCTTTAATTATGTGTGCAGTCATGATCAGCCTAATTTTAAAAATTGATGCAACCACACAAAAAGCCAACCCAAGTAAAGAAGAGTCTAGCTTCTAAGTGGATTTAATTTCTTGGACTTAATGCAATCACTCAGACACTTCCCCATTGTTCTTTTGCTTTTGAAAGGAGAAATGGGGGAGACCAATAATAAAAAATACTCCGTTTATTATTTTCAACAGCATATCTTGCCGTAGAAATCCCAACAAAAAATATCAAGACATTGCTTTAAAGTGAGTCTTTGAACTGGTGATGGTGGTGACTTTATAAATAAGTCCCGTCGAGTTGAAGGCTATGCGGAATAGATTGGATATCCCATTGTGCAATCGCTTGTATTAACATGTTTTTCGGGGTGTCTAAATCGACTTCAGGCTGATGTAAAGCACGAATCGCATGTTGTAATAGCTCAGATGCGCGATTTAAATCGAGAGCTTGCGCCAAGTTTTGTTTAGACAGCTTTTGCCCTTGATCATTCATGGCTAAAGGTAGGTGCATATACTCAAGCTGAGGATAGCCGAGTACGGAACCCAGCCAGATCTGACGTTCAGTGTTATCCAGCAAATCTGCACCACGAACCACATGCGTCATGCCTTGTAGATAATCATCGATGACCACAGCCAATTGGTAGTTGATAATGCCATCACGACGCTTGAGCACAAAATCACCTAAGTCCCGTTGCAGATTGGAACAGTGTGTTCCTTGCAGACGATCGTCGAAACAAATCTCTTGATCCGAAACTTTCAGACGAATAGCGTGTTGGTCAAAGGGTAAATTTAACTCGCGGCAAGTGCCTGTATAAATATGATTGGAGCCCAACATTTTTCGGGTGCATTGGCAGGCATAAACCAGATGATCTTGCTGCAGTTGATGCAGAACGGATTCGTAGAGATCTAAGCGGTCTTTCTGGAAAATGATGGTGTCATCAGCTTCGAACTGAAAGGCATCGATAGCGCGGAGGATATGCGCTTCGCTGTCAGGATAAATACGCGGGATGTCGGTGTCTTCAATACGAACCAACCATGAGCCCTGATGTGCTTTGGCATCGCAATAACTCGCCACAGCTGTGATGAGTGAGCCAAAATGCAAAGGGCCGGTTGGCGATGGCGCAAACCGACCTGAGTAGCGAGTTAGCGAAACATCGTTCCGCTGCTGCGCAAGAGCAAAGCTGTGCTTTGCTGAGGAATTCTCAACAGTCACAATTAACCGTTATTTTGCTTCTCTTTGATTTCTGCTAAAGTTTTGCAGTCAATACAAAGGGTTGCAGTTGGACGTGCTTCCAAACGACGCAGACCAATTTCAATACCACACGTTTCACAGAAACCATAGTCATCATTTTTAATCGCTTCAATTGATTGCTCAATTTTACGAATTAACTTACGTTCACGATCACGTGTACGCAGTTCAATGGCAAACTCTTCTTCTTGTGTCGCACGGTCATTGACATCAGGCAATGCAGTATTTTCATCTTGCATTGTGTTTAAAGTACGATCGACTTCAGACATCAGCTCTTCTTTCCATGCCAACAGAATTTGGCGGAAATGTTCGAGCTGTCCTTCGGACATATATTCTTCATTTTTTTTCGGCTGATAAGGTGCAATACCAAATAAGCTGGCAGTAGAACCACTTTCTGACGCTTTTGGCTTGGTTTTTCGCACGCGTTTTGTAGATTTTTCATCTACAACATCAGTTTGTTCATCCAAGACTTGATTTTGGTTGTCATTCGCCATATAGGGCATTCCTCATCATATACGCATTATCTATACGCAAAAAATATGGTGATATGCAAGTGTTTTTATCCAACCCTTAGGAGATTCTCCTTCGAGGGGCATCATCATATAGGCTTTTTCGGCTTTTTGATAGTCTTTGATGCTTGGATTCCATCTATCACGTTTTCTTTTGAAGCCATAAAGTAATAGAAAAAAAGCAAAATGAAAAGTTAATAACCTGAAATTTCATTATTAATTTTTTGTTGTACGTTTTCTGCACGATAAATTTTAGTTTTTAATTCGCCATTTGCTTGCAAATGTAGAACACGAAAACCCGGTGCTTCTTCATCAAGTGCAAAATCATCACTTAAAGGTTTGAACTGAACGCAGGTTGAAGGGGTGGAAAAAAACTGAATATTACGCCATTCATTTAGGGAGTCTTGATGGACATGACCACAGATAACGGCTTTCACATTGTGATATTTGGCTAAAAGGTCAGTTAAGTTTTCAGTATTTTTTAGCTTATGTTGATCGATCCATTTTGATTTCATGTCGAAAGGATGATGATGACATGCAACAATCACAAATTGCTGTTGGAATTTAGATAAAATTTGATCCAGTTGTTGGAGTTGCTCTTGTTCAATCCAGCCATCTACTTTGCCACGCACAGCACTATTGAGCAGTACAATGCTCCATTTGCCAAAATGAATGGCATGAACTTGATTTTGATTCTGATAAAACGGGAAATGATCAATATTGTCATGATTACCCGGAATTTGATAAAACGGGGTGCCGAAGTGTTGCATAAAGGCCAAATAGCGCGCATAGGTTTCTTGCACCGGCACTTGTGCTAAATCACCGGTATGCACGATTGCATCAATATGAGGATATTGCTGCTGAATTTGCTGCATGACGGCATGAAAGCTCTGTTCAGGATTCATATGCACAAATTCTAAATCATCCTGATCCATGAGATGTGTATCTGAAATTTGAACGATGGTCCAGTCGCGCTGGTCGTTATAGTTCGGTGATAAAGTCATGTCTGACTCCTTAGACATTCCTTGTAGTTTTAATATGTTGTTGCAACCATTGCAATGCCATAATGACCGGTGCATTTTTTAAGCGACCATTGGTCAGTAAATTTTTAATGTCATCATAGTCAATCAGATGTAACTGAATATTTTCCCCTTCATCGGGCATGCCAAATATGCCACCTTCTTGAGGAAGCTCGGCTTGTGCGCTATATAAATGGAACAGTTCGGAGCAAGCACCAGCAGAGGGATAAAAGCTAAATAAATGCTGTAATTGATCAATTTCACAACCCGATTCTTCTAAACTTTCACGTCGGATACAGCTTTCAGGTGATTCATCACCATCTAACACACCAGCAATAATTTCCAGTTGCCACGCTGAATCGACATCATCCATGGCACCGACACGGAATTGTTCAATTAAGGCAAATTTCTGTTGGTGATCATTGTAAATGAGTACGCCCGCAGCTTGAGGTCGATGAACCAGTTCACGTTGAACCACTGAGCTAAATTCAGTTTGAGCAAATAAACGATGTTTGAGATTGACTTTTTCAACCTGAATGAAGCCACGAAAAAGAAACTCGCGTGACTGAATTTTGACTTGGTCGCTGTTATATGTTGCTTGTTGAATAATATTCATATAGCTCAGTCAGGATGAAAAGCGTACATTCATCCTAACTGAGAATCTCATCAAAATAAAAGATTTTTTGTCAAATTACAGTTTGTGGTACAATTTTTGACCATGTTCTTGGTAGGTGGTTTTCATGGCATTAAATCCAGCTTCAATCTCGGCACTTGTTTCGGATGTGGCTTCTATATTGCTTTGATTTTTCGCATAATCTCGCACATTTTGCGTGATTTTCATTGAACAAAATTTAGGCCCACACATGGAACAAAAATGTGCCGATTTATGCGCTTCTTTGGGCATGGTTTCATCATGCATGCTGCGTGCTGTATCAGGATCAAGACTTAAGTTGAATTGGTCTTCCCAACGGAACTCAAAGCGTGCTTTAGAGAGGGCATTGTCACGGACTTGTGAACCTGGATGACCTTTGGCCAAATCTGCTGCATGCGCGGCAATTTTATAGGTGATGATGCCATCTTTCACATCTTTCTTATTCGGTAAGCCCAAATGTTCTTTTGGCGTCACGTAGCACAGCATAGCAGTACCATACCAACCAATCATGGCAGCACCAATCGCTGAGGTAATATGGTCATAACCTGGAGCAATGTCGGTGGTTAAAGGGCCAAGGGTATAGAACGGCGCTTCTTGGCAAACTTCAAGCTGTAGATCCATGTTTTCTTTAATCATATGCATTGGCACATGACCCGGACCTTCAATCATCACTTGCACATCATGTTCCCATGCGCGATGGGTGAGTTCCCCTAAAGTTTTGAGTTCACTGAATTGTGCTTCATCGTTGGCATCTTGGATACACCCCGGACGTAAGCCATCCCCTAGACTGAACGACACGTCATAGGCTTTCATAATTTCGCAAATTTCATCGAAATGGGTATAGAGGAAGTTTTCTTCATGATGCGCGAGGCACCACTGTGCCATGATTGATCCACCACGTGACACAATACCGGTTAAACGGTTTGCCGTCAGTGGCACATATCTTAAAAGTACACCTGCATGAATAGTGAAGTAATCCACACCTTGTTCGGCCTGTTCAATCAGCGTGTCTTTAAAAATCTCCCACGTCAGATCTTCAGCGACACCATCGACTTTTTCCAAAGCTTGATAGATGGGAACCGTACCAATCGGAACAGGCGAGTTACGAATAATCCATTCACGAGTTTCATGGATATTTTTACCTGTTGATAAATCCATGATGGTGTCTGCACCCCAACGAGTCGCCCACGTCATTTTCGCAACTTCTTCGTCAATGCTAGAACCCAATGCAGAGTTACCAATATTGGCATTGATTTTGACCAAGAAATTACGCCCAATAATCATCGGTTCAATTTCAGGATGATTAATATTGGCTGGAATAATTGCACGACCTTCAGCAATTTCCTGACGCACAAATTCAGGCGTGATTTCGGTGAGGTTTTTCGCACCAAAGTTTTGCCCCGCATGTTGGCGTGCATCGACACCATCCAATTGACGTTGGTTTTCACGAATTGCAATATATTCCATTTCAGGGGTAATGATGCCCTGACGTGCATAGTGCATTTGGCTGACGTTTTTGCCTGCTTTGGCACGACGCGGTTTTTGAATATGCGCAAAGCGAATTTCGGCGGTGCGAATATCTTTTAAACGCTCTTGTCCAAAGGCCGAGGTCAAGGTATTTAAACGTTCAGTATCGTCACGTTCGGCAATCCAGCTTTCACGAACATTGGGCAAACCTTTGTTGAGGTCAATGGCAACTTTAGTGTCAGTATACACGCCTGAAGTGTCATAGACCAGAATATCAGGATTCTGTTCACCGCCTAAACCCGTTGGTGTATCGGTCAGTTCAATGGCACGCATCGGCACTTGAATATCGGCACGAGAACCTTGGATATAGACTTTTTTTGAAGCCGGTAAAATACGGGTGAGATCTTTGGAGTCTTGCTCATGTTGAGCAGAAATATCTGTTGCAGATAGATTCGTTAATTGGTTCATTGCAATGATCCTTATGAATGACATCAACGAATCAAGCACGACCAAAAACGTGGCAGACTTATCTTAGGTTTTCATTCAAGCTGAATTGAAAAATAGATAAATTGAGGGCTTAAGTTTTTAGATGGCTTGATTCCTACGCAGGTCTTAACCTGATCAGGTTCAACGGTACTCAGCATTAAATTGAACGTATCAACTTTGCTGATCTCAGCGAGTAATTACTCGCGCTCCGTCAAGCGATGGACAAATATTAACACGCCTACCCACTAAAAAACATTCACATTAAATATCGCTTTTACTGTGTATTCGAAATATCCAGCTGAAAGATTGCTTTAGAGGCAGACTGCATCACTAAAGCAATCACGTATTTTTGAGTGATTTGCATTTTTTAAGCCCAAATATTGTGCTAATTGTTTTTCGGTAAGTAAATTTTTAGACTGAGATGATTGTTCTTGTGCACTGAGCTGAACAGGTATTTGCTTTAAACGCTGTTCTGCTGAGAGTTGTAAAAAGTGCATAAATTTACCTGCTTGATTTGCTAAAGCGGAATTTTTGATCTGCGCTAATTTTTCAATTTCATCTAAAGAACTACTTTGGATTGTATATTTATCAATATAAGTGTCAGAGACAGGTGAGTCGTTCATACCTTTAAATAAAAACAGGCTATACATCTGTAAAAGATATTCTGCATCTTTACGATAGCTGCTTTTAGGGTATTGATTTAAATATTCTTCCCAAAATAAAGCACGTGTTGCAATCTCATGCGGTTCAATCATTAAGGTCTTTTCGACAAACACAGGCATCATATTTTGTGTCGCCAAATTTTCGATAAAGACCTGTTCTGCCTGTGGCATATAGGGCGCAAAGATTTTGGCTAAATATTCAGGACTACGACGATAATTCAACATTCCCTTACCTGCATCAAACAGCTCAATATATGCTTGCCCTTTATGTTTGAGTAAGTATTGATCACGTAAAGAGAGTTGTTCAAAATGGTTTTGTTGAACAGTCGGATGCTGGGCTAAATCAAAAGCATATGCTTCGAAAGCAGATTGTTGTGGCGGTGTTCTATTGACCGTTAAAAAGTTTTTATACATTTGATTTGATAGGGTTAAAAAATGCTTTTGTTCATCGGAGGTTGACAGCGGCAAGCATAATTTTAAATCTTGATTAATTTGTTCTAAAGCAAAAGTGGTTCGTTCCGAGTTAATGTTGAGTATTTCATTTTCAATATTTTTACATAATAAAGATAAATCAACAGGTTCGTCTTGTTGCGATTGTTTTTCGGCTTGTTCCAGAATAGGCTGTGGTTCAGGTTTTTGACACCCGAGCAAAAGTATAAAAATGACAAAAGCAAAGTAAGGTTTTACAGAGCAAAATTTATTAAAAGGTACAGTCATTCTATATCAGGATACATGTGAAAATGATTTTGGAAAATAGGAGCTTATTTTATCGCTGAAAAGTATTTTTTCTGTGTAGTCTTGTGAAGGAGTTTGGTTACGCGTTGTGATCAGTAATCGATATTTTGTCAATAAACCCCTATCACAGGGATGGATTGTAAAAAGCCAGAACAACAAATGAAGAAATGGTTGGTCGAGCATTCGTTCCAATAAGCCCGCTAAATATTCAGGCTATTGTCATAAAAGTTTCATATTAGATATGATTTAATATTAAACAAAATTTCTCATCCTAAAAGTGCTGTTGTGGAGTGCGCCCCTTGCCAAATAATCCGGTGTTGAATCACCATATTTCATCGCAATTTAATGAAGATTTGCAGGATGTAAATACCAAGTTTATGACCATGGGAGGCTTAGTTGAACAGCAAGTTGCCAATGGGATTCATGCTTTATTGGATACCGATGCCAGTTTAGCGATTGATGTACAATTTCAAGACAATATCGTTAATCGCTTAGAGACTGAAATTGATGAAGCCTTAACCCTGATTTTGGCACGTCGTCATCCGGCAGCGATTGATTTACGGATGGTCATTGCCATGTCGAAAGCCAATACCGACTTAGAACGGATTGGCGATGAAGCGGCAAAAATTGCGCGTATTGCACAAAATTTATGTGAAGAGGGCAGTTCACCGCGTGGCTATATGGAAACCCGCCATATTGGTAATCAAGTGCGCGTTATGATTCATGATGCCTTAGATGCCTTTGCTCGTTTAGATGTCGATCAGGCTTTACGTGTGCTTCTTGCAGATGCCGATATTGACCGTGAATATCAATCAGCAACACGCACATTAATGACCTATATGATTGAAGATCCACGTCATATTTCACGAGTGATTAATGTGTTATGGGTGCTACGTTCTTTAGAACGGATTGGTGACCATGCACGGAATATTTCTGAACAAGTGATTTATATGGTGAAAGGTTTAGATGTGCGTCATACCAGTGTGAAAGAAATTGAAGAGAAAGTTCAAGAGCGTTAATGGATATATATTCTTTGCTAAAAAAGCCTCAAGATGAATTGAGGCTTTTTTATGCATTTGGAATGCCAAGAAAATCTAGAGAGGGGTGTCTGATCTCTACAAAATGAACATTTCACGTGTTTGTTTTAGTGCTATAAATTTCTGAGGGGGAATGAGTTTTAAACTATCCTTTTTGCTGTTGAATAGATAACAGGTTCCCAATTGAAGTTCAGCAAGGGGCAATTTTATTGAAAATAGAACAAAAGATTAAAAATAAAGGCAAAAAAAAGCCCATGCATAGGCACGAGCTTTTCCTCTGAGGATGTCACTCAAATGGTCATGGAATCCAATCGGTGACATAAAGAATGATAATCATATTATGAGAAAGTGATTGGCAATACAATATGCGATTAGGTTTATTTTCGCATTGTTTAATACGGATTTAAATATTTTTGAGTTGCTTAAAAATCTTCGTTTTTAGACAATTCCATAAAATTTTTCTCAATCAATGCGGCATTTTCTTTCAAAATTTCAATTAATTTTTGTAAGTTTACAAATTCAAAGCGATTTTTTGATGCCAATAGGGTTAATGCTAATGGCGGTTCTTTGCTTGAGAATTTAATGGGAATCGATAAGCCTGCAATATTTGGATCTAATTCACCATTTGAAAAATAAAAACCCTGTTTTTTAATTTGCTTCATTTTGAGTAAAAATTCAGCTTCATTCTCAGCAAAGTTAACTTCAGCAAGTTCAACCGAGAAGCGTTGGTAATAGTCC
The DNA here is from genome assembly GCF_900107285.1 of Acinetobacter kyonggiensis. Lineage (GTDB taxonomy): Bacteria > Pseudomonadota > Gammaproteobacteria > Pseudomonadales > Moraxellaceae > Acinetobacter > Acinetobacter kyonggiensis. The sequence continues at coordinate 314,318 of NZ_FNPK01000001.1, read as the reverse complement.
AAAATCCCTTGTTTGGGTAAGTGTGAAATAATTACTTTTGGCGATGAACCGACAAATACAGGACGCGGGCAACCTCGACCATAAGAAAGCAAAGTGACATCTTTAAACAATTCATGATGAAGATCGATACATGAATCATGGTTTAAATGCGTGAGCAGGCAACAAAGTTCAGTACGTTCCACAATTTGCTGCATAAAAGGGATACTAATTTGTACCAAAGGATCTGTGGTTCGAGAGATGTAATCCAACACTGCAATTTTAGAACCCAGTGTATAGTCCCCTGAAGTGCCACTTAAGCGTTGCAGTAATTCTGCTGAAACCAGTTCTTTTAAATATCGGTAGCTGGTGGGTTTAGACAGTCCTAATTCCTCACTAATGATATCGACATTAATGATAGGGCGAGGCACTGAAAACAGATCCAAAACAGTGAGAATCTTACCAAAACTAGAAAGTGCCATAAGTACCTGCTTGGTCAAAGCATAAAAAAGAAAATAACAATTAGGATTACTTTATAACAAAAAAATAAGCAAAAGAGCGCTTTTGTTGTGACCAGACTGTATTTGTCAGCCTTTAATTTACTTTTTATTCAATATGAGAAATTTAATGCTGAGAAATTGAAAAGTTTGATATTATTTTAATTGGATTATCACAATGAGATATTGTATTTGACTTATTCTGGATTTTTTGAAAAAATAACCAGAATAAATATCTAATGTTGAATTTTTAGCCTGATTCTGATTGGCGGTTTGTTCTCGCTTATTTCGTATAAATAATGCGCTGCAAAAGTTCCTCTATTTATTTTGAATGACGATTATTTCTGATGCTGTGCTCCAGCATGCCCGTTTTTTACACGATTTATCCGCAGGGTAGATCGTGTCTTTTGGTTGTCATTTAAAAATGAGTGGGTGTGAAGTGTTAAACCTGAATTTGAGATAAGCCCATGTTGCTAACCAAACCATTACTCGCATTTCGTCCAAACAAAATGGATTGGATTTTTGCGACTAAAACTTTTGTGGCTGGCATGTTGGCGCTTTATATCGCATTTTCTTTAAATTTGGCTTATCCGATTTGGGCAATTGGTACAGTATTTGTGATCGCTAACCCATATTCGGGTATGACGTCATCTAAAAGTATTTATCGGCTATTCGGAACATTATTAGGTGCAATCGTGTCGATTGCGGTGACACCATTTTTAATCAATACACCTGTGTTATTGACTTTATTCTTGGCAAGTTGGGTCGGTTTCTGTCTGTATATTTCCATGTTAGACAGAACACCGCGCAGCTATGTTTCGATGTTGGCGGGTTATACCACGGTCATTATCTGCTACAACATTGTTTATTATGCTGACACGGTATCTATCTTTGATATGGCACTTGGGCGCTTTTTGGAGATTGCTCTCGGGGTGGTGTGCAGTGCAATTGTCACCACCACCATTTTTCCAATGCATATTGGACCTGCGGTGCAAAGCCGTGTTGTAAAAACATTTCAGGATGTTCATGCATTATTTGATCAGATTTTACTGGATCAGAAACAGTTGGAGAATTACAACCAATTGTTGGGCAATATTACCCGAGATGCTTCAGATATCCATGTGTTGGCCGTGCATTTGTCCTATGAGAAATCGAACCTTCAGGGCATGACTAAACCCCTTCAGGAAATGTTGCACCAATTGACGATGCTGGTGGCAAATTTGGTTGCCATGTCCGAACGAATGAAGCAGTTAGATCAAATTGAGATGACATACCGTGAAAAGCTAAAAACTGTACATGCGCATATTGCAGAATATCTGCAAGATCATCATGAAATTAAAGCACAAGAATTAAATCTTTTACCCAGTCAGTTTGAATCCGACTTTGCTGCTTTAGTGCTATCGGCACCTCCTGAACAACAGCTCATTTTAAATGCCTTAAAGATGGATATTCGGCATTTTATTCAAAATGTGCGTGCGGTGAAATTGATTTGGCAACGCATTCAGCAAGGGGATGATAGCTTGCCAGAAAGTATGACACCGTTAACCACATCTTATCCGAGTTTGCACCGTGATCATGGGGTGGCTGTGCGCGGTGGAATTTCAGCGTTTATGATCATTCTGATTGCGACTGCATTTTGGATTTTAAGTGGTTGGAAAGCTGGATTCATGTTGGCTGAAATGGCCGCGATCAGTGCCTGCATTTTGACAGCAATGGATAATCCTGTCCCTGCATTGAAACTGTTTATCCGAGCGAATATTTATTCTGCTGTTGTGGTGTTTATTTATGCTTACGGTATTTTTCCGCATGTGACAACTTTTTGGGAGTTGGCCTTAGTGCTGGCACCATTTAGCATATTTTGCCTGATGTTGTTTCCACATCCGCCATTAGCAGGATTGGGTTTGCCTCTATTGATGGGGGTCATTATGGGGCTGAACTTGCAGAACCATTATATGTTGGATCAAATTGCATTTTTTGATGCTTCTATTGGTGCAGTCATTGGTCTGATGATTTCTGCTTATATCATTCACATTGTTCGCGCCATGTCCCCAGATATGGCTGTACAACGTATTTTGGCCTTACATTATAAAGCCGTCAGACAAGTCTTGTATTTATCTTATGGAAGCGATTTTAAAAAGCATTTGCGCAGTATGTTAGATCGGATTGGGGTGTTGAACAGTAAAGTAGTCCAGTCTGAACATCTCAAAAATGACATCAATTGGGCATTAATTGAAACCAGTGCAGTGATTGATTTAACCCGTTTACAAGAGTTAATTCACAAATTGCCAGAGCAAGACTCGATTGTCTCTGATATTGAAGATTTACAGCAGTCGTTAGATGACTATTTTCAAGCCAAAGAAATGCAGCGAACCCATGCCGATATTTTACAAAACTTGTTGCACCATCTTGCTGTGGTTTGCTCTGCAACGGATGACGTAGAAAATCGGGATGTTGCACAGCGTTTGAAGATTTCACTGAACAATATCCGCAGCAGTTTATGTCATCAAACTGGTTCACAGATGGCTGAACACGAAAAATGGATAGGGATATAAGGATGGGTGAACTTAATCTTTATGGGGTCTATGTCCCGATACTGTTAATTCAAAGCATACTTGCTTATTTCTTGCTGCAAATCGTGATGATGGCAACAGATCGACTGGTTGATCAGGAATGGATTGCATGGCCGAGCATCTTTAATTTATGCCTTTATGTGGTGCTGATTTTTCTGCTGCATGGGTTGTTTATTTTATGCGGCATCTAAGATGAAGATCAATATGATTCAAATTGAAATGAATGAGGTAAAGCAGATATGAGATCTTTTGATTTACGTAAAATAATCCGCCCGATTGTTTTGTTAGTCATGGTTTTAATGGCAGTTTTTGCTGTGATCCATATCTGGAATTATTATAATTCTGAACCGTGGACCCGTGATGGTCGTGTACGTGGAGATGTGATTCAGGTGTCTTCCGATGTTTCGGGGTTGGTGACGGATGTTTTAGTACAAGACAACCAAAGCGTTAGAAAAGGACAGGTGCTGTTTAAAATAGATGTGGCACGTCAAGCATTGGGTGTGGAACAAGCGAAATCTGATTTGAGCAAAGCCAAAGCAAGCTTAGCCGCAGCTGAGGCGAGCTTAGTGCAAGCCAAAGCCAATGTGATTGAATCCCAAGCGAGTAGTACGCTGGCTGAGAAAAATGCCAATCGTTATGCCAATTTAATGGAGGGTGCAATTTCTAAACAAGAACAAGATCAAATGTTTGCAGCACGAGATCAATCGCATGCTGAATATGAACAAATGCAAGCTGCAACAGAGCAGGCGCAAGCCAATATCAAGCAACAACAAGCCTTGATTGACGTTGCAAGCAGTCAGTTGCATATAGCGCAGTTAAATTTGCACCGTTCTGAAGTGATTGCTCCAGCAGATGGAACCTTATCTAATTTTGAACTTCGGGTTGGCAATTATGTCAAAGTTGGGCAAGCGGTAGCGGCATTATTAGACCGTAAGCAATTGTACGTAGTGGGTTATTTTGAAGAAACTAAACTCGATAAAATTTATGTTGGCGCACCTGCCACCATTCAGATGATGGGCGATGCTGAAAAATTAAAAGGCCATGTGCAAGGTATTGCTTCAGGTATTGAGGATCGGGAGCGGACTACGACTTCAGGACTTTTAGCCAATGTAAATCCAACTTTTAGTTGGGTGCGTTTGGCACAACGTGTACCAGTCAAAATTGTGTTAGATGAAATGCCGCACAATCAATTGGCATTTGTAGCAGGGCGCACGGCAACCATCCATATTGAAAAACTCATCCAGTAATCGACTTGTTTTTAATAGATCTAAATAAAAAGCCATTCAATTTTGAATGGCTTTTTTCGATGCAATATGACTTGAAATGATTTAATTTTTTGAACAGTTAAGGTGTTACACCTTTAGGGCTTCGATACCAACTTTCAATAAAAAGTGCAGCGGCAATACTATCCGCAGCCAACTTTTTACCTCGACCTTGCGCTTGATAATGATCCAACTCATCACGTGCTTCACGTGTGGTTAAACGCTCATCTACCATTAATGTTTCAATATTGGTTTGATGGCGTAAACGACGTGCAAACTTGCGCGAGCGCGCAGAAAGTTCGGATTCCGTATCATCCATATTTAACGGTAAACCCACTAAAAATAAAGTCGGTTGATACTGTTTCACAATCTTCAGTAATTCATCCCAGTTCGGAATGCCATCTTTCATAGGAAACAGGGCAAGCGGATTGGCACTTTCAATCATGGATTGACCCACTGCCATGCCCATTTTTTGTGTACCAAAATCAAAGGCCATAATCATGTAGGGTTGTGATAAATCAGGCATGTCCAATCTCTGATGAAAGCCAAGTTCGGTCTACGCCCATTTTTTTATAGGCAGCATCCAAACGGTCACCATAAGGTAAATTAAAAATTAAATCCATATCGGAATCACAGATCAGCCAAGCACCACGTGCCATTTCTTGTTCCAGTTGGTTTTTGCTCCAACTGGCATAACCTAAGGCAATTTGGTAACGTCCAACGCCTTCATTGTGTGCAATGGCATCTAAAATATCTTTAGATGTGGTAATACACACATTTTCACCCACAGCAATTGATGAATGCCATGTTGGCTGACCAGTATGCAGGACAAATCCAGCTTCAGGGCGTAAAGGCCCGCCTTGCAATACATCATGAGGATGAACATGATCCGCTTCGATTTCAAGGTCATTCAAGAGTTCTTTGATTGAAAGACCAGACGGGCGGTTAATAATGATACCTTGAGCGCCTTCTTCATCATGTCGTGCCAAATAAATAACGGTATTGGCAAAAAAATCATCGGCTAAATCAGGAGGCGCAATTAGACAGCGATGTGTCAGATATTGTTTAGTCATCTAAGCCATTCCCCCTTAAAATTAAAAAGCTGATTAAAATAATAATATTCTTCTGTTTAACTTACTAAACTAATTGAGTTTCGCCAATCATTTTTTGTGATTTAATCGACAAAATTAGACCTGCTGAAACTTAAGCTGACGTAATTGCTTGGTATGTTGTAGCGTGGTGTCATTAATTTCGACACCGCCCGTCATACGTGCCAGCTCATCAATCCGTTGTTCTTCTGTGAGGTTGATCATGGTACTGCTTGGAGTATTGGTTTGGTTTTTTTTTGATCAAGTGATTGATTGTTAAAAAAACTTAAAATAGGTCAAATTTTCACTCTATATTTATAATTTTGTCAAATTTATTGAAAAAAATGCGAAATACTTCATGTTTGTTTAGAAGATATTATTAATGGATAAATTATAGGGATTGTTTCATTATGTTTCTATATTGAAACAGACGGTTTTAATTTGTAGTATGTTTGTAATATTTTTATAATCACAATCTTATGTCTAATATTTTAAAGAAAACATTATTATTAGCGCTTTTTGCATCACCATTATATTCTCATGCAGGCGTGTTTGGAACTTACGATGATGAAGGAACACTTTTTCGAAATTCATTAAATTCTGAAATTCCATCTCCAGTATTGGCAAAAATTGAAGATAAAAAAGAATCAAAAGATGCAGTACTTTATTTGCTAGAAAAAGCACGCCTTTTACAGGTAAATCATCAATATCAAGAAAGTTCTGAACTTTATAAAAGTGCATTTGAACTTTTGGATAAGCAAAATAATCGCGCCAAAGTGAGTGTCTCTCGCATGGGGTTTAAAGCGCTGTCCATGTTAAGTAATGAATCGGTTGTACCGTACGACGTACCTTCTTATGAACAAGTTTTGGCACATATTGCTCAAGCAAAAAATTATATTTTTTTAAAAGATGTTGAAGCTGCTGGTGTAGAAATGCGTATTGCACAACGGATTCAGCGAGAAATTGAAATTGATCATGAAAAAGAATTAGCACGAAAAAAACCGAAAAACGAAAATAATCCTGCATTTAACACATTAGATGAGGCATTTTCTGGATTGGACCCAATTGCAGGGAAAATTAAAAATACGTATCAAAATGCTTATGCTTTTTATATGGCTGCAAATTTATGGGAAGCGGTAGGTGAATATAATGATGCGCTTGTTGATTATAAAAAATCTTATGAATTACAGTCTGATAGTAATATTGCACAAGATGTTCAGAGGTTGGATAAAATAACAGCAAGAAATAAAAGTATGGTGCCAGTCGTTGTTTTTATTGAACAAGGCATTATTCCTAGAAAAATTGAAAATAAACTCGCAATCCCGGTTCCAAATGGCATCGTCAATATTGCATTTGCAACCTATGAACCAAGTACCTATATTTCTCCAAAAAGTTTAAAAATAAAAATTAATCAGAATTATGAACAAAGTTATGTGGTAAGTGATATCGGTGCATTGGCTGTAAAAGACTTAAAAGAAAAAGTGATTGGAACAATGACTAGCCAAATTTTGAGAGCAACCACGAAGTTCGTTGCTCAACAACAATTAGGTCAGCAATTAGGATCTTTGGGGCAACTGGCTGGAAATTTAATGAATGTTGCAACTGAACGTGCAGATTTAAGAGCATGGTCGACCTTACCAAGTAATACACAAATTGCACGATTTGATTTAAAGCCCGGTAGCCATAAATTACAAATTTTAGGAAGTAGGGCAACTAGCCCAACGATTGATCTCAATGTAAGTCCAGATCAGACTGTATTTGTTTACGTTAACGACGTTAATGACAAAATTACAGCAAGTGTTAGCGCTATAAGCCACTAATTTTAAATAAGAGATTTTGATGAAAATATTAATCAACTTAACGTTCATAGGAATGATGAGTGCGGTAGCTGTGGGTTGTACTGCTCCGAATGCATTATCAACACAAACATCGACAGATGGCAGTTATGCCATAAAAACGGTCAGCAATAATCCAAAATTGACAACGCAGGTTATGGTTGAGCGAATTAGTATGGGGTATGCCGGAGACTTGAAGAAAGTTTCTATCGCAATTAAAGATCGCTGGTATGTCAGTAAAGAATTTGAGTACAAAATTATTTGGGTTGATGCGCATGGAATGGAAGTGGCTCCTGAAGGTGCAAGATGGAAGCCAATCCAGTTAACTGGGCGAGAAATTAAAACGGTACAGTCTGTGGCACCAAATCCATCAGCAGTTGATGTTGTTGTTTATTTAAAGAAAAATTAAGGTGATTGTTATGAAATTAAAATTATTTTTTGCGGCACTGATGACATCTTCAGTTCTAACTGGTTGTGCTTCAACTGGAAGTAGTGTGAGTTATGGTGATGCGCAGTCAGTTGAAACCTTAACCAAAGACTTTGGTTCAACAGACTTACAAATGATTGCTGACAAGATGGTTGATGACATGTTGACCTTCCCTGTGGTGATTCAATTAACACAAAATCGTCGTCCTGTCATGTTTGTAGATCGCATTCGTAATAAAACTCAGGAACATATTGATACTGAATCAATTACAGACACCATCCAAAATAAATTGATTAATTCGGGCAAATTCCGTTTTGTTGATATGACTTCTGCTAATGCTATGGCTGAACAATTGGCTTATCAAAAGCGCAGTGGAATGGTGAATCAATCTACTTCAGTTAAAGCTGGCGGACATATCGGTGCTGAATATATGTTAAATGGTAACTTATCGAGCATTGTGAAAAATGCAGGCGGTAAGAGTGATGTGTATTATAAGTTCACACTGAAATTACAAAATTTACAAACAGGAATCGTGGAATGGACAAGCGAAAAAGAAATTCGTAAATCTGCTAAGCGCTCAGCATTTGGTTTGTAATTTTTTTATGCAACTGTGCCATTGGCACAGTTGCTTTAGATGACTATAACTATGAAAAAAATCTTATTAACTGCATTAATTGCAGGTTGTATGAGTTCATCCACATTTGCAGCACTTAAAGAGGTTGTCAAAGAGGCTTCAGGTAGCGGAGTATCACAACATCAAGCTATTTCTGAAGCATTGTTGGTTGCTGTACAGTCTGTGAATGGTGCAACTGTTTCATCACGAGTTGATCTTGAAGAAACAGTGAATATTTCGGTGAGTAATAATCATTGGAGTTATTCAGGCAAAGTGTCCCCAGTTTTTAGTGTCGATAGTGTGGGTTCTGGTTCAGTTACTAAGTTTCAGGTACTGAGTATTTCTGGTTCGAAAAACAATTATCGAGCACGTGTACGTGCACACGTGGTTCAGTATGAATCCTCTGTTCACGATCAACATTTAAGACGCATTGCAGTATTACCATTTCAATTTTATGAAAAGAATAATCGTTCAGCTAGCAATAGTTCTGCAGATGAATTTAGTTCTGAATTAGCCGATTTATTAGGAAATTACCTCTCTCAATCGGGTCAATTGAGTTTGGTTGATCGCCATTATATTGATGAGATGCAATTTGAAAATGCATTTCTGCTATGGGATGGTGCTCCACATGAAATGGCGCGTATTGGACAAAAAGTAGGGGCGGATTATTTGTTGGTTGGTCGTCTTAATGAGCTTTCAGCTGCCAATGCACAGCAAATGTATGGAATGAACCAAGGTTCTGAACAAGTGCGTTTAACTTGGCGAGTCATTGAAGCCAATACTAGCAAGGTTGTTGCATCAGGTGTATTTAATCGGACATTACCCAAAAATAGTGTTCAGAATATTTTAAATGATACATTGAATGACAGCAGTGCAGAAAAAATTGCTCAAGGTTTAAGTCAAGAAGTTTTGGTGGGTTTAAAACTAACGCCATCAACGTCTTATGATCTTCAAAACGCTGGTTTTACTCCGACGTATGACATGACGCCTGGCTCTAGTGAGCAGCCTATAAAATGGTAAAAGCTTTGTAGTGATCGCTTTAAATCAAGACCAATAGCCAGCAAAGTCTATTGGTCTGACTATTTTAATGATATTGAAACTTAAGCTGACGTAATTGCTTGGCATGTTGTAGCGTCGTGTCATTAATTTCGACACCGCCCGTCATACGTGCCAGCTCATCAATCCGTTGTTCTTCCGTGAGGTTGATAATGGTACTGCTGGCAGGGTCGGTTTGACGTTTTTTAGCCAATAAATGCTGATCAGATTGGGCAGCAACTTGTGCTTGATGGGTGATACATAAAATTTGCACGTGTTGAGCTAAATCTGCCAATAAACGCCCGACCATTTCTGCGGTTCCGCCACTGATTCCGACATCAATTTCATCAAAAACTAAAACTTCAGATTCTGTTTTTTCCGCATTCATCACCTGCATGACCAATGCAATACGAGACAATTCACCACCTGATGCGACGCGTGCCAACGGCTGTGCGGGAATGCCTTTATTTGCGGTGAACAGCAGTTGAATAAAGCTAAACCCTTCGGCTGTTGCTTGTTCTAAGGGTTCAAATTTGAATTCGAAATAGGCTTCAGGCAAGGCCAATTGTTTGACTTGTTCAGTCAGTTTTTTCGCCAAAGGTAGTGCTGCTGCACGGCGAATTTCATCTAAGTGTCGTGCTTTGGCCAAAAAGTCTTGCTGAGATAAGGCAACCTGTTCAGCTAAAGTTTCAGGATCTTCCAGCTGATGCAGTTGTTCAAGCTCCGTTTGCCAAGTTTGATAATCCTGTTTTAGCTGTTCAGGCTGGGTTCGATATTTACGTGCTAAACGATGAAAGATTTCGAGTTGTGCATTTAGCTCTTCGACCCGTTCAGGATTGAAGCTTTGACGATCAATAAATTGGCGTAAATTCGCTGTCGCATCCTCAATTTCACTTTGGGCGTTGATTAGGGAATTATAAATTTCGGACAGTTGCTCGCTACGACCCGCATGCGATTCTAAACGACGAATAATCGTCGAGATATCTTGAGTGGTGTTTTGCTCAGCTTCATCCAAGGCATTTAAACTATAGCTACAATCTTGCATGATATGTTCATGATGGCTTAAACGGTCGAACTCTTGTTCAATCTCTTTATAGTCAATTTGGGTGATTTCTTCGAGCTCTTCAAGCTGCAAGGCTAAAGTTTCGATTCGTTGTTGTCGTGTCGCTTGTGCATCTAAGGCAGCTTGATGCTGACGAATGTCTTTTTGCCATGTGCTATAGGCCTCTCGGACAGCCTGCGCAGGTTGGTAAAAGTTACTGTAACGATCCAGCCAATGCTTCGGGTAGGGTGGTTCGAGCAATTGTTGCTGACTGTGCTGACTATAAAGTTGTACCAGTAAACGTCCAATTTCTTTTAGTTCAGAAAGACTACTTGGGCGACCATTAATCCATGCTTTGCTACGACCTGTAGCAAAAATGACCCGTCTTAAATGAATTTCACCCGATTCATCATCTAATTCATGGTTTTTTAACCATTCGGCTTCTGGACTTTGTGTTTGATAACTGAAAATGGCGGTGACATCCGCTTTATCATGACCAAAACGGACGTAATGGGTGTCCGTGCGTTCGCCTAAACATGCCGAAAGGGCATCTAATAATAAAGATTTACCCGCACCTGTTTCACCCGTCAGTACATTGAAACCTTGTTCAATATCAATGGCTAAATGATCGGCTAAAGCAAAATTGATCAGAGTTAAATGTGTCAGCATAAACGCATCCGAGCTGCGAAAAGTTTTAATCTAAGATAGTGAAAATTTGTTTTGGTCACAAGATAACTTTTATTTTAAGATGACGTAAAACATCATTATTTTACCTGATTTTCATTATAAAAATGAAATTACCTTTGCTTGAAGATACGTTATAACGCTTGCACAAGCATAAAGTTAATTCAATTTTTGTAAAATATTCGATGTTTTATGGTGAATATTCAAGGTAAAGCGCAGAAAAAGTGGTGTGGTGATGAATCTTGAATGGGCATTTCTTGTCTCATATTTAAACCATGAAAAATAGGGCAGAGCTATGGGTCATGAGCGAGATTGTATTGGGCGAGATTGCTCGGTTTTTCACTCTCCTTTGCGGATTAAAATCGTGACTGGAGGCAGTAGTTAAGCCTTTAGTCGGTGATGCACAAAAACATATTTGTGCTTCTGCTGCGCTTGTTTTAGACTCTCGCTAACAAATGGAAAAGCTTCTAAATATGGATATAGAAAAGTATCTATTTGGAAAATATTAATTTAGCTTTATGAACATCGATTGATTAGTTTAATGCTCAGCTTTAAACTACATCGGTCAAAAATTATAAATGCGCATTATCTGGAGAATACGCATGTCAAATCAGTTTGATCACGTGTCTGTTATCAAAAAATCGAATGTTTATTTCGGTGGGCTATGTATTAGTCATACTGTGCAATTTGAAGATGGTACAAAAAAGACTTTAGGGGTCATTTTACCAACGGAACAAGCACTGACTTTTGAAACTCATGTCCCTGAACGTATGGAAATTATTTCAGGTGAATGTCGTGTACACATCGCAGATCGCACTGAAAGTGAATTATTTCGTGCTGGACAGTCTTTTTATGTACCAGGCAATAGCCGTTTTAAAATTGAGACAGACGAAGTGCTCGATTATGTCTGCCATTTAGAAGGCTAAGTACAAGTCGCATTAAGGCAAAGAAATTTTGGCCTGAATCAGTTAAACTAGATTTGAGCATCAATCCTGTAAAGCCAGCTTTGCAGGATTTTTCTTTTTTGTATTGTATATATCTATTTTAGAGGCCGTTCATGGCAAAAACCGAATATTTTTATGGCGTTCACTCAGTGGAGTCATTACTTGAGCTTGAGCCAGAGCGTGTACTGACATTATTTACACTCAAAGGTCGTGACGATCAACGGTTGAAAAATGTTTTGGCTTTGGCAGATCCTTTTGGGATCAGTGTACAACAAGCCAGTCGCGACAAATTGGAAAAATTGGCGGGTCAGCCTTTTCATCAGGGGGTGGTTGCCGCAGTTCGTCCGCATCCCACACTGAATGAACAAGATTTGGATGAGTTACTAAAGCAAAATCCCCAAGCTTTATTACTCGCTTTAGACCAAGTGACAGATCCACATAACTTAGGTGCATGTATTCGTACAGCAGCGGCTATGGGTGTTGAAGCAGTGATTGTTGCACGGGATCGTTCGGCAAGCTTAACCCCAACAGCACGTAAAATTGCTGCGGGTGGTGCAGAAAAAGTGAAGTTTATTCAAGTGACGAATCTGGCACGTACTTTAGGTAACATTAAAGAAGAATTTAATGTTCGCGTGGTGGGTACGATGCTGGATGAAAAAGCCTTACCTGTACAAGAATTTGATTTCACTGGAACAGGGATTTGTGTGGTGATGGGCGCTGAAGATACAGGCTTGCGTCCAATTACGCAGTCACAGTGTGACCAAACGGTTTATATCCCAATGGCGGGTAATTTACAGAGCTTGAATGTCAGTGTCGCAACAGGTATGGCTTTGTATGAAGCGTGCCGTCAACGTAATGTGTAATCCTTGTTTATTTAAAATTTAAAAGTTGTTGGCAATGTCTCCCCGTTCTCAAGGTTATGTTTTTGTCCTCATTACCATGTGTATTTGGGGCGGATTCACCATTAGCTCTCGCTTAAGTGCACAGTGGGGGATTAGTGCGTGGGATATTACCGCATTACGTTTTGCTTTGGCCTTTTGTATTTTAATGCCGATTCTAATCTATAAAAAAGACACTGCTTTTCTATGGAAAAAACAACCTTTTCTTTTGGCAATGATTGGTGGTGTGGGGTATTGCCTGACGTCCTATAGTGCCTTTCATTATGTACCTGCAGCACATGCAGCCATTTTTTTAAATGGTTGTATTCCGCTGTGTACAGCAGTGGCTGCATTTTTGTTGTTTAAAGAGCCCTTCGATAAGCATACATGGGGCAGTTTAGTCATTATGCTGAGCGCCATTAGTGCGATGAGCTTTTTCTTGTATCAAGAAACAGGTGTAGCCTTTGGTTTTGGCGATCTGTTGTTTTTCTTAAGTGCCATTTGGTGGGGTGTTTTCACCGTTTTATTAAGACAATGGAAACTTTCTGCATGGCACTCTATGGCTGGTGTTGCGATTTGGTCTGCGGTTATTTATGTCCCGATCTATTTGATTTTTCTTCCAAAAAAATTGAGTGAACCAGAGCCTGTACATTTGCTGATGCAAACGATTTTTCATGGTGTGTTTGTGGTGATTGTGGCAACAATAAGCTATGTAGAAGCGATTAAACGACTCGGTGCATTTAAGACTGGGAGTATTGTTACGCTGGCACCTTTTATGGCGGCAATTTTAGCTGTACCACTTTTGGGCGAGCCTTTAAGTCGGGCAGTGATGTGCGGTTTGATTGGTATGGCAATCGGTGCTTTACAGCCGTGGCGTTGGATCATGCATAAAGACAGTTTACAGCAGCAACTGGATCGACAAAAAAAACAGTCTTAATCGACTGTTTTTTCTTTTTAGCATTTTAAATAGCGTTGATGCAGTGCTTTTAAATGATGGTATAGGTGTTCAAGATGACCGTCATTGAGCACAATATCATCGGCTAACTGTTGTTTTTGTTGGCGGGGCATTTGTGCCTGAATAATCTTATGAATTTGCTCAATAGATTGACCATCACGTTGGCTGGCACGCTGAATTTGTAATTCTTCGGTCGCATCAATCAATAAGGTGTGATGAGTTAATTTATGTTGATTGGTTTCAAAAAGTAGGGGGGAAACCAAAATGACATAGGGACTCGTCGCACTTTGCAGTTGATGAATAATGGACTGGCGAATCGCAGGGTGAGTAATCTGCTCTAAAATTTGACGTGCATTTGGATCTTTAAAGATGTGTTCGCGCAAAGCTCGGCGATTCAGTTCGCCATTTTCAAGTAAAACCCAATCACCAAAAGCAGTATGAATTTGTTGTAAAGTGGCTTGGCCTTTTTCAACCACTTCACGGGCCACAATATCTGCATCAACAACAGTGATGCCTTGGGTTTCAAACCATGTACTTGCAGCAGATTTTCCACTGCCAATGCCGCCTGTTAAACCCAAGATAAATGTCATAGAGCTACCTAAAATTATTGTCCTAAATATGCTTTCATAATTTGTTCACCCCAAATAAATGCAATCCAACCAGCAATAGCAATATAAGGGCCGAAGGCAAAAGGTTGATTTTCTTTACGTATTTTAAGCAAAATCAGACCAATAATTGCACCGACGAAGGATGAAAGTAGTACGATCAATGGCAGCATTAAAGGTCCCATCCAAGCGCCTAAAGCAGCCAGTAGCTTGAAATCGCCATAGCCCATGCCTTCTTTACCTGTGATGATTTTAAACAGGTAATACACAATCCAAAGGCATAAAAAACCAATAATATAGCCCCAGATTGCAGAAGTAGGCGAGGTGTAAATAGCATAGCTATTAACGCCTAAACCCAATGCGGCTAAAGTTAAGGTATAACGGTCAGGCAGGAGCTGGGTATCAAAATCGATAAAGGTTAGCGCGATCAGTATCCATGTCAAAAGCAGCCCGAAGAGCATTTGTAGCGTTGGCCCAAATACACTGACGATCACCAATGAGGCAAGAGCTGTCAGTAATTCAATCAGTGGGTAACGTATGCTGATTGGGTTTTGACAAGAACCACATTTGCCACGTAATACTAACCAACTGATGACGGGAATATTTTGATACCAGCGAATTTCACTACGGCATTTGGGGCAGGTGGATGCAGGTTTGCTTAAGGTAAGTTTAGATTCATCAATGATTGCTTGTTCAGGATGCAATAACAATTGGCAATCTGTACGCCATTCTTGTTCCATCATTTTTGGGGTGCGGTAGATGACAACATTGAGAAAACTACCGATGCATAGACTAAAAAGCCCAACTGCACAGTAAAGTGCGGTTGGGTTATTCATAAAATAAGAGATAAATTCTTGCATTACACCACAGAACCCATTTGGAAGATTGGAAGATACATTGCAATCACCAGACCACCGACCAGTACGCCAAGGACGGCCATAATCAGTGGTTCCATCATCGAGGTTAAACCATCAACAGCATTATCCACTTCATTTTCAAAATGGGTGGCAACTTTGTCGAGCATTGAGTCGAGTGCACCTGACTCTTCACCAATGGCCACCATTTGTACTGCCATGGATGGAAATTTATTGGTGACGCGCATGGCAAATTGCAGTTGTTGACCCGTTGCCACATCATCCCGAATTTTAAGCACCGCTTCTTCATAAACACAATTGTTGGTTGCACCGGCAGTCGATTCTAAGGCATCAATTAGTGGCACACCGGCAGCAAAAGTGGTGGCCAAGGTGCGACTATAACGGGCAATAATCGCCTTATAGACTAAGTCACCAAAAATAGGAGCTTTAAGCGCTGCTTTATCGAGAAAATCACGGAATTTTTTACTACGTTTTTTGGCTTCCATAAAGCCTGCGATAATGGCCCCAATCGCAATAATTAAAATAAACCAGTATTTTTGCATCCATTCCGACATATTCACCACCATTTTGGTAAAGGCAGGTAAATCTGCACCAAATGAACTAAATAAGTCTTGGAATACAGGAACGACTTTGACCATGAGAATAATGGTCACCACCAGTGCAACCACAATAACAGCCATAGGATATTTCATGGCTTTTTTAATTTTTTGCTTTAAAAGTTCACTTTTTTCTTTATAAATGGCGACCCGATCCAGCATGGTTTCTAATGCACCAGACTGTTCGCCCGATTCAACCAGAGAGCAAAATAAATTATCAAAATATTGTGGATATTTGCGCAACGCACCAGCAAAAGTATTACCGCCCTCAACCTCCCCTTTGATGCCTAATACCACTTCACGCATAGAGGGATTTTCAAGACCTTCCGCCACAATTTCAAAACTTTGGACTAAAGGCACACCTGCTTTCATCATTGTTGCGAGCTGACGAGTAAAGATGGTGATGTCGAGTGTGGAGACCTTTTTTTTCATTAAACCTTCGAGAATATTTTTTCGTTTTTCTCGAATGGTTTTAATGGTAATGCCTTGCTTACGTAAAGTCACTTTCGCCAGTGCCATATTACGTGCTGGTAATTCGCCCTTAAGTTTAGCCCCTTTACGGTCAATTCCTTCATAACTGAAGGTTGGCATCATCTGTGCTTTTTTGACAGCCATGAATTTATCCTTATTTTTAAATACTTTATCTATTCGCTAGTCACACGATTAACTTCTTGAAGAGAAGTTACCCCCTGCATGACTTTCATTAATCCTGAACGACGTAAATTATTAAACCCCGATTTTTCCGATGCTGCTGCAATTTCAAGTGCATTGCCATCTTCCATAATAATTTTCGAAATTTCAGGCGTTACTTTCATTACTTCATAAATACCCACACGGCCTTTATAACCATCACGACATTCTGAACAGCCTACGGGTTGATAAACTTGAAAATCTGGATGTTGTAGATCGTCTTCTTTAAAACCCATTTCCAATAAACTTAGGTCTGGAATATCTGAAGGGATTTTACATTGTGGGCATAAACGTCGAGCTAAACGTTGCGCAATAACTAAGTTTACAGAGGTTGCGATATTAAAGGAAGGTACGCCCATATTTCTTAAGCGTGTCAGTGTTTCAGGCGCACTATTGGTATGTAGTGTGGACATCACCATATGTCCAGTTTGTGCGGCTTTAATGGCAATTTCTGCGGTTTCTAAATCTCGAATCTCACCGACCATCACAATATCTGGATCTTGGCGTAAAAATGATTTGAGGGCGGCAGAGAAGGTTAAGCCCACTTTAGCATTAACATTGACCTGATTAACCCCCTCTAGGTTAATTTCGACTGGATCTTCGGCTGTTGAAATATTGGTATCTTCACGGTTGAGAATATTTAAGCCGGTATATAAAGAAACCGTTTTACCCGAACCTGTGGGACCTGTAATCAGTAGCATGCCTTGAGGTTTGTCCAAAGCCTGCATAAACAATTCTTTTTGCGCAGGTTCATAACCGAGTGCATCAATCCCCAACATCGCACTCGATGGATCTAAAATACGTAGTACCAGTTTTTCACCAAAGAGGGTGGGCAATGAGTTGACACGGAAGTCGATGGCTTTACTTTTTGAAAGTTTAAGTTTAATTCGTCCATCTTGAGGTAAACGTTTTTCAGAAATATCCATCTGAGACATGACTTTTAAACGCGAGGCTAGACGTGTAGCAAGTTGTAAGGGCGGGGTTGCAATTTGACGCAGGACACCATCGACACGATAACGCACGCGATACATTTTTTCATACGGTTCAAAATGTAAGTCGGAAGCACCCATACGAATCGCATCAATCAGCAGCTTGTTGATGTATTTAACAATTGGGGCTTCATCTTGTTGTTGTTCGTTGTCATCATCATCTTTATTGCTGAGATCTTCTTGTTCTAGATTTAAATCGATATCATCATCAGAAAATTGAAAACTATCCGCTTCGGCAAAATTTTGTTCAATCAGTTTTTCTAGTTTTGGATGCTCAACAATAATCGCTTCAATATTCATTTTGCTATTGAAGCGTATTGCATCCATGGCATCGATATTGGTTGGATTGCTCGTGGCGACGTAGAGCAAGTTACCACGTTTAAAAATCGGTAAAATACGATGTTTGGTAATCAGTTTTTCGTCAATGCCTTCACGGATAATCTGTGCAGAATCATAGGTGCTAAGATCAAAAAGCGGTTCGCCAAATTCTTGAGCGATTTTTTCAGCAATATCTAAGGACGAAATTTTTAATTGATCAATTAAAAAAGGAACAATATCTTGATTGGCTTTTTTGGCATTTAAGATTGCATTCTGCATATTTTCAGCAGAAATGAAGTCTTCTTCAACTAAACGTCGATTGAAACCGGTAAATCTAGGTGAACCTTTTAATGCTGTCATGCTTTAATATGCCTACTAAATCAATTTGTTTATAATTGGTATTTTTAAATTATACTTTTGTTATATAAAAATACCATATCTTAAAATGCTGTCATCTACTTAATATCACATAAAACTTTGAACCAGTCGTATTTACAAGATGAAGTTTTTTTTGAGAATGTTGTGATGTATGTTGAAAAATAAGTTTGGCATAAAAAAGCCATGCGAAAATTATCTAAAAAAGATTGAATTCCGTGTAGAATGTGCGCGGTTTAATGAATTGTTTTTAATAGGTTACTGTATGTCGGGTTCGGCTATTACTCCTTGGGTTGTCGGCAATTGGAAAATGAACCCAATGCAAGCAGATGCCAAAGAGCTGTTAAGTGGTTTTAAAAAATTATTGCAAAATAATGAAATTAAAGAAGAAAATTGTCATATCGGTATTGCGCCTAGCATGCTTGCTTTGACCAGTGTTCAAGCGGAATTGGCAAGTTCAGTGCGTTCCATTTATACCGTTGCTCAGAATGTTTCTCGTATAGCGGGATTGGGTGCTTACACGGGTGAAGTGAGCGCAGAATTACTGAAAGATCATCATATTGATTTTGTACTGATTGGTCATTCTGAACGGCGTGAAATTTTTAATGAAACGTCGCAAATCCTGAATGAAAAAGTTAAAAATGCTTTAACTGCTGGATTAACCATTATTTATTGTGTGGGTGAAAGCCTAGAACAGCGTGAAAATGGTCAAGCAGAGCAGGTGGTATTGCAGCAAATCTGTGATATTACTGCGGTGGTTCAAGCCGAGCAATGGCAAAAGATTGTGATTGCATATGAACCGATTTGGGCAATCGGTACGGGCAAAACAGCTTCACCTGAAGATGCTCAAACGATGCATGCTAAAATTCGTGAAGGTTTAACTCAAATTACACCGTTTGGTGCAAGCATGGCTATTCTGTATGGCGGTAGTGTTAAAGCCGAAAATGCAGTAGAGTTGGCGACCTGTCCAGATATTAATGGTGCGCTGGTGGGTGGTGCATCTCTAAATGCAGCGTCTTTTTATGAAATTGCTCAAGCTTTTGCAAATACAAAATAATTAGGAGTTCAGCATGCAAACTTTTGTGCTGGTGGTACATATTATCTTAGCCATTTTAATGATTGTATTGATTCTGGTACAACATGGTAAAGGTGCAGATGCTGGCGCATCATTTGGTGGCGGCGGTGCTGCCACTGTATTTGGTGCATCCGGTTCAGGTAACTTTTTAACGCGTTTGACTGCAGTTTTAACCGCGCTATTTTTTGTCACCAGTTTAACGCTAGCTGTATTTGCTAAAAAACAAACCACCGATGCTTATAGTTTAAAATCGGTACAAACAACCACGACTGCACCTGTGAATTCGAATGAAACTTCGCCAGTTGCACCGAAAACAGGCGAATAACCTGATTTAGTTCTTTCTTTTTGGACATGATCCGACTAGAATGCGACACAGCTGCGGTGGTGGTGGAATTGGTAGACACGCTACCTTGAGGTGGTAGTGCTTTCGGGCGTGGGGGTTCAAGTCCCCCCTTCCGCACCAACTTGTAATCCAGAACATAAGTTGGTGTGTGCAGCAAATCTGTTGATGCGGGATGGAGCAGTCTGGTAGCTCGTCGGGCTCATAACCCGAAGGTCGTTGGTTCAAATCCAGCTCCCGCTACCAATACTATTTAGAGGCAAACTAAATAGGCGATTTAAAATAAATTTTAATCGTGATTGAATTTTTGCAGGTTGATGCGGGATGGAGCAGTCTGGTAGCTCGTCGGGCTCATAACCCGAAGGTCGTTGGTTCAAATCCAGCTCCCGCTACCATTTTTGATTAAGGTGCAACTTAATCAAGCAACCATTGAAGATTTTTTGATTGAAAATGTTCAGTGAATTGTATATAATTTTTGCACGTTGTTGCGGGATGGAGCAGTCTGGTAGCTCGTCGGGCTCATAACCCGAAGGTCGTTGGTTCAAATCCAGCTCCCGCTACCAAGTTTCTAAAAGGCTCACAAAAATGGTGGGCCTTTTTGCACAGTGGACTTTGGTTTTTCTGTGTACACAGGGGCGATTACGCCCTTTTTTATTGGCTATCGTGTAGTGTCGACATCCATTGGTCAAATTGTCATGTTTCACTACTAATATAGTTGAGTTAGTCTGAACCGGTCACAGCGACTATTGAATCGCACAACAATGACGAGAGTAAATGAAGCTATCAAATAAAACTCAAGCACTTCAAGACCTAATAACTCCTGCAGTGCAAGCTTGTAATGTAGATCTTTGGGGAATCGAATTTATTCCTCAAGGTAAACGTTCTTTATTGCGTATCTATATTGATAAAGCGAACGAAAATAACACGCAACCTGTCATGAATGAAGATGGTGAGCTTGAACAAGGTCAGGGTATTGGCGTACAAGACTGTGTTCGTGTAACCCAGCAAGTAGGTGCAACGCTTGACGTACATGATCCAATTTCTGGCGAATACTCACTTGAAGTATCTTCACCGGGTTGGGATCGTCCATTCTTCCAACTTCACCAGATGCCAGCTTATATTGGAAAGCAAATTGCTTTACGTCTGATTAGTGCCGTAGAAAACCGTCGTAAATTTCAAGCAAAACTGATTGCTGTTGATCTTGAGAATGAGATCATTCAAGTTGAAGTTGAAAATCAACACGTACTTGAAATAGACAGTCATAATATCGACAAATCAAATTTGATCTACCAAGATTAATTCATTCAATAAATAAGAATCTGAACGAATAGGTGACTTATGGCTCGTGAAATTCTTACCGTAGTAGAAACGGTTAGTAACGAAAAAGGTGTAAGTCGTGATGCAATTTTTGAAGCACTTGAACAAGCTTTAGTTGCTGCGACTAAAAAGAAATTTTACGAAGGCACACACGCAGAAGAAGCACGTTTACGTGTAGAAATTGATCGTAAAACGGGTGATTATCGTACTTTCCGTCAATGGGAAGTGGTTGCTGACGAAGATCATGAAATGCCTGCATGTCAGGATGCAATCTCTGATTTAGATCCTGAACAATGGTCTATCGGTGATATTCGTGAACTTGAAGTTGAATCGATTGATTTTGGTCGAATTGCTGCACAAATTGCGAAACAAGTCATTGTGCAAAAAATTCGTGAAGCTGAGCGTGCTTTAGTTGCGGATGCATACGAATCTAAAGTGGGCGAACTCATCTACGGTGAAGTGAAAAAACAAACCAAAGATGGCTTTATCATTGACTTGGGTGATAATGCTGAAGCATATCTTTCACGTGAAGAAATGATCCCAAAAGAAATTCTTCGTCCTAAACAACGTATGAACGCTATTCTATATAGCGTGAATCGTGAAGGTCGTGGTGCACAATTATTGTTGTCACGTGCGCGTCCTGAAATGCTAATGGCATTGATGAAGAAAGAGATTCCTGAAATTTCTGAAGAAATCATTGAAATTAAAGCCGCTGCCCGTCAACCGGGTGTTCGTGCTAAAATTGCTGTGAAAACCAACGATCATCGTATTGATCCTGTCGGTGCTTGTATTGGTATGCGTGGTACACGTATCCAAGCGGTGCAATCAGAGTTAAATGGTGAGCGTATTGATGTTGTGGTGTGGTCTGACGATCCAGCACAGTACATTGCCAGTGCTTTAGAGCCTGCTGATGTATCGAGTATTGTGATTGATGAAGATGCACATACTGCTGATATCATTTTTGCAGCCACTGATCAATTGGCTCGTGCTATTGGCTCACAAGGTCAAAATGTCCGTTTAGCATCTGAATTAACAGGCTATAAACTGGATATGATGCTCGAAGAAGAGTTTTATGCGCGTCAACAAAATGAAGCTCAACAATATTTAGACATGTTTGTAAGTCGTTTAGATATTGAAGAAGATTTGGCAATGGCTTTGGTTGAAATGGGCTTTACTTCTTTGGAAGAGATTGCTTATGTTCCAGCTGAAACATTTGATGAAATTGAGTTAGATGCTGAAATTGTTGAATTATTGCAAAGCCGTGCAAAAGAAATTACATTGGCTGATGCATTAAAACAACAAGAAAACATCCAAGATCCAAGTGCAGAACTTGTTGCAATGGATGGGATGACGCAGGAAATCGCGTACGCACTTGCGGCTCGCGGTGTGGTAACAGTAGATGATTTGGCAGACCAAGCGACTGACGATATTGAAGATATTGAAGGTTTAGGTGCTGAAAAAGCAGGTCAACTCATCATGAAAGCGCGCGAATCATGGTTTAACTAGGAGGAAATATATGACGGACAAGTCGATTAAAGAGTTAGCTCTCAGCGTAGCACGTCCAGTTGAGAAGCTCCTAGAGCAGGTTCGTGACGCAGGTTTACCGCAACGTAAAGCTGAAGATATTATTTCCACTGAACAACAAGATACCCTCGTTAACCATTTGAAAAAAATTCATGGTCAAGACGATGGGCATGCAGGAAAAATCACGTTGAAACGTAAAACAACCAGTACGGCTAAAGTGGCAAGTACCTCAGGTAAGGCGAAAACAATTAACGTTGAAGTGCGTAAAAAGCATACGTTTGTTAAGCCAAATCCAGAACAAATTAAAGCAGAAGCTTTAGCGAAAGCAGAAGCGGAACAAAAATCACAGACTGAGCCTAAAGGTCGTGATCAAGCGCAACAAAATACAGCTTCGAATGTAGGTGGCGCTTCTAAAGCTTTAGAAGCAATGCGTGCTGCAGCTAAGCAAGAAACGGCGAAGCAAGAAGTACCTAAAGCGGCTGTTGTGGTGAAGCGTAAATCGACGAACAAACCAATTGTTAAGCAAGTGGTTAAAGTGACCGAAACCGCAGAGCAGAAGAAAGCGCGTGAAGCTCAGGCTGCACAATTAAAAGCAGTAGAAGAGGCGGCACGCCGTAAATCGGCTGAAGAAGGGCAACAGCGTACGCTTGAGCAGATGCGTCAAATGGCGTCTAAATACTCTGCTGAAGATACTACTGCAACGATTCGTGTTATTGATGATTCTCCACTTGCTGCTGGCCTTGTGGGTCAAGCATATGAAGATTCATTTGCGAAAGAAGACCGTGAAATTAAACGTGGTGGTAATACCACCAGTACACGTGCACCGAAGAAAGGTGGACGTCGTGGTCAGGAAGAGCAAAGCTTCAGTAAACAGCCTAAACGTGGTTTGAAAACCAGCCAAGCGAATAAGCATGGCTTCGAAAAACCAGTTAAAAAGCAAGTTTACGATGTTGAAATTGGCTCTACGATTGTTGTTGCTGATCTTGCAGCGAAAATGGCGATTAAAGTTCGTGAAGTTATCAAATCACTCATGAAAATGGGTGAGCTTGTGACACAGAACCAAGCGATTGAGCAAGAAATTGCAGCGCTCGTGGTTGAAGAAATGGGTCATAACCCAGTTCTAGTATCGGATACACAAGCTGAAGATAACTTACTTGAAGCTGCTGAAGAAGCGCGTGGCGTTCAAACCACTCGTGCTCCTGTTGTTACGATCATGGGCCACGTTGACCATGGTAAGACATCACTTCTAGACCGTATCCGTCGTACTAAAGTAGCAGCGGGTGAGGCTGGTGGTATTACACAGCATATCGGTGCTTATCACGTTGAAACTGAGAAAGGGATTATTACCTTCCTTGATACACCGGGACATGCGGCGTTTACTTCAATGCGTTCACGTGGTGCGAAAGCGACTGATATCGTGGTACTTGTTGTTGCAGCTGATGATGGTGTAATGCCACAAACAGCTGAAGCAATTGATCATGCACGTGCTGCGGGTACGCCAATCATTGTTGCCATCAACAAAATGGACAAAGAATCTGCTGATCCAGATCGTGTATTAAATGAATTGACGGTTAAAGAAATTGTGCCTGAACAGTGGGGCGGTGATGTTCCTGTTGCCATGGTTTCTGCGCATTCGGGTCAAGGTATTGATGATCTTCTCGACCTTATTTTAATTCAATCTGAACTTCTTGAATTGAAAGCGTCTGAAGAAGGTGCTGCACAAGGTGTTGTAATTGAAGCGCGTGTTGATAAAGACCGTGGTGCTGTTGCTTCTATTCTTGTACAAAACGGTACATTGAAAGTCGGTGATCTTGTTCTTGCTGGTGGTTCTTACGGTCGTGTTCGTGCGATGGTGGATGAAAACGGTAAACGTATTCAATCAGCAGGTCCTTCAATCCCAGTTGAGATTTTAGGTCTTCCTGAAGCACCAATGGCGGGTGACGAAGTTCTTGTGGTAAATGATGAGAAGAAAGCGCGTGAAGTTGCTGATGCTCGTCTTTCACGTGAACGTGAACAACGTCTTGAGCGTCAAAGTGCAATGCGTCTTGAAAACATCATGGCGTCTATGGGCAAGAAAGATGTGCCTTATGTCAATGTGGTGCTTAAAACTGATGTACGTGGTACGTTAGAAGCATTGACTGTTGCTTTGCAAGCATTGGCAACGGATGAAGTTCGTGTTCGTGTCATTGGTTCAGGTGTGGGTGCAATTACCGAGTCTGACGTTACCCTTGCTGAATCGTCTGAAGCTGTACTTCTAGGCTTTAACGTCCGTGCTGATAATACTGCGCGTCAAAAAGCCGATGCAGATGGTATCGACATTCGTTACTACAGCATCATTTATGAATTGATTGATGATGTGAAAGCAGCAATGAGCGGTAAGCTTGCACCTGAGCATCGTGAAACGATTCTGGGTGTAGCTCAAGTACGTGAAGTGTTCCACTCAAGTAAATTTGGTGCGGCTGCGGGCTGTATGGTACTTGAAGGCATGTTACACCGTAATAAACCGATTCGCGTATTACGTGATGACGTGGTGGTATTCCAAGGTGAGCTTGAATCTCTTCGTCGCTATAAAGAAGTGGTTGAAGAAGTTCGTGCTGGTATGGAATGTGGTCTTGCCGTGAAAGGTTATAAAGACATCAAAGTACTCGATAAAATCGAAGTTTATGATGTTCAATTGATTAAACGGAGTCTTTAATGGCGGGTAGTCAACGTCTTAAGCGAATGGCGGATACGGTACAACGTGAGTTGTCAGAACTAATCCGTCAAGAACTGAAAGATCCACGCTTA
Organism: Acinetobacter kyonggiensis; assembly: GCF_900107285.1. GTDB lineage: Bacteria > Pseudomonadota > Gammaproteobacteria > Pseudomonadales > Moraxellaceae > Acinetobacter > Acinetobacter kyonggiensis. The sequence continues at coordinate 289,021 of NZ_FNPK01000001.1, read as the reverse complement.
GGTGGTCTAGTGACCATCTCTGCGGTGAAAGTCAGCGCAGATTTAGGCTATGCAGAAGTTTACGTCACCGTAATGGGACGTGAACTGGGCGATGATCAAAGTGAAGCGGCAAATAAAGAAACTTTAGCAGTGTTAAATGGTGCTTCTGGTTTCTTGCGTCACGAATTAGGTCGTCGTATCAAGACACGTATTACGCCAAGATTGCGTTTTCATTATGATAAAACCAATGCATATGGTAACTATATGTTTGGTTTGATTGCTGAAGCAGTGAAGGATTTACCTCCTGAAGAAGCAAAAAAAGATGATGAATAATTAATATAACGTAAGTTATATGCAAAAAAGCCACCTTCGGGTGGCTTTTTTTATGGATGTGTTCTGTCCTGAAATAAGTTGCAACATAGGAGACCTATTTTATGCAACATAAACAAGCTTAAAGCACGGAGCGTATACAACGAAATTATTCAATAATGATTTTGGGTAAAGTTGAGAAAGGTGCAGTACTTTACGGAGAAGCTCAGAATCTTGTTGATATTCAATCATCAAATTTGTTTAAAGATGATCAAGTTTACACTGCTTTAATGCATGTGCTGTAGATGCTGAGCGATGGATTGATTTGAATGATAAAAGGAGCCGAAGCTCCTAAAGGATGAAGACTATTTTTTCTGATATTGGCGGCGAACTCGAGAACGTTGCCAAGGGAGTGGGCGGTCTAAACTTTCAGGTACTTCACCACTGGTTGAGCGTAAACGTAAATGCAGAGCTGCTTGTGCCATCAGATTGGCCGATACCGGTGCTGTGATAAAAATGAATAAGGTAATGAGTATTTCAGCAAAACCAAAACGGCCATTAAAAGCAGCAAAAATAATGGCAGCAATTAAAAAACTACCCAGACCTAACGTACTTGATTTGGTTGGTGCATGTAGACGCATAAATAAATCGGGGAGGCGTACCATGCCAATTCCACCCACCAGCGTAAAGAAAGCACCAATCAATAAAAAAATTGAAACCAGAATTTCCATAACAAGTTGCATTATTTTTACTCCTAATCCACGACATGACCAGTGGTAAAGTAGCGGGCGAGGGCTGCTGTTGAGACAAAACCAAGCATGGCAACCAAGAGTGCTCCCTCAAAGAATGAGGTGCTTGCCCAATAAATACCCAAAATGACAATTAAACAGGTGGCATTGAGAAAAAGAGTATCCAGAGCCAAAAGTCGATCAACAATAGAGGGGCCGATAACTAAACGAATTAGGCAAAGGAACATTGAAATGGTGATGGCAACCATACATATGCCCAGCGTATAAGGCAAAATGCTCATGCATCGTCTCCTGATTCCACATTAAAAATCATCATCAGTGCTTTTTCATAACGAGTTTTAATGTCTTGAATGTCAATTTCTATGTTATCACTGCTTAATGCATGAACTAAAATATCACCACGGTCTTGGTCAATCCCAGCCGTGACCGTACCGGGGGTTGTGGTAATAATCAGGGCAAGTAAAACATTGACTTGTTCATGTTGGGAGTCTAACGGTACTCGAAACCATTTCGGATGCAGTTTATGCGTAGGCCCAAGAACCAATTTAGCCACTTTAATATTGCAAATAATGATGTCCCAGAGCACCACAAAAAATAATTTGAATGCCAATAGCCAGTTGATATTCGGTGTACGGGCAGTAAAGGGATTGACTAAGCGCGGAATAAAAATTCCGAGCATGAAAGCCATCAGTAATGTTGCTGGGTCAATACTATGCGCAAGCATGATCCAGCTTAAAGCCACAATGACAGAAACAAATGGATGGGGTAGCCAGTTTTCCAAAAACGATGTTTTTTGCATAGTTAAGGCTCCATAGGTTTCAGTTTGGCATCATCTGGGTGGGCCGGTTCTTGTACGATTTGTTGATTGATTTGGCGTTGTTTATATTCTGAAATATGCTCACCGTTTAAAGTATTTTCAGAAATAACATAAGGGATGAGATGCGCATTTGGATCAACCGTTTCACCGCCATATTTGGTTTCAGGTAGATTTTCTGGATCATATGGTTGTACGCTGATGACCTGATTTAGATGATCCCTTTTCAAAATTCTGCTTTCGTATAAGGCATTATTTTGTATTTGTTCAGCCGTTTTAAACATATATTGCTGAATTGGGCTGGCATAAACCATATACAGAATTAAAGCTAAAAGCAGTAAATAGATGGTTTTGTCATTTCGAGCAGGTGCTTGATCTGGCAAGGCTTGATAGGCCTTATATTCTGCCGAATTTGGATTGTCTTCGGGTTGTGTGGCACGCCAGAACAGTACAAAACCGATGCGGGTAAAGGCAATAATACTGAGTAAGCTGACAATTAACACTACAATAATAATCAGTAATTGATACGGTGAATGTGACGTGGCTTGTAAGATAAAGACTTTACCTAAGAAGCCACTAAATGGAGGCAAGCCTGCCATCATTAAAGCAATTAAAAAGAAGGTTAATGAAACGACTTTTTGTTGTTTCATGTGTGGCGCAACTTTGAAATGGTCTTTAAATGCACCACGTTGCGAGGTAATCCAGCCAGAGAGCAAATAAAATGCAGCAGCAATCAGGGTACTATGCACTAAATAATACAGTGCGGCAGCCCATGCCAAGGTATTAAACAGCGAAATGGCGATTAAGATCGTGCCAATAGATGACAGAATCATAAATCCGACGAAGCGGCGCAGTCGTTCTGCGCCAATTGCGCCAATAACGCCATAGACTGAAGTAATGAGGCCAATTGGCAATAACCAAGACACCAAAATGCTTTGACTTAAATGATCGTCAAATACTGTGCCATTAATCCGTAAAATGGCATAGATCCCCACTTTGGTCATAATGGTAAAAATCGCAGCAACAGGTGTTGTGGCAACGGCATAGGTTTTAGGCAGCCAGAAACCAACAGGCAGCATCGCGGCTTTAATACCAAAAACCACAAAGAGTAATAAGCCACCAGCCACAGCAAGTTTATGTTGGTCAGGTTCTAAAAGTGGGATTAGGCGTGTGACATCGGCCATATTTAGGCTGCCGACACTGCCATAAATGATGCCGAGACCAATCAGAAAGAGCGCAGAAGCCAATAAGTTAATGGTGACGTAATGAATGCCCAGTTGAAAACGTGCTTTGCCTTGTCCATGTAAAAGTAACACATAGGATGCCATCAACAGGATTTCAAAGAACACAAATAAGTTGAATAAGTCACCTGTCAGAAATGCACCGCATAGACCCATCAATAAGAAATGGAACATGGCATGGAAATAACGACCACGTGTATCCCACTCATGACTTGCATACCATAAAACAGCGGTTGCTAGGGCATACGTGAGGACGACCATCAGTGCAGAAAGTTGGTCTAGCACCAAGACAATCCCGAATGGTGCAGCCCATTCACCTAAATTGTAAACACTGATTTGCCCACTACTGGCAGAGATTAAATAAAGAATAGCCGTGGCTAAACCTAAAATTGAAGAAATGTAACTAATGCCACGACGCCAAGGTTGGCGCCAATCGTGTGCTAATGAGCCAGCGCCTGGATTACCAAGTAACACCAATAAAAAAGCAGTAAAAGCTGGAATTAAAATGCTAAAAATTGGGGTATGTTCAGTCCAGAATTGGATGACAGCATTCATTAAGGCTCATCCTCACGTGGGTCAATAGGAATAATATCTTCTTTCGAGTCGACGTGATCGGTTCCTGTTTCATAACGACTGCGTAGCGCAAGTTGCACAATAAAAGCAGTGGTTGCAAAACCAATCACAATCGCAGTGAGCACCAAAGCTTGGGGCAGGGGATCGGTTACCTTGGTGGTTTCGGTAAGTACCGCGGGTGCATTAATTTGCAGACGACCCATCGCAAAAAGAAATAAGTTGACGGCATAGCCAATCATTGCCAAACCGAGTACCACAGGAAAAGTACGTGCCCGTAGAATTAAATAAATTCCCGTTGCTGTAAGTAGCCCAATGGCAGAGGCAAGTAAAAATTCTAAGCTGATCATTTTATTCCCCCTTCGGTACAATTGGACCAGTCATGCTGGAGTGACGCGAGTCACCTAATACTGAAATCAACAGCATGGTTGCACCAACGACCGTGATATAAACCCCAAGATCAAAGAGCGCAGCGGAGGGAAGGTGCATTTCACCTAAAAGAGGTGGAGAGACATAAATATGCGCACTGGTCAGGAACGGACGTTCCCAGAACCAAGCACCTAAGCCTGTGAGTCCTGCAATGACTAAGCCTGAACCAATCCAAATTTCATATAAACGTCCTGATTTGGCTTTTAACATTTGCTCAGCTTGATCTTGACCCAGTGCAATGTATTGAATGATCAAAGCCAATGAGGTAATTAAACCCGCAATAAATCCACCGCCTGGTAAGTTATGTCCACGTAGGAAGATATACAAACTCACCACCAGTGCTAAAGGTAAAATCCATGAAGCAGTAATACGGAACATCAAGGGTGATGGATTAAAGCGGTAGGTTAAACCTTGGGTAATGGTGGTGCCATGCGCACGCATGCCATCCATTAAGCACAGGGCGCCAATCGCAGCAATACCCAGTACGGTAATCTCTCCAAAGGTATCGAAACCACGGAAGTCGACTAAAATGACATTGACCACATTGCTCCCACCCCCCAAAGGAATGGATTGCTGCATGAAGAACCATGAAATTGAATTGTGGTCACGGGTTAAAATCAGCCAAGCAATCCAACCAATACCGAGGCCAGCGCCAATCGCAATGAGGGCATCACGCCAACGACGTGATCCACTCGATTCATAAGGCGTGAGTTGTGGCAATAAAGACAAACTCATCAACAGTAAAACGGTGGTGACGACATCGACGGTAATTTGCGTTAAAGCAAGGTCTGGTGCAGACAGCGTCACGAACACCATGGTCACCACTAAGCCTATTGCACCACTAATCAACACGGCTTTAATGCGTTCATGGTGGAACCACAACATCATCCAGCAGGCAGAGAACAAGAGTAACCACAGTACAATTGCAACGGCAGGGGCATGGGTAAGTTCACGGCTACCAGTGGTTAAACCTTGATTGATTAATGGCATAGCAACCAATGCAATAGTAAAAGCCACGATCCAGATTAAATAACTTTGTAGTGAACCATTTTCAGTTTTACGTTTGAACTGGCGTGATTTCAGCAAGAGATGTTTTAAAAATAAATCAAATAAGATGCGACCTTGAAATTTACCCAGCATTGGATCAAGGTTAATCTCACGAATGGTTCCACCTTTGGCCAGAGCAAAGTAAAAGCACAGTCCGCCTAACAGTGCGATTGTACTCATCAATAAAGGCAGGTTAAAACCATGCCAAAGGGCAAGATGAGTACCTGCAAAATTTGGTAATTGTGTGCTGGCACGTGTGGTTGAATTAACAATATTTTCAACCAAGAGGGCAGGGAGAAGCCCAACTAAAATACATAAAATCGCCAGAAAAGTTGCAGGTGCTCGCATGCCAAAAGCAGGCTCATGTGCGTCTTTATTGGGAACAGCTTTGCCTAAAGGGCCATCAAAGAATACGCCATGAACCAGTCGCACTGAATAAGTAACCGCAAAGATACCCGCTAAGGTTGCCACAATCGCAGAGCCAATCAGTACTGGACCAGAGAGGTTGGCAAGTAGTTCAGTAAAGAACATTTCTTTGGATAAAAAACCATTGGTCAGTGGTACACCCGCCATTGAGGCAGCAGTGATCATGGTTAAGGTGGCAGTGAACGGAAGTAATTGCCAAATCCCACTGAGTTTACGCAAATCACGTGTCCCTGTTTCATGATCAATAATACCGGCAATCATGAATAGGGCAGCTTTAAACGTCGCATGGTTAATAATATGGAAGATGGCTGCGGCAACAGCAAGAGGAGAGCCAATCCCCAATAAGCAGACAATTAAACCTAAATGACTAATGGTGGAATAGGCCAGTAAACCTTTTAAATCTTCTTTAAAAATGGCAAAAAAGGCGGCCATACACAGCGTAAATAGGCCTACGAAAGTCACAATGTTGTGATACAGCGCAGCACCGACAAAAATAGGAGAGAGTCTTGCCAGCAGGAAAATACCTGCTTTGACCATGGTTGCAGAGTGCAGATAGGCCGATACAGGCGTAGGCGCTGCCATGGCATTCGGCAGCCAAAAATGGAACGGAAACTGTGCACTTTTGGTAAATGCACCCATTAAAATGAGCAGTAAAGTGGGTACAAATAGCGAATGACTTTGAATTTTCTCAGTCATGGTAAGAATTTGGTCTATTTGATAAGTGCCCGTTATTTGACCTAACAAAATGAAACCACCCAACATGGCTAAACCGCCCATGCCTGTAATGGTGAGTGCCATACGTGAGCCGCGCTGTGCGGCTTCATAATTACTCCAATAACCCACCAGCAGAAAAGAAGAAATACTGGTCAGCTCCCAAAAAACGAGCAGCAAAATTAAATTATTGGAGAGCGAGATACCCAGCATGGATGCCATGAATAACATGAGCAATACATACAGCTTGCTCAGTGAATTCTTAGGACTTAAATAATAATAAGCGTAGATATAAATGAGTGTGCCGATACCACTAATCAGCAAACAAAATAACAAACCTAAAGCATCCAAACGGAAACTTAAGTTGATGCCTAGCTGAGGTAACCATGACCAACTTTGCGTGATTGTTGCACCATTGAAAACATCTTTTGCTTGAGTCAGTAATAAGATGAGGCTGCTTAGACTGACCCCAATCGCCCCTAAGGCCGTTACCCCGCGCGAAAATTTTTTCAGCCACGAGACAAGTGTAGTGCCCAATACTAAGGGTAACAATATAATAATCGGTAGCACACTCATATCCATTGTCGTGAATTAGGTTGATAAAAACCTAAGGGTGAATGTTATCTTTCAAGGACTACAGGATCACAAAGAGCAATCCAAACGTTTAAATCTTGAAAGCCAATCGGAGTTAAAAATATTGAAAACAAGCTGTGTTGCGCAACTTGTAAAAAGTAATAGTAAAATCGGATTTTACTATAAAACTTTACATATCCCTGATCTTATTACATGAATAAAACAACATCAATTAGTTTTGCGCATACGTAACATATTATCTACCCGTCTATGTAATCTGGGCGTAGCATGTTTCAAACTGATGAAAAACTGAGTACTCAATATTTTTACCGATTAAACTTTTTTGCATGCAATTTAAGCGGTTAAGTTTGTATTATGGCAAGGGCTGATGTGAAGAGGTACCATCTTGTGCATTCATTAAACCCAGTAACTCATTTTGCTGTTCTAAGTTTAAATGCTGTTGAATGTGTTGCCATAGACTTTGTGGGGTAATATTTTCTGCGGTTGGTTCAAACAGGCGATCTGTTTCAATGATCTCTTCATTAAAGACTAAGTTTTCATAAATACGATCAAATTTGTCCTGTAATGGTTGTAGCTGTATCTCAAAAATTTGTTTATTTTCAATTTTCAAGCATTGATACTTGGCTGCATGTTCGAGTAATTCACTACGATTACCTGTGGCAATAATTTGTAGTCGCGGAAAAGCCTGATGTAAGCGCGGTAAAATCACTTGAGCAGTATTTTGATCCAGTTGATGATCAATCGCATCAATAAGTAAAATACCGTCGCCTTCAAGGCAGGGATATAAACTATTCGGATTGAGTACGCATAAACGCCGCACAATATCACCCACCAATGCAATCCAATTTTTCACGCTATTCGACAGTTGTTGATAGAGCATATTTTTGCCTTGATAACGCACCATCAATTGTAATTTCGGTTGGTACTGCACAAAAATATCGTCTAAAGCAGGAATGACCGTCGTTAAAGCTTGTTTTAACGCATCTAAATGAGGGCTATGCATCTGCTTTTGTGCATGAAATAATTGCTGTAAAAAGTCAGTTTCTTTGTTTTTTTGAACAGATGGATCGGAGAGCAGTTGTTGAAACAGTTGTGCGATCTGTGCATTTTCAATATCACTCACTTCACGCAACCATTCAAAAAAACGGCTAAAAGTGGTAAAGGGAATCGCTGAAACTTCATAAGCATGTGCGCTTTGAAAAATGAGTGGATTGTTCTTACTCAGAATATTCATTTCATTGACAAAGCGTTCTGCTGGGTAATAGGCAATTAAGGGCAAGCCTTGGAGTTGATCATGCTGGATGGCATTTTGATACAGTTCGATTAAGTTTTCTAATTGTTGGGTTTCTGCTTTACTGCTGCCAATACCCTGACTATTTAAGGTTTTATACAGTTGCCAATCGCAATAACCAAGTACTTTGTCTGGTACTTCACTGGATTCATTCAAAGTACCAATATCATTGGGGATCTGCACCCGAATATCAATTTTGGATTGTAAACGGTTCAGCATAATGTCTTGATCAAGCATCACCACACCCGCAGCACGTAAGTCTTTATAACGCGCTGCAAACCACGTTAAGGCTTGATAAGTGAATCTTAAAATGGTGGTTTTGCCAGTGCCTTGATCACCCATAATCAAGGTGATGGGTTTCTCATTAAATTTCAGCTTGAGATCGGCAAAATGAAGGGTATGTTTGAGTTGAATAGCATCGATTTTCATAGAATACCTACATTGCACAATAAGCTGAAATTATTCTCCCACAGCTTTACGCAACGATAAGGGCATTTGTTTTTTGAGCTGTTGCACCAAATCGTAAATATGGTGAATATTTAAACTTACTTTAGCACGTGTGCAAGCCACGTAAAGCAATCTTAACTCTTCATCACTAATTTTATGGTCTTTTTCGTTGACCTTAAATTGATAGTCATCTTCGATATGCACCCGATCCCATTCCAAGCCTTTGGCTTTATGGGCGGTTGAAATAATATAATCGGCATGCTCAATCGGGCTGATTTTGGCTAAGGCACGTTTCAATGGATCTGTACCGTGATCATCCACCAATTTCACCAAAGGTTTAATGTCGCTGCCGTCATTGGTTTCGCAATATTCATGCACATCATGCCATGAATTAAACCAAGCCAGTTCAGGCACATCCGTGACGCGTTTACCTTGCTTGAGCATGCTTGCAGCATCGACAAAACGGTTCAGTTTGACATGATCGGCTTGTAAGCTGACTTTGTCGCCATGCACTAAACCTGCCAGCAATAACTCCATCGCCCGTGCATTGGTACGGCATAAAATGGCATCACGTTGTTTGGTATGCGGTTTATTGACTACTTTGGAATGCAGGTGTGGATTGCCTAAGAGGGGAACAGTTTCATTTAACGCGCCCAAAATGGCATTGGCATTTAACGCAATCTCTTCACCAAAACGGAAAGACGTGGTTAAGCGAGATTCAGGCAAAGGGAGCTGTTGCATGGCATTGACTGCACCGCGCCATGCATAAATTTGTTGATGCGCATCACCGACATAAATCACTTGGGTATTTCTTTGACGCAGCAAAATACCGAGCATCAATGGGTCAGCATCTTGTGCTTCATCAAACAACACATAATCGGTTGGAATGTTGGGTTCAGACAATGCCCACAGTTTTAGATAAATATCGTGACCAATACCCGCTTGATGGTTTGGATCAATTGATTCTAACCAACGTCGTTCAATGGCGGGATAAAGATGCGTCTGTAGTTCAGCAATATCATCGGGATGTAACCAACTGGGTGCTTGAAGATGGCGTGGTGCTGGATATTGCGAACTGGTGGAACAAAAATAACTCACCGCATTGGCAACCAGACTGGCCAAACGACTGGGCATCATGACATATTTTTCGTAACGTCCACCCATCATTCGGCGTAAGGTAATGGGCTGGAGTCGATATTCTTTGGCGATGAAACTCGGGCTTAAACGTGGTAGACGTAGTTTATCGGTCACGCCACGTGGCACACTACGAAACGCCAGCGAGTGAAAGGTACGACAGTCGACATTGCGATGAAATTTACTTTGTGCTTCTGATGCAATGGCTTTGTTAAACGCCAGATACATACCGCGCCGTTCAGGCATGGCGTCACTGATCATTTGTAAGGTGGTGGTTTTACCTGTGCCTGCATAGGCAATCACTTTAAAGGATTTGCCTAAACGCGCGTTGTCGATGGCAATCGCTTGCTCATAGGTGGCGCTTGGTTTTTTGGGATCAGACACAGGCATCGGCTTAGTGTTGACGATTGGCTTTTTCAACCAAACCCGATAAGCCTTGGCGACGCGCGAGTTCGTTTAAAATTACTTGTGGTTCAATGTCGAAATAACCCAGCATCACAATGGTGTGAAACCACAGGTCTGCCACTTCATAAATTAAATCGTTTTTATTGTCTTCTTTCGGCTCAGATTTAAAATCTTTTGCGGCAATAATGCTTTCAATACTTTCTTCGCCGACTTTTTCTAAAATTTTATTTAAGCCTTTATGATACAGCTTGGCCACATAAGATGAGTCTGGATTGGCTTTTTTGCGTTCCGCCATCATCTGACCTAAATAATTCAAAATTTCAATTTGTTCAGATTGAGCCGTTGAGGCATTCATCGCAAGGGTATGTGGATTCACCGATTTTTCCGCATAAATTTGGCTTGGATCTTTCAATTGAGCATCGACTATTTCCCAGCCATTTTCGGTTAGTTTACGGTAGAAGCACGATTCACGACCGGTATGACAAGCAATGCCACCATGTTGTTCGATTTGCAACACAATGACATCGGCATCGCAGTCCAAACGGATTTCATGTACGGTTTGGAAATGACCCGATTCTTCGCCTTTATGCCATAATTTTTGGCGTGAACGGGAAAAGTAAACCGCTTGATTTTTTTCAGCAGTTAAAGCCAAAGCCTCACGGTTCATCCATGCAACCATCAGTACACGACCGGTTTGATGATGCTGTGCAATGGCAGGAATAAGACCTTGTTCGTTAAATTTTACTTCATCGAGCCATTGCACGTTGTTCATGATAATTTCACCAAAAATATGTTCAAAATTTAAAAGAGCGACTTAAAATCGCAACTCCATAGTGTACGTGATTCGCACTGCTTTGAGAAAAAAATATACGCTGCATCAGCATAATTGCACTTTATCTCTCATTAATATTAAAGCTTTTAAAAATAGCGTGCTTTATTTTTATGGATCAAAATAATTGAAATAGTCGCGGATTTAAATACAAGATACAGCTCACGCGATCAGCAAAGCTGCACTTAAACCAGCATTATAAATCTTGCATAAACTGAGGGAAATTTTGTTTTTCGACCATTTCTAAAAATTCATCCCCTAAACGCTGACTTTCAGCCACACACTGGTTCCACATTTGAATGCGTTGTTTTTGCTCTAAACCTTTTAAGGTGAAATCTTTACGATCGGGTAAACGTCCAAGAAGTAAGGATTGCAAATACTCTTGCGAAGGCGAAAGCAATAAGGTTCGTGCCTGATTTTCAGGGTTGGCTTTACGATTTTTTAACATTTTGTCGAACCAACCCGGTGTAATGCTGTCACTAAAATGCGGATACAGCACAATGCCTTGGCTTTCAAAGGGCAGGTCAATGTGATAGTCAATTAAACCCCCATCACGGTAACTGCCTTTGGGTGCATCTGGAATATTACGAATAGCTGACATGACACCCGGAATAGAGGCGGATGCCATTAACCAAGGAATGGCATTATCGCTATTTAAAGTTTGATAATGGGTGACAAAGTCATCAATGACTTTAAATTGCTGACCTGATGCCGGTTGGCTAATCACCCGTTGCATAAACAGGCGATTGTGCTTACGACCGAGTGCATTACTGCCAATAATACCTGCCACAGAGGCCAATAAAGGAAGAGCCAAATCACTTTGGAAAATGTGCTGGGCTTTAATTGAAATCACTGCGAGGTGATAGTCAGGATGATCAATCAGTTGTTGCTCTTGACCTTGAATCAGGTCAATCAACATGCCTTGGCAAATGTGAGCAACTTCCTGACGTGACATTTTTTTATCAAAAGAGAGGTTGGTATATAAATTAGATAAGCGTTCAGTGCCTTCTTTTGCACCCCAAGCCAAAATACTGGCAAAACGCCAACTGCCAATAGATGAACCAATCAGTGTTCTGCGCTGTGGGGCTTGGGCAAAAAAATCACCAAAAATGGCTTGGTCTAAACCTTGAATACCAATCCCTTTTGGGCCACCTGCCGCACCCGGCACAATATCAACTTGCTGTGCATGTAAACCTTCTTTTTCAATCAGTTGGCGTGCAAGATGACCTGCACGAATCGTCAGAGAAGGGCGGTATTTTTGCAGAATTTGCGTCATGGTCTAGGATTAAATATACAAGTGTGTTGTTATTTTAAGTTGCTAGGCCTCAGCGACAATGGCGATATTTATCACTTGTTGACTGGTGAGTCATTACATCACAAAACAGCCTGATCATTTTCATCATCAGGCTGTTAGAGGTTCTAAATGTGTATAAACTGAGTTATTTTGCGATGCGCCAAAGGGCAAGGATACCCGAGAATACGATCAGTAAGATTGAGACATACCACGGTGCAATAATGGCAATAGATAACAAAATTGCCATAATGCTACCGAATATCCAACTGCGTTTTTGCTGATGTTCCATTTGCAAACGCATGCTTTGGAGTTCATTCAGTTGTTTGGAATGCCAAGCCGACTGATTTTTTAAACCATTAAGGCTGTCAATCATCAGGCTAGGCAGGTCTTGCGCACCGAGGAGTAAATCTGGAATTTGCTGACCCAGTTCTTTCATATTTTTGACTGGACTCATATTGGCTTTAATCCAATCGGTCAAAATCGGTTTCGCCAGTTTCCAAATATCCAGTTCTGGATACAGGTCTGTGCCTAAACCTTCCACATGCACCAAGGTTTTTAAGAGCAACATCAATTGTGGCGGAATTTCCAAATGGAAACGCCGTGCAATATCCATCACTTGAATCAGAATGCCGGCAAAATCTAGTTCATGCATCGGTTTCGAGACCATTGGTCCAACCGTACGACGCATTTCACGTGCTAAAGCATCTTGATCGGTGCCCGGTGGAATCCAACCCGCTTGATGCACCACCAGAATCAGTTGCATGAAGTTGCTGTTCATGACCGCAAGTAACATGCGTGCCACGGTCATCTGATCGTGTTTAGACAACTCACCCATAATGGCGCAATCCAGTGCAATAAAGCGTGGATTGCTAGGGTTAATCGTTTCGACAAAGACGTTGCCGGGATGCATGTCGGCATGGAAAAAGTTGTCACGGAAGACTTGGGTAAAAAAGATGGTTAAACCTTTTTCTGCCAATTCCGCACGATTCATGCCCATTTTATCAAAGGTTGAGATATCGGAAATCGGCACACCGGTGATGCGTTCCGCCACCATGACATCTTTGCTGTCCATATAGACTTCAGGCACATACATCATGCTCGAGCCAGTGAAGTAATGGCGCATACGACGGGTGTTGTCGGCTTCTAAAGTCAAATCCAATTCATTGAGAATGATTTGACGATAGTTCTGAATAATTTCCGAAAGATGTAGCGCCCGTGCTGCTTCTAGGCGTTTTTCTAAGGCTGCACCGAGCCAATCCAGAATTTCAAAATCATGTAAAATTTGTTGACGAATATTGGGGCGCGTGACTTTCACCACCACTTCACGGCCATCATGCAAAGCAGCGGTATGCACTTGTGCGATTGAGGCAGCGGCAAGTGGTTGCTCATCAAAACGAGCAAACAGGGTGTTTACATCGGCTTTTAAGGATTCCTGAATCCGCATTTTGGCAACATGATTGTCAAATGGTTTGACGCGATCTTGTAATAACACCAATTGCTGTAAAACTTCAGGTGCAATCAAATCACGGCGGGTAGAGAGCAACTGGCCAAGCTTAATTGCAAGTGGTCCCATTTCCTCTAAAGCGAGTTTCAGCTTGAGTGGATTTTTACGCTCACGACTCGACCATGCCGCAGGGTGCATGCGAATCAAGCTTAAAGCATGACGAGCTTTTTCTGGTAATTCTTCCGCAGGAAACAACGTGTCGAGTCTATAGTGCGCGGCAATGCGCCAAAGTTCGAGTAAACGTGAAACGTGCGGAATCATATATGTTATTACCTAATCTTGAGGTGAAGCAGAAGTTGCAGCTGCATCAATGTGTGCTTGAAGTTGTTGAATTTTGGCTTCAGCACGATCTAAATTTTGATTGAGAATGCGCGTGTCTTGATTTAAGTCATCCATTTGCCAGCGTGGGGCAAATACAGCTAAATCTTCTTTTAAGGCATCTTCAGCAAAGAACAAATGGCTTTGCAATGAGCGTTTTAAATGTTGCGGGACGTGTTGAATTTTACCCAGTTCATGTGCAAGGCTCGGGCCAATCCAAGGACTTAAATGTGATGCTAAATCAGGTTCGGCTTGTTGCATGATCCGTTGAATATCTTGCAACAAGTGATAGTCACCTTGCAGTGGGATATTACCGACATCCTCGGCAAACAGTAACTTTAAAAGCTCAACTACATTTTTAACGTGTAAGGTGGCCGTTGCTTCAGAAAGCTGTTGATTTTGATCAAATGGACGTTGTTCAAAAATAGATATTTTTTCACTTTGCCCTGTGACGGTAGGTTCAAGGCGAACTTTGTCTTGGTCAAAAAATACATCGACAGACAGTTGCGGGGTATCAATGACCACACGCAACATTTTGCCTTGCAGTGCATTCAGTTGGATACGAGTAAGCGCATCCAAATCAATGACATGATGAATGAATCGTTCGACTGCACCCAGTGCCAGAATCGACCACATAGCGTAAACCCTTACAGTTTAAAGCCGCGGTGAACCGCAACAATACCACCGGTTAAGTTGTGGTAATCACAGTTTTGGAAGCCTGCCTGTTCCATCATGCCTTTTAGGGTACGTTGGTCGGGGTGCATACGAATCGATTCTGCTAAGTATTTGTAGCTTTCTGAGTCATTGGCAATGATTTTGCCCATGATTGGCAATGCCGTAAATGAATACAAATCATAAAGCTTAGAGAACGGTTCAAATACCGGTTTAGAAAATTCTAAAATCAGTAAACGACCGCCCGGCTTAAGCACACGGTACATGGCTGCAAGCGCAGCATCTTTATCGGTCACGTTACGTAAACCAAAGCTGATGGTCAGCAAGTCAAAGCTGTTGTCTGCAAATGGCTCTAAAGTTTCAGCATTGGCTAAAACGAAATCGACATTGGTACAACCAGCATCGATTAAACGGTCACGACCCACATTGAGCATGGATTCGTTGATGTCTGAAAGAACGACATGACCTGTAGGGCCGACTTCACGGCTAAAGACTTTGGCTAAATCGCCTGTACCGCCTGCAATATCCAGTACATGCTGACCACGACGTACGCCAGACATATTAATGGCAAAGCGTTTCCATAGACGGTGAATACCGAACGACATCAAGTCATTCATGATGTCGTATTTGCTGGCAACAGAATGGAACACTTCAGCGACTTTTTGTGCTTTATCATCACTACTCACGGTTTGATAACCGAAGTGTGTGGTTGCACCGACATTGCCTGTATTGGCGCCACGTGGCAGATTATATTTGGGTACTGAACCTGTAACAGGGGTATTTGTCAGCTGTTGTTGTAAGGATTGTTGCTGACCTTGAGCAGTACCTTGTGGAAGCGGTTCGGTTAAGAAAGGACTTACTTTGTCTGTATTTGGTGCCGACTCAGGGGTAGAGGTAGGCGTTTGATTTTCATTAGACATAGAGTCACTCCTAACATAAAAATAGGGTTAATGTTGCAGTGCATGCATGATGACAGATTCTAAGACGTTGTACAGCAATCAGCATGCAATTGTTATGAATAATATACAGAAATCTATTCTTTATTTTAATTCACAGTTCGATTTGTTATTTCCACAACAGCATCATTGATACTGAAATGGATTGGGATCGGCTGCATGAACTTGATGGATAATTTGGCGTTCAACCGCAGTAAAATCTTTGACAAATTTCTCTGCCGACTTTAATGGTTTCATCGCTAAAAAGCCATCCTGCATAAATTCATACATCACTTGAAAGTTGTATTTGCTGGCTGCACCTTTACACATTTTAAATGCGGTATAGACCATAAATGAGCGCATATATTGATCTAAACTCAAGCCCAACTGGTCAAGTAAATCCAGCTGTTGAAGGCGTTGTTGCCCTTGATCCAGTTTAAGGTAGGTCAAACGCATCATTTCATCGGTTAACTTTTCATGTGGATGGTAGTCTTTGAGCAATTGTATCGCGACTTGCTCATCCAGTTGTACGGCTAAAATAGCCAAAGAAACGCCTGATGTGCCTGTTCTGATGGCATTTTCAGGAATCAGTTTTTCTGCTTTATGCGCATATTTCATTAAACGCGCAATTTGCCCCGCCAAAGCGTCAAAATCTGAACCGCCATATAAGCGATTGAGAAAATACTCAGACATTAAAATATTGTGCTTTTCAGCAAACTGTCGTAAATGCGTGCTTTGCATGCGCACTTTTTGCCAAGCTTGCACGTCTTGTAAACGCTGAAAAATGTCAGGATTTTGATGGTAATTCAGTTGATAATATAACTCTAATAAGTCATCCAATGCAGCCAGTTTTGACATCAAGCATCTCTATTATTTTTTAGATGGTTAAATCTTAGAACGAGATTGGCAAACTCGCTATGACAATCTGTGATAAAAATGACTAAAAAGAAGTCAGTGTGATGTAGAAAGAAGCAATTTTACGCAACATAAAATGTATATTTTATGATTCAGCCTTGTTCTATGCTTGGATATACTGAAATAAATACAAGGATTTGGAAGCCATATGTCTATAGAAAAAATAGAAAAAACTGAAAATCAGCTGTTGGATGAAGCTCAGCTTTCCTTGAATTTGATTGAAGCACAATATTTTTTAAAAAATACCCGCGACCAAAAAAATGCCAAAAGTCTGGTGATTTTAGTCAATGGCATTGAATTGGCGGGTAAGGGCGAGTCTGTTAAGCAGCTACGTGAATGGGTCGATCCGCGTTATTTGCGGGTCAAAGCCGATGCACCCAATATATTTAAGCAAAATCAAACTTTTTGGCAACCGTATGCACCCTTTATTCCCGCGGAAGGGCAAATTATGGTGATGTTTGGCAATTGGTATAGCGATCTGTTAATCACGGCTTTACATGTGTCCAAACCATTAGATGAAACGCTGTTTGATGCCTATGTCGAGGACATGCGCAGCTTTGAACAGGATCTAAAAAACAACCATGTTGATGTGGTGAAAGTCTGGTTTGATTTGTCATGGAAATCTTTGCAAAAACGATTAGATAATATGAAGCCGAGTGAAGTGCATTGGCATAAACTGCATGGCTTAGATTGGCGTAATAAAAAGCAATATGACAATGTACAAAAACTGCGTCAGCGTTTTACTGATGATTGGACCGTGATTGATTGTGAAGATGAAAAATTACGTGATCAACAATTTGCCCAACATATTTTACGTGCTTTAGAGCATTGCCCAGAACATTTAAGTCAAAACAAAACCAAGTGGAAACAGGCAACCGTTCCAGAGCCTTTATTAGCGCCAGCAAATAAGGCGGTCAATCAAGAAAACTATAAAGCAGAATTTAAAAAACTGTCGCTTAAAGTGGCTGAAGCACTGCGCTTTGATGATCGCAAAGCGATTATTGTCTTTGAAGGGATGGATGCTGCGGGGAAAGGTGGTGCAATCAAACGCATTGTAAAAAATCTTGATCCACGTGAATATGACATTCATACCATTGCGGCACCTGAGAAATATGAATTACGTCATCCCTATTTATGGCGTTTTTGGACCAAATTGCAGACCGATGAAGATATTACCATTTTTGACCGTTCTTGGTATGGTCGGGTCTTGGTCGAGCGGGTTGAGGGTTTTGCCAATGAGGTCGAGTGGCAACGTGCTTATGAAGAAATTAACCGTTTTGAAAATGATTTGGTCAACAGTCAAACCGTGGTGATTAAATTTTGGCTTGCCATTAGTAAAGATGAGCAGGAAGTGCGCTTTAAAGCGCGAGAAGAAACACCACATAAACGCTTTAAAATTACTGCCGATGACTGGCGTAATCGTGAAAAATGGGACGGTTACTTAGACGCTGCCGCAGATATGTTTGAGCAAACCAGCACCGTGCATGCACCGTGGCATATTATTGCCACCAACGATAAATATATGGCGCGTTTAGAGGTATTGCGAACCATTTTAAAACAGCTGAGCGCAGATTAAGCGCTCAGCAGAAAGATCAGTCTACTTTGAGGGTCAACGACTGATAACGCTGTGCTTAACCGACAAGCTGAGCATTTTGTTTTTTTTGAATGTCTTTGGCAAGGCTGTAACATTCTTCTACATGCGCTGCTGCGACTTTTTTCATGACAATATAACCTAAACTTGCGGCAATAATTTGTCCCCCTAAAGGAATGAATTTAGTCACTTGTTTGGTGATAACTTTAGCGGCAACATTATTGATGGATTTTTTAACCGCAGTACGTGCAATCACCAGTCCTGAGAACTCTACCCCTCGTTTGCGCAGTTCTTGCCAATGTACTTGTTTGGTCTCGGGATCGTAGACACTAATTTGTTCGGGTGCTAAACCAAAGCGCGCATTCACTTCTGGAATGAGTTGTGACAAAATTCCGACATCGATAACAACATCTAGAAATGGCACAGGTGCGACAGCAGCACCAGCAGAAATGTAAGCTCGTTTTTGCACCAGTTCTAAGCATTCTGCACGAATGATTTCTAAATCTAATGCTGGGTCTATTGAGTCTGGAATTTTATCTATTTTCATAATCTAAATACCTTAAACTTCGTGTTGGTTTTTCTATTTAATGACTAAGGGGTAAAATGTCAAAAGACCCTATTAAGGTACGAATTTCAAAGCATTTTTGAATCGAACCGAAATCTCAAAGTGACATAGACAGATGCAGATGTATAGTAAATAATTTTTATGCTTTTGTAGGCATTGTATTTTAAAAAAGAGTGGAGTAGGTAATTCATGGCAATTCATGTGATTCAAAGTCAGCGTATTGATGTGCTTGTCCATGCCATGTTGACGACCGTGAATAAGCCTGCTGCAACGCCTTTTCAGGTGCTTAAAACTCAACATTTTATTGTGCCGTCGCATGCGGTTGAAGCATGGTTAACGCAAAAATTAGCAGAACAAAAGGGCATTAGTGCCAATACCCAATTTCATCATCGTATTCGCGGCTTTCAATGGTCAGCTTATCAATGGGTGTTGGTCGAGCAAAAAGAACAGGTTCGTAAAGCCAATATTCCACGCATTATTATTAAGTGGCGCATCTTTCAAGCCTTAAAAACTTTTATTCAAGCACAGCAAAATCCTTTAACCCCAGATCATCCTTTATATTCGATTGTACAGCGCATTTATGACAGTGCTGATCGTTTAGAACAAGGGGTGGAAAAGCAGCTGAAAAAGCAAGGCATGCTGTATTGGGTGGCGGAACAAGTATCACGCTTGTTTAGTCATTACATGGAATATCGTGGGCATTGTCAGAAAAACTGCCCAGCCAATTTATGCAACTGTCCAAGCAATTGGTTGCAGGCATGGGGGCAAAATAAACCACTGCCGATTGAACAGATGTTTTTTAAAACCAATACTGAAATTTCTGCATTTACTTTAAATCAAGCGCATGAATTGGAAGCATGGCAGCGTTGGTTATGGCAGGAAGTTTTTCATCAAGACTTTGAGCAGATGCAAAGTATTGATGCCATGTTTTGGGAAATTCTGGATCATCCTGAGACACGGCAAGCTGCGCTCAAAAAATTACCGTCCCAGTTGGTGATTTTTACTTTACTGGATTTGCCGCCCATGCAACTGGCATTTTTACGCCGTTTGGGGCAGTACATTGATATTTATATTTTGCACTACAATCCTTCGCAAGAGTATTGGGCGGACAGTGTCGATCCAAATTGGAAAGCCCGTTATGACGTTGGGGTAAAAGAACGTTTTATTGCTAAAAACCCGCAAGCCAGTGATGCGGACATTACAAAATTCTTTCAGGAATTTACCTTAAATTTTAATGCCGAACAGCGTGAATCACGCCATCCGTTATTGACGCGTTTTGGTAAACAAGCACGAGATCATTTTTCCTTATTATCCAACTTGTCTTCAGGCGAAGATGGCATTTGGGCAGATGCCTTTGTCGATGATTATGCAAACCATTTATTGGCTAAAGTGCAGTCTGATGTGTTGTATTTGGTTGAACCCGAACAGCAGCAATATGTATTAGATGAGCACGATGATTCGATTCAGATTCATGTCTGTCATTCCAGTTTACGTCAGCTGGAAGTTTTAAAAGAGCAGCTGATTCACTGGTTGGCACAAGGCAGTAAAGACGAGCCGCGCAGACCCAGCGATATTTTGGTACTGAGTCCGAGTTTAAGTGAACTAGAACCTTTAATTCGTAGTGTGTTTGCGCCACCACCCAGTGAATGCGATCTGATTCAGCAAAAAACAGGCAGTAGTCATCAACTGTCCAGAGACAGTGTGTATTTGCCGATTAAAATTGCAGGGGTCACTCAGCTGGATGCGCTGAATGCTTGGACAGCAGTTTTGGGGCGAATTGAACTGATTCAAAGACGTTTTAGCATTGAAGATTTTGCCGATTGGCTGAGTCTGAGTGCAACCCAGCAGCTTTACGGTTTAGAAGTCAATGCAATTGAACGCATCACGGAATTGTTAATTGATGCTGGTTTTAAACGCGGCTTAGATGCACAGCATTTGCAGCGCAGTTTGTCTGCAGGTGATGACGACTATCGTTTTAGTTTTAAATTTGCGCTCGATCGTCTGGCTTTGGGCGTTGCCATTCCTGAACATACTTTATTTCAAGGCACGCTCAGTTTTGCCAAAGTGCTGCCGAGTGATTTTGAATTAATTGCCAAGCTGATCCAGATTTATCAAGATTTTGATGCACGCCGTGACTGGATGACAGCACATGAACAAGGCGAAAGTGTGCCTGTTGAAACATGGCTGAAACGGCTGATGCAGGACATTACTGAATTTGAAGACGCTGGGGTTGAGTCTTTAGGCAGTGTCTATAAAATTATTAAAAAACAAGAACGCATGCTGACACTTGCCAGTTTTTATGATGAGCACGATCATCATGCCTTACGTGCGTTGAGTTTGCCATTACCGTATTTATTGGCTGAAATTAACAGTACTTTAGAAACACAACTGGAACATGCTGAACCGACGGGGCAAATTACCTTTAGTCAAATTGGTCAGATTCGACCTGTACCGTATAAACTGATTGTGATGCTTGGACTCGACAGTGGTAAATTTCCAAATCGCAGCCAGCATTTACCCTTTGATTTAATGGATTTGTTGAAACCACAATTGGGTGATCGTTCACGTTTGGAAGATGACCAAGGCGCATTTTTAGATAACCTGTTGTTGGCACAAGAAAGCTTATGGTTATTTTATAATGGCTTCGATATTAACGATGGTGAGGTGCGTGATCCATCAACCGTGTTGCAGGAACTGATTCAACATCTGGCTTTTATTGTGCAGTCGAAACAACCCGATGCTGCGGTGAATGAAACCGTGAATATTCATGGGGTTGACGTAGCAGAACAACTACAATCCCTTTATCACGTGCATCCTTTATTACCGTTTGATCCAGTCGGTTTTGAATCTCTAAAACCGGTACGTTATCAGGATCAATGGTTCAGTGTGGCTGGGCAAATTCGTCACGCCACGGGACAACGTGCGGCTTGGGTGAATACCCCATATCAACATTTGCAACAAGATGTACAAGTGTTGGATAGCCATCAGTGGATTCAGGATGTGACTTTTCCAGCACGCTTATATTTAAAAACCTTAGGCGTGGATAATTTACGCCCTGAAGATTTACCCGCAGTGCAAGAACCGTTATTACTGGATGGGCTAGGGCGTTATGCTGTACGGCATTTTTTACAGCAGCATGAAGGTGAAGCAAAGCCTGAATTGTTGATGGATCAGCTGCCGATTGGAAAATTGAAACACAGCAGTTGGCAAGTCAGCGTGTTGGAACAACAGCGCTTAAAAGATCGCTTGTTGAACTATGCCTCTGAAACGACCCCGACGACACAGCAGGTCTGGAAGATCAATGATCAGATTTATATGAACATTCGCCTGCCTAAAAACAGTGCAGAACAATGGGTCAGTCTGGAGGCTTCCAGTGCACGTGCCAAGCGTCGTGCCAAAGTGTGGTTAGAATATTTACTTTGGCTGGCGTATTTAAATATGGGCGAGGGCGGTGAAAAACTGACGCGGATTGTGGTGTTTAGTGACCGAACCCTGTTATGTCAGGGGGTGAGTTCTAATCAGGCTCGGGAATGGATTTCGCACTGGTTAGCGGCGTGGAAATATGGACAAACTCAGCCTTTGGTGTTACCTGCTGCTTTGCTGCTGAAAATTGCTGAAAAAGATAAAGTGCATGACTGGCAAGCCAATGAGCAAAATCAGATGTGTATTGAAGATATGGAGGTGATCTATAAAGATTGGCATGAAGATGGCAAATTTACAGGTTTTTCGGTTGCCGATAATGAAGCGACCAAAATGCACCGTGACTGGCAATTTATTTTACAGGAACAAGATGCCACCGCTTTGCTTGAACAGGCTTGCAAACAATTTTCCTATCAGCTCTATCAGCCGGTCTTTTGGCATCAATCTGTGATTGAGGAATAAAACAGCATGAATCATCCTCAAACATTAACCCAAATATCCTTCAACCCCATTGTCGATATGCAATTTAAAGGTTTGCACTGGATTGAAGCTTCGGCAGGGACAGGAAAAACCTTTACTTTATCCAGTTTGATGGTACGGATTTTTCTGGGCGCTTATCTGCCGAATCAGGTGATTGCGACTACGTTTACCCGTAAAGCTGCCGCAGAGCTCAAAAACCGTATTCGGCTGCGTTTGCTTGAAACCTTACGTTATTTTGAAGGCTGTCAATCACTCACTGAAGCTGAAATTCAAGCCAAAATTACAGCTGAAACGGATCCTTTATTGCAAAAGGTTTTGCAGGACTATGCTACGCGCGTGGATTATGCGCGTGAGCGTTTAAAATTAGTGCTTGATCAGTTAGATGAGCTATTTGTCGGCACACTGGACAGTTTTAGTCAAAAGTTATTGCGTGAGTTTTCCTTTGAAAGTGGCAAAATTGAACGTGCCGATATTACCGATGATGCTAAGCGTTATACCCAGCAATTAATTCACGATGTCCTACGTGAATGGATTCAACTGCAACCGCAAAATGTTGTCGATTATTTGCTACTTAATCAAAAACTAAAATCACAAGATGCCTATATCCCTGTGGTGGAAAATACGCTGAACTTTGCTTCGGCACAGTTTCAGGAAGTCACACCTCCAACATTGGATTTAATGCAGTTTGAACAATTGGTTAATGATTTTGTGCAGTTGGATTTAACTCTGATTGCAACTTTGAGTGAATATTATCAGCCAGAAGGGCAACATCATGCGGTGATTGGTAAAAAATGGCGGACTGATGGCTTAATGCAACGAACGCTGTGTGAGGATTTACCTGCTTTTATTCAGGCTTTGGCTGAGCAAGGCAGCTATGCTTTATTTGCGCCGCATTTCGAAAAAACACTGAAAAATCTGACCGATCTTGCGACTAAAAAAGTCTTAAATAAATGTGCTGAAGATGTGCTCAATCAGTTTGATCAGCATGTGCTGATACAAAGCTTACGCCGCTTTTGTGAAGCGTTGTCCAAGCTCAGTGTAGATTTGGATGTATTGGATGCGTATTTAAAATTTTATTTAAGCCGCGAAGTGAAAAAACGCTTACCGCAAGTGCTGCAACAGAAAAGTGAAACCACGTTTGCGCAGCAAATTCGTACCTTGTCGGAAGCGTTGCAAGGCGAACAAGGTTTGCGTTTCGCCAAGTTTGTACAGGCACATTATCCACTGATTTTGGTGGATGAATTTCAAGATACCAACCAAGATCAAGACGATATATTGGCGCGAATCTGGCGCGATGCCAAGCGCTATAGCCAAAGTTGCATGATTATGGTCGGTGATCCCAAACAAGCGATTTATGGCTTTCGCGGTGGCGACATGCTGACCTATAACAAAGCCCGTGCCGATGTATTGAGTAAACAAGGTCAAGAATACAGCCTCAGGCATAACCATCGTTCCGTGAAAGTCTTGGTGGAAGCGGTCGATGCACTGTTTCAACGGCAAATGGATTTTGGTGAAGAGGTGATTTACAGTCCCGTTGCAGCCGGTGTTCGTCCACATCCACCGCTTATTGATGCGCACGGTGAAAATCATCAACCACTACGTTGGCTGTTATTAAATGATAAAAAAGATGAACCGATTCAGGTGGCATGGAAAATCTGTGACTTATTGAATCAGGGAATTGAAGAAACACTTTATCTGGCAGAACAGAGCAACCCGCGATATTTAATTGAAAATGACATCGCCATTTTATCGAAAAACCACGATGGTTTAGATAAAGCCCAATATGAATTGGAACGTCTAGGTATTCGGGTCAACCGCCCTTCAAAACGCAGTGTATTTGATCATCAAGTCGCCAAAGATGTCGGCGCTTTGCTTAGTGCAATTATGCATCCTTACGATGAGGCTAAAATTAAACGGGCTTTATTAAGTCGATTGTTGGGTTTTAATTTACAACAATTAATGCAGCTTGAAGCGCAAGCCGATGGCTTAAGTCAGTTTATTTATGACTTTGACTGCATCCGTGAAATGTGGCTAGAAAAAGGCTTTTTAACGGCTTGGCAATATGCTTTGAATTTATTCCACGTTTGGAAAAATGTGGTGGCAACACAAAGCCGAGATAATGAACGTACTGTGGTGAATTTACGCCATTTGACCGAATTGCTTAGTCAGCATAGCGAACAATATCAAGGTGCGCAAAAGCTCTATCATTGGTATTTAAAACAACTGCAATCGCCAGCAGAACGTGAGTGGGAACTGGAACGTAAACTGTCCAATGAGGCAGGCATTCAGTTAATGACCATCCATCAGTCTAAGGGATTGGAATTTAAAATTGTTTTTCTACTTGGGGCCGATAAAGATTTCAGGGAAATGAATAAGACGCTGAATTTTTCCACCGTAGAGTATGTTCATCCCGTGACGGGGAAAGTGGAACTGCAACGTGTGGTGGCGGTGAATGATAAAAATTTATTGGATCAAAATGCGATTGATCAGCACAATGCACGTGCTGTCGCAGAGCAGCATCGACTTTGGTATGTGGCACTGACCCGAGCAAGCCACCGTGTCTATGCACTATTGCAAGATCAAGAAGGTAAATCAGTCAATGGCTTGGCGTTTTGGCGTGGACAAGCCTTTGTTCATGCTAGTAGTGCCGATGAAGCCTTGCTGACGGATAAGCCTATTCAGTTACAGATTAAACAAGCACAACCCTTACGACCTTTACAGGCATTGAAATTTCCAACGCAGCGTTTTTATCCACGCTCCAAAACCAGTTTTAGTGCCTTGGCACAACATTTAACGCGTAAACAAGTTATGGACATTTTTGCTGTTCAGACTGAAAAAATGCTCAGTGCGGCAGATGAAATTCATCGCATTGATGCCATTGCAACGACTTCAAGCCAACCGCTGTCATGGATTAAACGTCAGTTTCCCATGGGAACGGTTGCAGGAACCTTCCTGCATGAAATTTTTGAACATATTGATTTTAAAGATCCGCAAGATTGGGCTTTGGAGATTCGCCGCCGTTTTAAAAATAAGTATGAAAATTTATTGGATGAATTATTTAAAAAATATGAAAAAGAATTTATTAAAGGAACCGATGATCATTTAATTGAGTTGATTGTAGATTGGTTGCAGCAGGTTTTAGCGACGCCCTTACATCAAACCTTTCAACTCAATCAGCTGACCGAACATGAACATTTAGCCGAATTTCCTTTTTATCTCTCATTGTCAGATCATGTGTTAGCGATTCAACGAATTCATCAGCTCTATGCAGAATATGGCATTGAAATGCTTGATTTTAATCCAGCAAATTCTGCGCGCTATTTAACAGGATCGATTGATTTGGTTTATTTTGATGGTCAGCAATATCACATTGCCGATTATAAAAGTAATTTTTTAGGTACAGATCAAATCCATTATTCTGCAACGGCAATTCAGCAAAGTATGTCGCAAGCCAGTTATTGGTTGCAGGCAGGCTTATATCTGGTGGCTTTACATCGTTATTTAACACTACAAATGCAAGATTATGAGATTGAAAAGCATTTGGGCGGCGCGAGTTATTTGTATTTGCGCGGCATGAATGGACAAGCAGAGCAAGGCTACTATCACTGGAAACCAGATACCGAATTTGTGCTGCGGCTTGATGCTATTTTGGGCTATTTTGCTGAAGATAAAAGCAGCAAAATTATTTAGTTGATCGAAATTAACAGTGTTTAAACAATAAATTAAGCTGTGGGTAACTTTGAGGATAACTGTGTGGAAAATAAACAATACAAAGTGAATCAAAGCACTGAGTGGATCAGCACTTGGAGTCGGTTTATTCGCCAGAAGCCCTTGAGTCATGCACCACAGAACGAAAATAGCAGTGACATTATTGAGCAAGTTTTTGAGGCAATTCAACAGGGCGACAGTTGTATTTCTGCAAGTTCGGAACAAGCCGAGACTTTAAATGATCTGGTGGTTTCAGCTGCCCATATTGGGCAACAGATTGCACCGTTTGTTTTTGATGGTCAGCGCTTGTATCTGTATCGTTACTGGGCTTTGGAACAGTCTTTGGCACAGCAGGTGGCACGCTTAAAACAGCAAAAAATAGCAGCTGTTGATATCTCGGCTTATCCTCATTTATTGACTGATGAACATCAAATTCAAGCTTTAACCATGGTCGCCCAGCATGGATTAAATATTATTACCGGTGGGCCGGGGACGGGGAAAACTTATACTTTGGCACGGATTATTGCCGTGCTGAATCAAGCGATGCCCAATATTCGTATTGCGATGGCGGCACCCACAGGGAAAGCTGCACAGCGGATGAAAGAAGCGCTGCAAAACTCTTTAAATGATGAAAAACTTCAGGGTTTGGTGACGGATGAGTTAAAACAACTCAATCCGATTACCATTCATCGTTTATTGGGTTTAGGCAGCAATGCTCAGCCGCGTTTTCATGCCCAACAACCGTTGCCTTACGATGTGATTGTGATTGATGAAGCGTCGATGTTGGATTTGAGTTTGGCAACAATGCTGTTGTCTGCTGTACCTGAGCATGCCCGCTTAATTTTATTGGGCGACGCAGATCAATTGGCCGCAGTCGATGTCGGCTCAGTGCTTGCCGATTTACAACAAGTTCCAGCATTGGCAGAAAATAGGGTGAATTTGCGCAACAGTCGTCGTTTTAAGCAAGGCGCGTTGATTGGGCAAATGGCTCAATTTATTCAGGCGCAACAGCCGAGCCAAAACACTGCTGCATTGCTCGAAAAATTTGCCGAGCAAGTGGTTCATCCAAGTGAAATAAAAGCTATCGCGCTCACTGCTGAAATGGAAGATCAGATTCAACTGGAATATTTGCCAAAAAATAGCGCGAAGCCAGTGGATTGGCTGCCGTATTACGACAAATTGATACTGGGTTATCAGCATTATATTGAGCTGTTAAAAAGCTATTTAACCGCCGATGAGCCAGAACTTTACATCGCAGAAGTGGTCAAAGTTTTTGATAATTATCGCATTTTGACCGCGATGCGACATGGTGCTTTAGGTTTGGCACAGCTCAATATCCAAATAGAACAACGCCTACTTGAAGCCTTAGCACGACAGATGACTAAGCAAGGGGATTGGTATGTCGGACGACCAGTGATGATGACTTATAATGATTACCAACTCGGTTTGTCGAATGGTGATATTGGGATTTGCTTTAAGCGTAGTCGAGATGGTCAGTCACAATTCGAAGTGTATTTTCCCAGTTTAGAAAAATGGGTGCCTGCGACTCGCTTACCGAAAAGTATTGAAACTGCATTTGTACTGACGATTCATAAATCACAAGGTTCCGAATTTACACATGTTGCTGTGGTGCTTGATGAGGCTGCGAAAAATTTATTGAGTAAAGAACTACTTTATACCGCCATTACACGCGCGAAAAAGGTGGTCAGCTTATCTGTAGACCCCGATGCTTTACTACAATCTTTGACTGTTCGGACCTCAAGAAAGAGTGGTCTATTAGATAAAATTAATAATTTACTAAACTGTTAATTAAAAATAAATAATACTTACTTTTGTACGAAATTGCTTACAGTAATTCGAGCGATTAGCGCATGGAGCTTTAGGAGCGTTTTTGAGATGATGGCTTCACATAAAAAGCTCAACACGGATAGTTGGGTATAATCGCCATAACATAATAATAATGTCTTCAGACAGCGAACTTACAGTGAAGTAAGATAAAGAGGAAACTTACAGCCGCTAAGCCTTGTAGTTTTGGGAGAGACTACAAGGCTTTTTTATATCTAAAAAATAGCTGTCATCCAAAGACTTGCTTAATCTGAGACACGCAATTCAAGCACTTTAGAACTTATCGGTAGCTTGGGAGAGCACTGTTTTTATAGTCAGTCGATATTGATGTCGAGCTTAACCCTGATGTTTAAATCACAGTAACAGATTGCTAGGTTTACATGATGAAAAAAAGATTAACCAATGTACGTAAATGCTTACACGGAGATACGAAAAAGTCGACTTCTTTACATAAGGCTTTATGGCAAAATATGTCACATAAGGACGTAATAAGTTAACACATGGATTGTTTATTATAAAAAACGCGGAATAGCGAATACGATGACTATAAATAAAACAACAAGAACTAAAACATAAGAAACTACAGCGCAAAAAAAAGCCCAAGCCTAGCTTGGGCTTTTTTTTATATGCCAAGTTTAAGTATTTAAACTAAGTCTGCTTCATAACGATCTGTTGCAAATAATGAACGCCGTTGGTTTTTCGAGATTTTTGGACAGTTGGTTGAAATTTGATAGAGCATTTTTGCGAGCATAGGTAAATGTGTACCCACCACAGATTTGCCTGTGGTTAATAGCGATACACTAATATCACGTTCTGGATCTGCCCAACATAAAATATTTGAAAAACCGATATGTCCAAAAGCTTGTCCCGTCATTGGTCCAAATAAACCGATAGGATTACTGCCGAGCATTGGACCTAAGGCATAACGCATGGGGGCTAATAATGTTCGATCTAAGCTGATACCTGACGTTGGTAAGGTCGAGCGAAATACTGTTTGGGCACTCATAATTTGTTTGCCTTGGTATTCACCACCACTCAACAGCATTTCAAAGAAACGCCCCACTTGCTCAGCACTGGTATAAATATTTCCAGCAGGGCAAATGGTGTCCATAAAACGGGGATCATTGGTGACATCTACGGCAAGCTGTAAGCCACCACCCAAGACATGATTGAGATAATGGTCTGTACCTAAACTTGGATGCATGCCTGTCGCATAATTTAAAGCCACATCTGCACGATATTCAGCTTTTAAACCATAGTTGAAATAATCTAAGCCCATCGGTTTTTCAATCTGTTCATGCAAAAATTGTCGAACACTTTGTCCCGTTACGCGCTGAACAATTTCACCCAAAATATAACCTGCGGTGACGGCATGATACGCAAGGTGATTACCCGATGGCGAAACAGGTTTGGCTGCATACAGAAGTTTTAAAACTCGTTCTTGGTCAAAAAGCAGCTCAGGGGTGACTTCGCTGTCAATGCGAGGAATACCACCGCGATGAGAGAGTAAATGGAAAATGGTGGCACGACGTTTACCATTTACACCATATTCAGGAATATAGTAGCTAATCGGATCGAGTAAATTCAGATCACCCCGTTCATCCAGCATATGGATCAACATTGCAGTAATCATTTTAGATGCTGAAAATAAACAGATCGGTGTATCGGGTGTAGCAATCTTGGCATCAGGCGCTAAGCCATCTGGCGAGTTACCTTGCGCATAACCAATGCTGCGATTTAAAAGTATTTTCCCCTGACGACGTAAACATAAAGTGGCTAAAGGATAATTTCCTGTTTGATAAAGAGCCTCGACACTGTTCCAAATTTTTTGAATTTGTTTTTCAGTCATTCCACCCAATTCAGCTGCAACCTCATCTTTAGATCGAATCACTTGATTCAGGTCTTTTGGCACATAACAGGTATTTGTTGATAAAATTTTCACATTCCCTCGCAATATTTTTATTTTCTTTGCTCTTTGTTATAGATTGATAACAGACCAATGTTAGTTTGCCTATTTTATTTAATGCTGTCAGTTGCCGAATTGCCGACGAACTTAAATCATTTTTGCAATATAGCGATAGATCACTTAAAATAGGCGACTTGCTGTAGTGATGCACGGCAGTCAATTGAGTAATCAATTGATTTTTATCATACGTAATTTTTTTAAGCATCTCGGAGAAATCGAATGGCTTTAACAAACGCAGATCGCGCAGAGATCGTTGCTAAATTTGCTCGCGCTGAAAACGACACTGGTTCACCTGAAGTTCAAGTGGCTTTATTGACTGCTCAAATCAATGATTTGCAAGGTCACTTTAAAGATCACAAACACGACCATCATAGCCGTCGCGGTTTGATCCGTATGGTTAACCAACGTCGTAAGCTTCTTGATTACCTTAAAGGTAAAGATGCTACTCGTTACAGCGCATTGATCGCTGCTTTAGGTTTACGTCGTTAATTCGATTAAACTTATTTTTCGGACGATTGCATTTTGAATGCTGTCAGACTGAAAAAGAAAGTCTACCTAGCTTCGGCTAGGTATTGGGAAGGGGCGAATGTTTCGCTCCTTCTTTGTGTCTTAAATTGGTGTTTTTTTAAATCTGGTGAGGTCGGCTTCTAAGCTTTGTCATTTATAGTTACATACGGTAATGTGAATGCCAAACCTTAGGGGTCTCCACTAGAATAAAATCAGGAAACAAAAATACATGTCGATGTTTAATATTATTCGTAAAGAATTCCAATATGGTCAACACACCGTTGTTTTAGAAACAGGTCGTGTTGCACGTCAAGCAAATACTGTTGTAATTACTATGGGCGGCGTAACTGTACTGGTTGCGATTGTTGCTCAACCAAAAGCAAAAGCAGGTCAAGACTTCTTCCCGCTAACTGTTAACTACCAAGAAAAACAATATGCTGCTGGTCGTATCCCTGGTGGTTATGGCAAACGTGAAGGCCGTCAGTCTGAAGCTGAAACTTTAATTTCACGTTTAATTGACCGTCCAATTCGTCCATTATTCCCAGAAGGTTTCTATAACGAAATCCAAGTCACAGCAACGGTTATTTCTTCTGATAAAACCATGGATGCTGACATTGCTGCAATGTTGGGTGCTTCAGCTGCAATGTCAATTGCGGGTGTTCCATTCCGTGGTCCAATCGCTGGTGCACGTGTTGGTTTAATCAACGGTGAATACATTCTTAACCCGAACCAAGAACAATTAAAAGAATCTGATCTTGATCTTGTGGTTGCAGGTACTGAAGCTGCGGTATTGATGGTTGAATCTGAAGCGAAAGAGCTTTCAGAAGACCAAATGCTTGGCGCTGTACTTTTCGGTCATGACGAAATGCAAATCGCCATTCAAGCGATTAAAGAATTTGCTGCTGCTGCGGGTGCGGTTGAATCAACTTGGGTTGCGCCAAGTAAAAACGAAGCGCTTCTTGGTCAATTGAAAGATGCATTCGAAGCAAAAATTTCTGAAGCGTATACCATTGCAGTGAAACAAGACCGTTATGCAGCACTTGATGCACTTTATGCAGAAGCGGTTGCTCAATTCGTTCCAGAAAATGACGAAGCGGGTATTGCGGAAGAAGTGAACGAACTCTTTGAAGACTTAAAATACCGTACGGTTCGTGACAATATCTTGTCTGGTAAACCACGTATTGATGGTCGTGACACCAAAACTGTTCGTGGTATTGACGTTCAAGTCGGTGTATTGGGTCGTGCACACGGTTCAGCATTGTTCACACGTGGTGAAACTCAAGCGTTGGTTACAACAACTTTAGGTAACACACGTGATGCATTGATGGTGGATACATTGTCAGGTACAAAAACTGACAACTTCATGTTGCATTACAACTTCCCTGCATACTCTGTAGGTGAAACGGGTCGTGAATCTGGTCCTAAACGTCGTGAAATTGGTCACGGTCGTTTGGCGCGTCGTGGTGTTCAAGCGGTACTTCCACCTGCTGATCGCTTCCCGTACGTAATTCGTATCGTATCGGATATTACTGAATCGAACGGTTCATCTTCAATGGCTTCTGTATGTGGTGCTTCATTATCCCTTATGGATGCAGGTGTTCCATTGAAAGCACCAGTTGCCGGTATTGCAATGGGTCTAGTGAAAGAAGGCGAGCGTTTCGCAGTTCTTTCTGACATCTTAGGTGACGAAGATCACTTAGGTGACATGGACTTTAAAGTAGCGGGTTCTGCAAACGGTATTACTGCGCTTCAAATGGATATCAAGATTGAAGGTATCACTGAAGAAATCATGGAAGCTGCATTGAACCAAGCGTATGCGGGTCGTATGCACATCCTCAATGAAATGAACCAAGTGATTTCACGTGCTCGCCCTGAAATTTCAATGCATGCGCCAACATTCCAAGTGATCAACATCAATCCTGATAAGATCCGTGATGTAATCGGTAAAGGCGGCGCAACGATTCGTGCCATTACTGAAGAAACTAAAGCAGCGATTGATATTGAAGATAACGGTACAGTTCGCGTATTTGGTGAAACGAAAGCTGCTGCTGCTGCTGCGGTTGCAAAAATCCAAGCATTAACTGCTGAAATTGAACCAGGTACAATTTACGTAGGTAAAGTGATTCGTATCGTTGAATTTGGTGCGTTTGTGAATATCATGCCAGGTACTGACGGTTTACTTCACATTTCGCAAATTTCTAACGAACGTATTGCCAATGTTGCAGACGTATTGAAAGAAGGTCAAGAAGTGAGAGTGCAAGTTGCTGACGTTGATAACCGTGGTCGTATCAAGTTAACAATGAAAGACATCGAACAAGTATAATTGTTCCTTGTTTAAAAAAGCCCGCCTCATGCGGGCTTTTTTAAATTGAAATGAAGTCAGTATGAAGAAACAAAGCTTTATCTGATTGCTTAAGTTTTCTGCTCAGCACATAATTTTACAACGGATAGATTGTAAGTTTTAGCTGAATGTCTATCGAGTAAACAACAAAAAAGCACAATAGAGAATTGTTTTAATGCAAGTTTATTATTTTTATCAGCATCCAACAGAACATCATATTTTTGTACAAAAAGAGCCAAATAACGAAGCCGAGCTTGAGTTTTTATGGGTCGATTGCACACGAGATGATGTGGTGAATCGTGCAGATGCATGGCAAAAAGAAATTTATGCGCATACCGATATTGCACTCAATGAATTCCATGTTAAAGATATTCTGAATTTAGAACATCCTTGTGTATTTGATACCATGGATGATTATGACTTACTTATTTTTCGTAAACTCATCACGCCAGATGATGAGATTAAAGCTGGTGAGCAAGCACTTGAGCAGCATGAAAAATTCTTTGGTTTAGCCACAACCCCCATTAGTTTCATGATTACCCCGCAAGTTTTGATTACGGTACGTGAGCAGGGTAATAGGGCAATTGAAAATTATATTTCAAGAATGGAAACAATACTTGCTCGTCCACTTTTAGAGCAGAATAAACCGCGAAAACTTGCGGTTACACCGTTAGATTTAGCGCTGCGCTTATTGAATAGTATGGTCGATGGTTATTTAGATTTACGTGTGCCATTGACCCGTCGGGTTGAATTTTGGCAGCAAGAATTATTGCAAGGTCACCGTCGGTTTAGCAAATGGAATCAGCTGTTACAAGAGAATATGGCGTTTCAACAAGTCGAAAACCTTTGTGAAGAGCAAATTGATACTTTACAAGAATTGCGCGATGAAATTGTAGATAACTACCCACATTTAAAAGGTAAGAAAAAGCCTGAACGACAGGATGTGATGTTGATTCGTATGGATGATTTGGTGAGTCATATTGAGCGAATTCAAAAACATACGGTTCGTCTTCGCGCGGCTGTTCAAGCAGCAATGGACTTACACTTTTCAGCAATTGCCAATCAAACCAATGAAAATATGCGGATTCTTGCCATTATTACCGCAGTATTTGCCCCGCTTACTTTATTAACGGGGATCTATGGGATGAACTTTGAATTTATTCCTGGATTAAAGTCTCCAATTGGTTTTTTGAGTATGTTGCTGGTCATGTTTATCACCACGCTATTGTTAGTCTATTATTTCTATCGTAGACATTTAGTTGGGCGTGGTGAAAAGAGCGTGATTGATATGTTGGCCCAACAGCATAAAGATCAGCATATTAATTTATTGTGGTTTTTAGATTATGAACCGATTAAGCAATCCGTTAAAGAAACGATAAAGGAAGTCGAAAAGTTGACCAAGCTTAAATAGCAGTTCGCTTTTGATCAAAAGGAATCTTATTTTTAAGCACAACAATACAACGTTGACTTAAACTGAAAATTAAATGGACTGACCTAGGCTTAGAGCTTAAGAAAAATCACCTGCTTGAGCATTTTTCGTCAGTATTTTATAGATTTCATCTTTCATTTTTAGTTTTTTACGCTTCATTGACTCAATATCATCATTAATTAAATTAACTGGATTGAGTTCAAGCTGGATGATTTCTTTATCCAATTCTTGATGACTCTCAAATATTTTTGCAAAATGAGGGTCATCATGACGGAGTTTATGGATCAAATCCTGATGTTCAGGAAACATTCGTTTAATCTTTTTATTGCATTCTTTCGTTTTCATAAGCCTAGATTATTCTCTCAGAGTTCATTTATGATAGAAATATCAACCTCATATGGGGCGATATAGGGCAATACGATTCGGTTTTAAAGCATCAGGTTAAGAGTCTTTGACATTCATGTGTTTAACTTGCTGACGCAATTGTTGTACTTCATCAATTAAGTCAAGCATCATGGCGACTGCAGAAAAGCTGGCATCAAAGTCACGTTGTAAACGGTAAGCTCGACGTGCACGAGAAATATCATCACCAAAAAACTGATGAATTCGTTCTTCTGGACGTGTATCTAAAATATCGTATTCTAAAAGTTGTAAAACCCATTCAGGACTCTGTCCACAGGCATCAGCAAAATGCTTTAAATCAAAACTATGATGCTCATCGATGACTTCGGCATGATTGAATCCATCACAAATAATTTCACGATAATGAATAGTGGTCATGATTCTCTCCTTAAGCATTACGAGGCTTAAATGTTGAAAAGGCTTCCGCGAAAGCTTGATAAGCCTGCTGTTCATGTTCAGTTTGCGCAGTTGGATACACAATATTTAAAACCAAAAATAGATGACCGGGTGTTTTACTTGGTATTCCTTTGTCTTTTAACCGTAACTGTTGACCTGTTTTTGCATTTTTAGGTAAATTTACTTGAACTTTACTTCCTTCAGGGGTCATGATTTCAATGCTTTGACCTAATGCTGCCTCCCACGGTGCAACATTAATGGTGTAATAAATATCAGCACCTTCGACTCGAATTTGCTCGGTGTCTTTATAGTGAATTTCAATATAAAGGTCGCCATTTTTACCGCCATTGATCCCGCTTTGACCTTGTCCTGCCAGACGAATTTGTTGACCTTCCTTCATGCCTTTAGGGATTTTGACTTTTAATGTTTTACGTTGAACTTCTGCTTCTCCATAAGCATTCAACGTTGGAATTTGTAAGGTAATATTTTGGGTTGAGCCATGGAAAGCAATGTCAACATCGACCTCTATATTGGCATGTTGGTCTTCACCTTTATAGCTACGTTGTTGCTGCCTGTGTTGATTTTGATAGTGATGATTTCCTCCACCAAAGCCTGAACCGAAACGTCCAAAAAGATCTTCAAAACCACTAAAATTTGAATGCTGCTGTTGGTCAGAGCCTTGACGATAAAATTGTGTATGGTCAAAACCATCCGTGCCTGTATGTTGATCAGATTGATAAAAGGCTTCTGGATGATCTAACTGAAAATCGTATTCAGTTTTTTTCTGTTCATGACTTAAAGTGTCATAAGCCACATTAATGGCTTGCATGTTCTCCTCGGCATTCGCTTCTTTGCTTATATCGGGATGGTATTTTCGAGCTAATTTTCGATAAGCTTTCTTGATTTGGTCTGGGGTGGCATTACGCGTAATACCCAGAATTTCATAATAATTTTTAGTCATAAAATAGGAAGCTAAAACTGGTTATGTTTTAATCATTATTATGCTATTTCATAAAATTGAAATAGTGTAGATCTGTACCTTATTGTTTCAAATTATGACAAAAAAAAGACTCCTGAAAAGGAGTCTTTTAAAATCATAAATAAAATCAATATTTAATCCACGTTACACTACGCCCAATGACTGAAACACCGACATACCCCCGTAGATTTAAATGTTTGCCACTTGCGCTGAGACGTGCCTTACCTTTATAGATTTTGCCTCCAATCGGGTCAAGCACTCGACCATGATTAAATTCACGCGGATTATCTGGGTTTTGTTTAAAGCCCCAAATAAAAGGTAAACCTAAAAATGGTTTGTCTTTTAAATTACCGGGACAATTGGTACAAGTCAGCATTTTTTCTGTGCCAGGCACACTGCGCGTTGCCACAATGACACCTTCATAAGTGCCATCTGGTTTTTTACTAATTTCGACATCTGCACGAGAATAACCCGTACGGTCATCCACTGTTTTCCATTTGCCGACTAAAGGATCATTTATGTTAGCAGCAAAACTAAAGGAAGAAAGTGTTGCGAATATAACGCTTGCAAGAATACCTTGATATAAATTCTTCATTAATGTCCCCTTAAAATGAAATATTTTATAGTTTTAGAGTAAAGCGCCTAATTTATAGCGATAAACCTTGTGGAAATCAAATAAGAAAAAGCAATATATTTCACAAAAACAATTGATTATGTTTGATTAGTTGGCTTTTGAAAGCTTGAATCTTAAAAAAAGCCCAAAAATGACTTTTGATTGAGTTGTTCAGGAGGCTGATCTTTTTATCTGCGGATTATTTCAGTTCATGTTGATGGTTTAAGCCCGCTGAACTTAAAACAAGATTGAGTTTAATTTTTGTATAAAAAAAGAGTAGCTGTATCGCCACTCTTTTTTAACCGACTGAGCTTACATTAGCTGAGATGTTTGCCAAATAAGCCAAAAGCTTCTTCCGCAGTAAAGCTATAGCGGGTGCTACAGAATTGGCAGTCCATGGTAATTGGATTTTGAAATTCGAGGGTTTCACGTACCGCTTCAACGCCAATTTGAATTAGGGCATTGGCACAACGGTCTTTAGAACAAGTACACCCAAATTTTAATTCCTCAACGTCAGGTAAACGGACATCTTCTTCATTATACAAACGATAGAGAATTTCTGTGGCATCGAGCTTGGTCAGTTCTTCAGGTTTTAAGGTTTCAGTCAACATGGTCAGGCGAGGCCATAGGTCTTCATCGACACGTTGCTGCTCTTCTTCACTATTTCGCGGTAACAGTTGAATGAGTAAACCACCTGAACATTCTGCGGTACTGGCTAACATAATTTTGGTTGGAATTTGTACAGATAAATCGTAATACTGCATCAAACAACCCGCTAAGGTGTCGTATTCAAGTGCAATGATGCCTTGATAGCGTTCACCAAATTCAGGTTCAATGTTAATAAAAAGGACAGGATTGACCAGTGCTTTGAAAACGGTGCTGCTGTTTTCTGCCTGTAAGAAGCGAGAATCTTCTTCATAATCTGCTGATGCACGTAACTCACCTAAATGATTACATTCCGCCATCGCCCATTTGAATGTGCCAGCTGCTTGAATTTGAAGGCTAATACGACCTTTAATTTTAAGGGTACTGGCAAGTAATGCGGTGGCACTCAGCATTTCGCCCAACAGGACTTGAATGGCTTGAGGATAATCACGTTGGGCAAGAATTGTTTGTAATACTTTTTCCAAATGGACCACTTCACCGCGAATTGGGCAATTTTCAATATAAAAGCGTTGACGTAATTCAGACATAAATTTCTCCAATAGCCCGTGTTAATGGTGTCTACATTGTAAAACACAAGCTAGTTACTATCATCTCGTGTGACATCAATACGCGGATGCGCTAAGTCGCGTTGTAAATTGACGCCAGTAGGTTCTTGACGAATTTGAGCATCACTTTCAAATAAGTGTTCTAGCTCTGCTAAAGCATTACGATGGGTTTCATAGACCTTTTGTTCATCGGTATAAATACGTTGTTGCTGAATTAATAACTTTTCATCGTAGTCACGGAACAATTCAATACTTTTATACGCATCTTCTTCACTAATATCCAATTCACGCAAGGCACGATAGGCCATACCAAGCGATGATAAGTAGGTTTCACGCCAAATCTGTTCGACACCTAAATCACGCAGTAAATGGACATGATGACGATCACGGGCACGTACCAACAGTTTCAGATTCGGATAATTTAAACGAATATGCCGTGCCACGTTCATGGAGTCTTCAATATCATCAATGGCTAACACAAAAACTTTAGCATGTTGAATACCCGCAGAGCGTAAAATATCGGGTTGTGTGGCATCTCCATAGTATAACGTACCACCATACTGACGCACGAAATCAACTTTTTCTAAATTGCTGTCAATCGCGGTAAAGGATTGATGTTGTAGGTGGGCAATACGCGCAATGATTTGTCCAAAACGTCCAAATCCAGCAATAATCATCGGGTTGTGAATATTTGGAATTTCGTCATAGACAGGGGCTTTTTCTTTTTCTTTATCAAGTACAGGAATAATCCATGTGCTGATCAGCCAATACAGCATGGGCGTGAGCACCATTGACAGTGTCACGATAAGGGTTATCGGTTCCAAAATGGCTTGGCTAATGACTTTTTCACTACTTGCGACTTTCAGTACCACAAAGGCAAACTCACCCCCCTGAGATAAGCAGGTCGCAAGCAGCAAACTGTTGCGCCATGAATATTTTAAATAACGGGCAATGGCAGTGAGCGTTATGCTTTTCACCAATATTAAAGTAAATGCCCCACCAATAATCAACCACGGCATATCGACCAAGAGTGACAATTGTGTGGTCATCCCCACGGTCATAAAGAAGAGACCGAGTAAAAGTCCTTTAAAGGGCGCGATACTGGCTTCCAATTCATGTCGAAATTCTGAGTCTGCCAGTAACACGCCTGTTAAGAATGCACCCAAAGTAGTACTAATGCCGAGTACATCCATTAGCACTACAACGCCCAAGACAATAAATAGCCCCACAGCTGTAATCAATTCATGTGCACCGCTTTTAGCGACAAAGCGAAAAAAGGGCCGCATCATATAACGGCTAAATAAAAATAAACCGCTAAAGGTGGCAATAATTGCGGCGAAATAGGCAATACCGTGATGGGTCGATTCATTGCCTGCTAAGAGGGGAATAATCGCCAGCAGGGGAATGGCAGCAATATCCTGAAATAGGAGTACAGAAAAAGACTGTTGCCCAAAGGTGGTGTTGAGTTGTTGTTTTTCGGCCAGTAGTTGCAAAACAAAAGCCGTCGATGACAGCGCGAGTGCAGTACCAATGACAAAACTTGCAGCAATGTTTTGTTGTAAGGCAAAAAAGACAACGATGGCGAGAATAATGCCAGTCATGCCGACTTGTAAGCTGCCCATCAAAAAGATGGATTTACGCATTTCCCACAGCCGTTGTGGTCGCAGTTCTAGACCAATAATGAACATTAACAGAATCACGCCAAATTCAGCCAATTCTTGGATGGATTCAGGGTCACTGGTAATATTGAATACACTGGGACCCAGCAACATACCTGTAAACAAATAACCGAGTACGGTGGCAATTCCGAAGCGTTTGGCTAAAGGCACCAAGAGTAAGGACGCACCAAGGAAAATCGTAATTTGTAACAGTAGCGACATCAGCCTGTCCTAGAATTTATTTTAGTGCCAAAAAATTTAAGCCAAAGGAGAACTTTAACTTAGCTTAATTCCTGAGGGTCTATATCTAAGGTAAGTTTCATGGTTGAGGGCTTTTGATGCAACATATTTTGCCACCAAGCCCGAATATAAAAATGTAATCTCGCCCGATCTTGGGATAGCAGTACCATATGTGCTTGATAACGTCCCGCTTTGCGTTCCATTGGCGCTGGAATGGGTCCCCAAATATCAATCAGGTTTTCTGAAACCTGTCTTAAGGCTTGGGCATGTTGTTCTAAGAAGGCTTGGTTTTGTTCCTGATTTTTCGACTCACAACGAATCAGTGCCGCATACCGAAACGGGGGGAGTAAAGCTGCACGACGTTCTTTTAAGGTTTGTTTGGCAAAATGATAATAATTTTCTTGGATTAATGTCGTGAGTAAAGGGTGGTCAGGTCTGAGCGTTTGTAAATAGACCTCACCTTTGCGTTCCCCGCGACCTGCACGCCCTGCCACTTGAACAATCAGTTGCGCTGTGCGTTCTGTGGCGCGAAAATCGACACTAAATAAGCCTGAATCAATATCTAAAATGGCCACTAAAGTTACGTAAGGAAAGTGGTGTCCTTTTGCCAACATTTGTGTGCCAAGCAAAATAATCGGTTCACTTTTTTGAATTTTGTCATAAATTTTTTGCCAGCTCCCCACGCGACTGGTGGAGTCGCGGTCAACTCGTATCACGTCAAATTTGGGAAATAACTGTTGTAAATGTTCTTCAACCTTGGCCGTTCCCAAACCAATCGATTTGAGTTCGGTATGCTGACACTGTGGACAATGATTTGGCATGCGATGAATCGTGCCGCAATGGTGACAATGTAAATGCTGATACGGTTGACGATGTACAGTGAAATTGGCATCACAATGTGGGCACTTTGCCTGCCATGCACAACTTTCACAAATCAACACGGGCGCATAACCGCGTCGGTTTAAAAACACCAAGACTTGTTCTTTTTTATCGAGGCGTTTTTGTATTTCATCAAGCAGGCTTTGGCTAATGCCATTTTGCTTTTGGGCAACTTTCAGATCAATCAGATGAATTTTCGGCATGAGTGCCACACCTGCACGCTGACTCAGTTCTAAACGGGTCATTTTGCCTGCATCCACCAAGGCGTAACTGTCGATGCTTGGGGTGGCTGAACCTAAAATAATCGGACAACTTTCTAAATGCGCACGATACATTGCGACAT
Organism: Acinetobacter kyonggiensis; assembly: GCF_900107285.1. Taxonomy (GTDB): domain Bacteria; phylum Pseudomonadota; class Gammaproteobacteria; order Pseudomonadales; family Moraxellaceae; genus Acinetobacter; species Acinetobacter kyonggiensis. The sequence continues at coordinate 247,835 of NZ_FNPK01000001.1, read as the reverse complement.
CACGGGCGTGATAGCGAAAACCTTCTTGTTGTTTAAAGGACAGATCATGTTCTTCATCTAAAATGATTAAACCTAAATTGGGCAGCGGTGTATAAATGGCAGAACGGGTGCCCAAAATAATAGAGGCTTTGCCTGTTTGCGCGGCTTGCCATGCTTGTAAGCGTTTGGTGTCATTCAGCCCTGAATGGAGTAACACAATATTGCTATGAAAACGTGATTGAAAGCGGCTAATGGTTTGTGGCGTTAAACCAATTTCAGGCACCAACACCAACACTTGTTTGCCTTGTTTCAAAACATCTTGCATGATCTGCAAATACACTTCAGTTTTGCCACTACCCGTTAAGCCATCGAGTAAAAAGGCTTGATATTTTTTCTGTGCCTTGAGCACGTGTTGAATGGCTTTTTTTTGCTCTTCATTGGCCGTTAAGGGCATTTGTGCCAGTGTGACAGGCTGTGGGCTGAAATCTTGCTTTTCTAAAACACATTCCACAATGGCTTTTTTTTCTAAAGCTTTTAGTGTGGCTGTTTCAATACCAGCCAAATTTAAAATATTTTCTGTGGTTCCTGTTGGATGCAATTTGAGTATTTTATAAGCTTCTTGTTGTTTTTCCGAACGGGTCACTTTTGCTTCGGCATGCAAGTCTAAAACATTCCACATACGTGCCAATAAATTATACGGTTTACCTTGGCGTAAAAAAGTCGGTAAGGCACTTTGGAAGACTTCACCAATTGGAAATTGATAATATTGCGCTGACCATGTCAATAAACTTAAACTTTTCTGATCTAAAATAGCGTGCTCATCGAGCAGTTCGGTAATGGCTTTGAGTTTAAAACGGGGGTCAATCGGGGTGTCTGGTGTTAATTTTTCCACAATAATCCCGACCAGATTTTGCCGTCCAAACGACACAGCAACACGTGCGCCAATTTGGGCCTGTTGGTACTGTTGGGCACTTAGGCTGTAATCAAAGCAGTCATAGACATGTACAGATACAGCAACACGAATGCGATAAATATTGGATGGAGTCGATGTTGTATTTGGCATAAATAAGGGTCAAATCGTCCTAATCAAATTTCGTCGTGCTCAAGATCGAGTTATGTTAGAGTGAGCAAATCATTTATGTCTCAGAATATGAATGATTTTGGTGGTCAGACGCAACAGCGCTGAAGCAAATTTTGGAAAATTAGAGCATTACAATGCCTGCATATCAATTTACTGCCATTGATGCTTCAGGGAAGCAGCAAAAAGGCGTGTTAGAAGGCGATTCCGCGCGTCAAATTCGTCAACAGCTCAGAGACAAATCCCTCATTCCTGTGACGGTTGACCCTGTTGAGCAAAAAGATAAGCATCGCTCAGAACGATGGTTGCAGAAAAAAGTCACCGCTTATGATTTGGCCTTATTTACCCGTCAACTTTCAGTTTTGGTTGCCGCTGCGATTCCTTTAGAAGAAGCACTGCGTGCCGTGGGTAAACAAAGTGAAAAAGTACATGTGCAAAACTTGTTGATGTCGGTACGCTCAAAAGTTATGGAAGGGCATTCACTTGCCAATGCTTTGCAGCAAGCAGGGCGGTTACCCGATTTATATATTGCCACTATTGCTGCGGGTGAGCGTTCAGGGCATCTTGATTTAATTCTAGATCAATTATCAGATTACACCGAAAACCGTTTTGCCATGCAAAAGAAAGTGCAGGGTGCGATGATTTATCCGATTATTCTGATGCTAATGTCTTTTGCGATTGTGATGGGGCTGATGACCTACGTGGTGCCAGACATTGTCAAAACTTTTGATCAAAGTAAAGATGCACTGCCTTGGATTACAGTTGCTTTAATGAAAGCCAGCGATTTTATTCGGGTGGCATGGCCCTTTTTGCTTGTCGCAGGTGTGGTTGGTTTTATTACATTAGTTCGGTTTTTAAGAACTTCGGCTGGGCATTATGCTTTTGATCGTTTAACACTCAAATTGCCATTATTTGGTAAATTATCGCGTGGTATAAATGCTGCACGTTTTGCCAGTACCTTATCGATTTTGACCAAGTCTGGTGTACCGTTGGTAGACGCGCTTAAAATTGGCGCAGCGGTCAGTAATAACTGGGTGATTCGTGATTCTGTCAATTTAGCGGCAGAGAAAGTGACAGAAGGCGGCAACCTTGCAACGCAACTGGAGCGTAGTGGTTATTTCCCCCCGATGATGGTACAAATGATCAAAAGTGGTGAAGCCTCGGGCGAACTGGATCGTATGCTCGAGCGAGCTTCAAGCATGCAAGATCGTGAAGTCACCACCTTAATTTCAACTTTACTGGCACTGCTTGAACCCTTAATGTTGGTGGTGATGGCGAGTATTGTTTTAGTGATTGTAATCGCGGTGATGTTGCCGATTGTAAATATGAATAATATGATTTAACCCATTTTATAAAGATAAAGATTTTTGCGAGAGAGTTATATGCAAGCTAAAAAATATCAAGCGAAGCAATCAGGCTTTACCCTCATTGAAGTAATGGTGGTGATTGTGATTTTAGGGGTGTTGGCTGCACTGATCGTACCGAATGTCATGGGGCGTGGTGAGAAAGCCAAAGTGGATACCTCTGCCATTACTTTAAAAGGCGTTGCAGGTGCTTTAGATCAATATAAGCTTGATAATGGTAAGTATCCTTCGATGCAAGATGGTGGTTTAGATGCTTTAGTTAATCAACCTGCTTCTGCAAAAAATTGGATGCAAGGTGGTTATGTGAAAGGCGGCTATCCAAAAGACAGCTGGGATAATGATATTCAATATGTGATTCCAGGTGCCGAAGGTCGTGCCTTTGATTTGTATTCTTTTGGCGCAGATGGTAAAGAAGGCGGTGAAGGTACAGATACTGATATTTATTATCAGCCTTAACTGAGAATCATTATTTTATTGCATTTATGAAATAAATCACTTCACTTGATCTGATGGTTCAATACAAAGTGAAGTGATAATAAATCCTAATTAATGAGTATATGTTAAAATATTGAATTTTATATAAATAATATAATATTGCTATTTGGTAGTTATAATAAGAATTATTCCCATATTTAATAGTTACAATAATGATGAAGTGTGAAGAAAAATAGCCTTTTTATTTATAAAAAAACTTGCATAATGTTTGAAATGGCAACGATTTTGTCTATGGAGGATAGAATGAAAGCATTAATGATAGCGGATGAAATTGGTCAATTTCATTGGTCAATGCTCAAATCTGTTCTTTTGATTTTGAGTTTACTTCCCATGAGTCAAGGTATTTTAACTTTATGGCATGCGACAGAGGGAAGTAGCCAAATTATGGTGGGCTTTTTTGCCATCAGTGTATTTAGTACCTTACTGGTACTGTGCTTTTGGTCTGCATTGAAAGCGACTGTATTAAGCTTAAAACAAGAACAGATTTCAGCTTTAGAACACCGTGTGGTCAAAATTTATTGTTATATTCCAATGTTTTTTTTAGCAACCATGATGTCTTATTTAGTGACTCAATTATAAAATGATGTGTATAAAAAACCGAGGCATTGACCTCGGTTTTTTATTTCATTGTAAAAGCCCCTCCCTTTTAAAAAGGGAGGTTGGGAGGGATTGGTATATGTTTACTTCCTAAGCCGCTATTGGATTGTGGAAATATTTAATCCCCCTAAATCCCGCCTTTTCCCAAGAGGGACTTTTCTTCCTTTAATAATGGAGATAGAAAGGAATTTTAACGCCGTGATTTAAATGAGACATCTACTTCACGTGGACGATAAATCCAACCTAAAATTAACAACAACAATGAAAAAGCTAGAATCGGCCAATCACTGAGGCGCATATATAAGGTTTCGCCTTGCATGGCTGGCAGTTCACCGCGAAGAACCGCTGTTTGATCCGTAGGCGCTTGCTTTACAATATGCCCGTTATGATCGATAAATGCAGTCACACCAGTATTGGTGGCGCGAATAAACCAACGGCCATTTTCTTTGGCGCGCATTTGCACCATTTGTAAATGCTGCCAAGGCCCTGCTGTACCAGTAAACCATGCATCATTGGATACAGTCACCAAGAAATCACTTTGACGGGCATTACGACGCGTCAGGCTTGGATACGCCACCTCATAACAAATCGCAGCACCTAAAGGATGGTTTTTTACCTCCAATGGCTTTTGCTCACGTGCACCACGCGAAAAACCGCTCATCGATGGGTCATTTTGCAATGCAGGTAACACCCAACTGAGCCAACCTGAGAGTGGAATATATTCACCAAAGGGGACTAAACGCTGTTTTTTATACAAACCTGTAGATTCATCACCTAAAGCCATGATGCTGTTGTAATACATTGGATGCTGCTCAATTTGAGATTCCTTTAGATCCCAATAAGGAATACCCGTGACCCACGCTGTGCCTGATTTTTCTGCTTGAACTTTCATTGCATCAAGGAAGGGTTCAATATCGGTTTGGAACAGCGGAATTGAGGATTCAGGCCAAACAATGAGATCACGTCCCCATTCAGTTCGACTTAAATTGGCATAGATCATCAAGGTTTTCACTTGATATTCGGTCAGCCATTTTAGATCTTGAGGAATATTGCCTTGAATTAAAGAGACAGAAAGTGGTTTGGTATTTTTAGGTTGAACAAAGCTGAGGTAGGAAGCGCCCCAAGCACCCAAAAGTAAGAGCGCTGAAGGAATGAGCCAAAATAGCCATTTATTCAGGATTTCAACCAAGGCGCAGGCTAAAATAATCACCACAAACGAAACACCAAAGATCCCGAATAACGGTGCATAGCCATCTAGGAAGCGTTCAGTGAAGGCATAACCGGCAAATAACCATGGGAAACCAGTAAATACCCAAGTTTTTGCCCATTCAAAAAATACCCAAAGCGGTGCAAAGGTAAGGGGAGTTTCAGGAAAGAAGCGACGGTATAGCCATGTCTGTAAAGCAGTAAATAAGCCCATCAGCAAGGCCATGAAGGCAATCATCAGAACACTTAAAAAAGCACTGGTGTCGCCATAAACATGGATAGAGGTATACAGCCAAAATGCACCGACAAACCATAAACCAAAGCCATAAGCCCAACCCATACCAAAGGCTTGTCGAGCAGAGCGTTTACGCAGCGAAGCATAGAGTAAAGCGGGTGACAGCAGTGCCAGCCACCAGTAATAATAAGGTGCCAGCGCAAAGCTGAACATGGCACCTGAAAATAATGAAATGAAAAAGGGGTAAATAAACGGGAGCTGTTTTTGTTGTTGGGATGAATTGAACAGCTTATTAAAGTAAGTTCTCATTTACGGACAGCTCGAATCAGATGAATAGTGCGGGCATCTGCTTCTATAATGGTAAATTGCCAATTCTCAAGCTCAATGATTTGACCTTGTAAATCGCTGACTAAACCCATTTCTTGAAGCAATAAACCGCCAACAGTTTCTACTTCATCATCGGAAAAATCAGCATCTAAAACATTGTTAAAGTGTTCAATTGGTGTAAGTGCTTGAACTAACCACGTATTTGCCGTTTGAGGATCATTGTCAGGAATGATGAATTGTGCTTCTTCATCGACCATATCATGTTCATCTTCAATTTCACCGACAATTTCTTCTAAAATGTCTTCTAAGGTAACCAATCCAGACGTTGTGCCATATTCATCAATCACTACAGCAATATGGGTCTGGGTATTTTTTAACATACGCAGAACTTGGTCAGATCGCGCACTTTCAGGCACAAATATGGGTTGACGCATCAAGGCACGAATATCGACTTTATTGCTCGGTTCAGTCAAATAAGGCAATAAGTCCTTTGCCAATAAAATACCCACCACATTGTCGGGTTGGTCGGATGAAAATACTGGAAAACGAGAATGTGCCGACTCTACAAGGGTATGTAAGATGTCCAGTAACTGATCATCTTCTTGTAAGCTGATCATTGCAGTTCGCGGGGTCATGACCTCACGAATTTTTGTTGCAGGAAGGTCAAGTACGCCTTCAAGCATTGCAACAGTATCGGGTTCTAAAAAACGACGTGAATCTTGTACTAATTTTAGCAGTTCGTCGCGAGTTTCGGGTGCAGTGCTTAGCCATTTGCGTAAGCCACGCATGCCCCACGACGGGCCTGATTCCTCGTGCATGATCTTTCCTAAAGACTCTTAATATCTAAAAAAACGAATTTTATCATACCCGAGAAAATATAGATGTCTATCTCTAAAATTGCTGTATTGCATGAATATATCAGTCATTCTGCCTGCTTATTTTAAACTGTATTTTTAAGCAAATAATGGCATTTAAGTTTATGTTAAAATAGCGAGGATTTTTTAATACCGAGTTTACCGATGTCTGAACCGCTTGTTACGCCAACTCTTCAGCTAAATACACGAGGACTGCGTTGTCCTGAACCTGTAATGATGTTGCATCAAGCGATTCGTAAATCCAAATCGGGTGATGTGGTTGAGGTGTTTGCGACCGATAATTCAACCTCATGGGATATTCCAAAATTTTGTATGCATTTAGGCCATGAATTATTATTACAAGAAGAAGTGCTAGATGAAGCGGGCAATAAAGAGTTTCATTATTTGGTCAAGAAAGGCTAATTCAGAATATTGTGTGCTTTATTTTAAGATGACATAAAAAATCCCCTCGAAAGGGGATTTTTTATTGAATATTACATATTCGGGTATGAGAAGCACTGCTTCGCAAGATGAGACAGGGAAAACAGAGTTTGACCCTGTCGCAAGGAATATTACATATTCGGGTAATTAGGACCACCGCCACCCTCAGGCGTGACCCAAGTGATGTTCTGTGAAGGGTCTTTAATATCACAGGTCTTACAGTGCACACAGTTGGCTGCATTAATTTGGAAGCGTTTAGAACCGTCATTCTCTTCCATAATTTCATACACACCAGCAGGGCAGTAACGCTGAGCAGGCTCATCCCATTTTGGCAAGTTGACGTTGACTGGAATAGAGGCATCGGTCAGTTTCAAATGCGCAGGCTGATTTTCTTCATGTACAGTATTGGATACAAATACAGAAGACAAACGGTCAAAAGTTAGTTTGTTATCAGGTTTTGGGTAGTTCGGTTTGAATGTAGCCGTATCGACCGTTTTCAATGTGCTGAAATCAGGCACTAAGTCATGCAATGTAAATGGCACTTTAAAGATGTTTTGATCGATAAAGTTAAATGCACCACCAATCCATTGACCAAACTTGTGAAATGCAGGGCCGAAGTTACGAGAGTTGTATAACTCTTCTTTTAGCCAGCTGTTATTGAACTTGTCGGTATAAGCGGTTAACTCTTTCGCAAAGAAGTCTTCACCTTCAGTCACGCGAGCAATCGCAAGATCACCGCCTTTTTCTACACCAGCAGCAATCGCTTCAAACACTGCTTCTGCGCAAAGCATGCCAGATTTCATCGCTGTGTGAGAACCTTTGATTTTAGCAAAGTTCAAGAAACCTGCATCATCACCAATGAGCGAGCCACCTGGGAAGGTAAACTTCGGTAAGGCATTAATACCGCCTTTGGTAATGGCACGTGCACCGTAAGAAATACGTTTCCCACCTTCAAGATATTGCTTGATCAGGGGATGGGTTTTCCAACGTTGCATTTCTGCAAATGGATACATGTTTGGATTGGTGTATGACAAATCAACAATCAAGCCTAAAGTGACTTGGTTATTTTCAGCGTGGTATAACCACCAACCACCTGAAGAACCCGTTTCATTTAATGGCCAACCTGCACCGTGCATCACCAAACCGGGTTTATGTTTCGCAGGGTCGATTTCCCACAATTCTTTAATCCCGATACCGTAGTGTTGCGGATCGGCATCTTTATCTAAATCAAACTTAGCGATCAGGCGCTTGCCTAGGTGACCACGGCAACCTTCAGCAAAAATCGTGTATTTGGCATGCAGTTCATAACCCGGCGTAAAGTTATGGGTTGGTTCACCATCTTTACCAATGCCCATGTCGCCCGTTTGAATCCCTTTGACTGTACCATCGGCATGGTAAAGGATTTCAGAAGCAGCAAAGCCTGGGAAAATTGAAACTTCAAGTTCTTCCGCTTTCGTACCTAACCAACGAACCACGTTACCTAAAGAGATGACATAGTTGCCATCATTATGCATGGTTTTAGGCACCATCCAATGCGGTGCTTCTTGTGATTTTTCATCAGACAACAAGAAATACGTTTTGTCTTCAGTCACTGGAACATTTAAAGGCGCACCTTCTTCCTTCCAGTTCGGGAACAACTCATTCATGGCACGAGGTTCAAGAACCGCGCCAGATAAAATGTGCGCACCAACTTCAGAGCCCTTTTCCACGACACAAACGGACAGATCGTTCAGGTTATTTTCAATTGCAAGTTGACGAATTTTAATCGCTGCAGAAAGACCAGCAGGGCCTGCGCCAACGATGACTACGTCAAACTCCATCGATTCACGTTCGATGTGCTCCATGTAGGACTCCTCATAGTATTTGAAGGTGGCAACCGTAGTGATTTCACTCGGTGCTGCCATGAGTGTTCTTAATGCCCAGACACAATTTTATTATCGTGTCTTTTATATTGTGGGCTAGTATAGTTTTAAACCTTGATCTAGCCAATTGGCTGAATCATATTATTTTTCCGTCAGTAGGGTCTTCATTTATGATTAATCAAAATAATTCACCAAATCCGACGAAAGAAGTAGCTATTGCTGATGATAAAAATTTAATGGGTATTGCACAATACTTAAAAGATGCACAGACCGGTCACAAAAGGTCAATTCCCCCATTGGAGCAATTTACCCCAAAGCATTGTGGCACAATGGATTTAAAGGTGAAAGCCAACGGAGAATGGTGGCACGAAGGTCAATTGATCAAACGTCAGGCCCTGATTGATCTGTTCTCCAGCGTACTTTGGAAAGAACAGGGGAAGTTCTATTTAAAAACCCCAGTCGAACAAATTGAAATTGAGGTGGAAGATGAACCTTTATGGGTGAATCAGGTTGGTCGAGTGGAAATTGATGGGAAAAATTACCTTCAGTTGACTACCACCACGCAAGATATAGTCATTGTGGATGCTGAACATGCTATTTTTATGCGCGACTATGTTGCTCATGATGGATCGGTTGAGTTACGTCCTTATGTCCATGTGCGTTTTGGTCTTAATGCTTTAATTCAACGTGCCGCTTTTTTTCATTTAATTGAAATGGGGCAACTGCTTGAAAATGAGCAAGGTGATACCATCTTAAGCCTACAAAGCGGTGATTTTTACTTGCAATTAGGCACCTGAGGTTTAAGCTTTGTTCTCTCCCTTTTTGAACTGCTGAAAAGTGAAGCTATGACAGCCATTCATCCTATTTATCCTTTAATAGATCCAATGCCCAAGGCACAATCTCATGCGCCGATCGGAATTTTTGACTCTGGAATAGGTGGGTTGTCGGTGGCACAGGATATTGCTCGATATTTACCCAAAGAGCGGATTCTTTATTATGCTGATACTGCACATGTGCCCTATGGGCCACGTGACGATCAGAATATTCGTGAATTGACGGCTCAAGCGATTGAATGGTTATATCGGCAAGGTTGTAAAGTCGCGGTGGTGGCATGCAATACGGCATCTGCTTTTAGCCTTGATTATTTACGTGATTATTATGGTGAAGATTTTCCCATTATTGGCTTAGTACCCGCTTTAAAACCTGCGGTCTTACAAACAAAATCAAAAACGGTGGCTGTACTGGCAACGCCAGCGACTTTTCGCGGCAAACTGATTCAAGATGTCATGCAGCGTTTTGCACTTCCTGCCCACGTCAATGTGATTCCTGTGACTTGTCTGGATTTGGTGCCTTTTGTCGAAAGTGGCACACAAATGAGTACAGCATGTTTAGCCATGTTAAAAGAAATATTACAACCTGTGGTGGATCAAGGTGCTGATTATTTAGTTTTAGGTTGTACTCATTATCCCTTTCTAAAACCTGCAATTGAGTCTATTTTTAGTCAGAAACTGACATTAATTGACTCTGGTGTACCAGTTGCGCGACAAACAGCCCGAATTTTGATTAAAAATGAGTTATTATTTGAGCAAGATCAAAATGACGGTGTGCGGATTGAATGTCATGTGAGTGGCAATAACGCAGAAAACTTAAAAACTGTGTTGCAATACTTGATTCAAGATGATTTAACTTGGAATATTCGTAATATTGCTGTTGAATAAGCAATCAAACGCGAATAGTCTTTTGAAATATAGTACAAAAAATAAATTTTAGATTAGGTCATCGGATTACATCTCCATCTGCTCAGCATAACTACAGTTGGAGGGAGATGTAATGTGCAATTGGAAGAGGATAACCAATGCTCGATAAGCGTTATCAGGTTTTTATTTCTATGTCTGGCAGTGAAATGCAGCCAGAGCGTATCATTTTGGCTCAAACTTTGGTGGGCATGGGATTCTTTTCGTGGGGCTTGGAGCAAAGGACACCTTTAAGTACAGCATTTGCACGTCGTCAAATTGATGATTGTGACTATGTGGTGATTCTTTTGGGCAGTCAATACGGTGAGCAATCTGTGTCTGGTGTCGGCTATATGCATTTAGAATATATCTATGCAGTCACCAAACAGAAACCCATTATTGTATTTATGCATGAAGACCCATTATCTCGGGATTTATCTTTGCAGGATCAAAAGCCAGAACTACGCGAGAAGTTTTTAGAATTTCGTAAATTATTACAACAAGAAGCGGATCAAATTTTTACCTATCGCAGCATGCGTGATTTGGAAATGGCCGTACGTTTTAATATGCCGCAAATGTTAGAACGCTATCCTGTTTCAGGCTGGGTGAGACCACAAAACACCCAGTTGTTGCATGATGAAATTGATCAGTTGAAAGTAAAAATTGAGCAACTTGAAACTGAAGTGGGTAAGCGCGAGGTCGATCCGTTCTTAACTTTGCCCAAAGTTTCCATGCATGAAGTCTTTGCTTTTGAATATCGCATGCATGCTTATCAGGACGGTAATTTTAAAGAACTGAAAATTCAAAAGAAACTGACGTGGGCACAGTTGCTGAGTATTTTAGGCACCATGTTTCTTCATCCAACCCCAGAAGAATATTTTTCTAAATGTATGAATGAATATTTAAATGATAATGGTTTGGCGGATGCACGACTCGAAATGCCTCGTGCACATGCGGTTGCCCGTTCACAAATCAATATTCGGGCATTGCACAGCATTAAAATGCAAATGCGTCAAAATGACTGGATTATTCAATCTGGACGAGATGACCGTCAACGCATGTTGTGGCATTTAACGCCGAAGGGACAGAAATTACTGGAAAGTAATTTGCTTGATAATAATCGTGTTTTTCAATTTAACTCATCTTATTAATGGATATGGCGAAGGTGTAGAAAACTGTTAAAGTAAACCCAGTTTATTCATATTGGAATAGGGTTTGATGTTTTCTGCACCTCAAGCAAAAGTCACCATTATTTTGGCCAATTTGGGTACGCCAGACGAACCCACTGCTGTTGCAGTTCGCCGTTTTCTGAAGCAGTTTTTATCCGATCAGCGTGTGATCGAAATTCCCAAGCCAATTTGGCAAATCATTTTAAGACTCTTTGTTTTACCCTTTCGCCCAAAACGTGTTGCACATGCGTATGCCATGGTCTGGGGGCAAGACTCACCGATGCGTGAAATTGTCTTGCAACAAGTGCAAGCGGTTCAGCAGCAATTGACTCAAGACTATCCGCAATTTGAATTAAATGTGGTGCCTGCCATGAGCTATGGCAATCCGGGGATTCAAGCTTTACTGCAAAATTTAAGTGCAAATGTACAAGATCACATTATTCTCTTGCCTTTGTTCCCTCAATATTCGGCTACTTCTACTGCGCCACTGTATGATGCGATTGCCAAGTGGATCTTGACTCAGCGTAATTTGCCGGGCTTGTCGATTATTCGTGATTATTATCAGCATCCTTTATATATTCAGGCTTTGGCGCAAAGTGTGCGTAACTATCGCGCTGAGCATGGCAGTGCCGAAAAATTATTGATGTCATTTCACGGTATTCCACAGCCTTATGCAGATAAGGGCGATCCCTATGCCGATCGTTGTCGTATTACAGCGCAATTATTAGCGCAGGCTTTGAATTTAGCAGAGGATCAGTGGGCGATCAGCTTCCAATCACGTTTTGGTAAGCAGGAATGGGTCAAACCTTATACCGATGTCATATTGCAGCAATGGGCAGAGCAAGGGGTAAAGTCGGTACAGATTATGAGTCCTGCTTTTTCAGCAGATTGTTTGGAAACGCTAGAAGAATTGGCGATTCAAAATGCAGACTTGTTTAAGTCGGCAGGAGGACAAGACTATGCTTATATTCCCGCCTTAAATGCCGATACAGATCATTTGGCATTGCTCACAACTTTGCTTCAAGCTAATCTTGATGCCTTAACGCAAACATTAGCTCACTAATTTCATCGAGGTTTCGCCATTATGTTGCAAGTCAAAATTGTCCCTGTTACGGCATTTCAACAAAACTGTTCAATTGTCTGGGATTCTGAAACCAAAGAAGCAATTTTGATTGATGCTGGTGGTGAACCTGAAAAACTGCAAGCTGAAGTCGACGCTTTGGGTTTAACGGTGAAAGCCTTATGGTTAACGCATGGACATTTAGACCATGCAGGGGCTGTGGGTGCATTAAGCAAAGTGTGGCATGTACCTGTGATTGGGCCGCATAAAGAAGATGCTTTTTGGCTTGATATGATCCAAGAAGTATCTGCAAAGTATGGTTTTCCTATTCCAGAAAAAGTTGAAGTAACGCAATGGCTAGAAGGCGGTGAAGTACTGACGTTGGGTGATGAAGCATTTGAAGTTCGTTTTGCACCGGGGCATACCCCAGGTCATGTGATGTTCTATAACCAGAATTATGGGTTGCTTTGGACAGGTGATGTGTTGTTTAAAGGTTCAATTGGTCGTACAGATTTCCCCCGTGGTAATCATCAACAACTGATTGATTCGATTAAACGTGAATGTTTTAGTCTGCCAGACGCAACGCAATTTATTTCAGGACATGGGCCTTTAAGTACCATTGGTTTCGAAAAACAACATAATCCGTTTGTTGCAGGTAAGGCTGGTTAATCTTTTTCTTTGCGTCGAGATTGATGAATCCATTTCATCAATCTCGACGAAATGGGTTGCTGTTGTGCTTCTTTAATTCTAAGGCGATGATAATGGTTGCTAAACAAAATAAGATGCCAATAGCCATAATAATGACATCATGGTGATAAATTCCAAAACCTAAACTCGTAAGACTGAGTAAGGTAAATAGAAAAAATAGAATTTTTAAGTATGATGGTTCCATTTTCATTTCCTTATATTTATCAAACCATTATAGTTTAAAAAATGAGCCATGATTATTTTTTATCAGCTATTCTTTTGATCAACAAACAAAAAAAATTTGAATGGTTTTCAATAAGATATTTTGTAGTCTTTTATCGATAGTTGCTACCGTTCAGCACTGTCGATGATTGCAATGGCTATGCTTCTTTTTAGCCTTAAAATAAAAAGCTGGATTCTAATTCATGCGGTTGAGGTTGATGAGTATCATTCATCAACCACTGCATTGATTTTTCGGGAAAGGTAATTTTAAGCATAAAACCTTAAAACTGATCTTCTTCCCGACCGCCATCGGCTTGGGGTGCATCTTGAGTCGGGAGTTTATATTCATCATTGGCCCAAGCGCCTAAGTCAATCATTTTGCAGCGTTCAGAACAAAAAGGACGGAATTCATTGCCTTCCCAAGTTGAAAGATCACCACAGCGTGGACACGGGAAAGTACGAGGCATGTTGTGCTCCAGATAAAAATGATGATTCGATTAGGCAAATACAGTCGCTCTTGCTAGACTTGAGCCGATTTTTGTTAGTTTGATCTGATTATGCCAATTCGTCAATTTCAAGCACAGCGTATGCATGCGCCTCGTGATTTTCAAATGATCAGCCCAGATCCCATTTGTGTGGAAATTGGCGCAGGTAAGGGCAAACATGCCTTGTTGTTTTCGGGACAAAATCCTGAAAAAAAGTTAGTGGCGATTGAACGCACCCGTGAAAAATGTCTGGCTATGCATAAGCAGCATGTCCTAGAAGGGCAGGCGAATTTACAGCCGATTCATGCTGATGCAATGCCGTGGATTGTACATGCATTGAATCCTGCTCAAGTGCAGCAATTTTTTATTTTATATCCCAATCCTGAGCCACATAATCCAGCGCAGCGCTGGTTAAATATGCCCTTTTTTGAATTTTTATTGTCACGTTTACAGGTCGGTGGAACAATCACATTGGCCAGTAATATTGCTGAATATATCGCTGAAGCAGAGCAGAAGTTGATTGAAGTATGGAAACTTCCTTTTGTGAAAGAAGTGATTGCTGAAACCTCAGCACGCACACATTTTGAAATTAAATATTTGCAGCGCGGTGAATTGTGTCAGCAATTGATCATCACCAAGCCAGAAGGTTATCGTACCCGTTTTGACGATTTTATGCCTTTACAGGGGCAGAGTGCAGCTCAGCAAATAGCTTTAACTGCTGCACCTGAAAAAGCTGAATGAGTGAGTCATGAAAAAGCGTGTTGCAATTATTGGTGCTGGCCCTGCGGGTCTCATGGCTGCGGAAGTTTTAACTCAGTCCGATTATGAGGTGCATGTTTATGAACAGAAACCTTCGGCTGCGCGTAAGTTTTTAATGGCAGGTAAAACAGGGTTAAATATTTCCCATGCTGAACCTGTGGCCCAATTTATTGAGCGCTATGATCAAGCAGAGTGGCTTGAACCGTGGGTGAGACAGTGGGATGCCGTCTGGATTCAAAGCTGGATGAAAGATTTGGGCATTGAATCCTATATTGGTTCATCTGGGCGGGTTTTCCCGATTGAAATGAAAGCTGCCCCTTTATTGCGTGCATGGCTGAAACGCTTGCAGCAACAGGGTATTCAGTTTCATTATCGGCATCAGTGTTTAGACTTAAATGCAGCGGCACTGACGGTCAAGGACTTAGTGAGTGAACAGGTTACAGTACAGAGTTTTGATGCAATCGTGCTGGCTTGCGGTGCGGTGTCTTGGTCAAAATTAGGCAGTGATGGTGCATGGCAGCAATGGTTGGCACAGGGTGAAATTGAAGCTTTTCAAGCCAGCAATGCAGGCGTTGAGCATCAGTGGTCTAAGTTTATGCAACCTGTTTTCGGTCAGCCGTTAAAACGGGTTGAAGCATGGGTGGATGATCAAACCAAAACCATGGGTGATATTGTGATTAGCCATTATGGTTTAGAAAGTGGTTTGATCTATAAGCAGGGCCGTGCATTGCGTGAGCAAGTGAAAAATGGTCAGACGATGCAGCTATATTTGGATTTACTGCCCGATCAAACCATTGCGCAATTAGCCCAAAAATTACAACCCAGTAAAAAACAGTCGCTCAGCAATGTCTGGCGTAAGGCTGGCTTGGATTCAGCCAAAGCCAGTTTAGTCCGTGAATTGGTTGCCAAAGTGCTGTGGAATGATCCTTTGGTGCTGGCGCAAAAGGTCAAACATCTGCGGATTGCCATCAGTGGTTTTCGCCCCATAGAAGAAGCCATTAGCTGTGCTGGCGGAATAAAGCGCGACGTACTGACTGAACAACTACAATTACGTTCGAATCCACAGGTCTTTTGTTGTGGGGAAATGTTGGATTGGGATGCACCGACGGGCGGTTATTTACTGACTGCTTGTTTTGCAACTGGTCGTGCCGCAGCTGAGGGTGTGCAAAACTATCTTTCTACGCAACAATAGTTGGCGATTTTTTGAAGCATGATCAGAAATATGCTAGCTTAAAAACTCCCTCATGATAAAAATGAAGTCGTTTATGGCTGAAGAAAGTCGATATACAGGAAGTTGTTTGTGTGGCGGTCTGCGCTATGAAATTCAAGGTGAAATTGGTGACATTGTGGAATGTCATTGCCGAAAGTGCCGCAAAGCCAATGGCACTGCTTTTGCAACCAATGCACCCATTCAAAAAGCAGATTTTAAAATTGTACAAGGTGAGCATTTATTGAAAAAGTTTCAATCGACAGCCACTACACAGCGTTGTTTCTGTGCCGATTGCGGCTCACCGATCATTAGTATTAAAGCGGAAACACCTGATGTCTACCGTTTACGTATCGGCACATTGGATACAGCACTGACACAAGCGCCAACACAGCATATTTTTGTGGCCTCTAAAGCGGAATGGGACACCATTTGCGATACTTTGCCGCAATATGCTGAACGCCCATAATGTTTCGCTATTAGCTACTCAAAGGGATCAAATGATCCCTTTTTTATGGGGCTGATTTTGTTGCTTCAGATGGTGTCATTTCAGGATATTGCGATTGCCAATGTTCAAGCTGTTCTTGCGCATGTAAAAACTCACCTAAGCCTTTGTCTTGATCCTCTGATTTTTTCATCTCTGCTGCTTTTGGTTCTTTGTTCTCATTATAAAGCTTGGCTTGTATTTGCCAATATTCTGCAATCAAGCCTTGAATATAGCGACCTTGCGCCGTTTTTAAATCCAGTTCTTTCAACATGTTGAGTGCCGACTGAATATTGTCCCGTTTTCGCTGATGGGCAAATTCATTGGTCAGTGAACCTGCTTCTCGCATTTTGCTTAGTTCATCTTCCATGTCATCGCTCATTTGGGTAAAGCGCTGATCAAAGTCGGTCAGTAAGGCAATATCATGTTGATCATTTGGCGTTTTTTCAAAAGCTTTCACTGGTTCAGTAATCAACTCCTGCATGACTTTATCTTCAGGTTGAATTTTATCGTTTTGGTCGGTGGCATTTTTACTGTTATCACAAGCACTGATTAGCAAGCTTGAACAGAGTAAAAGAGGAAAACCCAATTGTTTCATTTGAAATTTTTTCATGATCATTCCTTTATTGCGAATCAATTTTTTTAAAGTCATAAGCATAGGTTAAATAGGGAAAAGCAATTTCATCTTGAGCTTGTTTTCCAGTGTACTTGAAAACAATCTGTTCAAATTGGGCTTTTAACTGTTGCTGTTCGTGTTCTGGCATTGCGGCAATAAAACTGGTGGAAAGTAAGCGTTTAGCAACGACATTTTCCACAGTACCTTTATGTGCTTGTTGAAAGGTCTGTACATGATCCAGTTGAAACAATGTTTGCTGCTCAAAGACCTTTTTCCATTGACCACTATGATAACGAGGTGTGTTACCCTCCAAAGGTGCAATCATATCCGCGAGGGCTTTGACCCAATCGACCTGAATATCACGTTGATTCCAAATCAGAGCCAAATGTCCAGTAGGTTTGAGCACGTGATGAATTTGCTGTAATGTTTCAAGATTGGCAAACCAGTGAAATGATTGTGCGCAGATGACAGCATCAAGGCTATGTCTGCTTAAGGGCAGCTGCTCGCTCGATGCTTGCAGTGTTTGAACGTCTGGATAGGCGCTTTGTAATTGTGCCAACATTTCCTGAATTGGTTCAATTGCGGTAATGTGTTTTGTGATCTGTTGTAAGTAAGGTAAGAATTTGCCAGTACCCGAACCGAGATCAATTACCTGTGATTTTTCGTCAAGTTGGAGCTGATCTTGCAACCAATGTACGATGTCTTGTGGATAACTGGGGCGAACCTGTTGATAGAGTTCTGCTGCTGAACTGAAGCCTTTTTGAGCGGCTGGATGTAGTGATTGTGTCATATTTTGCGCTTTTTAATCTTCTGAGCATCTATAAAATAACATATTGGCTTTTGGTAAATAGGCACACTGTCTATTTGTTTTATTGACTCTAAAAACAAGGGCCGATTTGCTTCGGTGTGGAAATGGATAAACACATTATTTTTGAAGACGAACAAATTCGGGTCATTTTTTTAAGAGGCTCATCGGATGAATTGATTTTCTCTTTTGGTGACTTAATTACGCGTGCCAAAGGATTGTCGATTAATGCTGAAAAGTCACTTTCTAAATATGATTTTAATGTCATTGGCATTATGCCGAAGCAGAAATCGTGGTTTCCTGAAAGCTCAATGCGCCAGATGTTTGCCGAAATTCAAGAGCTGATTGCCCCATTTAAAACCCGTATTGGTTATGGCGGTTCAATGGGCGGTTATGCCGCGATTAAATATTCGAATTTGCTCGATTTAAAACGTGTGGTTGCCCTCGTGCCACAGTATTCAATTAATCCTGACGATGTTGAAGACCCGCGTTATAACATGTTCTTTCACGCGGAACTGAATGCCAACATGCAAATTCAGCCGCAAGATGTTTCTGCTGAGCGTGAATACATTGTGGTTTATGATCCGTATTGTCCAGAAGATCGTGCGCAATATGTAAAGCTCGAACAAGTGTTACCGCACATTCATACCTTGAATTTACCTTTTACTGGGCATGATGCCATTGCGGTACTGGCTAGTTCAGAATTATTACATGACTTTCTGTTGCATGATTTTGATGCCACTTACTTTTATAAAAAGATTCGTCAGGTCAAAAAGAACAGTAAGTTTTATTACCGTAAAGTGATTGAAAATTTATTGCCACGCCATAAAAATGCTTTGGGTTCAATTTTAATTAACAATGACTTACAGCTCGATAATCAGTTTTTTGATGCAAAGTTGAAACAACAGTTATTAAGAGAATTGTTGAGTAATAAGCAAGTCAGTCAGCAAGATTTAATGAAACTGGGTATACAGGTCAATTTACCGCAGGAAAACCGCAGCCAGTTACTTGACTCGTTTGGTCATGGCTTGGTGTTTAATGTGATTAGCCAAAAAATTGAAAGCTATGCCGCCAGTGCGATTGCTTTAAATCATAAATTTTTGATTCCAATTTTTGCTAAGGGTAGTGCTTTGGTACAAATTACTTTAAATGATGAACGCTACGTGGTGGCGATGAATGATCGCCACGTCATAAAATTATTTAAAGAACACGAGCCTTTAACAGCAGGCATGCACCCGATTGTAATGAAAAAATATAGTGATTTTTATGTGCTCAGTTATAAGCATTTAAACTTAAATAATAATGAATATGGCAGTCATGACTTTATTGAAGACACGCCTGAAACGGCTCAATTCGTGACTCAACCGTTTCATCCTTAAGCATGATTGAGTAGCTTGTTATTGTTTAAAATAAACTCGACTTTAGTCTGATTTTTGACCACTTGCTTTATATTTTAATCGGTCTAAGATAGAAAATATAAGGCAAGTTCAATTTGCTAAATATCGAAGAATAAACAATAAAGGGTGCTTTAGGATGAAACATGATTTTATACCGACTGTGCTTTTAGCCATACTCGCTCTATTGCTACCTTCCTATGCATTTGCCCAGATTCCTGATAGCTCGTATATCATTATGGGCAGCGGATTGCTTTTGGTTTTCGCTTTAGCAATGTATGTGTTTAGCCAAATACGCAAGTCTATCCAAGTCCATATGAATAAACCCACTAAATAGTGGGTTTTTCATAACAAGTGTTTAAATTGAGTTGAAAAATATGACAAAGTTGGCTTTGAATCTCTAAAATGAATTTGTAGATTTCTTTTAAAATTAGCCAAGGAATGCTTGATGAAAGCCGTATTTTTAGATTATGAATCACTGGATCAACATGATTTGGATTTGAGTGCATTAGAGGCCAGTTTTGACGCGTTAAGTTTATATCCAAGTACCAGCCAAGCGCAGTTATTAGAGCGTGTGCAATATGCAGATGTCATCATGAGCAATAAAGTGATAGTCGATGCAGCAACCATTCAACAATGTCCGAATTTGAAACTGATTTTAATTTCTGCAACAGGCACCAATAATATTGACCTAGTTCAAGCACGTGCGCAGGGCATTGTGGTGTGTAATTGTCAGGGCTATGGCACTTCTGCTGTGGCTCAGCATACCTTAACTTTAATGTTGGCTTTAGCAACCTCATTGCTTCAATATGATCGTGCGGTGCAGCAAGGACAATGGAATAAATCACCCATTTTCTGTTTGTTAGATTTCCCCATTGTTGAACTGGAAGGTAAAACTTTAGGGGTTTTGGGTTATGGTGAATTGGGGCAAGCGGTGGCCAAATTAGCCGAAGCCTTTGGCATGAAGGTTTTAGTGGGCTCTTTGCCAAACCGTCCGAGCGATAGCAGTCGTATTCCTTTTACAGCATTATTGCCACAAGTCGATTTCCTCAGTCTGCATTGTCCATTAACAGAAGATACTCGTGACTTGATTGATGCCAAGGCCTTTGATGCAATGAAACCGAGTGCATTTCTCATTAACTGTGCACGTGGCGGAATTGTCAATGAAGCAGACCTTGCTGATGCCTTAGTTCAAGGCAAAATTGCAGGTGCAGCGACTGATGTATTGACGGTTGAACCCCCGAAAGAGGGCAATGTCTTGTTAGATTCTCATCTTCCTAACTTAATTGTTACGCCACATAGTGCATGGGGCAGTGTAGATGCACGTCAACGTATAGTGCAGCAGATGGTGGACAATGTTACGGCTTTTAAAGCAGGTCAGCCGATTCGACAAGTGAATTAACCGACATTCTGCGTATTGCTCTCTCAAAATAAGAGAGGGGATATATTATAAATTTATGCTGCCTTTGCTTGGTGTCTGCGGTGCTTCTGTTGTCGGTGTTGGAGCAGGTACAGATTCAATACTGCTAGATGACTGGCTTAAAGGGTGTGAAATAATGGGTGCAGGCTGTGTATTTGGGCTGCCGATGACAGCATCCTTGGTCTCATTTATTTTTTTGTTAACGGTTGCTGCTGCTTGTTGAGATTTTTCTTTTGCAAGCACGGATGTTTCAGTTGCCCGTACTTTGCTTTCTTCCCAAGCATTATCCACTTTAGGTTTTACTTTGGCGATGCCTTTTTGCGCTGCATGATCGACTTTATCCGCTGTATTTTGTGCAGCTTGTTGCGCCTTATATCCCAACACTTTAAAGATATTCGGGTTGTCGCCATAAGCAGGTGCTGTTTTAGTTGCTGGCGTTGTTTCTGCTGCCGATGTAGTTTGGATAAAAAGGCAAGTGGAGGTTAAAATTACACTGCTCAATAGCGCTGTTTTCATCAGTTTCATATCGGTATTTATTCCTTTTCATTGTCGCAATCATCTACGTTCTAGATTTATTGTAATCGCGAATGAAGCGGTTAAACAAAAATATGCTGAAATTGATACAGCCTTACAACAGGCTTATACATTTACTGCTACAGTGTGAATGGCGTAATAAAAAAAGCCCCCATTTTCTATAAAAAAGAGAGCTTTTAGTGCTGCATCAGAAACCAATTATTCACATTGTGCGAGTGCTTCTTTGGCAAAGTAGTTACGTAGTGCAAGGAAGTTCTTTTGTACCGTTGCATCGTGTAGGTCGAAATTGGTTGCGGTGCTTGTACCATCTTTTGCAAAACTTGCAGAACCGCCTGAAATAAGGGTTAAACTTTTAAATGACCATTGTTCTACGGCTTTGCCTGCTTTTAGGTTGCCAGTAAATTCAATCACGCATTTGTCACTGAATTTAGTCAATTTGGCTTTGTTATTGGTGGTGTCTGGGTAAACGTCTAAGTTTTTTACTTCTTGTAGGACGCCAGTTTCAAGTTGTGGGATTTTGGGTGCAGATGTACATGCAGTAAGGGCAACGCTAGCAAGACCAGTCAAAATAAGAGTTTTAAGTTTCATAATATTCTTTCTTGTTGAGTATTGTTAGTTTGAGTATATGAAATTGGTGGAAAAATACCTATAGTTTTTCTAGTTCAAAAAGATAATTAATAAGTCAAATGGATGATCATAAAAACTAAAGTCTAGGAAGAGAGAATTTATAAACATCAGATCATCTAGCTATCAGAATATCGTCATTCAGTGATTTTAAATTCAACGGACTTGATAGGCTGCACTACTTGAACCATAGGTTTTGACTTGTACAAAACGGCTGGGATGTAAACTGCGTTTATAATACACCTTGGAATTTGGACCAGAAATTCTAATTTTATTGACAGCTTCAACATATACAGTGGTGTCAGGTCCGATAACATTCACAACAGGACAGTTTCCTTTGAGTCTAATAGTACTATCTGGTGCGGGTATGGTGACATTACGGCCTTCGCAGTCGTAGGTGGCAACTGTGTCTGGTGAACTGACTATAATTTCGGTACGAGTCAGTTCAGTATTTGCCTGTGTATGAGTAATGTTTAAGGTAATTGCAGTGAACAGAAGAATTTTCTTATACATTATTTTAATTCCATTATTATAAGTAATTATTTTTTATCATCTTTAATTGTTTTTTTCCAGCGCTGAAAATATTTTAGATGAAAAATAGAGTTTTTATCTTGTTATAGTTTCATAGCTATACATTAAATATAGCTATGATTTAGTACTGTTATTCATGCTCTAAATTAAAAATTTTACTGTTCAATTACCAAGACCATATTTTGGAAAACTTTACCTTTATTATTTTTTAATACACCGATACATAGCTTTTCAGGTGCTTCAATAAAAGTAATATTACCCCACGCAGTTGTTGATTTACATTCCTTTTGTTTTATTTCACTGGCAGCTTCTAGGTTTAATTGATGCTGTATATCTAAAGCTAGGACTTGTGATAATGCATCGAAAGCACCATTGGTCTGAGTAAAAAATATCGCATTATTATTTGCATCCCATTCTGTTAACGGTGCCTTTTTTTGACTGATGTAATTATATAAGCGCTTTGTAGATGAATGATTATCAGCAGCATTTTTAAATTCAGCTTTAAGACCAAAGGTGGCTGTTACATCTGGTTTTTCTCGAAAAGAAAGTCGTGCAAATGGAACAATTTTAATATCAGAAGGTTGATTTAATGCCAGTATTTTAAGGGATGTATCTGTTGAGTTTTTTTCCAAAGCAGAAGTAATTTTTTTATTTACTATTGCATCAAATTTAATGGCTTGTTTTAAATTACTTTTAGAGATTGCAGATCCATTCATTTTTTTATCAATTGCTGTAGCTACACCAACGCCAATGAGTCCAAACATACCTGAAGCAGGGTTAGAAAGTGCATTACTTGCATCACCAACTGTAATTTGACTTCCTTCAATAAAGTGATCACCACCACCAGATTCTGTCATCGCAGAGATTTGTTCCGATGATACAGAAAGTGTGGTATTGCTACCTTTAGCAGGATATTGAATTGATTTTGTCGTTGCACACCCAGTTAAAATAATAGTGCTTGCGATTAAGCTTAGAAATGTTTTATTCATTAAAAAAATTGACCTAAAGAATGATTTATATATTAAAAATATGCAGTATTTTATTTCGAAATTTTGCCATGCAATGATAAATTATAATTATGACAATTGTTTGATTTATAGGTCTTTATTTAATCAAATGATATTGATAATTATTTATAATATTTAGTTAAAAAGATAATAAAAACCCGCTCTAAAGCGGGTTTTTTAAATTTAGCTATATCTTGGTGTTAGTGTTGAAGCACAGAAATATCCGCAACACTGGTAAACAAGCCACGTAATTGAGCCAATAAACGTAAACGGTTGGCTTTCAATTCTGCATCATCTGCCATGACCATTACGCCTTCAAAGAATGCATCCACAGGCGCACGTAAAGCAGCAAGCTTAGACAATGCAGTGGTGTAATCTTTGGCAGCAAATAGCGGTTCAACTTCAGGCGTAATTTTAGCAAGTACAGCGAATAATGCTTTTTCAGCCTCTTCAACTAAGTTTGCTTCAACCACTGCGCCCGTTGGTTCAGCTTCTTTCGCTAGAATGTTGGCAACACGTTTATTCGCAGCAGCCAGTGCAGCCGCTTCAGGCAAGGCACGGAAATGATTCACCGCAGTGACACGCTTGTCAAAATCAAGAGGCGATTTTGGTGACAAGGCTTGAACAGCTTGAATCACATCAACTGCAACGCCTTGGTCTTCATACTTGGCACGGTAACGACCTTCAAGGAATGCAACAGCATCCGCTAAAGTTTTCGCATGATTAGCAACCACATCACCATACGCATTCAATGCAAGCGTAATCAATTCTTCAATTGATACATCAAGATTGTTTTCAGTCACTAAACGCAAAATACCAATCGCAGAACGACGCAGTGCAAACGGGTCTTTTGAACCTGTAGGTGCTTGACCAATACCAAAAATACCCGTCAGCGTATCTAAACGGTCGGCAAGGGCAATGGTTGTGCCTGTTTTGGTTTGCGGTAAAACATCGCCTGCAAATTTAGGTAAATACTGTTCACCTAAAGCTTCAGCCACTTCATGGTTTTCACCTTCAATGCGTGCATAGTAAGTGCCCGCAATACCTTGAAGTTCAGGGAATTCACCGACCAGTTCAGAGGTTAAGTCACATTTTGCCAGCAGTGCTGCTTTTTCAGCATCAGCCGCTGTTGCACCCGTGATGTTCGATAACGCCACAGCCAATTTTGCAATACGTTGTGATTTATCCCACAGCGTACCCAATTGTGCTTGGAACACCATGTTTGCGAGTTTCTCTTTACGCGATGCTAGCGGTTGCTTTTGATCTTGTAAGAAGAAGAATTCAGCATCAGACAAACGTGGACGAACTACTTTTTCATTACCTTCAATAATCTGAATCGGATCTTTAGACTCAATATTTGAAACAGTAATGAAGTAAGGTTGAAGTTTATGATCACTATTTACCAAGCAGAAATATTTTTGATTGTCCTGCATGGTGGTAATCAACGCTTCTTGCGGTACAGCAAGGAAGCGTTCTTCAAAGCTGGCACGAAGCGCAACAGGCCATTCCACCAATGCGGTCACTTCATCACGCAGGTCGCTTGGTACAATCGCAATCGCATTGACTTCATCTGCCAAAGCTTTGACTTGTTGATCAATGATCGCTTGGCGTTCTGCAAAGTCAGCAACCACATAAGCCGCTTTTAATTTGGCAAGATATTCATCTGCATGAGCCAAAGTAATTGCTTCAGGCGCATGGAAACGATGACCATAAGTCACATTGCCTGCTTGATGGTCTTGAATAGTGGCTTCAATCACATCATTGTCTTTGAGCAACACCACCCATTTTACAGGACGCACGAATTCAGTACGACTTGCCGCTGAACGCATACGTTTTGCAATTGGCAGGTTATCCAGCGCTGCTTGTAAAATTTGTGGCAGTAAAACCTCAAGGCTTTGACCTTTAACATCTTTTAAATAGCAAACTTTTTCAACTTTACCCGCTTGGAACGTGGTCACTTGATCCGCAGTGATGCCTTGACCACGCATAAAGCCTTCTAATGCTTTGCTTGGTTTGCCTTCCGCATCATAAGCGGCTTGTAGTGCAGGGCCATCAAAGCGTTTTTGCGTATCGGCTTGAGCAGCATCAACATCCACAATTTTTAAAGCCAAACGACGTGGCGCTGCATACGCTTCGATTGAATCGAATGCTAAGCCTGCATCTTTTAAGCCTTTTACTGTTTCTGCTTGTAGTGCATCACGTAATTTTTTTAAGCTTTTTGGTGGAAGTTCTTCACAACCCAATTCGAACAATACTGTATGTTTAGACATTATTTGCTCTCCTTGTTGGCTTCTTTTGCTTCTGCTTCAACTTGTGCTTTTAACTGTGCTAAAACTTCATCACGTAGTGCTGGCTCTGCCATTGGGAAGCCAAGCTTGGCACGTGCCGCCACATAACTTTGTGCAATTGAACGCGCCAAAGTACGCACACGTAAAATATAGCGTTGACGTTCAGTCACTGAAATTGCACCACGCGCATCAAGCAAGTTAAAGCTATGCGATGCTTTAATCACTTGCTCATAAGCAGGCAGTGGAAGTTCAGCTTCAATCAAGCGTGTCGCTTCAGCTTCGTAAAAATCGAATAATTCAAACATTTTTTCGACGTTGGCATATTCAAAGTTATAGGTCGATTGTTCGACTTCATTTTGATGGAATACATCGCCATAGGTCACAGTACCGAATTGACCTTTAGTCCAAACCAAATCATAAACTGAGTCGACACCTTGCAAGTACATGGCAAGACGTTCAAGACCGTAAGTGATTTCGCCAGTCACAGGGTAGCATTCAACACCACCCACTTGTTGGAAGTAAGTGAACTGAGTCACTTCCATACCGTTGAGCCAAACTTCCCAGCCCAAGCCCCAAGCGCCTAGCGTTGGCGATTCCCAGTTGTCTTCAACAAAACGAATGTCGTGAACGAGGGTATCAATACCAATGGCTTTTAAAGAGTCAAGGTAAAGCTGTTGGATGTTGTCTGGGTTTGGTTTAAGCACCACTTGGAATTGGTAGTAATGCTGTAAACGGTTCGGGTTTTCACCATAGCGACCATCTTTAGGGCGACGTGACGGTTGAACGTATGCCGCGTTCCACGTTTCAGGGCCAAGTGCTCGAAGGAAGGTTGCAGTGTGGAATGTGCCTGCGCCCATTTCCATATCGTAAGGTTGTAAAATGACACAACCTTGTTCAGCCCAGTAATTTTGTAAGGCAAGAATTAAGCCTTGGAAGGTATCAATATGCGATATGGCGCGACTCATGGTCATCCACTTAAAATTAGAGAAAATTGTGCTCAATTATAAGGAGTTTCAGGAAGAGTGGCAAAGGGTTAATGCGTCGATACTTTTTTGAAAAAATCAAAATACCGTTAAAAGAGATCAGGTCTCTATTTCCAGTCGTACGATTTGCTGTTTTAGTAAGTGCTTTATGCTGAATTGAAAAGCAAAAATAAATCAGATGCATGTCATGATTGACCTAAAATTGTGATAAAGATAAAGCAATCTTATTCATTTATTTGCGTGAAACTGGTTTAATCTGCATGCAGTGAAATAATGCTTAAAAAATAAGGACGATCATGACAACTTGTAAAATTCAGTGCCATTTAACATACAAGATTGTCCAAGCTACAGAATTTGTTTTTCTGATTCAAGTTGCTGATCATCCCGATCAAACCATCCTTACAGAACAGCTTAGCTTTTCTCCGCCTGTGATATGGCGTGAATTTCACGACTCAAGTCTGCAAAACCGTTATATCAGATTGCATATTGAAGCTTGTGATGCTTTTGAAGTGAACTATAGTGCTACGGTTGAACGTCATCCTGTGATCAATGCCGATGTTCAGCACAATCTTAATGAAGTTGCGATTCCAAATTTACCCGATGAAGTGCTGCCTTATTTATTGGCCAGTCGATATTGTAATTCAGACCTTTTGGTGGATATGGCAAATCGATCATTTGGATGGATGGCTCAAGGGTATACGCGAGTTAAAGCCATTGAACAGTGGGTTTGTAATAACATTTTTTATGTTTCTGGTAGCTCTAACCAATTTACAACGGCGACCGATGTATTAATACATCGGGCTGGAGTGTGTCGTGACTTTGCTCATTTAGGGATTGCACTCTGTCGTGCTTTAGGGATTCCAGCACGTATGGTGGTGGGTTATGTCGAAATTGAAAAATTTCTACCCGATTTTCATGCCATTTTTGAAGCCTATTTAGAGGGCGGATGGGTGTTGTTTGATCCAACCCGATTAGCACCTGTAGAAAATTTAATTCGAATTGCTACAGGAATAGATGCTGGCGATGTTGCTTTTTCTACTTTCTATGGCGAGATCGAGATGCTCAAAATTGAGCCAATCATTACCGATAAACTGGATGATTAGTCAGTATAAAAGAGCAGTAAAAGTATTGCGAAGGACGATGAATTAAAAGAAATGTATGAGGTTCACTGTGTGTCGCTCTCTGGTTTAAAACACGATAGAGAATGAATGACAAAGGAAACTCATCCTGATCGCTGTAAAGAGCAGGGCATTTTTTATTTCAAACATGCTGAATCTATTGATCATGGAAAAATATAAAATAAATACACCTTATTGTTGCATCATTCTATAATTCGTAAATCAATTCCAACATAACCAAAGGCGTGCTGTGTTTCATTCACAACTTAGATGGCTCAATATCTTAAAACCCAATTTTAAAGTTCTTCCGTTAAAAGAGCGCTTATTGTGTGGCATAGGTGCACTGTTAGGGCTACTACTCTCATCGTTGATCAGTTGGTGGGTGTTGGGTGACATTAATGCATGGTATATCGCGCCTATGGGGGCATCATCGGTCTTGTTGTTTGCAGTACCTGCCAGTCCATTGGCGCAACCGTGGAATATGGTGGTGGGTAATACCCTTGCTGGGATTATTGGTGTGACTTGCGCCATGTATATTCCAAATTTAACGGAAGCTTTTAGTGTTGCTGTTGGGCTGTCTATTGTATTAATGATGACCACAGATTCATTGCATCCACCCAGTGGTGCAATCGCCATTACTGCTGTATTGGGCGGGGATGCGGTACATCAACTGGGCTATCACTTTATTTTTTATCCTGTTTTATTGAATTCTATTTTATTGTTAGTGATTGCAATTGTATTTAATCGCATGTTGGGAAAACAATATCCGCAAATTGCACAAGTCAATCAACGCTCTAAAGACCCAACACCTACCCAAAAAGTCACGATTCAGCCGCAAGATATTCAAGCCACTTTGGATCAACAAACTGAACTTTTAGATATTAGTGAATATGATTTACAGAAAATTATTTTAGCGGCACAGGAAAAGGCCAATGCACGAGGGCAGAGCCAGTTTAAGTGTCAGGATATTATGAGTAAACATGTCGTGAGTTTAAATGAGCAGGAGGATATTCATTCGGCTTTGGATAAATTTAAACAGATGAATTTAATGAGCTTACCTGTGTCCAATGCTGAGCAGCAATTGGTGGGAACATTGGCTTTGTATGAAGTGGTGGAATGGTTTAAGCGTGCAAATGATATGAGAACGACATGGGAGCATCAAGTGAAACATATTATGGTGCGTCAAGTGGTTACCGTAAAACCAGAGCAACCGATACAGGATTTGGTGCCTTATTTTGTCGAACGCTCATTTAATTATATTCCTGTGGTTGAAGATCAAAAAATAGTGGGAATGATTAGTCGCGCAGACATGATTGCGGCATTGAATCAACAGCTGAATCAGATCAGCGCATAGCGAAATATAGACAAAAAAAAGCTACGACTCTTGGGGAAAAGTCGTAGCCGAAAACTAAAAATGATTAACGGTATGGATCATTAGAATCTTGATGTACCGTACGAACGGGATTTTGATAGCCTTGAGCAGGAGTTATTTGAAACTGTTTTTTAGGCATAATGAGCCATAAAACCAAATAAACTAAAATTCCTGGGAATGCAGCGCTCATTAGAGAAACAATGACAAATATAATGCGAAGCAAATTTGCATTCCAACCAAATCGTTCAGCAATACCGCCTATTACACCTGCGATCATATTTTGGCGGTTAGAGCGATACAAGCCAACATTGGCCATCTAAGTCTCCTTAAAATTAAAAATAGCTGAGTTAAAACAATTTACTCATACTGATAAAATGGTGATGTAAATCAGTTTTTAAAGGGTTATCGGCTAGAAAAATAGTTAAGTTATGTAACTGGACACTTATTCTTGTGAATTGAGCACATAAAATGGATTGACCTGAAAAAAAAGATGGCTTGTTGTTAATAATAATCCATTAAATATCAAGTATCTTATTCCGTATAAAACGGAGATTTGACTTTAGTATCTATTGTAATTAATTGAGTATTTGCAAAGAATAAAGCAATGGACGGGCTGAGACAGGAGGGATACGTGTTTCGAAATGCTAATTATGGTTACTGTGTTCTTGTGGTTATGTTTACTGCTCTTGTCGGCTGTAATAAGTCATTAGAAGATTCTGTCGCTGAACAAATACAACCAGCAACCGAAGCGACTGATCTGGCAGTGAGCAATATTGAAGGTAAAAAACTGACGGAAGTCGCTGGGCAGGCGACATTACCTGTAGCCACCAAAGCTACAGAAGAAACCCCGCATACGATTCCTCAAAGTGCTGAACCTTATGTGGGACGTTACCAGACGGTGATTCGTTGTGATGATCCCTTTGTGGCGTGTGAAAAGGGGACAGCCGATTTTATTGTTAATTTATTAGCCGATGGTACAGCACACCGTAGCATTATCCATTTGGGACAAATAACTTTTGCTTCGGATGTTCAATATCATCAAGATCATTGGTCTTATGATTTAGAGCATCATCAAATTATTTTGCATCGTGGCAATGGGGTAGAGTTTTTTTATCACATTGATCCAGATCAAAACTTGGTAATGGATTTAGCTAAAATTTCCAATCAGACTAAGCGCAATAGACAATATTTTGCGCAGGGCAATGCTTTTCCTAAATATGCCTATCGTTTAGTGAAAGAGCCCGTTAAACCAAGCCTATGATTAAATTCAGATGACAAAAAATCTCCGAATGCGGAGATTTTTTTATGGCATGAATATTGATTTGCATTGCTTCTGATTAAATTTGGTGGGTTGTGAGGGGCTTGAACCCTCGACCAATAGATTAAGAGTCTACTGCTCTACCCACTGAGCTAACAACCCTGAACCTATTTAAAACATGCTTTTAAATAAAGTACAAGATAAAGCAAAATTTCGAGCGAGATGAAGCGGCCGAAAGGGCGGAATTTATTGTGTTTGAAAGACTTGGAAATTTCATTTCTGCTTAGGAGAACAGAACGCAATCTTAAGGAATAAATGGTGGGTCGTCCGCGATTCGAACGCGGGACCAACGGATTAAAAGTCCGCTGCTCTACCAGCTGAGCTAACGACCCATTTAGAAAGAGTGCTTTTAAAGCAAAAAAACTTCATGGCAGAAGTTTTTAGAAGATGGTGGGTCGTCCGCGATTCGAACGCGGGACCAACGGATTAAAAGTCCGCTGCTCTACCAGCTGAGCTAACGACCCATCTCTAGGTGATCAAAATAAGTGGTGGGTCGTCCGCGATTCGAACGCGGGACCAACGGATTAAAAGTCCGCTGCTCTACCAGCTGAGCTAACGACCCTGAACCAACATTCAAGTAAAACTTGAATGAGCAGTGCAAGAAAATTTTTCTAAACACCACTTCGTTTTGATGGGCGTATTGTAGCAAGTTATGAAACGAGCGCAAGTAAAAAATAGCAAACTTGTTGATGTTTGATTATAAATGCAACAAATTTGCTAGATCTAGTCAAAAAATATACTGTTTGAATTAGAAACGGTATTGATAAGCTTGAATATTGTTGAATATTTCAGCGGTTAAATCACAGTATCCTGTTGCGTTTGGCAGTAAAACCAACAAGCGTTCGTCTGTTTTATTGGGATCAAAGGCTTGTTCTTTTAACGTGTTCTTTTGATATTTAAAGGTGCCTGTCGTTTCAACGTGGACTTGAATGCGTAAAAACACAGGAACCGCATAGGCTGGCAAGCATTTTTTAAATTCGGTGGTCATTTGCTGTAAATCGTGTTCGGTAAATTCCGCATGATCTGCCAGTGTAATGGCTGCCATGCCAGCACGACCATTGGTATTGGGAATTTCTACCCCATAAACCACGGCTTCAGCAATTTTTTCATATTCACTGACGACATTTTCGACTTCGGTCGTCGATACATTTTCACCTTTCCAGCGGTAGGTATCGCCTAAACGGTCAACAAATTGAGCATGACGGAAACCAATATCACGCACCAGATCACCCGTGTTAAAGAAAGAGTCACCCTGAGTAAAGACATCTTTCATAATGACCGATTTATTTTTTTCAGGATCGGTATAGCCATCAAATGGTGAGCGACGGGTAATTTTGCCCACGAGTAAGCCGACTTCACCTTTTTTGACTTTTTTACACCAGCCTTGGGCATCTTTTACAGGGCTGTTGCTTTCTTTATCAAATTCAATAATCGCATAAGGGGTTGGGGAAAAGCCGACGGTATTGTCAAAATTAAAGATGTTGCTGAAACCAACATTGCCTTCGCTTGATGCATATAGCTCAAGAATTTCTTCTACACCAAAGCGTTGTTTGAATTTATCCCAGATATTGGGACGCATGCCATTACCGATCATTTTCTTGACTCGATGACCATGTTCAAGTTCAGAGCTTGGTGCATCCATGAGGTAACGGCATAACTCACCAACATAGCCAATGGCAGAGGCATCAAATTTTTTGACATCTTTCCAAAAAGCAGAGGTTGAGTATTTACGTCGCAAGGCTAGTGTTGCACTGCCTGCAATCACACCGCACCAACAAACCACAATACCTGTCGCATGGTAAAGCGGTAGGGTGCAGTACATCACATCATCGCTGTTTAACGCTAAGATATGACCATAGGTGCCGTATGCCAATGTCCAGCGGCTATGGGTGAAAATGACGGCTTTGGGTAAACCTGTCGTACCTGAGGTATAGATGTAAAATAGACCATCTTTGCCTTGAATGCTCTGCGTGGTAGGGGTGTTGAATTTAGGGAAGTGAATGATTTTTTCTGCTAAATTTGTCCATCCTTTCGGCGATTTACCAGCATCAACTAAGGTTTCCTGATCTGCAAACCAGTGAAAGCGATCTTCTTTAAGGAGCAAGTCTTGACGGACTTCATCCACTGCGACACGACATTCTTCACCAATAATAATGGCAATCGGTTTGACTAGGTTAATGCTATGGGTTAATGCTTTACTGTTTTGTGAAGTATTGACTAAAGCTGCGGTGACCCCAATTTTGGCTAAAGCAATCACGGTTGCCACCAGTTCAGGGCGATTTTCCACCATGACGGCAATCACATCACCTTTACGTGCGCCAATAGACAAATAAAAGTGCCCAATTTGGTTTGCCCATTCATTGAGTGCTTGATAAGTGAATTTTTGCTCTTCGAATAATAAGGCATTCCCTTGCGGATTACGCTTGACTGCTTTCTCAAATGCAATACCTAAGCCCGCAGGTGTATTGGGGGTGCGTAAATAGGCTTGTTTCAGTCCACTCAATAAATGGGGGACTTTACTGATAAATTTGGGTAACTTTGCTGCGACATCCGTGATGCTAATCAAGTCATTTTGTGTGCTGTGGTTCATAAGAATCCTATTTATTTTTCATAATCCAGTATGTCTATTTGTTCGTGCTTATATTGCAGCTTCTTTTTAGTTGTTTAGTCCTAGAGCAATCAACCTAATTTGGTCAAAATAACAAAAAAAACCTAGTCACCGAAATGACTAGGTTTTTTTATTTTGCTGCATTAGAGCGAATTATGACTCATTTGCAGGCGTTACTTTCTTTGGTGGACGACCACGAGGACGACGAGGGCGGATGGGTTTGTCTTCATCATCTTCCATTTCGTCTTTGTTCGCATCCGTTTTTGGCTCTGCTAGTGCCTGTACATCTTGCGCAACCTCTACAGCTGTTTCAGCTTGTGCAGGCTTTGCTTCAACAGTCTTAGGCTCTATTACTTTTGCCATAGGCGCTGGTTTCTCAGCTTTAGGCGTAGGTTCAGCAGCGACTTTAGGTTCATCCACGACTGCGACGTCTTCGATTACTGTGACTTGTTCTGTCACAGGCTCGATTTCAACAGGAGCTGTTTCAACCACCACCTCAGGTGCGATGGTCGCCACATCTTTGCTTGCTTCAGGTTCGCTATGTGCTTGCTTTGCTTGCTCTAAAGCTTGTTCCGCTGCAAGTTTTGCTAAACGACGACGTTCACGTGGATCATTGGCAACACGCTTATCTGAAATAGCTGTAGGCGGTGTTAAGTCCAATACCGGTGCTGGTTCAGCTTCTGGAGCCGCTTTCGTTACCGCAACATCACGTGTAACAGGCTGTGCTGTTTCTGCTTCAGTTGCCTGATGCACGATAGTCGCAGCATATTGCTCAGTGAATTTCACCAATGCACGATTGAAGGTTGGGATTAAACCAAACTGCTCGATCAGTACTGAACAATCCTCACCATATACATGGCGAATTAAACTGCCCACGGTATATTGGCTCAAGGTTGGAACCTGTGATGGATTCAACTTTGCAGCAGGAGCTTGTTGTTTCGCTTGATTTTCACGTTTTTGGCGACTACGCATGCGTGGGTCGTTACTTGCACGTCGATCAGCAGAACGTGGTTTATGTGACTCTTGCGGTTTAGTCGCTGTTACAGGCTTCTCTTCCTTCACAACCACTGGTTTTTCTGTTACCGCGGCTTTGGTTTCTGCCACAGCGACAGGTGCCATTGGTGCAACAGGCGTTTCAACCACAACAGGCGCCGAGTTTAATGCAATGATTTCGCTTTTCGCTTGATCGACATTAATGACTAATGCTGTTGGCATAACCTCTTGACGCGGTGTATCAATCACTTCGACTTTTGGTTGTTGCTCATTTACAACAGGAGCAGCAGCAACCGCTGGTTGAGGTGTTTGCTCGTTCAATACGCTTTGATCGCGGTGACGATTTGGGCGGTTTGGACGTTGTTGATTATTACGGTCACGGCGTGGAACAGCATTTTGCTCGAGTTGAACTTCAGCATTTTGTTGTTCTGGATGTTGACGTCGAGTCGGGCGTTTATTTTCACGCGGATCTTGACGTTGTTCCTGACGCTGTTCTTGGCGTTGTTCCTGACGAGAGACTTGAACAATTTCTTCATGCACTTGGTTTTGTGGATTGTCATGCTGAACTTGTTCGCGTTGCTCTTTTGGCTTGTTAACGCGTTTTTTATTGTGACGTTGCGTTTTTTCTTCTTTATCAGAATACTTATCGGCAACTTCACGCTGTTCCTGTTTATGTGCCACAGGTGTATTTGGCGTTAAGTAAGCATTGCTGTTTGCAGTTGCAACTGGTGCGCTTTGAACAGGTGCAGCCGTTGTAACTTGACCCACTTGACCAAATTGACCACGACTCACAGCACCACCATTGACCATTTGTTCAATGGCTGCGGCAGCATTGTTTGCCGAACGGGCTTGATCAACAGTTTTCGCTTGCTTTTGCACAAACAAGTTTTCTAACCATGCACATGGGCTTGCTGAAGCTTGAGCAACAGGTGCAACTTGAGTTGGCTGTTGTTGCTGTGTTTCTTGAGCAGCTTGTTGTGGACGACGTTGTTGCTTGTTGTTCTGGTTTTTGTCTTGCTGCTGAGCTTGCGGTGCAGCTTGAGCTTGTTGCCCATCTTCTAAATGCCATTCAGATGATTCGTAACCCAACTCTTTTTCACTTGAACGTGTTGCTTCGGTACGTTCATAGCTGGTTGGTGCAAAACCTTCAGCATTATACGTAATTTCATAATGCGGCGTTTCTAAATGTGGGTGTGGTAAAACAGTCACACGTACATTTGAAGTTTGTTCTAGGTAAACGAGGCTGTGACGCTTTTCATTCAATAAGAATGCTGCAATTTCAACAGGCACTTCAACTTGAACTTCACCATGACGTTCACGTAGCGCAATTTCTTCTACTTTACGCATAATCGAAAGGGAAAGAGAACGTAAGTCACGCACCATGCCTGTGCCATGACAGCGTGGGCAAACGTAACCTGTTGCTTCTTCTAAAGAAGGGCGTAAGCGTTGGCGACTCATTTCCATTAAGCCAAAACGAGACAATTGACCGAATTGGATACGGGCACGGTCGCTTTGCGTTGCTTCACGAAGTTTGGCTTCAACCATACGCTGATTGCGGTCTTTGGTCATGTCGATAAAATCGATCACCACTAAACCACCGATATCACGTAAACGCAGTTGACGCGCAATTTCTTCAGCTGCTTCTAAATTGGTATTTAAAGCCGTGTCTTCAACATCGTGACCACGTGTCGATTTTGCCGAGTTAATGTCGATAGACACTAAAGCTTCGGTTTGGTCGATGACGATTGAACCACCAGAAGGAAGTTTGACTTCACGTTCATAGGCAGTCTGAATTTGACTTTCGATACCGAAGTGAGCAAATAAAGGCTCATTTAAAGTATAAGTTTTTAACTTTTCTAACTGACGCGGCATTACGGCTTTAACAAAGTTATACGCTTCGTTATAGGCTTGTTCAGAGTCAATTAAAATTTCAGCAACATCGTCACGTAAATAGTCACGAATCGCACGTGTGACCACACCCGCTTCTTGATGCACCAACATTGGTGATGGACCAGAGCTTGCAGTGCTTTGGATTTGCGCCCAAAGGTCAAGCAAGTGCTGTAAATCAAGTTGTAATTCTTCTTGAGAGCGACCAATACCAGCGGTACGGACAATCACGCTCATGCCACGCGGTGTATTAAGTGATGCCAACATTTCTTTCAATTCTTCACGAACTGAACCTGAAATTTGACGACTAATACCGCCACCTTTTGGATTGTTTGGCATAAGTACCAAATAACGTCCAGCCAGTGAAATAAAGGTCGAAAGGGCAGCCCCTTTATTACCACGTTCTTCTTTTTCCACTTGAACCAAAAGCTCAGTGCCTTCAGTGATCAATTCACGGATATTTGAAGTTTGACGTGGATCTGCTTGGTAGTATGAGTTTGCGATTTCACGCATAGAGAGGAAGCCTTGACGACCTGCACCATACTCAACAAAAACAGCTTCTAATGAAGGCTCGACGCGAGTCACGTGACCTTTATAGATATTGGATTTTTTTTGTTCACGGGTACGATTTTCTAAATCAAAATCGTAAAGACGCTGACCCGTGACAAGTGCAACGCGAATCTCTTCGGCATGTGTTGCATTAATCAACATACGTTTCATGGGTATAACACCTAATAGTGATACACAACAAAACATCGCTATTCACGTAGCGAACATCACATATTACGGATCAACACTCAGATCTCAAAATAACACCTGTGGTCTGAGCTTTTTTACCGGCCTTTTTTGTTCGGCTTCGGTTTTTGATTCACGTATTGATGATGGCAATACGGCTTCAATCTTTCAACGATTAAAGTCACCTGAACGGATTCACTGGCGGATAAACGGTGCATTGGATGTGAGTAACTTTCACTGTCACGTAGCTTGAAGATCATCCCTTCGTTTAAGATAGAGCGTCTTGATACGGAATTATCATCGTATCTTTGCTTTATGTGCAGATCCAATGCATCAACGTTGTAGCCTGAATGCGACTTCAGGTTGCGACTCATTTGATGTGTATCAGTTTACGTTTAAAAACCAACTCAAAGTTGGCGACATATTTTTGGGGCAAACTGATTTATGTACATTAAGTACAATTAAACGCAACAGTTTGCTTTTTTGCCGATATAATAAGCCTTCGGCGTCGGCATATTCTTTAGGGACCTTTCCGTATTTAGTATGAGTTGTGAAATTTAATGTTTAGCTTCAAAAATATTGAAGTAATTAAATTTTTTCACACTAACGGTGGTATCCGTGCGCTGACTATATCAAACCTTGCATCATCTGCCTATGGGCTAAGCTTAAATTTCTTGTGTAAAGCATAGCCTAAGTGATCAGTTTTTAATCAATTTTAGTATTTTTTTGGGTCATCGTAACTGTATGAATTCTACGCAAGAATGGCAAAGTGTCACTTGGTTTGAAGTGGACGAGCATCAATCGGGTCAACGTATCGATAATTTTCTATTTTCTAGGCTCAAAGGTGTGCCTAAAAGTCGGATTTATCGCTTGATGCGTGAAGGGCAAGTTCGGGTCAATAAAAAGCGCATTAAAGCTGAAACCAAACTGGCAATTGGCGATCAAATTCGTGTGGCACCGATTCGTTATGAACCTAAAGACGAAACGGCTGCACCTGTGTCAGATAAAGTTGCACAAAGCTTACTCAGCCGTGTGATTTATGAAGATGAAGGCTTGATGATTGTGAATAAACCTTCGGGCATTGCCGTGCATGGTGGCAGTGGTGTGGCCTATGGCTTGATTGAAGGTTTGCGTGCAGCCACAGGTAAAAAATATTTAGAGCTGATTCATCGTATTGACCGTGATACGTCTGGTTTAGTGATGATCAGTAAAAAACGTAGTACGCTTAAAACTCTGCAAGATTTACTGCGTGAACATAAAATTAAAAAAACCTATGCCGCTATTGTGAAAGGTCAGGTCAGTTTGGATAAACAACTGATTGATGCGCCTTTACACCGTTATGAATTGGCCAATGGTGAGCGTCGCGTACGCGTATCTAAAGAAGGTAAGCCAAGTCAAACGCAGTGGAATGTCGCAGAGCGTTTCCGTCATGGTACTTTGGTTTATGCTTCACCGCTTTCGGGACGCACACATCAAATTCGTGTGCACGGTTTAAGTATTGGTCATCCTTTAATTGGTGATGATAAATACGGCCATGAAACTGAATATAAAGGCCCTGCGGCACGTCGTTTGTGTTTGCATGCCTTGCGTTTAGAAATTCCGGGTTATCCTACAATTGAAGCACCTTTGCCTGAAGATATGCAGAATTTGGTGGCACAGCTCCGCGCGCAGTCTAAATAATTGTTGCTCACTTTTGAAAGAGCAAAAGTAACAAAAATCTTTTATTGAGCAAGCAGCACATCCTTGTACTGCTTGCTCAATGGCGGCATTCATGCCACCGAACGAGTAGCAACTGTTTTGATTCATGAAAAAATTGAAATAATGAGAGCGAAATGAATAAACCTGTAGAACTGATTGTCTTTGATTGGGATGGCACTTTGTTTGATTCAGTGGGGCAGATTGTGGCAAGTCTACTGTTTGCAGCGCAGCAATTTGAGCAACCCCTGACCCCTGAAGCGGCAAAAAGTATTATCGGTTTAGGTTTACCAGAAGTGGCTCAAGTTTTATTTCCTACAGTGCCTGAATTACATACTGATCTTTTGAAGTGTTATGGCGATCATTATGTTGCCCATTCAACGGGTGATGCTTGGTTTGCTGGCATTGCTGAAATGTTGTATGGACTCAAAAATCAGGGCGTTCAGCTTGCGGTGGCGACGGGTAAAAGCCGTAGAGGTTTGGATCGTGTGCTGGCTCAAACCAATAGTCATGATTTGTTTGAGATTACGCGTGCGGCAAGTGAAACCAAGTCTAAACCTGATCCAC
Source organism: Acinetobacter kyonggiensis (assembly GCF_900107285.1). Lineage (GTDB taxonomy): Bacteria > Pseudomonadota > Gammaproteobacteria > Pseudomonadales > Moraxellaceae > Acinetobacter > Acinetobacter kyonggiensis. The sequence goes on along the minus strand of NZ_FNPK01000001.1, from coordinate 209,096 downwards.
TGATGTTGGCTGAAATTCTAGCTTTCACAGGGGTAAAAGCTGAACAGGCGATTATGGTTGGAGATACCTCTTATGATTTAGAAATGGCGCGGAATATTGCCATGCCCAGAGTAGGGGTGAGTTATGGCGTACATACGCCAGCTGTATTGCAAACGTTTAACCCTTTAACCATTGCAGATGATGTGGCGAGTTTAGATCAATTTTTAAATCAGCAAGTGAATGCTTCCGATGTGGCTTAAGCAAAGTTGATCATTTTTCAAGGTGTATAAGGATATGCGCCTCAATTTAATTTTGAATAACAAGAAAATAACATATGAGTCGTTCCATTCGATTACTTCATTTATTACAGCATCTGCGTGAACAGCGTTATCCTGTCACTGCACAACGTTTGGCTGAACATTTGCAAATCAGTGTGCGAAGTGTTTATCGAGATATTGAAAGTTTACGTGATCAAGGAGTCAATATTGAGGGCAGTACAGGTTTAGGATTTCAATTGAAAGAGAACTTTCTCCTTCCTCCCATGAGTTTGGATGAATCAGAAATTGAAGCGATGTATCTTGCATTACAATGGGCTAAATCTATTCCTGATCAAGCATTACAGCAGGCCTCACATTCGGTATTAAGCAAATTTAAAGCAGTTTTGCCACAAAGAAAACAAGAATTTTTAAATGATACTTATCTAAAATCAATTCATTCATGGATTGAGGTTAATCAAACCATTGTTGAACAAGTTCGTATCGCAATTCGTTTACAAACTAAAATTCAGATTAATTATATTGATGAGCAGAAACAGATTTCACACAGGCAATTATGGCCTTTTGCATTGGGATATTTTAACGACAAAATGTTGTTGGCTGCATGGTGTGAACTTCGTGCAGATTTTAGAAATTTCCGTTTAGATCGAATTCAAGTGCTAACCATCACTGAGCAAATCTACCCCGAATTTAAACGTCATTTATTTCACCAATGGTGTCAAAAAGAATTTTCAAATTCAGAAGCTTCACAAAGCACTACTGACAAAAACTGACACAGCCAAGTTCTATGCTCAAAAAACAATAAACACAGAGGATAGAACAATGGCTTTAACTTTATATACCAATACGCAATCTCGTGGTGTTGTCGTGGATTGGCTCATTCTTGATTTGGGGATTGAGGTTGAGCGCATAGAAGTTGCATATGGTACAGAAATGAAATCAGCAGAATTTCTAAAATTAAACCCTTTTGGCAAAGTGCCTGTTTTAGTCGATGGCGATGTGGTGATTTATGAGCTAGATGCCATTTGTGCGTATTTGGCAGATAAATTCTCTGAAAAAGGGTTAGCTCCTGCACTTGATGATCCGAAAAGAGGTTTATATTACCGTTGGTTGTTCTTTGGTGCAGGACCTTTTGCAGCAGCCTCTGACAATGAACATTTAAAAGTTCAAGTGGCACCTGAACAAAAAATGTTTATGGGTTATGGTGATTATCAAGATACCTATCAGGCGTTGATTCAAGGCTTGGAGCAAGCAAGCCCGTATTTATGTGGTTCACAGTTTACGGCAGCCGATATCAGTTTAGGGGCAATGATCATGTGGCAATTAAAAATGAATCTATTACAGCCCCATCCTGCGATTGAGCGCTATGTTTTAGCTATACAACAACGTGAAAGTTTAAAGAATAATCCTGCTTTATTTGCCGCATAAAATCATTTTACTTAAATAAGCCTCTTATGAAAGTAATGCCAGTCAGTTAAGAAATTGACTGGTTTTTTTATTTTAAATTCATGATGTTATTCGATATGCGGAAATGTCATCCGCAACTGTTCGAGGCAAAACTATTTTAAAAAAGTAAGGTTTCTGCGATTTATTAATTAGTAAAAGGAATTTGACGAGTTTTGCGGATGACAAATGCCTTTGATTACTTTGGGCTTATCCAAAGTAATAGATGAGCTCCAAGTATTTGATTTAAAAATATAAGACTCCGTTGTGAAGAACTAAAAAGCTAAGAAATTTATTACAAAACTCCTTGGCTGACTGGTATTGCTTATGAAAGAGGCTTATTTTTTGTTGTAGATTTATACAAATAAACTTCACGCTTATTATCTTTTAGTCGTAGATGAAAAGTTTAATCAAAATATACAAAACTAAATTCTGAATGATTGGATCATTTTTCGCTTTGATTTTTCTACGCTGTTTATTTTGATTGATAAAACAAAAAAAAGATTTATAGGTTCTAACTATTGTAAAAAATAAAATAAGTATTGGCGTAAAGTCGCCATTTTTCCGATGCTTAAACTGTTTATACATATACGCGTTTTATAGATGATCAGATACAGCTCGTCTGTCGCAATTGATCTAATCGATCCGAGTTTTAAATCTTACTCAATCATTTTTTATCTAAAACAGTATAAGTCCATTTTTGCAGTTTAAGGAAACATTGATGTCGAATTCTGCTGTTGTTGAAACGAGTGTTGAATCCGTTGCTTTAGCGCTTAGAGAAGCTGAACTGTCAAAAGTTGCGGTTGCACCTATTCGCCCACAATTGGGGGGTGAAAGTGCCGATGTCGATATCGCCTATGCCGCTCAAGAAGTGAATACCCAGCGTGCGCTTGCTGAAGGGCGTCGTTTGGTTGGACGCAAGATTGGTTTGACTTCAAAAGTTGTACAAGCGCAACTTGGGGTAAATCAACCTGATTTTGGGATGTTGTTTGCCGATATGGCCTATGGTGATGGTGAAGCCATTCCTGCGGGGTTACTCATTCAACCGAAAGTTGAAGCTGAAATTGCACTCATCATTCATCAAGATTTAACCCAAGAAAAACACACTTACGCAGACATTATCAGTGCGACTGACTATGCATTGCCCGCTATAGAAGTGGTCGATAGTCGTATCGAAAATTGGAAAATTTCCCTGATTGATACGGTTGCAGATAATGCTTCATCTGCGGCTTATGTTTTAGGCTCACGTCCAGTGAAACTGGAAAACCTAGACCTTGTGAATTGCAAAATGGTGATGACGCGTGGTGACGAAGTTGTCTCTCAAGGTGTGGGCAAAGCATGTTTGGCAAACCCTTTAAATGCCGCAGTGTGGTTGGCTGACGAAATGGTACGTCGTGGTCGTCCACTCTTGGCAGGTGACATCATTCTTACAGGTGCGCTTGGCCCAATGGTTGTTGCAAACCCAGGTGACGAATTCAAAGTTGAGATTGAAGGCTTTGGTTCAGTGGTTGCCGCTTTCGCTGCTGAATAATGTTTTTGTATAAATCGGAATTTTAGAGAGTACATTCATGAAAAAGATTAAATGTGCATTGATTGGTCCGGGTAATATCGGCACAGATTTGCTTTACAAACTGCAACGTAGCGAATGGTTAGAACCTGTCTGGATGGTGGGAATTGACCCAACGTCTGAGGGTTTGGCTCGTGCTGCGAGCATGGGTCTAAAAACCACAGCAGAAGGCGTTGATGGTTTATTGCCACATGTATTGGCAGACAACATTCAAATTGCATTTGATGCAACCTCTGCCTATGTGCATGCTGAAAACAGCCGCAAGTTAAATGAACTTGGCGTACAGATGATTGATTTAACACCGGCAGCGGTTGGACCATTTTGCGTACCACCAGTAAATCTTGCTGCATTGCTTGAACAAGGTGAATTGCCAAACGTCAACATGGTGACCTGTGGTGGTCAAGCCACGATTCCGATGGTAGCTGCCGTTTCACGTGTTCAGCCTGTGAGCTATGGTGAAATCATCGCAACGGTATCGACTAAATCTGTAGGTCCGGGCACACGTAAAAACATTGATGAATTTACCCGTACCACTGCGGGTGCGATTGAGAAAGTTGGCGGCGCGAAAGCGGGTAAAGCGATCATCATTATCAATCCTGCTGAGCCACCACTCATGATGCGTGATACGGTTCATTGCCTCGTTGAAGGTGAACCAGATCAGGCGGCAATTACTGCATCAGTGCATGCCATGATTTCCGAGGTTCAAAAATATGTACCAGGTTATAAACTGGTAAATGGTCCAGTCTTTGATGACAACCGCGTTTCTATGTATTTAGAAGTTGAAGGTTTAGGCGATTACTTGCCTAAATATGCCGGTAACCTCGATATTATGACAGCGGCAGCTGCACGCACTGCGGAAATGTTTGCAGAGCGTTTAATTGCACAACAAGCAACCATTGAAGCGGTATAAGGAGCAACCACATGTCTAAGATTATTGTTCATGATATGACTTTGCGTGATGGTATGCACCCACAGCGCCATCAAACGACTGTTGAGCAAATGATTGCGATTTCAACCGCCCTTGATGATGCAGGCGTACCTTTAATTGAAGTGACACACGGTGATGGCCTTGGTGGTTCATCGGTGAACTACGGTTTTGCTGCGGCAACAGATGAGGAGTATTTGTCTGCGGTTGTGCCACGGATGAAGAATGCGAAAGTCTCGGCACTTCTTTTACCTGGGATTGGTACGGTTGACCATTTGAAAATGGCACATGAAATTGGTGTTTCAACCATTCGTGTGGCAACGCACTGTACAGAAGCGGACTGTTCCGAACAGCACATCACGGCTGCACGTCAGTTAGAGATGGATACAGTCGGTTTCTTAATGTTGGCTCACATGGCAACACCGGCTCAATTGCTTGAAGAAGCGAAAAAAATGGTGTCTTACGGTGCGAACTGTATTTATGTGACTGACTCCGCGGGTTATATGTTGCCACAAGATGTAACGGATCGTGTTGCTTGTTTGCGTGACAGTCTTGACCCGAGTATTGAACTGGGCTTCCATGGTCATCATAACTTAGGTATGGGTGTTGCCAATACTGTAGCTGCTGTTCAAGCGGGCGCGATACGGGTTGACTTGGCTTCTGCTGGTTTAGGTGCGGGTGCAGGGAATACACCACTGGAGTTATTCATTGCCGTTGCGAATCGCATGGGAATGGATACAGGGGTTGATTTGTTTAAAGTTCAGGATGTTGCTGAAGATCTTGTGATTCCTATGATGTTGAACCCGATTCGTGCTGATCGTGATGCAGCAACTTTAGGTTATGCAGGCGTTTACTCATCATTCTTGTTATTCGCGAAACGTGCTGAAGCCAAATATGGTGTGTCTGCACGTGAAATCTTAATGGAATTGGGTCGCCGCGGTACAGTGGGTGGTCAAGAAGACATGATTGAAGATTTGGCATTGACCATGTCGAAAGCCAAAGTACTGCAAGCTTAGAATTTTAAGCTTCGTTGTCGTACTGATTTTTCAGTGAAAAAAGCACCTTTTATAGGTAATGCCAGTCCGTTTAGAAATTGACTGGCATTTTATTTTTTAACTTCATGATGTTATTCGATACGCGGAAACGTCATCCGTAACTGTTCGAGGCAACACTACTTTGGAAAAATACAGTTTCTGCGATTTATTAATCAATAAAAGGTATTTGGCGAGTTTTGCGGATGACAATGCCTTTGATTACTTTGGGCTTATCCAAAGTAATAGATGAGCTCCAAGTATTTGATTTAAAAATATAAGACTCCGTCATGAACAACTAAAAACTAAGGACTTTATTTCTAAAACCCTTAACTGACTGGCATTACCTTTTAGAGGTGCTTTTTATTGGGTGATATGAAGGGTGGGTGGTCATCTGCTTTTTTTAATGCAAAAAGTGTTTCATTGTTTAGAAAAATACAAAAAATTAATAGATAAAAAATATCATGCCATATGCCAGTGATATTAGTTTTTTCAAATATTTAGCGGGTGGAAAAGCGCAGTTAAACTTAAAAGCGATCAGTTGTTTTGGTTTGGCGTAAATATCTTTGTTTTTTTATAAAAATAAGCCTGTGAACAATAGCTTATAGGGCGTTGCATCAAATATCTGCAAAATATCTTATTGCTTTAAGTTCTAAACCAGCTTGGCATATAGATTCAGAAAATCGTAAGCATGCGCTCAACGCATTAAAGCTTAATACTGTAGTCGGATTTCGCAACTCAGAATTGTTCAGCATGATGGTGTTATAGCTTAATTTGATCACTGGGAATTTAGCCATGCATCGTCAAACACTATGGATAGCAATCTGTGCTGCTGCGGCAACACTAGGTACAACTGCAACGAATGCAGAATTTATCGACGATAGCCAAGTCCAATTAAAATTTAAAAACTTCTATCTAGATCGTCAGTATGCCGATCTTCCACAAAACAACTGGGGCAGTTGGTCTCAAGCCGTGACTTTAGATGCTAAGTCTGGTTATGCCGATTTAGGTGCTATAAAAGTGGGCGCTGACATCTTGGTTCAACATGCTGTACGCTTGAATGGTCGGGATAAAAATCCAGATTGGGTTTTACCGCATGACGGAGAAAAGCAAGCGCGTGATTTTGGTAAAGTAGGGGCAACTTTAAAAGCCAAAGTGTCGCAAACTGAATTGAAAGTCGGTGAAATTTTACCTGTTTCACCTGTCTTGGTTTTTGACCCATCGCGTCAGTTGCTGACCACATATAGCGGTGCATGGTTAGAATCGAAAGAAATCAAAGATACCAAGTTAACCTTGGCCTATATTGATGGTATTAACAACCGTTATGACAACCAATTCCGCGAATTAACGAAATTTGCACCGCCTGCCTATGATCATGGTGCAGAAGCAGATGGAATGTACATTGCCGGTATTGATCATCAATTTAATAAAAATATTGGTGCAAGCTATTGGTATGCCGATGTGCAAGATATTTACCAACAGCATTATGTCGGTGTGAATTACAAAACCACATTAGGTGCAAAGGCAAAATTAGACAGCCATATTCGTTATTTCGATAACTCAGAATCTGGTGATCAATTGTATGGAAACATTGATAATCAGGCGCTATCTGTAGGCGCTAAAGTTAATCATGGCGCACATACCTTTGCTTTGGGCTATCAACAGATGTTTGGTCAAAATGCATTCCCAACCATTGGCGGTTGGGTGCCACAACCTTATTTAGTGAACTGGGGCGTAGCGACATTTACCAATGTGAATGAAAAATCATGGGGCTTTACTTATGCTTATGATTTCTCTGCATTGGGTGCGAAAGGCTTAAATGCTACAGCGGTTTATTTCACGGGTTCTGATGCTGATGTAGCGGGTAAACAAGCGCAAAAATCGGATGAAATTAATCTGATTGTGAATTACACCATTCCAGAGGGTAAGTTCAAAGGTTTAGGCGTTCAAGGGATGTATATTGATGCTGATTTTGACTGGAAAACGGACTTAAAAGAGTATCGTGTTGCGACAACCTATACCTATAAATTCTAATCATTTGATGGAAAAAGAACGGCTGTTGATCAGTCGCTCTTTTTTTTGAGTTTTAGCATATTGAGCTTGAAATACTTAAGCTGAATTGTGGCGATGAATTTATTTTAAATATATTAAAAACAAATACTTAAATTATCGTTTTTTTGTAGTTTATCATCGTTATTAAGTATCAGTTTGTGCTTGATGAACATGTAATATTAGGCTGTAAAATTGTCGAATTTATTATCATTCAGCGTGTCATTGAGTCAATCAAACACGTATCAATGCTGCATGAGGAGTATGTATGAGCACTGTCCAAATCCCTGAATATACAACAGATTCATTTTTTGGTTTAGAAGATAAGTGGATTGAAACTGCGGAAGGTGAGTTAACGCATTATCATGAAATGGGTGAAGGTACACCTATTCTTTTCTTGCATGGTTCGGGTACAGGCGTCTCTGCTGCGGCAAACTGGTGGTTGAACTTGCCACAAATTGCTGAACAAGCCCGTTGTATCGCAATCGACACCATTGGTTATGGTCAATCCGTTGTTGCGCCAAACACGGCTTATGGTATTCGTGCTTGGGTCGATCATGCCATCCGTACTTTAGATGCTTTGGGCATTGAAAAAACTTGGGTGGTGGGTAACTCATTGGGCGGTTGGTTAGCATTCCAAATGGTTTTGGATTACCCTGAACGTGTGCTCGGTATCGTATCTATGGGGACTGGAGGTGCAAAACAAACAGCGGCACTAAAAGCCCATGCAAATCCAGTTCTAACAGAAGAAGGCATCAAGCAAACCTTGTCGATGTTTGTGGTGAACAAAGATTTGATTACGGATGAATTGGTTAAAGTCCGTTTTGATTCTGCCAAAAATGACTATGCATCGGATCGTCTAATGGACGTTGTTGGCGCGCGTGATCGTGACCGTTTTGAGTTCCCACTCGACTTTGACAAAATGAAAGACATTACTGTTCCAGTTTTACTGATTCATGGTGTACAAGACGTGGTGATTCCGGTGTCTCGTTCATGGGATATCTTAAACATTGTTCCACATGCAGATGCACATATTTTCAGTCAATGTGGTCATTGGTCTCAAGTTGAAAAAGCGGAAGAATTTAATACCGTGATTAAAGATTATTTAACGGCGCGCGGCGTGTAATCTGCTTTAATTCAGTGATAAAAAACAGGGTGGCTTTTGCCATCCTTTTTTATTGCTTAGATTCTCAGACGAAGTCTATGTCGATCAACGATTTGTACAGCTCCATTTGTTTAGTAGACAACATGTCTTGATGCGAGTTATTTGGGGTGAGGGTATAGGTTTGGCTTTAAGCCATAATAAAACTGGCTGCGACATTAATACTGATGGCCAAAATCGTGGTGTTAAATCCATATGCCAAAATCAGGTGCAAAGTGTTCAATACACGCATCGATTGGCTAGTCACCGAGACATCCGCCGTTTGAGCCGACGTGCCAATCACATAACTAAAATATAAAAAGTCGGGATAGGTTGGTTGCGGCGATTTGGGAAAATCTAAGCCACCCTCTTGATGTTTTTCCAATGCCAAATAAAAGTCATGTGCATAATGAATTGCAAAGATGGTATGCATAAAAAACCAAGCCGAAATAATGGTCAGAATAGATAAAATTAAGTGTCCTGTTCGAATGGCAGGGTCTGCGGGTAAATGATTAATTTCAATAATAATGGCAATAAAGCACATAATTAAGGTCATGATCACCAGCAGTAAAATGATCCATTTACTGGCATCTTGTTGTAGTGCGCGCTGTAAGATATGGGCATGATCTGTGTGCCATAATTTTTTTATGGTTAAGAATAAATAGTGATAAATTGAAATATTCCAACTGATTAAAAGACAGCTCGACCAATGCCACGGGGTCAGCCATTGTAAAAAATAATACAGCACTGCGATGGATGGAAAGATGATAAAAAAATAAGGATGGTATTGAACGCCTATTTTGATTCGATGCAATGAGTGTATTTTCATAATGCTCTCTAGATCTATGCCTATTTTTATCAATACATTTTTTATCAATACCGCAGTGTGTTTATTAGACTTAAGTTGTAATTTTTTGATTATGAGATATTTTTATGCATGAGCGAAGAAAAAGTTATGCGTTATTTCCCATCGAAACAGACTTTATCATCAATAAATAGTCTAAGACTTAAGTCTTCATGGTACAAAATCAATAGAAAAATAGGCAAAAAAAGACACCATTATTTATCAAAAAAATAATGGTGTGCTCAATTTAAAAAAGAAAGTGGGGAAATGGTTTGTTTAATCACGATTGATATTGAGATAAAACACGTGGGTGAGTAATTCAACAAATTTATGAACGGCGACTGAACTACTGTTTTTGTGGTAACTGACATACAAGTCCAAATACGGCAGTTCAATATCTAAGGCACGAATGACTGTATTTTTCATGGTCAATGGTGCAACGTAGCCGGGTAAGATGGTGCAACCTAAACCCATGCCGATCGAGTTGATATTAAACAAGATATTATCGGCTTTTTGTACAATATTAAATTCAATACCATTGCTTTTGGCAAACTCTAGAATGGTATTATGTAGCGTCAAAGACTGTTCCGCAGCAGGAATAATAAAATCAACACCATTCAATGCTTTCACTGGAATTCGTTCATATTTTGCTAAAGGATGATTTTCCGGCAAAATAAAAATCAGCGGTTCTCGAAGTACAAATAAGCTTTCGATTTCATCACTGTTTAAATTTTGACGGGTAAAAGTGACATCCAGATCGCCTTTCTTTAACAGCTTCATTTGCTCAGTATTATTGAGACTAAGCAATTCAATTTTTAAATCTGAATTTTGTACCCGTAAATTGGGTAATACATAAGGAAAGATTTTCATCTCGGCTACGGGCACAAAACCAATCCGCAACATTTGCTGTTTGGCTTGTAGGACTTGGCGTGCCATAGCAATGGCTTTGTCTGCTTGAGCCAATGTGAGGCGAGCTTGTTCTAGAAATACGGCACCTTCTTCCGTCAGTTCAACTTTACGCTTGGTGCGATATAATAGCTTTACACCGACATCTTCTTCGAGGTCTTTAATTTGCTGACTTAAAGAGGGTTGCGCGGTATAAAGCTTTAACGCAGCTTTACTAAAATTCAGTTCTTCTGCAACGGTGATAAAATATCTTAGGTGTCGTAATTCCATATAACTAGTCCAATGAGTAATCCAAAAAATGTCTTACTATAATTTGGGGTGAGTATAATCTATAAACAACTATGCCGTGAAGATGATTCTGCTATTTAGAAAATAAATGGTTTTTAGTTTTTCATGACCATTTCAATATAAGAAAAAAACGCTACGAATAATCCATAAAATATCTTAATTGAAACAAAAAAAATATTTCACTAAACGCTGTGAAAAAACCATCATCCACTAAAAGTTGAGTCTATTTACTTTGTGACTGAGTACGTCACAGGAGAGCTTTTCATGAGTGGAAAAATTGATGTGCGCGAAATTGACGCTTTGGTCGATGCACAAAATGGACGTATCTCGCCATATATTTATACCGATCCAGATTTATATGAATTAGAGCTTGAACGCGTTTTTGGTCGTACTTGGTTATTCCTTTGTCATGAAAGCCAAATTCCTAAAGCGGGCGACTTTTTCAATACCTATATGGGTGAAGACCCGATTATTGTGGCACGTCAAAAAGACGGCTCAATCAAAGCATTTTTAAACCAATGCCGTCACCGCTCTATGCGTGTGAGCTTTGCAGACTGTGGTAATACACGTGCATTTACTTGTCCATACCACGGTTGGTCTTACGGTGTTGATGGTTCACTCAAAGACATTCCATTAGAAGATCGTGCATTCCCACAAGGTGCATGCAAAGAGAAATGGGGTCTGGTTGAAGTGAATCGTGTTGAGTCTTACAAAGGCTTAATCTTTGGCTGCTGGGATGAAACCACACCTGATTTAATCGAATATATGGGCGATATTGCTTGGTATTTGGATGGTGTGGTGGATCGTCGTCCGGGCGGGACTGAGATCATTGGTGGTGTGCATAAGTGGGAAATTGAATGTAACTGGAAATTTGCAGCGGAACAGTTTGCATCTGACCAATATCATGCCTTGTTCTCTCACGCATCAGCCATCCAAGTGTTGGGTGCAAAACCAGATGATGAGTCTTCTAAAAAATTAGGTGCTGCACAAACAGCGCGTCCAGTATGGGAAACGGCGAAAGACGCGATCCAGTACGGTTCACGTGGCCATGGTTCAGGTTTCTTCTTTACTGAAAAGCCCGATGCAAACGTCTGGGTAGATGGTGAAGTGGCGAACTACTTCCGTGAAACCTATGACGAAGTAAAAGAACGTCTAGGCGAAACGCGTGCATTGCGTCTGGCGGGTCACAACAACATGTTCCCCACTATGTCATGGTTAAACGGTACGGCAACACTTCGCGTATGGCACCCACGTGGGCCAAATAAAACGGAAGTCTGGGCATTCTGTATTGCCGATGCTGAAGCGTCGCAAGAAGTGAAAGAAGCGTTTGAGCGTTCTGCAACGCGTGCCTTTGGTCCTGCTGGTTTCTTGGAGCAAGATGACTCTGAAAACTGGATTGAGATTCAAAAAGTATTACGCGGTTATAAAGCGCGGAATAACAAGCTGATTATGGAAATGGGCTTGGGTAACGAGAAGAAACGTGAAGATGGTATCCCCGGGATTACCAACTACATTTTCTCTGAAACTGCGGCACGTGGCTTATACCGCCGTTGGGCAGATCTATTGATTCATGAAACATGGGAAGAGGTCGAAAAAGCTGCTGAGCAATATGAGAAGGAGCTAATGAAATGAGTCAGATCAGTTTAGAACTTCATCATCAAATTAGTCAGTTCCTCTATCGTGAAGGCAAAGCGCTGGACGATTGGAAATTCCGTGATTGGCTGGATCTATTGGCAGAAGATATTTCTTATACGCTGCGCACGACACCAAATGCACAAACCCGTGACCGCCGCCGTTCAGTTGAACCGCCAACCACGTGGGTATTTAACGATAGCAAAGATCTTTTAGAGCGTCGTGTTGCACGTCTTGAAACGGGCATGGCGTGGGCTGAAGAGCCGCCATCACGTACTACACATATGGTGTCGAACGTGATTGTAGAGCCGACAGAAGTGGACGGTGAATACGATGTGTACGTCACGTACTTGTTGTACCGTACCCAAAAAGAGAAAGACGTCACCATCTACTGCGGTAAGCGTCACGACAAATTACGTCAAGTTGAAGGTGGCCTCGGCTTCCAAATCTTCAACCGTAAAATTACCTTAGATCAAGTGACCTATAACTCACATAACCTGAGTGTGTTCTTCTAATGAATAAGATTTTTGTTTGCCAAGTTGATGAATTAGACGAAGGCGAAGCGCTAAAAGTAGATTGCGGCGTAAACGGTATTGAAGCACTGGCAGTGTTCAACAATGGCGGAGAATTCTTCGCCATGAATGACCGTTGTTCACATGGTAATGCATCGATGTCTGAAGGTTATCTGGAAGATGACGGTACAGTTGAATGCCCATTGCATTCAGCACGTTTTTGCTTAAAAACAGGTGAGGCATTGTGCCTACCAGCAACTGATCCAATCAAAACCTTCCCAGTGATTGTTGAAGATGGTCAATTGTTCGTAGAGATGGCAGGAGAGTAATCATGGGTTGGCTACAAGGCGAAGTTGCACTCATTACCGGTGGTGGTTCAGGCTTAGGCTGGGCTTTGGTTGAGCGTTTTTTACAAGAGGGCGCACAGGTTGCGGTTCTTCAGCGTTCACAAGCTAAAGTGGATGCTTTGCAAGAACACTTTGGTGACCGTATTCTTGCAATTGCGGGTGATGTGGCCAACTATGCAGACAATGTCCGTGCTGTTCAAGCCACTGTAGAGCGTTTTGGTAAGCTGGATTGCTTCGTGGGTAATGCTGGTATTTGGGATCATTACGCAGATATCGTCAATACCTCTGGCGAGCAGTTGGAAACAGCCTTTGATGAAATCATGGGCATTAATACCAAATCACTCATTTTGGGTGCCAAAGCTGCGCTAGATGAGTTAGTCAAATCTGAAGGTTCAATCATCTTCACCTTGTCTAACTCTGCGCTGTATTCCGCTGGTGGTGGTCCAATCTACACCGCATCTAAACATGCTGGTGTGGGCATCATGAAAGAATTGGCCTATGAGCTTGCACCAAAAGTACGCGTCAATGCGGTTGCACCATCAGGTATGAACGTCAATATCAAAGGCGCTGCATCATTGGGTCAGGAAAACTTGGGTCTACTTGATGCGCGTGACCCTGAGAAAATTGGCCGCGGCATGCCATTGGGTTTCTTACCTGAACCTGAAGATATGACTGGTTCTTATGTGTTACTGGCATCTCGCGCTAATAACCGTACCCTGACGGGTGTTTTAATTAATGCGGATTGTGGTTTGGGTATTCGCGGTTTGCGTCAGCCACGTGCAGGTTTTTTTGACGAGTGATTTATTCACTGAACTATTCATAAATTAAATCCTCCCCTTGCGAAACAGTGGTTCTCATCCTTTCAAAAGGAGGGAGTATCTCGAATTTAAATCAAAATTTCATATTCGAAAGTTTCCCCTCTTTTCAAAGATGAGGAATATATTCCGTAAGAGGGGAGATTAAGAAGTACAGACATTGCTGCTATTTCGGAGTCACATATGGCCGTTAAACTGATTTGCGCTTCACACAGCCCACTCATGGAATTTGCTTCGCCACAGCGTGTAGAACAGGAAACCAATGTTCGTGCTGCATTTGAAAAAATGGCGGCTGAAGTTAAAGCCTTTGATCCAACTTTAATTATTACTTTCGGCCCCGACCATTTTAACGGTTTTTTTTATGACCTCATGCCAAGTTTCTGCGTCGGTATTCGTGCCACAGCCGCAGGCGATTGGAATTATGGTGCAGAGAATAACAAGATTAATGTGCCAGAAGAAACAGCCCTTAATTTAGTGCGTCGTGTCTTGGATGAAGGGGTCGATGTTGCTTACTCTTACCGCATGCAGGCCGACCATGGTGTGACTCAACCTTTGCATTTCCTATGCGATGGTCAACTGGATCGTTATCCAACCATTCCAATTTTTATTAATGGTGCAGCAGCACCAATGCCAACCACTAAACGTACGGTGGCTTTAGGTCGTGCCATTGGTCAGTTCATCAAATCACTGAACCTTGAAAATGAACGCGTACTGATTTTAGGCACAGGGGGATTGTCACATGATCCGCCTACACCGCAAATGGGTTCAGTTCCACCTGAAGTAGAAGAATTTCTAATTGCAGGGCGCAATCCATCTACTGAAGCACGTCATGCACGTCAAGCCAAAATTATTGCAGTCGGTCAAAAGCTTGCAGCAGGGGATACTTCTGTTGCCGTGCCTTTAAATGCTGAATGGGATATTGCCTTACTTGAAACTTTCAAGAAGGGCGATTTCGCAGCGATTGAGGCGATGACTGAAGCCGAAATTCGTCGCGATGGTGGTCGTGGTGGTCAAGAGGTTCGTTCATGGATTGCCGCATTTGCCGCATTGTCTGAATTGGGCGAATACCACATGACCACGCAAGTCTATGAAGCAATTAGTGAATGGATTGCTGGCTTTGGCATTGTATCGGCAGAATTGAAAAACTAAGGAAGGACGGACATGAGCCAAACGAATATTGCAAGCATTGTTATTGTGGGTGCTGGTCAAGCTGGTGCAAGCGCCATTTTAGAACTTCGTGCCAATAAGTATGCAGGCAAAATCATTTTGGTGGGTGACGAAACACATCTGCCTTATGAGCGTCCACCGTTGTCTAAAGATGTGATCCTCAACCCTTCCGATACCAAAATTGAAATCTTGTCAGAGCAAAAACTAGCAGATCTCAATGTTGAGGTGATCCGCGGCAATGGCGTAGTGAAAATCAATAGCGATGCGCATAGTATTGAGCTTAAAAATGGTGAGGTTATTGCTTACGATAAATTATTGCTTACAACAGGTGGTGCTGCGCGCCGTTTACCAAACTTTGATGCTTTGGGTAAACATGTTTATACCTTGCGTAACCTTGAAGACTCTCAAGCCTTAGTCCCTGTGCTGCAATCGGGCCGCCGTATCATCTTGATTGGGGGCGGTGTCATTGGTTTGGAACTCGCATCAAGCGCATGGTTTAAAGATTGTGTTGTGACTGTCATTGAAATGGGTTCGATGGTAATGGGGCGTTGTTCACCGCTTATCCTGAGTGAATTTTTGCTTGAACAGCATCGTGCTAAAGGTGTCGATGTCCGTCTTGCAACGCAAATCGCTGATTGCCGACTGGATCAAAAGCAGGATGGCGAAGAAATTGTGGTCACTTTGGCTTCTGGTGAAGAACTTCGTGCCGATGCTGTGGTTTACGGTATTGGCATTGTACCCAATGCGCAACTGGCGATTGATGCTGGCTTAGACGTGGACGTCGCGATTAAAGTCAATCAAGATTGTCAAACGTCAAATTCAGACATTTATGCCGCAGGTGATGTTGCCACTCAATTACGTGACTGTGGTCATCACCGCCGTGTGGAAACTTGGGAAAATGCCAACCTGCAAGCGGGAATTTTTGCGCGTCATGTGATGGGCGTTGAACATCCTAAAGCCAATCCAGCATGGTTCTGGACTGATCAACTGGATATTAATGTCCAATTTGTCGGTGATATGGCAGCGGCTGAATGGCACGTCCGTGGTGAAATGGATACAGCGAAGGGGGCAGACAATTCATTCGTGATGTACGGTGTGACTGACGGTCAAATTGTTGCAGGCATTACCGTCAATGCGGGCAAAGAAATGCGTCATTTGAAAAAAATGATCAGTAAAAATACCGCATTTGAAATGGAAAAACATTTGGATATCACACTAGACTTACGCAAAATTGCTTAAAGTTTGTAACGCGATCTTTGAACAGCCCTGTGCTTAGCACAGGGCTGTTTTTTATGCATGTTTAATGCTGTGTTTATCATCCGGAACGTTCATCTGCTCGATTATTTGGGTATATGCTATATTCAAAATAACAGATTGAGCATATTTTGACTGCATTAAGCTGACTAATAAATTTCTCATTTTCCCTGACAGGCATGCGCTTTTAAAAACAACAAAAAGATAAACCAGATGCGCCATGCTTTCGTTACTATAAAGAGCTGGGGACAATCATGCTCGCTGTATTGGATAACAATAAATTCAGGACAACTTTAAATGTCTGACTCAAATAAAATGGTGGTGTATGCGGCTTTACTGGGTAATTTAGCCATAGCCTTGGTCAAGTTTGTCGCGGCCTATATCACCAATAGTTCAGCCATGCTGAGTGAAGCAATTCATTCCGTCGTGGATACGCTAAATGAAATTTTACTGCTCTACGGCATCAAAAAATCGCAGCAGCCTGCCAATGTGAAGCATCCATTTGGTTATGGGCGTGAACTGTATTTTTGGGCCTTTATTGTTTCCCTAATGGTTTTTGCATTGGGTGCCATTGTGTCGATTTATCAGGGCATACAACATGTGCGGCATCCTGAAGAAATGCTCAATCCGAGTTTGAATTATATTGTTTTAGCGATTGCGATTGTATGTGAAGGAGCATCATGGCTGGTGGCGTTAAAAGCGTTTCGTCAGGTCAAAGGTCAGCAAGGTTATTTTGAAGCTTTCCGTCGCAGTAAAGATCCAACCACTTTTACGGTATTATTTGAAGACACCGCGGCTTTATGTGGTCTGTTTATTGCGTTGATCGGGATTTATTTGGCGCATCAGTTAAATATTCCTGAGTTGGATGGCGTGGCCTCGATATTGATTGGTATTGTGTTGGCTGTTTCTGCTATTTTATTGGCGCGGGAAACCAAAGGTTTATTGCTGGGTGAAACTGCAGATCCACAATTACGCAATAACATTTTACTGATTGCGCAAGAAGACAGTGCAGTCTTGTCTGCGAATGGTGTTTTGACTGAACAGATGGGTGCACATCAAGTGCTTGCCTCTTTAAGTTTAGAGTTTGAAGACCATTTGCAATCGGATGAAATTGAAGCATGCGTCAACAGAATTGAAGCGAAAATTAAACAGATTCATCCTGAAATTGTGGCATTGTTTATTAAACCACAAACGAAAAAAGTGTGGTTGGAACGTATGAAAGGACGTTTGGAATAAAAAACGTGATATACATGAGGGAACATTCGAAATATCGGATTTTGAATGTTTAAGTCACACTAAGAAATTGAATGTACATGAAGCAAAAGCCCGAAAAATTACACTTTCAACTGCCTACACAAGAATGTTGGTCACATAGTTGGCGTCAGCCTGCATTGCAATTTATGCATTCGAGCCAGCATGATGGTCAACGATTTTGCAATGTTTTACCGCGTCCACAAGGGCGTGGACGTGCAGACCTATTAAAATGGTTATTAAAACGCAAGTCATCGACATGGAATATCGATGTTGCCAAAGAACATGCAGAATTTCATGCCGTTAAACGGGCCATGCCTCAAGATCGTCCACAGGCCAGCATTGATGATTGGCAGGTCTGGTTTATTGGGCATGCGACAGTACTTTTACAAATTGGTCCGTATAACTTATTAACCGACCCTGTATGGTGTGAGCATGTTGGGCCGAAGCAAGGCAAAGGGCCAAAACGGGTCATTCCTGCGGGCATTGCGTTACAGGAATTACCGACCATTCATGCGGTATTACTGAGTCATAATCATTATGACCATATGGATTTAGCCAGCTTACAGTGGTTGCATCATCAATTTGCCATGCCGATTTATACTGGCTTAGGCAACTCATGGTATTTACCAAAGAGTTTTCATGTTTTGGAAATGGACTGGTGGCAATCGGCTTTATTACATGATTTAAAAATTGTTTATACGCCTGCGCAGCATGGTTCGGGACGCGGCATACGTGACCAAAATCGTGCACTGTGGGGTGGTTTTTCTGTTTTAGCAGGTAAAGATCATTGCTTCTTTGCAGGGGATACGGGTTACTCGCCACATTTCAAAGAGATCCAAAGTCGTTTAGGCGCACCACGTGTTTCACTTTTGCCGATAGGTGCGTATGAGCCACGTGAGTTGATGCGTTATATGCATATGAATCCACAAGATGCGTTTCAAGCGCATCAAGATTTACACTCGAAATGTTCACTGGCGATTCATTACCGAACCTTTCAATTGACTGATGAAAGTCGTGAACAACCTGAGTTAGATTTAAAAGTGGCGATGAAAAATACCTCTAAATTGATGACCCCTTTTTACTGCGTGCGAGAAGGGCGACGTTTGGTGGTTTGATGCTTTTAAAGCTGACTGTTTCTGAGCTTTAAAAGTTGAATGGCAACGATTGACAGAACCATCATGGCAATATTCATGACCATAGGATTAAATGCCGTGGTGAGTTGTAACGGATCTGTGATCATGATCAGGAGTAATAATCCAGTTAAGCCCAAAATATTGAGCTGATGGATCAAGCCTGTTCTTTGCCAAATGAGAAAAGTACAGCCAAACATGATTTCAACCAGACCTGATAGGGCAACACATATCTTTGCCATATCAAGTTCAACTCCCATCGCTTGCCAAATATTAATTTCAGCATTGGATTGAAATAAAATTTTCGGTATCAATCCTTGATAGATCCAGAGAGCAGCCAGTGTCATCTGAATGAGTTGAAGTGGTTTTTCCAAGCATTGTTTATACATCACGAAGCGCATGTTCCAAAAAGTGCTGTTTATTATCGGCAGATGGCAGCAAGCAATCATTGGTTTGACCAAAGAGTTGATAACGATTGAGTGCTACAC
Source organism: Acinetobacter kyonggiensis (assembly GCF_900107285.1). GTDB lineage: Bacteria > Pseudomonadota > Gammaproteobacteria > Pseudomonadales > Moraxellaceae > Acinetobacter > Acinetobacter kyonggiensis. Next base: position 190,049 of record NZ_FNPK01000001.1, on the reverse strand, counting down.
GGCGGTAGAGAAAATCTCGGATTGGGCGAGGGACGATATAGCCTGCATTCATCAGCGAAAAAGGCAGCCCCAAATGCTGCATGACTTTAAGTAAAGCTGTCGATTCGGTATACAGCTGTCCATTTAGAATGACGACCATGGTGGTATAGTCAGTGGTGGACATCCCATAATGTTTTAAAATTTCTTCTCCCAAAGCCGATTGAGCGGAAGCAAGTTTGAATTTTGAGTATTGATCATTTTTGATCAAAAATTTTGCCCAACCATTACAAATCACACAAATGGCATCAAACAAAATAATGTCATGTTTTTGAATGATTGCGGTAATGCGATGTGCCATGACTGGATTTATTCTGAGTGGCTATGTCATAACTATAGCAAATTTATTTTCGATAAAAAAATAGCGTCAAAAAATGCAAGCATGATTGTTTTTTAAATGTTGTGACAACAGAGCCTTAAATCTTTTAATTCAGCTTTTTAAAATTGAATATTTTTAATTTTTTGCATCTCTTAAATAGGCTTTTTCGATTGTTTCTATTCGTAAAATCCACTTTTGATTGTGAGCTAAAACAGCTATGTTGGTAGGGTAAGTAATTTTATAAACGGTTCTTCACAATAATCAATTGAACGTAGCTTTGGAGTTCAAAAATGACAAATGATACGCAAGCTGCATCGGGTTGTCCTTTCCATAAGGAAGGTGCGAATACCAATATAGCCAGCTCAAATACGGCTTGGTGGCCAAATGCTTTAAATCTCGATATTCTCTCTCAACATGATCAAAAAACCAATCCAATGGACCCAGACTTTGACTATGTCAAAGCTTTTAATTCATTAGACTTGGAAGCAGTAAAACAAGATCTTCGCACGTTAATTAATACCAGCCAAGACTGGTGGCCAGCCGATTATGGCAGTTATATTGGGATGTTCGTACGCACGGCTTGGCACTTAGCAGGTTCATACCGTAAGCAAGATGGCCGTGGCGGCGCCAATACGGGTAACCAACGCTTTGCTCCTTTAAACAGTTGGCCAGATAACGTCAATACCGATAAAGGCCGTCGCTTACTTTGGCCGATTAAACGTAAATACGGCAACAAACTTTCTTGGGGCGATTTGATTGTCCTCGCGGGTACAGTCGCATATGAAGAAGCCGGTCTGAAAACCTATGGTTTTGGTGGTGGTCGTTTAGACATTTGGCACCCAGAAAAAGACATTTATTGGGGTTCTGAAAATAAATGGCTGGATGCAACCAAAAACCGTTATGAAAATGACCAAGACCGTAAATCATTAGAAAATCCATTAGCAGCAGTGCAAATGGGCTTAATCTATGTCAATCCTGAAGGTGTCGATGGTCATCCTGATCCATTAAAAACAGCTCAAGATATGCGTACCACGTTTGACCGTATGGCGATGGATGATGAAGAAACAGTCGCATTAACAGCGGGCGGTCACACGGTGGGTAAAGCACACGGTAATGGGAAAGCCGAATTGCTAGGTAAAGACGTTGAAGGCGCAGATGTCGAATTCCAAGGTCTGGGTTGGCATAACCCTGAAGGCACAGGGAATGCAGGCAATACCATGGTCAGCGGTTTGGAAGGGGCTTGGACCACGCATCCAACCCAATGGGACAATGAATTCTTCTACTTATTGTTTACCTATGACTGGCAGCTGACAAAAAGCCCAGCAGGTGCAAATCAATGGGAACCTGTGAACATTAAAGAAGAAGATAAACCCGTTGATGCACACAATCCGAATATACGCCGTAACCCCATGATGACTGATGCCGATATGGCGCTGAAAGTTGATCCTGAATACCGCAAAATCGCAGAGCGTTTCTACCAAGACCCAGCCTACTTTGCAGAAGTATTTGCACGTGCATGGTTTAAATTGACGCACCGTGACTTAGGGCCGAAATCGCGTTATTTGGGTGCAGATGTTCCTGCGGAAGATTTAATTTGGCAAGATCCAATACCTAGTGTGGATTACATTTTATCTGAAGCAGAAATTGATGAGCTGAAAGTCAAACTGTTGAATAGCGGTTTAAGCGATGCTGAATTGATTAATACCGCTTGGGATAGTGCACGTACTTTCCGTAGTTCAGACTTCCGTGGTGGTGCGAATGGCGCACGTATTCGCTTAGCACCACAAAAAGACTGGCAAGCGAATGAGCCTGCTCGTTTAGCAAAAGTCTTGGCCAAACTGGAAGAAATTCAATTGGGTCTTGCGAAGAAAGTCAGCATTGCCGACCTCATCGTGTTAGGGGGCAGTGCAGCCGTTGAAAAAGCAGCACACGCTGCGGGTGTGAATTTAAAAGTTCCCTTTACCTCAGGCCGTGGTGATGCGACTCAAGAAAAAACGGATGTGTATTCATTTGAAGATCTTGAACCTGTCAGTGATGGTTATCGTAACTTCCAGAAAGCTGAGTTTGCAGCACAACCTGAAGAACTGCTGTTAGATCATACCCAATTGTTGGGTTTGACTGCGCCTGAAATGACCGTGCTGGTTGGTGGTTTGCGAGTGTTGGGTACAAACTATGGCGGTACTCAGGAGGGCGTGTTGACCAATCGTGAAGGTGTATTGAGCAATGACTTCTTTGTAAACCTGACAGACATGGCAAATACATGGACGCCAGTCGGTAAAAACCGTTATGAAATTCGTGATCGTGCCACAGGTGCGACTAAGTGGACAGCGACACGTGTGGACTTAGTCTTCGGTTCAAATTCAATTCTTCGGGCATATGCAGAAGTGTATGCGCAAGATGACAACAAAGAGAAATTTGTGAAAGATTTTATTGCCGCATGGAACAAAGTGATGAATGCAGACCGTTTTGATGTGAAGTAGTTTTCACTGGAATGAAAAAACCGCTCGAAAGAGCGGTTTTTTATAGACTTTAATATATTGAGATTATTTGATTTATAAGCATAGTTGCGTATAAAGTGTCAATTTTATGAAAACTTAAATTTAGAATTACTTATGTCAAAAGCTTTTTTTATCTTGATGGCTTTCATTTTACTTTTTACTAATAGTTTATTGCATGCAGAGACCAATACCCTGAATCAGGATAAAGTAATAAAACCGTTTATATTTGAAATAGGTTCAGATTTTTCAACTATCCAGACTAAATTCAATTTAGAAAAACATACTCCAAACGTGAATTTCATCAAAGAATCAAACTGGTATATATTGGCAACCCCAATTGGACCTATTTCACTTCAAGAATGGCAAGGTAAACTTCATTGCATCGCTTATGATATTGATACAAATGATATAGAGTTAAAAAAGAAAATTATCGAATTTCTATTTGAAAAATATAAAATGAATTTCGAATGGGTGGATAGAGTTGATAACGGATTTTATATCTCATATGAATCATCTAATGATTCTATTCAAGGGATCTATGCTTATTCACTAGGAACAACTATTTCTTTTACCAGTAATGAAATTAGAAAAGCTGAAACAAAAATTCGTTTTCCAAATCTTTAGCTACTAAAAATGCAATTTAATATAATCGAGCTTATACGAATCACATTTTATTAGTATCTTATATATCAATTATATATTAAGTGTAAGAACGAAAAGTGAAGAGGAAAGCCTGTTTTTATTAAAAATTAAGCTTTCCTAAATTTTGAAGAATATCTTCCTCCAAAATCACCCACTCCCCAAACTCTGGCTCGACCAACAAGGTCTGCGACACAAAGCCATAACACACCCGTTGCACATTTAAGCTGATTCGCTTGAGTTGCACTTCATCATCAACATAAGGTTCAAGGATGCTGTGCCACATCTGTACCATCATGGCATAACTCTTTTGATAACTTTCAATGTTTGAAACCTGTCGTTCGAGTAAAAAAGTCTGCGCCCATAAAAACTGCTGAGCTTGAATTTGCTCAAGCTGAAAATGAATAATCTGCTGTAAATAGTCCTCAAAACTTAATCTTGTGGATAATTCCATTTGGCTTTGTGCATAACCTTTTAGCATTTCCGCATTACTTTTCACATGCTGATGAATGGTCAATGCAACCAAATCTTCCTTTTTAGAAAAATATTCATAAAACGTCCCTAAACCGACACCCGCTACATCGGTAATTTCCCGAATGGTAATTTTATGCGCATGGCGCTCATGCAAAAGCTGAACAAAACTTTCTTGTAAGGCTTCTTGTGTCAACTTAGCTCTGGATTGGCGGGGTTTACGGCGGACTTGAACCTTCGGATTCTTCATTGCATAAGCTGAACATGTAACTGTGAAATTTTCTTTATACTGATATGAAAATGGAATAAGAACAAGAGTGAAGTTTGTATGATCAATGCATGGATGAACCATCAAATTAGCAACCAGTTTGATGAACTGGAAAATTACAACCTATTTGAAACCGATACCGTTTTACAAGAAATTTTGTTGCGTTACGGCAGTCAAGATCAAACAACTTTGGCTGAATTTGGGCAGCAGGTGGGTTCAAGTGAATATTACCAATATGCGGATTTAGCCAATAAACATACCCCCATTTTACATGCCTTTGATGCGCGAGGACGCCGTAAAGACTTTATCGAATTTCATCCTGCTTGGCATAAATGGATGGCATTAAATCGGCAGTTTGATACCCATGCTCATCCGTTTAATCATCCCAATTCATCTTCAAAATGGGTGGAATGGGCAGCCCGTTTTTATTTGGCAGGGCAGGTCGAATGCGGCAACTTGTGCCCAAACTCGATGACTTTGGGCAGTATTCCGCTGATTCAGCGAGAACCTGAACTGTGGGCAAAAATAGGCGATCAATTACTTTCGACTGAATACGATGAACGTGATGTGCCAATCAGCCAGAAAAAATCGATTTGGCTCGGTATGGGCATGACCGAAAAGCAGGGAGGTTCGGATGTGCGTGCCAATGAAACCCTTGCTGTGCCAGTCGCAGAGTCAGGACGTGGCAAAGCTTATTTACTCACAGGGCATAAATGGTTTTTCTCTGCACCGATGTCGGATGCCCATTTGGTGGTGGCTAAAACGGAACAAGATGGCTTGGCCTGTTTCTATGTGCCACATTGGTTGGATGATGGAACGAAGAACAATATTTATATTCAACGTCTTAAAGACAAAGTCGGGAATCGAAGCAACTCCAGTTCTGAAGTTGAATTTCAGGATGCTTGGGGCATCATGATTGGAGAAGCAGGACGCGGCATTCCGACCATCATTGAAATGGCAAATTACACCCGTTTGACTTGCTCTGTGGGCAGTACCGCAATGCTGCGGCAAGCTTTAGTACAATGTATTGCTTATACCCGTCAGCGCAAAGCTTTTGGTAAACATTTAGCGCAACAGCCTTTGATGCAAGCGGTACTGGCCGATTTAGCCTTAGAAACCGAAGCCGCCATGCAATTAAGTTTCTATTTGGCGCAGTGTTATGAGTCCGATGATGAGGTTTCTCAAGCATGGAAACGTGTGATGACACCAGCCGCTAAATTTTGGATTTGTAAGCGTACCGTGGAACTCAGTGGTGAGGCGATGGAGATTTTTGGCGGCAATGGCTATGTCGACAATGGCATCATGGCGCGTATTTTTAAAGAAGCGCCAGTCAATACCATTTGGGAAGGTTCAGGCAATGTTATGTGTCTTGATGTACTGCGTGCGATTGGGCGTGATCCTGAATCGCTAGAAGTCTTGTTTAAAAATCTAGCTTCGACAGCCATGCAGGATGAAACATTGAAAGATGAATTGCAGTCGCTGTTTAAATTGCTCCAGCAATCACCTGAGGACTTACAGTTTATGGCGCGCAGTCTAGTCAGTCGTTTAGTGATTTTGGCTCAGGCGGTGCTATTAAAAAAATATGCACCAGATTTTGTATCCACTGCTTTTATTCAGTCGCGTTATAGTGGTTTTCATGGGCGTGTGGTGGGCATGTTAAATCCTCAGCATGTAGATGTAGAACGCTTGCTGGCGAGGGCTTTTGCCGCTTGAATATAGTCCTCTCTGTAGATTTCCTCTCCCACAGAGAGGAATTCTGGAGCTTTTTAAATGAGTAAAATATATCGCGTCTTTCTCTTGCGGAGTCGGGGTGTTTTTCTATTCAAAACAGATGAAGAAAAGGCTTAAAACGAGCCATTCATTGGTATAATTTGCTTGTAAAATGTACAATAAAGCGTATCATCACTTTGCCACATCTCATGTGGCAAAGTACCAGAATATCTTAGCCAAATAGGTGAATGAAATGGCGAAACAAAAGAAAAAGCTAGAAATTGTGATTCACAACTTTGTAGCAAAACACATGCATGAAGTCAATCAAAGCCAAGTGTTTACAGACCGAAAGAAAAATGCAAAACGTGGCTATAGCAAGCACAAAAAAGGGAGATATTCGAATGATTATCTCCCTTTTTCTTTCTGTGCTGTTTTTGGATTTAACGTGGCTTAAGCACTTACAATACGTGTTGCAGATTTCACCATATCACCCAAACCATGCGTCTTAAAATAATATTCCATCCAACTTTTCACGATTAATGGGTTATCCATTTTTAATACATGTTCGAGTTGAACCAGTGCATCTGTCATCGGGACATGGCAAATCGCTTTTCGTACCCGTAAAATATTACTGGAACTCATTGAAAGGGTATTAAATCCCATTGCCATCAATAAGATTGCAGCCAAAGGATCTCCTGCCATTTCACCACAAATACTGATGGGTTTATCGTACTTATGACATTCTTTGACCAAACGGGTTAAAGCACGCAGCACCGCTGGGTGAAAGTGTGAATACACATTGGCGACACGAGGATTGTTACGGTCAACTGCCAGCAAATATTGGGTTAAGTCATTCGAACCAACCGAGAAAAAATCAACCAATTCAGAAAATTCTTCAATTTGTAATAATACACTCGGGACTTCGACCATAATCCCTATTTTCGGTTTGGTGATTTTGACTTGTTCTTCTTCTTGAACCGCCATCCAATCACGCTCAAGCAAATACAAGGCTTCTTCAACTTCGCTGACACTGGTGACCATCGGCAATAAGATATGCAAGTTATTTAAGCCAATACTGGCTTTGAGCATGGCACGAATTTGCGATGAGAAAATTTCAGGATGATCCAGTGTAAATCGAATCCCACGCCAGCCTAAAGCGGAATTATCTTCTTCAATCGAAAAATAGGGCAGATCTTTATCTGCACCAATATCAAGGGTACGCATTACCACAGGTTTATTGGCAAAGTGGCTGAGCTGTTGACGATAAATGGCGCGTTGTTCTTCTTCACCAGGAAAACGATCACGCAGCATAAAGGGAATTTCAGAGCGATATAAACCGACGCCTTTAGCCCCTCGTTGTACGCCACGTACCACATCAATCATCAGACCCGTATTGACGTATAATTTGACGGTAACGCCATCGGGGGTAATGGAATCCTTGGTTTCATATTGCTTTAAATCTTTTGCAATTTGTTCTTCTTCTTTTTGAATTTCTTTATAGCGGGTACGCAAGCGACGTGGTGGATTAATAAAGATCCGGCCTTGATGTGCATCGACAATCATCTCGACATCATCAAGCGTATTGATGGGTAGCTCCGTTACACCGACCACGGTTGGAATACCGAGTGCACGTGCCACAATCACCATATGTGAATTCATGGCACCTTCAGTGGTGACAATCGCGGCAATTTTATCGACAGGTAATTCAACCAAAGCGGCAGTTGAAATTTCCTCACCAATCAAAATACTTTCATCGGTCAGTTCGCGGTGACTGGCATCCGCTTCTTGTAAGAACGCTAAAATACGACGACCCAAATCTTTCAGATCTGAGACACGTTCACGCAAATAGTCATCTTCCATTTGTGCAAATAGCGCAATATGGGTGTCAATCACAATACGAACAGCACCTTGTGCCCAATTGCCGTCGCGAATTTCAGCTTTAATTTCAGCAGGTAGCGCATTTGCATCAAGCATGCGTAAGAACACACTAAACAATGCACGTTCTTCTGCCATTAAGGCATCTTGCATTTTGTCATCAAGCGATTGAATTTCTTGACGCACGGAATCAATAGCATGATCGAGCAGCTCAAGCTCTTCACTAATGTCATCGGCTTCACGGTCAGGAACTGAGGCTAAATCGGCAGGTGGATATAAAATGACAGCACGACCTAAAGCAATCCCGCCAGAACCTGAAATCCCTTGGAAGGTTTTATACGCAGGTAGGCTGTTGGGTTTACGGAACACATCAATATTGCCGACGGCATGTGCATGTGCAATTACACCCGAAAGCTGTGCGCATAAGGTCACGAGAAAAGATTCGGCTGCTTCACTAAAGTCATGCGGTTCTTTATTTTGAACAACTAAAACACCCATCACCTTACGGCGATACATGACGGGAACACCGAGAAAAGAGTTATAAATCTCCTCACCCGTTTCAGGCAGATATAAAAAGCGTTCATGTTTAGGCGCATTGTCTAAATTGACAATTTCTTCACGCTGTCCCACCAACCCGACTAAGCCTTCACCCGTATGCAGTGAAACGTGTCCGACAGCTTCAGGGTTTAAACCTTTAGAAGCCATCAGTAAATAGCGTTGATTACGTTCATCGAGTAGGTAAATGGAGCAAACATCGACATGCATGGCTTCGGCCACTTGGTTGACCATAATGTCGAGTGATTCATGCAAACTGGTGGACGCATTGATTTCTTGTACAATACGTCTTAAGGTGTCCAGCTGCATATTCGACATAAAATCTGCTCCAAAAAAAAGTTTAAATCTATTTTATTTATAACAATATGTTGCTAAAAAATCTGCATTTCCATACGATTTTTTATGTTTATATTGATGGCAACTGATCACACAGTTCCACCATCGCTTTTCGGTATACATCGCGTTTAAAATTCACGACTTGTCCTAATGGATACCAATAACTTACCCATTGCCATTGGTCAAACTCTGGTGGGTCAGACAAATTCAGCTGAATGTTCTTGGCTGAAGCTGTCAGTTTAAGTAAAAACCACTTTTGTTTTTGCCCAATACACACGGGGTCTGAATCCGAGCGTATATACCGTTGCGGCAAACGATACCGTAGCCAACCTTTTGTTTGCGCTACAATTTGAACATGTTCGGGCAAGAGGCCAATTTCTTCTCTCAGTTCACGATAAAGTGCCTGTTCAGGGGTTTCTCCATACTGGATCCCTCCTTGTGGAAATTGCCAAGCATTGTGTCCAATGCGTTTTGCCCATAAAACTTGTCCAATGTCGTTTGCCAAAATGATCCCGACATTCGGTCGGAAACCTTCTGAGTCGATCATTTGGCTACCTAAATCTGCTTTTAATGTGTGGCTTTAGTTTCGGGGATTGTTATTTCTACATCCATCTCGAAAAAAAGCACAGCTTAAATGTTAAAAATTGCTATGATCTTAACGAATTTCTATCGACTAGCGGAGATAGATTTACAAAATTTTTCTTAAATTTCAGTTTTTACGAGTATTTTCATGAAATTGGCTTTATTTGACCTCGATCACACCTTGTTAAACACCGATTCAGATTATTCATGGGGTGAGTTTTTAGTGAATGAAGGTTTGGTTGATCCAACTCGACATCGTCAAATGAATGACCAGTTTTATGAAGACTATAAAGCCGGTCAACTGGATCCGATTGCGTATAACGAATTTGTCTTCGAATTTTTAACTCAACATGACCATGATTATTTGCATGACTTACATGAGTTATTCATGAAAAAAGTGATTCGTCCACAAATGCGTCCTGAAGGTTTTGCTGCCATTGAAAAACATCGTGATGCTGGACATGAATTGGTGGGCATCACCGCAACTTCTGACTTTATTACCACACCGATTTTTCATGAGTTTGGCATTACTGAAACGATTGCCACCAATGCAGAAGTCATTGATGGTCAATATACAGGTAAAGTCATTAATATCGCCTGTTATCAGAAAGGCAAATTGGCACGTTTAGAACAATGGCTACAAGGCAGAAATGTTGAGGAATCATGGGCATATTCAGATTCAATCAATGACCGCTTTCTGTTGGACTATGCCGATCATGCTATTGCAGTAAATCCTGATGATCGCTTGGTTGTACTGGCGAAAGAACAAGGTTGGGATATTCAAGATTGGTCGATATGATGTATGCATAGTATTTTTAAAATGATATTGAAAATACAGCACTTCTAAGTGCTGTATTTTTATTTATGTGTATAAAATCCTTACATTTTTGTCCTTCATTTTTAACATGAAGCTGCTATGTTATGCATAAGAATTAAAATGGATGGAGAAAAAAATGAGCGCTGTACGCCCAAGAATGACTCATTTATTTGAACAATTAGGCTTAGAGGCCACTGAGGACGCGATTGAACTTTTTATTGCGACCCATCAATTAAGTGCACATACCAAAATTACTGAAGCGGATTATTGGTCAGATGCGCAGCACCAGTTTTTAGCTGAAAAATTAAAGTCCGATGGTGAATGGGCGATTGTGGTTGATCAGCTCAATGAATCCTTACATGAAGAATCAACCAATCGTTAAGATAGATTAAATAGATGCAGATGCGGGATTGAAAGAGATGAAACTTTTCTCTCCCGCGGGGCTTTAACCCTTGATTTTCATCATTTCAATTAGCTCTAAAACGGCCTTAGATTGGCTGCGCCCAGGGTGCCAAACCATACCCAATTGACGGTGCATTTCAAAATTAATATCCAGTTGTTGTAAATCTTGATTGATTAAAGTCTTTGGCAAAACGGACCAACCAAGACCAATCGAGGCTAACATGCGAATCGATTCGAGTGGGTTGTTACTCATGCTGACTTTCGGTTTTAAACCACGTTTTTCAAATTCAGCCAAAGTGATTTGACTGGTATATGTCTGTGCAGCAGGTAATAAACTTGGATATCGAATCAAATCTTCAAGTTGTAAATTTTTTTGATTGGCTAGAGGATGAAAGGATGCCGCGACAAAAACCAAAGGATCATCCCAAATGTTCACATAACTCAGACGAGCATCGCCTTGAGGCGGTAGGGTCAAAAATGCCAATTCTAAGTCACCCGCAAGTACTTTTTCATGGGCTTGTTCAGAATCAACAAAATGCACATCTAAAGTGACCTCTGGAAAGGCTTGAACATAATTGCGTAGGTGATTGGGCAAATGATGTAAACCAATATGATGGCTGGTGCCTATTTTAAGCTTACCTTGAACTTGCCCTTGTTCATGACTGAGGGTGTGATGAATATCCCCCAGTTCATTGAGCCAGTTTTTTACTTTAGGCAGCAGGGAGTGAGCGGCATGAGTGGCTTGAACACCGCGCCCCGCAGACTCAAACAGCTTTACACCAAAATATTCTTCTAAACTATGAATTCGTTTAGTGACTGCAGGTTGGGTAATAAACAACAGATCGGCAGCCATAGAAATAGAGCCTGTTTCCATAACTTTAACAAAAGCTTCAAAAGCAGCAAGATTCATATGAGTAGTCTGGTTATGAAATATCAAAATAAGTATAAAATATTTTTATACCAAAAGTGAATGCCAGAATAAAAATCAAAGCTAAAAAATGTATGAAGATGTGAATGCACGAGGTAAAAATCACAAATCACTTCATAGTAGTAAAGTGATTTGTGGAAAGAATTAAGCTTGAACCTACAATATGTTTAATATTCTAGACCGTCATGTTCTGGCTTTTTTGCAAGTTTGAGGCATTTTTTTCCCAAACTTTTTCATGAAAGAAAAATGCAATCGCCTGAATGGTCGGTTCAAGTAAACTCAGCGTTAATGCCATCCAGATACTGCCTGTGACAAAATAGCCAACCAACAGTGCAATGCCTATGTGCATAATGTAATAACTACAGGTCTTCTTTAAGGTTTTCTGGTTGTAAGTAACAAATTTTTGAATATGTGCCATAAGGGGATTTCTCAAGCTTTATCTTCGGGATATGATTAAAGGATAATCAGTCTTATTTGATTTGTAAAAACGAACATTTTGTATATTTAAATCGGTTTTTTGAATTAAAAGCCAGTTAATCTAAAAATCAATCAATCTAAAAAAAGTATCAACTCTTGATCTATTCTTAAAGGATGTAAGTTATGCATATTAAACATATAAAATATCTCCTCGATTTGTTTGAGGAAGCCGTAGAAAAACGTACTGCGGTTTATGAGCTTGCCGATGATGAAAATGATGAAAATCGAGCTGCGGCTGAATGTAGTGCAGCAAAAGCGGAATTAATTAAGGCGATTGAGGAACTGCTCGAGAGTAAAGCAGACCCATCTACATAATTTTATTTTTAACCGTCAACAAGCATGGCAAGAGACAGCTGAAAAATTATCTAGCCTTTTGAATACAAATAAGAAGGTTGAGATGTTGCTGTGCTTTATTCAATCTGGATTGTTGGCTCAAGCGATGAATTCATCTTGATCATTTCAATAAAATGCTATGTAAATAAAAGGTTGGTTTAAAGGTGTCGATATGAAATATTGTCAGCATAAGTGGTTTTGATCTGTTAAAAAATTAATTCCAAAAAGTTTTCAAACTAATAAAAATGATAAATTAGATTTATGTAAATACGTGGTTATAATCGAAGTTAATAAAAGCATTACCCAGTTCTATGGAGCACGTCGACATGGCAGGCAATACCCAAAAAGCAAAGACTTTGTATGACAAATTGTGGGATGACCATTTAGTAAAACAACGAGATGATGGTTCAGCCTTACTTTACATCGACCGTCATTTATTACATGAAGTTACTTCACCGCAAGCTTTTGAGGGTTTACAGCTTGCAGGTCGTAAACCTTGGCGTTTAAGTGCCAATGTTGCGACTCCTGACCATAATGTACCGACTTCAAAAGCTGAACGTGATCAAGGGATTGCAGGGATTGAAGATGAAACTTCACGTATCCAAGTGCAAACTTTAGATGACAACTGCGATGCTTTTAATATTGTTGAATTTAAGATCAATGATATTCGCCAAGGGATTGCCCATGTGGTTGGCCCTGAACAAGGCTTAACTTTGCCGGGCATGACCGTGGTTTGTGGCGACTCGCACACTGCAACACATGGTGCATTTGGCTGTTTGGCACATGGTATCGGCACATCTGAAGTTGAACATGTTTTAGCAACTCAGTGCTTAGTGCAAAAGAAAATGAAAAACATGTTGGTTCGTGTTGATGGTGTTTTAGGTCAAGGCGTAACATCAAAAGACGTGGTTTTAGCCATTATTGGTAAAATCGGCACTGCGGGCGGTACAGGTCATGCGATTGAATTCGGTGGTCAAGTGTTCCGTGATATGTCAATTGAAGGTCGTATGACCGTATGTAACATGGCGATTGAAGCGGGTGCGCGTGTTGGTATGGTCGCTGTCGATGACAAAACCATTGAATATGTGCAAGGTCGTAACTACGCACCAAAAGGTGAACAATGGGATGCCGCGGTTGAATATTGGAATACTTTACATTCTGATGAAGACGCGCATTTTGATACCGTTGTGGTGTTACAAGGTGAAGACATTGAGCCACAAGTGTCTTGGGGAACCTCACCTGAAATGGTCATTCCTGTTTCACAAGCCGTACCGACTTTAGAACAAGCCAAAGATGATGTACAACGTAATGATTGGACACGTGCTTATCAATATATGGGTTTAAATGCCGGTCAAGCGTTGGCTGACATTCAATTAGACCGTGTATTTATTGGTTCATGTACCAACTCGCGTATTGAAGATATTCGTGCTGCTGCTGAAGTGATTCAAGGGCGTAAAGTTGCAGGTTCAATTAAACAGGCAATGGTGGTTCCGGGTTCAGGCTTAGTGAAGCAACAAGCAGAAGCAGAAGGTTTAGATAAAATCTTTGTTGAAGCAGGTTTTGAATGGCGTGAGCCGGGCTGTTCAATGTGTTTAGCGATGAATGCAGACAAATTACAACCGGGGGAGCATTGTGCATCGACCTCTAACCGTAACTTTGAAGGTCGTCAGGGCAATGGCGGTCGTACCCATTTGGTCAGTCCAGCTATGGCCGCAGCGGCAGCGATAGCCGGTCATTTCGTCGATGTTCGTTCATTCTAATTGGGACTAGGAGCAAATTATGAAAGCTTATACCGTTGAACAAGGTATTGTTGCACCTTTAGACCGTGCCAATGTTGATACAGATTTAATTATTCCAAAACAGTTTTTGAAGTCCATCAAACGCACTGGTTTTGGGGATAACTTATTTGATGAATTACGCTATTTAGATGAAGGTTATCTGGGGCAAGATAATTCCATTCGTCCAAAGAATCCTGAATTTATTTTGAACCAACCACGTTATCAAGGTGCATCCGTTTTGATTACACGTGCCAATTTTGGCTGTGGTTCAAGCCGTGAACATGCACCTTGGGCTTTAGAAGAGTACGGCTTTCGTACCGTGATTGCCCCAAGCTATGCTGATATTTTCTTTAATAACAGCTTTAAAAACGGTATGTTGCCTGTGATTTTAGCAGAAGACATTGTGGATCAACTCTTTAAAGAATGTGCTGCAAGTGAGGGTTATCAATTAACTATCGATCTTGAAACACAGGAAGTTCGTACACCTCAAGGCGAAGTTTTCAAATTTGAAGTGGATCCATTTCGTAAGCATTGTTTATTGAATGGCTTGGATGATATTGGCTTAACCCTTCAAGTTGCGGATGATATTCGTGCATTTGAAGAAAAAACTAAGCAATCACGCCCTTGGGTCTTTGCAGAAATTCGTGGTTAATTGTTTGAAATTTCGGACATAGTAGTATCGGAGCTTAACTCTTGTTAATATCGAATCTATAAAAATATCTCGTTGGTTTTAATTGGTGAGGTTGGGCTCGAATAATGACAAAAGTTTACGGTCAGCTTGCTGTGCTGGGGCTTATGCTTGCATCTTTAAGTGCATGCCAAAGCTGGGATAAAAAACGTATTAATAATGTGAAAGAGACAGAGTCGACAAAATTAAATGCGTTGATTTTTTGTGCTGGAACAGAACAATGTGAGTTTGAGCGTTTCGATCAAATGCCGATTGTGGATGCTCAAAGTCACCGTGTGAGCCGTGAAGCGATTGATCAGGGGATTGTTCGTTTACAACCCAAATTGTTGGCAGAACCGAATTCTTTGTTTTTGTCCGTGCCAGCAGGGCAGCATGAAGTGGTGATTCGTTTTTATCCGATATCGAAAGATCGTGCTGAGACACTACATGTATTTCACAAATTTAATGCTCAAAAAAACTATACCTTTAAGATGTATCGTGACCGAACGAGGCATCAAGGAAGTCTGTTGAATGTTTCTGCACCTGATCCACTCTGTGTTGAGCTTCAACAAGACCAAAAAACCATTCGACGTTTCTGCAAACCTTATAATGCCCTAAATGGCTTAGGTGAGTTTGTGGAACAAAAAATTTAATATTGCATCAGTCCAATGACTGACTTTGAAAATGGAAAATCTCATGTCAAAACATATTTTGATTTTAGCTGGTGATGGCATCGGTCCTGAAATTGTTAACGCCGCAGAACAAGTACTCACACGCGTAAATGAAAAATTCAATTTAGGTTTGACTTGGGAACAAGGTTTATTGGGTGGTGCAGCGATTGATGTTCATGGTGCACCATATCCTGAACAAACAGCTGAACAAGCAAAAAAAGCAGATGCCATTTTACTCGGTGCTGTCGGTGGGCCGAAATGGGACAGCATTGAGCGTTCAATTCGTCCAGAACGTGGTTTGTTAAAAATTCGTAGTGAACTCAACCTTTTTGCTAACTTACGTCCAGCAATTTTGTACCCACAATTGGCAGATGCTTCGAGCTTGAAACCAGAAATCGTCTCTGGCTTAGACATTCTGATTGTACGTGAATTGACAGGTGGTATTTACTTTGGTCAACCACGTGGTATTCGTGAATTAGAAAATGGTGAGAAACAAGGTTATAACACTGATATTTATTCAGAATCTGAAATTAGACGTATTGCGAAAGTAGCGTTTGAATTGGCAGGTCTGCGTGGTGGTAAAGTTTGTTCGGTAGATAAAGCCAATGTTCTAGAAGTGACTGAGCTTTGGAAACAAACGGTCACTGCAATGAAAGAAGCCGAATATCCAAAGATTAACTTGTCGCATATGTATGTGGATAATGCCGCAATGCAATTGGTACGTGCACCGAAACAATTTGATGTGATTGTGACTTCTAACTTGTTCGGTGACATTTTATCTGATGAAGCTGCAATGTTGACAGGTTCAATTGGCATGTTGCCATCGGCATCTTTGGATGAAAATGGTAAAGGTATGTATGAACCTTGTCATGGTTCTGCACCAGACATCGCAGGTCAAAACATTGCAAATCCACTCGCAACGATTCTTTCTGTTGCAATGATGCTACGTTACACATTCCGTGAAGAAGCGGCTGCACAAGCGATTGAAGATGCTGTAGGTCATGTACTGGATCAAGGCTTACGTACAGCAGATATTATGTCTGAAGGTATGGGCAAAGTGGGTACTGTTGAAATGGGTCAAGCTGTGGTTGCTGCATTGAACTAAGTTTATTCACCATAGATTTGAAATGAAAAACGCAGCCAAAGAGCTGCATTTTTTATATTTAGTTTGCCAAAAGTGCATCAAGAGCGTGTTTTTAACAGGTGCGTCCTGACATGTGTAGCGCTTTGGCAATATTTTGTTCTAAGAGAAAGCTGATACGGCAGTTCAAATTGACATCGTAGCTTTGTGCAGCCGTACTTGGGATGGGAACGGTTGTTCCTGCACCGATGCCCATGGCAGGATTTTGCGCCATAGGGACAGGAATGCTGATGGATCGAGCTGCAATATAAGTTAAGGTATTTGCTTTTAAGATAGGTGGACTGACTTGCTGGTAGCCTATGCTGCTTAAATCAAGTTGTGCACGAATTTGATCACTGGATTGCCCGATAAATTGCTGCAAATAGGCTTCTCGCTGCATGGTATTCGTTGTCGGGGACGATACACAACCATATAGCATGCAATAGGCAGCAAAGAGTCCAACAGAAAGTATAAACTTCATAAGCTGTACTCACATCAAATAAAACCAGTGTAGGCAGATCTGCTGAATCATATTGTTGTGATTCGATATACGGTCGTTATTTCAATAAAATAGCCAGACATCATGTTGACTAGCCGTTTTAGATGATCAACAGCATGATAATTTTTAATATCCTATCGCAGGTATTTCGCATAAACTATTTATGAAAATTAATTTTTATAAAATACAAAAAAGGGCAAAGGAATAAAGATGAAAAAAATCATTTTAATGCTGAGTGGCATTTTATTGTCTGGTGTTGCATTTGCAGATAATTGTGAAAATGCACGTAATACCTATGATGATGTCTATTGCACCAACAAACTGTATGCCAGTGCAGATGCAGAATTAAATAAAAATTATCAGGCTTTGCGCGGAAAATTATCGGACAAACAAAAAAATATTCTGAAAAAGTCTCAGCTGGAGTGGATTCGTGAACGCGATGCGCAGTGCACCACAGATACAGGGATTGATGTGCAATGCCGTTTAAGTACCACGCAAGAGCGTAATAACTGGCTTAGAGAGCGTCTGCGTGAATGCAAAACTATTGGCTGTAAAACCAATGCCCTGAATTGATTTTCAGTGTTGAATATTATAAAAAAAGCCACTTTAAAGTGGCTTTTGCTTGCGCTAAAACTTAGCGTGCACGATAAGTAATACGACCCTTGGTCAAATCATAAGGAGTCATTTCTACTTTAACACTGTCGCCAGTCAAAATACGAATATAGTGTTTGCGCATTTTACCAGAGATGTGAGCAATGACTTCGTGACCGTTTTCTAAACGTACACGGAACATAGTATTAGGAAGCGTTTCGGTGACAACGCCTTCGAACTCGATGAGTTCCTCTTTATTGGCCATAGCCTACCTGATGATCAAATTGGGAAGGCGCAAATTATAGTCAATTTTTTTGCATAAAACAAGGCGGAATGGGGCGTTGCCCGATCATCTGTCAGTTAAATAAGCGAACCATACATTTAAATATTTTCTACAAAAAACAGCATTGTTCTGTTGTCAGTTCGGTCAATCACAGTTAATCTAAAATTAATCTTTTTAAGTATAAATGAAGAACATACAAGGAAGGTCTTGGCGTGGGTCAGCTAACTGATGCATCGGTTGTTTTACGATTGGGTTACCAAGCGATTCGTCGTTCGGGTTTGCCAACCGAAGAAATTTTAACAAAAGCTGGTGTCGCCTTAAATCAGGTCGAAACCAATGATCGTACTCCGCTCAGTGCCCAATATGCCTTTTGGGTAGCAGCAGAGGAGGTCAGTCGTGATCCTGATATTGGTTTGCACTTAGGTGAACACTTGCCTTTATATCGTGGACAGGTGATCGAACATCTATTCATCTCAAGTGAAAACTTTGGTGAGGGACTAAAGCGAGCATTGGCCTATCAACGGCTGATCAGTGATGCATTTCATGCCAAACTGGTGCTTGAGGATGGTCGTTGCTATCTTACCAATGGTGAACAAGGGGCTTGGGTAGACCATTTGGTCAATCGTCATTTTTCTGAATGTGCCATGTCAGGAATCTTACGTTTCTTTAAATTTATTACCGAAGGTCGTTTCAACCCGATTTACATCGATTTTAATTTTAGTCAGGGGGCTTTTGACGACGAATATTTTCGGGTCTATGAGTGTCCTGTCAGTTTGGGGCAAAAAGAAACCCGTTTGTATTTTGACCCAGCCATTTTAGAGTACCAATTGTGGCAGGCAGAACCTGAGTTATTACAACTACATGAGCAATTGGCACTGGAAAAGCTACAAGAGCTTGCACGCTATGATTTGGTCGGTGAGGTTCGCCGTGCCATTGGTTCGACTTTGGAAAGCGGTGAAACTACTTTAGAAACAGTTGCCACCCATTTAAATATTACGCCACGTCGTTTACGCACGCAGCTCAGTGAGGCGCATACTAGTTTTCAGCAAATTCTTTCGGATTATCGTTGTCGTTTGGCGAAAAAATTATTGGCCAATACTGCTGAAAGTGTGGAGCGAATTGTGTATTTAACTGGTTTTTCAGAACCGAGTACCTTCTATCGTGCGTTTAAGCGTTGGACCAATGAAACGCCAGTAGAGTATCGAAAGCGTAAGCAGCGTTAATTAAATCCCTCCCTCTTGCGAAACAGTGTTCCTTATCTTTAAAAAAGTAGAGGAAACTCCTCCCTTCAAAAAGGGAGGTCGGGAGGGATTGTATTATTCAGGCATATTTAACCAATGTGGGCCTAAAGGTGCTTGAGGTAAATCAAATTGTTCTGGGTAATGTGCTTGAATAAAATATAAGCCATCAGGTGGGGCCGTAATCCCTGCTGCTTTACGGTTTTCAGCGGCAAAAATTGTGTCAATATGGTCAATTTCATACATGCCTTGTCCAACTTCGAGCAAGCATCCCACGATGTTACGCACCATATGATGTAAAAAACCATCGGCTTGAATATCGAGCACTAAATAACAACCATGACGAATTAAACGGCAATGGCTCACATGACGTATAGGTTGCTTAGATTGACAAGAGCTGGCACGAAAGCTTTCAAAGTTATGGGTTCCTTCAAATTTTTTCGCAGCTTCAATCATTTTATCCACATCAAGTGGGTAATAGGCATGGGTGACTTGTTGATAAAGCAGTGCAGGTCGGCTAGCTGAATTGTAGATGACATAACGGTAACGTCGTGATTGTGCTTTAAAACGAGCATGAAAATCCGTATCCACCGCTTTAATCCATTGGATAGCAATGTCTTTGGGTAAAGTGCTATTTGCCCCCATGAGCCAGCCCCGCAGTGGACGAATCGCAGAAGTATCAAAATGTGCAACCATATTCGTCGCATGTACACCAGCATCGGTTCGTCCAGCGCCCTGAATAATGATTGGTTCATTGGCAATTTTACTCAGCACAGTTTCAATGGTTTCTTGCACACTGCGGACACCCGCTTGCTGGGTTTGCCAACCTCGATACTCAACCCCAGAAAACTCAATACCGACCGCAAAACGCTGCATATTTACCTCTATTTATATTGAATCATGCCAGTGAGCATGCCACTGGTCTACGCGGTCATATTGTAAATACATTTTCAGTGTTTTTGCATAAAGATCTGCATGGCTTAAGCAATCACTGACAATGATATTGGCATATTGTGTCCACTCACTGATGGCATAGCGTTGATCAATCGTGCCAAAAGGTACTTGCGTGGTGAGAATGATGGCACAACCTTGCGTTTGAATGGCCTGAAGTGTAGAGATGAACTCTGCATTGACGGCTAAATTACCTGTACCAAAGCCCTGTAAGATCAGCGCATGAGGGGCGTGTTGCTGTAAATTTTTTAAGTTCGTGATGTGTTGTTCGATTGCTAGCGGTTGCAGCATTAAACTTAGGCAGTTGAATTCTGCTGCCTTCTCAATATCATGTTCATGCACGATATAGCTATGCTGAATCGTTGCCAAATTTACTTGGACATTTTGACCTGCAAAAGCATTTAATTCCGTTGTATGTTGTTTTAGCGCAGTTTGCGCATGAAGCAGTTGGTGCTGAAAGGCCAAATAGACACCCACTGGCGTGGTCACTACCGCATCCAGAGCAAAATTCAGGTTATCCATAGCATCGGTAAATTTGCGGGTTTGTGTACCCGAGACATTTAATAACGGATATTGGCTACCAGTTAATACCACATGAGCAGATTGACCGATAAAGTGTGCCAGCGTTGCGCTGGCATAGCTTAGGGTGTCTGTGCCGTGAATCACGACAAAATGCTGATAATATTTAAGTTGTAGGCTTTGAATCAGCTGAATGAGTTTAAGCCAGTCCGTTGCAGTACAGGCGCTACTGTCTTTAATGCTGGGTGCAACAAAACATTCAATTTCAAGCTGTAACGGAAGAATGCGTTGTAGCTGGGGAATAAAATCTTCAGCAGGCATTGGGCTGAGTGGCTCGCCAATACAGCCAAAGGTTCCCCCCATATAAATTAAGGCTATTTTTTTCATAATAAAAAAGCAGTCAATGATGACTGCTTTATAGTAGAGCGAAATAACTTAAGATGCTATCTGATTGCGTAACTGATCTGCTTGTTGGCGTTGTTCAGTGGTATATTCAGCTTCATGCTCTATTAATAACTCATGTGCCGACTCAAAGGCCCCTAATTGAATATATTGCGCTGCAAGCTCTAAATTCAGGCTAATTTCATTCACATCAATCAGTTCAGGGAAGGAGAGCATGAGCGGATCATTTTGGTCTGCTTGAGATGCAGATGAACTGATATTGCTAATATCAAAACTTACACCAGAGCTTTTCGCTGGCGCTGTTTCTATAGATAGTGGCTCGTTTGGCGTTGCAGGTTCTAGATTAAATTCTAAATCTAAACTCGGCGTAGTTTCTTCAGCAACAGTTTTTGCTTCAACAGGCGCAACGGTTTCTGTAAGAGAGAAATTAAAATCAAATTCAGCTTTTTCTTCAACTGCTGCTACTTCAAATGGAATAGTCTCTTCAGCAGGTTGAGCAGACTGTTCTACTGCTGGCGTATCTAGGCTAAAAGAGAAATCTAAAGGCTGGATTTCTTCTACTACAGGAGTTGGTTCTGGTTTTGCTGTAATGGTTGGCGTAGGGTCTAAAGATAAACTGCTAAAGTCTAAAGGTTTAATTTCTTCAACTATTGAGATTGGCACTTCGGTTTTTGCAGTTGTGATAGGCGCTTGATCAAGAGAAAAAGTATTGAAATCTAACGGTTTAATTTCTTCAACGTGATCTTTTTGGCTTGGGCGTGTTTCTTGCTGTAGCTGATCAAAAGATACATCATTTGCCGTTACCGATGGCGCAGCAGAATTATTACTCATAAGCGCATCAAAATCGGCAGTATTTTTTTGTTCAACTGCCGGTTGTTCAATTGCCGTTTGAGCGGATGATTCCATTTTGAAATCAATCGTGTCTCTAGAGCTTAGCGCTTGTTGGTCATGAGCTGCTTTTTTAGCCAGTGCTTGCTCTAAAAAATCGTCTAGTTCTAATGAACGTAAATGATTAATCAGTTGGTTAATTGCAAATTCATCTTTTTGTAAGATGTGAATATCGAGTAATAATAAATACAGCTCATGCTGTGAGTTGTCTTTATTTAATGCTTGATTAATTTGTGCTTCAGCAGCAAAAAAATTGTGTGCGCTGATCAATGTGCCAATTTTATTGCGCACATCCTCAGCTAAAGCAGTGGTCTTTTTCTTTTCCACCACAGGATCTGACACAATTTGAGTTTTTTGAGGTGTCTTTTTGGTTGAGCTTACTTTTTTCGCTTTCGCTGTTGAAGTTTGTTCCGCTTGTTTACCGGTTTCACGCTTTTTTAGGACAACTGCGATCACTAATAACAATATAAACGGAATCACATAAATCAGCATGTTGTTACCCCTTACAGGATTGAGTTGTTATCAATGAAACTCATCCAAAAAATCAAATTGTATAACACTTTAGTGTGTTGGCTTTTTCTCTACTTGTTGTGCTTTCAATTGTTGTTGCAATTGGGCAAGACGAGTATTCAATAATTGAATTCTGTGATCCTTGTGACGCAATGCCAATTCTAACTGTGTTACGTTTCTCTGTAATTTAACGGTTTTTTTACGAGATGTCATAACTTTTAATGATAACTCGTTTGAAGTTTGATTTCTTTCTGTGTTCTTCTTAGCAGAACCGCTGGCTGAATCTTGTTCTTTCTCTGCGACTAAGCTCATTTCCGCTTGATTTAAGCGATATTTGGCTTTACCCGATTGTTTAGAAGATGCATTCATTACATTGGTGACACTGACTTTTTGCTCTTCTTTTTGAGGATTCCCTGTGTTGAGGTTTAAGGCAACGCCACGACGCAAACGGTTGATATCACCTTGAATAAAAGCATGTTCATTATTGGTTTTGATTTGTTTCATCACTTCGCCAATCGGGCGATTTTGCTCAGTGGCTACACGTGAAGCGATTGCCCATAGAGACTCATTGGATTGCACCACATGCTTTGTGCTTTGCGCTGTTATTGCTGGGGCATTTTGATGTGGGACAGGTTTTTGTGCAGCAGGAGATGATTCTGCTTTAACTTTGGTGGCAGCTTGTTCCATAGGACTATTTATTTTTTTCGCCTCGGTACCTTTTGGAGTCGGGGATTCTGCATATTTTTTCGCTAATGGGTCTGCGGAGAGCATTGTGTTAGGTGCTTTTGGCTGATTTTTTACCGTATTTTGCTGTGCTGTTACTGTATTGGGTTTAATCGATACGACATCCTTTGAGGTTACAGCTTGAGGGGCAAGCATGGTCATGGATGAGATCGGCATGGGTGCAGAACTGCTCGCATTGAGGCTAGGCGGAGCTGTCTTGCGCACCATTAATGGTGCTTCAAATGATTGTTGTGCGATGACTGCTACTTTTTTAGTTTGATATTGCGTGCTTTCAGGGAGTTGCAAAGCAATCTCTTTTTCACTGACAATGCTGATTGGTGTTAAAGGCTTTTCATTGCCTTGAGTACGGACTTGAGTATTGGTCGTGCTTCGTTGCAGTGGCGTTTTGATATGTTGTAATCGCGTTGCATTGCCTTCTTTAATTTTAATAATAACATTGAGTTCAGCTTCGGTCAGTGGACGTGAAGAGGTAATGGTAATCACGCCATTACCCGAACCATCGCGACGGGTAAAAAAATTAAGATGTCCAGGTGGTTGATGTGTTACGCCTAAAGAAAGAAGTTCGTCGACTGTCGCCAAGCTGGCTTGTATTTGTGCATTTGGATCAGCTTGACGGAAATTCATTTCAGCATAGAGTAATTCACCTGGTGCAGATTGAATTTGAATAGGATCAATCGTAATCGCATGAATATTCTGCGAAGCAATAATGGCTAAAATGGCGATCTTTAATTTTTTATATGCGGTCATCTTAATCTTTAGCTCGGTTTTGTATCGCATTGCGAAGTTGTAGATTAACGAGATGTTGAAGAGTTGTAAAATATTAACATAAAGAATACATAAAAAAAGCCGATCACAATAGATCGGCTTTTGATTTTTGAATCTTTAGCAATTACGCATTTTTATATTCAATTAAGATGCGCAGCATACGGCGTAAAGGTTCCGCAGCCCCCCAAAGCAATTGATCGCCAACAGTGAACGCACCAAGGTATTCTTTACCCATATTGAGTTTACGTAAACGACCAACTGGAACAGTTAAAGTACCAGTGACTGCAACAGGTGTAAGATCCGTCATCGATGCTTCACGGGTATTTGGAACCACTTTTGCCCATGGGTTGGATTGACGAATCATGTCTTCAATTTCATCCAATGGTACATCTTTCTTTAACTTCAATGTTAAAGCTTGAGAGTGGCAACGCATGGCACCAATACGTACACAGTGACCATCAATCGGTACGATAATTTGTTGATTACCTAAAATTTTGTTGGTTTCAACTTGTGCTT
Organism: Acinetobacter kyonggiensis; assembly: GCF_900107285.1. Taxonomy (GTDB): domain Bacteria; phylum Pseudomonadota; class Gammaproteobacteria; order Pseudomonadales; family Moraxellaceae; genus Acinetobacter; species Acinetobacter kyonggiensis. The sequence goes on along the minus strand of NZ_FNPK01000001.1, from coordinate 165,661 downwards.
TCCATTCTTCTTTTGACTGACCGTTGTCTAACTGTTTGTCGATATAAGGAATGAGCGAACCCGCTAAAGGTACGCCAAAGTTTGCAGAAGGGAAGCCTTCACCACGTTGTAAGTCTGCAATTTTAGAGTCAATATCTAAGATTGGTGAACGTGGATCATCTAACAAATCTTTAGTATTGTTATATAAATAACCCATACCTGAAATCAATTCACGCATGTTTTGTGCACCAGCACCTGATGCTGCTTGATACGTCATTGCAGTCATCCACTCGACCAAATTATTTTGGTAAAGCGCGCCCATGCTCATTAGCATCAATGAAACGGTACAGTTACCGCCGACGAAGGTTTTGGTGCCTTTGACTAAGCCGTCTTTGATTACGTGCATGTTGACAGGATCAAGCACAATGATCGCTTCATCATCCATACGCAATGTAGATGCAGCATCAATCCAGTAACCGTTCCAGTTTTCCGCTTTTAATTTCGGAAAAACCTCAGAGGTATAATCACCACCTTGGCAGGTAATAATGACATCCATTTGCTTCAGACTATTAATGTCTGATGCATCCATAAGTGCTGGGGCAGTCTTACCACCAAAAGCAGGGGCTTCACCACCTGCATTACTGGTAGAAAAATAGAATGGCTCAAAATGAGCAAAATCATTCTCTTCAACCATACGTTGCATAAGGACGGAACCAACCATCCCGCGCCAACCGACCAGACCTACTTTCATGTCACTTCGCCTCGGTGCGTTAAAATAAAAAGGAAATTCGAGTGTATCAAAAGAGCGCACAACTGCAAGCGCTACACAATGAAAACAGCAATATTATTGTGTAATATATCTTGTTTATGTTACATGCAAAACTGATATAAATTTATGAATCATGAAAGAATTAAGAATATAAGAGAAGTACATCATGATCTGGGTAGAAGCGTTAGCTGTTGTGGTGATTTGGTTGAGCTTTTGGTCACTCATTCCACGTGATGAATGGTGGTTTCGCGGTGCAGATTTTCCACGCTTACAAATTTTAGTTTTGGGGTTAATTGCCTTTGTCCTGTTGTTAGTCTGGGATCAGCCGTGGGATATCTGGCGGGAACTTATTTTTATTGCCTTAATTGCAGCACTGGCTTATCAACTGAAAATGGTGCTGCCTTATACCTTTATTTGGAAAAAGCAGGTCAAGCAGGTTCGTCAAAATCAGTTGAATTCAAAGCAGCAAATCTCGGTGATTGTGTCCAATGTACTGACGCCAAATCAGCAATATCACTTGTTGATTGAACAGATTCGGCAACACCAACCCGATTTAGTCCTGACTTTAGAGTCAGATCAAACTTGGCAAAATGAACTGGCAGTGATTGAAAAAGATTATCCGTATCGTGTCCCTGTGCCCTTGGATAATTTGTATGGCATGCATTTATATAGTCGTCTTGAATTAAAAGACGCTGAAATTAAGTTTATTTTAAGTGATGAAATCCCTTCAATTCATACCACGGTAATTTTGCGTTCAGGTCAACCCGTGCAGCTCTATTGTTTGCATCCGAAACCGCCCAGTCCAACTGAAGCCAAAGATTCAACCTTACGTGATGCAGAACTGCTGATTGTGGGGGATCAAGTTAAAGATTTGGATCAAAGCTGTATTGTGATGGGCGATTTGAATGATGTGGCATGGTCACGGACAACACGGCTTTTTCAACGCATTAGTGGCTTACTCGATCCGCGTGTGGGTCGACATTATGTCAATACTTTTCATGCCGATTACCCGCTGCTTAGATGGTCTTTAGATCATGTGTTTCATAGTACTGATTTTGCTCTAGTTGAAATGAATCGCTTGCCCCATATTGGGTCGGATCATTTTCCCGTACATGTTGTTTTACAAACAGGGCGTATTTTTGATCAGATTCAAGAAGAGCTTGAACAAACCGATGCAGATGAACAAGAGGCACAGCAAGCTATTCAAGAAGGAATTGAACAAGCAGAAAAGGAAGAAAAAATAGTCACCGATGAAATTGCACAGGATTATAAAAATGAGACTAAAGTGCCTTAAAGTGATGATCGGGGGATTAGGGGAATAGTGTACGAAATGGCTTACATTGATTTAGGTCTATGGCGAATAGTCCTTTTTTAAAATTTTACTTAGTATGCACACATCAGCCAAGGAGTTGGGAACGGAACATCCCATTATGGAAGATGATGCTGGTGGATAGTCATCATGGATATGATGCAGCAATGGATAGCCACAACAGAATAAAAACAAATTTTGAAAGCACAACCTTATGAACCCGAGTTTTGCAGGAAGCAGAACTCGGGTTATGCTTTTATAGCCAATGCTAAAAATAAAATATCAGCGATGTACTGAGTAAAAATTGAAAAATCGAACCTCTCTTTTGTTTATTTTACCGATTTAGTTCGTGATACTTTGCAGATCTATGCAGGATTATTGCTGTTGTTTAAGGTCAATTTTTCATCACGATCAGCTGAAATCATATCTTGCGATTTAGGTCGTGCTGATTGTTGCTGTTTGGGTGAAGGGCATAGTTTAGGCTTTGGAAAGACTGCTTTTTATGACTCGTGAATGATCTCAGCGTACTTTGCTTGATTAGCCCTCATTTTAAAAGTTAGTGCAAGCTATTACAGCATTTATAAAATATTGAGTGTTTTGCAACCCGTCTACTTTTATAGACCATCGAGATAAAAATAGACTGATTTGAGCCAGTACATGTTTTAAATTTAATCTAAATTTAAAACATGTTTATATAAATCAATGGTTCGATCACACATCTCTTTTAAACTAAACATGGTGACGGGTTCAACGCCTTGAGGTTCATTTATATGCTGCTGAACGGCATGCAATAATGCAGCTTGATCACCCACGTCGATTAAACCTTGCGGATAAAGATGAGATAAAATTTCTGCCACACCACCACGATTCCAGCCAATCACAGGTGTTCCCACCGATAACGCTTCTAAAGCGGTACGTCCAAAAGTTTCTGCTTGATTGGACAAAGACAGCACCACGTCGCTAAATGCCAGCCATTCACGTATATCTGAACGATGTCCAACAAAAGTTATTTGATCTCGCAAACCTTTAGCTTGAATGTTGTTTTCCAGTTCTTCTAAATAGGCCTGCTTTTTAGCATCAGCGCCACCGACCACGACTGCATGCAAATTTGGATATTGGTTTTGTAATTGTTGCAGGAGTTCAATTAACGTTTCATGTCCTTTTAAACGGGTAATACGTCCTGGCAAACAAACTAAAAATTTATTTTCCAGTTGCGGGAAATCTTTAAAAGTTTGATTGATCCAGAGTGCAGAAGGTTGATAACCGTGAGGAAATTCTTGCGGTGAAATGCCACGATAAATTCGGACAATATTTTCAGGCGGGCAGTTTTGATAATGTTCGGTAATATATTTCACCACACTATCAGACACGGCAATCACTTTTTCTGCTTGTGTCATAATGGCACTATAACGATTGGTTGAATAAAAGCCATGCACGGTAGAGATCAGATGTGGACGTTGCTGTGCAGGAATGCCTTTGAGTGCAAAATGCGTCAGCCAAGCAGGTACGCGTGAACGGACATGGACAATATCAGGTTGATGTTGCTGAATGAGTTTACGCAATGGTCGTATTTGCCACAGACTGGATAAAGATTTTTTATGAATGGCTAAACTGAGGTGTTGCGAGCCTTCAGCTTCAAGTTGAGCAACCAGACGTCCACCATTTGAAACAACAATCGATTCGTGACCTGCTGCAATCAGTGCACGTGCAATTTCCAATGTGCCACGTTCAACGCCACCACTGTTTAATTCTGGAAGAAGTTGCATAATTTTCATTGGTATTCTCTTCAACTTTTTTAAAGGTGGTGTTAGTAAATTTCTTCGTAGCCTTCAGGGCGAGTTTTAAAGCGGCGATGGAACCACATATATTGGGTGGGTGCGATGCGCAGCTGATTTTCAATAATTTTATTCACCAGCGTGGCATCTTCAAGTTCATTGTCACTCGGTATGCTAGCGACCATAGGCTCAAGCAGTACATGGTAACGAGGGTCTTTAATGTCACCATCGCGATAGAAATACAAAGGCACTGCAACTGATTTTGACATTTTAAGTAAACGACGATGTGCCGTGACTGTAGCGGCAGGTACGTCAAAGAAGGGTGCCATGATACCTTGTTTTAAACCATAGTCTTGGTCGGGACTATACCAAATGGCATGACCCTTTTTAAGATTTCGGATTAAGCCCCGCATATCATCATGGTCAATTTGATGGTCATAAATAGTGGCGCGGCAGCGGTAGATCAGCATGTCGAGGAGGGGGTTATTCTGCGGACGATATACGACACCCAGCTCAAAGTACTGTGAGCACAGATAACCGCCTGCATCTAATAAAGTCGAATGTGTACCCAGCAGTAATACGCCCTTGCCATCAGCTTGTGCATGATGCAGATGTTCTAAACCTTCAATACTGACCCGATCTTTAAACCATTGCGGACAATACCATGCATTTAAGGTTTCAAAAATCCCCAACATTTGATCGACAAAAACTTGTTTGGCATGTTCTTGAAGCTGTTCAGCTGTCCATTCGGGAAAACACACTTCTAAATTTCGAAGTGTAGTGTGACGACGTGATTTCAGTTTGTTAAATGCGATCTGGCCTAAAAAAGTCGCTAAACGATGTTGAATCGCCCACGGTAAAATCGCCAAAATCATGAGGAAAATAATACCCATCCAAATGCCCCAATATTGTGGCAACAGAAATGACCATTGAAATGTACCCGGTTGATAGTTGGTTTTTTTACTCATTGTGTCGTGCGATGATCTAAATTAGACATGAATGTAGTGTAGCACGAACATAATTCTGAAATAAAAAGGCATCTGTAGATTTCTCTACAGATGCCTATTGAAACAGGGTGAATTAATTGCCTTTCGACAGGTTATCTAATTCTTCCCAGCGTTCTAATTTTTCAAGCAATAGCGCATCAATTTCAGCCAAACGTGCAGAAATTTTTGCCGCAGCATCAGCATCAGAGACAAACAATGAACCATCAGCCAATTTTTCATTCAAGCTGGCTTGCTCTGTTTCTAAAGCTTCCATTTCAGCAGGCAATTGCTCCAAAGCACGTTGATCTTTATAGCTCAACTTTGCTTTTTTCGGCACAGCTGCTTCGGCTTTCGCCAGAGCTTTTTTCACATCACTTTTTTGATCCACCGCAGTTTGATCAGGGCGTTGTTCTAAATAGTCCTGATAACCACCGATGTATTCATCGATATGACCTTTACCATCAAAGACCCAAGTCGAGGTCACGACATTGTCCATGAATGCACGGTCATGCGAGATTAGAAGTAATGTGCCTTTATAACCACCGAGCATTTCTTCTAATAGCTCTAAAGTCACCATATCCAAGTCATTGGTTGGCTCATCCATAACGATTAAATTTGATGGTTTAAGCAGGAGCTTCGCTAACAGAATACGGTTACGTTCACCACCAGACAATGCTTTTACTGGGGTACGCGCGCGTTCAGGTGAGAACAAGAAATCTTGCAAGTAGCTGTAAATATGACGACGGCCGCCATTTACATCGACAAAATCCGAACCTTCAGACACGTTATCTTTAACCGATTTTTCAAGATCCAGTGCATTACGCAGTTGGTCGAAATAAGCGACTTCAAGCTGTGTACCTGTTTTTACAGTTCCCGTATGTTCCAGCTCACCCAAAATGGCTTTGATTAGGGTTGTTTTACCCACACCATTGTCACCGACTAAACCAATACGGTCGCCACGTAGCACCAATGCAGAGAAATCTTTGATGATTGGTTCTTGGTCGCCAAAAGCAACACTAAGATGTTCAATATCGAAGACCAACTTACCAGAACGATTGGCATCTTGAGTCGCCATGCTCACTTTGCCTTGTTGTGAGCGACGTGCTTTTGATTCTTCACGTAAATCTTTCAGCGCACGAACACGACCTTCGTTACGGGTACGACGCGCTTTAATGCCCTGACGAATCCAGACTTCTTCTTCAGCTAAACGTTTGTCAAACAACGCATTTTGCTTTTCTTCAGCTTCCATTTGCTGCGCTTTAAGATCGAGGTAACGTGTATAGTTCCCCTCGTAGCTACGCAAAGTACCGCGGTCAAGTTCAACAATGCGTGTCGCAATGCTGTCGACAAATGAACGGTCATGCGAAATGAAGAGTAGTGTTAAGTTGTTTTGATCGAGTAGGAATTTTTCTAACCACTCAATACTTTCAACGTCCAAATGGTTGGTTGGTTCGTCAAGAAGTAATACGTCAGGTTGTGTTAAAAGCGCACGTGCCAAAAGAACACGACGTTTACGACCACCCGATAAATCGGCTAAATCAGCATCTGGGTCAAGACCCATCTTGCTCAAAATCGAGTTGACTTTAGTTTCTAAAGCCCAACCATCCACTTGATCAAGTTTGTGCTGGAGTTCGCCCATACGGTCACAGGCATCCATATCACCCAATACACACGCATCACTGGCTTCATGATAAGCTCTGAGTACTGTAGCGGCTTCACCTGCGCCATCTGCAACAATATCCGCAACTTTACCAGAGTCCATGGGTACATCTTGAGCCAGCATGGAAATGGTAATGCCATTTTGTATAGAAACTTCACCACGATCTGGTAGTAAACTTCCCTCAATGAGTTTAAGTAAAGTAGACTTACCTTCACCGTTACGGCCAATCAAACAAACTCGTTCACCGCGTTCCAAATTAAAGTTCGCGCCGTCGAGCAGGGAAGGTCCGCCAAACGCAAGTTGGACATCCCTTAATGTAATATAGGCCATACTGTTTCCTGAAATCCAAAGTGAGGACTTAAAATGACTAAACAAAAAAATCTTAATGATCAGGCGTCATTGTCCGCACCCTTAGAAGATTTGCAAGTGCGAATTACATTTTTAGATGATTTAGTTGAACAATTGAATGAACAAGTCACTCGTCAAAATGCCGAAATAGTTGATTTGAAAAAACAAATGCAGTTTTTGTATCAACGCATTGAATGTGCAGATTTATCTGAAGGGATTGCCGCTTTTGATCCAATGAGTGATCGACCGCCCCATTATTGAGTCAATCTTTATCGGTCTTTTTGCTGAATTGATTTGACCTTTTAAGCCAAGCTCGCTCTAATGCGTGCTCAAAGTTTCCTTACTTGTCTATTGAGATTATGTCCAACAAAGTCGTTCTTCTTGATCTTGAAAATAATATGCCAACGGCACAGCTGTTGCGCGACATTATTCAACACTATGTGGTGATTTACTTATTTAACTGCACAGGAAAATTTGAATATTCACTGGAAGATTTAACGGAGTTTTCAAGTTGGATCAGCAGTGGCCAAGTGGTAATTTTAGAAACCGCAGAGGTCGATCAAAAAGAATTTGAATATGCGGTGGTGGTTGGACAGCTGATTGCCTTGTTAGAACCTGACACGTGTATTGAAGTTATTTCTGCCATGCCTAGCAGTGAAATGTTACTTGAAATGATGCAGTCATCGAATATGAATTGTAGCCTTATTCACGTTCAGGCTGAGCAATCTTCTTTTAATTCAAAATATAAAATTCCAACTGTCGACACGATTAAGCAAAAACCGAATCTACTGTTGGTTAAAAAATATTGTGATGTTTTGGGGGGGATGAAAGGAAAACCCAACTCGATTGAGAAACTTAACAACTCGATCAGTAATATTTTGCAAGTGGCAAGTGAGCAAGCACAACAGTTGATTGGTTTACTGATCAATCTAAAAATTGTGAAACGTTATGATGAGCAAATTAGCTTTCGTAAAAAAGTGTTGAAACAATGGATGCAGCTTGATTTAGATGCAGTGACTCCTTTAGAAGACGTGCAAAATACGAGCGAAATGCTGGCCCAGCGGCAACGAGAATCTGGTTCAGATGAAGGGTTAGAACAGTCAAATACCATTCATCATGCACAAAAAGATTTGTTTAAAAACTTCTCGAAAATTGATCCTGTTCAGGTGGTGGTTGCACGTAAATTACGTGAATTAAAATCAGATAAGCCGAAAGATATTTATGCTTTACGGGATTTATTAGAACAAATTTTCCCCAAATCGGATGTGCGATTATTGCTTAAAGAATTGATTGAGAAAGGATATATCTATTGGGATGGCAGTGAAGTGCTGTATAGCCATGAAATGTTCCTCAATTAATTTCATCGCTGAAACTTGCGTTTTATATTCAGCTTATGCAACTCTAATAAAGGAATAACAAGGTTGTACTATGGAAAATACGGGTATTTGGGTTATTGGCTTCATTATTCTTTTTGTTTTGGGCTCGATTTTGGGTCTTCGCGTCAGTCCGCGAGAAAAAGCATTGGGAATGATGCGTGAGAAAGCACGCAAAATGGGGTTGCATCCACGTTTAGTGGCGGCTCCCGATTGGACTAAAATTCCAATGGCCTCCTCAAGCCGTGCCAGTATGGTTGCTTATTACAGTGTTTTAATTCCGGATGTTCGCTTGCCCCTAATGCGTGCACGTGTTGAAGATCAGAAGCTCAAAGTGGTGCAGGGGAATGATAAGTTTAACGCTTTACCCATTGCATTAAAGGGCATTTATGCTATTGATATGCAGGCAAACTGTGTAGGACTCTATTGGGATGAAGAATCTGACCTTCGAGCAACACAGTTAGATGACATTAAAACGTATTTACAGTCTTTGGCTGAATTTTAATTTATATACCTATTTAATTAAACAGGAATGACGGTTGACTATGGCGAACGCTCCTCGGTCCACATCCAAAAGCACCACAGCAAAATCACCGAGTGCTGCGAAAAAACGTGCCTTAGTGATTGTGGAGTCGCCTGCAAAAGCGAAAACAATCAATAAATATCTCGGCCCAGATTACATTGTAAAATCATCAGTCGGGCATGTCCGTGACTTACCTACAGGTGGTTCTAAAAGTACAGAAAAAAAACCTGTATCACGCGCTAAACTGACCGATGAACAAAAAGCTGAAAAATCACAAATGGCCTTGGTCAATCGAATGGGCGTAGACCCTGAACACGATTGGAAAGCGCATTATGAAGTGCTTCCGGGTAAGGAACATGTGGTTGCGGAACTGAAAAAACTGGCATCGCAAGTTGATGAAATCTATCTCGCAACGGATATGGACCGTGAAGGGGAAGCCATTGCTTGGCATTTAAAAGAAGTGATTGGTGGTGATGATTCACGTTACCAACGTGTGGTCTTTAACGAAATCACCAAAAATGCCATTCAAGAAGCCTTTAAGCATCCTTCACGTTTAGATATCGACAAAGTCAATGCCCAACAAGCACGTCGCTTCTTAGACCGTATTGTGGGCTTTATGATTTCGCCATTACTGTGGGAAAAAATTGCCCGTGGTTTATCGGCAGGTCGGGTACAGTCGGTTGCAGTTAAATTGGTGGTTGAACGTGAACGTGAAATTCGTGCCTTTATTCCTGAAGAATATTGGCAGGTTTTTGCAGACACTAAATCAGCAAAGCATGACATCCGTTTAGAAGCAGTGAAACAAGGTGGCAAAACCTTAAAACTGCAAAATAAAGCACAAACCGATGCTTTATTAAAAATTCTAAATGATGCGGAATATAAAGTTTCTGTTCGTGAAGATAAACCTACCAAGGTGAATCCAAGCGCGCCATATATCACTTCGACTTTGCAACAAGCGGCAAGCACGCGTTTAGGTTTTTCTGTCAAGAAAACCATGACCATGGCGCAGCGTTTGTATGAAGCAGGTTTTATCACTTACATGCGTACTGACTCGATATTCTTAAGTGATGATGCGGTCAGTATGGTACGTGATCATATTGAAGCTGAGTTTGGGGCAAAATATTTGCCAGCTAAACCCAATAAATATGGCAATAAAGCCGGTGCACAAGAAGCCCATGAAGCGATTCGTCCATCCAATGTTGCGCTAAAAGGCGATAGCTTGGTGGGGGTAGATCGTGATGCCCAGCGTCTGTATGACCTCATTTGGCGTCAGTTTGTGGCATGTCAAATGACATCTGCGGAATATTTATCTTCTACGATTTTAGTCGATGCCAATGGCGTAGAACTCAAAGCCAAAGGTCGTACCTTGGTGTTTGATGGTTTTACCAAAGTTCGTGGTGCCAACAAAGCCGATGATGATGTGTTATTGCCTGCGGTTAAAGTCGGTGAAGTTCTTAAACTTGAGAAGCTAGATCCCTCTCAGCACTTCACTAAGCCACCTGCACGTTTTACTGAAGCATCATTGGTCAAAGAACTTGAGAAAAAAGGGATTGGTCGTCCTTCAACCTATGCGGCCATTATTTCCACCATTCAAGATCGTGGTTATGTGAAGTTGGATAACCGTCGTCTCTTTGCCGAGAAGATGGGCGAAATCGTGACGGATCGTCTTGATGAAAACTTCAATAACTTAATGAATTATGCTTTTACTGCTGATCTTGAAGGTCAGCTGGATAAAGTCGCGGATGGTGAACGTAATTGGAAAGAGTTACTGGATAATTTCTACGGTGACTTTAAAAAACGCTTAACCACTGCACAAGGTGAAAATGGCATGCGCCGTAATCAGCCTGTAGAAGTGGATGCGGTGCATTGTAAAGAATGCGACCGTCCGATGCAGATTCGTACGGGAACAACGGGTGTATTCTTGGGCTGTTCAGGCTACAACTTGCCACCGAAAGAACGTTGCAAAGGCACATTGAATTTAACTCCTGTTGAGTCGCTCGCAGTTTTGTCTGATGATGACAGTGCAGAAACAGCCGATTTGATGTCGAAAAAACGCTGCCCAATTTGCGAAACGGCAATGGACAGTTATGTGATTGATGGTGGTCGTAAATTGCATATCTGTGGTAATAACCCAGACTGTGAAGGTTTTGAACTTGAAGAAGGTGAGTTCAAAATTAAAGGTTACGATGGTCCAAGTATTCCATGCGACAAATGTGACGGTGAAATGCAATTGAAGACCGGTCGTTTTGGACCCTACTTTGCCTGTACTAGCTGTGACAACACCCGTAAAGTTTTGAAAAGTGGTCAACCTGCACCACCGCGTGTCGATCCTATTAAAATGGAACACTTGCGTTCAACCAAACATGATGACTTTTTTGTGCTTCGTGATGGTGCGGCAGGTTTGTTCTTAGCAGCAAGCAAATTCCCGAAAGTACGTGAAACACGTGCACCGAAAGTAGCAGAATTGCGCTCAGTGGCAGATCAACTTGATCCAAAATATCAGTTTATTTTGCAAGCACCTGATGTTGATCCTGAAGGGAATCCAACCTTGGTGAAATTCAGCCGTAAAAACCAAGTGCAATATATTGGTTCTGAAAATGCTGAGGGTAAACAGACCAAATGGAGTCTGGTTTACCAAGATGGAAAATGGGTTGAAGCTTAAATATTGAAAGATGTAAGAATGCCGACGAAAGTCGGCATTTTTTTTGTCATTCCATTTTGCAAATAACTGATCAAAGTTAAATTACGAGACCTCGTTATCCACCGTTGTTAGAGTCAAGACTACTTAAAAATAAAGTTTTTGCGCTGGAATTGATAAAAGACAGAAGTTGAAAAATTCTGTATATGACAATTTTTTGGTATTTTTTATGAACTGATATTATGCAGGAGCTTAAATCTGCCAAACTAAATTATAGAAAAAATTAATTCCGCGGATGGGTGGTATGGATGCCGCCCGTTGGGCTCGCGTACAAGGGTGTTCTCTCGGCTCAACAAAGGGGGGCTTGCAAAGCAATACTTTTTATTTGCTCTGTTAAAGTAACGAAATGCCTATGCAAAGGTCATTTAAACTTTGCAATACATCCAAGCCAATGCAACAAATTCTTTATTACATCACTTGAGTTAATGTCATTTATATATTGCCTGAATAATTAAGCTTTTTAAAATGAGTGAGTAACATTCATTATTAAGAAAGTCTCGAATGTACTGCAAGAATTTGTGCTGGAAGGGAAAGACTCCCTCATGCGCATGTGTTTTAATCATATTTGAAAATAATACAAAATATTGAGATGTTGGGGATATGTGGAAAAATATTCGAATTCTGTGTTTATTGATGGTTTTACTCATTGTCGCAATCAATGCGTATCGTGATCAGAACCAAGATTGGAATAAACCGATCATTGTTTTATTACATCCTGTGAATGCCGATGGGCAAGGGGCGACGCAACACTATATTCAGCAATTGTCAGTAAATGACCTGAGTGATGCACAAGAATATTTGAAACAAATGTCGACTCAGTACCGTGGGCAACCGATTTCAATTTATTTTCAAATGGGACGTGAACTTAAACAGCGACCTCCTAAAGTTCCTGAAAATGCCACGATGTTCGATAGCATTTTATGGAGTTTGAAATTCCGTTTTTATGCATGGAAACAGCATAAAAGTAGCGATGGTTCGCCAAGTGTAACGCTATTTTTAAATTATTATGATCCCAAACACAGCAAAGAATTAAAGCATTCCACTGCTTTGCAAAATGGACGAATTGGTTCGGTCAATTTATTTGCGTCAAAAAAACAAGCAGAGCAAAATAAAATTGTATTGGTACATGAGTTATTACATGCCTTTGGTGCGACCGACAAATATGATTTAGCAACAGGAGTACCGCTGTATCCAATTGGCTATGCATATCCAAATCAGCAGCCATTATTTCCACAAGCCAAAGCTGAATTGATGGCAGGGCATATTCCTGTGTCTGTAGACAAAAGCAAAATGCCAGATCATTTAGGACAGACGTTGGTTAATGAAATTACAGCAATAGAATTGGGTTGGCAGAAATAATCTAGATAACGCTGAATTTATCCACAGTTTTGAAAAAAGTGCTGTGGATAAAAGATGCAGATTTTAAACAGACAAATGCTTGAAAATAGTCAACAATAAATTTATTCCTAAACAAAAGACTTGAGAATAAGCATGAAAACAGTAGGAAATGATTTAGTTCGACATCAGTTGCATGAAAACCGAAAGTGGTATTTGGGTCTGGGGATTTTACTGACCTTATTTGGCATTGTATTGTTGGCATCTTTGCCTTTTGCAACGCTCTCAGCGGTATTTTTATTTGGTACGTTGATGATGATAGGAGGAATGATTCATTTCATTGCAGCGTTCAAAATTTTTGATGGTGGTTTTCGTTGGTTGTGGGCATTGTTTGGTATTTTGTATTTAGTTGCAGGTTATTATGCGTTTACTACACCAGTCAAAACTGCCATTGTTCTGACCCATATTTTAGCCATTATTTTGATTGTTGCAGGTGTGATTCGTCTCTTTAATGCTTTTATTTTTCGTGCATTTCAGGGTTGGGGTTGGACTTTATTTTCAGGCATTTTAACCTTAGCGACAGGGGTTATTATTTTGATGTCACCAGAGGCTCCTTTCTGGGTACTGGGTTTATTCCTTGCTGTGGATATTTTATTCCAAGGTATTAATTATCTGACTTTGGCTTCGTATATTAAAAGAGAAGTTCCGAAAAGTTCCGCAGATGTTTAACTCAAATTCGACCAAAGAGCGCTATATGCGCTCTTTTTTATTGCTTATGATAGCTATAAATCAAACTGTACAATTTATCTTATGTCTAAAACCTTTGTGCTTGCACCAGATTCGTTTAAAGAAAGCCTGAGCGCTGAACAGGCTTGTCAGGCGATGCAGCATGGTATTGAAAAAGTATTTACTGATGCGACCTTTATTCATGTGCCGATGGCAGATGGAGGTGAGGGAACCGTGGATGCTTTAGTGGCAGCATTGGCTGGACAACAGGTTTTCTGTGAAGTCACAGGGCCGTTGCCAACACAAAAAGTTCAAACGTATTTTGGTTTGCTGGATGATGCTGAAACGGCTGTGATTGAAATGGCAAAAGCCAATGGGATTCATCTACTGGAAAAATCTCAGCGCAATCCTTTGCTGACGACCACTTTGGGAACGGGGGAGATGATCAAAGTAGCTTTAGATCATGGCGTTGCTAAAATCATCATTGGTTTAGGTGGTAGTGTCACCAATGATGCAGGTGCTGGCATGGCACAAGCCTTGGGAGCAAAGTTTTATGATATCGATGGTTGTGAAGTTGCGGTGGGTGGTGGACAACTGAAGCAAATTCATCAGATTGATCTTTCTGCTTTAGATGTGCGTTTAAAGCAAGTTGAAATCATGATTGCCAGTGATGTGAATAATCCTTTATGTGGTGAACAAGGTGCATCATTTGTGTTTGGCGCACAGAAAGGCGCAACACCTGACATGGTGAAACAGTTGGATTTGAACTTAAGTCATTTTGCAGATTTGGTTGAGCAGCAATGTGGGCTTAAGCTTCGAGATGTGGCAGGCGCGGGTGCAGCCGGTGGTTTGGGTTTTGGTCTCATGGCATTTGCAGGTGCAAAGATACGTTCAGGCGTGGAACTGATGGTTGAGCAAACCCAATTGGCTGAGAAAATTGCTCAAGCAGATTATGTCTTTACCGGTGAAGGCGGCATTGATTTTCAAACCAAATTTGGTAAAACACCGTTTGGTGTGGCACAAGTGGCAAAGCGACTGAATAAACCTGTGATTGCTTGTGCAGGCTATGTCGGTGAGGGCATAGAGGAACTCTACGCAGAAGGTTTTACTGCGATTTTTGGCATTATGGATGGGGCTTGTGATTTGCAAACAGCTTTAGACAATGCTGAGAAGAATTTGCAACGAACCTGTCAGAATGTTGCTAGGATATTAGCCCTAACTTCGTAACAATTATGATCACATTACTTTCAATAAACTTAAATATTTTTGCGTAGGTTACGCCTTATTTTTCAAGGATGAAAAGTAACAAAAATCCTTTTTTGGATTGAGGGTATATTCCTATACCCCAATCCAACGGATGGAATCCATGCCATCTTGTCTAGTATCAATTTTTTTGAAATTAAAAATCGGCATATAAGTTTGGATAGATTGTACGAATTAAATCCAGACATTCTTGTTGATTTAAATTGCTTTGATTTAAAAAATGCTCATTCCATCGTCGTTGTAATTATTGATCTGTAATAGTTCATTTTGATCGGCTCATTTGTTATAGATTAAACTATGCCATGATCATAAGGCTAAAATTCATAATTTATCTATAGCTCTGTTAAACTACTCATCTACCTAACACGATGAGACACCATGAGTTTAGCCACCCTGATTAATGAATTAAACCCTCAACAAAAGCTAGCAGCAACTACTGAAACAAAACATAGCTTGGTACTTGCAGGGGCAGGCTGTGGTAAGACCAAAACCATTGTGGCACGTGCAGCATATCTGATTGATCAAGGTGTGCCAGCCAATCAAATCCAGATTCTCACCTTTACTCGTCGTTCAGCCAGTGAAATTGTCGCACGTGTAGAATTGGCTTTGGGCGAGCAAGCCAAAGGTTTACGTGCATCGACGTTTCATACGTTTTGTATGTATTTATTGCGCCGTATTCCTCAAGCATTTGGTTTGGAACAATTCACGATTATTGACCGTGATGACCAGATCATGATGTTTCGTCTCATTCGCGGCAAAGATGATAAAAACAACCCGAATCAACTGCCGAAACCGAAAGAACTCTGTGATCTGTATTCTTTTGCCCGTAATACCCGTCAAAAACTGAGTGTGGCTTTAGAAAAACAGCATCCTGAACATATCGTGTTTAAAGATCAAATTGCCGCAATCATGCAAGAGTACGAAGCACGAAAACGTGCACGTAGCTTCTTGGATTATGATGATATTTTGGCGATTGTGGCTTCGGCTTTAGAACAATCTGAAGGCTTAGTTGACTATGTATCATCCATTTGCCAACACATGTTGGTCGATGAAATGCAGGACACCAATCCACTGCAATGGGCTTTACTTGAGCCGCTTAAAGACAAAGTAAGCCTCTTTTGTGTGGGTGATGATGCACAATCGATTTACGGTTTCCGTGGTGCGGATTTTGAAAATATTCACCATTTTAAAGAGCGTGTACCTGACGCGCAGATTTTTAAATTGGAACAGAATTATCGCTCGACGCAAGAAATTTTAGACTTGTCGAATTGGTTACTGGATCAAAGTGAAATCAAATATGACAAACGCTTAGATGCGCATCGGGGTGAAGGCGTTAAGCCGAAAATGCACATTTTCCCCAATGAATTTGATGAAGCAAAATGGATTGCGATTGACATTAAAGAGCGTCATTATTTGGCTGGAAATGCATGGCGTGACCATATGGTGTTGGTGCGTTCAAGTTTTGCCGCACGTCATATCGAAGCCGCCTGTATTCAAGCCAATGTGCCCTACCGTTTTATTGGTGGTATGAAACTCCTTGAAACTGCGCATGTGAAAGATTTATTAAGTTTGTTGCGTGTGATTGCCAATCCTTTGGATGATATTGCGTGGATGCGCTTTTTGACGTTGTGGAATGGCGTGGGTGATGTGGGCGCGAGTCGTTTGGCACAACAACTTCTGCAACAAGCCGATATGGATGGTATTTTTGAAAAGTTAGAAAAATTTGCTCGGATTCCCGCACAGACGTTATTGCTGATGAAGCAAATGACAGTGCTCAAACAAGAAGTCCAAGCTTGTGTCAGTCTCGGTATTCAAGCCATTGAAACACAGCTTGCTGAAAATTATAAAAAAGACTGGAATCGCCGTCAGGGTGATTTTGAGTTGGTGAAACAATTGGCATCGAAACATTCACAGCTGAGTGAGTTTTTAGAAGAGTATGTGCTCGATCCCGTGTCAATTTCTGAAATTGAACGCCAATCAGACGATGATGTGGTCACGCTGATCACCATTCACTCTGCCAAAGGGGCAGAGCAGAAAATTTGTTATGTGGCCAATGTCACTGCGGGGCAGTATCCACATGCACGTGCGCAAGGCAGTTTTGATGATGTGGAAGAAGAGCGTCGTGTGCTTTATGTGGCATTGACCCGTGCACAAAATGAATTGATTTTGACCAAGCAAAATTTAAGCCTTTGGGCACGTGATCAGGTCGATGAACAAGGGCGTAAAGTGGAAAGTTATTTTCTCAATGATTTGACCCGCAATTTGTGTACCATGGAAACCCATCACAAAACCCGTCAACAAACGGTAAAAAGCGCTTTAATTGAACGTCAATCGATTAATTTAGATTTTGGCATTGATCTCGATTAAACTATAGCAATTGCGTTATTTTGTTTTTTATTGCGAAGTTCAAAAAGTCGAGTAGGCGAGTGCTTTTTGATGATTTTGCCTATTTAAAGGTTGTGAGATGAAAATTTTAGTTCGTAATTTAGAACGTACAGTAACAGAAGCTGAATTACTGAAGCTATTTCAAGAATTTGGTACTGTGAATGCGTGTAATTTGATTTTAGACCCTGCAACAGGTAAATCTAAAGGTTTTGCCTTTGTCGATATGCCACATGGTCGTGAAGCTGTGAGAGCGATTAAAGGTTTAAATACGCTTCGTTTGCACGGACATGGTATTCGTGTAAAACAGGCCGAAAATAAGCCTGAAGCGAAAGCTGACGTTAAGTCAGAAGCAAAATAAAGATAAAAAAGGAGCTATGGCTCCTTTTTTATGGGTAAATGAAAATGAAAAGAAAATTTTCAGCACTTTCTATTGTGGCACCAAGTGGACAACGCATTGCCCAAGGCATGAAAACTTTAGAGGTTCGCTCATGGCAACCTGAGCAACTTCCTTTAAAAGATTTATTGATTGTCGAAAATAAAATTTTTTTAAACCATGATGCTGATGAGGAACTGGGGGTCGCAGTGGCTTTGGTCGATGTCGAGTCAGTCCATGTTTGGCAGCCCAATGAGGTTGAAGCTGCATGTGCAAGTTATTGGGCAGAAGGTTATTTTGCTTGGCAGCTCAGTAATATTCGACCCATTAAGGACAAAATTGAAGTCCCTGCAAAGCGGAAAATTTATTTAATTGAAATGGATCATGCATAATTTTTATTGTGAATTGCTTCAAATAAAGTTTAATCTTAGCTGTGTAAAAAACGCCAAAATTTAGGAATATCATTATGTCCCGTGTTGCTCGCTTCCATGCTGACCGTACCAATCAAAAACTGTATTTTGCACGTCTTTCATGTCAACAAGCAGAGCAAATCGAACATCTTCAACAGATGCAGGCACATCGTGAAGCTGCCGTATTTCACTTGCATGGTGCAGTATTGGCTTTTTTACAAGAATTGGTTCGTTATTATCGTTTAAATGACGTTGCACCGACCCTGAAATCGATTGAAGAGCATATGGCTGCAAAAGGACAAGTCTCTCCAGAAGTCACGGTAATGCAGCAATTGGCAAAACATGGTTTTATTGCAGAATTGAAACGCGCTTATCGTATGTGTCAATACGCACCTGAACCAAGCGCGCCAGAACCAGAAAATGAAACATCATCAAATTTAATTATTAAAGTGACGCAAACCCCACAAGCATGGTTGCCTGATACCAAAATTTTGCGTGAATGGCACCGTGATTTAACCCAGCTGATTGATGGTTTTCGTAACGAAATGGTCGAGTTTTAATCTTTATAATCTGCTCTTGAAGTTTTTAGCATTGACCTTATATAAATAGTCTACGTAATGCAAAGTGCAACAGCCTTTGCCACCATGTTAAACATGGAGGATATATGTCTATAGAACAGTTGAAAGAATTATTTGGTAATCAAGAAGCGATTTTAGAATTGGTTCAACTTGAAGGTGGCGAGTTGGCATTGCGAAATGCAGGCTCTGAAAAAGAACCCTTAGTTAAAATTCAGTTTAATGATGAAGTGAAGACACTCTTGGGTGATCAGATGCCAGTAATTGCACAACATATGGTGCAAGCTGCTTTATTTGCCATGATGGAAAAACAAGTCAACGAATGGCAGGCAGAAATAGTGGATGAGCAACCTCAGCATTTGAGTTGATTTTTCCCATAAAAAAACGCACTAAAGAGTTAATGTCAGTCAGCTAAGGAGTTTATTACAAAACTCCTTAGCTTTTTAGTTCTTCACAACGGAGTCTTATATTTTTTAAATCAAATACTTGGAGCTCATCTATTACTTTGGATAAGCCCAAAGTAATCAAAGGCATTGTCATTCGCAAAACTCGTCAAATACCTTTTATTGATCAATTCATCGCAGAAACTGTACTTTTCCAAAGTAGTCTTGCCTCGAACAATTGCGAATGACGTTTTCGTGTATCGAATAACATCATGAATTTAAAATAAAAAAGCCAGTCAATTTCTTAACTGACTGACATTACACCAATGAGTGCGTTTTTATCACAAAAACCTAATGCGTCGGATCTTGATGATGCGCAATCTGAATTTGATTGAGAATATGATTGGTCATATTTTTTGCCATTTCCTCTTTGGCAAAATACACTTCACCAATCGCCTCACGACGAATCACTTCCGCTTCTTCCTTGCTTTCGGCACAGACCAATACCTGAATTTGCGGATTCAATGTTTTGGCAATATCGACAATTTTATGAATATCTAAAATATCCATCGGCGAGAGCACCAGTAAACGCGCATGTTGAATATGTGCTTGAATCAGTACACCAGCTTCGGTGGCATGACCCGAAACTGCGGCAATCCCTTTCTCACGTAAATTTTCGACAATTTCTCGGTTTTCTTCAGCAATCACCACTTTAATACCATCTTGCATCAGTGCACGTGTAATACGACGCCCCACTTCACCGTGACCGACAATCACCACTTGATCACGTAAATATTCTTGAGAGACTTCATCTGGCAGCATAGAGAGCGGGTCACCACTACGTTCGAGTAAACGCGCCAAATGCGAGCGCTCTCGAATCCAGTTTTGAATAGGTTCAATTGCAGAAAATACAAAAGAATTTAAGGTGATTGAAATTAGGGCACCAGCAAGAATCAGGTTTTGACCTTCAAGGGATAAGAGTTGTAGAGACACACCCAAGGTCGCCAGAATAAAGGAGAACTCGCCAATTTGTGCCAAACTTGCACCTACGCTTAAGGCGGTGTTAATTGGGTAGCGGAAGAACAGCACCAGTGCCATAGCAGCAATGGTTTTACCAATCATAATAATACCCACCACAGCAAGGACATGCAGCGGTTGCTCAATTAAAATTCTTGGGTCGAATAACATGCCGACAGAAACAAAGAACAGAATGGAGAAAATTTCACGTAGGGGTAAAGTTTCTTCTTCAGCGCGGTGACTAAAGTCTGATTCTTTGACCACCATACCTGCAAAGAATGCACCGAGTGCCATGGATACGCCAAAAACTTTATAGGCGCCAAAAGCAATGGAAACCGCAGCAGCAACAACGGTGAGGGTGAAAAGTTCACGCGAACCTAAGCGCGCGACAATTTGCATAATAAAAGGAACTAAGCGTTTGCCAATAATCAACATAAAGGCAATGAAGCCCGCGACTTTAAGCAGGGTGACTGCTAAGGTCATCCAAATATTTGCAGCAGGATCTGATCCTGCAATAGGGGTTCCACCAAGTAAAACGGCTGTGGCAGGCAGGAGAACCAAAACTAGAACCATCACCAAGTCTTCAACCAATAACCAGCCTACGGCAATTTTCCCGTTGACCGAGTTGAGTAAACCCCGATCCCCTAAGGCTTTGAGTAAAACCACAGTACTGGCACAGGAAAGGCTTAAGCCAAAGACCAAGGCAGAACCAAAACTCCAGCCCCACATCATGGAAATACCGATTCCCAGTAAGGTTGCCACAGCAATTTGTAAAATTGCTCCGGGTAAAGCAATGCGACGTACCTGCATCAAATCATTTAAGGAAAAGTGCATCCCAACACCAAACATGAGGAACATGACCCCAAGTTCAGCCAATTGGTTGGCAAGATGCATATCTGCGACTATACCGGGTGTATTCGGACTAATAATAATACCGGCAATAAGATAACCAATTAGGGGTGGGAGACGTATACGAGCGGCAATATAGCCAAAAACAAGCGCAAGTCCAAAGCCAACGGCCAATAATATAATCAGATCTATGTCATGAGGCACTAAAAACTCCTTAAGCCTAGGTTAAGGGTAAAAAGGATAAGCACAAAAAATGCCAAAAGATTGTTTTAAAGTTTATCAAGTCGGGCAAAAAAAATGCAAAAAAAACGACCCGAAAGGTCGTTTTTTTAAAAAAGCAAAAATTATTTAATTTTAGCTTCTTTGAAAATTACGTGTTGACGGATTTTTGGATCAAATTTTTTGATTTCCATTTTTTCCGGCATAGTACGTTTGTTCTTAGTAGTGGTATAGAAATAACCTGTACCAGCTGAAGAAACTAGACGAATTTTATCACGCATGGTTCAGACTCCTTAGATCTTTTGACCTTGAGCACGAAGGTCAGTAACAACCTTTTCGATACCCAATTTGTCGATAATACGCATACCTTTAGTGGTTAAACGAAGACGTACAAAACGTTTTTCGCTTTCTAACCAGAAACGGTGGTGATGCAGGTTCGGCTCGAACCGGCGTTTGGTTTTGTTGTTTGCGTGCGATACGTTGTTACCAACGATTGGACGCTTGCCGGTAACTTGGCAAACCTTAGACATGGTGAACTCCATTGCTAGACAGCACCGATTGTGCGCTAGTCATTAAAAGTAAACGGATGAAATCATTCAAGGGGCGTTTTATACCAAAAATACGCTTAAAAGACAAGCGAATTTAATAAAAACACAGCATGATTATGTGTGATAGATCATGCCTTGATCAGTTATCGAAGAAGGGTCTTTGAAATTAGTCGATGAATCGGCTTGTTAAACGGTGGAAGAATAAATTTTAAGCTATACAGCTTAGGATTAGACATCACTGACCGTTCATGTGACAAACTGAAGAAACCTTCTGGACCATGATATTTCCCCATACCTGAAGCACCGACCCCACCAAAAGGTAAGTCATCTTGTGCAACATGGGTCAAAACCGTGTTTTGTCCGAAATGCCCTGAATGAGTACGCTGTGCGACATAATCAGCACGCGCTTGATCAAAGTCGAAGTAGTATAATGCAAGTGGACGAGGACGGCTATTAATAAACTCAATAACATCGTCAATTTGATCATATTCTAGAATGGGCAGAATAGGACCAAAAATTTCCTCTTTCATAATCTGCATTTCTGTGGTTACGCCAGTTAGTAATGTTGGCGCAATTTTCCGAACTAAACTTAAATTTTCATGTGCAGGATTAACCTCAATAATTTTAGCACCCTGATTGCGTGCATCTTCTAAATAGCCTTGGAGGCGATTGTATTGTTTGTCATTAATAATTGAGGTGTAGTCTTGATTATATTCAATATTCGGATACATCTCTGTGACACAGGCACTATAGTGTTCAATAAATTCAGCCGTTTTGCCTTTCGGTAGGAACATATAGTCGGGTGCAACACAGGTTTGCCCCGAATTCCATAATTTACCTGCCGCCAGACGTTGCGCGACATCTTGTAAATCGATAGAAGGGTGAACCAATACCGGTGATTTTCCACCAAGTTCTAAAATGACAGGCACTAAATTTTGCGCTGCTGCGGCCATGACCGTTTTGCCAATTTCGGTAGAACCTGTGAAAATAATTTTATCGAAGGCTAAATGGCTAAAAGCATCGGAGATCTTCCCACCGCCATTGATGACTGCGACTAATTCGATTGGAAATGCTTCATTGAGTGCTTTTTCAAGCACCTGACCAAACTCGCTCGATGCACTTGAGATTTTGATCATGGCATGGTTACCCGCCGCAATCGCGCAAATGAGAGGGCCAATCGACAACAATAAAGGATAGTTCCAAGGGGTAATAATGCCGACAACGCCTAAAGGTTGGTATTGCACCCAAGCTTTTGCCGGTTGATGGATAATTCCAACATGGCGTTTCGAAGGTTTCATCCAATGGGTCAAATGCTTGCTATAATATTTGATATGTTCAAGACAAGTGAGCAGTTCCCCAATTTTGGTTTCGCCAATGGAACGGTTACCATAGTCTTGATTAATTGCTTCAGCAAATTGATCTTGATACTTAACTAAGATACGCTTTAGACGTGCTAAACGATCAATGCGTTCCTTTGCTGTTGGTAAAGGATGGCGTTGATAGGCATATTTTTGTTGTTCTAGCACATCATGTAAGTGCTGAATATCAGAAGAATGTGGTGTCATTGAAGTTGTTTTTGTTTGACTGTTCATGACCGATTACCATTAAATAAAAAGCGATTAATTTATTTTTTAGAGTAAAAGCTCTAAATAGTCAAGTTACTTTATGTGTTAGCTAGCTAACCTATTGAATGAATGGTTACTTTAGGATGTCTCACTCCAAAACGGTGAAAACCAAAGAACGTATTTTACAGCTCAGCTTACAGTTGTTTAATGAGCGCGGTGAACGTTCTGTGACAACAAATCATATTGCAGCTGAACTGAATATGAGTCCGGGTAATTTGTATTACCACTTTCGTAATAAAAATGAAATTATCAAAGAGTTGATGGAGCAGTATCAAAAAGAAACTTTGGAAATGCTTGCATTACCAGATGATCGCTTGCTCGATGCCAATGATAAGATTCGCTATTTTCAAGTGCTGAGCAGTCAGCTTTGGGCTTATCGTTTTCTGCATCGTGATGTTTATCATTTGGTTGAAAATAATGAAGATTTTCGAAAAATGTATCCACGTTTTGCGGGTCAGGTGATGCAGCAGGGGCAGAAAATTTATAAAGCCTTTGTGAATGCAGGGTTAATGCAAATGACGGACTCGGAAATTGAGGCTCTCATTATTAACTTGTGGATTGTTTTGACTAACTGGACCAACTTCTTATATATGTCGGGTCATATTACCGATTCAAATACTTTAGAAGAAAAGTGGGTTTGGCAGGCATTACGTCAAATGGTGTTCCTAGAAGGGGCATATTTACGGGGTGAAAGTCGTCAAACTTATGAACATTTGCTTGAAACGCTAGGCCCTTCAGAACTTTTTGAGAGCTTATCCTCAAGTAAAAATCACGATGCTACATAGCCTATTTAGAAAGCCTTAAAAAAGCGTTAGAATGCTCGGCTTGTTTTTCAATTTAACTGATTAGTGATATAAACCAACATGAATATGACAACTGCTAACACAGCACGTTTACTGATTACTTGCGAGGATAAACCAGGGATCGTGCAAGCTGTATCGAGCTTTTTGTATCATCAAGGAGCAAATATTACCGCACTTGATCAATACGCGACTGAAGCTCAGGGCGGGCGTTATTTCATGCGTGTTGAGTTTGAACTGGATAATTTGCAAAGCCGTAAAGAAAGTTTAACCCACACTTTTGCCAGCAATGTTGCAGAGCGCTATAACATGCATTGGCGTTTGGCATTGGTGAGTGATGTTAAAAAAGTCGGTGTTTTAGTCTCTAGAGTTGATCATGCTTTGCTTGAACTGTTGTGGCGTCATGCGCGTGGTGGTTTGCCATGTGAAATCACAACAGTAGTGTCAAATCATGAAGATTTACGCGAATCAGTTGAAAATTTTGGTATTCCTTTTGTTGTTGTCCCTGTAAATAAAGACAATAAAGAAGAAGCTTACGCAAAAATTGATGAGATCATGCAGGGCAACGACTTACTTGTACTTGCACGTTATATGCAAATCTTAAGTGAAAGCTTTGTTTCTAAATGGGAAATGAAGATTATTAATATCCATCATTCATTTTTACCTGCCTTTGTCGGTGCTAATCCGTATAAGCAAGCCTATGAAAAAGGGGTGAAACTGATTGGTGCAACAGCGCATTATGTAACGGCTGATCTCGATCAAGGTCCAATCATTGAACAAGATGTAGAGCGAGTAAATCACGATTTTACCGTTGATCAATTACGTGAACTTGGACAGGATGTCGAGCGCAATGTTTTGGCGCGTGCGGTGAAATGGCATCTTGAAGACCGTATTATTGTCGATGGTAATAAGACGGTTGTTTTCCAATAGTTTTTTAAAATGATCGATTCAAAAGGTATGCTTTAGGCATGCCTTTTTTGTTTTTGATTTAAAAAACTCATTAAAACTTTCGAATTAATAGTTGCAAATGAAAACACTTCTCATTTATTATTGGGCTACTTTAATTGTACTAACCGATGAGTTTGATTGTTTAAATCTTTATTGATCAACAATCGCTTGAATTAGGTAACTGATTTTAATGAGTCAATCTTCTGCTCTACATATGCAAACTCCCAATCCGATGAAAAAGAAAATTATCACCGCACTTATTGCAGTGGTGGTCGGTCATATGGGCGTGTTATGGGCGGTGGGGCAAATGAAGACCCCTGAACTCAAACCGATTGAAAAGGAACCTTTACAAGTTCGTTTTGTTAAAATTCAAGAGCCACCAAAGGCGTTACCTCCAAAGCCTAAAGCTGAACCGAAAAAAGAAAAGCCGAAGCCTAAAGAAGTAAAACAAGTTAAAATTGTAGAAAAGCAGCTTTCTCCACCGCCGAAAAAGGTCGAGAAAGTTCAACAAGTTAAAAAAGCAGAAACAGCAAAACCTGTTGTGAAACCTGTTGAGGCGAAACCTACGCCATCTCCTGTTGTAACGACTACTGTTTCTGAAACGAAAGTGATTAAATCTGCACCAGTGCCTGCACCTGTTTCACCCCCAGCGCCATCAACACCACCTTCCCCGAAAAGTGTATCGATTGGTGGTTCGGGAGTGCAATGGAGTCGTTCGCCTAAACCGTCATATAACAATAAAGATTTAGATGGTCAAACGCGTACGGTGGTCGTGCATATTGAAGCAAATGAAAAAGGGGTGATTACTTCTGCACGTATTGCACGTTCAAGTGGTGTTGCTGCTTTAGATGAAAAGATTTTACGCGCAGTGCGTAGTTCCAAATTCAAACCGTACAAAGAAAATGGCGTGGCTTATCCAATTAGTGCTGACCAACCATTTGAATTGACATTGAACCCTAACGGCTAACTTTTATCAGGAGTTCGAGTATGAACTTTTCAGTTTATTGGCAACATGCAGATGCGGTGAGTAAAACACTGTATTTCGTGTTATTGGCAATGTCGATTACAACATGGACGATCTTCGTTTTACGTTTAATCGGGACTCGCCAACTGAAGCAGCAAGCTTATGCTCAACTTTCTCAAGCGTTAAGCAAGTTAAAAGCAAAATTTTCGCCTTTGAATTTTGAACAACGTAAAGCGGTTGCAGAACAAGCTTTATTGCGTCAAATTTCTGCGGAAAAAGCAAATGCGGAAAAAGGTGTTGCTGTTTTAGGTACGATTGCTTCACTGGCACCTTTTGTCGGCTTATTTGGTACAGTTTGGGGTATTTTTCATGCCTTGGTTGCTGTCGGTAAAAGTGGTCAAGCTGGTTTAGCACAAGTGGCAACCCCAGTGGGCGAAGCTTTGATTATGACTGGTTTAGGTTTGGCGGTCGCTATTCCTGCGGTACTGGCTTATAACATTTGTGCACGTGCGAACCGTAGCTTTGCACATGAGTTACAAGACCAAGCACATGGTTTGTTAATTGACACCATGTTGCAACAAGATTCTGCTGCACAAAAAGTAGAAGCGAAAGCAACACAACAAGGTTTAGTTGGAGGTCAAGCTTAATGGGCTTTCAATTGGGTGAAGACAACGATGCAGGCATGAATGAGATGAATCTCATTCCACTCATCGATATTATGTTGGTATTGATGATCATCTTCTTGGTGACAGCAACCGTTGCTAACCCATCAATTCCATTAACTTTACCAAAAACCACAGCGGAAATTACTCAGCCGCCACCTAAAGCAATCACCGTAAGTATTAATGCCAATGGTGAAGTGGCTTGGAATGCAGAAGTGATTAGTTTAGATGAGTTACAAACTCGTTTGAATGAAGCGGGTCAAGCTGAACGTAAGCCAACGGTTCAATTACGTGCAGATAAAGAAGCACGTTATGATACTGTTGCACAAGTCATGTCACGTGCGAGCGAAGCCGGGCTCAGTGATATTGCTTTCCTTAGTGATAACTAATCCGATCATTTAAAAAGCGACCTTAAGGTCGCTTTTTTTATTGCTGAAATTTGCTCCAAAATAGAGATTATTCAGACTTAAGTAAGTTTTGAAACTTACTGCGTAATTTCATTAATTTGGGTGGAATAGCAAAGTTACAGTAGCCTTGTGATGGATTACGGGCAAAAAAGTTTTGGTGATATTCTTCAGCAGGGTAAAATTTTGGTGCAGGGCTCAGTTCAGTCACCATATTTAAGCCATCAGCTTTGAGTTGATCAATGCTTTGTTGCGCTTGCTGTTGCTGTCCATCATTGAGGTAATAAATCACGGAACGATATTGTGTGCCGATGTCATTGCCCTGACGATTTAATGTGGTTGGATCATGGGTGGTGAAAAATACATCTAAAAGTTGTTCGAAGCTAATTTGTGTCTCATCATAATTAATCAAAATGACTTCTGCATGGTTGCTGTCACCACGACAAATATCGTCATAATTAGGGTTGTCAGTATGACCGCCTGCATAACCGCTGACCACTTTCTGCACACCTTTAAGCTGTAAAAATATGGCTTCGACACACCAAAAACATCCACCACCAAATAATGCTTGTTGCATGGTTTTATCCTGTATTTGTTTATTGTTTTTAATATAGGGGCTTTTTATGAAGCTACAATGTCTTTATTGATGCTTGAAAGTAAAAAGTCTGACTGAACAGACTTTTTATTGTTGCAATTTAGCGCGGTTGAACTGAGCTTTTAAGCTGGATCAGGACATTGCCATGACGATCAAGCAGTTTGAGTGTTTTACCAAACACTTGATAGTTTGCCACTTGATCTAATGCTTGGTTAAATTTTTGAGAGACATTGTTGTTGTCTAAGCATGCCATTTTTGTTCCTGCCATTTGACTCAAGACTAAGCTATCTCGTCCAGCTTCATAGCTGCCCATAATACGGTTGCAGCCATCCGCGCCACTTACGCGCTTTGTTGCTGCATCAAATTGTAAGCTTGGAATGTTGTGTGCGCTGGGTGCGGTTTTAATTTCGCTATTACCAATATGTGTTGCAATCCAAGTTTTGTTTTGCAATTGAATTAAGTTTGCAGTTTCAATGGTCGAAGAGGCGTTTGGCACCGTTTCACAACCTGTAAAAGCAAGCGCTGCACCAATGATACTGATCGTTAATAATTTTTTTAACATCTTCATGTCTCATTTTTTAATTTAACTTATAGGCTATATAAGCAAAAAAAAATGTATTTAACTAGCTTTAAATGTATGTTTTTTATTTTAAAGTTGCAGTTTTATTGGGGGTCTCGATTTTTCTTTGCGGTAAATTTTGCCGAATAAGCGCTGAATATTGTGTGCTAGAAAGATCATTTAACTCACTGACCCGTGGGTTGATATGCGCTTTTTCATACCATTGTTTCATACTAAGGTCATGTGAAATAGCATTTAAGTCATACAGATAATTGGGTAAATAACCTGAAGCCAGTAGACGATAATCGATTGGTAAATGTTGTTTAGATACCGCTTGCACCATATCAAAGACCAGCGTGGTGCAGTTACTGGTCAGCGTGTTATACCATTTGGGCTGTTTTTTTAAGTCATTGGATTTGCGTAGATATTGTTCAAATAAAGCGCGACTTTCTGCTTTCGACATGTTGATGGGAAAGAAATAGACCTGTTCACCACGGCTATTACTACGCGTATAAATTAAATCTTTTTCATCCGCAGCCACAAGACTGAGTTCATATTTTCTAAAAAAACCACCAATGGTCGAAAATTCTTCATTTTTTTCTTTGCGAATTTCAATCGAGAAGGTGAGTGGTCGGCTATTGGCAAAATCAAAACTCACCAAAGTATGGGCAATACGTGGTCCCATCCAGTAGGAGGTAATGATATTGACCCCTGTGATTTGCTTTAAATCAAACTGACGAGATTCCCAGCGTTCATCATAATGACCGTCTGCATGCCAATTAAAATTACGCACATTGTGTAAGGTGACAAGATCGCCTTGTTGTTCATAAGCAAGCACTTGCGCAACTTCGGGATTCCAGTCGCGATCTTGTTTGGCTTCTAAGCCAAAATACCAGCATAAGCCGCAGAGCAAGCCAAGTATATACAGCAAAATATCGGTGTGACGGCTAAAGAAAGCTTGGGTGGTATAAATTCCAATAATACTGAGTGCAAAAGCAATCCAGATGCCAATCAGTATACGGGTCATCAACCCACCTAACGGTTCTTGGAACCATAAAGCAAGACACAGCCAAATAGAGGATAAAATAACAAACAGACTGAATATGGAGTGCAGTAGGCCCATACCCAAAGCAGTAAAAAATTCTGTTTTTCCAATATTATGCATATTTGACTGTGATAAATAATTCTTTGCTTTATTTTCGATATGTTGCGAACTCGAAAGCAATCCCTGTTTTGTCGTCAATATGTTGTTCAGCTGAAACCTTTTTAAACTCCGTGGGAATTTCTGGATAATAGGCATCGCCTTGAACATCAAGTTCGACATGAGTCAGTTCTAGACGATCAGTAATATTCATGGTTTGTTTGAAAATTTCACCACCGCCAATAATAAAAATGCTGGTCGGTTTTTCCGAAGCCTGTACATCGGCAACAGCTTGAGTTAAAGCATCTTCAATTGAATACGCGACTTTTGTCCCTTCAAATGACCAGTTGTGGTCACGAGTAATGACCCAATTGACCCGTTTTGGCAGGGTACGTCCCATAGACTCTAGTGTTTTACGTCCCATGACTACGACACCACCTTGGGTGATGGCTTTAAAGTGTTTGAGATCAGCAGAAATATGCCAAGGTAAATCATTTGCTTTACCAATGCAGCGTTGTTGATCCATGGCTACAACGTGAACAACTTCTAAATTTTGAAATGTCATAAAGCTCGCCTTATTTGACTGTATCCCCCATTTGTTTTATTCAAGTCCCCCTTTTTTAAAGGGGGATTTAGGGGGATTACGAATTTAGTGGAATCACTAATTAGAAAAATTAAACCGCAACAGGGGCTTTAATACCCGGATGTGATTGGTAATCGACAATTTCGAAATCTTCAAATTTAAATGCGAAGATGTCTTTGATTTCTGGATTTAATTTTAGTTGGCACAGTGGCATTGGCTCACGGCTTAATTGCAATTGTGCTTGTTCAAAATGGTTCACATATAAATGTGTATCACCACCCGTCCAAACAAACTCACCCACGTCTAAGCCACATACTTGGGCAATCATATGCGTGAGGAGTGCATAGCTGGCAATGTTAAATGGAACGCCTAAGAACACATCTGCGCTACGTTGATACAATTGGCAAGAGAGTTTGCCGTTCTGTACAAAAAACTGGAATAGGGTGTGGCAGGGTGGCAGGGCAACATTGCCAGCTTCATTGGGATTCCAACCCGAGACAATTAGACGACGTGAATTTGGATTGGTTTTAATTTCATTAATCAACCATTGAATTTGGTCAAAGCCATCTTGCTCATACAAGCCATCCGCTTTTTTCGTCGCACCAAAATTACGCCATTGATGACCATAAACGGGACCAAGTTCGCCTTCAGGACGACCAAAACGCGCCGTTTGTTCTGCGGTTGACCATTCATCCCAAATTGAAACTTTGTTGTCTTGAAGATATTTAACGTTGGTGTCACCTTTGAGGAACCATAATAATTCAATCGCGATGGAGCGAAAATGAACTTTTTTGGTGGTCAATAACGGAAAACCTTGAGCAAGATTAAAGCGCATTTGATGACCAAATACAGAACGTGTACCTGTTCCAGTACGATCGCCTTTGTCGCCACCGTTGTCGAGGATGTGTTGTAAAAGGTCTAAATACACTTTCATAAAAATTCCAAAAAGTTGAGTTCCCCTAAGCACAAACCTCATCATTGAAGGCTTGTTGCGAAAGGATCATCTAAGTCGAGTTAACCTAGCAGTCTATACTAAAATGAGGGCTTTTTTAAGCGTTAAGCATGGGCAATTGGGCTGAGGCAGGGGATAAAAAATACTGAATTTGAATACCATGTTGCCGCGTCATCGGTTGGAATACTAAGCCAGAAGACACATGACTTCGTTATTTGGGGAGCGAAATTTTTTGCAGATGAATTTTATTTCACTTTTACAGCACTAAAAATAAATTAAAAAATAGCCAGTTAGCGCTTCTATGTTAACAAAGACAAAATATCTTACATATTTTATATGAAAAATTAACATTCTGGCATTACCATTCTCAGCTGATAAATAATCAAGTATGTGTATTGCGGACTGTAAGTGCAGTGCTTAAAGAGAAGTTAGAGGTTTGGAATGATTTATGATCAACATATGGATATGCACGATATTCATGCGCCTACAGCAACAGAAATCATTATTCGTTCAAAAGCAGGTCAAAGCTATAAATCTACAGTAAATTCAGATGAGATCATCAGACCAGAAAAATCAAAAAATAAAAACTATACTTCTGGTAGTGCTCAGCGAATTGATATTGATAAATTTACTCAAAGATTGCAAAGCATCACCAGTCAAACCAGTTCAAAAAAATGCGCAAAAAGTATCAGAGTGGCTTTGGAGTCAGCTGGTGCGCAGTTCAAAAGCCATCCTATTGCTGCCTCGGATTGGGGCAACACCCTGATGAAAATTGGGTATAGACAAATTAACCCTAAGTTTGATGCACCTAAACAAGGGGATATTTATATTATTCGTCGAACCAATAAGCATACCTATGGTCATATTGCTGGGTTTACGGGTACGCAATGGGTGTCTGATTTTAGACAAAAAAGTTATGATGTGTATAAAGAAAGTGGTTTGACTTACCAATATTATCGCCCTGATTTTTAAGTGCTTAAATATGAGCAAATTGCTTAAAGAATAAAAGCTCCGACTGGGGCTTTTATTCTTTAAGCTGACCAAGAAATGTGTCACAAGGGTAATACCAGTCAATTAAGGGTTTTAGAAATAAAGTCCTTAGTTTTTAGTTATTCATGACGGAGTCTTATATTTTTAAATTAACTACTTGGAGCTCATCTATTACTTTGGATAAGCCCAAAGTAATCAAAGGCATTTGTCATCCGCAAAACTCGCCAAATCCCTTTTATTGATTAATAAATCGCAAAAACCTTACTTTTTTAAAATAGTTTTGCCTCGAACAGTTGCGGATGACGTTTCCGCGTGTCCAATAACATCATGAGTTTAAAAAATAAAATGCCAGTCAATTTTTTAACTGACTGGCATTAGTTACAAGGGCACTTGTTATTGGGGCTTTTAGCTTAAGGTAACGGTTTGATTGGACTACCGCCTAAAGCCTGCATCAAGGTGACATAGGCATTGTATTGGCTTTGCTTGGTTTGTACTAAAGACAGTTGTGCATTACGAGTGGTGGCTTGGGCATCTAATAGATTTTTAAGCGCAATGGCACCGTTACGATAACGCACTTCAGTTAAACGCTCAGTTTTTTCAGCAAGTAGAACATTGCGTTCTTGCAGCGCCACTTGTTTATTCAATTCAGTGCGTGCTGACAACGCATTTTCAACATCAGCAAATGCCTGATACAAGGTTTGACGATATTGAAGAATCGATTTTTCATAATCCAAATCACTGATTGCCAAGTCTTTTTTCATGTCATTGTATTGCAAAAACGGTAAACTCAGGCTTGCGCCCAAAGTTAAAGCTGGATTTTGCAATAGATTGCTTAACGATGTACTGGATGAACCTAAATTGCCAGTCAAGCTGATTGACGGGTAATAACTGGCTTTGGTGGCATCTTTGCTGGCTAAGGTTTTACGTAAACGTAATTCAGAAGCTTGCAAATCTGGACGACGCGCAAGCAAGTCCGCAGGTAAGCCTGCTGCAATGTTGGGCAGCCCAATACGCGGTAAGCGAGTGGGTTCTTGAATGTTAAGTTGCTGTACGGGCATGTGCAGTAAAACGGCCAAAGCAGTACGTGCTTCTACGCGCTGTTGTTCAATTTGACTTAACGTGGCTTTTTGGCTTTGTACGGCTTGTTCCGCAGAGGTCAGGTCTAAACCTGACACTGCACCCGCACGATATTGGGTACGCACCAGTTCATAAGTTTTCTGTGTGCTGGCTAGGTTTTGCTGCGCAATTTGATAACGCTCATTGAGATAGCCCAGTTGCCAATATAAGTTGGCAGTGGTCGCAATTAAGCTTTGCGCGGTACTTTGCAAATCCTGTTCAGTTGCCAGTGCTTCCCAACGCGTTGCTTCCGTTTGGTTCGCCAGTTTTCCAAACAAGTCCAATTCATAGCTGACACCACCGCTCAGTGACAAGCCACGTGAAGAATCATCACCTGAATTTAACTCAATATTGTGCCCCGCAGAGACACTTGAGCTGACACGTGGACCTTGTTTGTTTTTCGCTAAGCCTGCTTGTAATCGTGCTTGCTGTAAATTAATCCCTGCAACGGCTAAATCAGTATTGTTGCTGAGGACTTGATTGACCAATTGATTGAGCTGAGTATCACCAAATAAAGTCCACCATTGATCTGCATAAACATTGGCATGCACTTGTTGGCTTATGACTTTACTGTTTTGAAAATGATTTGGGATGTTTACACTCGGTTGTTGATACGGTGTTTTCACCACCGCAGCGCAACCGACCAGCGAACTACTCAATATGAGGGCCGTGGCAAGTTTGCTAAAATTCATCTGCATTTTTGAGTATCCTTATTCGCGAGAAAGTGCATCTACAGGATTTAACTGTGCTGCATTACGGGCAGGGATAAAGCCAAAGATAATCCCAATCATGCTTGAACAAACGAAGGCTGCAATAATAGAGGTGGTTGAATAGGCCATTTGGAAAGTATCACTGGCAAAATGACCAATCAACTGTCCAATACCTAAAGATAAAAGTACGCCTAAGATACCGCCTAAAATACACACCAATACTGCTTCAATCAGGAACTGTTGCAAGATGTCACTTTGCCGTGCCCCAACCGCCATACGTACGCCAATTTCTTGAGTTCGTTCCGTTACTGAAACCAGCATAATATTCATTACACCAATTCCTCCAACAATCAATGAAATGACCGCGATTGCAGAGACGAGCAGGGTCATGGTTTGTGTGGTTTGCTGAATGGTTTCTCGAATACTGTCCGAATTTTGGGTAAAGACATCTTGCGCACCATGACGTTGCACCAATAAATTTAGAATGGCATTTTCAGCGGCAGCACTTGGATATTCATCCTTCACACGGACAATAATACTACGGACATTCGACTGTCCCAGCATACGGCTCATGACGGTTGAGTAGGGGAGGTAAACATTTAAGCTGTCAGAATTTCCCATCATTGATTTTTGCGCTTCAATCACGCCAATAATACGACTCGGCACACTGCCCAAAAGGATGACTTGACCTACAGGATTCGTCCCATCGCTAAAGAAGGTTTTTTGGGTGTTGTCATCAATCACCACATCTTGAGCACGTTCAGTCACGCCTTCTTTGTCAAAAGGTTGCCCAGATTGAAAAGTCATGCCTCTGACATAGAAAAAGTCTTCACTTACTCCATTTACCGTGGCAGATGCCTCAGTATCTTTAAATCGGGCCGTAACGCTGCTGGTGACGGAAGGACTGACCCCATCGACATAAGGCTGTTCAGCTAAAGCTTCGCCATCGGCAGGAACCAAGGTTTTGACTTGGGCTGTTTTAGAGTTGTCGCCAAAACCACGACCTTGGAATACGGTAATGGTGTTGGTGCCTAAGCTACTGATATTTTCTAAAATTTGCTTTTGTGAGCCATTTCCAAGTGCCACCACTGAAACGACCGATGCAATGCCAATAATAATCCCAAGCATGGTCAGGAAGGTCCGCATACGGTGCGCATTCATGGCCAATAATGCCATGCGAAAGGCTTCAGCCAGTCGATCTGCTGCTGAACGCCAAGAAGGCGTTTTCTTTTGTGGTGTGCGATCGAGTTGCTGCTTTTCAAGTACTTCGCCATCCGACTCAGGCACATTGACGCGATCGGAAATAATATTACCGTCACTAATTTCAATAATGCGTGAGGCATTTTTTGCCACGTTCATGTCATGGGTGACGAGGATGATGGTATGACCTTTGGCATTGAGTTCACGTAAAATACGCATTACTTCAATACCACTGTTTTTATCCAATGCACCTGTGGGTTCATCGGCTAAGATCACATCACCACCGTTCATTAATGCACGCGCAATCGAAACACGTTGTTGCTGACCGCCTGAAAGTTGACTGGGGCGGTTTTGGGTTTTTTCAGCTAGACCTAAATCAGAAAGCAGTTGGGTTGAGCGTTGTTGTCGTGCAGAGGCATCGACCCCTGCATAAATGGCTGGAACTTCGACGTTGCCTGCGGCAGTCAAATCGCCCAATAAGTGATAACGCTGAAAAATAAAACCAAAATATTCACGACGTAGTTGTGCGAGTTCATCAGCTTCTAATTTGCGTGTTTCACGCCCTTTGACCTGATAACTGCCCGCTGTGGGTTGATCTAAACATCCGAGAATGTTCATCAGGGTGGATTTACCCGAACCCGATTGCCCAACAATGGCGACCAGTTCTCCAGCATAAATCTCTAAATTGATGCCCTTTAGAATCTGAATGGTGTTTTCCCCAGCAGGGAATTCACGAGTCAGATCGGTGACCTTGAGCAAAGGTGCTTGATTTTGACTCATGATTACATTCTCATTGGACCAGCGCCTGCGCGGTTACTACGTTTTGCAGCATCATTTGAGGTGTCTGAAGCATCTGCAATCACCACTTTGTCACCTTGTTTTAAGCCTTTGATGATTTGGGCAGTGACGCGATTATTTAAGCCCACCAATACCGCTTGAGGTTTTGCTGTGCCATCGGCTTGAACCACGCGAACCATAGATAAAGACGCTTTACCTTGTTCGATGAGTGATTTTTCTTCCGCAGATAGCTCGAGACGTTTCGGACGATTTGTCTGAGTTTGATCGGTTGAACTTTTCGCTGTTGGTTCTTTTGCTGTATCGCTACGTTTCACTTGAGAACGGTTTGAGCCTTGTATTGCTGCTGCAGGAATGGTTAAGACATTTTTGGCTTCATTGAGAATGATATAAACTTGTGCCGTCATATCAATGCGTAATTTGCCATCTTCATTCGGTACATCAAATAATGCGTTGTAATAAATCGCAGTACTAGACGATGATGTACTACTGGTTTCAGTATTAATTGAATCGGGTGCAGGTTCTACTTGGCGTAATTTTGCATAATGTTTTTTATCGCTATTGCCCAAAGTGGTGAAATAAACGATCTGACCTTGTTCAACTTTCATGACATCGGCTTCGGAAATTTCAGCCTTAATGGTCATGGTGTCAAGTTTTGCTAATTTAACAATGGTGGGTGCACTTTGGTTGGCATTTACGGTTTGACCTTCTTCAGTCACAATCGCAACAATCGTGCCGTCCATTGGCGCAATAATTTGGGTATAGCCCAAATCTTCTTTGGCTGTGGCAAGCGTTAAGCGAGATTGTTCGATTTGTGCATTAATGGCCAAAATATCCGCTTGTGCCGTTTTATAGCTGGCCAATGCTGACTCTAATTCTGCACGAGATGTTGCATCTTGTGCATACATGGCTTGTTGACGCTGATATTCAGATTGTACTTTAGCCAGATTGGCTTGTTTGACTGCCAATTGAGCTTGTTGGTTTTTAATACTGGCTTCAGCGGTTTTTAAATCATTTTCTTGACGAATCGAATCAATTTGAGCAATCAGCTGACCTTGTTTCACTGGGTCACCTAATTTGACATACATTTTTTTTACCTGACCTGAAACTTGAGCACCAACACTGACCATTTTGGTCGCTTCAAGTACGCCTGTGGCAAGCACGGAATCTTCAATATCACCACGTACAACTTCAGAGCTAATATATTGGGGTTGCTGCTGCTGAGGTTTAAAGAAAAACCATGCAGTAACTGCAATAGCCAGAATACAGACCACAGCAACGATTATTTTGGATGGTTTTATTTTTGGCATAGTGATCGTAAGAATTCAAAAAATTAAATAGAGTATAAAAGTTAAATAAGGATAAAACGTGAACTTTTTAAAAACAAATGAGAATTGTTTTCTCTTGGGAGGAATTTGCTCAAGATAGAATAGATCAATTTCTAGATGATCCGTTTCAATGATTATCAGCAGGCTCATGCCGATATACTCAGTAAAATAGACAGTGACCTAACTGAAGTTTAAATGTGATATTAAAATATTTTTTTACATAATTTCTATAAAATTTCATTCATATTTTTTAAAGCCATAATTCAGAATATTGTTTGTGAATTTGATGCACTCTTATTTTTAGCTTGTTTGTAAATATGCTCAAAAGCCTTGCTGTGAGAAGAGATATTTGAAAAACCAGCTGAACTGTCGGTGCTGTAATGGTTTTATATTGCCAATTATTGCTGATTTTTGAATCTGAAAATTTAGCGGGTTATTTTCGATAAACACCTAAAAAATCTATGTTTTATCTGTAGATTTAAATAAAAAAAACTTGTAAGATTAAAACCATAAAATAATTATGGGATTAATGATAAAAACATTAAGCATCATAATTGTGCGAAAAATCATTACTTTAATATGGACATTTGTGAGGGGACAAAGCATGGAGTGGAATGAAAGTTATAATATTGGAATCGATGTGATTGATAATCAGCATCGCCAAATTTTAGATTATATTAATAGATTAGAACAAATTAGAATCTGTGGGCAGCGCGATAAAATTAAAGAAGTTTTAGATGATTTAATTGATTATACCCAGTCACATTTTAGCTTCGAAGAAAACTTACTTGAACAAGTGCGTTATCAGTATTTACCTTCCCATAGAGGTATACATGAATTATTTGTTAAACGACTGAATGATTATCGGCATAAATTTGATCAGGGGGAATCTGTTGAAAATGATTTGTATCGATTGCTGTCAAAGTGGTTGATTAATCATATTCAACATGATGATCAAGATTATGTCGATGCGGTGCGTGATAATATGCTGCATTATTTACGCGCACAAGAACAGAAAAAGGGTAAAAGTTGGTTTTCACGTTTTTTCAACTAAGTAGTCGATGATCAAAATAAGCTTTTACCACACATGCTGCTAATGGCTTGTAATATGAGATGTTCAGAGTTTTCTTTGGACATCCCTTTAATAGCAGCATCAATTCTCATCAATAATTGGGGCCAAGTCAGAAAACAGTTTGGGTTGAGCCGTCTAAGAGCTTGTTGATATTGACTGACTTTATTTTTCCAAATACCCAGTTGTAGGGCATTTTGTGGTTGCTCAAACAATTGCATCAGTAAGCGCATTTCTTTGCTAATGCTCCATAAAATCAGACTCATGGGTTCGCCTGAGGCAACCAAATATTGAAAAATTTTAATTGCTTGGGCTAAGTTTCCAGCAAGAAGTGCATCATTTAAGTCGTAGGTGGTATAGCGCGATTGATCCTGTAAACAGGAGTACAAATGGTCAATCTGAATGATATCTATATCGGCAAAAGTATCACTGACGCGCATGAGACTGTTTTTTGCCGCCAGTAAATTGTGCTCATGGTGCTGCTCAAGCCATTGCCAAGCATCGCTGGCCAATTTAATCCCGAGCTTTTCTGCCTCAATGCTTAAAATCCGTTGTCGATCTTGTGGATAGTTGGCAGTCAGAGGCACAGTGACGCCATTGGCATCCACGACTTGGAAAAAACTGGATTTTAAACTACTGCTGTCTTGTTTGGGCATCACCACCAACAACAGGTTTTGCTCATTGTGTTGAATATAGTTTTTCAGCAGTTTAAGACTACTGGCATCTGGCTTAATATTGCCATGTACTTCAATTGCCAATTGAGTGGAAAAGAGCGATAAGCTATTTAAAGCATTAAAAACATTTTTCCAATCACTGACATTGTTAATGTCATAGCGCTGCCGTTCAATTTCTTGTTTGTGCCAACTTTGACGAAAAGCATCCAGTAAATTTTGTTCAAGCAATGGCTCTTGACCATACATAATCCAAGCGCCGCGAGCTTCGTCAACACGTTTCAGTGCTTGTGGATAGTCAAGTTTCATAACTACAAGTCTATATTTAAGGTTGTGTTGCTGGAAGGGTCGGTTTGGTCACAACTTTCGGTAAACGATTGGATGAAATTTGACGCACAATTTGCTGTGCTACATCATCCACAATCACTTGGTTTAAAAACTTTTGTTCTTGGTCATCGGTGTTTACTGTTGCCACATCATATTGATAGCTACGTGAAGCGGTAATGGTTCGAGCTTCAGTCACAGGATGACCTTGTGCATCTTCAATACGGAAAGTCACAGTTAAACGCAGTAAAGTTTCCACCAATTTACCGTTAAGCTCTTGACGTTGTGGAGTGTATTCCAGTACGCGTAACACATAAGCATCGGAATTATTGCTCAGCTGAATACCCGTTGCACCCAAATAAATCGCCAGTTTTTCGTGTAATTCTTCGGTGTTATTTGGCAGTGCTAAACCCATTTTAGAGTACGCGGCAGGGGCAGTCGTTGGGTTCATGCCTTTTAAATGGAAACCACAACCGACTAAGCTGGCACTTAGCCCCAAAGTTAATACAACCGCTGCAACACGTTGAACTAAGTGCATGCTTTTTCCTCTGTTTTATCCCAAAGATGGGTAAATGAATTTCTGAGTTGATTGTAAAGTCAAAGCCCGTTGATTGACAACGGGCTTTGTTTGGCTTTTGTTTAGAAATCCCTCCCGACCTCCCTTTGAAAAGGGAGGAGTTCCCCCTCTTTATTAAAGAGGGGTTAGGGGAGATTAAATTAAACCACCAAGTTGACTAATTTATTCGGCACCACAATTTCTTTCTTGGTTGGACCTGTTAAGAATTGTTGTACTTCAGGCAATGCTTTGGCTTGCGCTAAAATATCTTCTTTAGAGAGATCAACAGACACTTCCAACTTACCACGAAGTTTACCATTTACCTGTACCACAATGGTTTGCGTATTACGGGTTAAGGCAGACTCATCTACAGCAGGGAATAGGGTTTCAGTTAACTCAATACCGAACTGTGCCAATAAGGTCTGACTTAAATGTGGTGCAAAGGGTGCAAGTAAAGTGAGCAAGCTAATAATGGCATCGCGTTCAACCGCAACGTCATGATCATCTTTGGCTTCAAATTTATTGCAAGCATTCAATAATTCCATTTGCGCTGCAATGGCGGTATTAAATGCATGACGACGTTCAATGTCATCACCGACTTTTTGGATGGTTTCGTGTGTTTTGCGACGTAAGTCTTGTGCCGCTGACGACAAGTTAGCTGTGTCAATGACAGCAGCATGGTTGCCTTTTTCTAAGAAACCTGTGGTTAAACGCCATACACGTTTCAAGAAGCGGTTTGCACCTTCCACACCGGCATCAGACCATTCAAGCGATTGATCGGGTGGTGCAGCAAACATCATAAATACACGTGCCGTATCCGCGCCGTATTGGTCAATAATGGCTTGCGGGTCGATGCCGTTATTTTTCGATTTCGACATTTTTTCTTGACCGCCAACCACAACTTGCTCGCCATCACCCATGTATTTTGCAGAAAGAATACGACCTTTTTCGTCTTTTTCTAATTCAATGTCCGCAGGATTAAACCACGTTTTTTTGCCAGATTCAGCTTCACGATAGAAGGTATCGGCTAAAACCATACCTTGCGTTAGCAAGTTGGTAAAAGGTTCATTGCCTTGAACGACGCCTTCATCACGCATGAGTTTATGGAAGAAGCGGGCATACAATAAATGTAAGATCGCATGTTCTACACCACCAATATATTGGTTCACAGGTAACCAAGATTGTGCAGCTTCAGGTTTAACCAAACCACCCGTAAAATCTGGAGATGCATAACGTGCATAATACCAAGATGACTCTACAAAGGTATCCAAAGTATCTGTTTCACGACGTGCATCTGCACCACAGCATGGGCAAGTCGTCTCATAGAATTCAGGCATTTTATTCAGCGGATTGCCTGAACCATCTGGAACCACGTCAGTTGGTAAAATGACTGGAAGCTGTTCTTCAGGTACAGGTACTTGACCACAAGTGTTACAGTTAATCATTGGAATTGGACAACCCCAATAACGCTGACGAGAAACCCCCCAATCACGTAAACGGAATTGAACTTTGGTGTTGGCTAATTGCTGTGGTTTTAATTTGGCAATAAGCGCATCAAACGCAGCTTGGAAAGCTAAGCCATCAAATTCGCCAGAATTAACCAAAGTCCCCTCTTTAGAGCCGTACCATTCTTGCCATTCGGTTGCAGAGAAATCTTGATCTTCTGCACCTTTTGCATCAATGACTTGTTTGATGTTTAGACCAAATTTATTGGCAAACTCAAAGTCACGTTCGTCATGGGCAGGAACAGCCATCACTGCACCTGAACCGTATGACATCAACACATAGTTGGCAATCCAAACAGGAACGGCTTCGCCCGTTACTGGATGCTTCACAGACAAGCCCGTTGCCATCCCTTTTTTCTCGGCAACAGCAAGATCGGCTTCGGCAACTGAACCCATACGGCATTCTTCAATAAATGCTTTTAATTCAGGGTTCGTTTCCGCAGCTTTTAGCGCCATTGGGTGTTCTGCTGCAACAGCAACATAAGTCACACCCATTAATGTGTCGCCACGTGTGGTATACACCGTTAAATCATCGGCATCGATTTCTGGGTTTGCTGCTGGGAAAGTGATTTCCATCCCTTGCGAGCGGCCAATCCAGTTACGTTGCATAGTCAAGACTTGTTGTGGCCAACCGTCTTTTAATGTATCTAAATCATCTAATAATTCTTGTGCATAATCAGTAATACGGAAGTAATACATTGGAATATCACGTTTTTCAACCAATGCACCCGAACGCCAACCCCGACCATTTTCAACTTGCTCATTGGCAAGTACAGTCTGATCTACAGGATCCCAGTTTACGGTTGAAAGTTTGCGATAAATCAAACCTTTCTTATACAGCTGTACAAATAACCATTGTTCCCAGTGATAATACTCTGGGGTACACGTTGCAAATTCACGATCCCAATCGACTGAAAGACCTAATTTTTTCAATTGATCACGCATATATGCGATGTTTTCAAACGTCCATTTTGCAGGCGCAACTTGGTGTGCAATGGCTGCATTTTCAGCAGGTAGACCAAAAGCATCCCAACCCATCGGTTGCAGGACAGTTTCACCTTTGAGACGGTGAAAACGGCTAATCACATCGCCAATGGTATAGTTACGCACATGACCCATATGCAGCTTGCCACTTGGGTAAGGGAACATCGATAGGATATAACGATGTTTACCTTCAACAGTGTCGGCAACTTTAAAGGCTTTGCGAGTTTCCCAGTCTTGTTGGACAGTGGATTCAATCGCGCTCGCTTGATATTCAGGGTCAATGTGAGGAGTAGTCATATATGTATATTAAGAACAATGGTTAAAAAGTTTGTTGCACAGCATAGCGCAAAATGCACTAAAAAGTGAATTTTGCGCCTGACATAAAGCATAAATATAAAAGTTTTTAAGCCAGCAAAAATTAGATGGATAGATGAAATTATAAATCTTTATCTTTCAGTATATATTTGCTTGGGTGTGATGGACGAGCGACTTCATCACCAATTGATAGTGTATCAGGCATCGCACTTGCTGGAATTTGAGGAATTGCAACAACGGGTCTACTTTCTTGAGTCGCTTTTTCGGCCTCTTTAGCGGCTTCATTTGCAGCAGGATGTGCTTGATTGTTTGACGCAGCAGTCGTTGGGGCGTGATGCGAACCATATGTATCAATTTTCCCTTTTTTCTGCGCAGATTTTGGGGGCGGAGTGGTGGTGTAGTGGGTCGAACCTTTTGCATCCACCCATTTGTAATATTCTTTCGCAAAGCTGCTGGTCGAACTTAGGCTGAAGCTCAAGCATAGCGCCATGAATCCAAACTTGATAAAAGGTGATGACATGAAAAAAAAGTCCTTGTTGTAATAATGCGTGCGGATTGAGTCTAAAATTTAATCAGAATTTCAGTTCTATATTTTATATGGTTTTTATTAATTTGTAGAAAAAAAAGATAAGCTGAGCAATGTAATTGATGTTTGAACTAGGCATAAATCATCATTCAGTGAGCACGCATTTTTAAAGCATAAATCATTAAGTTTTAATTCATTTTTGATCTGGTCATTGATATTTTTACATGAAAATAATAGCTCTCTTTTGAGTAACAGCAGATGTTGTTTAACTTTGCATCAAATGCATTCGGCTCAAAACCAATAAAACATTAAATTTATTTATTTAATTTATAATATTTTTTTATTAATAGGTCTTTAAGCTTAATGGGGTTGTTGGTTGTTCAAATAAAATTGCAGATGAAAATATTAAACCTGAAAAGGGG
Source organism: Acinetobacter kyonggiensis (assembly GCF_900107285.1). Classification (GTDB taxonomy): domain Bacteria; phylum Pseudomonadota; class Gammaproteobacteria; order Pseudomonadales; family Moraxellaceae; genus Acinetobacter; species Acinetobacter kyonggiensis. The sequence goes on along the minus strand of NZ_FNPK01000001.1, from coordinate 122,414 downwards.
TGTTTAGCTTAAAAAATAAACGGTCTGTAAATAAACAGAAAAAAGCCAATTTTTAAACTTGACTTTAATAGGCGAAACCACAAAAATGCGGACTGTAGTTTTATATGTGTTTATTTGATCACCCTTCGAATAAATGTCATGTCATGCAATGGGCATTCTCTCTAGCCGAGAAAATGAACAAAGTAAACCACGAAATGTGTTTATCCCAACACGTTTTAGATCTCATATTGCTTAAACAGCAAACAGATCAGAATTTTTTCCTATTGCTGCGAAAACTATGAAATATGTGTGCTATAACAGAGCTCACAATCAATGAATGAAACACTGTTTATGTCTCTCATAATACAGTGAAAAAAGATTAGGGTGAATCACGTTGGAACTTTTATCTGGTGGTGAAATGCTTGTTCGCGCATTGGCGGACGAAGGCGTTGAGCATGTTTTTGGATACCCAGGCGGCGCAGTATTACATATTTATGATGCGCTCTTTCAACAAGACAAAATCAATCATTACCTTGTGCGTCATGAGCAAGCTGCTGGTCATATGGCAGATGCTTATTCACGTGTAACAGGTAAAACTGGTGTTGTTCTCGTCACATCAGGCCCAGGCGCAACCAATACTGTAACGCCAATTGCAACGGCATATATGGACTCAATCCCAATGGTGATTTTGTCTGGTCAGGTTGCAACACATTTAATTGGCGAAGATGCATTCCAAGAAACAGACATGGTGGGCGTTTCTCGTCCGATTGTGAAACATAGTTTCCAAGTTCGTCATGCGAGTGAAATTCCCGCAATTATTAAAAAAGCATTTTATATTGCATCTTCAGGTCGTCCAGGCCCTGTGGTTGTTGATATTCCTAAAGATGCAACCAATCCTGTTGATAAGTTCGCTTACGAATATCCTGAAAAAGTAAAGATGCGTTCTTACCAGCCACCCCATCGTGGTCATTCAGGTCAAATTCGTAAAGCCATTGAAGAATTAATTGGTTCTGAACGTCCAATCATTTATACCGGTGGTGGTGTTGTTCAAGGCAATGCCTCTGCGTTATTGACTGAGCTTGCACATCTTCTAAATTACCCAGTAACCAATACCCTTATGGGCTTAGGTGGCTTCCCCGGTGATGATGAACAGTTTGTTGGTATGTTGGGCATGCATGGTACGTATGAAGCCAATATGACCATGCATAATGCAGACGTTATCTTGTGTATCGGTGCTCGTTTCGATGACCGTGTCACTAACAATCCTGCAAAATTCTGTCCAAATGCGAAAGTAATTCATATTGATATCGACCCAGCGACGATTTCAAAAACCATCATGGCACATATCCCAATCGTGGGTGCAGTAGAACCTGTACTTCAAGAGATGTTGGTTCAATTGAAGCAGATGAATGTTTCTAAACCAAATCCTGAAGCGATTTCGGCTTGGTGGTCTCAAATCAATGAATGGCGCAAAGTTCATGGCTTGCGTTATGAAGCGGGTACGAATGGTGTAATGAAGCCACAACAAGTGGTTGAAGCAATGTATAAAGTGACAAACGGTGAAGCGATTATTACTTCAGACGTTGGTCAGCATCAAATGTTCGGCGCAAACTACTACAAATACAAACGTCCACGTCAATGGATTAACTCTGGTGGTTTAGGGACAATGGGTGTGGGCTTGCCTTATGCAATGGCGGCAAAACTTGCCTTCCCAGATCAACAAGTAGTATGTGTTACTGGTGAAGCATCGATTCAGATGTGTATCCAAGAATTATCTACCTGTAAGCAGTATGGCTTAAATGTAAAAATTCTTTGCTTGAATAACCAAGCTTTGGGCATGGTTAAACAATGGCAAGATATGAATTACGAAGGTCGTCATTCAAGTTCTTATGTTGATTCACTGCCTGATTTTGCCAAACTCATGGAAGCGTATGGTCACGTGGGTATTCAAATTGACCATGCAGATGAGCTTGAATCTAAGCTTGAAGAAGCGATGGCAATTAATGATAAATGCGTGTTCATTAATGTCATGGTTGACCGTACTGAACATGTTTACCCGATGTTGATCGCGGGTCAATCGATGCAGGATATGTGGTTAGGAAAAGGAGAGCGTACGTCATGAGACATATTATATCGGTACTCGTTGAAAACGAAGCTGGTGCGCTTTCTCGTTTAGTGGGTTTATTTTCTCAACGTGGTTATAACATTGAGACTTTGAATGTCGCACCGACTGAAGATCCAACCATGTCGCGTTTAACCCTAACCACCTATGGTGATGATCATAAAATTGAGCAAATCACCAAGCAACTGAATAAATTGGTTGAAGTGGTGAAAGTGGTTGATTTGTCTGAAGGTGCGCACATTGAGCGTGAACTCATGTTGATTAAAGTCAAAGCGCTCGGTGCTGCTCGTGCTGAAATTAAACGTACAGCAGACATCTTCCGTGCTCAAATCGTTGACGTAACACCAACCACTTATACGATTCAGATCGCTGGTACAACAGATAAAATTGATGGATTTATTGATGCGCTTGCAGAAAATACTATTCTTGAAGTTGTGCGTTCAGGTGTTTCAGGCATCGCACGTGGCGAAAAAGTTTTAACTATTTAATCAATTTTAATTTTATTCACACATTCTACTCATCTTCTAGATGAGGTTCCAAGCCAATGAATACCAATAAGATCATTGGCTTGGGAAACAGGAAACAAAAGCATTTAAGCGGAGACAGCAATGCAAATTTTTTATGATAAAGACTGTGACTTATCTATCATCCAAGGTAAAAAAGTAGCGATCATTGGTTACGGTTCACAAGGTCATGCGCATGCGCTTAACCTTAAAGATTCTGGCGTTGACGTAACTGTTGGTTTACGTGCTGGTTCTACTTCTTGGAAGAAAGCTGAAAATTCAGGTCTTAAAGTATCTGAAGTTCCTGCTGCTGTTGCTCAAGCTGACGTAGTCATGATCTTGACTCCAGATGAGTTTCAATCACAACTTTATCGTGACGTGATTGAACCAAACATCAAGCAAGGTGCAACTTTAGCATTTGCGCATGGTTTCTCGATTCTTTATAACCAAGTTGTACCACGTGCTGACTTAGACGTGATTATGGTTGCTCCAAAAGCACCAGGTCACACTGTACGTTCTGAATACCAACGTGGTTCAGGCGTACCTGATTTAATCGCGATTCACCAAGATGCTTCTGGTAATGCACGTAATGTTGCACTTTCTTATGCTTCAGGCGTAGGTGGTGGTCGTACAGGTATCATCGAAACTTCATTCCGTGAAGAAACTGAAACTGACCTTTTTGGTGAGCAAGCAGTTCTTTGTGGTGGTGCGGTTGAATTGGTTAAAATGGGTTATGAAACGCTTGTTGAAGCGGGTTATGCTCCAGAAATGGCGTATTTCGAATGCTTGCACGAACTTAAATTGATCGTTGACTTGATGTTCGAAGGCGGTATCGCGGACATGAACTATTCAGTATCGAACAATGCTGAATATGGCGAATATGTAACGGGTACTGAAGTAATTAACGAACAGTCTCGTGAAGCAATGCGTAATGCATTGAAACGTATCCAATCTGGTGAATATGCGAAAATGTTCATTAACGAAGGTGCGATGAACTATCCATCAATGACTGCACGTCGCCGTCAAAATGCTGCACATGGTATTGAAGTAACAGGTAACAAGTTACGTTCGATGATGCCTTGGATTCAAGCGAACAAAATCGTAGATAAAGAAAAGAACTAAGTTCTAATTTCTAAGTTAAAAAGCCCTTGTTTTATAACAGGGGCTTTTTTTATACAAAGTTGTACTTTTCCTCCTTGCGCTTCATTCAAAGCAGTGCTTTGAATTCGCTCATACCTTGGATTCAAGCAAAAAAAATCGTAGACAAAGAGAAAAACTAAGTTTTTTATTGTGTATCGATTAAAAAAAGGCCGCTCATTTGAGCGGTTTTTTTGTGATACATTACGCATAACAGTTTGCATTGTTGAGTGTGCTGAATCATGAAAACGAAATTGTTACTTTGTCTTGCTACGCTGGTTTTTTCTAACATAAGCCAGGCTGAAATAGTGAATGCGACGGAATTAAAACCATTCAGTAATGTCCGTGTTTCTATGCAGCGCATGTTACATTCGAAAGAAGGGCGCTATTTTCTTAGTTTATATGCTGGTATTTGGAATCCACATGCGACTTTATACGACTTTGTTTATCAGCAGGAGATTAATTTAAAAGGGTTGCAAAAAGGCGATCAGCTGACGTTGAAATCGGTTGACTCAGATCAGGTCGAAAATGGGCAATATCAATTCACAGGGCTACTGGATTCAAATACGGGCGACCTGAAGGCACAATTTTCGAAATCTGATCATAGTTTTGAACAATCCATTCAGTTTGAGCCTGTAATCAAAATATTAAATAAACCCAATTTTGTTTTTAAATTTTATGGTCTAGACAACCTAAGTGAGCCTTATAGTACGGTACTAAAACAGATGGATATCGTGAATAAAAATAACAATACGGTTGTGCAAAGTTTGACAGGCTTTACTGCCTTTCCAAAAAGTATCGGTTATATGGATATTAATTTTGATGGTTATTATGACATTGTATTGTCAGATATTTCACAAGCTCGATTGATTAAAGACAGGCGTTATATTTACTGGATGTACAACCCAACAACACAACAATTTCAACGTTCTCCTCAACTTGAAAAGATCGTAGGATTTCCTAATCTACACGGGGGAAAGCGGCAAATTGATTTTGGAAGTGGGCAATTATATCAAGTTGAAAATGGCTTGTTAAATCGGATTGAATAGCCAATTTTATCTAGATCAGGGTGTGGTTAAGGCATAGTTTTATAGATATTCATATGTCTTGGATTGACTTTATGTACTGCAAATAAGCTGGATAATTCATTTTTGATTAAAAATACTTTTATGATTTGGGTTCATGTTTGGTTGGGTGGTATAGATAAAAATTTGGAAACACTTGTACTTGAAGAAGATAAGAAAATATACAGAGTGTCTGGCTTTAAATAGCTTGGAATTAAAAAATAGGACTTTTTGCTCAGCATCTGGTCAAGCAAGATTTTTGTTTGGTGTCTATGAACTAGTTCAGGCTGAGAAGCACAAAAAGCCTTAGAAATGCAGCGGTGAATAACTGTGTTTGGATTTGTCTTGAATGTTGAAGTCATCAGACATGTCAATAAAGTGTCATCTAAAAATCATCAAACTGAAAGAAACAACATCTAAACTCATTTTAAAATAACGATATAGGTGTTGTATGACAAATTTGTATGCGACCAGCCTGCTCAAACAACAAGATTTTCCTGAAAGTTTTCAATTTTATTTTAAAAAAAGTAAGCAAGATCATGTACGTGAGGAAATACAAGTTTTACAAGACTTGGTTCGACCACGCTTAAAAATAGCCATCGTCACAGAAACATGGTCACCAGAAATTAATGGTGTCGCACTCTCTTTGTTACAACTCTGTAAAGGCCTGCAAAAACAAGGTCATAAAATCTTATTGATCCGACCCGAGCAAAAGCAGTCGTGTCAGGAATTTTTGCCCAATAAAGAATGTTTAGTCAAAGCCCAATCTATTCCTAAATATCCATCTTTACAGTTTGGTTGGCCGCAATTTTTAAAGGTCTCGAATGCACTGGACGCTTTTGCACCGAATGTGGTGCATATTGTGACAGAGGGTCCCTTGGGTTTAAGTGTTTTACAGGCGGCAAAAGCAAAAGGAATTCCTGTTTCAAGTGGTTTTCATTCACCATTTCAAGAGTTTAGTCGCTTCTTTGATTTGGCCTTTCTGGTTAAGCCAATTCAGCATTATTTACGTTGGTTTCATAACAATACACAAATGACCTGTATTCCAAGTAAAGAGACAGAATATATTTTAAGACAGTTTGGAGTGTGTTGTCCGTTGGTGGTTGTAGGACGTGGTGTAGATATTGCATGTTTTTCTCCAGAACATTATTCGAATGTGCTGCGTCAACAATGGAAGGTCACTTCAGAAACCAAGGTCATGCTGTATGTGGGGAGGTTATCTCCTGAAAAGGAAATTGATGTTTTGGTGAATGCTTATCGGGCAATGAAGCAAAGAGTAGAACAGGATATAAAATTGGTCATTGTGGGTGATGGGCCAGATCGTGGCCGTTTAGAAACGCTATGCCAAGGTAGTGATGTTATTTTTACGGGAGTTTTAACCGGTTTGAATTTGGCGCAAGCTTATGCCAGTGCAAATGTTTTTGTCTTTGCTAGTCAGGTTGAAACTTTTGGTAATGTGGTGCTTGAGGCGATGGCAAGTGGTTTACCCATTATTGCATATGATTATGCGAGTGCACATTTACATGTCAAACAGGGTGAAACAGGTTGGTTAAGTCCCTTAAGTGATGTGAGCAGTTTGATTCAGTCAATCTATGCCTTACCTAATAATCAGCAGTTGAAATGTATGGGACTTCAAGCGCGAAAAACGGTACAGCATATTGGTTGGCAATACCCAGTACATCAGTTTGAAGAAGCATTGTATGGGGTGGTGAAGGAGATACAAATGACATCCTAAATTTTAAGCCAAAGCTTAAAGGAGAATCATGATGAATTTAAAAAAAGTAAAAATAACGGTGCTGGATCTGGATTTAAAAGGGTGTTTATATTTAAATCATTTTTCACACTCACAAACGGTCGCTTATTTTTTTAAAATCATTAGCCGTTTGGGTGATGGTTTATTTTGGTTGACCATGTTGGCTGGTCTTTGGATGTTGGAAGGGCTATTTTATCTGGTGCAACTGCTTTATCTCATTATTGGTGGGTCTGTCGGAACGGCTATTTATAAAATTTTAAAACAAAAAACCACCCGTCCTCGACCTTATCAAGTGCATCAAGTGATTCGGTTACAAGAGCAACCACTAGATCACTTTAGTTTTCCATCGGGTCACACTTTACATGCAGTTATGGCAAGCACGGTGCTGGGATATATTCAGCCAGTGCTGCTGATTCTGATGTTACCTTTTACCATTTTGGTTGCGATATCACGGATGGTATTGGGTTTACATTATCCAAGTGATGTCTTGGTGGGTGCATTGATTGGTGTGGTCATCGCCAGTGGAATTATTTGCGCTGCACCCTTTTTAAATATCATCTTATAAAAATGTGCTTTTAAAAACCGAAAAACTATTTTTCAATTTTAGGAATTTGTTAAAGTAGCACGATTCATTTAGCGCTAAGGAATACCCATGGGTTTACGTTGGACTGACACCATTGATCTTGCCATTGAACTTTCAGAAGCACATCCAGATGTAGATCCGCAATGGATTCGCTTTACTGACTTACATGCGTGGGTCTGTGCCTTGCCAGATTTTAGTGATGATCCGACCAAATCGACAGAAGGTCTGTTGGAAGGGATTCAAATGGCATGGATTGATGAAGCAAACTAATCCTCAGCTTTCTGCATGTCGAAAAAAGCATTTTTTTTACATATCAAAAGCAGAAAATTGCCCATTATTCGGTATAATGCGCAAAATTTTAACGTCAAATTGACCTAAGGAGCCAATCATGGCTATTGAACGCGCTTTATCTATCGTAAAACCTGATGCTGTTGCTAAAAACAATGTTGGCGAAATTTTTGCTCGTTTTGAAAAAGCGGGTCTTAAAATTGTTGCAACTAAAATGAAACATTTGACTCAAGCTGAAGCTGAAGGCTTCTATGCTGAGCATAAAGAACGTGGTTTCTTTGCTGACCTTGTTGCATTCATGACTTCTGGTCCTGTTGTAGTATCTGTTCTTGAAGGCGAAAACGCTATTCTTGCACACCGTGAAATCCTTGGCGCAACTAATCCTAAAGAAGCTGCTCCTGGTACAATTCGTGCAGACTTCGCAGTAAGCATCGACGAAAACGCTGCGCATGGTTCTGACTCAGTTGCATCTGCTGATCGTGAAGTTAACTACTTCTTCGCTCAAACTGAGATCTGCCCACGTACTCGTTAATTCGAAGTATTCAAACCAGATAAGTGTTATTATACTTATCTGGTTTTTTTATTCTCTGAATAAAGCTTTGCTCACATATTGAGCTTCTCCTTTCATCTTTAGACATGGTTTAGGTAATACACATGAGTACTGAAGTAGTCGCTACAGCAGCAATTTCTGCTGAACAGCCACAATCTCCATCCGCTCCGACGCAGCAAAATACTGTTACGAAAGTGAACTTACTTGGCATGTCACGTCCGCAATTGGAACAATTCTTCGAAGATATCGGGGAAAAGAAATTCCGTGCGGGTCAGGTGATGAAATGGATTCACCAATTTTTTGTCACTGATTTTGCCGAGATGACCAATATCTCAGGCAAGTTACGTGAAAAACTCGAAAAACTTTGTGAAATTAAAGCACCAGAAGTCGTGCATAAAAATTATTCTAAAGATGGTACGCGTAAGTGGGTCTTTCGTGTTGGAGAAGGTGACGGCTCATTGGTTGAAACCGTTCTGATTCCTGCCGAACATCGCAGTGGTTTACGTCGCACGTTATGTATTTCTTCACAAGTCGGTTGCGCACTCGATTGTTCATTTTGTTCAACCGGTAAACAAGGTTTTCAGCGTGATTTAACCCCTGATGAAATTATTGGCCAATTATGGGTAGCAAACTATTCCTATATGGAAGATGTACCTGTTGCTGACCGTGAGCGCTCGGTGACCAATGTGGTGATGATGGGTATGGGTGAGCCTCTACTCAATTATGATGCAGTCCTCAGCTCAATGCGCATTATGCTCGACGACTTTGCTTATGGCATGTCTAAACGCCGTGTGACTTTGTCAACTTCAGGTGTGGTGCCGAAAATTGATCAGTTGGTCAAAGATATTGATGTTGCTTTGGCGATTTCATTGCATGCGCCAAATGATGAATTGCGTAATGAATTGGTGCCTATTAATAAAAAATATCCGTTAGCGCAATTGATTGCTGCGTGTCAGCGTTATATTGCAAAAGACGGTAATGAAAGTTCACGTAAACACGTGACCATTGAATATGTCATGTTGGATGGGGTGAATGATCATCCTGAGCATGCACAGCAAATGATTAAGTTGTTAAAGAACTTACCGAGTAAAATTAATTTAATTCCATTTAATCCATTCCCGCATGCCCCATATGGTCGCTCAAGTCGTAACCGTATTCTTTCTTTCCAAAAAACTTTGTCTGATGCTGGTTTTGTGTGTACGATTCGTCAGACACGCGGTGATGATATTGATGCTGCATGTGGACAGTTGGTGGGTCAAGTGGCTGATCGTACACGTCGTGCGGAACAGTGGAAAAAGAAAGTAGCGCAGCAGAATGAGATTATGCGCTCGCAAGGATAATAAAGGGGGATGCCAATTGAGAAAGCCCACATATAAATTAGCATTTATGACAGCAATAGGTTTGTCTGCTATTTTTATGACTGCTTGTCAAACACCGACAACAACAATGGGTAAGAAAGACCCTGAAAAGGCTGTTAAAGTTCGGACTCAATTGGCAGCCGAATATATTAAATCTGGAGAGCTAGATTCGGCAAAACGTGCTTTAGATCAGGCACTGGATATCGACTCTCGTGATTCAGCAGCCAATATGATGATGGGAATTTTACTGCAACAAGAGGGCAGTAAAACCAGTATGGATAAAGCAGAAGCCTATTTTAAGCGTGCAATTTCTGCTGATCCTAAAAATGCACAAGCCCGTAACAACTATGGTACTTATTTGTATCAAGTTGAGCGTTATAATGATGCCATTGAACAGCTTAATGTGGCAGGAACGACACTGGGCTATGATCAACGTTATAAAGCTTTGGAAAATGTAGGACGAATTTATTTAAAACTAGGCGATGTTGCGAATGCTGAAAAATCATTCAAACAAGCCCTGCAAGTGAATCGTGATTCCTCTATTTCAATGTTAGAGTTGTCAGAAATTTTTTATTTGAAACAACAGACCGCTGCTGCGACACAATTGTATGAACAATTTGTGCGTGGGGTTGGTCAGAAAAATCAAGGTGCACGTGCGCTTTGGATTGGTATCCGGATTGCACGAGCAAATAGTGACACGATGGGAATGCAGGAGCTTGTGAATCAATTACGAGCTCTGTTCCCAGAAAGTCCAGAATACCAACGTTATCTGCAATTAAAGTACAGTACTGAGGCCGTATGGAAGTAAATCCTAATTCACAGCAATCGAATGGTTCAAGCGTAGTACCCAATGCATTAGGAAATATTCAGCGTCCAGGTGAGTACTTACGTCAAATTCGAATTGCACAAAAGCGTGAATTAAATGACGCTGCCAAAGATTTGAATATCCCTTTGAAAACTTTGACAGCTTTAGAGCAAGATGACTATAAGGCTTTACCTGAAGCAACCTTTATTAAAGGTTACTATCGTACCTATGCAAAATACTTAAAGGCAGATGCAAGCAGTATTATTCAGCGTTTTGATGAAATTTATCAAAATGATACAGGCTTGTTGCCCAACCATGCTTTAAACAATTCACCGATTAAAATTATGGGTAAACTCTCAGGTTCTAATAGTGATCGTAATAAAAAGTGGTTAAAGCGCATGGTTATTGCTGGCGTGATCCTAGTGATTTTGGCTATTGCAGCTATGGCGATACAAAATTGGTCAGCAAGCAAAAGTGATAGTCGTGATGTTGCTCCAGCGGAATCAGATGTAGAAGTATTGAATTTAGATAATTCAACAGCTGTATCTGGTGATCAATTGGAGCTAGAGTTTAGTCAACCGACTTCTGTTCATATTGTTGATTCGACTGGGAAGGTGCTCGCAACAGGTCGTCAAGCCGCGACAGTGAAATTGAATGGTGAAACCCCGTTCCAAATTCGCCTTGATGATGCATCGGTTGTAACCTTAACCTTGAATAATGAAAAAATTGCTTTGTCACCTTATACAGTGAATGGCAAAGCAGACTTCCGTTTGTCACGTTAATGGGTCAAGAGAAGAGCGATATTCATGATTGTAAATCCAATTAAGCGTCGTCCCACTCGTAAAATTCGTGTTGGTTCAGTCTACGTGGGTGGCGATGCACCAATTAGCATCCAGAGTATGACCAATACTGAAACCTGTGATGTCGCTGCAACGGTTGCGCAAATTCAACGTTGTGCCGAAGCGGGTGCGGACATCATGCGTGTTTCTGTGCCTTCAATGGAAGCCGCAGCCGCTTTTGGTGAAATTCGTAAGCAAGTCAGTGTACCTTTGGTTGCTGATATTCATTTTGACTATAAAATTGCTTTGGCCGTAGCAGATGCCGGTGCGGATTGTTTACGTATCAATCCGGGTAATATTGGTTCTGAAGCAAAAATTCGTGAAGTGGTTGCTGCCGCAAAATATCATGATATTTCGATGCGTATCGGGGTGAATGCTGGTTCGTTAGAAAAAGATATTCAGAAAAAATATGGTGAGCCAACGGGTCAGGCATTGCTTGAGTCAGCCATGCGCCACATTGATATTTTAGACCGTTTAAATTACCAAGAATTTAAAATTTCAGTGAAAGCATCCAATGTGTTTTTAACCATGGATGCCTACCGTCTGTTGTCTCAACAGATTGATAATCCGTTGCATTTGGGTGTGACCGAAGCAGGGATTTATCGTACTGGTTCAGTGAAATCTGCGATTGCGTTAGGTGGTCTATTGATGGAAGGTATCGGTGATACGATGCGTATTTCATTGGCGGCTGAACCTGAAGAAGAAGTGAAAATTGGTTTTGATATTTTAAAATCACTGAGCTTACGTTCCAATGGCATTAACTTTATTGCTTGTCCAAGTTGTTCACGTCAAGAATTTAACGTGATTGCTGTGATGCAAGCTTTAGAAGAACGTTTGGAAGATATTCGTACGCCAATGGATGTATCTGTCATTGGATGTAAGGTGAATGGCCCAGGCGAAGCCAAAGAAGCCGATATTGGCGTTGTGGGTGCTGCACCGCGTTCACTGGTATATCGTAATGGTGAAAAAAGCCATTTAATTGATACTAATCAGTTGGTTGATGAAATCGAAACGATGGTTCGTCAACGTGTAGTCGAGCTTGAAGAAGCTAAATCTAAAGAAATTATTCGCACAAGTTTTTGAGTAGGTCATGAGTTCAATTGTCGCAATCAAAGGTTTTAATGACGTTCTGCCAACGCAAACTGCTGCGTGGAGACGTCTTGAGCAACATTTAGCATCACTTATGGATGCGTATGGTTATCAGCAGATTCGTTTGCCTATCGTTGAACAAACCAATTTGTTCAAACGCTCAATTGGTGACGCGACGGATATTGTCGAAAAAGAAATGTATACATTTCTGGACAAAGGTAATCCACCAGAGTCTTTGACTTTACGTCCAGAAGGAACAGCTGGTTGTGTTCGTGCCATGCTTGAGCATAATTTGCTTCGTGGTGCGACCCCTCGTGTGTGGTATATCGGTCCAATGTTCCGTTATGAAAAACCACAAAAAGGTCGCTACCGTCAGTTTCATCAATTTGGTGTGGAAACATTTGGTGTTGCTACACCTGACCAAGATGCTGAATTGATTCTAATGACCGCACGTTTGTGGAAACGCATGGGTGTTGCCGATAAAGTTCAGCTTGAACTGAATACTTTGGGTGAGTCGGACGAACGTGCAGAATACCGTGCGGCATTGGTTGAATTTTTGAACCAGCATAAAGCTGAATTAGATGAAGATTCGCAGCGCCGTTTAACCACCAATCCATTGCGTATTTTGGATTCTAAAGATGCGCGTACACAACAAATCCTTGAAAATGCACCAAAACTGCATGATTTCATGGGTGAAGACAGCATGAATCACTTTGCGACCTTGCAACAGTATTTAACTGATGCAGGCGTAGAATTTGTGATTAACCAAAAATTGGTACGTGGTCTCGACTACTACAACAAAACTGTCTTTGAATGGACAACGACACATTTAGGTTCACAAGGCACCATTTGTGCAGGTGGTCGTTACGACGGTCTGGTGGGTCAATTGAAAGGCAAGGCCGATCAATCTGTACCTGCTGTTGGTTTTGCTATGGGAATGGAGCGTTTACTGCTTCTACTTGAGCAAGTTGAAGACCAGACACCAGTACGTGATTGCGAAGTGTTCTTATTATCAGATGCTGCATTGCAAGGTAAAGCATTGCTTCTGGCAGAACAAATTCGTAACCAACTGGAAGCAGAAAATAGTAATATTCGTCTGAAAGTCGGTTCACAAGGTTCGATGAAGAGCCAAATGAAAAAAGCAGATCAGTCCGGCGCTATTTTTGCTGTGATTGTCGGTGAGCGTGAGTGGGAAGCGCAGCAATTAACCGTGAAAGAATTGGCGACTGCCGAGCAAACTGAAGTTGCCGTGGCAAATGTTGTACCATTCTTCATTCAAAAATTTTCTTCAAAATAAGCTTAAAAAACATAAGGAAAAGGTAATCACATGAACGCATTGAGTGATGATGAACAACTTGATAGCTTAAAATCTTTCACTAAAAAATATGGTTCTGCCATGATTAGTGGGATTCTAATTGCGTTGATTGCCTTTTTCGGTTGGGAATATTGGCAGAAGAAAAATTTGGCTGAATCACAAATGGAAACAGCCAAAGTTCAACAGTTGATGGATGATGCGAAGAATGCACAAGGCAATCCCAATGCATTTAATGCTTTATCTGCAATTGCGGACAAAATTGTCAAAGACGCACCCGATTCTGCACAAGCCATTCAAACGCAATTGCTCATGGCAAAATTGGCTTATGACAAAGCGGATTATGCACATGCAGAACGCGCATTGAAAAAAGTTGAAAATTCTAAGCTAGATGATACTGGCTTGGTTCAAGTGGTTAAACTGCGTTTGGCTTATGCTCAGCTTGCTCAAAATAAATATGATGAAGCAATTAAAACCTTATCTTTGGTGACGGATCCTGCTTTTAAAGCGACAGCTGATGAAGCACGCGGTGATGTGTATGTTGCTAAAAATGATATCGAAAATGCGAAAAAATCCTATCAAAGTGCATGGGATGCACTGGTTGAACGCCAACAAGAACGTCAAATTTTACAAATTAAACTCGAAAGTGTCGGCGTTTTAGTTGATGATCCTGAAGTTGAACGCCCAATTTTAGAAACACAAGTGGATGAGTCATGATGGATAGAAAATACAAAATACCTTTTGCGCTAACAATTTTAACCTTTGCACTTGTTGGCTGTTCAACAAATAAAATTAAAGTGGAGAAGGTTAAACCCAATCCATTGCCGAAACTCGTCCAAGCAAAAAGTCTTGTTCCTGTATTTTCTCATAGCGTTTCTTCAACCAGTGAAGAAGATCCATTACGTCTGCGTTTAGATGTGGACAATGGGGTGGTTTTCGCCCTTGATCCTAAAGGTGAAGTAAGTGCTTACCAAGGAAAGCAACGTCTATGGGAAAAACAAGTTTCTAAACAGGGCTTAAGCTCTGGTGTAGAAGCCAGTGAAGGGACTGTTGTTGTTGGGAATAAAAAGGGTCAACTGTTTGCCCTTGATCAAGCCACAGGTGAACAAAAGTGGACAGCACAGTTATCAGGTGCTTTATTGTCGGCTTCATTGATTCAATCTGGTCGCGTGATTAGCGTCAGCAACGACGGTACTGTTTATGCCCATGATCTGGCGACAGGTCAGCAAGTTTGGACATACAATTTGCCGAATGTACAATTTAGCTTACGTGGCATGGCATCCCCTGTTGCACTTGATTCGCGTACAGTTTTAATTGCTTCATCCAATGCTTATGTCTATGCGCTTGATGTGTTAAGTGGTATACCGCGTATGCAGCGCCGTGTTGCAGTCAGTGAAGGTCGTTCAGATATTCAACGTCTAAATGATATTGATGGTGATCCTGTCGTTGCAGGACAATTTTTGGTGACGACCAGTTTTCAAGGACAGGTCACTGTGACTGATTTAGCTTCACAACAAGTGGTGTGGAGTGAAGATGCAAGCAGTATTTTACGTCCAGAAGTATTTAATAACACCGTTTATGTTGCTCAAGCTGATGGTAAAATTACGGCTTATGCACTGACAACAGGTGAACAACTGTGGCAAAACGACAGTTTGCTGAATCGTCAATTAAGCAATCCTGTTGTTCTTGGTCAAGACCTTGTAGTGGGTGATCTTGATGGTGTATTACACTTAATTGATCCAACTTCTGGGCAACTGATTGGTCGTTCAAAAACCAGTGGTGAAGTACGTTCATTACGTGTAATTGATAATCAGCTGTATGTTTCCACTCGAAAGGGTGCGTTAAGCGTTTGGCAGAATCGTTAATTTTGTTCTAGCTTATGTTAAACTAGGCGAAATCCGTATTTTTTGAACACGGGGTATTTGAAAATTTTCAATGCCCCGTGTTTTATTTAGTTATTTATATTTTATTTTCTTCCATTGTTTCTGATGTTCAGACCAGTCTCACTGGCTGATTTTGAATAAAGGTTAATCTATGAAACCCGTAATTGCGCTCATTGGTCGTCCGAACGTCGGAAAATCAACATTATTTAATCAGATTACCAAGAGCCGTGATGCACTCGTTGCTGACTTTGCTGGTCTTACGCGTGACCGTAAATATGGCGATGCTGTTTTCCAAAATAAATCATTTATTGTGGTCGATACTGGCGGTATTGGCGAAAGTGAAGGTGGTATTGATGCCTATATGGCAGAACAGTCTAAAACCGCCATCAATGAAGCAGATATTATTGTTTTTGTAGTCGATGCACGCGCAGGACTACTTGCATCTGATGAACAGATTGCCCGTGAAATTCGTACTTTGGGTAAAAAAGTTTACCTCGTGGCGAATAAAGTCGATGGCGTTCATGCTGAAGCTGCTGTGGTTGAGTTTTATCAACTGGGCTTTGGTGAGCCATTACACGTTGCGGCCAGTCATGGTCGTGGTGTGGCACAAATGCTTGAGGAAGTGCTTGAAGACGTTCCTGAAGATGAAGATGGTGCTGCACACGATAAAGCAACAGGTCTGCGTTTAGCGATTATTGGTCGTCCAAACGTCGGTAAGTCGACCTTGGTTAACCGTTTGTTGGGTGAAGAGCGTGTAGTCGCATTTGACGAACCGGGTACAACACGTGATTCGATTTATATTCCTTTTGAGCGTGATGGTCGTCAATACACCTTAATTGATACCGCAGGTGTGCGCCGTAAAGGTAAAGTAGATGAAATGATTGAGAAATTCTCAATTGTTAAAACTTTACAAGCGATCAAAGATGCCCATGTCATTGTGGTTGTTCTAGATGCCCGTGAGGGTGTAGTAGAGCAAGACCTCCATTTAATTGGCTATGCTTTAGAAGCAGGTCGTGCCATGGTGATTGCCATCAATAAATGGGACAACATGACGGACTACGACCGCAAGCAATGTAAGCTTGATGTTGACCGTCGTTTTGACTTTATTCCATGGGCAAAAGTGCATCTCATTTCTGCATTACATGGTACAGGGGTAGGTGAGTTATATCCTTCAATCCATCGTGCTTATGATTCTTCGCATTTAAAAGTTTCACCTGCGAAAATTACGCAGATTTTGAATGATGCGACTGAAGCACATCAACCGCCGATGATTAGTGGTCGTCGTATTAAAATGCGTTATGCGCATATGGGTGGACAAAATCCACCAACGATTGTAGTTCATGGTAATAAGGTGGATAAAACCCCAGCAGATTATCGCCGTTATCTTGAGAATGTATTTCGTAAAGTTTATAAGCTTGAAGGTACACCGGTTCGAATTGAGTTTAAAACGTCTGAAAATCCATTTGAAGGTCGTAAGTCTCAAGTGAATGAGCGTGTGTTAGCACGTAAACGTCGTTATGTGCAGAAATTTAAAAAGGCTGCTAAGAAATATAAAAGCTAATTGATTTGGTTTAGATAGCAGAAAGCCCGAAGTTTACTTTGGGCTTTTTTCTTTTAAGATGTGATGATATTTTTTGATCAGGTGATTGATGTGACCAGACTGATACGTGTAGATGTGGATACACTGGAGCATATTGTACCATTATCTCCAACATTGGATCGTAAGGCTAAAATTCAGCTGCAAAAGCAGGCGGTCTATGGTTATCGCAATCAATTGTTGTCCGAGCAATTACAGATTGAGTTACAACAACAGGATTTTGCTCAGACCGAGTACGGCAAACCCTATTTAATCAATTTTCCTAAATTCTATTTCAATCATAGCCATAGCCACAAACATTATGCCTTAGCAAGTAGTCGGCAGATGCACGATTTGGGTGTGGATGTTGAAGACTTAGACCGCAAGGTACGCTTTGATGCATTAGCAGCACATGCATTTCATCCCAATGAATTACAGCATTGGCATGCCTTAGCACAAGATCGGCATTATTGGTTTAAGGTTTGGACCACCAAAGAAGCAGTTTTAAAAGCCGCAGGGTTGGGGGTGCGTTTGAACTTAAATGAATTAGAAACGCGGGTGCATCCAATTCATGATGGTGGATTATGTTATCACCCCTTAATTGGGACATTTGCCTATCAAAATTTTCATTTGGCGCAGGTGATGCTTACGGTTGCATGGCGTTCCGAAGCTTCTTGTAATGGTTTTGCTTTTCCCAAAATTCAAATTATTTCTGCGTTATAGTTTGTTAAGAAATTTTTAAATGGGATGGTTGCTAAAAATGTCTGATCGAAAAGAGATAGAAACGGTGCAGAAGGAAATGATCGCAATATTAAATGTGATGTTGGTTGTGTGTGGCTAAATATGAAGTTTATTGCATAGGGTATTTGGTTGAGTAAAGCTTTATGGAATATAAAAGCCTATCGAAAGACAGGCTTTTTTTGATGGAACTTATTTTCTTTTGGCCAGTATGCGATTGCCGATTCGATTGACAAACTGTGGACTCATGCCCGACAGGGTAAAGAGCAGTTTGCTTTTCAAGCCCACAGGCTGGTGTGTTGGTGTAAAGATCGTATCTTGGCGTTGCACCAATTGATAAATCTGTTCTGCGACATCATGGGCGCTTAAATGTACCCCCATATTTTGAATGCTGCCAGCATCCATATCTTTAACCATAGTGGTTTGTACAAACAGTGGCATCACATCTAAAACCCGTATGCCATATTTTTGCCATTCAATGTCTAATCCTTCGGTAATGCCGCGCACGGCAAACTTACTGGCAGAATAAGACACCAAATCAGCCTGTCCATAAATAGCTGAAGCCGAAGATAAGTTAATGATTCGAGCAAACGAGGCTTGTTTTAAAAAGGGCAAAGCTGCATGGCAACCATTTAAAACCCCTTTGACATTAATGTCGATGGTACGATGATGTGCGGCAATATCGGTCTGTTCAAAAGCACCTGAATATAAAATCCCTGCATTATTGACCAACACATTAATTTCACCTGCCCAAGCCTGAAATTCGCTTAGCGCCTGTTGCCATTGACTATAGTTGGACACATCTAGTAACCCTGCTTTGGCCTGTGGTCCCCATTGTTGGGCCAGTTTTTGCGCTTGAACAGCGTTAATATCATAAATGCCCACTTTGTAGCCATGTTGATAAAACAGCGTTGCAATTGCAGCGCCAATGCCTTGTGCTGCCCCACTAATAAATATACTGTGCATGTCATTTTCCCTGTTTATTTTGTTTTTGTCGCGCTTCGGTTTTGCATTTATTTGACTTGAGCATAACAAATATTAACAGTGAAAATCTAAGTTTATATAACGTGATTGGAGTGATAAAAACGTGGATGAGTTATTGGCAGTGATGCGTGAGTTACGTGAAAAATGTCCATGGGATCAACAACAAACACCAGAAAGTTTAACCAAATATGCCATAGAAGAGGCTTATGAAGTGGAAGCCGCGATTCGAGACGGTAACACCGATGAAATTCGAGATGAACTGGGTGATCTGCTGCTGCAAGTGGTTTTTCAAGCGCAAATGTTTAGCGAGCAGGGAGCTTTTAATTTTGACGATGTCGTGCAGGCGATCACTGAAAAATTAATTCGTCGTCATCCACATGTATTTCAGGCAGAACAATTTTCACCATTAAGTTCTGCGGATGTTGCGGTGCTGTGGAAGCAAATTAAGCAGCAAGAAAAACAGGGCAAAGCTCAATCTCGTTTAGATGAGATTAAACATGGACCTGCCCTTCAACAGGCAGATGCAATCCAAAAAAATGCAGCACATATCGGTTTTGATTTTGCTGATATTGCAGGTGCTTATGGAAAATTAAATGAAGAATTAGCTGAATTGCAGCAAGCGATAGACAATCAAAATTCCGACGAAATATTCGACGAATTTGGGGATTGCTTATTTTCACTGATCAATGTTGGACGTAAACTTGGCGTGTCGAGTGAAATGGCACTTTTAAGCACCATTCATAAATTTAGAACACGCTTTGCTTTCATTGAAGATCAGGCTGGACAAAAACAGCAAAAAATTGAAGCGCTTTCTTTAGCAGAAATGGATCAATTGTGGGAGCAGGCGAAACAACAATTAAAATAATAGGTGTGCAATGAAAAAAATAACACAGTTACTTCAGCGTATTTTTTATTTAGGAGTATTTATCTCCTTGTTGGGCGGGTCGACTCTTTATGCGCAACAATTTGACCAACAATATTTAAAGTGGAAGGCGGAACAAGAAGCCCAAGATGCACGTTTAAAAATTCCACGTGTCTCCACAACCCAAAATCATTATTTGGCAAAGCCGGCTTTACAAGCATCCAGTGCTGCTAAAATAAGTTTGAATCAAGCCAATTTAGCGCAATTACAAGAATTATCGGGTATTGGATTAAAAAAAGCAGAAGCGATTATTGCCTATCGTCAAAAAAATGGAAAATTTAAAAACATTGAGGAATTGCAGCAGGTGAAGGGCATTGGGCCTGCTTTATTTGCCAAGAATAAAGACCGATTAGGTCTGTAATTTATGCTTTAGGTGAGTACGAAGGGGCGAACAATATATCGAGCATTGAGATAATCAAATTGCCCTTTGATTGTGTTAGATATATGATTAGCGTCATCTTAGATATTTTACGTTCAGACGTAGGAGACAGCGTCTTTTGCAAACTTTGCACGCGTCAAAATGTGGTTTATCAACCGCTCAATTACCTTCTTACATCTTAGATGTTATCGATGCCTTAACCAAGGCAGGCTTTGAAGCGTATATCGTTGGTGGTGGTGTTCGTGACTTAATGTTGGGTCTAAATCCTAAAGATTTTGATGCCGTCACCAATGCTACACCTGCTCAAGTGAAAGAAGTTTTCGGACGACGTTGTCGTATTATTGGACGACGTTTTGAGCTTGCTCATGTTTATTCCGGTCGAGAACTGGTCGAAGTTGCGACTTTCCGTGCGCCACCGAAAAAAGCGGTCACTTCTGCTTCGGGCATGATTTTACGAGATAATAATTGGGGCACGATTGAGCAAGATTTTGCTCGCCGTGATTTTTCGATTAATGCGATGTATTATCAACCACGTAAAGGCATCGTACTCGATTTTTGTCATGCCATTGATGACATAAAAAATAAAACTTTACGCTTACTGGGCGATCCAACTTTACGTTTTGAAGAAGATCCTGTCCGTATGCTGCGTACTTTACGCTTTGCAGCAAAATTGAATTTTAGTATTGCACCTGACATTTTAGAGGTTTTTACCCCTGAAATGACCCAGTTGCTACGTGATATTTCTCCGCATCGTTTATATGATGAATCGCAGAAATTATTCACTATGGGGCATTTGAATCGTGTGCTCCCGATGCTGATCGATTTTGATATTTGGCGTCAGCTCTTTGCAGACATCGATCCAGAGATCTCAACCTTTATTGAACGTGCTGCCATCAATACTGATCAACGTATTCAAATAGGTAAAACCATCAATCCTGCATTTTTCTATGCGGTTTTGTTATGGAAACCTTTTTTAGAGCGTTGTGAGTTTTATGCAAATAAAGGCATGGTTGCTGCTGAAGCGCGAGCACAAGCGGGTTTAGATGTTTTAAAACGTCAAGCCACGCGAACCATTATTCCACGTTTTGCAGAAACCTTTATTCGTGAAGTTTGGGAAATGCAAACCCGTTTGCTTAGCCCTAAACCACAGCAAATTCAAGCCTTGTCTACCCATGCACGTTTCCGTGCAGGATTTGACTTCCTGTTACTTCGAGAGAAGTCAGGTGATCAAAGCACACAAGGCATGGGAACGTGGTGGGATTCGTATCAGTTGATGAGCACCGATGAAAAAGAACGTGCCATTAGTCAATACAACCGCCAACGTGCAAAAAGCCGTCGTAAAGCTCAAACTGGGGATGTGGTTGAGCCTAAATCGGTGTCTGTTGAGATTGAGCCTTTGGTTCAAGAGACTGCACCACGCAGTCGTCGTGAGCGCAGCAGGGACAGAAGCAAACCTGAAAGACCTGTTCAAATGGTGACTTCAGGGGGTTCGGAAATTCGAGCAGATCACCCAATTTTAAAACGTAAACGGGTCAAACGCGATTTAAACCAAGTGGTCTTTGGGCCGACACAATGACCACTGTAACTTATATTGGTTTAGGCAGTAACTTGGGTGACTCACGGCAAATTCTGATCGAAGCTGTGCAAAAGCTGGCAACGCTTGGAACAGTGAAAACATCGAAGTTATATCAAAGTCCGCCCATGGGACCACAAGACCAACCGAATTATTTAAATGCGGTGGTACAGTTGCAAACCGATTTAGCCCCTTTGGCTTTATTAGACCAATTGCAATGTTTTGAGCAAGAGTCTGGTCGAGTACGTTTACGCCATTGGGGTGAACGGACTTTAGATTTAGACTTACTGGTCTATGGTCAGCAACACATACACAATGCTCGTTTAACGGTGCCACATGTTGGGCTGTTTGAGCGAGATTTTGTGGTGATCCCTTTGTTAGACTTAGATGTAAATATAGAAATCAAAGCACAACGATTAAAAGATTTACCCGTGGTACAACATCCGACAGTTGCTGTTTTGGATGATGACTCTTGGTCAAATATTTAATTTAGACATGTTCTTGGAACGTGTTAGAGGAACATCTTGATGATTAGTCTCAGTGACTTAAGACAATTTAAAACCAATGGCCGCAAATTTTCTTGTTTGACTTGTTACGACGCCAGTATGGCGAAAGCAATGGAACTTGCACAAGTCGACAGTATTTTAATTGGCGATTCTTTGGGGATGGCGATTCAGGGACGTGATTCAACGTTGCCCGTTACTGTAGAAGATATGGCTTACCATACAGCAGCAGTACGCCGTGGTAATCAGCATGCCTTTATTATGACCGATTTGCCGTTTATGAGTTACGCCACTTTAAATGATGCTTTAAGCAGTTCAAAAACTGTGATGCAAGCGGGTGCGCAAATGGTCAAAATGGAAGGCGGTGCATGGTTAAGTGAAATCGTCACTGTTTTGACCCGAAATGGTATTCCAGTCTGTGTACATTTAGGTTTAACCCCACAATCGGTGCATGTCTTTGGTGGCTATAAACTACAAGCACGTACACGTGAAGCTGCGGATCGCTTAATTGCTGATTGTAAAGCAGTGGTTGAAGCGGGTGCATCTTTATTATTATTAGAATGTGTGCCTGCACAATTAGGCAAAGAAATTAGTGAATTGTTTCCTGATGTGCCTGTGATTGGTATTGGGGCGGGTGTCGATACTGACGGTCAAGTACTGGTTGTTCAAGATATGCTGGGCTTGACCTTTGGTCGCGTGGCTAAATTTGTGCGTAACTTTATGAAAGAACAAGCGGGAGAAACTGCAATTTTGGATGCTTTTAAAGCCTACCATGCTGCGGTACTAGAGGGCTCTTTCCCTGCTAAAGAACACACTTTTCAAGTCGAGCTGTAAACATGAAAACAGAAACCACGATTCAAGGATTATCAGCGTCACTCAGTCCAGCTCGATCAGCGCGAAAAATTATTGGTTTTGTTCCGACCATGGGAAATTTACACGAAGGTCATTTAAACTTGGTGCGTGAAGCACGTAAATTATGTGATGTCGTGGTGGTCAGTATTTTTGTCAATCCCATTCAATTTGGTCCAAATGAAGATTTTGAAAATTATCCGCGTACTTTGGAGCAGGATAGTCGTTTGTTAGCCGATGTGGGTTGTGACATTGTTTTTGCGCCTACCGTTGAACAAATGTATGGTAACAAACCACGCTTCACCAATATTAGCGTGTCTGATATCACCAATGATTTATGTGGTTTACAGCGTCCAGGTCACTTTGATGGCGTGGCAGTGGTTGTCACAAAATTGTTTAACATTGTACAGCCGAATTTTGCTTTCTTTGGACAAAAAGATTATCAGCAACTGGCGGTGATTCGTCAGTTTGTACGTGATTTGAATATTCCGTTAGAAGTGATAGGTGTACCAATTACGCGTGCAGAAGATGGTTTGGCACTTAGTTCGCGTAATGGCTATTTAACTGAAGAACAGCGTAAAATAGCACCGACCATTTTCCAAAGTTTAAAAGCGGCTGAACAAGAGCTACACAATGGTGTTAGTCTTGTAGAAGTGTTAGAAAATATTAAGCATACGTTGACACAAGTTGGTTTTATTGTGGATTATGTGGAAGCACGTACACCTGAATTGCAAAAAATTGAAGAATTTAATCAGAATGTTATTCTATTTATTGCGGCTAAATTAGGAACTACTCGACTGATTGATAACTTACAAGTTAAACAAACGGTATAGTTTTAAGCAAACAGCATAAGCTAAAGGATAGCCTTGCCATGAAGCGTATTTTAATCGTTACAGGACAATCTGGATCAGGAAAATCATCTGCCTTGCAGGTGCTTGAGGATCTAGGTTACTACTGTATTGATAATTTACCTTTGGCCTTGCTGCCTGAAATTGTGGCGAAGCTGGATCGTGAAAATAATCTAGAGCAATTGGCTTTAGGGGTGGATGTCCGTAGTACTCGCGCAGATTTGCAAGAATTTGACCATGTTTTTGAACAATTACAGAAACATGGTTCGGTTGATATTATTTATTTGACCACGCAAGACCAAGAATTGATTTCTCGTTTTAGTGCATCACGTCGCCCACATCCTTTAGCCAGTCGTTTTAAAAGTTTGACTGAATGTATTCAGGAAGAAAAAACATTATTACTTCCGATACAATTACGCTCAACAGTACATATTGATACCACCGATAAAAGTGTGCATGATTTAAAGCACACTTTATTGTCCAAACTTGGGCAATCGGATAACTTAATTTTAATTTTACAATCTTTTGGTTATAAACACGGTATTCCACTTGATGCCGATTATGTGTTTGACGTACGTCATTTGCCTAATCCACATTGGGATTTGGAGTTGCGAAAATATTCAGGGTTAGATTTACCTGTGCAACAGTTTTTGCTACAAAGTGAACAAACCAATGAGATGTTCCAAGATATTTACCATTTTTTAGATAAGTGGTTGCCTGCCTTTGCCGAAGGTCACCGTCACTATATGACAGTGTCCATTGGGTGTACGGGAGGGCAGCACCGTTCAGTATATATCGTGGATAGACTTAAAAAAGCCCTTGAGGAAAAATGGTCTATTCAGGTCTTACACAGGGAAATGAAGCACTGGTCATGATTGACACAACTGTTGACGTAATTAATAAACTAGGTTTACATGCGCGTGCGTCTGGAAAGCTAATCGAAGTCACCACCAAATTTCGTTCATCGATTCAAATTGGTAAAGGTGATAAATTAGTTGATGCAAAAAATATTATGTCCTTGCTCATGCTTGGTGCAGGCAAGGGCACAACTTTACGTTTAGTGCTTGATGGTGCAGATGAAGAACAAGCTTTATCTGAAATTCAGGCACTATTTGCAGCAAAATTTTACGAGGCAGATTAATCGTGGCACGTCGACCGCAACAGCGTTTTACTGAAGATGACTTTGACACTTTAGAAGGGCGTGCAAGTAAAACCGAACAAAAAAAAGCAGTGCAACGTATGGCTGCTTTAGGTGAACAATTGGCTGAATTGAGCCTGAAACAAATTCAGAAACTTCCAGTGGAAGAGCGTTTAATTGATGCTTTGTTAGATGTGCGTAGTATTACTTCACATGAAGCACGTCGTCGCCAATTTTTACGTATTGGTAAATTGTTGCGTAATGAAGATGAAACCGTAATTTTATCTTATTTAACGCCACAGCAAGGTGCGAAAAAAACAGCACAATTGAACCGTTGGGTAGATCGTATGATTGCTCAAGGTGATCCTGTGATTAAGGAATTTATGAAAGCGCATAATGCGGCAGAGCATCATCCAATTCGTCAGCATATTTTGCGTATTCATCGTGATATTGCAAAACAATTGACTGAAGATGAATTGGCCGCTTCAAAGCTCAAATTGTTTAATTACATCCAACAAGTGGCTTTAATTTCAGACAATTAATTTGTTTACCTTTAAAGTAAAAAAAAGCGGCTCTTGTGAGTCGCTTTTTTTATTGCTCAAAACCTTCTTCATGTGCAGAAGGTTAAAGAGAACTAATTAAATTCACTGACAGCACGTTCTTTTGCCCAATCACGTAAGATGAATTTTTGTAGTTTCCCTGTCGATGTCTTGGGAATTTCGGTAATGATAATATCTTTTGGCACTTTAAAACGTGCTAAATGCTGCTTGCAAAACTCAACCAGTTCTTCAGCTGTTGCTGTTTTACCATTTTTAAGCTCCACAAAGGCACATGGAACTTCTTGCCAACGTGGATCAGGTTTGGCAACCACGGCCACAGTGAGTACGGCAGGATGTTTATATAAGATTTCTTCGACTTCAAGTGACGAAATATTTTCACCTCCTGAAATAATCACGTCTTTTGAGCGATCGGTAATTTTGGCATAACCATCGGGTTGGCAAACAGCAAGATCACCAGTATGGAACCATCCACCAGCAAAGGCTTCAGCGGTTGCTTCGGGGTTCTTTAAGTAGCCTTTCATGACAATGTTGCCACGGAACATAATCTCGCCCATGCTTTGTCCATCATGAGGCACTTCTTGCATGGTTTCAGGATCAAGTACTTTCATGCTGTCTTGCAGCGGATAAGGTACGCCTTGACGTGAATGGAGTTGTGCTTGTTCTTGAATGGACAAATCACTCCAGCCTGCCTGTGAGGCACAAAGTGCAGAAGGGCCATAGGTTTCCGTTAAGCCATACACGTGAGTCACATTAATCCCAATATTACGCATGCCTTCAATGGTTGTCGCAGGTGGCGCGGCTCCTGCAACCATGACCTCGACACGGTGGTCAAAGGCCGTTTTTTTATCTTCTGGGGTATTAATTAGCATCGATAAAACAATAGGCGCACCGCAGAAATAATTGACTTTATGTTCAGCAATTAATTTGAAAATCAGCTCCGCATCGACTTTACGTAAACAGACGTTAGTGCCACCGTTGGCGGCCATAGTCCATGCAAAGCACCAGCCATTACAGTGGAATAGGGGAAGGGTCCATAAATAGGTTGCACGAGGTGTCATGCCACAAGCAATGATATTACTGGCTGCATTGATATAAGCACCACGGTGATGGTAAACCACGCCTTTAGGATTGCCTGTGGTTCCAGAAGTGTAACTTAAACTGATTGCATCCCATTCATCTTGAGGTAAATGCCATTCAAAATTTTCATCACCGTCAAGCAGCCAGTCTTCATATTCAATTTGACCAATCGGGGTCGAAAATCCATACTCATATTCAGCATCATCGACATCAATCACATAGATGTCTTGCGAAACCAGTGCCAGTGCTTCTGTGGCAACTGCTGCAAATTCAGGATCGACCAATAACACTTTAGTTTCCGCATGTTCCAGCATGAAAGCTAAAGTTTTGGCATCTAGACGGGTATTTAATGTATTGAGTACAGCACCCGCCATAGGAACAGCAAAGTGCGCTTCAATCATGGCAGGAATGTTGGGAAGCAGTGCAGAAACGGTATCATTTTTACCGATGCCGAGTTTTTGGAGTTGGCTAGCAAACTGACGGCAACGATTGTATGTTTCACGCCAAGTAATACGACGCTGACCATAAATAATCGCATGTTGATTTGGATAGATATATGCCGCACGATCAAGATAGCGTAGCGGTGACAACGCTACAAAATTTGCGGGAGTACGCGGTAATTCATCGTATGCGCTAACCATTTTAAAACTCCATTCTATATTTATTTTAAAACCCTGCCGAAAAGATATGCACTTCTAAAGGGTCTTGCATTTAGGCTTTAGTCGAGTGTTTTTTTTAAACTTATAACATGTTGAATATTAATAAAATTATTTTATTGTACTTGGCCTTTTTGAACGCATGGGTTCCCATCTTTGCTTTTTTAGTTATTTTACTCTAATCGGGAAATTAAAAGTAAGATTAGCCGAGGAATAATAATGAAAATACAATGGGTGAATAAAATATGGAGCCATTGATCGAGACCTTAAAAAAATTTCGCCTTAAATTTTCCAATCTAGACATGTATTTGAATGATAAAAAATAGTGTAATCACCTATATAAATTCGTCCCGTGGGGCAGGTCATTTGTTTGGTGCAGTTGTAAGCCCCAAATAAAAATCAGTTTTAAGCGTGATTGTCGTGGTTTTAGGCAGTGGGGACTAGGCAAAAAATGACAAATCTATCGCAGATCGAGTTTTTTCCCGCGAAAAGGTTTAATCGAAGGGTTAAGACGTGTAAAATTCTAATCGATTTTTATTTATCCACCGTTTTTATCTTTTGAGGTTCTCCTCGATCATAATCTCGCGGTGATATGCCCCATGGTACGGGGCATCACTCCTTAAGGATTTTTTATATGCCAATTATCACTTTGCCAAATGGTGATCAAAAACAATTTGATCAAGCCGTATCTGTGATGGACGTTGCGTTAAGCATTGGTCCTGGTCTTGCGAAAAATACAGTAGCAGGTCGTGTAAACGATCGTCTAGTTGATGCATCAGACTTGATTACTGAAGATGCAACCATACAAATCATTACACCGAAAGACGAAGAAGGTGTAGAGATTATTCGTCACTCTTGCGCGCACTTGGTTGGTCACGCTGTTAAACAATTGTTCCCAGAAGCAAAAATGGTCATTGGTCCAGTCATTGAAGAAGGTTTCTACTATGACATCTGGATGCCACGTCCATTCACTTTAGATGACATGGCAGCGATTGAAGAGCGCATGAAAAAGCTCATCGATCAAGATTATGATGTCGTGAAAAAAATGACACCACGTGATGAAGTGATTGCAGAATTTACAGCACGTGGCGAAGAATATAAATTACGCTTGATCGCGGACATGCCTGAAGAAACGCAAATGGGCTTGTACTACCATCAAGATTATTTGGATATGTGCCGTGGTCCGCATGTACCAAACACTAAATTTTTAAAATCATTCAAGTTGACTAAAATCTCTGGCGCTTACTGGCGCGGTGATGCGAAGAATGAACAATTACAGCGTATTTACGGTACAGCTTGGTCAGACAAGAAACAACTTGCAGCGTATATCAAACGTATTGAAGAAGCAGAAAAACGCGATCACCGTAAAATTGGTAAAGCTTTAGACTTATTCCATATGCAAGAAGAAGCACCGGGTATGGTGTTCTGGCATCCGAATGGTTGGACCATTTACCAAGTACTTGAACAATACATGCGTAAAGTTCAACAAGACAATGGTTATCAAGAAATTCGTACACCACAAGTGGTTGATTTCACCCTTTGGGAAAAATCAGGACATGCTGCAAACTATGCAGACAACATGTTTACCACGCATTCGGAAAACCGTAACTATGCGGTAAAACCGATGAACTGCCCATGTCATGTGCAAGTGTTTAACCAAGGTTTAAAATCTTACCGTGATTTGCCTATTCGTTTGGCTGAATTTGGTTCATGCCACCGTAACGAACCATCGGGTTCATTACACGGCATTATGCGTGTGCGTGGCTTTACCCAAGATGATGCACATATTTTCTGTACGACTGAACAGATTGGTAAAGAAGTTGCTGATTTCATTAAGCTCACTTTAGATGTGTATAAAGATTTTGGCTTTGAAGAAGTGCAAATGAAATTATCAACACGTCCAGAAAAACGTGTTGGCGATGACAAACTTTGGGATATGGCTGAAAAATCTTTGGCAGATGCTTTAGATGCAGCAGGTCTGGCTTGGGATTTACAACCGGGTGAAGGTGCATTCTACGGTCCAAAAATTGAATTCTCATTGAAAGACTGCTTAGGTCGTGTATGGCAATGTGGTACTATTCAGTGTGACTTCAATTTACCAGAGCGTTTAGACGCATCTTATGTGACTGAAGACAATGATCGTGATCAACCTGTTATGTTGCATCGTGCAATTCTTGGCAGTTTTGAACGATTTATTGGTATACTAATTGAACACTACGCTGGCTTCATGCCACCTTGGTTAGCGCCAGTACAAGCGTGTGTAATGAATATTACAGATTCACAAGCTGAGGCATGTGAGTCAGTCGTCGCAAAACTTAAAGAAAGCGGTATCCGTGCGATTTCAGACTTGAGAAATGAAAAAATCGGCTTTAAGATTCGTGAACGCACTTTAGAGCGTATTCCTTATTTATTGGTTCTTGGAGACCGAGAAGTAGAGGAAGGTACAGTCAACGTACGTACCCGCTCAGGAACAAATTTAGGTACTATGTCAATCGATGCTTTCGTTGACTTAGTGAAAGCAGCCGTAGCCGAACGCGGCCGGTACATTGTGGAGTAACAGCGATTAAACAGCCTGACCGTAATCAACAGGGCGGTAATAAATCAAACCGTCCTGCTTTGAATGATGAAATTCGTGCAAAAGAAGTCCGTCTTGTAGACGAAAATGGCGAACAAAAAGGCATCGTAAGCTTGGCTGATGCCTTACGTGCTGCTGAAAGCGTTGATCTTGACTTGGTTGAGATTGTTGCAAATGCAGAGCCACCAGTTTGTAAAATTATGGACTTCAATAAGCATTTGTTTGACCTTAAGCAAAAGCAAAAAGAAGCGAAGAAAAAACAGCATCAAGTCCAGGTGAAAGAAATCAAGCTCCGCCCTGCGACTGATGTTGGTGATTACAACGTAAAATTACGTGCAATTATCAAGTTCCTTGAAGAAGGCAACAAGGTAAAAATCACCTTGCGCTTCCGTGGTCGTGAAATGGCTCACCAACAATTAGGTCTTGCTCAATTACAAAAAGTTGAAGCAGATGTAATTGAATACGGTACAGTCGAACAAGCACCAAAAATGGAAGGTCGTCAAATGGGTATGCTACTTGGACCGAAACGTAAAAAGTAAGCACTCATTGATCAAAAAAGCACTGCATATGCAGTGCTTTTTTACGTTTGTGTTTTGATAGGATTGATCTTACAAGTTAAAAAGACCAGTCATCGACTGGTCTTTTTTGTGCTTTATTCAGTTTTAGGCGAATCTAAAAGTTCATTACCTTTTCGACCAATTGGAATGTGTCGTGGTAATTTTTCTTCAGGAATAATACGCTGTAAGTCTATTTTCAATAAACCATGTTCATAGTCAGCTCGTTGTACCTCAATATGTTCATCTAAGCGTAAAGACAGTTTAAATGAACGATCGGCAATGCCTTTATGCAGAAATTCAACGCTTGTATCCGACTTTTCTTCAACCGATTTCCCTGTGATGGTGAGGACTTGGTTTTCCAGCTTAATCTCTAGTTGCTCTGGATTAAATCCAGAGGTTGCAACGACTATGCGGTAGTTATGCTCACCAGTTTTTTCAATATTATAGAGCGGATAATTGGGTGTATCGCTTTGCATTGCATAATCGAATAAGTCATTGAGTCGGTCAAAACCAATGCTACGACGGAATAATGGACTAAGACTGAAGTTGCTCATTGATAGAACCTCCTGAAATTAGCAAAGTTTTATAAACAAGATTTTGATTGCTGCATTCGCAGCATCTTCAGCAATAGCCTTAAAGGCATATTGCTGTATTTTAAATATAGGATTGCTTTTGTAGATTTCAACAATAAAATTTAAAAAAAGTAAAAAAATCTTCATTTGATAATTGCTTGCAAAATTTTGTGTTCAATCATGCTATTTGCTACATGAAGTTGTACTGTTTGTTGCCATAAAACATGCTATAACTAAGTGTAAATCTCAATAATGTGATGTAAAAAAATGAGAAAAGTGGAAGGTAGAGAGCATGATTGATCTATATTATTGGGGTACACCCAATGGTCATAAAATTACAATAGCATTAGAAGAAATGGCGTTGGATTATCAAATTTTCCCCATTAATATTTTGGAAAATGATCAGTTTCAACCTGACTTTTTACGTATTTCTCCCAACAATAAAATTCCAGCCATTGTGGATCAAGATGGGCCTCGTGGCGAAGCGATTTCCGTGTTTGAATCTGGTGCAATTTTACAATATTTGGGGCGTAAAACAGGCTTGTATTATCCCACGGATGAACAGCAGCGCGTTGAGGTAGAGCAGTGGTTGATGTGGCAAATGGGCGGTTTAGGTCCGATGCTGGGGCAAAATCATCATTTTAATAAATTTGCACCTGAAAAAATTCCGTATGCGATAGAGCGTTATGTCAATGAAACCAAACGGCTTTATGGTGTGTTAAATCAACAGTTAATTGGTCAAAAGTATGTGGCAGGTGAATATTCAATTGCTGATATGGCAATTCTGCCGTGGATATTACGTTATGAATGGCAGCAAATTCAGTTAGAAGATTATCCTTACGTAAAAGAATATATTGAACGCTTAACCGCACGCCCAGCCGTGCAACGTGCATTAGCGCTTAAAGTGGTGACTTGATTGCAAAAAATAGCGTATGTTTTTGTGCTAAGATCTGGTGATTACACCGCTTAAATTTCGCAGAAATAAACCACCCATTGCGGTGGTTTTTTATTGGATGACATGATGATGAAAGATTTTTTCTTAAATTTAACGCGTATTATTGAAAGCAATGCGAAAATTTATTGGGCGATTATCTTTGGTATTGCATGTTGTTTATTGCTTTATATTGCTGAAATAATTCATATGCAATCCTTGGCGGAAATGCTAAAAGCGAGTGCGCCATCGGCATCGGGTGAAGTTTTTGGTGTGATTGCACGACGTTATAATTTAGCCCGTGGATTGGTGATGGTGTTATTTATTGCTTGGTCTGTCTATGAATACAAGACAACCAAGAAAAAACTTGGGCTTTAACCGCATATTTAGCGCATGTGGTCTTATGTTTTATTGTTTATTTCGGCTTTTGGCGCAGCAACCTTATTGCCATTGCAGTCAGAAGCCGTTTTATTGGCGTTGTTCGCTGAAGGCAGTCATTCGGTCATTGCGCTACTGTTTGTTGCCAGCTTAGGAAATATTTTGGGTTCTTGTGTGAATTGGTGGCTCGGTTTTAAAATTGAACACTATAAAGATCAAAAGTGGTTCCCTGTTTCTAAAGCTAAAATGTTGAAAGCACAGACTCTGTATCAAAAATATGGTTACTGGTCATTGCTGCTCAGTTGGGTGCCGATTATTGGCGATCCGATTACTCTAATTGCAGGTTTACTTAAAGAAAACTTTGTACGGTTCTTATTGATGGTGAGTCTTGCAAAAATAGGACGTTATGTTTTTATTTATTGGGCTTTTTCCATGTTTTAAAAAAGAGATGCTGCTGCATCTCTTTTTATGCTTTTTTATTCTGGACATTGATTGAGATCAAATTTGATTTCATCTTTCAGGGTTGATTTTTTATATAGCCATAATGTGCTGGCCGTGCGTTTTACAGAAATTTGGCTCTGTGAAACTGCCTGAACAACAGCTTGGTCTACCGCATAAATGCCAGAACCTTT
The DNA here is from genome assembly GCF_900107285.1 of Acinetobacter kyonggiensis. GTDB lineage: Bacteria > Pseudomonadota > Gammaproteobacteria > Pseudomonadales > Moraxellaceae > Acinetobacter > Acinetobacter kyonggiensis. The sequence continues at coordinate 89,701 of NZ_FNPK01000001.1, read as the reverse complement.
TGTCACTTTAACTTTTTTCACATCACCGTGTTTATTCACTTTAAAGCTGAATTTTACCGCACGATTATGTTCATTTAACTGCTCCGAATCGAGCTCTAAAGTCGGTTGGCTACGATAGGAAAAAGCGGTTTTTTTCTTTTGTTGTTGAGCTTGCCAATTTTTAGAGTCAAATTGATACTGACAAACTTCTCTATCTTCATCGGAGCTTAATTTTAAGCTGAAGGTTTGGTAGCCAATCACTGGCGTTGCGGTATCCTTTTCAACATGCGGTTTGACATGTGCTTCACGAACCGCTTGCACTAAAAGATTATCTAAATGCGTTAAACCGGTACTTTCTTGTACGCGAGCTTCGGCAATATTGCCTGTTTCATCGGCATAGATCCGAATAATGGCACTTCTATTTTGGTCTTTTAAATCTTCATTTTTATACTGTGGGCGTGGAAATTTGTTCCACTGAATGCGTGTAGTCAAGTGCGCGGGAAGGGCTGCGCTTTTCTGAACGGAAAGTTGTTGTGTGGCTTTAGGTTCAGCACTATAAGCAGCGCTTAACGGTAAGCTGATGAGTAGAGAAAAACACAGGATTTGTTTCATAAATATTATTTCTTTAATCAAATCAGAGAAGGCAGCGGTAGCGGAGCATTGTAAGTGCGCAGTATTTCCTGAATTGAAAATACTCGCAAGTCTAAAAAATAAATTAATGCCTCTGATCATTGCCTTGACTAATATCTACACCAAATAAATCTTTGGTTTTGATCCAGCTTATGGTGACGACAGCCATCGTCATACAGCCGCCCAATACCGTTGCCATGATGGTTCCCATGTATTTTGCCGCTAAGCCAGATTCAAAAGCCCCTAGTTCATTGCTGCTTGAAACAAACATGCCATTTACTGCGGCTACGCGCCCACGCATATTTTCAGGCGGATAAATTTGTAGAATGGTTTGTCGCACGACCACTGAAATACTGTCACAAGCTCCTGTCATGGCTAAAGCAAACAGGGATAACCACATGTTATTTGAAAAGGCAAACAACAGTGTGAATAAGCCAAAACCTGCAACTGCAAGCAGCATATTGCGCCAAGCATTTTGTGTAGGGGGGAACTTGGTTAAGGCAATCATGGTCATGAGTGCGCCAATAGAAGGGGCTGCACGTAAATAACCTAAACCTTCAGGGCCAACTTTTAAGATATCTTCAGCAAAAATAGGCAGCAGTGCGATCACACCACCAAACAGTACCGAAACCAAATCAAGAGAAATCGCCCACAGGACAATTTTGGTTCTCCAGATAAAACGGAAACCATCACCTAAACTTTCAATTAAATTATTTGTTTCGATTTTAGGAAAGCTGCGTTTTTGCAGTAGATTAATTAATATAAAGCAAATGGCGAGTAATACCGCCACAGTAAGTAAACTGCTTTCACGACCTAAAAATGCCAGCATGAAGCCACCCAACATCGGGCCAATAATCACGCCACTTTGCCAACCAATGGTGGTCCAAGTTGCACCATTGGCATATAGCTCGCGTGGGATTAGGAACGGCTTAAGCGAGGTTGCAGATGGATTATAAAAACCACGAATGGTGCCTAAGCCAAAAATGACCGCATAAATTCCCCAAGACAGTGTGTTGACTGTGATTTGACCTAATCCATAGTGATGAAACAGCCACCATAAAACCATAGGTAAGGGGATTGCAAAGAATAAACAGATTTTCATGATGCTCTGTTTGTTAAAGCGGTCGGCAAAATAACCACCCCATAAAGACAAAGCGATAAATGGAATCGCTTCGGCTAAACCAATCAAGCCTAAGGTCAAAGGATCTTTGGTAATTTGATAAAGTGAATAGGCGACAATAATTTCTTGAATTAAAATAGCAATCGTCAAACAGAACTGATTCATCGTGACGATAGAAAAATCGCGATAACGTAGGGCTGCAAAAGCATCCAGTGCAGGGTTCATATGGGTCCAGCATTCTTATGTTGTGATAATTATAAGGCCGAATAGTGGGTTTTTAATAAAAATATAGCACTTTTATATTCAAAACAAGACTCAGTCCAGCAGATAATCAATCGGTATATTTAAGGATATTTGCTTTTGTTTTAAGCAAAGATGCTTTAGAATACTGGCTCCCTTACCTGCAGGTCGTTTTTGCAATGGTGCAGACGCTCCGAACAGGTGTTCAAAAGAGGTTGTTATGCCTAAGATGAAAACTCGCCGTGGTGCTGCTAAACGCTTTAAAGCGACAGCTAACGGTATCAAGCGTAAACAAGCGTTCAAACGCCACATTTTGACCAAAAAATCTGCTAAGCGTATTCGTCAATTGCGCGGCTGTGTAATGGTTCACGTAAGTGACGTTGCTTCAGTTCGCCGTATGTGCCCATACCTTTAAGGAGATTTATAAATGGCTCGTGTAAAACGTGGTGTCCAGGCTCATCGCCGTCATAAAAGAATTCTTGCTCGTGCTAAAGGTTACTACGGCGCTCGTTCACGCGTATATCGCGTAGCGTTCCAAGCAGTAATCAAAGCTGGTCAATATGCTTACCGTGACCGTCGTCAGAAGAAACGTCAATTCCGCGCTTTGTGGATTGCTCGTATCAATGCTGGTGCGCGTCTAAACGGTTTGTCGTACAGCCGTATGATTGCTGGCTTGAAAAAAGCTCAAGTAATCATCGACCGTCGCGTACTTGCTGACATTGCTATGCATGATGCAGTTGCATTTGCTGCTATCGCTGAAAAAGCGAAAAGCGCATTAGCTGCTTAATCATCATAGATGATTCAAAAAAAGACCGCTTTTAGCGGTCTTTTTTATTTTAGATTATTTTTAAGTAGATAATAATTAGAGATAAATTATGAATAATGAAAATTTTTTAAATGATTTAATACAACAAACACAGCAAGGTGGTCAGTTCAAATATTTATATTTTTGGGGGCATACTCCAAAGCAAGCTAATATTGTTGATAAAAGTTGTTTTAGTCAGTGGTTTTCAGCGCAATTTGAATTGGATGGGATTACATATCTCACCGCTGAGCATTATATGATGGCGCAAAAAGCACAGTTATTTCATGATGATGAGACATTTGATCAAATCTTAAAAGTCACACATCCGAATGAAGCAAAGCAGTTGGGTCGAAAAGTACAAAATTATGATGAACAGACATGGAAAGAAAAACGATTTAACATTGTGTTGCAAGCAAACTTTGCTAAATTTTCTCAACATCTTGAATTAAGAGATTTCTTAATTGACACGCATGATCGCATTTTGGTTGAAGCATCGCCAGTTGATGCGATTTGGGGTGTTGGTCTGGCGCAAGATCATCTAGATATTCAAAATCCAGAGAAGTGGAAAGGATTAAATCTGCTCGGCTTTGCACTCATGCAAGTTCGAGCTCAGCTTTTGGCTCAGTCTAACTGAGCTTTTTAGGGCTAGACACTATTGAGTTCGAACATTTGATGAAAAATGAATTGATAGATTGGAGAGGAAAAGACAAAAACTGGAGTGATCTGTGGTTAGCTTGGATCAAATCTTCGATTCGGAAAGGTCGATAAGATAAATAAACCAATGGCTATAAATCCAATGCTTTGTAGGATCAGTATAACTTTATGTTCGGTAGGCAATGCTGCAATTAAAGTCATCAATGCCGTGAATGGCATCAGCCTAAATAGAAGAGTAAAGCCATTTTTATAAGGGTTATCTGCTGCGATTTTTAAGCTTAAAGCTCTGAGTAGATGTATACCCATACCAATCATCAGGCTGATTCCGGTAAACATAGCGGAGAGTTGTTGCACGGTGGAACAGAGATAAATCATGACACAGGTGGCAATACATACCAGCAGTTTAATTTGACGCGTACATCTGTCCGAATACCAAAACTGCAACATTATTTCTGCTCATCCGTAAGATTATTTTGATTGAGTAGCGATAATGGCGAGAATAAACAAATGGCTAAAGCCATAAAGCCAATCCCTTGTGCGCCAGGAATTAAAATTTCCCCCTCCTGCATATGCATAAAAATGAGTGACATTAAGAGTGCAATGGGAATCCATGTGAGTAGTCGATATAACAAACCCGTTGGATTTTGAACAGCAAAATGAATTTTACAATAACGACAAATCAGAAAAATGATACCTGTACCTAAGAACATGAGTATTGCATCAAGTTTGAGTGGTTCCATCCAATAAAGCACACCTGTGGCAATCGTGATGACAATAAAAATCATGAGTTTACGGGAAATTGAAACTTGAGGATTAAACCAAAATTCGAGCATAGGCTTTGGGTAACGAGATGAGAACTGCGAGTACTTTAGCATATGAACTAAAGTGAAGCACGGCTTCAGCTTATGGGTAGCTCATCTTAAATGAAGCGGAGAGGACTAAGTGTGATCAAGAAAAAGGAGACGCTATGGTCTCCTTCATTCAGTGTGGAATATATGGCTTATCGCTTTAGATCAGAGCATTTTGTAAGTTAGCTATTTTTTAATGGACCCCAATCATAAGTTTTCTTTTGGTAGGCATACCACATCATCCATAGACCAATCAAAATCATGGGTACAGTAAGGAATTGCCCTTTACTCATCCAGCCAATAAACAGTTGTCCATGGTCGGGTTCGCGGAAAAACTCCACCACAAAGCGTGCAATACCGTAGCCAATCAAGAACAGGGCTGAAACCGCCATACGTGGGCGTGGTTTGGAACTAAACCACCAGAGCACAATAAACAGAATGAGACCTTCTGCTAAGGCTTGATAAAGTTGTGATGGATGACGAACCAATTGTAGCGGATCGGTCGGGAAAATCATCCCAAGCGCAAAATTTGGATCGGAGACCTGACGACCATACAGTTCACCGCCAATAAAGTTACCAATACGACCAAACATTAAGCCTGTAGGTACGCAAGGTGCAATAAAATCGAGGGTTTGAAACCACGTCATCTGGTATTTTTTACACCAGAACAGCATAGCAATCATCACGCCCAAGAAGCCGCCATGGAAGCTCATACCACCTGTCCAGACTTGGAATAACCACAGTGGATTGGCAAGAAATTGTTCAAAACCATAAAAGAACACGTAGCCTATACGACCACCGACAACGACACCTAAAGCACCATAGAAAATCAGGTCAGAGACCATATCGGGTGTCCAACCATCACGCTGTTTAGTTCTATAGGTGGCAAGCCCCCAAGCAAATAAAAATGCCAATAAATACATTAGTCCATACCAATGTACTTGTAAGGGTCCCAGTGATACGGCAATTGGGTCAATATTTGGATAGGTCAGCATTCCTGTTCCTTGTCATTATGTTTTGCACAGATTTTAGCTGAATGTGATGAAAAATGTTGTACATTCAATGTGTAAAGATAATGAGCACGGATTATGTGTATTGTAGCTTTAGCTTGGCAGGTGTTGGGTGATACACCGTTATGCTTAATTTCAAATCGTGATGAGTTTTATCAGCGTCCGACCAGTGGTTTAAAAACTTGGCAAAATAGCCCAATTATTGCTGGACAAGATTTGCAGTCAGGTGGAACGTGGATGGGGGTGACTGAATCGGGCCGATGGGCTGTAGTGACCAACTTTCGAGATGGCACCGATCAAAAAAAATATCAGACTTCACGCGGACAATTGATTCAACATTTTTTACAATCAGATTTAACACCAATTCGCTTTGCTCAAGCCTTAGAAAAGCAACAACTTGATTATGCGGGTTTTAATTTATTTATCGGTGATCAGCATCAAGCGGTTTATATGAGTAATCGCGGTGAAGCACCACAAGTCTTGGCTCAAGGGGTGTATGTGGTTTCTAATGGTTTAATGACCGAACACTGGGAAAAGACCAAGCATCTCCGCAAGCGCTTTACCCAAGAGTTTTTACCCATGTTGCAACAGAGCACGACAGCAGAAGCAGACTTGGAATTTGCAGTGTGGGATATTTTAGAAGATGAACGTAAAATTATTGCTGAATTACTGCCACAAACTGGCATTAGTTTAGAAATGGAAGCACTATTGTCTTCTACTTTTATTCAAAGTCCAATTTATGGCACACGCTGTTCAAATTTTTTAAGAATGAAAAACCAGACATGGTTATGGCAAGAAAAATCCCAACAAGGCGAGACTCAAGGGAAAATTATTAAGCTGAATTTTCCCTTGAGTCAATAAAAAATACCGACGTGAAGTCGGCATTTTTTTAAAATTGTTTAGTTATTTCTTAGGATTTGCAATTTTTTTAACGATGGATGGCATTGGGTCCGCTGTGATGTAGCCAACTGATGCTGCATAACCATCATTATAATTTGCATTAATTAAGGGGGTGAGTGCAGTTTTGACAACATTATGAATACCGCCCCAATCACCTGCGTGCTGGAAGTTGCTCATAATATACGTCCAACCATTAATGGAGTCGACCGCATGTAAGCCTGTTGCTTCTGCACCTGCGGGTGTAGAAAGAATACGATCAAGTGATTTCGTATCAACATTGTAGGCCCAAAGGAAGTTATTCACATGGTTACCGCTGTCTTCACCAATAAATAATGTGCGCAGGGTTTCAGAGAATTTTAAATTATCTGGGCTGGCAATATTATTTGGATTGGCAGTATTGCCTAGGCTGTCAGCAGGAATATCTTCGCCCATGCGTAGCATATGGCTTTGATATGGAACCCAAGCACTGTCAATGAGGCTATTTCCAGTATCGACCAGACTGCCTTTTAAGTCATGCGCCATAATGCCGCCAGCTTTAACAACTTTGCTGAATTTGACGTTATGTGAAGCTACCCAGCCAGTTTGACCTTGCACCATAGAGCCTTGAATATTCGCCAAAGCAGAGTAAGCAACTTTATCTTTAATGTTGACCGTTGTGCCTTCCATTTTTGTAAACGCCATACTGCCGCCTTTTAACGCTGCATAACGGTGGGTTTCAAGGAATGCTGCTGCCAGTTCAATTTCAGCTTTGCTAAAGCCATTGTTGGCTTCTTTAAGTTTTATCCAAAGGGTTTTACCATCTAAAACAATTTCGCTATAGCCCGTTGTATCTGCTGGAGCAGTGGCTAAACTTTCCATGATATTTTCAGCTTTAATACCACGAACATTGACTAAATCTTCAATGGTTTTGCTGTCTGAATGACCTAGTTTGATCCATTCAATGCCAGCAGTTGACGTTTCATTTAGCTCATTTTTGTATTTAGCAACATAAAGTGAGCCAGCAGATAAGTCTTTTTCTTTGTCTGCAACGAACATGAAGAAACCGCCATTGGTATAGTCGTCACCCATAATGGCAGTACGATTATCTGGCATGACTTGAATCAATTCATGTGAAATACGGCCTAAGCAATAATGTTTCTTCGCCGTTGCACCGCCTTTACCATCTAAAATAATTTCAGGCATATGCCCGTAGTTGTAAGGATTGGCTTGAGTTTCATTACCGTACAAATATGAGCTATATGCTTTTAATGTGCTGAGTTTTGTACCAATTTGATTGAATGCATCAGGTTCATATTCTTCACTAGAAAGATGGGTATTCCATGGTGAAAGGCTTGCACCACAAGTAATCCACAAACCATGAACTTTTGACATATCGACATTAAAGTATTTTTTAAGTTCTAAATGACCTGTGGTCTGATCTTGATCTAAAGTGAGGACTGCGATTGGAGAGGGCAATTTGCCATACATATCCTGTTTAGCAAGATTTTTAGATGCATATTCAAATTGAACAACATGAAAAACAGGCTTATTGACGCCAGAAACATTGGCACCTTCAATGTGAATCAGGGAAGAGCCATCAGGGCAGTCGGAGAAAAATTGACGTGATGTTCCTGCAAGGGAAGTATCTAAAATTGGCTGATTATTAATATTGTAATAACCACCTGCTAAAATTTTTCCACCTGCTAAGTTGTCGACCTCTACACCCGTGTTAAAGAAAGATTTATAACCAAGTGTATATTCAGTTTGGCTATTGTCATCCCATTCAATCGTTAACTTAGATGCAACCGTTGTTGTCGCCATCGCTGTGGCATTGCTTAGATCTGGTGCAGCCATTGGAGTGAATTTAGCATTTTTAAAATTGGCTACTTTTGTTGGTGGTGTAATCACAGCAGTAGTATTGTCACTGTCGTTACATCCGCTGAGTGCTGCGGCTGTACTCATTGCCCCCAAAGGTAAAAATGGAATTCCTGCAAACCATTTAAGTAGATCACGGCGACTTGGCTGATTAGAAGTGGCTGTCATAATAAATCCGTATAAAGTAATAAAAGTATTATTTAGTTCGTTATCGTGAATGATTGTATAAATAGTTAGTGACAGTTCTTTTACATTTTGAAGTCAGTTTAAAGACAGATTTTACTTTAGTGGAAAGCAGTGTTATTTTTTTATATTTATAAATAAAAACAATAACATGTATTTTTAAAAGCACATGTTATTGTATGAAAAGTATATGTTGTTATTTAGGTGGCTTTTCGCTTTTCTAATAGTTTTCCTAGCAGTAACCCAACTTCAAATAACATCCACATTGGTACAGCCAACATAATCATTGAAATGGCATCAGGTGGTGTTACAAACATGGCAATGAAGAAGCAACCAACGACAATGAAACGGCGTTTTTCAACCAGACTTTGGGTACTGACAGCACCAATTAAAATTAAAATCAGAGTAATGATTGGGATTTCAAAAGTCAGACCGAACACTAAAAAGAGTTTTAAACAGAAACTTAAATAACTGTTGATATCCGTCATTGGAGCAACTGTTTCGGGCGAGACACTAATAAAGAAATGAAGAATACTGGGTAGCGTAATAAAATAGGCAAAGGCGATACCTAAATAAAATAATAAGATGCTACCGAACAATAATGGGACTGCAAGAAAACGCTCTTTTTCATAAAGTGCAGGGCGTACAAAAGACCACAGTTGATAAATAATAAAAGGCATGGCCAACATCAGTGCGACAAATAAATTGAGCTTAAATGGCGCCATAAAGGTCGCTGTGACATCCGTTGCAATCATTGTAGATGTTGCTGGAAGTTGCTGTCTTAAAGGATCTGAGAGTAATTGATAGGTATAATTTCGAAAGGGTAATAAACAAAAAAACAAAAAAAGGATTACACCGACAATCTTAAAAAGATAGCGCCGTAATACCACTAAATGTTGCATAACGGGCATTTGTTCTAAATTTTCAGCTCCAGATTTCACGGAAGCTATAGGGAGTTGGCTTTGACTCATACGGCAATCTTCAATTGAGTAGGTGCTGTTTGGATTTCTAAAGGAATCAGTAATTTTGTCCAGTGACGCTGAATATAACCTTTAGAAAATGGAGTGAAGTCACTTCTTTCTAGCCATTGATAACTGTTAATCTGGTGTTTTTGGGTCTGTTGATCTTTAGCGGTATTGCTGTCATCGGTGTTTCGAATTGCATCGAGTTGTTGCTGCATCCGACGTTCAAGTTCGCTGATTTTATCAATTTCTTTTTGTATTTCTTCGCGAAATTCAGAAAGGCGTAATTCTCGGTCAATTTCATTTTGAATATTACCAATGAATTTTTTAATTTTGCCATACCACTTTGCAGCAAAACGCGCACCTTCGGGAAGTTTATCTGGCCCAAGAATTAACAATGCAATGATGGCAAAGCAAAGAAGTTCGGTTATTCCGATGTTCAGCATAAGGGAGTGCTCTTAGCTTTTTATAGAGTTTTCAGCATTTTTCACTTGAGCATCAATGGTGAGTGGCTCTTTAAGCCTAGCTTGTTCAGCTTCATCTTCCTTAATCGACTTTTTAAAATCTTTGACGGCGCCACCGACATCTTTACCTAGATTTTTTAATTTTGATGTGCCAAATAATAAAATCACCACAATTGCGAAAATCACAACGTGCCAAATCGATAATCCTGCCATGTTCTTTACTCATTTTTTATTGAGTACCATCTGAACATTTTGCCATGACAGCAATGTGACTGAAAAATTGCAGTTTAAAGACAAGCGAGATTAAACCTGCTGTTGTGCTTAATTCAGTGCTAGCATATTTAGGTGGAATATTTAGGATGATGTTGTGGCTTTGCTGTTACCACTTTTTGGCTTTTTATGTGGCTGGGGACTTGCTTCAAGCCAATTTTCAACACGTTTAAAATCATTGTTTGCGAGCCTATTGGCGCGGTTTTTTATTCCCGTCGTGATTATTTACAACATGGTGTTTTATCAAGCTGGCAGTTTGAGTTTGATGCTCTTTAGCTTTGTGGTCGCGGTGCTGCTGTTCTACTTTTTCCTTGCGCTGTCTAAAGATCAATTACGGGCTTTATGTTTTAGCTATGTGAATATGGCATGGCTGGGCTTTCCTTTTGCGATTGCTTTATTTGGCCCTGAAATTAGTGCACCGATGGTGGCTTTATATGTCGGAGGATCTATTTTTGGCAATATTTGGGCAGTCACCTCTGTTAGTTCAGACAAACAAGCCATCTCTGATATTGCAAAAAAAGTCATGCAATCACCTCCCATAATGGCATTAATTTTGGCACTGATCTGTCGAATATTGGGCGTGCAGCATTTTGAACAACATCAATGGATAGATCTCATCTATAGCCTAGCCAAAATTGGCATGAGTTTTTCTGGCATGTGTGTGTTAGGGATGTGGTTGCAGCAAACCAAAGTGTATAAAAAAGATTTATTGCGCAGTAGCCGTGTGGCTATATTAAAACTGAGTTGTGGGGTGGTGCTGTGTGGACTGACGTATTGGTTAATTCCGATCCCGAATATTGAACACTATATTGGGGTCATGTTCTTATTGTTTTGTTTACCGCCAGCGGCCAATATTGTGGCGCTAGAAACCCACTATCAAGGAACGGGGACTTCAGCAAAGGATATTGCATCGGGTACGATGGTGAGCTGTGTCGTGGTGATGCTATACGCTGGGGTATTGCATTTCTTTTAAAGTGCAATCTTTCGTAATGCTATTCACTTAAGGGTAATTCAATGATTACTCATTTAAAAAATCTCCCCTCTTGCGAAGCAATGCTTCTCATCTTTGAAAAAAGAGGGGGAGCTATCGAGAATTTAAAATAATTTCATATTCTTAAAACTCCCTCCTTTGAAAAAGGAGGGTTGGGGAGGATTTAAAAATACTTAATGATTTCCTAAACTCGCTTTAAACAACTGCATCGCTTGCCCACGATGGCTGATTTTGTTTTTATCTTCTTTCGACATTTCTGCACTTGAAATTCCCAGTTCAGGTAACCAGAACAAAGGGTCATAACCAAAACCATTTTCACCACGCGCATGTTCTAAAACTTCGCCGGCCCAAATGCCTTGGAAAATTTGTGGCAGGGGATCTTCAGCATGTTGAACCAAAGCCAATACACAGACGAACATGCCTTCAATTGCTTCGCCATTTTTACGCAGTGCTTTAAGGTCGGCTAACAGCTTTTCATTATTGGCCGCATCATCGCCATGTTCACCTGCATAGCGTGCAGAGTAGATGCCCGGTGCACCGCCAAGTACGGGAACACAAATACCAGAGTCATCGGCAATGGCAGGTTTACCTGAAATACGCGAGGCATGACGGGCTTTAATAATGGCATTTTCAACAAAGCTTAATCCGTCTTCGATGGCATCATCAATGTTTAACTTACCTTGAGCAATTACTTCAACAGGAAGATTAAGCCCAGCAAATAATTTTTCAAATTCAGCAATTTTTCCTTTGTTATTGCTGGCAAGGACTAAAGTCCCTTGAGATAACCATGCATTTGCAGACATTGTATTTGTGCTCATGAATTGAAAATGAAGGTCTATATTTTAACTGATTTTATAAAAGAGCATGTGAAGTTGGCTTATAATTGAAGTGAGAAATAAATATTAGTGCTGGCATGGTCACCATAACAATCGAACAGGATGAATTTTATCAATACATTATTGCTAAAAATGCCATGTATGATGTCGATGCTTTAAGTCAGGCCTTAGCCGATTATTTAGTTCATCACTTTTCGGCAGAATATAAATTTTATTTATTTTTATGTGACGCGACTTGGCAACCGAATAACAGAATTACTCATTATTATAAAATGTCTAAAAATAGAGAATATTCTCTATTATTTTCAGAGCAAAAATCAAAGCAAATGAAATTCAGATTTTGCAGCCAATGAATGAGCAATATGTAAAATATGTAACCTGTTTTAGTTTGGACACGAGCGAAATTTTTTCAGCTATTCACTTAAATGCCACACAGTTTTCAGGTGCTAGTTTTATTTTTATCGTGGAGCAAGATCAAAAAATCGTTTTAGATAAACAATTCACAAAAATGATATTTGATGCGGCACAGTTAGCTCATCAGCACTTAAATTGGTGTGAATTAGAGTCATTTTGTTTAAAAAATCTTTATCGATCGATGCAGAAGTGGCAAGGGGATGATGAAATTTCATTAAGATTAAATCATAAAAAAGCACCCGAAGGTGCTGTCTAGAATCAGTGTAATCTTATTGCGCTTGAATCCATTTGTCTGCACGGTCACGCGCCATACGAATTTGGTCTTGGCTTAAGTTTGCAGCCAAAGCAGTTTTCTTACCTTCAGACAGAGAAATCACTTTGTTGTCGAGCATGCCATCACGGGTTGAAAGCTCATACCATTGGTATGCACCCACGTAGTTTTTCTTTTGCTCTTCCATCATTGCGAGGTTAAAGCTGGCACGGTTGTCACCGTGGCTTGCTGCTTTTTCAAAATATTTACGGGCTAAAGTTTCATCTCTTTTGGTGCCAACACCATCAGCCAGCATACGACCGACATTTAATTGCGCCGCAGAAAGACCCTGATCCGCAGCAGCTTTATACCAAGTAAAGGCTTGGTTTTCATCTTGTTGAATGTCTTTGCCGTGTTGGTATTTGGTCGCTAGATAGAATTGTGCGCCCGCTTGGCCAGATTTAGCGGCTTTAATCAGGCTATTAATATCCATAACAGAATATTGTGCAGCCTGACTTGAAACAGAGGGTGTCGAGGCAACATAATCCGCATGGGCTTGAATGCTAAAAAATCCAACCAATAGTGTGCTGAGTAATATTTTTTTCATAGTGCGCTCACTCGATAAATAGCGACTTCACCAAACAGATTCGGAACATGTTTACTGAGTAAACTACCTTGTTGGTTCCCATTCACGGCGAGTCGATTAATAATCCGGATATTATTTTCAGCACAAAGTGCTTCAAAATCACGGAAAGTACATAAGTGGATATTGGGTGTATTATACCACATGTAAGGTAAAGCATTTGAAACAGGCATCATTCCCTTTAAAGCCAAAAAAGAACGTGTCTTCCAGTGGGCAAAATTAGGAAAGGTGATAATGGCTTGTTTCCCTACACGCACCATATCACGCAATAATACGTCTGGTGCATCTACAGCTTGCAAAGCCTGTGCCATAACCACATAATCAAATGACTGGTCTGCAAAACGACTTAAACCAAGATTTAAGTCTTGTTGAATAATATTTAACCCTCGACTGACCGCAATTGCAATCTTTTCTTGATCAATTTCTAATCCATATGCACGAATATTGTGCTTTTTTCCCATATGTGCCAGCAGTTCGCCATCACCGCAACCGAGATCGAGCACGCTAGAGTCAGGTTTAATCCATTTTTCAGCAAGTTGATGGTCGATACGCATTACACAGTCTCCTTAGGTGTTGCTTTAAGGTGTTCTACGCCACCTAAAAATGCACGTAATGATTTCACGTAAAGCGGAATAGGGAATAAAAAGGAATCATGACCTTGTTCTGCATCAATATCGACATAGCTGACGGGTTTATGATTGCTAATCAGTGCATCGACAATTTCTTGTGAACGCTGTGGGGTGAAACGCCAATCTGTGGTGAAGGAAACCACCAAGAAACGGCATTTGGTGTTCGCCATCGCTTTGGTTAAAGACAGCTCATATTCACGTGCTGGATCAAAATAGTCCAATGCTTTGGTCATAATGAGGTAGGTGTTGGCATCAAAGTTACGGCTGAACTGTTCACCTTGATAGCGCAAATAACTTTCGACTTGGAATTCAACGTCAAAACCATACATAAATTTACCCGACTTTAAGTCGCGGCCAAATTTTTGTTTCATGGCTTCTTCAGATAAGTAGGTAATATGACCGACCATGCGCGCCAAAATTAAGCCGCGTTTAGGATAGCTGTCATTTTCTAGATAGCGCCCGTTATAGAAGTCTGGATCAGATAAAATGGACTGCCGCGCAACTTCATTAAAGGCAATATTTTGTGCAGAGAGTTTCGGTGCACTGGCAATAATGACACAGTTTTTTAACCGATCAGGATAATCTACCGACCATTGCAAAGCCTGCATACCGCCCAGTGAACCACCAATAATGGAATACCAAACCTCAATCCCTAAACGATCGGATAATAAGACTTGTGTTTTAACCCAGTCACGTACCGTCACCAATGGAAAATCTGGACCATAAGGACGATTATCATTTTCAGGGTTGGGCGATATTGGCCCCGTTGAGCCACTGCAACCGCCAATATTATTCAGTGCCACCACAAAGAATTTAGACGTATCAATCGCTTTGCCCGGACCAATACAGGCATCCCACCAGCCTGCTTTTTTATCATCATCATGATGATAGCCTGCTGCATGATGATGCCCAGACAACGCATGGCAAATCAGAATGGCATTGGATTTGTCTGCATTGAGCGTACCGTAGGTTTCAACCATGATTTCGAAACGTGGCAAAACACGACCACATTCAAGCTCTAAAGGCTCTTCGAATTGGAGCTTTTGTGGGAGAACGATGCCCACTGAGTCAGCTGGAAAAGACACAGGAATAATTCGCCTTAAATCTTTAGAATGTATAAATAAAAGGATACCACTTGAGTGGTATCCTTCTAAAGTCATTTTAGTGCTAAATATTATTGCTAATATTTATACCGCAGCTGCAATCACTTGCTCGGTGTTAAGTACACCTTGCTCAATCAAGCGGTTGGTACAGGCAATAATCGCTTCGATTGAAGAGGTCACGATGTTGTCATGCACCCCAGCACCAAATGCAGATTTACCTGTCCCTTTGATTTGAAGTTCGATCAAGGCCAAAGCTTTGGCATGTGCGCCAGAACTGATGCTACGTTCTTCATAACTTAAAACATCAATCGGCAATTGAAGTGCATTCAAAATTGCAGAAATTGGACCATTGCCTTCACCGCGCAATTGTTGCGTTTCACCATTCACATCAACATCAAGTTCAATCACTTGACAGCCATTTTCATCTGACAAGCGATAGTTTTTTACTGAATAATGTGCATCTTTGGCAGCAACATAATTTTCTTTGAACAATGCCCAAATATCTTGTGCGGTGACTTCTTTGGCTTGTTCATCAGTGACTTGTTGCACCGCTTGCGAGAATTCAATTTGTAAACGACGTGGCAACACCACGTTGTAACTAGATTCTAACAAGTAAGCGATTCCACCTTTACCTGACTGTGAATTGACACGAATCACCGCGTCATAGTCACGACCTAAATCTTTAGGGTCGATTGGCAAGTAAGGCATATCCCACATGTCTTGGTTCTTTTGGAATTCAAAGCCTTTTTTGATGGCATCTTGATGTGAACCAGAGAATGCAGTGAACACCAAGTCGCCAGCATATGGATGACGTGGATGCACAGGTAAGCCAGTACATTCTTCAATGGTGGCAATGATTTCATTAATGTTGGAGAAATCTAAGTTAGGTGCAACACCTTGGGTATACATATTTAAAGCAATTGCGGCAACGTCGACATTACCCGTACGTTCACCATTACCAAATACACAACCTTCAACGCGGTCTGCACCTGCCATAATGGCCAATTCAGAAGCGGCAATCCCACAACCACGGTCGTTATGACAATGCACAGAAATGATCACACCATCACGACGTTGAATGTTGCGGTGCATCCATTCAATTTGGTCGGCATAGACGTGCGGGCCTGAAACTTCAACCGTTGCAGGCAAGTTTAAGATGACTTTATTCTCTGGAGATGCTTCCCAAATTTCAGTGACCGCATCACAGACATCTTTCGCGACGTCTAATTCAGTTGCAGTAAAACATTCAGGGCTGTATTGGAAAATCCAGTCCGTATTTGGATATTGCGCTGCATATTCTTTGACTTTTGTCGCCGCATTCATGGCTAATTTTTTAGCGCCAGCAACATCAACATTCAAGACTTTTTCACGGAACGTCGGTGAGTTTGAATTGTAAATATGTACGATGGCACGTTTTGCACCAACTAAAGATTCAAAAGTACGCTCAATTAAATGATCACGTGCCTGAACCAAAACTTCAATATAAACGTCATCTGGAATATGATCTTCTTCAATCAATTTACGGGTGAAGTCAAAGTCAATTTGTGATGCAGAGGGGAAACCAATTTCAATATGTTTAAAGCCAATTTTTACCAACATTTGGAACATTTTGAATTTTTGTTCCATATCCATCGGTTCAAAAATTGCTTGGTTACCGTCACGAAGGTCTGTGCTCATCCAAATAGGCGCTTGATTAATTTCTTTATTCGGCCATTGACGATCTGGCAAGTCTACACGTTGATACATGCGACGATATTTTTTACTTGGATCAGCTAACATCATGAGGTAACTCCTTGTGCAGCATAGGTTGCTCGTATCTTGGGTAAAGGCAACTGCTTACTACTTATATAGATGGTGTCTATTGTATCGATTTACAAGTAATTTTCGGAGAATTTTCACCTAAAGTAGCATAAGTCTTATGCGGTGGATTAAACACCTTATAAGCTTAAATACGCTTATCTTGTAAATGGATTAACTTGACCCTAATTCTAAAATAGCGCGCTTGGAAATAATTTCCTTATTTTGCAGTGTATGATTAGATTAAGAAAAAAAATTCCTTTAAATGTTTTATTTATGCAAAATATGTTCTTGATTAATGTTATTGACGGTGGCTGTTCCCATTAAAGCCATGGTAATCTCAAATTCTTCCTTTAAAATTTTAAGCACATGCGCCACGCCTAAAGCGCCTGCGGTTGCCAATCCATAAATATAAGGACGACCAATGCACACGGCTGTCGCACCCAAAGCAATCGCTTTAAACACATCCGAACCACGACGAATACCACCATCTAAAATTAAAGGGAAGTCTGTAGGGACGACTTTCTTGATCAGTTTCAAAGCAGTGAGCGGGGAAATACACGTATCTAAGACTCGGCCGCCATGATTAGAAATAATCAGTCCTTGCACACCGTATTGCAGCGCAAGTTTGGCATCTTGAGGATGGACAATGCCTTTTAAAATCACGGGTAAGGAGGTGTGTGCAATGATCCATTCAATATCTTTCCATTTTGGTGCAATCTGCATTAAGCCATTAAATACAGGGTGTTGATTTTCACCTATTTCAGGCAATGGAATATGTGTGGGTGTATGTGGATGCTGCATGCCTTCAGGCAGTTGAAAAAATACCCGGCGTTCACGATCCCGAATGCCTGTATGCGGTGAATCAACGGTAATGACGAGGGCTTTAAAGTTTTGTTGTTCTGCCAGTTTGACCAATGCCAGTGATTTTTCACGATCACCTTGCCAATATAACTGAAACCATTTGTATGGATTGTCTATCTTTAGACTACGCATATCGGTATTGCTAAAATTACTTAAAATAAGATTGCTTTCAAGTACTTCAGCAGCCAAAGCCGTAGCAAGTTCTGCTTCAGGATGAAATTGTTGCTGATGTCCAATCGGGGCTAAAAAAATAGGATGAGGGAACTTTTGCCCCAAAATTTCACAGGCTGTATGACCTTGGGTTAGGTCATTTAAATGCCTTGGAATGAGTTGTATTGTTTTAAATTGATCAAGATTGTCTTGCACACTCAATTCATCCATCGATCCGCCTTGTAAGTAGTGCCAGACCATAGTTGGAAGGTGTTGCTGTGCTTGTTTTTCGTAGTCTGCAATGGTTTGTAAATAAGCCGGAATTTGTTTTAAAGGGGCGAGGGGCGTAAAAGCGTTCATAGGTCACCCCATTGGCGTAATAAATTATGATAATGACTGGTCAAATGGATGATCTCTTCTGAATCACCGACCTGTTGGCGTAGTTTCATAATGGTCATATCAAGGTCAAACAACATGCTACGCTGCCAGTCATCTTTCACCATGCTTTGTAACCATGTAAATGCAGCAACCCGTTTGCCCGCAGTAACTGCTTCAACCCGATGTAAACTGGTCGCAGGGTAGAGAATGGCATCACCTGCATCCAATTTAACTTCATGGCTGCCATAATGATCTTCAACCACCAGTTCACCGCCTTCATATTCATCGGGTTCAGATAAAAATAGGGTGATGGAGACATCAGTTCGAATCGGCTGTCCAGTTGCTGTTGAATATTGCACTGCACTATCAACATGGTTGCCATAACTGCCGTCATGTTGATAACAATTAAATAAGGGTGCAAGAATATGTTTCGGTAATCCAGCAGATTTGACCAGCGAATTTTGTTGTATGGCGTGCAATATTTTGGGGGAAAGAGATTGATAGATGATGCTATTCACATCAATTTGTAGATTCTGTTTAATTTTTTGCGCTTGAATACCAGCACTGTGTTGTCCATGAATCCATGCCTGACTGGTATCTAATTGCTGACGTAATTCAGTCACTTGTTGTTTGGTCAAAACTTCAGGAATATGTAACATCATTAGGCTTATCAACCTTCCTTAAATGGGTTGAATTCAAAAATAAAAATGTAGTGCATTATGCATAACACACTACATTTATACTCAATTTTGTCAGCTTAATTAAGCTTAAGTGGCTTAAAACTTATAATTAAACGTCAGTGCTGCTGAACGTGGTTGGCCCATCACTAAACGTGCGCCACTATTATTTAGCGTACTAATGTATTCTTTATCTGCAAGGTTATAGATGTTGAGGTTTAATGATGCTTTATCATTTAAGGTATAGCCTAACAATGCATCAAAGACCATATAGCTTGGAATGGCAGGCATGGTTGTTGTTGCAGTTGAACCAGGAGTAATTGAGCGTTTTTGTTCATCAACATAACGTGCACCTAGGCCCGCTCTAAATCCAGCAACACTATAAGTCGTCCATAGCGTTGCGGTCCAGTCTGGAGACCAGCGTACTGCATTGTTTTCGGTCCAAACTTTAGTGGTTGCATTATAAGTCTGCTGATTTTCTTGTTCGCTATCCATAAGAGCAACACCTGCTGATACATTCCATGCACGGGTAATTTGTCCTACTGCACCAAGTTCTAAACCTTTAACTGTGGTTTTCCCTTCTGGAATATATTGTAAGGTAATCGGATCTTGCGTAATTTGATTTTCATTTTCAGTATGATAGGCCGCCGCAGTTAAGATAAGTTTATCTTCATTGAATGTCCATTTCGTGCCAATTTCGTAATGATGGGTTTCTTGCGGTTTGGTTGATGGATTATTGGTTACGTTGGTTGTAGAGTTTGAAGCACTGTTTAATACGAACCCAGTTCCTGGCGGTGTTAGTGATTTTGCATAAGACGCATAAACACTACTTGCTGTTGTTGGTTTAAATACACCACCGAGTTTCCAGCTGACTAACGTGCCATGCGTGCTTAAATTGCTTGGCGTTTTAGTCACGGCTAAAGTTGTAGCATCGGTTACAACGGTTAATGCATCTGCTTCAGTATCATAATAGTCAACGCGCACGCCGCCATTCAGTTGAAAACGCTCGCCAAACTTAAGTGTGTCAAATAAATAGGCTGCTACAGTATCTGTTTTGCCATTCGCATAAGCTCCAGTATAAACGAGGTCTGGCAAGATTTGATAAGGATCGGGAGAGTACAAATTTGCTGATGGAATTGTTGGCGCTGCCTGTCCGGGAGTTTGTACATTTAAGGTATTATTAAACTGCTCCTCTCGTAACAGCTCTAAACCAGCGACAAGATCGTGTTCAACAAAACCAGTTTTAGCCTTGATGTTGAGCGTAGTTTGGTTGGTGAGAATTTTATTTTCTTGATCAACCCCTTGACGCGTGCGCACTACAGACCATGAATTTGGATCTTTAGGGGTCGCAAGATTGCTGATCACCAAACCATTAACACCTGTTAATACGCGATCCATTTCAGTTTTGCCAAATCTAGAAATGTTGGTGAGTTTGATATTTTCGTTCAGATCACTTTCAATTTTTGCTGTGAACATGTCAGCATCAACATCTTCATGATCATTAATATTACCGTAAAAAGTTTCACGATCTACAGGTTCCGCAGCATTGACTGCGGCATTAATGATGTCACGCTGTGCCTGCGTTAGTTTTGCATCGGTATTATTGTAATAAAAGCCTTTCATGCCGATGGTTGGAATACCACCATCAGGAATATTACGTTGGCGAACATGCTGCGAATATAAGTAAAAACGTGTATCGCTGTCTAAACCGAATGCAATCGAAGGGGCAATGGCATAGCTGTTATTTTCGACATAATCACGGCCATCTATACCACCTTCCTGACCCATTACGTTTAAACGAATCGCTGTTCCTGTAGAAAGTGCTTGGTTAATATCTGCAGTGAGGCGTGAATGTTTAGCAGTATTATACGTTGCAGAGACTTCCTGACTATTTTCTAAATGAGGAAGCTTACTGACTAAATTGATATATCCACCCGCACCACCACGACCAGCTTCTGCACCAGAAGGGCCTTTAACCACTTCAATTTGTTCTAGATTATAGATATCACGACTGATTGCACCAATATCACGGATACCATCTAGATAAATCGAGTTTTTAGTATCGAAACCACGCATCTGGAAAGAATCTCCCGCGCTGGTATTGCCGTTTTCACCCAGTTGCAAAGTAATCCCCGGTGTATTACGCAATGCTTCTGTTAAAGAGGTTGCCCCTTGTTCTTTTAATAATTCTTTTTTGATGACTGAGATTGTTTGCGGTGTATCGACCAGTGGTTGAGTATATTTCGGTGAACTGACGGCATTTGCTTTATATTTATTTTCGACTTCAGATTGAACTGTAATTTTTGGTAGAACCGTTGTCTCATCTTTAATAGGTGTTGCCGCATGGGTCATGAGGGGGAGAGATGCAGCTAAAGCAACCAATGGAGCTGTTCTATTGTGTTTACGGCTTTTAATCTGTGTCATTGTGGGTAATCCCTAATATCGTATATGACAGAATTTCCTTACTGCTTGCAACTTTTGAGCTGCTGCAAAATAGCAGTAAATATGGAGGTATTGTTATAGCGAGTAACAATTGATGCGAATTCTAGTGATAATAGTTATCATTAACAATGTTATTTCTTTGAAATAGAACGATTTGATGATGGAAATAATGTTTAAATGAGACTTGGCGATTTAAGAAAACAATCGTGATAGGTGAAAGGTGAACTAAATTTTATATAGAAATAAATCGAATGGTAAAATATATAAAAACCAATATCTTAGTAAGTTAATGAAAAGAAATTAAATATTCTGGAGTTAATGAAAATAATCTCCAGAATTGGATTTATTAAATAAATTTTTCTTAAAGTTCTGCCCATTTTCGCATCAAGTTGTGATACAGATTGGTGAGTTTAACCACTTCCTCGTGTTGATCACCCAGTTGCATCCGCAGGCTTTGAATAGATTGGTCTAAATTAAACAGCATATGGCGCTCAGCATCATCACGAATCATGCTTTGTACCCAAAAAAATGAAGCAATACGGCAACCTGAGGTCACAGGGGTTACTTCGTGCAAACTGGTCGATGGGTAAAGAATCATATCGCCCGCAGGAAGCTTAACCTCATGGTAGCCATAAGTGTCTTCAACCACTAAGTCACCACCTTCATATTCTTCTGGTTCAGTTAAAAAAACGGTACAGGATAAGTCTGTACGTAGACGCTCGTTGGTTCCTCGAATACGACGAATTGAATTATCGACATGAAAACCAAAAGCCTCATTATTTTCATAACGATTAAACAGTGGGGGAATAATGTCTAAAGGAATAGCCGCAGATAAAAAAAGTGGATGTTGACCTAAAGATTCTAAAATAATCGTACTTAAGTGGTGGGTCAGTGGAAGATCTTCGGGTAGTTGTTGATTTTGTTTCACCGTGGCAGAAAGTGTTCCAGCAGTGACTTTGCCATTGACCCATTCAATTTTTGCCATTTCATCACGAAAATATTGCACTTGTTCTTTACTGAGTACGTTTGGAATATGATGAATCACGGTAATACACCTTTAGAAAAATGAATTCTTTGGCTATAAAAATAGCCTCATGATGAGGCTATTTTAAATCAAATCCCATAAAGTATTTATGGGATTATTTGATTAGATTTTAGTATTTAAAGTTCAACGATAATACAGCACTACGACCTTCAGCTTCTGTTGCATAGTGAGATGCATAAGCTTTAGTGAAGTAACGTTCATCAGATAAGTTGTTTACATTTAATTGTAA
Organism: Acinetobacter kyonggiensis; assembly: GCF_900107285.1. Classification (GTDB taxonomy): domain Bacteria; phylum Pseudomonadota; class Gammaproteobacteria; order Pseudomonadales; family Moraxellaceae; genus Acinetobacter; species Acinetobacter kyonggiensis. Next base: position 67,334 of record NZ_FNPK01000001.1, on the reverse strand, counting down.
ATCAACATTTTTGTTCACGTTATAACGCGCCATTGCGTCGTAACGTACGTAACCCGGCACGTATTTGGTATTTGCAGCATCACCATAGACTTTATCCATAGCAATAGCACCCGCACCTAAAGTTAATTGCGGTAATACTTGGTAAGTTGTCCAAAGTGTTGCGCTGTTCTTAGCAACATTTTGAACTTGATTACCATTAACTGGATTAGAAGCATATATCGCAGGTTGACCTGTAGCAGCAGTATTTACAAATCCTGCATCAACCAATTCACTGTCTAAATAAGTATAACCCGCAGATACAGCCCATTTTTCAGTGATGTTACCGTTCACGCCAAGTTCGATACCATCAACACGTGTCTCACCGATATTTTTGGTCGTGCCTTCATCAGTTGTTGCACGTGTATTGGTTTTTTCGGTACGGAAGATTGCAGCGGTTAAATTCAACTTCTCATTCAGCACATCCCATTTAGTGCCAATTTCATAAGTTTTAACTTCTTCAGGTTTTAAGTTCTGAATAGCAGCCGTAATACCTTCCGAACCGTCACCACCATCGACACCGACTGGATTTGATGATGTTGCATAACTTGCATAGATTGAGCCATTTTCGACTGGTTTATAGACTAAGCCGACTTGGTAGTTGACAAAATCAGAGTCATTTTTAATCGTTACTTGATCGCCAGCTTTAGCGGTTGGTAGTACAGGTGGGGTTGCTGTTGGGTTGCCTAATACAGCACTATTACGAGCGCCATAAGTCATGGTTTGTTGAGCAGAGTAGTCATCCCAACGAAGGCCTAAGTCTAAAATCCATTGTGGGCTAAATTCAATACTGTCTAGAAAATAAACGGATTTGTTTTCATTTTCAATGTTATAACGATCGGCACCTTCGGTACTGATGCGGCCTGTCCATTGACCACGATTAGGATTTTGGACCGAAGTACACCAGCCTGAAGCAATAGCAGCTGCATTACATGCGCTATTGGCAGTACCTGTAGAGGTCAGACCATCAATAATATATTGTGTACGATCGGTTTCTTGGTCTGAGTACTCAGCACCTAAGTTAAAGCTGTGCTTTAAGCGACCTGTATTAAATTTACCAGTTAAAGCCAGTTGGTCTGTAAAGGTATCTGTATCGGCTACACGTGAGTTCGTACGCGCCCAAACATTTCCTGTTAAAGCCCCTGTAGCATCATAAAAGTTACCTTTTGAATCATCAGGGTTTGTCCAAAGGTAGTCATTTTTAGATTTATTATAAACAGCGGTATTGGTAATGGTTAAATCATCAGTAAGATCATGCTCAAGCTTGATGGTTCCTGATTGATTTTCTTGTTTTTGGAAATCACGATCTTTCCAGCCGTAATACATACCTTGTTTAACATCAATCGGTTTACCATTACCATTTAAACCTGCTTTTGCATTAGTAGTTGCAAATGGGTTGTTATATGGAATGCCAGAATCAGGTGTATCATCAGCTTTTAAGTAATAGTAACTTAAAGTTGCACGCGTATCACTATCTAAACCAAAAGTGATGCTTGGGGCAATACCTGCACGTGCATATTCAGCACCATCCGCTTGACCGGCTTTGTCGTTGTGGTGTCCCATTACAGCAACACGTGCCGCAATGCCATTACCAAAATCTTTGTTGCCATCTAAAGTGATACGTTGGTAATCATCTGTTCCTGCACCAACTGAACCTTCTAAAAAGTCACCTTTTTTAGCCACTTTAGAAATCATGTTGATACTACCGCCAGTTGTTCCCGCACCGCCTATAGCAGATGCAGAACCTTTGGTAATTTCAACTTGCTCAATAGCAAACATTTCACGGTTTTGAGACGCCGAGTTACGTACGCCGTCTACATACATTGAGCTTTCAGAGTTATAACCACGAATAAATGGACGGTCACCATTTGGGTTACCACCTTCACCTGCGCCTAGAGTAATACCCGGTACTGTACGTAACGCATCGCTTAAAGTCGTTACTTGAGTATCTTCAATCAACTGTTTAGAAATGACAGAAACTGATTTAGGAGTATTAAGAAGGGGAGCTACAAATTTAGAATTCGCAGATTGATCTACTTTTAGACTTTGTTCTGTTTTTGCCTGAGTGTGAATAGTATCAAGTTGAGCAACTTGATCTTGTGCAATTGCATTACCAGCGATAACTGAAAGTGATGACACAATCGCAGAAGATACGAATTTTTTGCGTGTTTTAATGAAGGCCATTTCTAACTCAAAATGTGTACTGTGAAAATGTATGAGAATAATAATGATTCTTATTTTTTATCACTATTGATAGAGATTGGAATTGACGATTCTCAACATAAAATAAAACGGAATATTAGATGAAACAATGTAACAAATTGTAATTAAGTGTTTGATTGTGTTGTTATATAGGAAAACCCTGCATAAGCAGGGTTTTTTATGGGGATTTTAAATATTAAAATTTGAAGGTGGTGCTTAACTGAACGCGACGACCTTCTTGGGTGTTGCTATAACGATTGTAGTAGCCAGTTCCTACTTTTTCATAGTCATTAAAGTCTTTGTCAAAGACATTATATAAAGCTACACCTACATCCCAATTGTCATTTACATTAAAATTAGATCCAATATGAAATAAACCATAGGATTTAAAGTCACCTAAAGTATTGTAAACGCTCTTTTCTGTAGCTGTCATATTTTCATATGATTTTAAATAACGTGTTCTTTCACTACGATATTCACCACGCGCCCAGAGTTGAATATTGTCATCGGCTTGCCATTTGAGTGAGGCATTCAATATGTGTTCAGGCGTATCAGTTAGGGATGGATTTCCTAGAGCCGCATCTTTGATTTCAGTTTCTGTCCAAGTGTAATTCATCCCTAGTTTCCAACTAGGAGCGAATTCCCAATTGAACCCCGTTTCAATACCATAGATGTCAGCTTTTTCAGCATTGATTGGACGGCTGACGCTCCAGCCTCGATTAGCACCATTTTGATTTGTATCACCAGGTTGCATTTGCCAAGGCGTACCAACGCTCGCCATAAGCTTTTCACACTCAGTTTTACTTGCTGGTATTGCTGCATCACAGGTCATCTCAGCTGAACCTGTCAAGATTTTATCTTCAACCTGACTATAGAACGCAGTAATATTGGCATCAAAGTTAGAAGTATTATTAAAATAAGTTCCGAACTCTAAATTTTTACTGGTTTCTGGCTTTAAATTAGAACTGCCAAAAAGAGGAATTCGACCTTGACCACCAACGTTATAAATACCATCGGTTAAGCGTTCTAAGCGTGGTGCTTTATAGCCTTCGCTATAACCGCCTTTCAATGTCCAATTATCATTGGCATTCCACACTAAATAAGCTCGTGGTGTCCAGAAATCACCAAAAGTATCATGGTTGTCATAACGTAAACCCAGTGTTAAAGCCAATTGATCTGTCAATGCCCATGTATCTTCAGCAAATAAACCAATTTGTTCAAAAGAGACTTCTTTGTTTGCACGTAAACCATCTTTAATACTTGCTTCCCACCATTGTCCACCAAAAGTCATATTGTGACCTTGGATGGCTTGGGTCGTAAATTTACTATCAATGGTTGTATCTTCACTTTCCAACAGGCGAGGTGATACAACCATTGAACCGCCTTGTGCACGAGAAGGAATTAAACGTCCAATCGTTTCTGTCTGAGTGTTGCTGATACTTGACTCAAGTGTTCCAACTTTGTTGCGCCATGTATGCGCTAAAATAACTTTATCTCGGTTAAATTCTTTTGCTTCATCATATCCACCATTCGCACCTAAGGTTCCTAATTGTCCCTTACTGTTATCGTACCATTGCTCTGTTTGTTCATATTCAACAGATAAATCATGATCATCTGTAGGTGTTAGGGTTAAGCGCACACCAATGGTTTCTAAATCCGATTTAGTTGGATTTTGTCCCATATTTAATTCTACATCTTGATCATTTTCATCCAAATATCCAACATTTGATTGGTCACGTTCAGCCTTTCGTGCACGAAGTTGAATACCGAGTAAATCTTTAACAAGAGGGCCAGATACGAAAGCATCTACAGCGCGTTGATTGCCGAAATCAGAACTATTCGGAAGTACTGTGCCTTCTAAGGTGACAGCACCCGTCCATACTGGTGAAACTTTTTTAGTAATAATATTGACTACGCCACCCATTGCATCTGAACCATAAAGCGTAGATGCAGGGCCACGAATCACTTCAATTCGTTCAATTGCTGATATGGGTGGAATAAAACTATTATTGGATTCTCCAAATCCATTGGGTGAAATATCGCCAGTACTATTCTGTCTACGTCCATCGACTAAAACTAAGGTATATTCTGAATCCATTCCCCGAATACGAATGTTTAAACCACCTGTTTTTCCAGCCGTAGGGCTAATATCAACGCCTTCTACATCCACTAAAGCATCGGCAATCGAATTAATTCGTTTATTTTTTAAATCTTCTGCTGTAATCACCGTGATAGAAGCAGGAGCATCTTTAATTTTTTGTTCATAACCTGCCGCGGACACCACAATGGTCGAAAGCTGATGTTTAGAAGAAGGCTCTATTTCAGTATTGGCAAAAACAGAAGCGGAGGTCATTCCTAGAATAGCGATGCTAAGCGGACGAAGGTTGAACTTACTCATAAAATAGAATTCCAAAGATGGACGAGATAAATAATTGAAAACAAATAAAATAAAAAACAAACAACTTAATAGTAATGATAAAGTTTATCATTTGCAATAAAAAATATACAAAAGTGCCACTCATGGATAAAGAAGGGAGTTTTGTTTACATAAAACGTAGATTTTATTGAGGGAAAGCGTAAAAATAGTGGTTAAATTATCCTGCTTTGTATATCTTGCAATGTTGTCATATAATGTGGCACTTTCAAAATTGCAATTACTATTTCTATATCGAGGAAGCCATGCAAGTAACTTCTGAAGCGGTTTCGGGCGTTGCCCGTCGTTTAAATGTATCTGTACCGACGAGCCGTGTGAACGAGCAATTTGAAGCTCGTTTAAAACGCACTGCCAAAACTGCGAAGATCAACGGCTTCCGTCCAGGTAAAGTGCCTTTAAATGTTGTACGTCGTGAATATGGCGCAGGTATTTATCAAGAAGTTGTGAACGATGTAATTCGTGACACAGTTTTCGAAGCAATTCAGCAAGAAAAAATCAATGCTGTTGGTATGCCAAACATTGATAAAGTTGAAAACAAAGACGACGCTCTTGTTTATCAAGCAACTGTAGAAGTTTATCCAGAAGTTGAAGTAAACGCATTTGACGCTTTGGAAATTGAACGTAAAAAATCTGAAGTTAACGACAAAGACGTTGACCAAATGATTGAAAACCTTCAAAAGCAACGTGCAGCTTGGGCTGAAACAAAAGGCATGGCTAAAAAAGACATGCAAGTGACTTTTGATTTCGAAGGCACTGTTGACGGTGAAAAGTTTGAAGGCGGTACTGCTGAAGACTTTAAACTTGTTTTAGGTTCAGGTCGTATGATTCCGGGCTTCGAAGACGGTATCGTTGGTATGAAGAAAGGCGAAGAGAAAGTAATTGACGTTACTTTCCCTGAAGACTACCAAGCTGAAAACCTTGCAGGTAAAGCTGCACAGTTTAAAATTACTGTTAAACTTGTTGAAAAACAAAAACTTCCAGAAATTGATGCTGAATTCTTAAAAATCTTTGGTTTAACTGAAGAAGAAGGCGTTGAAAAATTAAAAGCTGACGTTCGCAAAAACATGGAACGTGAAGTAATGAACGGTCTTCGTAACCAAGTTAAAGCTGCAACATTTGATGCACTTGTAGCTGCGAACGAAGTTGAAGTTCCTGCTGCTATGTTGTCTCAAGAAATTGACCGTCAACGTCAACAAATGATCCAACAATTCACGCAACAGTTTGGTGCTCAAGGTGCGCAAGCATTTGACAGCAGCATGCTTCCAGATGACTTGTTCAAAGAACAAGCTGAGAAAGCTGTTAAACTTGGCGTATTGGTCAGCAAAGTTTTAGCTGATGCTAAAATTGAAGTTGATCCAGCGCGTGTTGAAGCGTATATCAATGACATGGCTTCTTCTTATGAAGATCCAACTGAAGTGATTGAATACTTCAAAAATGACAAACAACAACGTGCTCAAATCGAAGCTGTGGTATTAGAAGATCAAATCGTTGATCACATTTTAGCTGCTGCTAAAGTGACTAATACAGATGTTAGCTACGAAGAATTGTTGAAAGAACAACAAGCTCGCCAACAAGGCTAAGCTTAGTTAATCTAAAAAAAGGCGCATCATGCGCCTTTTTTTATGTATCGGTTTATATTAAACATGGCCTGAATTCACAATGTTTATATAAAAAATATCTGTTATTTAATTGGGAATATTTTGCAATTTCGGCAATTATCCCTCATATTGTGATTATGAGTTGAGTAACAAAAATTTAGGAATAAATAACGTATGTATGTTCCAACAATTGATAACGCTTTAGTACCAATGGTCGTAGAACAATCTTCTCGTGGTGAGCGTTCTTTTGATATTTTCTCACGTCTTTTACGTGAACGTGTCATCTTTTTGACTGGTGAAGTCGAAGACAACATGGCAAATTTAATTGTTGCTCAGATGTTGTTTTTAGAAGCAGAGAACCCAGATAAAGATATACACCTTTACATTAATTCACCAGGTGGGTCTGTAACTGCAGGTATGGCGATTTATGACACCATGCAGTTTATTAAACCTGATGTGGTGACGTACTGTATGGGACAAGCAGCATCAATGGGTGCCTTCTTGCTCAATGCAGGCGCCAAAGGTAAACGTTATTGCTTAGAAAATGCACGTGTGATGATTCACCAACCACTTGGTGGCTTCCGTGGTCAAGCATCAGATATTGAAATTCATGCACGTGAAATTCTATTCATTAAAGAACGTTTAAATCGTTTAATGGCTGAACATAGTGGTCAAGACTATGAACGTTTAGCGCAAGATACCGATCGTGATAACTTTATGACAGCTCAGGCTGCGAAAGAATACGGTCTCGTGGATGAAGTGTTAAGCAAACGTCCATAATTTTCAGATTTTAATATTGGAGTGAATATGTCCGAACATCCTCAAGGACAAAAGCATTGTTCATTTTGCGGTAAAACGCAGTCTGAAGTCGGGAAACTGATTGCAGGTGAGGACGCGTACATCTGTAATGAGTGTGTGGACGTATGCTTAGATTTAGTTCAAACCAGTCAACAAGTTGAATCGAGTGATTGGGCAACTAAGCCTTTGCCTAAACCACACGAAATTCGTGCTGCGCTCGATCAATATGTGATTGGGCAAGATGTTGCGAAAAAAACATTGTCAGTTGCGGTGTATAACCATTACAAGCGTTTAAAAGTCACTAATTCAGGTCATAAATCTGACGATGCTGTAGAACTTGCGAAAAGTAATATTTTACTTGTAGGCCCAACAGGTTCAGGTAAGACTTTATTGGCACAAACTTTAGCGCGTCTTTTAGATGTTCCTTTTGCGATGGCTGATGCGACAACATTAACCGAAGCAGGTTATGTCGGTGAAGACGTTGAAAACATTGTACAAAAGCTTCTACAAAAAGCCGATTATGATGTAGAAAAAGCGCAAAAGGGCATTATCTATATCGATGAAATCGACAAGATTACCCGTAAGTCTGAGAACCCATCTATTACTCGTGATGTATCGGGTGAAGGTGTTCAACAAGCATTATTGAAAATGATCGAAGGTACGGTGGCTTCAATTCCTCCTCAAGGTGGTCGTAAGCATCCGCAACAAGAGTTCATTCAAATTGATACTTCAAATATCCTGTTTATTTGTGGTGGTGCATTTTCGGGTCTTGAGAAAATTGTGCAGCAACGTCAGGAAAAAGGCGGTATTGGTTTCACAGCAGATGTGAAGAAAAAAGACGAAACTAAAAAATTGTCTGATTTATTCCGTCAAGTGGAAGCCAATGACTTGGTGAAATTTGGTTTAATTCCAGAATTCATTGGTCGTTTACCTGTGATTGCAACATTGGAAGAGTTAGATGAAGAAGCACTAATGCAGATTCTAACTGAGCCTAAAAATGCCTTAACACGCCAATACCAATATTTATTCGGTATGGAAAATGTTGATTTGGTATTTGAAGATTCGGCATTACGTGCTGTTGCGAAAAAAGCATTAGAGCGTAATACAGGTGCACGCGGTCTGCGTTCAATTCTGGAAAATTCTTTACTTGAAACCATGTATGATTTACCAAGCCGTACCGATGTAGGTACTGTGGTGGTGAATGATGCGGTGATTAATGCTGGAGAGAAACCAGAATTAAAACCAGAACGTCAGCCAAAAACAGAAACCGAAGCTGCGCCTAAAGTAGATTTAAAGGTGATTAACTCTAAATCTGCTTAATTCGCTATTCGTCTGAAACGTGCGGAAAACTTGAGTTTTCGCACGTTTTTTATTTCCAAAAATAATATCGAGTGTTAATCTCAACTGCTAGGCGTGGATGCCTAAAGACAATCAATTTATCGAAAAATTAATTGCTTAATTCGTACAAAAATAAAAAATACGCGGTGAGGGAAAATCATGCGTGAAGTCTGTGTTGCCATTTGTGCAAGTTTTGTTTTACTGGGATGTCATGGTAAATCTGCTATTGAACATACTCAAGTAACATCAACCTTAAAACCTGTGAATACTGAACATGAACCGGGTATGTTAGAGCAATACCGTTTTGGTATGTTTACCATCGGTGGTTGGGTTAATCAAACACCCGGACAGCGCTTCCATCCTGTACATGCACAAAATGATCAGGCTGCAATCGTGTATATGTACCGTCCTGATAGCAAATGGAACCGTCAAGAAATAGTCGCCTCCAGTCTTTTTATGAATAGTGAACGCATTCCCAGTTTGTTAAATAATCATTATTACTGGGTTGAGTTACCTGCGGGGACTTATCGTCTATCGACCAGCCGTCCGCTGGGAGTGCAACATTTTCAAAAGCCGAAATATTTAGATTTTACTGTAGATGCGGGACAAACTTATTTTATTAAATACGATGAGGAAAACCTCAGTACGCGTCGTGAAGTTTCAGGCCCTTTAATGATTGTGCCTGAAAAAACAGGCTTAAATGAAATTGCATTTACCCAGTGGAAATCTGAAAGTTTTAATTTTGTCGCAAATGATCAAAATACCGGAAAAGTGCGCAAAAAAGCGCAAAAACTTAAACCGGCAAAATATGATCCGAATTCCGATGTTCAGCTGACACAACCTTTTAAAATTTGGAACCCCACAACATGGTGATGGGGTTATTTTGATTGCTCATTTTGTTTAAACAAAGGCTTTAGAATTTTTTCAACGCGTTGATTCATTTCTTTTTGCGTTGTAGGGTCTTGCATCATTGCTGTAGACATTTCGATACTGTTACGCATGATTTCAGCCATCATTTTGCTGCTTTTTTTGTTAATCGATTGTCCAATTGGTGTTTCTAAAAACTGGATATTGGCCAAAACTTCTTCTTCTGTGAAGGTTTGCATATATACATTTTTAAGCATTTGTAAAAATTTGGGATCGGAAATGAGTTTTTGACTAAAGGAAGCCGTAACATCTGCAATTTGTTTGGCTGCTTTTTGTTGTTCTGGATTTAACTGCTGTATTTTAAAAATGTTTCTAATCACTTCTTCGGCTTGCTGGTCATAGATTGGACGCATGTCTTGTTGTGATTGTGCCAATGTTCCGCTAATGTCGCTCAGTTTAAGGGCTTTTTCTACTGATGCTTCTGTGGCAGGTTGAGCAAAGGTGCTGAAACTTAGACTGCATAATGCGATGCTACAAAGTAGCTGATTGAATTTTTTCATCATATTTTAGTTCTATTGATTGGAAAGTGTAAAAATTAGGCAAAAAAACACCCTTAACATAACTTTAGCATGTTAAGGGTGCTGAAAAAAAGTAAAACTTATTGCTTAGCCTGCAGCAGCATCTACCACAGGGATTTTACCAATTTTTGCTTGCCAGATTTTTGGTGCAGTGGCATGGATAGACGTACCATTCACGTCAACCGCAACAGATACAGGCATATCTTCAACCACAAATTTGTAGATTGCTTCCATACCCAAGTCAGCAAAAGCAACAACTTCAGCTTGACGTACCGCTTTAGAAACTAAGTACGCAGCACCACCTACAGCCATTAGGTAAGTTGCTTTGTTGTCTTTAATCGCTTCAATAGCCGTTGGACCACGGTCTGCTTTACCAATCATGCCGTACAAGCCCGTTGCTTCTAAAACTTGACGGGTAAATTTGTCCATACGTGTTGCAGTTGTTGGACCAGCAGGACCAACCACTTCATCGCCAATCGGATCGACTGGACCTACGTAGTAAATGAATTTACCTTTAAGATCAACAGGAAGCTCTTCACCGTTATCTAACATTTCACACATACGTTTATGTGCAGCGTCACGACCAGTATAGATTGTACCGTTAAGCAATAAAGTATCGCCCGGCTGCCAAGAATTCATTTCTTCTTGAGTGATGTTGTCTAGATCAACACGTTTAGAGGTTGAAGAATCCCAAGTTACAGCAGGGTAGTCAGACAATTTAGGTGCTTGAATATGCGCAATACCTGAACCATCTAACTGGAAATGTGCATGACGTGTTGCAGCACAGTTCGGAATCATACCAACGGGTTTGCCCGCAGCATGACATGGATAATCTTTGATTTTAATATCCAGAACAGTGGTTAAACCGCCAAGACCTTGTGCACCAATACCCAAAGCATTTACTTTTTCGAAGATCTCAATACGGAGTTCTTCCATTTTGCTTTGTGGACCACGACGAAGCAATTCGTCCATGTTGATTTCTTCCATCAATGCTTCTTTAGCAAGCATCATGGCTTTTTCAGCAGTACCACCAATACCAATACCCAACATACCCGGTGGACACCAGCCTGCACCCATGGTTGGAACAGTTTTAAGTACCCAATCCACGATAGAGTCAGATGGATTCAACATCGCCAATTTAGATTTATTTTCTGAACCGCCACCTTTGGCAGCCACAGTAATATCGACTTTGTTACCCGGTACGAGTTTGTAGTGAATCACGGCAGGGGTGTTGTCTTTGGTATTTTTACGACCAAAAGCAGGATCGGCTAAAACAGATGCACGAAGAATGTTCGAGTTTTCTAGGTAACCCTGACGTACACCTTCGTTAATTGCGTCATCTAGGCTCATGGTTAAATCAAATTTAACGTCTAAACCCACTTCAAGAAATACGTTAACAATCCCTGTATCTTGGCAGATCGGGCGATGACCTTCTGCACACATACGAGAGTTAATTAAGATTTGTGCAATAGCATCTTTTGCGGCTTTGTTCTCTTCACGATCATAAGCACGGCTCATCGCTTGGATAAAGTCTTGTGGATGATAGTAAGAAATGAACTGAAGCGCATCTTTTACTGATGTGATCAAGTCATCTTGCTTGATAATAGTTGTCATATCAAATATCTCTTGAGCGGGCTGTTAGCTAGCGGGCTAAATTATAAGATAAAAAGCAAGTTTTGTGGGTATTTTGACTGCTTTTTGGGCGAAAGTTTAATAGGCAATTTCAACTGAAGATTGATACCATTTTTATGGTATTTTTTGTCATAGATAGAATGAAAAGTGGTCATATTTCAGTATGAGGATGGTATTTAAAGCTCAAATTAAGATGTGTTAAATGTATTTTTATCTATATCTTTTTGAAAGTTAAAATATTATTTCTGATTATGTGGAATATGACAGTGTTGTCATAATATTGTCATAAAACTTTTACATAATTATTTCATTAAATTTAGAGTAAAAAACACATGATTACAGCAGTTGTTTCAGTGGTTGGTTTTTCATTGTTTATCGCAGCAACGTGGTTCTACGGTCAACAAGAAGATCAGGCTTAAGCTTTATCTTCTTTTTTTTGTTTAAAAAAATTCAAATCTTCAAATCTTCAAATCTTCAAATCTTCAAATCTTCAAATCATGATCTAAATTTACGTATACTGTTTAAAACATAAGAAATTTTGAATCATGAAAAATCAGTTCGAGTCTGCGCAAAATATTATTGAAATTTATAAAAAACATGCGCGTGCATGGACTGAATTACGCGGCAATTTTCTGTATGAAAAAACATGGTTAGATCATTTTTTATCATTCATTCCCCAACATTCTGAAATATTAGATTTAGGTTGTGGTTCGGGAAAACCCATAGCAGATTATCTGATTCAGCATGATCATAAAATAATAGCTGTCGATAGTTCAGATGTGATGATTGAAATGGCTAGGCAAAATTTTCCTGAACAGCGTTGGCTTCAAGCAGACATGCGAACCGTTGAATTAGATCAAAAATTTAATGCTATTTTGGCGTGGGATAGTTTTTTTCATTTAACACCGAATGATCAACGGCAGATGTTTAGTCAATTTACACGATTTGCACAGCAAGGGACGGCGCTGATGTTTAGCAGTGGGCCAAGCCATGGTGAAGCGATAGGCGATTTGTTTGGCGATGCTTTGTATCATGCAAGTCTTGCCCCTGAAGAATATACAGCGTTATTGAATGATCATGGTTTTCAGGTCATAAAAATGGTCGTTGAAGATGTTGAATGTACAGGACATACGGTGTGGTTAGCGCAAAAACTTTATTAAATTATGCTAAATAAAAATGTGGAATAATGATTAAATAATGAGCGTGGAACGCGACTAGTTATGTAAAAAGCCTAATTAGCATAAGTTGAGCTTTTTGATGTGAATTAAGTAAATGATTTTTAAATGGGTTCTAACAAGCGTATTTCGTATAAGCTGTATTATGTTAATTTTAGAAAAAGTAAATAAAATGATGTGGCAGCATCCATCAGAATGAGGAAATAATAATGGATAACGCTGAGTTTGTTGATGCACTTAGGCTCTATGTTCAAGATGATGGAGTCAAGGGTGTTATTTCTAGGTTAAAAAGTCCACATGGTAGAAGTATTTCACCTAAGATGAAAAATTTATCTGAATGGTATAATAGCTTATCAGAAGAAAATACTAATAACGTGAATACCATAATGGAGTTAATAGCTCATGATGTCTTATTTGGTGTTTTTGCAGTCTTTGATGGTGTTAGAATTATTGACAAAGAAAAGGGACAGTTTGAATTAGCTTATAAAACACAAGAAAATACATTCATGCTAAATGATCCTTCTGAGATAGGGTTACATGAGCTATTTAATTCTGAATAGCCACTAAAATAATCGCTAGAAATGCCGATGCTTTGGGCATTTCGCATAAGGTATATTATGTTGATTTTAGATTAAATGAATAATTAGATAGTAGTAACCTACCTTATAATATTTGCCTAAGTTGCGCTTTGAATTCTTACTATATATGAGTAATTTTTTTAAATTTTTGTGATAAATTTTATTTATATTTAAAATGATTCTTGATGATATTATTAAAAATATGCCTCCACCAAGAGAACCATCAGAGATTGCTAATGTTTTTAATAATCATTCATAGAGCGCTATAGAGGATAATTTAGAATTAATAATACCTAATGATTATAAGGAGTTTATATAAACTTATGGTTCTGGATCAATTTTTTAACAATCTTTAATCCATTCTCAGAAAATACTAATATTAATTTAGTTGACCAACTATATATTCAAACAAAAATTTATAATGATTTAAAGGAATATGGAGGGAAAATTCCCTATGATTTCTTCCCTTTAGAAAATAGTATTTTTCCATTTAGTATGACTGATAATGGAGATCTACTTTTTGGCAAGTATCAGGGTCTCTAGCAGAATGGAACATCATTATAAATGAGGCTCGGTCATTAAATTGGGAAGTATTCAAAATGTCTATTCCTGATTTTCTGCTTGGGATTTTGCAACAAAAACTAATTTGTCATTCTTTCCCTTCTACTTTTCCTGATATAAATCCTAGTTTTGAAAAATATTATATATTTTATTCCATTACACAATGGAGGTTTATTGGCTTTCTATATCGGATTTAACATAATGGTCGTTATATAAAATTCACATGAAAAAAACCACTCTCGAAAGAGTGGTCTTTGAAAACAATTAAATGAAATTAAGAGGCTTTGCTGGCCTTGGCTTCAATTTGTTGTTCAGCCTGAATTGCCGTCAAAGCAATGGTGAACACAATATCATCGACCAATGCACCACGAGACAAGTCATTTACAGGTTTATTTAAACCTTGCAACATTGGCCCTACACTCACCACATTTGCCGAGCGTTGAACGGCTTTATATGTGGTGTTGCCTGTGTTCAAATCAGGGAAAATAAACACATTGGCACGACCAGCAACTTGTGAATCAGGGGCTTTTGAACGTCCAACACTTTCAACCGAAGCCGCATCGTATTGTAGTGGGCCATCAATAAGTAGATCAGGACGACGTTGTTTGGCAATTTCAGTCGCTTTCGCCACTTTTTCAACTTCTGCACCAGCACCCGATGTTCCTGTTGAATAAGAGATCATGGCAATACGTGGGTCAATACCAAAGGCTTTAGCAGAGTCGGCAGACTGAATGGCAATTTCAGCCAATTGTTCAGCATCAGGATCTGGATTAATCGCACAGTCACCATAAACGTAGACTTCATCAGGTAACAACATGAAGAACACAGAGGATACCAATGAATATTCAGGTGCAGTTTTAATCAGTTGGAATGCAGGGCGAACAGTATTGGCCGTGGTATGTACAGCACCAGAGACCAAGCCATCCACTTGATCTAGAGCAAGCATCATCGTCCCTAAAACAACAGTATCTTGAAGTTGTTCACGCGCTTGTAGTTCGTTGATTTTACCTTTGCGTAGTTCAACCATTTTCGGTACATAGTTTTCACGAATCAGGTCAGGATCAATAATTTCAAGATCATGCGGTAATTCAATATTACGTGCTTTAGCGACTTCAACTACAATTTCAGGTTTTGCCAATAAGATACAATGTGCGATACCACGTGATTGGCAGATTGCTGCTGCTTGAATGGTACGCGGCTCGTCACCTTCTGGTAATACAATACGTTTTTTCGCTGCAATTGATTTTTGTACCAATTCATGACGGAAAGCTGAAGGGGATAAGCGCGGTTTGTATGAGCCATTTAAAAGCAGTGCAATCCAATCGGCATTGATGTGGCTAGAAACGAAACGTGTCACTTGTTCTGCACGTTCAGTGTCATCAATTGGAATTTCATTGCTTAAGTTTGCAAGATTTTGTGCTGTTTCAAATGTGCTTAAAGATGTATGCAGAATCGGTAAACCATTTTTAATTGCAGCTTGACAGAACTCTAAAACGGAAGCATTCGGTTCGTGATGTTCAGTCAGCACTAAGCCTGCCAATGGAACACCATTGCTGGTGGCTAAGCTACTGGCCAATAAAACATCAATGCGGTCAGAGGCACTAATAATCAGTTCACCCGCGACAAATTTATTGAGTTCATGTTCAATATTTGAAGCAATTAAACTGCTGTGTAATACCCGACGTTGCTTAGCTTCACCTTGGTTAATCCATTCTGCTGAAATATGGGCGGCCAAATCAGAGATTCGTGGCACACTCAGCGTATTGCTAAAAGGGACTAAACCAATCACTGGAAGTTTTTCGGACCCAATATGTGCATGAGTTTTTTGAATATTGGCGGTAAATTTATTGGTATCGCTAATCAAGCGTAAATTTGGATCAATCGTTACAGGAATTTTAGCAGAGTCTTCTGGTAAGCCTTTAGTACGCATGAACAATACGCCAGCCATACGGGTAGACGATGCTCCACCCAAATAGCGTAATTGATTTTCGACTTTTTCAGCTGTCACTTCAGGTTTGTTAATATCGGCATTACTGACGATAATCACTTTTGCATCCAGCGCCTGAGCCAAAGCGGCATTGAGTGTAGATGCAAATGCGTCACGACTGTTTGGCACCAGACCTTCGACAATAATCAAATCATGATGTTTAGCAATTTGGCGATGTAATCGTACTGCATCTTCAAGTAACTCATCATTCTCACCTAAGTTGAGTTGTTGGATGAGCTTGAGATAAGGAATCGGTTCAACCGTTTCGCTGTTTGATAAATGGCGATACAATGCCGTTGAACGGTCTGATTCTTGATGCGCTTCTTGTGAAAAAGGTTTAAGAAAACCTGCTTTTACACCTTGGCATTCCAAAGCGTAAATAAGTCCTAAGCAGGCTGAAGATAAACCTACACCTTCTCCAGTGGGTACCAGCAAAATTGTTTTCATAAATTTATTCTAAATAATAAAAGATTGGTTTAATCCGAGCATAAGGTTTGCGAGCACTTAAGCAATCGCAATATCTTTAGACTTTTTTGCAGCTGCTTGATTCACCTCTTGGCTCACCACATACTCAGTCTCTTTAGCGATACGACCTTCTTCATCGGTCGGAACAACCCAAATTTGAGGGCCTGTTCCCGCATCGATACGACCTTCAGTGCCACGCTTTAAGTTATCGTTTTGCTCTTTACTTAAGTTGAAGCCAAAGTGAGGGAGGTATGCCAGTGTTTTTTCACGAATATAGGCAGAGTTTTCACCAATACCACCCGTAAAGAATAAACCATCAAGGCGTGGTAAGCCGCAGCTTAAAGCGGCCAGTGATTTAGCGAGGCGATAGCAGAACACTTCAATTGCAATGCTTGCATCTTCATTGCCTTGTTCTGATGCTTCAATCAGCGTACGCATGTCATTGGATAAATCAGACAAGCCTAATAAACCACTTTGGCTATTGAGCATTTTGTCAATTTTATAAATATCCCAACCTAAGTTGCTTGCCAAGAAGCTATGGAGACTTGGGTCGACATCACCACTACGGGTTCCCATCACCACACCTTCTAATGGGGTTAAGCCCATAGAAGTATCGACACTTTCACCATTCCAGATGGCACATGTCGAGCTACCGTTACCCAAGTGCGCGGTAAGCCAGCCGCCTTGTTTATAACTGCCTGCAAGTAAAGAACCACGTTCTGAAACATAGGCATGACTAGTACCGTGGAAACCGTAGCGACGGACATTATGTTCTGTATACAAGAATTTAGGTAATGCATAACGGTATGCATGTGCAGGCATGGTTTGATGGAATGCAGTATCAAATACAGCGACTTGCGGTAATTCAGGGAATAAGCGCATGGTTGCGTCAATACCCACCAAATGTGCAGGGTTATGAAGCGGTGCAAGCGGTGTTGCTGCACGAATACGGTCAACAATTTCAGGTGTCAGTAATTCTGCTTTGGTCAGTGTGCCGCCATGTACTACACGATGACCAATGGCTTGCGGATTATAATGCGATAAGCGTTCTAAAATGGTTTCCAAAGCCTTTTCATGGTCGGCATGTGGAATTGAAAGTTCAAGTGCAGCACCACCTGCGGTAATGCCTTTGATGCGTGCTTCAGCAGAACCTAAATTTTCTGCCAAACCAAAAATACGATCTTCACGACGTTCAGAAACAAGTGCATATTTAATTGATGAAGATCCGCAGTTAATTACTAATACTGATGTAGACACGTTTTTATACCCGAATTCTAATTGAAATTAAGTTGTCCGTAGTGATCTTCATGCAGTACGATTTAATGCAATCTGGATCTTTAAAGATGTTTTAACATGTGTTTTTTTTCTGTCCAAGATAGACTTTAGGTGATTAGACTTAAGCACTATCGACCTGAAAACGATTAATACTTAAAATTTATCAGGTGATTGTTTTTATTTATAGTCATGTTTTGTTCGCCAAATACATTGTTGCTTGTATAACAGTAGCATAATGTATCTGGAACCATTGGATTGGTTTCAGTCTGAAGGCTTGGATTGGTATTTGATTTCTGACCAACGCACGATTACATAAGCAATTAATGCCACCATAAAAAATACCAGCATCATCCAAGCTAAGCCCTGTAAGGTTTCAATAATCGTGCGGTAAATTTCCAGTACCCAGCGTTCTTGGGTTAATTCAATGACAATTTTTTTGTCACTATCGGTATAGGTCAGTGGTGTGATGTATTTTTCCATATCATAAATACGAATCCCTGATGACGTGCCGACCACCATGCCCGCAAATTTGGTGTATTTAGCCCAAGCACTGTGAATGGGGTCGTTGATAATACGCGCTAAAATTTGGTTAATCGAATGTGAAAAAATTTTCATGACACCAAAAGAAACCAATAATGCCAATGAAAATGTACAGATCATTAAATAATAGAACATCATCTTTTTCCTTTTATCGTTGTTTTTATGATGTTACGAAATTTAGCGCAGGGATATTGTAGTGACTGTGTTCAGCTTCATGCTTGAAACTGAACACGGATACTTTAATGAATTAAAGGGGTTTATTGGCGAATTTGACCATCACCGAAAACCACCCATTTTTGTGAAGTGAGACCTTCGAGTCCAACAGGGCCACGGGCATGAATTTTATCGGTTGAAATACCAATTTCGGCACCTAAACCATATTCAAAACCATCGGCAAAACGGGTAGAGGCATTGATCATCACCGAACTTGAGTCGACACGTGCTAAGAATTGGCGGGCAAGGCTATAGTTTTCAGTAATAATGGCATCGGTGTGATGTGATCCATATTTATTAATATGCTCAATGGCTTCATCAATGCCACTCACCACTTTAACGGCTAAAATTGGACCTAAATATTCGGTGTACCAATCTTCTTCGCTGGCAGGTTTTACCGTTGAACCGAGAATGCGCTGTGTTTCGCGGCAGCCACGAAGTTCAACCTGTTTTTCTGCATATAATTCAGCAATGCGTGGCAAAAATTCTTCAGCCACTTTCTCATCGACCAGCAAGCTTTCCATAGCATTACACACACCGTAACGATGCGTTTTGGCATTCAGAGCAATCGGTAAGGCCTTTTGCAAATCGGCTTGTGCTTCAACAAAAACATGACAATTGCCATCCAGATGCTTAATCACTGGAATACGCGCCTCATTGCTAATTCGTTCAATCAGGCTTTTACCACCGCGCGGCACAATGACATCGACATATTCAGACATGGTAATCAGATGTCCGACTGCTGCACGATCCGCGGTATTCACCACTTGTACCGAAGTTTCAGGTAGTCCAGATGCTTTTAAACCATGTTGAATGGCTTGGGCAATGGCTTTATTGGATTCTAATGCTTCAGAACCACCACGCAAAATAATGGCATTGCCTGACTTTAATGCCAGTGATGCAGCTTCTAAAGTGACGTTGGGACGTGATTCGTAAATCATCCCCACAACACCTAAAGGTACGCGCATTTTGCCCAACTGAATACCTGAAGGGCGATAGGCTAAATCGGTGATTTCACCAATTGGGTCGAGCAAATTCATGACATCTTTTAAGCCATGTAACATGTCTTTAAAGCGTGTGGGAGTAAGCTCTAAGCGATCAAGTAATGCACTGTCCAAATGGTTGTTACGACCTTTGGTCATATCCATTTGGTTCGCAGCTAAAATTGCAGCTTCACTGTCTTGTAAAGCAGTGTAAATTGCAGATAAAGCATGGTTTTTAGTTTGGGTAGAAGCGCTTGCCAACACGCGAGAAGCTTGGCGTGCTTGTTGTCCTACCGTTTGCATATATTGTTCAATTGAATCTTGCATAGCGGTTTGATCACTTAGAAATTACACCTTTGATAGTAACAGTCTGGAACACGACAATGAAGCATCTCGCTTGAAAAAAATCTTTGAAACTTTTCAGGTGTTAATATTTTGAAATTCTTTTTGTTTGTAAATTTAGATGAGTGGTGATGGAATAAGTTGCACGTGAAATCATCCTCTGTATAGAATGAAAATATAGGGACATAGACGTCTGATAATTAAAGCCAAGAATGGATGCAGTACAGCGCAGAAATTCTATATATATTTTCTTGCAAAATAACAATAAGGCAAGGATGGAGGAAGGGATATGAATTCCATGATCCAAATGGACGCGGAAGTACAACAATCAAATATGAACGTTAGTTTTTTTGATCTTTATCATCGAAACAGTTTTAAAGCGCCTGCACGTACTACATGGATTGATGGCTGGAAAATTGAATATATGGCGATTGCTCAGCCTGAAACGATGCACAATACGCCAATTGTGATCGTGGGCGGGGCATTTCAAAATTTTAATTCTTATAAATACTGTGTTGAGCAGTTGCTGAGCGCAGGTCCAATCATTTTAATTGATTTGCCTTCAATGGGGGCAAATCAACAAATCAGCAACCGCGATACGGGTATTTCGGCCGGAACTTTAGAGCTACCCGATTTAGCCAGTATGTTAGGGCAATGGTTGGATATCGAGAATCTTTCCAAAGTTTCTGTGATGGGAATGTCGCTGGGGTCGGTGGTGGCTTCAAGTTTTGCTGTGCAACGTCCAGAATTGGTAGATCGCATGATTCTGATGGGAGTGATGCAAAAAACCCGTAAAAGTTGGCGGATGTTGCTTGAAGAATCCTTGCATTTGATGAAAGAACAACGCATGGACGAGTTTGGTCAGGCGGTGATTTTATATTTGGTTAATCATGCCAAAATGGATAAAACGCGAATGTCCCCTACGGCAAAGCGTTTGTTTTTTAGGCAAATGGCGGAGTTTACGGCAACCGAGCAAGAGCGCTATGAAATTAACTGTAATCGGTTGCTGCGTTTAACCGATGTGCCTATTCCACAGTGTAAAGTGCTGGTGGCATGTGGACAATATGATAGTTTTACTTTGCCGCATGAAAATGCCAATTTTGCCCTGCAATGCCCAGAGATGGAATTTGCCATGATTGCCAATGCCGATCATGTGCCACAATTACAACGTCGTAAAGAAACCATGAGTTTATTTGCGACCTTCTTACAAGGTCTGTCCATTCACAATGTGGAAGGCATTATTCCCATGACACGGGCGCAATTGCTCACCTTGGAGCGTCGTGGGGAAGAACGCATTACGGTACAACAGCCAATGACGTTATTGACCCATCGTCATTCAGATTTGCAACTACCTACCCAGATTGTAGATTTAAACTACTTTGGCATTTTACTTGAATTTACTGAAGGTTTAACGGCACAAGCGGAACAATATCCACGTGATTTGGCTTTGCATTTGGAAGATGAAGAAGGTCAATTTAAAATTGAATGTTTAATTTTTGACGTAGGTTCAACACAAATTCGGGCTTTATTTAAGCATGGCAGTTTTGAGGTGGCAGAGCGATTAATGCGCTATATACAACGACAAAAAGAAGCTGTTGTCGTATTAGAAGCGGTGAGTTAATTTTCTTTAATACGGCATAAAAAACAGCGTTAATCAACGCTGTTTTTTATGTGGGCATGAATCATCCAAACCAAGTCTCCTAGATGTTCCTCGTTAGAGGATAAAGAGGATGCTTGATGGTCAAAATATAGTTGCGGTTGAGTAATATTGACCTGTTCAAAGCCTGCTTGCTGGAAAAAACTTTGTGCCTGTTGGGGATGAACGAAGTGAAAACTAAAAGCGCTACGCGACATCAATTTCAGTAATTTACTGCAACCCCAAATAAAATTGGCTAATTTATTTTTGACTGGCTCAGGGTAGATATCTGTGAGGTAATGCAATTCTTTGAAATTTTTGCCGTAATTTGAAATGGCATGAAGTAATTGTAATAACATGTTTTTATTGAAGTAGTTAATTAAACCTTCGCTAATTATCACCAATGGGCGAGTAGGATCAAAGACTTGAAATGCTTGTTCGAAGTCCGCAGTGAATAAATCGACTGATAAAACTTCGGGGCTAGTGCAATCAATTTTTTGGAGAGCTCGGGTTTTAACTTTCGCCATATCGGGTAAATCAAGTTCACGATAATCAATATTGGGAAATTTTTGGCGAAAATTCCATCCTCGCGGTGAAAGACCACTGGCGATTTCCAGCACTTGTAAGTCGGGGTGCTGCTCAATTAGTTGAATAAGATGTTGGTCAATCATACTGTGGCGTTGTTTGAGTGTAGTACGCATACTGCCACCGACAAATTTTTCCGCCCAACTTTCTAAAGGATGAACCAATTTTGCCAGCATTTTACCCTTAGATGTCGCAAAAACAGGGTGGGAAATCCCCATGCTGTACCAAATATAGCCCGTATAATGCGCAGTAAATGAAATATGTCGATGTTCTGAAAGCTGTTGTGTCATGTCATCCTGACCTTATCTGTTTTTGTAGTTTTAAATGTAAGTTGCTTCGATTTTTTACCTTCATCACGGCTTTTTTAAATTTCTTTTGCAAGATAAAATGAGCTAAGCAATTTAAAAAGTCTTTGACTTTATTTTTAATTATCATAAAGAAAAAGGAACACTTTGTCGTGTTCCTTTTGTCGCATTAATTAAATGATTTTTTAAAGTTTTCGATATTGTCTTTCACTTTTTTCCATTCAGCACCTAATTCAAGGGTTTGACCCACAGTGATTGGTGGGATTTTTCCACGCATACGTTCCAAGCGTTGTTGATTAGGGAGGGGGAGTTGCTGCATACCTGCTAAAGCGGTACACGCTGCTGAACGGTCATTACAGACTAAGCCCATATCACAACCTGCTTTGAGTGCAGCTTGGATACGCGCATCTGCACCACCGACCACACAGGCAGCTTGCATGGTTAAGTCATCTGAAAAAAGTACACCCTCAAAGTTCAATTCTTGACGTAAGACTTTTTGAATCCAATAAGGTGAGAAACCCGCTGGATTTGGGTCGACTTGATCGTAAATCACATGCGCTGGCATGAGTGCATCAAGTTGCGGCATGAGTTGAATAAAAGTCTGCATATCTTTGTGATAGATTTCATCATAACAACGTGAATCTACAGGTGCTGCAAC
The DNA here is from genome assembly GCF_900107285.1 of Acinetobacter kyonggiensis. Lineage (GTDB taxonomy): Bacteria > Pseudomonadota > Gammaproteobacteria > Pseudomonadales > Moraxellaceae > Acinetobacter > Acinetobacter kyonggiensis. The sequence continues at coordinate 44,548 of NZ_FNPK01000001.1, read as the reverse complement.
GTGAGAATCGGCCTTGACTGAACCATGACCGGGGAAATGTTTTCCTGTATTTGCCATACCCGCACGTTTCATGCCTGCTAAAAATGCACGGGCAAGTGGCACAATATCTTGAATATTTTGGGCAAATGCACGGTCACCAATCACATCGCTGACATCATTTAAGTCCAATACAGGTGCAAAGCTAAAGTCGATCCCCACAGCAAGGACTTCGGTTGCCATCAGCCAACCACATTGTTCAGCTAAAGCAAGGGCTTGTTCAGGGTCACTAAGATAGCGTTCACCTAAACGACCCATTGCAGGCAGCAAGGTAAAACCTTGTTTTAAGCGTTGCACGCGACCACCTTCTTGATCAACGGCAATTAAAATATCGGGTCTTACACGACGCATATGATCTGTTAAAGCACGAACTTGTTCTGGTGATTCTATATTTCGAGAAAATAAAATCATGCCGCCTACTTGCGGTGCTTGTAATAGTTCAATATCTTCTTGAGTAAGTTCTGTGCCAGCGATGTCTAGCATCAATGCGCCAATCATATCGGTGTCCGTGTGGGTATTTTATAAAGCAAAAACAATACCTGAATTCTGCAATGATTTGCTACATTTTGACAGTACAGAATATGATAAAACTACACGACATACACATATTAAGTTGTTTAAGAATTTGAATATACTCAATTCATGCTGAAAAACAACGTTGTAATATTGGTCAAAGACCAAGGAAGTACGAATTATTTATGAAACTTCAAACATTAGCTTGTGCCGTTGCAATTGCGACAGGTGGATTTTTCTTTTCCCATGTAATGAACGAGGCAATTGCAGCCAATAATACCGTTGCAGCGCCTCAAACCATTCAATCGACACAAGAACAAGCACTGGTATCACGCCAATTGGCAACATTGGTTGACCGTCAACATTACTTAAATATGCGCTTAGATGCCAATACTTCTAATCGAATTCTTGATTTCTATTTAGATAGTTTGGATGCAGATCATTCATTATTTTTAGCTTCTGAAGTTGAACAGTATAAGAAAAATTATGGTTCAACTTTTGGCGCTGCATTAAAAGCAGGGGATTTATCGGGTCCTTATTTAGTTCATGCCCAATATCGTGAGCGTTTAAAACAGTTCTATCAATTCATGTTGGCTGAATTGAAAAAACCACAAAACTTAAAGCAAAGTAATGTTTATATTGAAACCGATCGTGAAAAAGCACCTTATTTTAATTCTGTAGAAGAGCAACATAAACATTGGCAAAAAATGTTGGTGTCGCAGCTGATTAACTTAAACATTAGCAAAGAAGAAGAGGCTGCCAAACAAAAAGCATTAAAAGATGATCCTACTTTAGCCAATGGGCAAGATTTAACCAGTCCAGAGGATTTAACGCCTGTCCAAACATTAACCAAGCGTTATACGCGCCAACTTGAGCGTGTCAGTCGTGTGAAAAGTGATGATGTCTTGGACAAAACCTTAAATGCGATGATGTTGACCTATGATCCGCATAGCAACTATTTTCCCCCTGTAGATGCGATGGAGCTGAACCGCCAAACCACTTTGCAATTAGAAGGGATTGGGGTTTCAATTCGTCCTGAACGTGGCAACGAAGACTACACCAAGATTGAAACGATTGTTGAAGGTGGCCCTGCCAGTAAGTCAGGTCAAATTAAATCGGGTGATCGCATTATTGGTGTTGCGCAAGATGGCGACAAAATGGTCGATGTCGTGGGCTGGTCAAGTGGTGAGGTGGTTGGTTTAATCCGTGGTAAGCGTGGCACAAAAGTCACCTTACGTTTATTGGGTGCTGGTGCATCAATGGGTCAAGCGCGTACCGTGAGTTTGGTGCGTGATGTGATTCAAGAAGAAGATGCGGGCGTACGTTCACGTACAGTTGACATTAAGCGTGATGGCAAAAATTATACTTTTGGTGTGATTGAAATTCCATCTTTCTATTTGAACTATCGTGCGCGTCGTGCAGGCACAGAATATCGTTCGGTGTCTGAAGACACCAACAACGCACTAAAATCTTTGGCTGCAAAGAATGTTGAAGGGATTATTATTGATTTACGTAATAACCCAGGTGGCTCACTTGAAGAAGTTGCACGTATGTTGGGTCAAGTGATTAAGACCGGTCCAGTAGTACAAATACGTGATGGCAGTGGTAATGTCAGCGTATTTGAAGATAATGATGGTGGCACACAAACCTATGCAGGCCCTCTTGCGGTAATGGTCAATTTGGCTTCAGCATCTGCGAGTGAAATTTATTCAGCTGCAATTCAGGATTATGAGCGCGGTATTGTGATTGGCAGCACAACTACGGGCAAGGGTACAGCACAAGTGCAATTGGACACCTTGGCTTATGGTCAAGCGACTTTGACGCAGCGCAAGTTCTATCGCGTTACTGGCGGCAGTACTCAAAATAAAGGCGTTGTACCAGACATTAAACTCGTTGATATTTACAATGAAGAGTTTGGTGAGCGTAAGGCAAAAAATGCCTTGAAGTGGGACACTATTCCAACTGCACCCTTTAAGCGCGAAGGTTCTGTACAACCTTATGTACAAAACTTAGCCCAGTTATCACAACAACGGGTGGTGAATGATCCGCAATTTAAATATTTAGAACAGCGTAAAGCCATTGCTAAAAAAACCGATGAGCAAAAACGTGTGGTACTAGATATTGATCAGCGTAAAACAGAGTTGAATGCGTTAGAGCAGCAAACCTTAGAGTCCGAGAATCAACGTCGAATTGTGACAGGACAAAAACCGTATGCCAACTGGGAAAGTTATCAAGCTTCAATAGATGCTTTGATTGAGTCGCGTGCCAAAATGAAAGCGGCAAAACGACCTGCTTTAGCTGAGGAAGAAGTATTTGTAACTGAGTCTGCTCAAGTTTTATTGGATTATGCTAAATTACAATCGACCCAAGTTTCTGCTCAATAGAAGGGTTGATTCAGCATTGTTTATTTAAATGTTAAAAAACCAGTCAGTTCAGCTGACTGGTTTTATTTGGCGCTATATTAGTCTTTGTGGATTGCATAAGGCCGGTTTAATCTGTACCAGCCAGTAAAAAGATATAGCGATTTTTTTTAAATAGATTAGACTTGTTGTTCAATTCTTGAGCTTAACAGGTGGTGACTTTAAGTATTAAAAACATGAACGGAGTGGGGTTAATTGAAAAAAGTTTGATCTATGTTTGCTTAATGAAATGTCTAAATTAGAAATAAAAGTGGATAGCCTAATTACCACTTGACCAAAATGAAATAGTATAAGATTCTTATTTTGATCGATTTTTTATATAAGTACTTTTTAGAGGCGAAAAACTTTCGTGAAAGGGTAATTGATATTAATAATGCGGATTAAAACAAAAATATAACCAATACGGAAGCTGAATATGATTCATATACATTATGATTTTAGCCTCATTGTAGGTTCTATTATTGTTGCTATTTTAGTTTGCTATTTAGCAATATCGATTGAACAATTATTATTTCGTGAGCTGTTTCAAAAGTATAAAAAAATTCTTCTTGTGATCAGTGGCTTTGTTTTAGGTGCTGCAATATGGTGTACGCATTTGGTTGGTATACTGGCCAGCCATTTACCAGCAACTTACTCTTCTGATTACAGGTTTGTTTTTGTTTCTTATATTATTGCATTTATTGCATCTACCTTTGCTGTGTGGTTAATCACCAAAGAAACATTACCGTTTATGCGCCTTATTTTGGGTGCACTTTTGATGGGGCTCGGTATTTCTGGAATGCACTATGTCGGAATGATGGGCTTAGTGTTGGGTCAGCATAAAATACACTACGATCCATTATTAACGCTTTTTTCTGTTTTAATTGCCATTAGTGGATCTGGCTTAACTTTATGGCTGACTTTTAAATATAAAAATGCGGTCTATAAACTGATTCATATTAAACTCTACCTTGTATTGATGATGGCTTTTACCATTGTTGCTATGCACTATACCGGTATGGCTGCAATGTCTTTTGATTCTATCCATACCGATCAGCTGGTTTCGAATTATCAAACGGGACAAGGATTAATTTTATTTACAATCGTGTTTATTAGTAGCTTAATTTTAATTGCTACATTTTGTGTGGCTGTATTAGAACAACGCTTAGAAGCACGTAATAAACAGTTGTCTAAAGTCAATCGTGAGTTAGCCAATCGAGCAGTGGAAGATAATTTAACCAAGTTGCCTAACCGTTTATTCTTAGCCGAATATTCACATTTTTTATTTACTGAGCATCGTTATCGCGATGATAAAATTGCCTTTCTTTATATTGATTTAGATCGCTTTAAGGCAGTAAATGATGTTTTTGGTCATCATGTGGGTGATCAACTGTTGGTACTGCTTGCTACGCGGATTCACAGTAAACTCAAGGCAAATGAAAAGTTGCTGCGTATCGGTGGTGATGAGTTTCTGATGGTGCTAGAAAGAGCAACCATTGACACGGCTAGTGAAACCGCAGAAGAGGTATTGGGATGGATACAGGACAGTTTCTTAATTGCGGGTAAAGAAATTAATATTTCGAGTAGTATCGGCATCGCGATGTATCCAGATCACGCCAATAATTTACAAGATTTATTGATTAATGCTGATGCTGCAATGTTGACATCAAAAAATCAGGGCAGAAATACCTATTCATTCTTTAATTTCACGGCCGATCAACAAGAAGCGAAAAGCCAAACTAAACTTATTAATGATTTATATAAAGCAGTAGAAGAACAACAATTTGTTCTGTTTTATCAGCCTAAATTTACCACCAAAAATCGTGAAATTTGTGGCGTAGAAGCACTTATTCGTTGGAATCATCCAAATTTAGGGCTTTTACCACCCAATATGTTTATTCCTGGTGCTGAAAAAACCGGACTGATTATTCCAATGGGGTATTGGGCACTCGAGCAAGCTTGTAAACAAATCCAAATTTGGGAGCGCAATGGTTCAAATTATTTCCCTGTGGCTGTAAATTTGTCTGCGGTACAATTTGAACACAAACATCTGTTTTCAACGCTTGAAGGCTTATTTCAAAAGTATCAAATTAAACCGCATCATTTGGCAATTGAAATCACTGAATCTACCGCGATGCATCATATTGATGCCAGTATTCGTTGTTTTAACCGTTTGCGTCAGATGGGGATTAAACTTGCCATTGATGACTTTGGTACAGGACATTCTAGTTTTTTGTATTTAAAAAATTTACCTGTTGATGAGTTAAAAATAGATCGAGAATTTATTAAAGATCTTGCTATAGGTTCAAAAGATGAAATGATTTTAGCGAGTATTATTCAATTGGCAATTAAATTAGGCTTGGTGGTCACAGCAGAAGGGGTGGAAACGCCATTGCAGGCGGAGATCTTAACCCGTTTAGGATGCCAGCAATTGCAAGGGTATTTGTTGGGAATGCCCGTGAAGGTTGATCACTTGGAAGAGATTAAATATACATTTTCAAGTTAAGATAGATGTTCTTTGAACAAGTTTAGCTCATTTCAAAAGTTTGATGATCTGCTACAATATCGGCAAATTTTTATATTGATCAGTTCTGATCTTTTACACTGCCATTCTGCAGTAGGTATCTTTCATGAGTTTTAAAGATGAATTAGCGGCACAGGTCGCTCAGCGACGGACGTTCGCGATTATTTCCCACCCCGATGCTGGTAAAACCACCATGACAGAAAAACTGTTGTTATGGGGTAAGGCAATTCAGGTTGCAGGAATGGTCAAAAGCCGTAAGTCAGACCGTGCTGCAACGTCTGACTGGATGGAAATGGAAAAAGAGCGTGGGATTTCCATCACCACCTCTGTAATGCAGTTTCCTTATAAAAAACATGTCATTAATTTATTAGATACCCCAGGGCATGAAGACTTTTCTGAAGATACTTATCGTACATTAACTGCGGTTGACTCTGCATTAATGGTGATTGACGGTGCAAAAGGTGTTGAAGATCGAACCATTAAATTAATGGAAGTGTGTCGTATGCGCGATACACCGATTATTTCTTTCGTCAATAAAATGGACCGTGAAATCCGTGAGCCTTTAGAGCTTTTGGATGAAATTGAAAATGTTCTTAAAATTCAGTGTGTGCCAATTACATGGCCACTGGGTACAGGACGTGACTTCGCTGGGGTATACAACCTACTCGAAGAAAAATTTTATGTGTATAAGGCTGGTTTTGGTTCAACCATTACCGATATTGAAGTTCGTGATAGCTATGACCATCCTGACTTGCGTGAAAAAGTGGGTGAACTTGCTTTTGCCGCATTTGAAGAGTCGTTAGAGCTGGTACAAATGGCCAATGAGCCATTAGATCGTGACTTGTTCCTAGAAGGTAAACAAACACCTGTATTATTTGGTACGGCTTTGGGTAACTTTGCGGTGGATCACGTGCTGAATACATTTATTCAGTGGGCACCTGAACCTAAAGCTCATCCAACACATGAACGTGTCGTTGAAGCAACGGAAGAAGGCTTCTCTGGTTTTGTGTTTAAAATTCAAGCCAATATGGACCCGAAACATCGTGACCGTATTGCTTTCATGCGTATCTGCTCAGGTAAGTATGAAAAAGGTCTGAAAATGAATCATGTACGTTTAGGTAAAGATGTACGAATTAGTGATGCCTTAACATTCCTCGCAGGTGAGCGCGAACAGCTTGAAGAAGCGTGGCCGGGTGACATTATTGGTTTACATAACCACGGAACCATTCAAATTGGTGATACATTCACCTCGGGTGAAAATCTACACTTTACTGGTATTCCGCACTTTGCACCGGAAATGTTCCGCCGTGTTCGTTTAAAAGATCCGTTAAAATCGAAACAGTTGCAAAAAGGTTTGAAAGAGCTTTCAGAAGAAGGTGCAACACAGGTATTTATGCCGCAAATCAGCAATGATTTGATTGTGGGTGCAGTCGGTGTTCTTCAGTTTGATGTGGTTGCCTATCGATTGAAAGAAGAATACAAAGTAGATTGTGTGTATGAGCCAGTCAACATCAATACCGTACGTTGGGTTTCATGTGATGATGAAAAGAAATTCAATGAGTTTAAGAAAAAAGCCCACGATCAATTGTCCCTTGATGGTGGCGGTCATTTGACCTACCTTGCGCCAAGCCGTGTGAATTTACAGTTGATGCAAGAGCGTTACCCTGATATCCAATTCCGGGCGACACGCGAACACTAAATAGAATAAAAAATAAAACAGCTTCTTTATGAGGCTGTTTTATTAGGGGGCTGATGACATTTCATAAATAGTTTGCACTGTAGGCTAAAATTGAGCAGATAAGGTATGAAATGCAAAGAATAGCGAGACTATTTTTAAATTTCCTACTTCATGTCTTATGTCAGCTAAAAAATATGTGTCGTTGCAAACATAGATGAAGTGTCAACAGCCTCCTTAGCATCATTTATATAGATTATTATTTTAGAAAAAGAGTTGTGAGCATGAACGGGAAAATAGTGGCTGCATCCATGATTGCCATTGGTCTGATACTCAGTGCCTGTGATGCTTCAAAAAAAGAATCCACAGAAGAATCGGCACAGGAAAAGTCACCCGCTGCTATATTTAAAACCGAGCAAGCAGAGGTGCTACCGTATTTAAATATCCAAGAACAAGAGGCAAAAATTGCCTTACCTTTTTGTGAAACCAAGAATTGTATTGATCTCAGTATTCAAACGGTGCATACCGCTGATGCTTGGCTTAATGATTGGATTGCCAAAAGCCAAGCCAAGGTGATTCAAGATCAAATTGGTCTGAAACAAAATATGACTTTGCAGCAAGCCATCAATGCTTATGTGAAAAAATCGGATGCATGGCAAGCGGAATTTTCTAAGAATAAAGCCTACGAATTGTCGATGTATACCCGAATTGCTTATCAACGGAATCAGTATGTACTGATGCAGTTAGGGGTAGATACCAAGCAAGAGGGGGTTAATGTTAAAGAGCGTTATTACTTCTTTGTGGCAGATCGTAAAAAGCAGCAAACTGTAGCTTTATTGGATTTAATTCAGCCCAAACAACAAGCTTACATGAATAATATTGTGCAGCAAGCGTATCAAAAATGGTTAAAAGCACAAAGCACCGAAGTGAAACAACACGCGCCTCAAAAACTCTACTGGGGGCAAGCAGATTGGTTCTTTGATCAAGAAGGTATTGGTTTACATTATCGGACGCATGAAATTGCTAAAGATGGTGCGCAACTGGATATTTATTTCAATAAACAACAAACGCAACAGATATTGAAAGTTGATGCTTATCAGAATATGTTCTAGTCATCCGTAGTCAATACTGACATCTCATGACAGTCAATTTATCAGATAAAAATTATAGGTCAAAATCATGTTAAAAAATAAAACACTATTTACGATCAGTATTCTTGCGTCCATGATGGCATTGAGTGCCTGCCAACCGAAACAAACTGAGCCAAAAGACGATCCAGTACAGAAACCCGCGATTGTAGAACCTGAAATTTTAAAATTGGCAGGGGATTCTGAAAAGTTAGCTTTGGTTTTGCCAGAATGTGATGGTAACAATTGCCCAGAAATTTCGATTGAACGTCTGTCCAGTAACCAAGCTTTTATTGATGAATTTATAGATCAACAAATCTTAAAACAATTAAATCAAATGATAGATATTTCACCGAAGTTACTTAAAGCCGATCAACTGGCGACAAGTATTGCTGATCCCGAGCATAACAAAGTCAGTGATCAAGCGACTGCGCAAAAAACATTGGCAACCGTTGAAACCCCTAAGCAAAAGCTGGAAAAACAAGTTGCACCTTATTTAGTGACATTTTTGGCTTTAGATAAGGAATTAAAGGCTTTAAGTGCCAATCATCAAATTAGTTTGATGATTAAACCGAAAATTTTAAATGCCAACTTACCTTTGGCGACTGTGGTTTTAAATTCCAGTAGTTATTTGGGTGGGGCACATGGTTCTTCGGCACAGCGCTATTATAATTTTGATTTAAAAAATAAAAAACACGTTGAGCTTAATGCTATTTTAGCGCCCAATCAAAAAGCCCAGTTAGAAAAAAAAGCCCATGAGGTTTTTAAAACGTGGGTGCTGGAATCCAAATTAGCCAACAGCGTTGAAGAATATGAACAGGCGTGGAAATTTACCCTATCAGATAATTTTTATTTATCTAAACAAGGCTTAATTTTGCAATATGGTGAATATGAAATTGGTCCCTATGTTGTAGGGTTACCACGGTTGATGATTCCTTATGACCAGTTGCAAACGATTCTAAAAAAAGAATATTTGCCGCAGGTTGAAGTCAAAGATCAGACCGTGGCTGCCAGTGCTGCCACTGTAAATAAAGCCAAACCTTAATGCTTTATTCATTGTTTGATACCCATACCCATTTTGATGTTGCCGATTTTGATTCTGATCGGGAGCAATTGGCATGCGCAGCAAAAGCGGTTGGGGTCGAACGCTTAATTTTGATTGGTTTTGTCCAATCACGGTTTCAAGCATTGCTACAAAGCCAACATGATTTAAATCGATTAGATCATGCACCGAAAAGTTATTTAGCTCCGGGTTTACATCCTTTTTATATTGAACAGCATCAACTGTCCCATCTTGCCGATTTGGAAGCTATTTTAAAAACAGAACAATGTGTGGCGATTGGGGAAATCGGTTTAGACTCCTTTTTAAAACAGCACAAACAGCCGACTATTTTTCAAAAACAAAAAGATTTTTTTTCGGCACAAATTGAATTGGCTGAGCAGTTTCAGAAGCCCGTGCTTTTGCATATTCGTAAATCACATGCTGAAACATTGGCGATTTTAAAACAGCATCAATTTAAATTAGGTGGAATAGCACATGCTTTTAGTGGTGGAATAGAAGAAGCCAAAGCTTTTATTAAATTGGGTTTTAAAATTGGTGTGACGGGACAAATTACCAATCCGAATGCGAAAAAATTACATGCCGTGGTGCGGGCGATTGGTGCTGAACATTTGGTGCTCGAAACGGACTGTCCCGACATGACGCCGTTATGCTGTCAAAGCTCCACTGAACATCGTACCCGAAATACGCCAGTCAATTTACCGCATGTTTTAACTGGATTGGCTGAAACATTGCATCTTGATCCCGATGTCTTAGCACCGCAGTTATGGCGGAACTCACTTCAGGTTTTACAACTTGAGTTTTAAAACATATTGTTTAATAGCCTTTTATCCATAAAGATTCGTATTTAATATTAGAGTCTGCTATGAATATATGGTATTTGACTTGGTCATATTTTGTCTTGATTTAGTGTTCTGATTTGGCTTTTACACGATAGAGCAGTAGTATAAAAAAGAACAAACCCTACTTATATATTTAAAATTTTCTTTAAATGAAAAGAATGAGTCCATTATGCAAAGTAATAACCCCATTTTAACGCGGGTAGAAACCTACAGTGATTTTAACGACACCATGACCGTGCAAGGCGCGGTGCAAAAATCGATTTTATTAACCGTGATTGCCGCTGTCGTCGGATTATCCCTATTTTTTTATAGCTTCATGACTTTAAATTTATCACTGGCCTATGCTGCGGCAATGGTTGGTGCAATTGGTGGCTTGATATTGGCCTTGATCACGACATTTAAGCCGAATACTGCCCCTGTGTTGGCCATCCCATATGCCTTGTTTGAAGGAGCGTTTTTAGGGGGGATTTCAGTGGTCTTCCAAGTCAAATTTCCTGGTGTACCATTGCAAGCTTTACTCGCCACTTTTATTACCACTTTAGTCATGTTTACCTTGTATCGCTTTCAAATTATTCGTGCTACAGAAAAATTTAAGGCGGTCGTGCTATCAGCATCTATTGCGATTGCCATTGTTTTTGTGGTGCAAATGGTGATGCGCCTAGCTTTTAGTTCAAGCATTCCTTACATTTTTGAAAGTAATTGGCTCGGAATTGGTTTTGCTGCATTTGTTGCCGTGATTGCTTCTTTAAGTTTAATTCTAGATTTTGACCTGATTGAATCATCCGCTGCACAGTATGCACCGAAAGCGATGGAATGGTTGTGTGGTATTGCATTATTAGCGACCTTGGTTTGGATGTATTATTCCTTCCTTCGTTTACTTGGTTTATTGCAAGGTGATGATTAATCAGGCTAAAAATTAAATTGATTGTCAGCTTAATGCCCCTCGATTTAATCGAGGGGCATTTTTTATGATTTTTACAGAACATATTAAAAAAAGGCGCATTATGCAATTTCGCAAATGCTTCAGACTTGGCATTATGCTTGTAAATTATTTTAAGCGAGATTCACATGGCACAAGGACTATTGGCGGGTAAGCGTTTTTTAATCGCGGGTATTGCAAGTAAATTATCCATTGCATTTGGTATTGCTCAAGCTTTACACCGTGAAGGTGCAGAACTCGCATTTACGTATCCAAATGACAAATTAAAAAAACGTGTGGATGATTTTGCTGCACAATTTGGTTCAACTTTAGTTTTCCCTTGTGATGTTGCTGTTGATGCAGAGATTGAGCAAGCTTTTGTTGAATTGGCAAAACATTGGGATGGTTTGGATGGCGTGGTTCACTCTATTGGTTTTGCTCCAGCAAACACTTTAGATGGTGACTTTACTGATGTTACAGATCGTGAAGGCTTTAAAGTTGCGCATGATATTAGCGCATATAGTTTTATTGCGATGGCACGTGCTGCAAAACCATTATTAACCGTTCGCCAAGGTTGCTTACTGACGTTGACTTACCAAGGCTCTGAACGTGTGATGCCAAATTACAACGTGATGGGTATGGCAAAAGCATCATTGGAAGCGGGTGTGCGCTATTTAGCTTCTAGCTTGGGTAGTGAAGGCATTCGTGTTAACGCGATTTCAGCGGGTCCAATTCGTACATTAGCAGCTTCAGGGATTAAATCTTTCCGTAAAATGTTAGATCTTAATGAAAAAGTTGCACCACTTAAACGTAATGTCACCATTGAAGATGTCGGCAATGCTGCATTATTCCTTTGCTCACCTTGGGCAAGTGGTATTACGGGTGAAATTATGTATGTAGATGCTGGCTTTAATACGGTAGGTATGAGCGCAGATTTGATGATGGATGGTGAATAAATTCATCTAAAAGCTCCTCCCTTTTTTAAAGGGAGGTTGGGAGGGATTCTGTAATCTCCCCCAACCCCTCTTTGATAAAGAGGGGGGCTTAAAAACCAATAAAAAAGACCGCAAATGCGGTCTTTTTTATGCAAAAGCAAAGCTAAATTACGCTTGACCTTCAGCAGCAACTTGAGCACGTTGCATATTTGCTTCGAATTCAGCATCGAAGTTGATCGGGGTAAGCAACAATTGTGGGAAGCTTCCTTTAGTGACCATATCATTTACAGCTTCGCGTAAGAATGGGAACAAAATATTTGGGCAATATGCGCCAAGAATATAAGGAAGACGTTCTTCTTCAACGCTATCGACCAAGAAGATACCCGATTGAGTTACATCGACGATGAATGCAGTTTCACCCGCGTTGTTCGCTTGAACAACCACCTGTAAAGCCACTTCATAATGCGTTGCATCAATTTTTTCTGCTGAAGAAGACAAATTGATATTCAATTCAGGCTGCCATTCTTTGGTAAATACTTGCGCCCCAGGGACTTCAAAAGAAATATCTTTCGTGTAAATACGTTCTAATGCCAATTGCGGTTGAGCTTGTTGTTCTTCACTCATTCTTTAATCCTTAATTATGAAGAGGTGATTTAATTTAAAGTTTTAAACCAATAGTTCGTTGAGTTTGCCTTCACGCTCTAAAGCATAAAGTTGGTCAAATCCGCCAATGAACTGATCGTTAATAAAAATTTGTGGAACAGTACGATGATTGGTGCGTTGCATCAATTCCATACGGACTTCAGGCGCTTCATTAGACAAATTAATTTCTTTATAAGCCACGCCTTTACGCTCAAGAAGTTGTTTTGCACGCACACAATACGGGCAAACTGTGGTGGAGTAAATTATTACTTCAGCCATTTAAATTCTCCTTAAGTGAATTATTTGCTTTTAATAAGCGGTAAGCCTTGGGCTTTCCAATTGTTTATACCGCCATCTAAACGATAGCTATCGGCATGACCGACTTGTTGTAATGCTGTCCCCGCGATTTGACCTAGGTTGCAAATAAACACGAGTGGGCGATCCGCAGATTTTAACTCTTCAATATGGCTTGTAATTTGGCTATACGGAATGTTACGGCTACCACTGATATGACCTTCACGGAAGTCTTTCGCATCGCGTAAATCAATCAGCATGGCATTTTTAGCTTTGACTAAAATACCCAAAGATTGTGCTGAAATTTTACGACCATTGCGTTGTCCTTCTAAAACGAAGAACAAAACAATCAAGACCCCAAGTGTTCCAAACAAGAAGGGGTGATTCCCCATAAATGCCAACCAACGTTCCACAAGTCACCTAATTACAATTTAAAATTGCGTAGAGTATAGCTCATAAATATGGCGATCAAAATCACCGCTTCAAGGGCTAAGGGTTAAGAAAAATTAATTTTTTTGCTGTGCTTCGGCAATTTCATCAGTTAAACGTAAATAACTGTCTAAACGACGTTGCAAAATTTCACCTGATTGCGCTGCTTGACGCAAGGCACATTGCTTTTCATGCTTATGGGTACAATTGCGAAATTGGCAATATCCCAGCAGGTTTTCAATTTCAGGAAAACCATGTTGAACTTTGTCTGGGTTTAAATGCCATAAACCAAATTCACGAATTCCGGGGGAGTCAATCAGTGCTGAACCTTCACCAAAAGCAATCAAACGCGTCGAGGTTGTGGTGTGTTGACCCAGTGCTGAGTTTTCCGAAATGATATTGGTTTTTTGTGCAGCATCGGGAACGATGGCATTAATCAGGGAGCTTTTTCCAACACCAGACTGTCCGACAAAGGCCACAGTTTCACCAGCTAAGCGATTTGCTAACGTGGAGACCGCAGAGGCATCACCGGTCGACTGGCATTGCATGACTTCATAACCTAAGGCTTGATACTCTTGCATCAGCTTTAAAATCGGATCATTTTCTTGAATTAAATCAGCTTTATTTAACACTAAAAGTGCAGGGATTTGGGCATCGGCACAGGCCACGATATAGCGGTCAATCAGACTGGGTGCAACTTCTGGAAAGGAGGCAAACACAACCACAATTAAGCTGACATTGGCTGCCACAGGTTTGACTTTGTGGTAGCGGTCTGGGCGTGTCAGGAGTGATTGACGTGGGTGAATGGCAGTAATAATACCCAAACCAGTATTGGGGTCTGCTTGCCATTTAACACGGTCACCTGTCACCAAGGCTTCTAAATTGGTACGTGTATGACAGCGCCAGACACTGCCGATTTCAATCGGCTTCCAAAAAGGCTCTGGTTCACCTGATTTGACTTCAGGTTTAATCGGATGCTCATCAGGCATTGATAGGGCTTGAACTTCAAGTTGACGGCCATAGTGCTGTACCACTAAGCCTTCGAGGTCATTTGAAGTATCGAGTTCTTCTTGACGTGTTTTATGTTGTTTCTGAATGCGACGTTGTTGCTGTTCAGTTAAACGACGTTTACGAATTAAAGCCATTCATATCCTAAAAAAACCATGCACTAAGGAAGGCAAAAATAGCATGAAGCGGGGTATGAGTTACAGCCAAGTTGCAATAAATTTGCTACTATAGCCGTTTTTAAGCCTAATAAGATTGCACATTTATGAGCAGCACTCCTGATACCCGCCTCATTTGGATTGACCTTGAAATGACAGGTCTAGATACCGATAACGATAAAATTATTGAGATTGCGACCATTGTGACTGATGACAAGCTCAATATTTTGGCGGAAGGCCCTGTGCTGGCGATCCATCAGTCACCCTTGATCCTCAATGCGATGGATGAATGGAATACGCGTCAACATGGTCAGTCTGGATTAATTGAACGTGTGCGTCGTAGTAAATTGACTGCACAAGATGCAGAACAGCAGACCATCGAATTCTTAAAAAAATGGATCAATCCTAAAGTATCACCAATGTGTGGCAACTCAATTTGCCAAGACCGCCGCTTTATGCACCGTTTAATGCCTGAATTGGAACAGTTTTTCCATTACCGTAATCTTGACGTATCATCAGTAAAAGAGTTGGCAAAACGCTGGCGTCCTGAAATTATGAGCGGTTTAAAAAAGAATGCCTCACATTTAGCCATGGATGACATTCGTGATTCGATTGCAGAATTAAAGTATTACCGTGAATATTTTTTTATTATGAATTAATAGATATAGAAAGAGGCTTAAGCCTCTTTTTTTATGGGCGAAAGATCAGCCCATTTTTATTTGAATCACATCCTATTTATTCTCTTGAACAGATACATTATCGGAACAACATAGAATTTGATAAAATGCGCTGGTATTTTTAGCTGTTAGATAGATGACGAATGACTGATCTTCCCCAAGATGATGAATATGAGCGCCGCTTTGCGGGTGTGGAAAAAATTTATGGAGATGATGCTTTTCGTCAGTATGAACAGAGCCATGTGATGGTGATTGGAATTGGCGGTGTGGGTTCTTGGGCGGTTGAAGCCTTAGCGCGAACAGGCATTGCTGAGCTGACCCTGATTGATATGGATGTGATTGCAGCATCCAATATTAACCGCCAATTGCCCGCCATGAGTTCAACATTAGGGCGTGAAAAAATTGAGGTGATGGCTGAGCGTTGCTATTCGATTAATCCACGTATTAAAATTAATGTGGTTGATGATTATTTAACGTCTGAAAATATTAAAGAACTTTTAGCCAATACGCCAGATGTGGTTCTCGATTGCATTGATGATGTTAAAGCGAAACTCGCGCTAATGTTGCATTGTCGCTTTAATAAAATTCCTTTGATTGTTTCAGGTGGCGCGGGTGGCAAGCTTGATCCACTGAAAATTCGGGTGGCAGATTTGTCTAAAACCGAACAAGATCCCATGTTGGCAAAATTACGCAGTCAGTTGCGCGCCAAAGGCATTTGTAAAAAAACTAAAGAAAAATTTGGCATTACCTGCGTGTATTCGATTGATAATCCATTTTCAAGCGCAGAGGTTTGTCCAAGTGCAGGCTTGCGTTGTGGCGGCTACGGCTCAGCGGTAGTGGTAACTTCAAGTTTTGCCATGGTGGCAGTCTCTGAAGTGTTAAAAAAACTGGCCGCGAAAAAAGCTAAAATGAAATCGGCAAAGTCGTGAGAAAACCTAAGGGCTGTTGAGATTTGCATGTAGAAACCACAACACCACAGTCCTCATCATAAAAAGCACTGCAAATAAGCAGTAATGCCATTCAGTTAAGGATTTGAGAAATAAAGTTCTTAGTTATTCATGACGGAGTCTTATATTTTTAAATCAAATACTTGGAGCTCACCTATTACTTTGGATAAGCCCAAAGTAATCAAAGGCATTTGTCATGCCGCAAAACTCGCCAAATACCTTTTATTGATTAATAAGTCGCAGAAACTGTACTTTTCCAAAGTAATCTTGCCTCGAACAGTTGCGGATGACGTTTCCGCGT
Organism: Acinetobacter kyonggiensis; assembly: GCF_900107285.1. Classification (GTDB taxonomy): domain Bacteria; phylum Pseudomonadota; class Gammaproteobacteria; order Pseudomonadales; family Moraxellaceae; genus Acinetobacter; species Acinetobacter kyonggiensis. The sequence continues at coordinate 28,065 of NZ_FNPK01000001.1, read as the reverse complement.
ATTAAATAACATCATGAATTTAAAAAATAAAATGCCAGTCAATTTCTTAACTGACTGGCATTACTGCAAATAAGCAGTGCTTTTTTGTGGATGTCTAGCGATTGATTTAAAGCATCTTAATTTAAAGCATCTTACAGCGCGTATGCTGAGTTTGCGTTTTCCAAACACCTAGCATCAATTTTAGAATCTTGATCAAAAATCAAAGTCCAAAATAATAAGCACAGATACAAATGACAATGGTTAATAAAATCAGTTTAATCACCCCCGATGCACCGACTTTTTGCGAAGCATGCACTGGATGTGTTTTTAAATTTTGTGCTGTGTGGGGTGCTGCATGAGCGCCATCTAAAGGATTGGCAACTTCGACTGGGGTTAGTTTTGCAGACTGATAATGATTGGCCACTTTAACAATAAACTTTGTCGTTAAATCATCTAATTTTTGGGAAAAATGGCGCAGATTGAGCTGTTCTTCAGGGCTAAGCTCACTGCCATCGGCATGATTGGGGGGTTGTAGTTTGTGCTGAATATAGCTTGATAATGCCTCTAAACGATGTAGGGTTGTATGTGCATAATCCGCTTGATACTCGGTAGGCAGTAACGGGAGATATTTACTTTCTGCGACAGGTAAGCTATCGACACGCTCTAGGTCAGATGGACTGATGCCGTAATAAGGAAAATCTCGATTTGCTGGTTCCGTAAAGCCTTGAGCAAATTTATTGTCAAATAATTCATTGTCGGTATAAAGCTGAATATCATCCCAATTCGGCTGCTGTAAATCAGCATCTACACGTTTTGCCAGTTTTGGATTCAGTTCAAAACGCCAAAATATTTCCTGACGGCATTGTTCTTGTTGTGGTTTAGGCACTTCATAGTCATGGTCAGCGTTATACCATTCTGCTAATTCTTTGCCAAAAATCCATGCGGTTTTTTTATGCTGTTCATGACTGATAATAATATGCGGTATCTGTAATAGTTCTACATTGGCATTTGGGTTTTTTTCATCATTTAAAAGACTTGAGCTGTGTAAGCTAATACGCTGTGTGCCTAGTTTTTTAAGTGCTTCTAGCCAAACTTGAAAATGTTGCGCAAGTAGGTGTTGTGACAAAAGATCACGGAAACGCAAGTTATGCTGGTTAAAAATGGCATGCTGTACCCAATGATTAAAGCTTAAATTTTGCTTCAGATACTCATTACCATAGGTCACTAAAGTCAATTGTTGTTTCCAAATTTGATCGAGAGCCATTGTTATTGATCTCATGAATATTGGCTTTATCTTATCCTTTTTATAAATCCGGATGCTAATCTAATTTTCCTCTACTGGGAACTTCATCAATACGTTCAAAAACTGTTAGAATATGGGGTTTTATTATATTTTTAAATTGTTGCTTTGAGAGTTACTATGTCACTGGAAGCCCTGACCACTGAAGCGCTCGCTGCGATTGCAGCAGCTCAAGACCTTGCTACACTCGATCAAGCCCGAGTGCAATTTACAGGGAAGAAAAGCCAGCTCGCGGAACAATCGAAGGCACTGGGTAAAATGGATCCTGAAGAACGTAAAGTTTTTGGGGCGAAAATTCACGCGGTACGTGAAGCCATTACGGGTGCATTAACGACACGCCAAGCGGAACTACAAAAAGCTGCACTAGAACAAAAACTTGCTAGCGAAGTAATTGACATTACCTTGCCGGGTCGTGGTCAAAGTGTGGGAAGTATCCATCCTGTGACGCAAGTGCAGGAACGTATTTGTCAATTCTTTACCAAAGCGGGTTTTACTGTTGCGACTGGTCCAGAAGTTGAAGATGATTATCACAACTTTGAAGCATTGAATATTCCGGGGCATCACCCTGCGCGTGCGATGCATGACACCTTCTATTTTGATGTGAATCATTTATTGCGTACCCATACTTCGGGTGTGCAGATTCGTACTATGGAAACGCAACAACCGCCTATTCGTATTGTCTGTCCGGGCCGTGTATACCGCTGTGACTCAGACCAAACCCATTCTCCAATGTTTCATCAAATTGAAGGTTTATACATCGCTGAAAACACCAGCTTTGCAGAACTTAAAGGCTTGTTGATTAATCTGTTAAATGAATTTTTTGAAAAAGATTTAACGGTACGTTTCCGTCCATCTTATTTCCCATTTACTGAGCCAAGCGCTGAAGTGGATATTATGGATGAACGTGGTCGTTGGTTAGAAGTTTTAGGTTGCGGTATGGTGCATCCGAATGTACTTCAAGCAGCAGGCATCGATCCTGAAAAATACAAAGGTTTTGCTTTTGGTCTAGGGGTGGAACGTTTTGCGATGCTTCGCTACGGTGTGAATGATTTGCGTATGTTCTTCCAAAATGATGTGCGTTTCTTACGCCAATTTGCTTAATGGTTTAAATACAAATTTAACAATTTAAAGGTTTATAGAAATCCCCCTAAATCCCCCTTTAAGAAAGGGGGACTTCCACAGTCAAAAATAGAGTACGTGGTTTTCCCCTCTTTTATAAAGAGGGGTTAGGGGGAGATTAAGGAAATTGAATTTATGAAAATTAGCGAAAATTGGTTGCGCACGTGGGTCAATCCTGCCGTTGATAGCGAAACGCTATCTGACCAGCTCACGATGCTTGGTTTAGAAGTTGATGAGATGATTCCAGCCGCGAAACCTTTTACAGGTGTGGTGGTGGGTGAAGTTTTAACGGTAGAACAGCATCCAGATGCAGACCGTTTACGTGTTACGACTGTGAATATTGGTACAGCTGAAACCTTACAAATTGTCTGTGGTGCGCCAAACGTGCGTGTTGGCATGAAAGCCCCTGTTGCAACCATCGGTGCAGTTTTACCGGGTGATTTCAAAATCAAAAAAGGCAAACTTCGTGGTATTGAATCACAAGGCATGCTGTGTGGTGCATCTGAAATAGACCTTGAAGATAAAATTGATGGTCTGTTAGAGCTACCAAACGATGCACCTGTGGGTATTAACATCCGTGAATATCTCAATCTTGATGATCACGTGATTGACATTAGCATCACACCAAACCGTGGCGACTGTTTCAGTATTCGTGGTATTGCGCGTGAAATTGCGGTGATTAATCAGTTGGCTGTAACCGAACCTGCAATTACAGCGGTTGCTGCAACAATTAGCGATGAGAAAAAAGTTGTCGTTGATACTGATGGTTGCCCACGCTATTTAGGGCGTGTGATTAAAAATGTAAATACCAAAGCAGCAACGCCAGCTTGGATGGAACAAGCCTTAGCTCGCTCAGGTATGCGTCAGCACAGTATTTTAGTCGATATTACCAATTACGTGCTGATTGAGTTAGGTCAACCCTTACATGCATTTGATGCTGCTAAAGTTCAGGGTGCTGTCCATGTTCGTCAAGCAACTGCTGCTGAAAAACTTGTTTTGCTCAATGAACAAGAAGTTGAATTGACTGAAAATGTGATGGTCATTGCCGATGACGAAAAAGCCTTGGCTATGGCGGGAATTATGGGGGGCTTGTCTTCATCTGTAACGGATGAAACCACCGAAATTTTCCTAGAATCAGCATTCTTTGCACCGCTTGCAATTGCAGGTCGCGCTCGTCGCTATGGTCTGCATACCGATGCATCACAGCGTTATGAACGTGGTGTCGACTTTGAATTGCCAATCATTGCGATGAATCGTGCATCACAATTGATTGCAGCATTAGCGGGTGGAGAATTCGGTCCGATTACGCTTGCAGAAAAACCAGAACTTTTACCTACCCGTGAAGCGATTGAACTTAAACAAGTACAAGTCGATCAATTGTTGGGTTATGCCGTTGAGAGCGATTTTATTACGGATGCACTACAACGTTTAGGTTGTATTGTGACGCTCCAAGCACAAGGTGAGTGGAGTGTTCTTCCGCCATCACACCGCTATGATATGGCAATTTATCAAGACCTGATTGAAGAAGTTGCCCGTATTCACGGTTATGACAACATTCAAATTAGTCTACCTGTAATTGATGTGAAATTAGCCAAACATCAAGATCAGTTTGAACTGCCTCAGCTTCGTCAAACATTGGTGACTTTAGGTTATCAAGAAGCAATCAGTTTTAGCTTCGCCGATGCTAAGCTTGAAAAGCAACTCAATCCGAATGTGAAGCCATTGATGTTGGCAAACCCAATTTCAAGTGAATTGGCTGCGATGCGTTCGACTTTGTTGTCTAGCCTGATTCCATGTGTACAGTACAATATCAATCGTCAGCAAAGCCGTGTGCGTTTCTTTGAGCTGGGTTTACGTTTCGATTATCAAGATGCAACCAGCATCCATGACTTAAAACAAATCCCAACTTTAGCACTGATTGCTGTTGGTGCTAAAACGGCTGAATCTTGGCATGGTAAAGCACAGCCGATGGATTTCTTTGACCTCAAAGGTGAGATTGAAGAAATTTTAGCAGCGGGTCGCGTCGAAGTTGAATATGTGCGTTCAGAGCGTGAATGGTTACATCCTGGTCAATCTGCGGAAATTCTAGTGAATGGGCAATCTGTTGGTTACCTTGGTCGTTTACACCCATCTTTAGAAGATGAGCTAGATTTGGGTGTCACTTGGGTGGCAGAAATCGATCAACAGGCTGTTTTGCAAACTTATGTATCTAATTTTACAGAATTATCACGATTTCCATCGGTTAGACGTGATATTGCGCTTTTAATTAGTGATAAGATTAATGTTAGTGAAATTCAGCAACTTATCGAAAAAACGGGTGGAGAGCTTTTAGACTCAACTTGGTTGTTCGATGTGTACACTGGACAAGGTGTTGAAGCAGGTAAACGCTCATTAGCATTTGCAATTCTTTGGCAGCATCCAACCCGTACACTTGAAGATGCTGAAATCAAATCCGGTATGGACAATATCCTACAAGTGTTGGAAAACACTTACCAAGCGACATTGAGGGCTTCATGACAGCATTAACAAAAGCAGAAATGGCTGATCATTTAAGTGAGCTCACGAGTTTAAACCGTCGTGAAGCAAAACAAATGGTCGAGCTATTCTTTGATGAAATTAGCCAAGCGCTAATCTCGGGTGAGCAAGTTAAACTTTCAGGTTTCGGTAACTTTGAGTTGCGTGATAAACGTCAACGCCCAGGACGAAACCCGAAGACGGGTGAAGAAATTCCGATTTCTGCACGCCGTGTGGTAACCTTCCGTGCTGGTCAGAAATTTAGACAGCGTGTTGGAAATGAGCAGATCGATTGATCTGCTTTTTTATACTTAAATTTTAATTGATCAGTTACTTTTCTAGAAAATACAGCGGTAGTGACATGAGTAATATGAAAAAATTATTTTGAATAATGATCATTATGAAGTGCGATGTTGAATCGCTGCAAAAGTGTTTTGAACGCAGCATAAATGCTAATGATGTTTTTATTCAGATTATATTTTTAGCGTGATAAAAAAAGAGAGCCAATGGCTCTCTTTTTTTACTGTCTAATCTTAAAGATTAGTGAGCAGCAGAAGCAGCTGTAGAAGCAGCATCAGCAGCAGCGTCAACAGCTACAGAAGCAGCATCAGCAGCAACAGAAGCAGCAGCTTCAGCAGCAGGAGCAGCAACAGAAGCAGCAGAAGCAGCAGCTTCAGCTTCAGAAGCAGCAGCTACAGCTTCAGAAGCAGCAGCTTCAGCAGCAGGAGCTTCTTCAGTTTTTTTAGCACAACCAACGAAAGCTAAAGTAGTAGCAACTGCAGCAGCAATAGCGATTTTTTTGAATAACATGGCATCACTCTCTAAATATGAGATTAAAAATAACCTTTGTTAGCCTGTTAAGTGCTTTTATTCTTCCTAATATTTTTTAGGTAGTAACAATGCAGAGGCAGTCTAACTGGTCTGCAAATATGCTATCACTGCGCATTTTTAATTACTACTAGGCGATAGCTAAAAAATGCAAAAAAAGCTGAAAATTGAGCAATTTTTTAACAGAAAATAACAATCAATTGCAGGGTTTGTATTGGATAAACACTCAATAACCTGCTAAAAAATATCATTTTTTTTATCTGATTATTTTAATAATCAAAAACTTGCATAAAAATTTACAAAGAAAAAAGTCAATTGTATCTTTATGTAAGTAAAGTCAACCAAATAAAAAGGCTATCGTTAGAGATAGCCTTTTTATCAAAATAACTGCATATTAACTGGTTGCTTTACGTTTCATTTGATCAAAGAAATCATCATTGGTTTTGGTTTCTTTCATACGATCCAATAAGAATTCCATTGCTGCCAATTCATCCATTGGATGTAAAAGCTTACGAAGAATCCATACTTTACGTAGATTGTCTTCACTCATGAGGCGTTCTTCACGACGAGTACCTGACTTTTTGATATTCATCGCTGGGAAGACGCGTTTTTCAGAAATACGGCGATCAAGTGTGATTTCTTGGTTACCCGTACCTTTGAATTCTTCGTAAATCACATCATCCATCTTACTGCCCGTTTCAATTAAAGCAGTTGAGATAATGGTCAGTGAACCACCTTCTTCAATATTACGTGCCGCACCAAAGAAGCGTTTTGGACGTTCAAGTGCATGTGCATCTAAACCACCAGTCAGAACCTTACCAGAAGAAGGAATAACGGTGTTATAAGCACGTGCTAGACGGGTAATAGAGTCCAGTAAAATCACGACATCTTTACGATGTTCAACCAAGCGTTTTGCTTTTTCAATCACCATTTCAGCCACTTGGACGTGACGTGCAGGTGCTTCATCAAATGTTGATGCAACCACTTCACCACGAACAGTACGTTCCATTTCGGTTACTTCTTCAGGACGTTCGTCAATTAAAAGTACAATCAGGAATACTTCAGGGTTGTTACGAACAATCGATTGAGCGATGTTTTGTAACAACATGGTTTTACCCGCTTTTGGCGGAGCAACAATAATTGAACGTTGGCCTTTACCAATCGGTGCAACCAAGTCAACTACACGTGCGGTTAAATCTTCAGTTGTACCGTTACCCAATTCCATAATCAATTGTTCAGTCGGGAACAATGGCGTTAAGTTTTCGAATAAAATTTTGTTACGTGAATTTTCTGGTGTGTCGTAGTTAATTTGATTCACTTTTAATAAAGCAAAATAACGTTCGCCTTCTTTCGGTGGGCGAATTGTTCCTGTAATAGTATCGCCAGTACGTAAGTTAAAGCGACGAATTTGAGATGGGCTGACATAAATATCGTCAGGACCAGCAAGATAAGAGCCTGCTGCAGAGCGTAGGAAACCAAAACCATCAGATAGAATTTCGAGAACACCATCACCAAAGATTTCTTCGCCATTCATTGCATGGCGCTTTAAAATGGCAAAAATGATGTCTTGTTTACGGTTACGCGCCATTCCTTCTAGGCCCATAAACTCAGCAATCTTGATGAGTTCGCCAATCGGTTTTTTCTTGAGTTCAGTTAAATTCATAGGTGGTCAGATAGAATCAAAATTCTGGAATACAGATGGGAAAAGGGAGCAACATTCAGCCGCTTGCACGCAATAAAAATAACGTAATTGTATTTGCACAATAACAATTCAGAGGTCTGATTCATTGTTTCGAAGAAAAAAGTGTAAAAACAATATATGTTGCCGAGCGGCGATCTTATGTGTTGTGTCTTGTAAGAAAACGCTGGATTGGAAAATCCTTTATTCCTTGAACATGTAATATAAGAGTAAATAAGCTTTTTGTCAATTTATAGACGAAAAAAATACGCTACCCTAAGATAGCGTATTGCATTAAATGACATTGTTTTGAATTAGATATTTTCTTCAATAAATGCAGTTAATTTAGATTTTGGTGCAGCACCGACTTGTTGTGCCACAACTTCACCATTTTTAAACATCAAGAGTGCAGGAATGTTACGGATATTGTAGTTTACTGCCGTCGCTTCACAAGCTGTTACGTCAACTTTAACAATTTTTACTTTGCCTTCGAATTCTGTAGAAAGTACTTCTAATACAGGAGCAATCGCTTTACATGGTGCACACCAGCCTGCCCAAAAATCAACAAGTACAGGAACGTCAGATTGTAAAACGTCAGCTTCGAAGTTCGCATCAGTTGTGTTTACGATATTGCCAGACATGGATATGCTCCAAATAAAATTTTAAGAGAGTTTTATAACGATAAGTATTACATAGCCTTGTTTAACTATGTAGTGCGATATGTAAATTTTCAAACATTATAGTGAGTTTGTCTAATTGATGCTCACGATATTGATCATCGTGTCCTACAATTATACTTTTGATTAAAAATTTAAAAACTCCTCTATTTGTCTTGATAAATGGCTTTTAAATTGCATGTATGTGAATTACTCTAAGCGTAATTCTTATAGGTTCGTTTGAATAATGTCTGATTTTTTGATTGATGAAGAGTTACTTGCTGCCATCGATATGGGGTCGAACAGTTTTCACCTTGCGATTGCACGTGTAGATCATGGCGAAGTTAAAAAAGTGGCTTCAATGTCAGAAAAAGTACAATTGGCAGCTGGTCTGGATGAAAATAAAAACCTAACTGAAGCCGCTCAGCAGCGTGGCTTAGCCTGTCTTGCGCGTTTTGTCGGGCGTTTAAGTTCAGTACAAGCCAATCGTATGCGAATTGTGGCGACCAATGCTTTACGTCAGGCCAAAAATGGGCATGAATTTATTCAAAAAGCGGCAGAAATTTTACCTAAACCGATTGAAATTATTGCCGGTCGTGAAGAGGCGCGTCTGATTTATTTGGGTGTGTCGCACACCATGGCGAATAGTGGTCGTCGTTTGGTGATCGACATTGGTGGTGGCTCTACCGAGCTGATTATTGGCGAAGAGTTTGAACCGATTCATACTGAATCTTTACAAATGGGCTGTGTTGCTTTTACCAAAGCCTATTTTAGTGATGGCGAAATTAATCAGAAAAATTTTGATAAAGCGGTTGTTGCTGCGCGTAAAGAGCTTTCAGGTATTGCCAATACCTATAAAACAGCCGGTTGGGATACAGTTGTCGGCTCAAGCGGCACGATTAAAGCGTGTCGTCAAATTACCATTAATATGGGCTGGAGCGATGAGCAAGAAAATTTAACCCGTGAAGGCTTAGAAAAGCTCAAAGAAAAGTTACTTAAATTTAAAGATATTTCTGAAGTTGATTTTGATGGCTTAAAAGAAGACCGTCGAGCAGTTTTGCCAGCTGGGGTTGCCATTTTATATGCTGTGTTTGATGTGCTTGAACTTGATAAATTAGTCTATTCCGATGGTGCATTGCGTGAAGGTGTAATGTATGACCTGTTGGGTCGTTTCCAACATGAAGATATCCGAGATCGAAGTGTTCAAGCTTTAATGGGGCGTTATAATGCCGACCCTAAACAAGCTGAACGTGTGGTAAAAACCGCCCAAGATTTATTTGATGGTGTTGCTAAGATATTGAATTTAAACACTGAAGATAGTGATTTGCTGCGCCGCGCTGCATATTTGCATGAAATTGGTTTGGCCATTAGTCATGGGGGTTATCATCGTCATGGTGCTTATTTATTGCAACATTCGGATATTGCTGGTTTCTCGCAAATTGATCAAAACCATCTTTCACATTTAGTCGCACATCATCGTCGTAAGTTACGCAGTGACAGTCGGGTGGATGTAATTAAGGTGGGGGGTAGCAAATTAGTTTATCTTTGTCTATTGCTTCGTCTTGCAGTTTTACTTAATCATAGTCGTAGCGATGAGATGCTTCCTGCCATTGAATTAAGTGTTGGCAATGAGCAACAATGGCAACTCAGCGTTTCTGGCGATGCCAAACAATGGCCTTTGCTTGTGGCCGACTTGCATGATGAGCAAGTGCAGTTCAAGCATTGGGATATTGAATTGAATATTCAGTCGGAACAATTTATCTATTAACAAGTGATTGGTTAACAAGTGATTGTTAATTTAGGGATAATGGTCGACCTATGAAAAATAAAGCTGCTCAATCTAAAGCATGGACAACGGTTCAAATTGCACGTCATCCAGAACGTCCGCAATTTTTGGATTATGTTGGTGAAATCTTCACTGAATTCGATGCTTTACATGGAGATCGGGTGTTTGGTGATGATGGTGCAATGATCGGTGGCTTGGCACGTTTTAATGGTCAGCCAGTCATGATTGTTGGACAACATCGTGGTCGTAGTACTCGTGAAAAATTGCAACATAACTTTGGGATGAGTAATCCAGAAGGCTACCGTAAATCGCAACGTTTACTGGATATGGCAGAACGATTTAATCTTCCTGTGTTTACCTTTATTGACACTATGGGTGCATATCCAGGTGTGGGCGCGGAAGAACGTGGTCAAGCAGAAGCGATTGCGACCAGTCTTGCACAGCTTTCAAGTTTAAAAGTACCTGTGATTGCAACCGTACTGGGTGAAGGTGGTTCAGGTGGCGCACTCGGTATTGGTGTGGCGGATCGCGTTATTATGCTGTCTCATAGTATTTATTCTGTGATTTCACCTGAAGGCTGTGCAACCATTTTATGGAAAACAGCCGAGAAAGCTGAACAAGCCAGTGAAGCATTAGCATTGACCGCTGAAAAACTCAAAAAAATGGGTATTGTGGAATATGTTGTTGATGAAGGTGAAGGTGCACATTTGCAACCTGAGCAAGTCATGCAAGCGCTTAAAGATGTGTTACAACAAGCTTTAGAAGAATTGCAACCAATGGAAGCGAATGAACGATGCGAAGCACGTTACCAGCGTTTAATGAAGTTTGGCAGCGACAATTTAGGTCTAATGTCTTAAAACAGGAACAACAGTTTCCTGAAAATACCTGCTTTTTAATTGGATGTAGTGGCGGCATGGATTCCATGTTGCTGCTGCATCTGATGTCTTATTTATACCCTGAAAAAATTCGTGCCATCTATATTGACCATCAATTGCAATCGCTCAGCGCCAGTTGGGGAACATTTGTCTCTGATCAATGTGCTGCACTGAATATTCCTTGTATTGTTGAAGCGGTCAAGGTACAAGCAGGTAATGTGGAACAACAAGCCCGCGAAGCACGTTATCAAGCTTATTTAAAGCATTTAAAACCCAATGAAATTTTAGTTTTGGCCCATCATCAGCAAGATCAAGCGGAAACGTTAATCTTGCGTCTGCTTTCAGGTGCTGGCGTGCAGGGGCTATCTGCCATGAAACAGGTCGATGTTCGTGAGCAATTTACCCTTTGGCGACCACTACTCGATATCTCACGTGAGCAGATTTGCCAATGGGCAGCACAACTGGATGTGCACAATATTGAAGATCCAAGTAATTTGAATACTGATTATGATCGGGCATGGTGTCGTCATGAACTGTGGCCAATGTTACAAAATCGTTATCCGAAAATGCAACAAGCCTTAAGTCGCACCAGTTTTTTGATGCACGATGCGGATGAAATTCTGCACGATGTTTTGCAGCAAGATTTGGTGTTTTGTGGCACAGCAGTTGAACTTGATTTAAAAAAATTAGCGCAATTATCCACTGCGCGTCAAAGACAGCTTTTATCGGCATGGATGAAAGGACAGGATCGCTATCGACCTAGTTTTGAGATGGTTGAGCGTTTGTTGCATGAAGTGATTGAGTCTAAGTCTGATGCACAAGCGGCCTTGCATTGGAAGCAATATTATTATGTGCGTTATCAGCAAAAAATTTTCCGTTTAAGCTTGGATGAATATCTTACTGATAAAAATCAATTAGATACTTTAATTACCACGATTCAAGTACAGTTTAATCAAAGTATTAATGTTCTTTCAGGGCAATATTACGCTGAGCCTGCACAAATCGGATTATCAGCATCCTTATTGGGTAAAGCGTTAAATTTAGTACTGCGCCAAGGCGGAGAAAAAATTCATTTACATGGGCGAGTCGGTCGTTGGCCATTAAAAAAAGCTATTCAAGACGCGCAAATTTTTCCTTGGCAGCGTCATACAATTCAAATATTAAGCATAGATAATGTTATGCTTGGTGTTTTTACACCAAAAGGGTTTTGGTTAGCTCAATCTGAATATTGTGAAGTCGGTGGTTGGCAACCAAATTTGATCTCTTAGTTAAAAAATTCTACGTCGAGTATGATTCATGAGTGCAGCTTTAAATTGTAATATTTGTTTTATTGGTGGCGGTAATATGGCTCAAGCCTTAATTGGTGGGTTAATTTCACGCGGTTTGCCTCCAACACGTATTACAGTTTCTGATCCGGTCGAAAAAGTACGTCTTTTATTAGCTGAAAAAGATGTTTGCGTGACCGATGATAATATTGCTGCCATTCGTGATGCCGATATCGTCCTTTTTGCGGTAAAACCACAGGTATTGGCCAGTGTATTAAAGCCTCTTAAAGGTTTGTTTGAAGGCAAATTGGTCATGTCGATTGTTGCTGGTGCTGAAATTGCAACCATTGCAACGCTTTTAGCCACAGACCGAATTGTTCGTGTGATGCCGAATACTCCCGCTTTGGTGCAAACAGGTGCACATGGCCTGTATGCGACTGAAGCAGTTGATACCAAAGATCGTGAGCTTGCAAGCCAAGTTTTAGCTGCAACAGGTTTAACCCTGTGGGTAAATTCAGAAGCGCAGATTGATGCGGTCACGGCAGTATCGGGTTCTGGTCCTGCATATTTCTTCTATATGATGGAAAGCATGATTCGTGCAGGTAAAAACTTGGGCCTAGATGAGAAAGTGGCTACTGCGCTGACTTTGCAAACGGCGTTAGGTGCTGCACAAATGGCAATCACCAGTGCAAATACACCTGCGGAATTACGTAAAAATGTAACCTCACCAAATGGTACGACTCAAGCTGCACTTGAAGTTTTTGATCGTGCACAAATTTCTCAAAATATTCAGGCTGCTTTGGCTGCTGCACAAAAGCGCAGCCAAGAACTTGCTCAAGAGCTAAGTGAAAGTAGCAAATAACTCGTTTTTATTTAGGAAAGTTCCAGTATGGGTGCAAACTCTGCGCTGATTTTTGGCATTATCATTAACGTAGCGATTTTGCTCGTATTTTTTCGTTTTCTCATGCAGTTGGCAGGGGTAAATGCTTATAATCCAGTGGTGATGTCTACGGTTAAAGCAACGAAAATAGTGGATGTTTTTGGTCGTATTTTTCCAACTGTGGCAAAAGGTCGCGTTAATTTAGCGGCTTTGGCTTTATTGTTGGTTTTATATTTACTCAAAATTTTTGGTGTCATGTATTTGTCAGGTGCTATGCCGAATAGTCCGGTGCATTTGCTGATTTTAACTTTTGTCACCATGATTCAAGACTTGATTCGTTTCTGCCGTTATTTGATTTTTGCGACCATTATTTTAAGTTGGGTGGTGATGTTTACGCAATCTCGCTCGCCTTATATTGAAGTAATTCAGGAGCTTGCAGAACCATTGTTGGCACCATTCCGTCGTATTTTGCCGAATATGGGCATGATTGATTTATCTCCAATTGTGGCATTTTTAGCTTTGTATATTGCTGAAATTATTATGAATGAAGTGGCGATTGCACTTCTGACAGGGCTTTAAACTTTAAGCAATAAAAAAGGACTCCATTGAGTCCTTTTTTATTGATAAATAAAATATTTTAAAATCAGGATATTGGTGAATGAATAGCGAACTTGAACCTCAATTTATGCTTGTTGATCATGAAGCTGACGCATATTTGGCAACGATAAAAATCGCAAGAGAATCATTGGACATTTTTAAAGAAAACTTAGCAAAAATATCTGAGGGGGATTTTGCATGTGTTAAATTTTATATTCCAGAAAGCCAAGATTCCGAAGAGGGTGCGAATATTTGGCTAATGACTCCATTTTTTGAAGATAACTTTTGTTTCGCACAACTGTTTGAAGTGCCTGAAATATTTAAATGGATTCAAGTTGGGCAGTGGTTAAAGTTGAGTGAATCTGAAATTTTAGATTGGTATATCCTAAAATCTACGGGTGAGATGTTTGGTGGTTATTCATTACGTTATCAGCGATCTAAACTCTCTCCCGTACAGCAAGTAGCGTTTGATCAACGTGTTGGGGTTACTCGGTTTGTTGATCTGTAAAGGAGCTCTTTAAGTGGAGTATTGTGTGGAGTCAGACAAAAATTATCGCTTTTAAGTATTGAAGGAATGAAGAAACTCTAAAATTACTTAAAGAGTTTCTCTCAAACCGTCATTTAAAGGAGAGAATGCTTTAATATTTTAATGTGCCTCATCCCAATTCATGCCTTTACCGACTTCAACAATTAGCGGAACTGAAAGTTTCACCACCGATTGCATCACTTCAGCCAATTTAGGCGCCAGTTCATCAGCAATATCGGCATCGACCTCAAACACCAATTCATCGTGTACTTGTAACAGCATTTTGGCTTGATCTTTCGGTAATATTTTATCGACTTCAATCATCGCCATTTTAATAATATCAGCAGCACTTCCTTGTAGCGGAGCATTGATTGCTGCACGTTCAGCGCCTTTACGCACCATCATATTGCGTGCATCAATATCAGGGGTATATAAACGACGACCTAAAATTGTTTCGACAAAGCCTTGTTCCAAAGCCACTTGACGAGTGCGTTGCATATACTCATAAATGCCCGGATAACGGTGGAAATACTGTTTGATATAGTCTTGAGATTCTTGACGGGTAAAGCCTAACTGACGAATCAAACCAAATTCAGACATGCCATACAATAGACCAAAATTGACGGCTTTGGCTTGACGGCGTTGGTCATGCGTTACATCTTCTAGGGCAATGCCTAAAACTTCAGCAGCGGTACGACGATGCACATCTTGTCCATGATTAAAGGCATGTACTAGGGCATCATCTTGAGAAAAATGTGCCATTAAACGAAGTTCGATTTGCGAGTAATCGGCTGCAAGCAGCACGCGACCTTTAGGTGCAACAAACGCTTTACGAATTTGACGACCAATTTCTTCACGGACAGGAATATTTTGCAAGTTTGGATCGGTCGATGATAAACGACCAGTTGTCGTGAGTGCCTGATGATAACTGGTATGGACACGACCACTGTCATTGTTGGCCTGTTTTTGTAGACCATCTGTATAAGTGCTTTTGAGTTTTGAAAGACCGCGGTATTCCAAAATTAACGCGGTAATCGGGTGATCAATTTTTTCTAAAATACTTTCACTGGTACTGTATTGTCCAGTGGCGGTTTTCTTGCCACCTTTTAATCCCAACTTATCAAACAGGATCTCACCGACTTGTTTTGGCGAGCTGACATTAAAGCTTTGTCCTGCTAATTCGGTAATTTGATTTTCTAAATTTTGAATGGCATTTGAAAAATCTACCCCTAATTGATCAAGGAATTTGAGATCAAGCTCAATGCCGTTTTCTTCCATTATGGTCAGAACACGAGCCACAGGCATTTCAATATTATGCAAAATATGGTCGAGTTCAGGTACGGCTTTTAATTTTTTCGACAACACTTCATATAAGCGATAAGTCACATGCGCATCTTCAGCAGCATAATGCGCAGCGATTTCAATCTCAATTTGATTAAAGGTTTTTTGTTTCACTCCTTTGCCCGCTACTTGTTCAAAGGTGGTGCTCAAATGGCTTAAATATAAACGTGCAACATCATCCATACCGTGACGCGTTGCCACAGAATTAAGCACGTAAGAAGCCAGCATGGTATCGAAATACCAGCCTTGTAATTCAATCCCGTGATTCTGCAAAATATGTGCATCATATTTTAAATGATGACCAATTTTTTTAACCGAAGCATCTTCTAAAATTGGTTTAATTTGTGTGAGAACCGTTTCACGGTTGAGCTGTTCAGGTGCACCTTCATAGTCATGCGCAAGCGGAATGTAATAGGCATCATCGGCATTAAATGCCACTGAAAAACCGACCATTTCTGCAATACGGTAATCTAGACTGGTGGTTTCAGTGTCAAAGGCAAAACATTTTTCAGTGCTAAAGCGTTGGAAGAATTTATCCCAGTCTGCTTTGCTTAAAACGGTATGGTAAGTGGCTTGTCCCAGTTGATCATCGACACTGCTCATGTCGGCTTGATCTTCAGTTTTAATCACTTCTTCTGTGTGTGCAGATTTCTCAATCACTTTTGAGGTTTGTTTGTAGACCGAACTATTAGGATTATTTGGATGGTCTAAAGACTGTAATTGGTTACGAAATTCAAGTTCAGTATAAAGTTGACGTAAGGCTTCGACATTCGGATCAGCCAGCTTTAAATCGTCATAAGTGAGGTTTAAATCTAGGTCAATCACAATACTGGCAAGTTGATGGTCGAGAGCAATCCCTTCAACATTATCTTTAATGTTTTGACCGACTTTACCTTTGATTTGATCGACATTTTCTAAAATGCCACCGATTGAACCATATTCGGTTAAAAGTTTAGCTGCTGTTTTCGCACCAACCCCCGGCACGCCACGAATCCCATCAGAAGCATCACCCATTAGGGTTAAGTAGTCGATAATTTGATTCGGCCAAACCCCGAATTTTTCAAAGACCCCATTCACATCCATTGGCTTATCTTTAAAGCTGTCTTCTAAAGTCACTTTGTCGGTGACCAGTTGTGCCATGTCTTTGTCACCTGTAGAAATGAGCACTTGATGACCTGCTTTCTCTGCACGCTTAGCCAGTGTTCCAATCACGTCATCGGCTTCAGCACCCGGTAGGGTATACAATGGAATGCCTAAAGCGCGAATCAGATTGTGAAGATAAGGAATCTGTTGAGAAAGTTCCTCTGGCATACTTGGGCGATCACCTTTATAAATCGGTGAAAGGAGATGACGGAAAGTTGGCTCTGGTGTATCAAAAATCACGGCCATATGCGTCGGTTGAATACGACGCATCAATTTTTGAATCGCAGAAATCGCACCACGAATTGCGTTGGTCTGTAAACCCGTAGAAGTGGTTAGTGGTGGCAGTGCATGGTACGCACGAAATAAAAAATATGAGCCATCGACCAAAACAAATGGTGGCATTGAAAGATTCCTAATTCAAATAACCCGCTTATTGTACGTGATTTTACTACTGATCACAGGCACATCATGAAAGATGCATGTTACCGAATATCTGATGAATGCTTAAAAATCAAAGTCAGAGCTGTTGTATGATCAATTCATAAGGATGCAGAGAAAGATAAGATGCACAAAGGGCAGAGCGAAATCCGCATGATTTGGCTGATGATATTGATTATTGTCGGTGTGGGTGCGTGGTTTTTAAAAGCACACATTTTTACTTATTTGTGTGGCTTAGCCTTGGTCATGAGTGTGATGCAATATGTCGATGCTTTGCAAACACCCGCAGCTCAAATTGCGACTGAGAAGCATATTTCATTTCAAGAAACCTCAAAAGTTCCGCTCTATCTTGCATCCATTGTTGCGCTTGTCGGTGGGGCAATGGATTGGAGTTTTGTTGTTGGTGCAGGGGTCACAGCTTGGATTTTTTTCTTTCTGCGTTGGTTAAGGCGTTTGGAAGCTTTGTTAAATCGAGTACAAAGGCGATTACAGCAAGTTCCACCCACGGCTTATGTTGCTGTTGAACCGACATCCCATACAGAGCCGCTTGAATTACCCTTTACATCAAATTCGATCAGTTTGGTTGATCAGTTCAGGCAGTGGATATTTCAGGGGAATCCTGTTTTAAAAGTTGCCATCTTGGTGCTGATTATTGGCATTGTGCTATTGCTACGTTTTGCCACCGAACATTGGCAGTTGAGTCTGGCGTTGAAACTGAGCATTGTTGCGAGTGTGAGTGGAGCAGTCACGGCATTGGGGTATGGGTTACAGGCTAAAAACCGCAGTTTTGCTTTGGCTTTAGAAGGTTTAGGTTTAGCGGCATTATTCTTAACCCTATTTTTTGCCTATTACAATGGTGTGATTGCGATGTTATGGGTGGCCGCATTTTGTTTTGCTGTCATTATGTTGCTCACCCTGCATTTAAGCTTAAAGCAGCAATCAATTGAACTGGCACTGATGGCGATGATCATTGCCTATATCGCACCCTTTACTTTGCCTGTTCGCAATGCGACAGCGGTTGAATTGATTGCCTATTATGTGGTGATTAATCTCGCGGTTGCTGTGTTAAGTACATTACGCCCATGGAAAATTCTAAATCAAATTGCATTCCTCATTACGGTGATCGTGGGTGGCAGTTATGCCTTTTATCAGGGTGAAGCAGAAGAGCGTAGGATTTTAACGGTACTGGTTGTTGCACATACCGCCATCTTTGTTTGGCTGAGTTTTCGCTTTAGCCAGCTGCTTGCCAAAGCGGATCTTGCTCAATTTAAACTCAAACCTGCTTTAGATGTCGCACTGATTTTTAGTGCGCCTATTGTGGGCTATATTTTTATTTATTTAATGTATTTTGATGAAATGTATTGGCAAGCCGGTGCAAGTTTAGACTTTGCAGTGGTGTATGCAGGACTGTATCTGCTTTCTAAACGGCATCAAGCAGTACAACTGATTTCGCAAAGTTATTTAAGCCTCATGCTTATTTTCTTGGCTTTGATTCCACCGATTCTTTTGCCTGAACAATGGAGCGTGGTGGGCTGGGCGGTCGAAGGTTTAATGATTTTTATTTATGCCTTATATCGGGAGTCGAATATTAGTCGTTATCTGGGCATGGGGTTGTTGGTCGTTGCAGGCTTATCTAGTTTTTATTATCTGGCAGAGTTGAGCCAATTTCCACGTGAAATGTATTGGGGGCTGTGTCTGAGTTATTTTGCGGTGGTGTTGCTTGCCAATAGTCGTGCATCTTTTCGCAAGCAATTGAGCCATGCCACGATCGCTTTTCATGGTTTACAAATGCTGTTTGCAACCACGATGTTGATTGTTTTATTGCTTGATCAAATTGATCGTGCGAATCAGTTTGTCATTTGCTTATTGATCGTCAGTGGCTGCTATTTGCTGATGAATGAAGTCATGCTGTATTGCAAAGCCACATGGTCATGGTTATTGCCGAAATGGCTCGGGTTAATTCCAGTCTTTGTTTTTGCCTTTATTATTGTGCTTGATCAAAGTAAACAAGGCATTATTGTTTGGTCTTCTACATTTGACCGCGTTGCTTTTGCATTGTCTGGTTTGATCTTGACTGCCTTGTGGCTGCGTCCCATGTTGGGCGTTCGAGCGGAAAAAGAGTGGGTGAGTTTCGGGGTTTTGCTTAGCCTCGCCATGAGTAGTTTAAGCTTGGTTCCGAGCATGCCGTATATGAGTGTGGTGATCTTACCTTTACTGTTTTGTGCTTGGTGTTATTGGCAAGTGGATAATCCAGATTGGAAGATATTTTGGCAAGCGCGCAGTACTTTGGTTTTAATGGCGACTTGGATGCTGAGCTCGCAGCTCTTGACCCAACAAGCATTCCAAGCGTATGTGTTGCCGATTTTAAATCCATTTGATTTGGTCAGTATCGCCATGTTGATCGGGTTTATGTGGATGCTGTCCTTACAGGTTAAATCAGGTTTGGATAAAGGCATTGTTGCCGTGCTGATGGTGTTAAGTTTACTTTGGCTAAGCAGTTATATTGTGCTGCGCGCATTACATGTGTATTTGGGTACACCCTTGAATGAACTGGCTTTGTGGCAAGATGGCACGGTTCAACTTAGTTTGACTTTACTTTGGGTGGGGTTAGCCTTTATGACCATGAGTTTAGCCAGCCATAAACAGCTGCGTTCAGTCTGGATTTTGGGCGGCAGTATTTTGGTGGTGGTAACTTTAAAATTGGTCTTGTTCGATTTGTCCCATATTGGCACGTTAACTCGGGTTGTTTCATTTTTAGGTGCAGGCTTGGTGATGTTGGTGATTGCGTATATTGCACCAATGCCTGAAGGTGAAAAGATTTGATATTTTTCCTCTCCCTTGCAGACTCAAAATATATATATTGAGGATTCTCATCTCCTATTAGGAGAAGGGGAATTCTTTTCTATAGGTGCGAATAGATAAAATCTCCCTCTTGCGCCATATACGACTCATCTTTGAAAAAGAGGGACTTTCCTGCTTTGGAGAAAAAGAGACTAAATCTGAATTATCGTTTAATTGATGTCTCCCTCCTTTTTTAAAGGAGGGTTGGGGAGGATTAAATGATTAAAAAAATTATTTTAAATCAGGCGCTCTTTTGACTTCTTTGGCATTGGCATATTGATCAATATCGGCATCATTTAAAGGTTGCATATTCGCTGGTCGATCGACAAAACCCATTTTAGGGACAGGGATTTCAATTTGATTGTCTAGGAAGCCATTGCGGATGCGTTCTTGCATTTCATCCCGCACTTTAAAAAAGTTTTCACGGTCACACCAAATGGCAAATAACAGTTCAATGGAAGATTCACGGAATGCCGTGACCGTGACAGCAGGTTTCGGGTCGGCCAAAACCAATGGATATTTATTGGCAACATCAAGCAGCACTTCACGAACTTTAATAATATCTTCATGAAAGTTAATGGCTAAAGTAATGGGAATACGCCGTATCGGAAATTTTGACAAGTTATGCACAGGGGCGCGAATGAGCTGCTCGTTCGGGAGTCGAACATAGACATTATCTTGGGTTAACAGTTTGACAGAAAGTAAGTCAATCGAAATGACCTCACCTTCAATGGTGTTCCCTCGAATTAAGGTCAATTGAATGGTATCACCGATTTCAAAAGAACCTTCACCAATCAAAAATAAACCACTGATTAAGTTGGAAGCGGAGGTTTGAGATGCAAAACCCAAAGCAACGGTTAAAATACCTGCCGCACCTAAAAAGACACTCAGCTTAAAGCCGGCTTCTTTTAAGCTTGCCATGACAAAAATTAAGAAGATGAAATAAAAAATACCGCGTCGCCACACCAAGCGTTGGTGTGCATTAAAACGTGAGCCAATGGTACGAATAAAGGCATTTGATACAAATCGGGCAATCAGAAAACCAATGACAGCCAAGGAGAGTGCAACCAAAATTTCAGTGAGTCGATCGGTATTAATATTGGTGAAAACACCTTTGAGGCTACTGGTGATTTCTTTTGGAATATTTGAATCGGCCATTTTGCCCCCTAGAAAAATGAATCAAACATATTAAACAAAGCACTGGCTGGCGCACGTGGTGGATGGACATACATGACTTCACCTGCATGTGGCGGTGTGCGATTTTCAATACGAATTCGAGGCGGGCGATCCAAACCTTCATGTAGCACTTTAATTTGTGATGTCCATAACCGCCCCGTACTTTCACTATAAAATAGCGGGAGCGCAGAAACAGGTACATTCATTCGATCAAAACGTAATTGTTGGTGACTGGTATTATGAAATTCAATTGGTGTGACTGCACGAAAGGCGCGTGGTTTTAACTGATGTAGTTCAGTACGACCATCAACAGCAGTCGCATAACAAATCTCGCCCATACGATGATTCGGACCAAACCAAGTGTCTTTGGGAAGAATGACTGGAATATCAAACAGTGGATCTTTTTGCCCTTCGACAAAACCAGCAATCCATAAGGGGGTGCTGATATACAGTGTGCCACGTTGTCCAGCAGGAATATAAATTGGGTCGACTGGTTTGATTACCACAGAACGGTCTGCTAAACGCGGCATCAATTGCAATTTACTTTGCGTTGATTTGAACATATAGCGTTCTATTTTCGCGGGCTGAGGGAAACCAAAATGGGGATCTTCAATGGCATGCCACTTTTGTTCATAGTCATACTGAACTTGTGGGCGATGAAATTCCATCCGCCATTCTTGTAGCCCGCGGGTGAGACGAAATAATAAGGAACCAAATTGCCATGCTTTGGGCTGATTTAATTCAAAGGTGTATTCGCCCCACCATTTTAAATTGGGATGCTCAGGTTCGATCAATTCATTATTTTTAGACAACAGCATATTTCCTATATTGCTTAATCAGTAAAAAACAGACTTCACGCTGCCATATGCTTAGAGTACACTCAAATCAATTTATTCATCATTATAAACTTTGATGCAAATACTTAAACAATTACAAATACCCTATAGTTTTGCTAAGCGTCATGGCGTATTGCTTCGATACGAGGGTGATCAAGCCTTTATTGTACGCCGTGAAAATACGCCATTGCTTGCGATACAAGAAGCACGTCGCTATTTAGCTTATCCTGCACAGCACCAATTATGTAGCGAGCAAGAGTTTCATCAATTGCTGAGTTCAAGTTTTGCGGGGGATACGGGCGAATCACAACAAGTGGCTGCGGGTTTAGAAGATCATCCAGATTTACTTAGTTTGGCTGACTCGGTGCCTGAAGCTGAAGATTTGATGGATCAGGAAGATGATGCTCCGATTGTTCGTCTAATTAATGCCTTGCTCTCTGAAGCCATTCGTGTCGGTGCCTCTGATATTCATATCGAATCTTTTGAAAAAAAATTATCCGTTCGATTACGGGTTGATGGGCAACTGCGTGAAATTGTCCAACCTCGTCGTGAACTTGCACCATTGTTGGTATCACGTATTAAAGTCATGGCAAAACTTGATATTGCTGAAAAGCGCGTGCCGCAAGATGGTCGTATGTCTTTAAGGTTGGCAGGACGTGAAGTTGATGTGCGTGTCTCGACCTTACCTTCGTCACATGGCGAACGTGTAGTGATGCGTTTACTTGACAAGCAAGCAGGGCGGTTAAATATGACGCATTTGGGCTTGATGCAGCCTGATTATGAGCGTTTGACGCATTTAGTGCATCGTCCACATGGCATTATTTTGGTCACTGGACCAACAGGTTCGGGTAAAACCACCACTTTATACGCAGCCTTATCGGACTTAAATGATGGCTCAAAAAATATTTTGACTGCGGAAGATCCAATCGAATACCAATTGGAAGGCATTGGGCAAACACAGGTCAACACCAAAGTAGATATGACCTTTGCTCGGGCGTTAAAAGCCATGTTGCGTCAAGACCCAGATGTGGTCATGGTGGGTGAGATTCGTGATTTAGAAACCGCAGAAATTGCTGTTCAAGCCTCACTCACAGGTCATTTAGTCTTGTCTACGCTGCACACGAATACGGCTATTGGGGCAGTCACACGGTTAAAAGATATGGGGATAGAACCCTTCTTGCTGGCCAGTTCTTTGATTGGAGTGATCGCACAGCGTTTAGTGCGAACCTTATGTTCACGCTGTGCAACATGGCACGATGCGGATGCATTTGAAACTGAAGTTTTTCGACATTTAAATACCGAAGCGACATTCAAGTTGCCACAACCGAAAGGCTGTGATCATTGTTCACATACGGGTTTTATGGGGCGAACGGCAATTTATGAAATTGTCCCTGTCGATGATCAAATGCGCCGTTTCATTCATGGTAATGCTGCGGAATATGAATTGGAGGCTTATGCACGTCAGCAATCAGGCTCTATTCGTGATGACGGTTTACGTAAAGTGTTACAAGGCAAAACTACCTTGGAAGAAGTGCTACGCGTGACCAATGAAGCTGCGGATTAACGTGAAGTCTTTTGATTGTTTATAATTTGATAAATTGTTGAACTTCATAAAACTCGGCAATTTATTTTATGTATTGTGCATCAAATAGGGCGGTCGAGTGATCTGAGTTGTATTTTATTGATTTTTACATCTTATTGAATCAATGCAGAATTCTATCCTAAAATGATGAACTTTATTTTAGGATAGATTGAGTGCTTGCTTAGGTAATCAGATTTAAAGTGACATTAATATTGCCACGGGTTGCATTTGAGTAAGGGCAAACAATATGTGCTGCATCAACTAATTTTTGTGCTTCAGCTTGATCCATACCTTCTAGGTGAATATTTAATTTTACTTCAATGCCGAAACCTGTTGGTATAGGCCCAATACCCACTTCGCCTTCAATATAGGCATCTTTGGAAATGTTGAGTTTATCTCTGCCTGCAACGAATTTCATTGCACCTAAAAAACACGCTGAATAACCTGCTGCAAAAAGTTGTTCTGGATTGGTGCCTCCACCAGCACCGCCCATTTCTTTAGGTACGGCTAACTTTACATCTAAAATTTCATCTGATGATGTCGCTCGACCATCACGTCCACCTGTTGCTTTGGCTTTTGCTGTATAGACCGCTTTTTCTAAAGACATGTTGTGATCCCTCATAAATTTTATCAAGATTTTATCTTGGATGATTTGGAGGAAAAAATAAGCGGTGATTTTGTAATTTTTATATCAAATTTTTTTTTGCTTTAAAGGAAAAAGATTTATAAAGTCATCAATTTACGATGCTGTATTAAAGGCATCGATGCACGTATCGCCTGTTGTTCTTGTAAATCGAAAGGAACAGTTATCAGCTGAGCACCCTCTGCCTCTGTAATTGCTAAAATTTGACCACGGCTATGGGTTGCTCCAGCATGTCCCCATGTTTGGCGCTTTTCACCGTGCCAGCCTTGTTGTGCCGCACCTAAAATATGACATTGACTGTCGATTGCTCGTGCTTGCAGCAATAACTGCCAATGCATTTGACCTGTGGTGTAAGTAAATGCTGCAGGTGCAGTCAATATATTTGCACCTTGAGCACGTAAAGTGAGTGCCAATTCGGGAAAACGTAGGTCATAACAGACCATCAGTCCAATCTGACCAAAAGGCGTTTTTGCAACGACAACATCTGTTCCAGGTTCAAAAAATTTAGATTCTTGATAGCCACCGACAGCATCACTGACTTGAACATCAAACAAATGAATTTTGTCATAACGTGCTTCAGTACGTTCAGGGCTAATACACAGGCTTACAGTCCGCACACGACCATCAGGAATGATGGAACCATCAGGGCGGAAGGGACAGGGAAGTGTCCCCGCCACAATCCAAATTTGATATTGCTGGGCAAGATGTTCTAAACGCTGTTGAATCATTTCAAACTGCGCTGCTGTCTCGCGTTGTTTTCCACCTGCAAAACAAACAAAGTTTTCAGGGAAAACAATTAGCTCTGCACCATCTGCTTTACTTTGTTGTATTAACGACTCGATCACGATGAAATTGGCTTCAATATCATCTTGGGAATTCATTTGTACAACAGAGAGTAAAGTCATGTGGTGGGCTCTAATAAATAATTTTTATACGTTTTGTTGAGACACTTGCTCAATATTCTCTTGTTCTTTTTGCAGCTGTTTAACCAAAGGCTCAAACATGTTGAGGTTGTTTTCATTCAACTCCATCAGTGTTTTATGCGCATCTAAAACAGTAGTTAACATGGTGTTATGACTAATGTGTTCTTCCATTAATTCAAGTGTGCATACTTTGGGGTCACCACAATAATTTAAGATCACAAAAACTTGACCCAAACCCATACTGTTGGCCAAAGTTGTAATATCAGGATTGGTAGATAACATGACGGCCTGAATGTGGTGGATTTGCTTGAGCTTGAGACCAAGCTTGGCGAGTACACCTAAAACAGTACTGTCAATAAATGTGGTTTGGGTTAAATCTACGATTGCCCCAACCACATTTGATTGCTGTTCAATTTTACTAAGGAGTTTGTCTAGACTGATACAAGATTGGGCACGCACTTCGCCAATAAGCTTAAAAATATGCGTTCCATTCAAGCTTGCATATTCAACATGACCTGTTGACATATAAATGCCATTTGCAGAGAAGGATTGTAAAATTATCACATAGGGCCACTAGAGACTCAAGTAGCCAAAGGGCGTAGTTTGCTTAGTTGAAAGTTAACATATTGATTATATGGTTAATTCATTCGACGTAAACTTAAGATAGCAATGTCATCTGCCACATGTTCGGGCGCTTGGAACGATTGATTCTGCAAATGGAAGACTAATTTTTCAAATTGTTCATTCAGACCACCATCAAAAGGTTCGAGTGCACCATCAGAACAAATAATAAACCGTGCATGACGATTCAGCACACATACGAATTCTTCGACTTCAAGATCTTCAGTCAATCCTAAAGGGAAACTACTGGTGTTTAAAATTTTAGGTGGTTGGTTGGGTTCAAAGATAATTGCAGGCGGATAATGTCCAGCGCTTGACCAACGTAATTGATGGGTTTCTAAATTTAAAACGCCTGCAATCATCGTAATATGCTTTTCAATATTTTCTTGAACCAGCATGCCATTGAGTTTTTTAATCAATTCACGCGGTGTTTTGGATCGACCATGAAAGGCCGCCATCCAAGAGGTGAGTAAACTGCTGGTGACCCCATGTCCAGAAACATCAGCCAGATAAAACATAATTTCTTTATCGCTAATTTTCCAATAATCGTACCAATCACCAGACAAATATGCAGAAGGTTGAAACAAGGTTTCAACCTTATAGTTCATCAATTCAATTGGATTAGGCAGTAAGCATTTTTGTAGATGTGCAGCTGAGGGTAGATCACGACTATCTTGATTGCGCTTATATTGTGCATCAATTTTAAGTAATGCCCCTTCAGGATCACGCGGCAGTTTATTCCATATCCAACCTGCTAAAGCACCCAGTTCCCAAGCTTGAGCTAAGGCCGTACCTTCATTTTCAAAGGCCAACACAATAGTAGGGAGCGACCATTGATGGGTTAGGTAGTCTTGCACATCAGCAATAGCTAAAATGGTGGGATCATACAAATCAATATCATCTATGCAAATCATTTGCACACTGGGTAGTGTACTGAGTACCTGATCTAAATAAGGAATATTACGAGTTGGTTGAATGAAATACATAAAGAAATTGTATGACCCTTAAAGTGATGATGCCTATAGTTGTACTATAACAATCTAATGATCAGCAAAGAAAGATGCTTAACTGATCATATTTTTAATAAATGGAAAAGACTTATTTGTTTGTTGTATCTACATCATCTTCTGGCACGTCATTCTCAGTGCTATCTTGATCATCATCAATAAACAGTGACTCAGATTCTAGTCCTTTTTTTTCTGCAATTGCGAAATTTTTACGTTGTAAGTAAATATCACGAATGGCGGCATATTTATCACCTTGTAAAACATCTTCTATATCTAGAAGTTGAGAACGAGCATCAATGCCGCGTAAAACTTGGTCTGTCCAATAAACACCTTCACGATCTTCAAAGATATATTTTTGTGGTCGGGCTTGGCTATCCATAACTAGACCCACAGTATCTCGAAATGTACTTGGACCAAAAACAGGTAAAACCAAATAAGGTCCCGAAGGAATGCCGTAATAACCTAAGGTGGTGCCAAAGTTTTCTTCTTCAGCATATAAGCCTAAACGTCGAGCAGGATCGGCAAAACCTAAAGTCGTAATAGTATTAATGGAAAAACGGCCTAATGATTCTGCAGCTCGAAGTGGTCGGCCCTGAATCAGTTGATTTGCTGCATTCCAAGGTTCACCTAAATTTTTGCGAAACTGACGATATGATCCGCGCATATCAGAAGGTACTTTTTCTTTATATTGAACAGCGAGTGGTCGAGCTACATGACGATCTAGAGCATCATTGAAAGCATATACCTGTCGATTTAAGGGTTGTAACGGATCTTTTTGGCTTTCAGGTTGGGTTGCATTCGCATTTACATTTAAATCTTTAGCTTTCACATTTTTTAATTCTTTTAATGCTTCAAGACGAGGGTGTTGAGCACTTTGGATTTGTTTCGTTGAAGGTGTTTCTAAGCCTTCTGTTGTTGGTGATTCAGAATTATGAATCGAATCATTTGCAATTACAGGAGAAATTAACCCAAAAGATAAAAGGCTAGCCCAAACATAATGGAAGTGACGCATAAGAAATCCTAGAGCTCTATAGTAAGCTGGTGCTTAAAGCTGAAACTACGTAATAAACTATATTAACAGGTCTTTGAATACGCGTATTAAAACAAATTTGATCAAAATATGTAGAAAAATAAGACAAAAAGACTAATTTTGAGTGATAAACACTCATCCGATAAAGAAAGTTAAAAAAAGGGGTTGCATGAGAATTTTTTTCACCTATAATGCGTATCCATCGGCGGTGATGTTAAATAAAACCTCTGGTAAATCAATGAGTTGGTTGGATTGTTAAGATTTCGAATGAGATTTTAAGATTAGATTTAAACTTAGGTTTGTCGGAAAAGAATTTAACAAAACCTGTTGACTTTCTCTGAAAAGAGAGTAGTATAGCCGACCTAGCTTGTTGATGACGAATCAGTAAGAAGATCATTAAGAGATTATGAAGAACAACTTGTGTGGATTTTTACTGGTTGATTGATCGAAATTATTTTCATTGATTGATGGTAGAAATTAC
>NZ_FNPK01000010.1 GCF_900107285.1 Acinetobacter kyonggiensis | reverse complement strand
GCATGTAGTTTTTTTAGATCGATGGGTGGTTCTGTTGGAGCTTTTGATTGATCGAAAGCTTGCGAGGAAGCTGAAATCAGTTGATTTTTCCAGTCGATAATTTGGTTTTGATGAACATCAAATTCAGCACTCAATTCAGCAAGTGTTTTTTCTGCTTTAATCGCAGCAAGTGCTACCTTAGCTTTAAAATCATTTGAATGATTTCTTCTTGGTCTACGTGCCATAAAATACTCCATATATTGATGTTTATAACATCATTTGGGGAGCAAAATATCACTTATAAGTGTTGTTCAAATTTCCTGATCCACCTCTATATTTATTTTGTATAATTATGCTTAAATTTCAGATAATTAATTTGTGTTAGTTTAATTGATAAAATGTTACAAGGATATCTTCATGGAATCTAATAGAAAATTTAAGATCCTTATTATTGGAAAACGTGGCGGAATTTTACAATGGTACGAAAATTTAATTGCAGCCCAACAACAAAAAATCGAGTATGAAATTGAAGGTTTTGCACTCAATCACAATAATATTAAAGAGCGTTTTCTTAAAAAACTTCTTCCAAATAAAGAAATATATACGGCAGCTTTATTGAAAAAAAAATTAGAAATTTTTAAGCCTGATCTAATTTTAATTGCTGATTTATTTTATTTTGATTCACACTTATTGCAGGTATTAGCTTCATCTCCAGCAAAAAAAGCACATTGGATTGGTGACTTTTTTGATAACAGACTCCTAAAATCAAAAAATGTAATTGATCTGTATTGTTTTACGGACTCCAGCTTTATACAAGATGCAACCGAGCTGGGATTAAGCAACACAATTTACCTTCCACTCGCCTATAACCCAGCTGTTTTCTTTGACAAGAAGGAATCTAAATCGAATCGTCTTATTTTCATAGGTGCTTGGAGTCAAGATCGTCAAGAATTAATTGAACAAATTCCAGTTCCAATGTCTGTGTATGGTAAAGGTTGGGATAAACTTAAAAAATCTGAATGTGATATTCATCCTTATAATATAAAATTAGATCAAGTTGCAGACCTATATGGACAACATAAATATGTCCTAAATATCATTAATAAAAAAAATATTCGTCAAGGTATGAATATGCGTTGTTTTGAAGCACCTGCCTGTGGTTGTATTTTAGTCAGTGAATATGTCAAAGATCTTGAATATGCTTTTAATATAGAAACTGACATTATTTCTTTTTCAAATCCTGTAGAATTATCCCAGAAACTCCAAAATATCAATATTCATCCTGAATTGGCAATGTATAAAGTCCAGACATGTCATAACTATAACAATCGGTTAAAGACATTAGTTAAAATGCTTTTATGCTCATAACCATTTCATATCAGTAGGTTGCAACCCAAGTGTTTGTTAGTATTATCGTCCCTAGCTACAACCATGCTCAATTTCTAGAAGAACGAATTGAAAGCATTCTTAATCAAGATTTTCATAATTTTGAAGTCATACTTTTAGATGATCTTTCTCCTGACAATAGTTCCGAAATATTAAAAAAATATCAAGACCATCCAAAAGTTAGCCATTGTATTATTAATGAAAAAAATTCTGGATCAACATTTTATCAATGGAATAAAGGAATTGATTTAGCCAAAGGTGAATTGATTTGGATTGCTGAATCTGATGATGTTGCAGATCCACATTTTTTAGCAAAGCTTGTTCCAAAATTTGATCAAAATCCAAATTTAGTCTTAGCTTATAGCCAATCATATCGTATGAATGCGCAGGGTGAAGTAACAGGCACATGGAAAGATTGTACTGATTCAAGTGACTCTGAGCTATTCAGCCATGACTTTGAACTCCTGGGTTTAGAATATATTGAAAGATTTTTAACTTTTCAAAATACCATCCCAAATGCCAGTGGCGTTGTTTTCAAGAAAAAGTGCTATTTAGATGTTGGTGGTGCAAACCCAAGTCTTAAATTTATTGGTGATTGGGATATTTGGTTCAGAATAGTTTCTCAAGGCGATATTTTCTATTGTGCAGAATGTCTGAACTACTTTAGATATCATAAGACTAGTGTAATTGCCCAAGCTAAATATAAAAAAGATCATTTTGAAGTAAGAAGACAAATCCTCTTATTTAGAACTAGTATTCAAAACTTCTTAAAATCCAATCTTAATGATAAGACTCAAAATTTATTTGATCAAAATCATAAATTAATTAAGAAAGAACAACGTAAAAATGCATCATTAGCAATTAGAAGACGTTATTACAATAAAATTGTACCAACAAGCGTAATTGCACTAAAAACTGTTCCTCTTCCATTAATTCCTATATTAGGAGTTAAATTACTTTTACAGTTGTTTTTATCCATTTTTATAATTGCTCCTATTAAATCAATTAAAAACATTTTTAAATAAACCCTATTAAAATCTTAGGAATTAACTTAATGAAAAATTTTATTTTAACTCTTCAATATTTATATAGAGAACATACAAGTATAGGTAAATTATGGCAATTTTTCAGAAGGTACTATATAAGTCATAATTTAAAAGAAACCAAACAACTTTGGAATAGAAAAAAATCCTTTGCTCTACTTGAAAAATGGAAGACTAAAAAAAATAAAAAAGTTATTATTTTTGCAACTAAACATACGATTTTTATTACAGAATTAATTAAAAATTGCCTAAATAATTCTAAAATTGAATATCAAATTTATTATGAAAATTATCCAAAAAAATTCGATGATTCTTTATATATAATTGTTTGTCCGCAATTTTTTAAAAAATTTCCTGAATGCTATATTGCCTTCCAGTTAGAACAAACAGTCTCTACCCGATGGTTTTCAGAAATTCAAATTGAAAAATTAAAAAATTCACTTTTAATTCTAGATTACTCATTAGATAACATCAAATATCTGTCTAATTCTATTCCTATTTCAAACTTATATTACTTACCAATCTCAACAATAGCTTTAAAAGATAAAGATACTCCATATGAATATGATATTTTATTTTATGGTGACACCAACAATGATCGTCGTAAAGCTTACATTAATGAAATTAGTAAATACTTTAAAGTAAAGATAGTTAATAATTCTTTTGGTGAAAATATTTGGGAATATATTAAAAAAAGTAAAATAGTTCTAAATATTCATTATTACGAAAATGCATTGCTCGAAACAACTAGGATATATGAATGCTTATCTAATGATGCTTTAATTATTTCTGAAAAAAGTTCTGACTTTAATACATATACAGACTTAGAAAATATTGTAGATTTCGTTGAAATAGATAATATTCAAGAAATGATTGACAGAATTAATTTCTGGCTAAATGAATCGACTGAATTCATAGAACGTAAAAAATTAATTAAAAGCTATAATCAACGTAATGAAACACAGTTCGATTTTTATTTTCATCGAATGCTTCTTTCACTTGATATTATTGATTTTGATACAATGTATAATAATACTTCAACTACATTTCAGCCTAAGGAGTTTTTTTGGTGCTTAAGTCTTCCTGAGTATTTAGATAGAAATATTGCTTTTCAATCTGAATTAACTAAATATAATGAAATTTCGAAATTCCCTGGACTTAGGCACAAGACACCTTGGATTGGTTGTGGACTAAGCTACAAATATCTAATGAAATTTGCTAAAGAAAATAATTATGAAAGAATTATAATTTGTGAAGATGACGTCCTTTTCCCTTCAAATTTCGATAAAAAAATTGATAATATTAATTTCCAATTAAATAAACCAAATTTAAAATGGGATATTTTCTCAGGACATGTCACCGATTTAAATAAATCATTTTCCGCAAAAAAAATAGGTGATGATATTTTTTT
Organism: Acinetobacter kyonggiensis; assembly: GCF_900107285.1. Lineage (GTDB taxonomy): Bacteria > Pseudomonadota > Gammaproteobacteria > Pseudomonadales > Moraxellaceae > Acinetobacter > Acinetobacter kyonggiensis. Next base: position 121,916 of record NZ_FNPK01000010.1, on the reverse strand, counting down.
CAACTATATAAATTTAAATAAAACTACTGGCATGGTATTTAATATTTACAATAAATCAATTTTCGATTATTTAGCTAACTGGAATTATAATAATAGACATCTATTAACTAATGCTATCGATAGATATCTTGAAAATAAGCATAATTTAGAAGTCATAACCACTACCCCATACTTAGTAGAGCATAAAGAAAATATAAATACCACTTTATGGGATAGGAATACTAGTGAATTCTCTTACAACTCAATGACCAATTCAAGTCTTCATTTAATTGAAAAAGAAATTAACAAACATTAATTATATAAAATTTAGCTGTATGCTAATGTTAATACCAAGCATACAGCTATATAACTTTATTGTATAAAGCTTAGTAATTCATTGAATTTATAAAATTTATAAACTAAGCTTAATGAAATCAAATACTCATACAATAACTAACTATACTTAGTTTTTAAATTTAGATGAAATTTTATCTTTATCACTTACTAAAACCTCATCTACTTCAGACAAAGGCCAATCAATAGCGAGTGTTGGGTCATTCCAAATAATTGCCCCTTCACTTTCTTTATTGTAGTAATTAGTGGTTTTATATAGGAATTGCGTATTATCCTCTAATGCAATAAAACCATGCGCAAACCCTTCTGGTATCCAAAACATAGTCTTATTTTCTGCACTCAGCTCAACACCAACCCATTGACCATAAGTTTTTGATTCTGGACGAATATCTATAGCAACATCCCAAACCTTTCCCTGTACCACTCGTACCAGTTTACCTTGGGCATGTGGTGCATTTTGATAATGTAATCCACGTAATACCCCCTTTTGTGACAAGGAGTGATTATCTTGGACAAAGTGTGGGATAGGCAAACTCAGCTCATTTAATGCTTGTTCAAATCGCTGTTGATTAAAACTTTCCATAAACCAACCACGATCATCTCCAAACACATTGGGATGAAGAATCAAAAGCCCTTCTATTTTGGTTGTTTCAACTTTCATTTAGCTTCACCCAACAACTTGTATAAATATTGACCATACTCGGTTTTCTTCAATGCATCTGCGCTTTCTGCTAATTGTGCTTTGCTAATCCAACCTTGATGAAAACTAATTTCTTCCAGACAGGCCACTTTTAAAGATTGACGCTTTTCAATGGTATAAACAAATTGTCCAGCTTCAAGTAAAGACTCGTGTGTACCTGTATCTAACCATGCAAAGCCACGACCTAACAGCTCAACATTCAATGAACCATCTTTAAGATAAGCATTATTAATATCTGTAATTTCAAGTTCGCCTCGAGCCGACGGTTTTACTTGTTTGGCAAATTCAATAACACGGTTGTCATAGAAATATAATCCCGTCACAGCATAGGCTGATTTAGGTTGACTTGGCTTTTCCTCAATACTAAGAACTTTACCCGATTGATCAAACGCTACTACACCAAATCGTTCTGGATCGGTCACATGGTAACCAAAGACCGTTGCACCCAATGCACGTTCAGATGCTTGTTGTAATTGATCGCTAAAATGTTGGCCATAATAAATATTATCGCCCAAAATTAAGCACACATGATCTTGACCAATAAACTCCTCACCAATTAAGAATGCCTGAGCCAAACCATCTGGCGAAGGTTGTACTTTATAACTCAGCTCAATACCAAATTGTGAACCATCACCTAGTAACTTTTCAAAATTAGGTAAGTCTTCAGGTGTTGAAATTATTAGCACTTCACGAATACCCGCTAACATGAGTACCGAAAGTGGATAATAGATCATCGGTTTATCATAAATAGGCAGTAATTGTTTAGAAACACCTTTTGTAATAGGGTGCAAACGCGTACCTGAACCACCCGCTAAAATAATACCCTTACGTTTTAAGCTCATTTATTTAATATCTCCGTGAGTGCTCTTTTAGCACCCTGTTCCCAAGCGGGTAAATTCAATTGAAAAATCTGTTGTAACTTTTGATTATTTAATCGTGAATTATGCGGTCTTTGCGCAGGTGTAGGATAAGCCGATGTTGGAATTGCATTCAACTTATTTACAGCTAACTCACAGCCTAAAAGACGAGCTTGCTCAAAAATAAAATTAGCATAATTAAACCATGATGTTTCACCACTTGCCACTAAGTGATAAATACCAATTTTACGCTGATCTGCTAAAGTTTGAGAAATTGCATGAGCCGAGATATCAGCAATCAATTCAGCTGATGTTGGTGCACCAATTTGATCATCAATGATAGAAAGTTCTTCCCGTTGTTGAGCTAAATTCAACATGGTTTTTAAGAAATTTTTACCTTTTACAGCATAAACCCAAGATGTTCTAAAAATAAGATAATCACAACCGCTATTTTTAATTGCTTGCTCACCTAATGCTTTCGTTTTCCCATAAACATTTAATGGTGCAATATCATCTGTTTCACTAAATGGCTGATCACCAGCACCATTAAATACATAATCTGTTGAATAATGCACAAATAAGGTATCAATTAATTGGCAAGTTCGAGCAATTTCTTGAATACTTAGATGATTAATTTGATCTGCAAGTTCTTGTTCAGATTCAGCCAAATCTACTGCTGTATAAGCAGAAGCATTTACCACCACATCAGGCTTTACACTCAAAATAGAATCACAAACAGCTTGTATTTGGCTTAAATCACCACACAAACCCATCAATCCGTAACGGTCTAAGGCAATAACTTCACCTAATGGTGCAAGTGCACGCTGCAACTCCCACCCGACTTGCCCATTCTTACCTAATAATAGTATCTTCATGTATTAATACTGCTTAACTAACCAAGATTGGTATTCACCGCTTTGCACGTGTTCAACCCACTCCGTATTCTTTAAATACCATTCTACCGTCTTACGTAAACCAGTCTCAAAGGATTCTTCAGGTATCCAATTTAATGCATTCTTAATTTTTGTCGCATCAATTGCATAACGTACATCATGACCAGGACGGTCCTTAACATAGGTAATTAAGTCTTTGTATTGAACAATTCCTTCAGGCTTCATTGGGGCAAGTTCTTCAAGCAAATCACAAATTGCATGTACAACTTCTAAATTAGCTTTTTCATTATGCCCACCGATATTATAGGTTTCACCCACAACACCCTCTGTAACGACTTTGTATAGCGCACGTGCATGATCTTCAACAAATAGCCAATCACGAATTTGCTGACCATTACCATACACAGGCAAAGGCTTACCTTGTAAAGCATTGAGAATCATCAATGGAATTAGCTTCTCTGGAAAATGATATGGACCATAATTATTTGAACAGTTTGTAATTAATACAGGTAAACCATAAGTACGATTCCATGCACGAACCAAGTGATCTGAGCTTGCTTTACTTGCAGAATAAGGTGAACTTGGAGAGTAAGGTGTAGTTTCGGTAAATAGGTCTGTTGTACCTTCTAAATCACCATAAACCTCATCAGTTGAAATATGATGAAAGCGAAACTCCGCTTTCTTTGTATCATTTAGCCCCAACCAATATGCTCGACTTGCCTCTAACAATTGGTATGTGCCAATAATATTAGTCTCAATAAAATCGAATGGTCCAGAAATTGAACGATCCACATGTGACTCTGCCGCTAAATGCATTACAACATCTGGCTGAAATTCTTTGAATAATTGATCCAATGCAATACGATCACAAATATCTGTTTTAGTAAATTGATAACGTTCACTTTTTGACACTGAACTCAAGGATTCTAAATTCCCTGCATAAGTTAATTTATCAACATTTAAAACTTGATGTTCGGTATTCTGAATAATGTGACGAACAACAGCTGAGCCAATAAATCCAGCACCACCTGTAACTAAAATTTTCATATGGGTATCCAATATCAACATATTCTGAATTACAACTTCCACATTTGGACTGTAAATAATTAATTTTTATAAAATCAACTACGATTAAATCTATTTATCTAATTTGAACGCAATAAAGCTTTTTCTTTACCATCCCAAATATATAAGCTCGCTCAAATGAACAACTTACAATTCTTAATAATTTAGCCATACTCGTAGCATAATTTAAATAAGTGAATTATAACATTCAATAAAAGCTTGGTATTATAGATTTAATCCCTTCCAAGCAATTTCAATAATATTATTTATGAAGAATTTGTCGATTTTACTCATCCATGATGATCGAGCAGGTCATTTGAACCCAGGCTTAGGTATTTGCGATCAAATTGAAGAGGGTTTTCATACACAAATTTCTAAAATTAAAACACCTTATTTAAAAAAATGGGGCATTAGTCTATTAAAAAAACTGTCTTGGTATCCCTCATTTTTCGATATTTTAGCTCAAATAGCCTATAAAAATGCTTCAATTCAACAAAATTATGACTTGATTATTTGTTCAGGCATGCCTAATTTACTTTATGCTATTTATTTAAGCCGTAAATACAATTTACCTATTTATTATGCTGGAGATACCCGAAAAATTAATGATGCTTTAATTCAAACCACCATAACGGCATTACCGCAAAACATTAAGACTCAGCAAGTCATCTTAACGACACCACCTGTAAAAAAAATCTTTACTCAGCTACAAAATGATGTATTAGATTTAAATTCAGCCTTACTGGTGTTAGGTGGACCTACCACCGAACACCCTTTTCAAAAAACTGACTATGAAAATATTATTGATAAATTCATACAGCTCTGCAAAAAACAAAAGCTTACGGCATATATTACCAATTCAAGAAGAACACCTGAACTTGAACAGACATGGAAAACACTGCAAGATCATCCAAATCTTGAATTACACCTGATCAATAATCCTTGCGCTAAAAAATTCCATGAGCTTATTCACTTATCTAGCTATATTTTTGTAACGGAAGACAGCACATCTATGCTGGCAGAAGCGATTCAATCAGGTCGCTTTGTCTCATCTATTTATATGAAAACTTCTGTTTTTGAGCCTTTAAATCAAAAGTATCTCAAGGAAGGCTTAATGAGTCGACAGAATCTAGAGGATACTTTTATCCTACCCAGCACTAGAGATTTAACCAAGTTAAATTTAAGCGAAGCACTCATAATAACTATTCAACATAATCTGGAAGATTGAACATGATTTCCATTATTCTCACTCATTTTAATAAAGGCTTATTATTAAATCGTACAATCGAATCCTTACAACCTTGGGATGATATTGTGCATGAAATTATTGTGGTGGATGATCACTCTACTGATCCATCATGGAGCCAAAATTCAACATACATTGTACAAACCTATCCTAAAATAAAAATCATTCAAAATACTGAGAACAAAGGACCTGCTGTTCGCCTAAATCAAGGTGGTTTTGCAGCGACGGGTGATTATTTATTTTTTATGGATTCTGATGATGTATTAGCACCTAATCGCTTACAGTTGTTTTTGACAGCGATGAAAAATCAATCTGCCGACCTATGCTATGGTAAAAAAGTAAAAACTCATGATCTGAATGAAATTCAGAAACATACCACTGCGACTTGGGAAAGCAGCACAAATGCTCTTCATTACATCTTAAAAAATAATATTATGCAAATGTGTGTAATGTGCAGTAAGGAGCTTTTTCTAAAAGCCGGTGGTTGTAATGAAAAGATTTTTATTCAAGATGAATCGCTAGCATTAAATTTAGGTAAATATTCTCAAAAAATTATTTCCACTGATTTAGATTGTGTATTTGTAATTTTAGATGAAGAGGAAACCACACGGGTTCGAGGCGAAAATCGTCTTTCTCGCCATCTCGAGCAACAGCACTATGATATGTTCTTCACCATTGATGATTTCTTACAAAACTATCCAAATATTGATCAAGAAAATAAAACCCTTCTCATTAAAAAAGCATTTTCAACCTATTGGAAAAGTATAAAAAACACTCCTCAGCAACGGTTTTCTGATTTGCTTATTTATCTTGCAAGCAAAGTTTCACCTTTAAAGATATGGGATAAAAATCATCAACATCTCATCGAATACTTTGAAAAGCTAGATCATGTTCGCAAAATTCGTACATAAAAAGGAGGCCTAAAAACCTCTTTTCCCCAATTTTAAACGTAATTTCACGGCAAACATCGAATCTTTACCGCTAATTTTAATGCGCTGTAACTGCATAAAATCAGGATTTAAGCCATCAATTCCTTCTTCTGTGGTTACGGCATTGCTATAGCCAGCTTGTTTTACCAAAGCAACATCACGCTGTGAATAAATCCCAAATGGATAAGCAAAACTTGTCACCGACTTAGCCGTTAAATTTTCTAATTGTTGTTTCGATTGAGTTAATTCTGCCAAGCACTCAACATCATCTAATTTATTTAAATTGGCATGAGTCATAGTATGTGAACCAATTTCAACCAAGCTACTATTTGCTAGAAATTGAACTTGCTCATCGTTCAGTTTAGCTTCACGCGCCAATTCACCACTATTATGATGTGCTTTTTTATAGGTAGACCAATCACGATCATGACGATCCACAACAATATAAATAGTGGCTTTAGCTTGGTATTTTTCCAAAATTGGATAAGCATTTTCTAAATTATCCAAATAACCATCATCAAAAGTAATAGCCACTGTTTTTTCAGGGTGTTTACCCCAATTCTTCTGCAACTCTTGCATTGTCACAAAATGAAAACCTTCAGCTTTCATCCATGCAACCTGCTTTTCAAATTCCTTTGGCGCTACGCGTAATTTATTAAACTTTGCACCATCAATATGCTCTCGTACCATGTGGTACATTAATACACGTGGTCGTTTCCAGTCTAATGCTGGCTTCCACCATGCATATTTATAACTAAAAGCCATGACTAAAACCAATAGAAAGATAAGAATATAAATCACAAAAACAACCTGATTATTGGGCTAAAAGATATGTTGCCACACGCTCCGCTTCTTTAAAAGCATGAGGTTCAACTAACATTTCAATAGATGTCTGGTTAGAAACTAAATTGGATTGAATAATTTGATCAATAGACAAAGTAATACGATCTTCTTTAACACGGTCAATTTCAATCACCCCAACCTTACACCCTGCGGTGAATGCCTCAAAAATCATCGAAACACTGTCTTCAGTGACCCAAACGGCTTCTGCTTTTTGCATTTCTTCAAAAATCCAGCCTTGCGGGGTTTGTTCAACTGGAAATATGTGTAGATGAGATACCAATGGACTCTCATTCAAATGCTCTAAAAACACTTTCGGTGTACGCCGTGAAGTGGTCAAAATAATCTCAGCTTGAGGATGGTTCTTCACGATTTGATCAATTGAAGCTAAAACCTTTTCTTCATTCCATTGATGGCGTTTCGATGATCCACCTAGGGCAATTAAAATTCTATTTTTTTGATGGCGCTGTTCATTCACAATCGGATTGAGCGCACCTTTTATGGTGATAACATGAGCAGATGCTTCAATGCCATCATGTTCAGGAATAATCGCATAATTAAACCAAGTAAATGGAAAATTCGGCTTCATCATAATCACGGTTTTAGCTTGCGGATACACTTTCCCCAGCAATAAAACACGTAGCTGAGTGTGGCTGCCTACGCCAAAAATATAATCCGGTGACTGAGCAACAGCCGACGTGCTTTGTTTGAATGTCGCCAATAACAAACTAAAAATGGGCAATTGATCAATGAGAATCTCTTCAAAAGTCACCGCCTCTATACTTTGTCTTTGCATTGCCTGATACAAACCAATTGCTTGTGAGCGATGCCCCGCCTTTCCATCACTAACATAGACAATATGCATAAAAATGTCCTTCGAAAAGAATTAACCTAAACCTAGAAAATACATAACCCATAAAAAAAGGCGAAAACCAAGTTTTCGCCTTTTTATCTTAACTGATCAGCTTATTTTACGTAAGTTAACCAGTGTGCATATTTAGGGTCTTTACCCTGAACTGCATCAAAGAATGCTTTCTGGATTTTCTCTGTAATTGGACCACGCGAACCACAACCAATTTCACGGTCATCATATTCACGAATTGGTGTAACTTCCGCAGCAGTACCGGTAAAGAATGCTTCATCACCAATATAGAACTCATCACGGGTAATACGACGTTCAATCACGTCATAACCCAAGTCTTTGGCAATGGTGATAATGGTTTGACGGGTAATACCGTCTAATGCACCACCCGAAATATCTGGTGTATGCAGCACGCCATCTTTCACCAAGAATACGTTTTCGCCTGAACCTTGGCATACATAGCCTTGTGGGTCCATCAACATTGCTTCGTCATAACCCGAGTGTGCCACTTCCTGATGTGCAAGAATAGACAAGGTATAGTTACCTGACGCTTTTGCTTTACACATAGTCACGTTTGGATGGTGATGGGTAAATGATGATGTTTTAACACGAATACCTTTCGCCATTGCTTCATCACCAAGGTAAGCACCCCAGCTCCATGCAGCAACAGTGGCATGAATGGTATTGTCTGTTGCAGCGATCCCCAGTTTTTCAGAACCGATAAAAATAATTGGACGCAAATAGCAAGAAGCCAATTTATTTTCACGTACCACATCAATCTGAGCTTGCTCTAATGTTGCTTGATTATATGGAACTTTCATTTGATAAATTTTTGCAGAATTCAGCAAACGTTTAGTGTGATCTTGCAAACGGAAAATCGCGGTTCCATTCGGAGTTTCATAGGCACGGACACCTTCAAAAACACCCATACTGTAATGTAATGTATGAGTTAAAACGTGAATTTTCGCTTCACGCCAATCAACCATCTGTCCATCTTGCCAAATAAAACCATCACGATCAGCCAAATTCATGACACAAACTCCAATTTTTATACAATTATTCACGTTCCAAAGCGAAGGTCGCTGTTGGATCAATTAATCTCTGCCATAGCTTGCAAACCACCTCTCGGGTATCAAACCAATCCGCAGCATTCACTTGCATCGATTGATTGGCAAGGGCTAAACGGTGGCTCTCAGCGCGTTCACTTAAATAGGCTTGAATCAATGCTGTCGCGTCGTCACTGGATAAGCAACCGGCGTTTGCGGCATCCTCAAGGATTCTTACATTGTCGGAATAATGGGCGAGATCAGAATTCGCCCCACTCCATGCGAGTACCGCATACTGTGCCATAAATTCAATATCAACGATACCACCTGCATCCTGTTTTAAATGAAAAATTCCATCTTTTTGCTGTTCTTTTGACGAGCCTAAATGGTCTTTCATTTTCTGACGCATTTTGAGCACTTCTTCACGAACTTTGGCTTCATCACGCGGCTGAATCAAGATACGACAACGCAATGCTTCAAATTTATCGCGCAAACTTTGCTCACCCGCAATCGAACGTGCGCGAACCAAAGCCTGATGTTCCCATAACCATGCATTCTTTAATTGATATTGCTCAAAGGCTTTTAAACTGGTGACCAAAAGCCCTGCTTCACCTGATGGACGTAGACGAGTGTCAATTTCATAAACACGTCCATCCAAAGTTTGTGTGGTCATGAGTGACATAAATTTCTGTGCTACGCGTATCGCAAATTCAAAACCACTGATTTTTTTCTGGCCATCTGTATCGCTCTGTTCATCCATATAGTGAATAAACACCAGATCTAAATCTGAGCCATACCCCATCTCGATACCTCCGAGCTTGCCATAACCTGCTACCGTAAATGCGGTATGATCGGTTGAACAACGCTGCCCTTCTGCATCAAGTGGAAAGCCATGTTTTTTCGCGGTAATTTGATAAGCTAAATTTAAAGTTGCATTGACCGAAACTTCCGCAATATCGGTTAATGCATCAGAGACTTTCATTAAAGGACTTTCAGCCAATACATCACTGGCGGCAACAGCCAAGACATTGGATTTTTTAAACAGTCGTAATACACGGAGTTGATCTTCAACTTGATCAATCTCAATACGCAATAATTGTTGGCGTAATGAGTCTTCTAGATCTTGGCGTTTTGGCAACTCAAAATCCATCGATAAAAACTCATCCAACAACACCGGATAATGGGTCAATTCTTCACAAATCCACGGACTGACCGTTGCCATTTTTACCAGTCGTTGCAATGCACCTTTACTTTCAATTAGCATCACCAAATACACAGTACGGCGCAGCACCGACTCAACCAAAGGCATCAGACGTAAAAGTGCCGTTTGTGGTTTATTCGACTGTAAAATTGCTTCAATCAAATGCGGCCAAAAGGTTTTTAAACGTTGCACTGCTTTCGCGGGTAATTTCTTTAAGGCATGACCATACCAGAACTCATGCACCAAATTTTTTGCACCATCATCCAGTACCGCTTCAAGTTGTTTTTCTAATTGGCTAAAGCTTTCAATTAAAGGATCAGGTTCTTTTTCTTTAATCAGATGTTCAAACTGATGAATGACTTTGGCTCGTTTAGCATTCAGCGTTTCAAGGAATGCGTCCCAATCGCTAAAAGCTAAAGTATCCACAATACGTTGACGTAATTCAGGCTCAGTCGGTAAGGATTGGGTTTGTTGATCATTCAATGCTTGAATGGCATGCTCTACACGGCGTAGAAAAAGGTAAGCATCTTCCAGTTCAATGACCGCTTGTGTATCCAAAAGCCCAACTTCACCCAAATGATGCAGACTGACCAAACACTGACGATCTTGTAACTCCAATTTAGAGCCACCGTAAATCAGCTGAAAAACCTGCACAATAAATTCAACTTCACGAATCCCACCTGCGCCAAGCTTGATGTCATCTTCAATATTACGACGCAGCACTTCACGCTCAATCATGGCTTTCATTTCGCGCATGGCTTCAAAAGCGCTGTAATCAACATACTTTCTAAACACGAAGGGTCGGGTCATATCCAGCAGTTCTTCACCCATTTTACCGCCCGTTACAATACGTGCCTTAATCCATGCATAACGCTCCCACTCACGTCCATGCTGGCTTAAATATTTTTCTAATGCGACATGGCTAATCGCAAGCGCCGAGCCATCTCCCCACGGGCGTAAACGCATATCGACACGAAAAACAAAACCATCTGCGCTAATATGATCCAGCAGATAAATGAGTTTCTGTCCCCAAAGAATACAAAATTGCTGTACATCAATACATTTTCGACCATTGGTTTCACCCTGTTCATCAAAGGCAAAAATAAGATCAATATCACTGGAAAGATTTAGTTCTTGTGCGCCAAGTTTCCCCATCGCCACAACAATCAAATCCTGTACTTTGCCATTATAACCAACAGGCTCACCATGCTTCGCCACCAGCGGAATTCGGGCAAAGTCTTTTGCTGCACAAATTGCTGCATCAGCAAAATCTGACAGCTCACGTGTTAAGGTCACCACATCAGTCAGTTGATTGGCATCCTGCCAAATCCAACGAAACATGAGACGTGCGCGAAGAATACGAAGTTCTCGCATCCATGTCGCTTCATCAGTAAGGTGGTCTAAAGATGTTTGCACAACATGCTGAATTTGTTGTGTCGTTAAAGGGTTTATAAATTGGTCAATTGCATAATCTTGTTCTAAAAATGTACTGTGATTGCCCAATACCAGTTCTGCATATTGGCTCGCACGTAATGTCTTCTGCAATTGTTCCGCATTCATTTCTAAACCTTCAGCCTCGTTTTTTTCTAGTTATATCAGCTGAAAAGAAATAGGGGAAAAGAAATTTAAGCTTCTGTTGTTTTTTATTCAGTGATCGCCTGTTTAATACTATCTAACGGTAAAGCTTGATGCGTATTCACAGCGATGGGTAAAGAAACTTTAAAGATCGTTCCCTCGCCTTCTTTTGACTGTACCGAGATTTCACCTTGATTCAAATCCACAAAACGTTGACATAACACCAAACCTAAACCCATGCCTTTCTCACCCGCTGTTCCCTTAAAACTGACCGTTAAGCGCGGTTGAAACAATTCATCAATCTGGCTTTGCGTCATGCCGAGTCCAGTATCTTCAATATAAATATCAATACTGTATTTTGATTTTTCGGCAGACATGATGACTTTACCCGTGCCATCCACATAGGTAAATTTCAGTGCATTAGAAACCAGATTTTGTAAAACTGAGGTCACCATATTAATATCGGCATAGACTTTTAAATCATCGGGTATTTGATCAATCAATTGGATATTTTTTTTAATCGCCAAGGTATTTAAGACATCAAAAACAATTTTTGAAGATTGTTTTAAATTGAAATTGATGGGATGGTAAATAAAACGTCCACCCTCAGCCATGGCCCAATTTAATAAACTTTCTAACAGATTATAGGTTGATTGCGAGGTATCTAATAAATAATCGGCAATACTTTGAATGTTTGCATCATCTAGCGTGGCTCGCTCTTGCGCCAAAACTTCAGAGAAGCCAATTAAGCCATGAAATGGTGCACGCAAATCATGCGCAATAATTTGAAAAAACTTGGTTTTACTCGAGTTTAAAGCGCACTGTTGTTCATATAATTCTTTTAGCTCTGCATAATCTGAATGCAATTCAATAATCTTGATCAAACTCATGGCAAGTTCATGCACAAGTTCTAAATTTTTCTCATTAAATTCTTCACACTGTTCATCAAATAAAATAACGTGCCCAATAGACTCTGTTTTATTTATTTTTAAATCAAAAGCCACAATTCGCTTATGTGCAACACCTAAATCATGCACATATTGAGAAAAAGCAGCATAATTTTTATGCTTGACGCTCAGAATCGTCTCGCCTTCAAAAAATGCAGCTAAATTGGCTTCTTTTTTTGAGTGAAAGGCTTTAAACCATTTGGGTGAAGCATACCAAATGTAGGGTTCATTATGAAAACCAAGAATGCCACAATCGGTTTGTAAAATGCCACGGGCAAATTTCAAAAAACCTTCGACACGATTATCTGGAGTAAAAACACCAAGCAATAATGATATTTTACAAGCACTGAGCTGCTCTGTTGCTGAGCCTATTTCAAGTAACTGCATTTTCATCTCTGCCTCGTAAATTTTTTTACCCTCTATAGTTAAAAAACAACTACGCCCTATCCATTCTATTAACAAACTTTTACATAGAACACAATAAAAAAAAGGCACAAACAGACCAAAAGTGACAATTTCCGACAGACTATTTTTTATCGTCGCTAATTTGACCTTAAACGCTAGAATTTAATCAATTTTTTAAGCATAAAAAAAACCCCAAGCTTTTCGTACCGGCTTGGGGTTTTTTTGAATCTGGTCCCGAGGGTCGGACTCGAACCGACACATCATCTCTGATAGTGGATTTTGAATCCACCGCGTCTACCAATTTCACCACCTCGGGAAAGGGGCTTACAAGCATATGAGCTTGTGGTCGCTATATTACTATTAAACTTAGAATTGTCAATTATCTAATCCAGTCAATTGCTCATTTTTAAAGCAAAAGCAAAAACTTTGGCTTAAAAAACATCAGATATCATCTCGCTCACCCTTTTCGGGACTATAATGCAGACGTTTTTCTTATTGTTATACATTAAAGATGCAACTTTCCGACTTTAACTTTGATCTCCCTGACGAGCTAATTGCTCGCTACCCTTTAGATACCCGCAGTGCTTCACGCCTTTTGCATTTAGATCAGCAAGGGCAATATCACGACTGCCATTTTACTGACATTTTTGATTTACTCGATGCTGGTGACTTACTCATTTTAAATGACACCAAAGTGATGAAAGCACGGCTAAAAGGAAAACGTGCAACCGGTGGTGCTGTTGAAGTTTTAGTAGAACGCATGCAGGATAAATTTATTGCACATTGCCATATTAAAGCCAGTAATTCACCTAAGGCGGGTGCTGAACTTTTTATTGGTGATGATGAAGTAAAAGTCACGGTGCAAGGTCGCCATGAAAATCTATTTATTGTTGAATTTTCACAACCAATTTTAGATGTGCTCGATCAATATGGTGCTTTACCCATTCCACCGTATTTTAACCGCGAAGCCGAAGCCATTGATACCGAGCGTTATCAAACGGTCTTTAATGATCCGACTAAACTGGCAAGCGTTGCAGCACCAACAGCGAGTTTACACTTTGACCAAGACTTATTGGAAAAGTTAACCGCCAAAGGCATTCAAAAAAGCTTTGTGACGCTGCATGTGGGCGCAGGGACATTCTTACCAGTACGCACGACAGATATCCAGAACCATATTATGCATAGCGAATGGTGTGATGTTCCTGAACAGACTGTTGAACTGATTCGTCAAACCAAAGCACGCGGCAATAAAGTGATTACTGTGGGCACCACGGCAACACGTGCCATTGAAAGTGCCGCACAAGCCCATGGTGGAACATTGGCTGCATGGACAGGTGATACACAAATTTTCATCTATCCTGGTTATGATTTTAAAGTGGTCGATCGGTTAATTACCAACTTCCATCTACCTGAATCTACGCTATTAATGCTCGTTTCGGCCTTATCGAATCGTGATAATATTTTGCAGGCCTATCATCATGCTGTCGAAGCAAAATACCGCTTTTTTAGTTATGGTGATGCCATGCTCGTTGATAAAATTAAACCTTAATCTTTGCTGAAAAAAGAAGAACTTCATGCCGCTCGATAGCGTTCAACATTCGATTCATATTCGACGTAAAAAAAATGAACGTGTTTTTCAAAATATCGCGCGGCTACAGGATCTTGGACGTAAGGCACAAAGCCATCAGGACATTTTAGATGGTTTACATCCGTGGAATGCACCGATTGTACTTAAGTTTGAAAATGTCTTGCCGCTACTGTTAGCCGCAGTAGGGCTATTTTTTGTCCTTCTCATTTTTACTAATCCCACCAATATCTGGATGCAACTGGGCCTAATCAGTGGCCTACTAATGATTTTTTGGGCCTATATCAGTTATGAAGATAAACAACCCATTGATGACGTGATTGAATTCCTAGAACAACAAAGCATTAATAAAAAATATCAGTTGGCTTTACATCAGCAACCACAACATATCTCGGTTCCATTACAACCTGTTTTATTGATTGCACATCTAAAACGCCTGTTTCCCGTATTTAATCAAGGTACGATTTCCAATGATCTGCCCTACTATGCCAGTACCATCTGGGAAGATGAAGCGGGTCAACAACATCAAGTGATGGTTTTTCAATATCACTATGTCAATGAAATGCTTATGCGTGATAAAAATGGTGATGAGGTCAGAGTCAAAGAAATTCATAAAGACTTATGGGGCGTGTTTGTTTTTGATGTAGAAACGCAAGGGCTTGCCATCACCACAGCAAATAAAGATTTTTATTATCCTTATAGCTTCCCTTGGCATACCAGCGACATACAAACCAATCAAAAGCTCAATATTTTTGGTAGCGATGAAATGCAAACAGCAAAGCTACTGTCACCTGCATTTGTATTGAGATTGGCAGATTTTTTTGCCCAGCGTCAGGGCGATTTAATGTTCCATCCAAGCAGTCATACGTTATGCTTTTTAGGGCCAGCGAATTTATTTAAAATATCGACACAAGCAAAAAATATTCAAGATATTTCTGCATTACGTGGACACTTACGTACTTTTAAATTACCTTATCTAGAAAGCTTACAGCGTGATTTAACACATTTTTTAAAATAGAAATTATTCATATTTTGGGGACTTATCAATGGGGTTGTTGATTTTTTTACTCTTAATCATCGCTGCAATTGTCGCATGTGTCATGATTCGAAATAATATTGTTCGCCATCACAACGCCTCCATTCGAGCTTGGTCAGATGTTGCCAGTTATGAACGGCAGAAAATTAAAATTTTAGATGGTCTACAACCACTTGTTGAGCAATATTCAAATTTTGAAAAAGGCACTTTAGAAAAAGTCACCGAACTGCGTCAAAATATTTTAAATTTAAATGTGAACAATACTGATGTTTCACAATTACAACGCATTGAAAGTTTAAATAAAGAGCTGATGCATAGTTTAAATGTGGTGGTTGAAAACTATCCTGAACTGAAAGCCAATGAAATTTATCTTAAAATGATGAATGAAATTGAAGAACAAAATGAAAATGTCGGTGCTGCCATTACCATCTTTAACCGTAATGTCGAATTATTTAACAATCACATTCAAATTTTTCCCAATAACATTGTCAACACCATGACTCTCGGTAAAAAAGCCATTCGCCCCTTTCGTGATCAAGCAGCAACGCAAAATTTTGACTACCGACCGAATTTTTAACCTCTCCAGACCTCTTGCATCCTTTGCTATAAAAGATGCAAGACGCTCTATTTAAAAATATATTATTACGCTTTAACCTTCACCCGCATTAAAAAATCAAAGCCAGCGACACAATAAATAATAATATTCTTCCCAGTTAAATACCTCATTCACGCCAAGCACTTAGCAACTTTGTTGCGTTGGACTTTATTTTGCCAACGACCTTTAATCGAGAAAGTATTGAGTTAAAACTCGACAACACTGGTGTTTATCTGCGTAATCTAGGAAAATAGTCGACTTTTAGCGGCGAACTGTTTATTCGCTCTTGCACTGCACGCAGTGCTTTGCTCTTGTTCAGGATATTTTATGAAGTTTGAAAAATTAGGTCAGTCGGGTCGTGCCCGTCGTGGTCGTTTAACGCTTGAACATGGCGTGATTGAAACGCCCGTGTTTATGCCTGTTGGTACTTACGGCACGGTTAAAGGCATGTTGCCACGTGATATTGAAGACATTAAAGCTCAAATCATTTTAGGCAATACCTTCCATCTTTACCTTCGTCCAGGTTTAGATGTGATTCGTGAACATGGCGGTTTACATGAATTCATGAAATGGAATAAACCGATTTTGACCGATTCAGGCGGTTTCCAAGTATTCAGCTTGGGTGCAATGCGTAAAATTAAAGAAGATGGTGTAACTTTCCGTTCACCCATTGATGGTTCAAAAGTCTTTTTATCACCTGAAATTTCAATGGATATTCAACATACCTTGAATTCAGATATCGTGATGATCTTTGATGAATGCACACCTTATCCAGCGACACATGAAGAAGCACAAAAATCATTACAGCTTTCACTGCGTTGGGCAAAACGCTGTAAAACCCAACACCATGATGTACTAAAAAATCGAAATGCGCTGTTTGGTATTATTCAAGGTGGCATGTACGAAGACCTACGCAACGAATCACTCAATGGCTTAAAAGAAATTGACTTTGATGGCTTTGCCATTGGTGGTCTTTCAGTGGGTGAACCGAAAGAAGAAATGATCAAAGTTTTGGATTATCTTCCTGCACAAATGCCTGAAGACAAACCACGCTACTTGATGGGTGTCGGCAAGCCAGAAGACATCGTTGAAGCCATTCGTCGTGGTGTCGATATGTTTGACTGTGTGATGCCAACCCGTAATGCACGTAACGGTCATTATTTTGTGACCGACGGTTTGGTTCGTATTCGTAATGCCAAATATCGTCATGACCAAAGTCCACTCGATTCAGAATGTGATTGTTATACTTGCCAAAATTTCACCCGTGCTTATTTATTCCACTTGGAAAAATGCGGTGAAATGCTTGGTTCAATGCTCGGCACCATTCATAACCTACGTTATTACCAAAGATTTACACAAGACATTCGTGATGCGTTAGATAATGGTACTTTTGATGCCTATGTCCACGATTTTTATGCACGTCGTGGTCTAGAAGTTCCACCTTGTCCTGAAGATTAATCTATCAGTGTTTGCGCTGAAGAAAAAGACAGGGTAAATTGCTGAACAAGTTAATTTATTATCATATTGTTGATATACAGTTTTTTATTTTAGGAAAATGAAATGAGCCTTTTTATTTCTACTGCTCACGCAGCGGGTGAAGCTGCAAGCCAACCAAGTTTGGTGACTAACCTTTTGATGATTGCGGTATTTGTCGCAATTTTCTATTTCCTTATTTGGCGTCCTCAAGCAAAACGCGCTAAAGAACACCGCACTTTAGTTGAAAGCCTTGGTGTGGGTAGTGAAATTGTTTTTGCTGGTGGCCTTATGGGTAAAATCCTGAAAATTGAAGGTGATTTTGTCGTGGTTGAATTAAGCCGTGGCGTAGAAATAAAAGTTCAACGTGCCAGTGTGATTTCAGTTCTTCCTGAAGGCACATTAAATAATCTCTAATCAAAAAGAGTCGTGCCCTAGCACGACTTTTTCATTTTAAGAAGAAAATAAATGCGTTACCCAGCATGGAAATATCTGCTGATCATCATTGTTCTGGTGATTAGTACATTATATGCCCTGCCTAGTTTGTATCCAGATGAACCTGCTGTTCAAATTTCGGGTGCCAAAGCTGGTACTCAGATTGACCAAAGCATCGTACAAAAAGCAGAGCAGTTATTAGAAAGTGAAAAAATTCCAAGCCATGACAACAGCTTTAGTAATAATGCTGCCCTTTTACGTCTTGATTCTTCTGAAGCGCAATTAAAAGCCAAAGAAGTATTACGTCGTGGTCTTGGTGAAAATTATGTTGTTGCTTTAAACCTTGCGCCAACCACGCCTGAATGGCTCCAAAAAATTGGTGCAAAACCAATGAAATTGGGTCTAGATTTACGTGGTGGTGTTCACTTCTTACTTGAAGTGGATATGGATAAAGCCATCAGTCAGCGTCTGGAAACCTCCGCAACTGATTTACGTCGTCAACTGCGTGATAACAAACTGAAATTCAATAGTCTTGCTTTGAATAACAACACGATTACCATACAGTTTGCCAATAACAGTGACCGTGATGCGGTGATGGATTTCTTACGTCGTAATGGCAATGAGTTCAATCAACAAGCCGTTGCATCAGAGTCAGGTTCAACTCTACGTTTGAGCTATACCGATGTACGTAAGCAAGAAATTCAGTCTTATGCGGTAAATCAAAACTTAACCACGTTACGTAATCGTATTAATGAGTTAGGTGTAGCAGAAGCATTGGTGCAAACCCAAGGTAGCAACCGTATTGTGGTTGAATTACCGGGTGTTCAAGATACTGCTGAAGCAAAGCGTGTTTTAGGTCGTACTGCAAATCTTGAATTCCGTTTAGTGTCTGATTTGAATGACCAATACATTGACCCTTATACAGGCAAGTCAAATGGTCAAGCAGTACCACCAGGCACGGAACTGTTTGCTTATGAATCGCTGGATAGCGGTCGCCAATTGCTGTTAAACCGTAACCGTATTTTAACCGGTGAACGTGTACAAAACGCATCAAGTGGCTTTAGCCAAGATACTGGTGGCGCTGAAGTAAATATTACTTTAGACAGTGCTGGTGGTAAGTTGATGGCTGATGCGACACGTAGTGCGGTTGGTAAACGCATGGCGGTATTGTTCATTGAGAACAAACAAAGAATCAGCTATGTACCCGATCCAGTCACAGGTGCACAAACTGAAGTCCGTACCCCTTATACAGAATCTGTGGTCATTAATGCTGCAACCATTCAAGCGGTATTGGGCTCACAATTCCGTATTACTGGTCTAGATTCACCACAAGAAGCGGCTGAACTTGCGCTCATGCTTCGTGCTGGCGCGCTGGCTGCACCAATGTACTTCGTTGAAGAACGTGTGGTTGGCCCAAGTCTTGGTCAGGAAAATATTGATAAAGGCGTATTGTCTACTCAGATCGGTTTCTTACTGGTTGCGCTTTGGATGGTCGCATTCTTCCGTGTATTCGGTTTAATTGCTAACTTTGCCCTTGTGGTTAACCTTGCAATGCTGTTGACGGTTATGTCGTGGATTGGGGCTTCACTTACCCTTCCTGGTATTGCAGGTATCGTGATCACCATTGGTATGGCAGTCGATGCCAACGTCCTAATCTGTGAGCGAATACGAGAAGAAATAAAATGGGGGGCTTCGCCCAAACAGGCGATTGTTGCCGGTTATGATCGAGCCTATAACACTATTTTCGACTCGAACTTAACCACGTTCCTCGTTGCGTTTATTCTCTTTGCCATTGGTACGGGACCGATCAAAGGTTTTGCCGTGACACTGATGATTGGTATTGTTTGCTCAATGTTTACTGCAATTACAGTAACCCGTGCAATTGTACAACTCATTTATGGCAAAAAACGTAACTTGAAGAAGTTGAGCATATAAGGAGATCGATGATGACTGACATGACTCAACCTGATTCAAAAAAATACGGTCGCCCAGATGACGAACGTGTCATTCCGTTTATGAAAATTGCGTTTCCAGCAGCAATTATTTCCATCATTCTAACCATTGGCAGTCTTTTCTTTATTGTGACCAAAGGTTTGAACTTGGGGCTGGATTTTACTGGTGGTGTTTCTGCCGAGTTAAATTATGCGCAACCTGCCAATCAGACTGAAGTGGTTAAAGCTTTAGACCAAGCAGGCTTTCATGATGCTGTGGTACAAACGCTCGGTAGTAATAAAGACCTGATTGTACGTATGCCTGTTCAAGACGTTGAAGTTGAAGATTTGACCAACGCCATTACCAAAGCAGCCCAATTACCAAACAATCCTGCTGAAGTACATAAAGTAGATTCTGTTGGTGGTCAGGTCGGTAATGAGTTATATATTCGCTCAGCGGGTGCTGTTGCACTTGCGCTTCTTCTCATGCTGGTTTATGTCACCATCCGTTTTGAGTTCAAACTCGCGATGGGTGCTGTGATTTCCCTGTTCCACGATATCATTGTCACCGTTGGTATTTTTGCCATGATGCAATGGCCGTTTGACTTAACCGTACTTGCTGCCGTTCTGGCATTAATCGGCTTCTCGTTAAATGACAATATTGTGGTTTCGGATCGTATTCGTGAAAATTTCCGTAAAATTCGCGGTGCGACGCCTTTGGAAATCGTCAATATTGCATTGACTGAAACCTTACGCCGTACCATCCACACCTCGATGACACTGTTGCTTGTGGTACTTGCCATGTTGTTTATGGGGGGTGATGGTTTGAAATGGTTCTCTGTGACCATGTGTATTGGTATTTTTGTCGGAACATATTCTTCAATTTATATCGGTACTGCATTCGCTTTATGGCGTGGTCTGAACCGTCAAGACTTCATTGTTCAGGTTAAACCTGAATTTGAAGAAGAAGAAATTCCTCAATAATAGCGTTGCATTAAGCTAAAAAAGCCCATCACTTGATGGGCTTTTTTTATTGTGCTCATCAATGCTCAATCAGCTGCAACGGCTCAATTTTATTGCTTAGATTTAGAACTTAACCAGATCACCTTTTAAAGCCACACTTGCCACAGCCGTGCCCTTAAAGCACTGATAGGTAGTGCTGCTTTGACTTTCATTCGATTTAAAGTAACTGACAATATTGGTGACCGCATTTGCACCTTTCGCTTTTGCCGTATTTTGCAACTGAATCAGTGCTGAACGTAAAACGTGATCACACGCAGTTTCTGCCGACTTAGCAAAACCATTGGTTTTTTTATTGGTCACCGCGCCTTTTTGCAAAACTTTACCGCCAGACTTGGTGCCTGCTAAATAAAATTTGACCGAACCATCCAAAGTCCCATCAGCAACAGCACGTTCAACGGCACTTTTAAAATCCAAATTATGTGCAGTATCAGCAGCCTGTGCAGCAACCACCGCACCCAAAGACAATACAGCTGTTAGTACTATTTTTTTCATGAACATGAGTTTACCCTCTCGTTGTTGTTAAACCCGTTTAAAAATCAGGGAGGTATTAATTCCTCCAAAAGCAAAATTGTTGCTCATAATCATATTGGCATTCATGTTTCTAGATTGCTTGACGATGTAATCTAACTCGCCACATAAAGCATCTATTTCTTCTAGGTTTAAGGTGGCAATAAACTGGCTACGCAGCATCATTTCAATGCTCAGCCAAGCTTCAATTGCACCACAAGCGCCTAAAGTATGGCCAAAATAACTTTTCAGTGAACTAATCGGTTTGTTACCCAAAATGCTTGCCGTTGCCTGACTTTCGGCAATATCCCCTTGATCGGTGGATGTGCCATGTGCATTGACATAGTCAATTTGATTTGCCGAAATTTGCGCATCAGACAATGCCAATTCCATACAGCGTCCCATCATTTCCGAATCTGGGCGGGTGACATGCTGACCATCGCTATTGCTGCCATAACCAATAATTTCAGCATAAATTTTGGCACCCCGTGCTTTGGCATGTTCGTATTCTTCTAAAATTAAACAACCTGCCCCTTCACCAATGACCAAACCATCACGCTTCGCATCGAATGGTCGTGGTGTTTTTTCGGGTTGTTCATTTTGACTACTGGTTGCCAACAAAACATCAAATACAGCCGAACCTGCTGCACTCAGTTCTTCTGCACCACCAGCCAACATCACAGTTTGCTTGCCATATTTAATTGCTTCATAGGCTTGACCAATCGCCATTGAACCTGACGTACAGGCACTAGACGTTGGTAAAGTTAAACCTTTTAAGCCAAAATATACCGTCATATTCACGGCGCTGGTATGTGACATCATGCGAATATAAGTGGTGGCATTGAGTTTGTTCATATTGTTATCGTGCAACATGCTGCCAAACTCACGAATGGCGTCGACACTTCCGGCGGATGAGCCGAATGCCACGCCTGTTTGCCCACTGCTTAATATCGGATCATTCAACAATGCTGCATCTTCTAAAGCTTTTTCAGCACAGACCGTCGACATTAAAGCCACACGTCCCATACCACGTGTCACTTTACGATTAAAATGTTTGGGAACAGTATAAGACGCTACAGGCCCTGCCAATTTACTGCGTAAATCGGTGAACTGCTCCCATTCTGGCATGTAGCGAATACCGCTGTTGCCCTGCTCAAACTGAGCAAAAATTTGATCCGCAGTTTCACCTAAAGAGGTGATCCCTGCCATGCCTGTGACAACAACACGTTTCATCACATCAAACCTCCATTGACCGAAATCACCTGACGGGTGATATAACTGGCGTCATCACTGCATAAAAATTTCACCACTTTGGCGACTTCATCCACCTGCCCCATCCGTTGCAAGGGAATCATTTTCAAGGCATGTTGTTTGACTTCTTCGGTCACCATTTCGGTTTCGATTAAACCGGGTGCAACACAGTTGACGGTAATTTTTCGCTTCGCCAACTCGAGTGCTAAAGCTTTGGTCGCCCCAATTAAGCCTGCCTTTGCAGCACTGTAATTGACCTGCCCCCGATTGCCCATCAAACCCGAAACAGAAGATAAGGTGACAATACGCCCGCCTTGTTTCAAACGAATCATCGGCATCACCAATGGTTTTAACACATTGTAAAAGCCATCCAGTGAAGTCGAAATCACTTCATCCCAATCATCATCCGTTAGGGCTGGAAATGCGGCATCACGGGTCAGTCCTGCATTGAGCACCACCCCATAAAATGCACCATGTTCGGCAACATCTTGCTCAAGCAATTGCATGACGTTTTCACGATCATTGACATCAAACATTAAGACATGACTTTCCTGTCCTAAAGCCTGAATGGCGTGTACCACTTGCTCTGCTTCTTGTTGTCTTGAACGAGCATGTACGGTGACATCAAAACCTGACTGTGCCAATTGCAAGGCAATCGCTTGACCAATGCCACGGCTTGAGCCTGTGACTAAAATTCTTCTACTCACGCTAAATTCCTAATATTTTCTTTAATTTCTGCGGGTTCAAATACACTCAACATGGCACAAATACGATGTTCTCGGTACTCAATTTCACAGTTAAACTGCCCCAATCCCTCATGCAAATAGCTTTGTTCTGCTTTAATACGCACGCTTTCACCCAAGGCAAAATAAGGCACGGGCAACTGCATTTTACGCGTGCCCAATAAAAAACCAATTTTTGGCGGCAGACCTAACATCTGCCCTTTATGCCCTGCATAAGCACTGATGGTTTGCGCCATCAATTCAATGCTGCTCCACGTTGGCAAACCGTGTACATCACAAAACATTAAGTCAGGTTGAATCAATAATTCTGCAATCGCAAAATTTTCATTTGCTTCAATTAAATGATCAACAAAAACCATCGGTTTTTTATGTGGAATAAACTGTACGGCATCCATCATTTCAGCTGTGTTCCAAAAATCAAACTGATATTACTTCCGCCAAAAGCGAAAGAATTACTCATCACATAGTTTATTGGCTGTAGCAACTCTGCATTCAGCACATAGTTCTGCTCATCCAATTCTGCATCAATACGACCCGATTGGTGCAGGGGTAACCATGACTGATCGAGCAAAACTTGCTGACAAATCACTGCTTCAATGGCACCCGCAGCACCTAAACAATGCCCTGTTTTGTGTTTGGTACTACTGAGCGGCACAGCATGCTGCTGAAATACCGTCTGAACGGCTTTAATTTCCATGGCATCATTTTGCGGTGTCGCTGTACCATGCATATTTAAGTAACCAATATCATCAGCTGTTAGCCCCGCCATACCTAAGGCTTTTTGCATCGCCTCGGCAGCACCTTTTCCTTCCGGATGTGGTGCTGAAATATGCCATGCATCCATCGACTCGCCCGCTGCCATTAACATTACAGGTGCTGCTTCTTTGGATAATAAAAATAAACCCGCAGCCTCACCAATATTAATGCCATCGCGCTGTGTTCCACAGGGCTGACAAAGACCCTGAGACAAACTTTCTAAGCTACTAAAGCCATTTAGTGTCAACTGACACAAGGTATCCACTCCACCGACCAAAACGGCATCGGCTAAATCGGCATTAATCAAACGCTGTCCTGCTGCCATTGCTTTGGCACCAGAAGAACAAGCGGTAGAAATGGTATATGCAGGCCCTTCCCAGCCCAAATACTGCTGTAAGGCTTGGGCTAAGCTACCCATTTCCTGTTTGCCGTGCGCGACTTCAACATCACTCTGATTGAGAAAGTAGGACTTAAGAACTTTTTCATTATCGGCAATTCCTGAGGTCGATGTACCCAGAATAATCGCTAAGCGTTGAGGCTCAAATTGTGCGGTATAGTCGCGTATTTCAGCTTCAATTGAAGTTAAAGCGGTTAAAGCAAAACGTAAATTGCGTGAATCGACAGCTTGTAAAAAGTAAGGAACGCTTTCAATTAAAGGCTGTTGATAAGCACCGACCCAGACCTGTTTTTCGGGAATAAAGCCTGAACTTAAACTTAACGTATTTTGCTGTGTCGCCAATGCCAGTTTCATCTGTTCAGGCGTATGACCTAAGGCAGATAAACCCACGCAAAACTGAATGCCTACCGCAGGATGTTGTGTACTGATTTGCTCACTCATCATCATCCTCCTTTATTCTGTTGTTTCTAAACGATCATGCAAAGCACTGATGACCATTTGATAAGGCACTTGTAGATTATCTAACTCAATCACAGCATCTTGATGCAGGATATTTAAGACATGCTGTTGATTGATAAAAATAGACTGCGTCTGAGCCGCATTTTCAACCTGAACATTGTGCTGCTGTAATTGGGCAAAATGCGGATAAGTAGCATATAAAATATCGCGTACCACAAATTCAAAAGGTAATAATTTCATTTGCTCAATGCGTTGTTCAACCTGCACTTTCTGACCATCGAAACTGAGCTTAAATAACTGCTGTCCGGTTAGAGATAAAGCCAACATGTCCAGTTTTCGCCCTTGTTGTTGTTGATACAACAAAAAGCTAAAACTATGCTTATTCCATTGCACTTCAAGCTGATCCTGACGCTGATACTGTTGTGCATGCCATGTTGTGGTGGCCAAACCCTGTGCTTGGGGCAGCAGAGATTGACACCCCCCACAGCACAGTAGTACAGCAAGTAACACCCCCGTCCATTGCAGTTTGGGTTGCATATTAAGCACCATGAGTGATGGCTTCACTGGACTGTGGCTCACGGCAATATTCAGCCAAGGTACTTAAGCGTTTTTTGGCATTTTTATGGATAGGATTCGTGGTATCCCATGCATAACCTGCCAACAAGGATGACACCATGCGGCGAATTTTTTCATCTTGCTGAGTCGAAAACACCACATCCTGAAACTCACCTGAATACCATGATTCCACATAAGCACGGAACACTTGAATCCCTGCACGCAGCGGTTTCTCATATTGTTCCATCCAATCCACCGTTTGCCCTTGTAGCACTTGATCAACCAGAGGAATGGCTAAGCTTGAAGATTTTAAAGCAATGGTGACCCCTGAGGAAAATACAGGATCTAAGAATTCACCCGCATTGCCCAAGAGTGCATAATTACGACCTGCCAAATGTTTAACGTTAGCAGAATAGCCGACTAATGTTCGTACAGGGGTATCAAATTTAGCATTGCGCAGCACATGCGATAAACTTTCATCATCGGCTAAAATACGTTTCAGCAACGCGTCTAAATCGATATCTTGCTGTGCATCGAAACCATAGTGTGCAAAGAAATCTTGCTCTGCTACTACACCAAAAGAGCAACGACCATCGGCAAAAGGAATCAACCAATACCAAGCACGATGATCTTTAGCGTGTACTGTAATCAGAATTTTTTCCCGATCAAATTCAGCATCATCCAAAATTCCATCTTCAATATGAGTAAATACGGCACGACGAACGGGAAAATCGGATGGGCTTTCCAAATCTAAAAACTTCGGCAAAATCCGGCCAAAACCACTGGCATCGAGTAAAAACTTGGCTTGAATCTGGTAAACCTGTGCTTGCTCATCTTTCACGGTCAAAATCGGCTGATTCGCGTCCACATCGACATCAATGACTTCATGACCAAAGCGAATTTCTGCACCATATTGTTCAGCTTGCTGCGCCAGTAAATGGTCAAAATGGGCACGGCGAACTTGCCAAGTCGTGCCTGGGCCATCACTAAACTTTTCGGTGAAGTCATAAAAACTGCGCTGCTTGCCCCTTAAAAAAGCGGCGCCATTTTTAAATTGAAAGGCAAACTCACCCACATGTTGACGTACGGCATCAAGTAAACCTGCCTCTTCTAAAAAAACCATGGCTTGCGGTAATAAAGACTCGCCAATCGAAAAGCGTGGAAAATATTGTTTTTCAATTATCGTGACCTGATGGCCTTTTTGACGCAGCAATGCTGCCGCAGAACTCCCCGATGGTCCTGCACCGATAATCAATACATCTGTATGTTGCATGGTGCTCATTGCACTGTACCTTAATCTCTCAGCTTCTTTGGCTGATATTGTTGAAGTACAACATGTTTGGCATCTGAAGATGTAAACAATGTTGCATAAATAAATGAAAAAATAACCCCAAGGAGTACAGTCAAACCAAAGCAATGAATGGCATAAGTTTGGCTAAACGATAATAACCCGAAACCCAATAAGGTCGACATCATACATAGGAATAATGCCATGCCCACCACTTGCGGATGGTCATGTCCATGTCGATAAAAAATTGCGTAGTCCACGCCAATCCCAATAATCAGGAAGGTTCCCATAATGCTGAATAAATTAATTTCAACCTCAAACCATGCCTGAACAGCAAAGGTCGATATTAAAGCTAGAGTAACGGGTAAGACCAAAGGTAAAATGGACTTTATGCCATAAATAATGCCTAAACCAAGCGTTAACGTGAGTACAGCAAAAAACAATAACCATTGGGCTTGAATGCGATGTTGTTGAAAGAGTTCAGACAGCTGATTCACTGGACGTAACAACTGTACCTGTGCGCTATTCAACTGTTCTAAAGCAGCCACATGATGCACATTTTGTAATAAGACCAAACGTTCCGTCGGACTGATTTGTAAAAATGCCAACGGATGCCCTGCCATTTCACTTGGACGCAATAACGGCTGCTGTGGCAATTGCTTTTGCCATGCTAAAACATCTGCTGGATTGAGCTGCAATGCCACCGCATAATCCTGCAAAGCCTGCGCAGGAATGCCTTGTAATAACTGAAGATTATGCTGTTGCTGTTGAATCGATGGTAACCATTGTCCTAAAGCCTGAAAAGCATCCAAAGCCCCTTCACTTTGTAGGCGCTGTAATTTTTGAATCAATTGCTGCTCATTGTGTTCAAGCTCTGCGGCAGTCTTGCCATGCACCACAAAATATTCACTGCTTTGTTGCTGCATAAAGCGTTCACGGACGTATTGGTCTTCTTGCTTTAAGCTCTGATCCATACTTTGCAAATTACGAATATCATCGTTGCTCTGCAACAACATCAAACTGCTGCCAGCCACCACGACAATGGCAGCAATTAAGCCATAATGGAGTGCTGTTCTTGCCTGTACAAAAGTGCGTGCTTGACCAATAAAACTTAAGCTGCGAATTGCAGGTTCGGCATTTAAAGCAGGTAACCGTGGGAGCAATAAAACACTGGTGATCCATGCCGCAGCCAGCCCCACCATAGAAAAGACCGCAATCTGTTTAAAGCCCGGAAATGGCGTGAAACTTAAGAAAATATAAGCAACTAAAGTGGTCATTAAGCCCATAAACAGGCTAGGCAATAACGGTTTTAACACCGCAAAACCATGGATATGCCGATGCTGCGATTGCATTGCCATAAAGTAAAAAGAGAAGTCGACACACACTCCGACCAGACTGGCACCAAACACCAAAGTCATGAGGTGAATTTCCCCAAAAACCCAATGCGTGATAGCAAAAGCCACCAAACAGCCCGTACCGACAGCCACCATTTCAGTCAACATTGGACGAATTGAGCGGAAACCAAACCAGACCAAAAGCAAAATGCCAAAACTTGAACCCAAACCAATGGTTGAAATTTCTTTTTCAGCCGAAGTGGTGCCAAATTGAGCAAACAATAAAGTACCCGTCCAATGCGGTTTTACCTGCATCTGGCGTAATTGCGTATCGAGCTGCTGAATCCATGCTGAAGTTTGTTGTTGATATTCAATATTATAAGGACTATTTTTCAGCTCTAAAACCAGTAACCGCGAAATCCCCTGCTCATCTCGAATCGTGGCAAAACCATCTTCTAAAGCAAGATCAGGATGACTTTGTAAACCAGCTAAACCCATGGCATAACGTGGAAATAACAACAATGGGTCTTGTTGTAATAACGCGGCTGTGACGGGCATGCCCGGACTCATAATTTGCAATAAACTTTGTTCGGTCAGTGCAGCATAATCTTGTTGTTGCAGTAATTTTTGATCATCTCGTGTCAATAAACCCGCACGATGTTGATAGAGCACCTGTGCAAATTTGTCACTGTCTAACTGAACATGTAAGGGTTGCCACAAATCACTTTCGGCTACCCGCTGTTGCAATGCCGTAGTTGCTTTGGCTAAGGCAGCATCATCTTGAGCATCCAACACCACAAATACTTTGTCATTCAGTTGTTGACTGACGTATTGCTGTGCCCTTTCAAGCCGTGGGTCTTGGCTAGATTCAGGCAATAATGCAAAGATATTGGTCTGAATATGAATCTCTTTTTTCAGCCATGCCGTACCCAGTGCAATGGCA
Source organism: Acinetobacter kyonggiensis (assembly GCF_900107285.1). GTDB lineage: Bacteria > Pseudomonadota > Gammaproteobacteria > Pseudomonadales > Moraxellaceae > Acinetobacter > Acinetobacter kyonggiensis. The sequence goes on along the minus strand of NZ_FNPK01000010.1, from coordinate 92,706 downwards.
ATGACGCTCAGCACAATCAGCCAAAGTAGGGTAAATTTATTTTGCCAATTGGAAAAGTGCATTTTCCTCAGCCATTAAAGTTTGTGGTTGGGTGGTTTGCTGACTAAAACGAATAGTCGTCGTGTTATTGGCTTGTTCACTTAATACAATACGATCAACATAACGCTGCCCTTGTGCATCTACTCGAACAAAGAGTTTTTTAAATAAACTGCTTTTCGGGGTTAACGCCACATTCCACTGTGCAGGACTATAACTGGCTGAAACAATATTGAAGTTTTTAGCCAATGCAGTTTCATTGCCTGACATGAGCTGTAAAAACATCGTTGCCACAGAACCATAGGGTGATTTATCAATTTCAATTTGACTGTAAGTACGTTGAGTTTTTTGTACCAATTTATATGGCGTCACAATCAAATTGGCCTGCACTGGACTTTGAATATTCCAAATCACGCCCTGCGATTTGGAAAATAACACCGTGCCTTTCGAGACAAATGTTTTGTTCAGTGACGCTAATTTTTTTTGCTGTTCAAATTGAGCACGTACCATTGGTGTCGCAGCAAGCTGAGTAAAAATTTGTTTGAGCTGTGGATTTTGTGCAGATACAGGTCGTGATAACACCGACATCAAACACAACACAGTCGCCAAAAACAGCCAGACGGGACGTGATAAATTGATCGCTTTCATTGACTTTACTCCGCTTTAAACGCTGACCAAGCGTGCAATTGTTCTAACAGCACTTGCGGCGATTGAAAACACATTTCACGGCTTTCAATATGCACCGCCACTTGGCTGGTGTAGCCTTTGGTGAGCTTTTTACCACTTTGTGCATCAAAAATTTGATATTCAATTTTCAAGCGGTTTTCCCATTCTTTTAAAATGGCACGCACACGAATTTTTTGCTCAAACTCAATTCCATAGGCATAGCGAACATGACTTTCAATCACTGGCCATGCATAACCAGATTCGAGCATTTGCTTATAGTTATAGTGAAATTGATCGAGCAATTTACAACGCGCAATTTCAAAATATTTTAAATAATGACCATGCCACACAACATTCATGGTATCGACATCATGAAATGGCACTTCAATGATTACATCGGCATGCATAGCTGTTTCCTACCCGATTGAGTGAATAAGTTCAGAACTCAACAATTCTAAATTTTCAAAACGATCGACCAGTTGTTGCAATTCATGTTGCAATGGTCGATCTTCCACCACGTAATCAAAGGTCTGCAAGACCCACGCCTGAAATGCAGCCAAGACTTCAGCCAACGAACCGTCTAAACCTTTTAACTGAATGGCTTGTACACTGGCACAGCAGAGTGCTGCAATCACTTGTTCAGTCAGCACGATCACGCGACTAGCATCCCGCGCAGCAATGGTGCCCATACTGACTTTATCTTGGTTATGGCATTCGGTTGAGCGTGAAAAAATAGAGGCTGAAAGCGTTTGTTTTAATGCTTCTGCCGTCCATGCCGACACCGCAATTTGTACAGCTTTAAAACCATGATTTAACGGCAAGCGTTCTGCGGTTGCACCGGTTAAATTGCGTGGCAAACCGTTATTCATTTTATAGTCCACCAATTGCGCCAACTGACGATCCATAAGATCAGCAATATTGGCGATCATGATTTTCAAGCTATCCATGGCTTGGGCAATGTGTCCGCCATAAAAATGACCACCATGTAATACGCGCAAATTCACAGGATCAATTAGTGGGTTGTCATTACTTGAGTTGAGTTCATTTTCAATAAACTGACGTAACCATGTTTTAGAGTCTTCAAATACACCAATAATATGCGGTGCACAGCGTAAAGAGTAACGATCTTGCAAACGTGAATTCTGGTGTTCGGTTTGCACCTCACTGTTCAGCCAAGTTCTAAGTTGTGCTGCAATATTTTGCTGCCCTGAATGGGGTTTTTGAGCAAATAGCACTTCATCAAAATGGCTCGGATTGCCTTCCAAAGCCAAAACATTCAGTGCCGTAACACAAGTACTGGCCAAAGCAATTTGTTCCGCTTTTTTATAATTTAAGCAGGCAATAGCGGTCATTACCGCTGTACCATTCATCAGTGCCAAGCCTTCTTTCGGACGCAACACTAAAGCCTGCATGCCCTTTTCAGCATACACCGCACTGACAGGCACAATTTGACCTTGATCGTACACATCACGTTCACCGACCAAAGCCCCTGCAATATAGGACAATGGCGTTAAATCGCCACTGGCACCCACTGAACCTTCCGATGGAATGACAGGAATGATATTTTCATTCAGCATCCATGTCAGGCGTTGTAACAATGCATGTGATACGCCTGAATACCCTCGTGCCAGAGAACACAAACGCGTCACCAACACTGCACGTGCAGTAATTAAATCCAAATTTTGACCTAAGCCACAGCCATGAAAGCGTGATAAATGCAACGGCAGTTCATTGACTTGATGCGCGGGAATTTCCACCAAACAAGAGTCACCATAGCCTGTGGTCACGCCATAAATGACGCCTTCATCTTGTAACAGTTGATCTAGAAAATCTGCACCGCGTTGAATCAGATCGCGCCATTCCGTGGATGCAGGTAAAGCCACAGATTTTTCCTGACGCGCCACAGCCACCACATCTTCAATTGAGAGCGGTGTTTCCCCAACAACTAACACTTGCATTATTTTTTGTTCCAAAAATTATAAAAATTAAACCATTGATACGGCGCACGAATACAGTGCTGTTCAAGTAAGCTGACATATTGACGCATGGTGCTTTGCAGTGCCTGCATACGGATTTTTCGAGGGAAATAAAGCTGTTCAGCAATCGCATGAATATGAACTTCAAAGCAACTGCCGACGCGATAACAAAAGACCGCCAGTACAGGCACTTTGAGTAAACTGGCTAAAATCCATGCACCTTGCGGCCAATTCGCCTCTGCGCCTAAAAATGTAATCGGCTGCACCCGATCAGACTCAACAGGTACACGATCTGCGGCAACAATCACCCATTCGCCTTGGTCGAGTTTTTCTTGCAAAATCAAAGCAGTTTCAATACCCAACTCATCCACCGAGACTAAATTAACATCGGCATGTGCATTGAGTTTCTTTAAAAATTGATTAAATTGAGTGGCATGTTTTTGATAAACCAGAACATTAATTTTTTGTACATGTTCGGATTTAATCGCTCTTAACAATTCAATATTGCCAAAATGCGACACTACAATCACCGCACCTTTTTGATAATGTGCACGAAAATGTTCATGTCCATGTAAAGCCAATTGCTGCTCAGGGATTTTGCCCAGCCAACCTTCAATTTTATCTAAAATACATTCGCCAAATTGCATGAAATGCTGATAGCTATGACTCAGACTCGGCTCTGTGATAAAGGGTGATTGTTGCTTTGCAAAATGATGTAACTTGCTTAAATACAACAGTGATGCCTGACGTGCGGTGACTGAAAAAATCCAGTACCACAAAATAATAAAATACAGCACCACACGGCAGAGCCAACGCCCCCCTAAACGATAGAACACCAACATGAGCGTCAGTGACCACATGCCACCGCGTTCTTTGATGTCATTCCATTGGGTGTGCTTGAGCTGCTCAGTCACGCCATTAACCTTTCATTTTCTGTGACACTAATTGAGGCAAACGTCGTAGCATGCCACCCAATAAACGCAAATGTGCCTGACTCATACCAAGGTTATCGCGCCAGACATTAAAATGAGAAATCCCATCTTCAGGATAAACCACTTGAGTCGGCACATTGATAAAGGGGATATTCGCCCACTTTAAGCGCACTAAAATTTCACTATCAAAACCCATGCGCGGCTGAAATTTTGCCGAATTTAGAATTTGAATGGTCTGGGCCAGTGGATAGACCCGAAATCCACACATACTGTCTTTAATATCGAAAGAGAGGCTGTTAATCCAGACCCAAATATGCGTGGCATAACGACCATATAAGCGTTTTTTCGGCACGCTCTCATCAAAAATCGGCTGACCAATCACCATCGCTTTGGGATGCTGCTGAGAAATGTCTAGAAATTTGGCGACATCCTGCCAGTCATGCTGACCATCGGCATCGAGCTGTAAGGCGTGGCTAAACCCTAAAGCATGCGCATGGCGTAAACCACTCATCACCGCCTGCCCTTTGCCTTGATTATGTGAATGCTCAACCAACTCAACATATTCATGCTGGGCTTTCAGGTCATGTAAAAGTGCGCTACATAGCGCATCACTACCATCATTGACTAAAATAATCGGCAACTGAAACGGCTTTAAATGTGCAACCAAAGCCTCAATATAATGCGGATGGTTATAAACAGGAATCACAAAACAATGCTGCATATACATCCTCTTTTAAACCTGCTCAGTTTGCGTTTTAAACAATAAACGCCCCGATGCCAAGGTCTGATCGGCATGGGTTAACTCGAAACTGACCTTATGCAATTTTCGCGACAGTTTCAGTTGCAGTACCATATACGGTCGAATCAGATCTTGAAATTTCAATTGCTCAAAACCATTACACCACTCCAGATCGGCCCACGTTTGACGGGCAAAATGCTGAACAAAACCAATCTGCCCCACACCAGGGAAAATCGGATAATCGGGAAAATGCCCTTTAAAACATTCCAATTCAGCAGAAAACTCAAGCTGATAAATGGCCTGATCAGGAGCGTTGTGTTGTGCCAATACAATAGGCAACAACATCGGTTGAAATAAGGATTTCATGTACTGTTTATTCAGTTTAGATTGTGCATTTTGTGGTAATTGAGTCAAAAACCGCCACTGCCGTGGAATGGCAATGCCTTCCAGTTTTAATTGTAATTGTGCTTTAATTGCAGCCACACATTGCACTTTATTGCTGCTTTGCAGCTGTTGTCTGGCAGCTTCAGACAATACCGCAACACAGGCTAAAATCTGTCGATGTTCACGTTCTAAAATTAAAACATGACACTGTGCAATATCATCCAGTTCTATTATTTTGTGTTCAATCGCATCTAAACTTAAGCGTTTTTCTTCCAGTTTCACAATCCGATCTAAACGTCCCAGTAAACGAAATGGACTTTTAGGGTTTGTCGCGTCAAGCACTTCAATTTTATCACCGGTTAAAATCCAGCTTTCGCTAAAAGCATGATTGGCTTGTACGGCCAACTCTTGTTGATCACGCATTTGAATATCGACATTGGCAAACGGTATCCATAACGCATCATCTTGTTGTCGATGTGCAATGCCGCCTGTTTCTGAGCTACCAAACACTTCGTTAATCGGTCGGTTTAAATAAGGACGCACGCCCGAATCCAATTTACCGCCCGATGAATAGATGCTTAAACAGTGCTGTAGTCGCACATCTGGGGTCCAGCGTTTTAATAATGCAGGACTGGAAATAACATAATTTTTAATGTTTAAAGGTGCTAATTTTGTTTGAATATCGGCAACATCTTCAGGGAAAGCCAACTGGGTTTGATAAAAACAACGACCACTGGCTAAAGGCCACAATAGCTTGAACAATAAGCCATAAATATGTTGATGGCTCACCGTCGCTATAGCAATGGCCTGTTCAGGTAACGGAAAACTGGCCTCCAAACCTTGCACTTCATTTAAGAGCTGACGCAGCGTACGCGGAATTTTTTTCGGTTGTCCTGTTGAACCTGAAGTATAGAAATAAAGCTGCGCCTGATTTAAAAAAGCATCATTCAGATTCAGTTCAACCTGCGGATCTGCTGTAGCGGATATAGGCTGACGCTGTAAAAACAAAATATTCTGCTCAGCCAGTTCTTTTTCTAAATCACTAACCCGATTGGGCGGCAATAACACCTGTTTTTGTGCTAACAGTGCGGCAAACAACAGCACTAAAAATTCGTAGCTATCGGGTTCCCATAACGCCCAACTGTCCTGCGCTAACAACTGAATTGCATGACTTTGTTGTATCACCTCTTGCCAAAAATCCTGAAAATGGATTGGGCTTAAATCAGCCTGAAGACACAGTGGTTTCAGTGAATGAATATGATTCTGAAAATGACACAACATAACAATCCGTTTTATTCCTGAAGTTGATTTAAGCGTTGCTGACGCTTACGCAATATAAATTCGCCCAGCAATAACAGCCCCATCAACATATAGGAAATAAAACCGTTATAGAGCACCCACACCTGCATTGAAGTAAACAACACTGTGGCTAAAGAAATCAGGGCATTGAACACAAAGAAAATACACCAGACTATAGTGACCTTACGCGTCCAAATCACCCCTGCTTCGGGTAAATTGGGTTCAGCCAAACGGGCAAAACGCTCAATCATAGAGGGTGGTTTGATTAAAGTCGCTGTAAAAATAGCCAGCGAACCCAGACTCATCAATACCGGATAGAGTTTCAGCCATGCTTGATCTTTTAAAATCAGACTCAAGCTGCCACATAAAATAGCAAAGCCAGTTAAGGGCCAGAGTAAAGCATTGCCCTTACTCAATAGCCGCAATACGCCGAGGACAATCAGCAAACCACTGACCCAGATATATTGACCCTGCGCTAGGCTATAGCCCACTAAAAAGGGATAGAGAATCAAACCGATGACCACTATCCCTTGGACGATCCATTTCATGCAACAGACATATTCTGAATCACAGTCACAACATCTTGCACTGTACGTACATTTTTAAAATCTTCAGGATTCACTTGCTTACCCGTCAATTCTTTAATTTTGACCACAAGATCAATGGCATCAATGCTATCGACATCCAAATCTGTGGCTAAATTTGCATCGAGCTGCACATCTTCTGGATTAATCTCAAACAGATCTTCCATCCATGCTCTTAATTTTTCGAGTACTTGTTCCTGAGTTAACATCACAACCTCTTATGCCGTTTTCTGTGCTTCAACCAAAGTTACAAGACTTTGAATTGATTTAAAATATTGTTTGGTTTCTGCCGATTCAGCATTCAAATGAATGTTGTAACGCTTTTTCAAAGCCAAACCAAGTTCCAAAGCATCAATTGAATCTAGACCTAAGCCATCACCAAATAATGCTGCTTCAGTTTCAATATCATCTATGCTGATGTCTTCTAGGGCCAAAACATCAATAATCATTTGCTTTAATTCATCAGCAAGATTGCTCATTTTTAGATAACTCTTGGTTAAAAAATTGGTGTAATTGATGATTTAAATGACGCACGTTTTTCGGACTGACCGCTGCATCATCTAAAAGATCATCGACTTGAATGGCATCTAGTACTTTCACATGAATATGAAATGGCTGTGAAGGAATGTGATACCACTTTTCATTTTTGGTTAAAGTTGAAGGCGTACAGGTCAACAACACTGGACGAATCGGCACATGGGCACGAATGGCAATATTCGCCGCGCCACGTTGAAATTCATTCAACAACTCACCTTTTGCAGTTCGTGTGCCTTCAGGAAAAATCAGCAAAGATGCTGCTTGATCGAGCTTTAGTTTGTCCACACAGTCCTGAATAAATTGTTCAGAACCTGCATTTAAAATATAACCTGCATTTTGCACGGGACCTTTGGTAAATGGATTGGCCCATAATGCTTGCTTGACCACACAATTTGCTTGTTCCATTAAACCAATCAATATCACCACATCCACCAATGTTGGATGATTGGCAATAATCAGTTCCTGTCTACTTTGCTGTAATTTTTCTAGACCTTCAATCTCATAAGTCATAATTCCAAGCTTTACCATCATTTCAGTAAAACCCTTGAAACTATAGCGAATCACATTTTGTGTACGCTGCTGACGTAAGCTTTGATTTTGTGTCGACAAATTAACCAAAGGTGCAACCAAACCACCGATGGCAACGCCACCGATGCCAAAACTGGCAAAACTAAATCCTGTCGCACCGACACGCCATAAATAATTGGCTTTTTGTTTAATTTGATTCAGCTTTAACATTTTTGCCACGCTTGCATATGAGAGTCATCTGGGTTCTGCTGAGATTGCTGCCAGAAATCATAAAATTTTTGTGCATCCAGATATTTATACTGATGATGCGCCAATGCATTCAGATCGAATTGTAAATTGGGGCCATCAAGGCCGATCAGCGCAGACATGGCAAAACCACGAAAAGGCTGGAACTCCTGATAAATCGCAGGTAGTGCTTCATCGTAATACACCACCAAAACCCGTGAATTGGGTTGTTTTGTTGTTTTTAACCAAGCATAGGCTTCAATCAGTGCTTCACTCCACGAGGCAGCCAAACTGGTCGAGGGTGTGGAATCCTGACATAAAATTGAATACAACCCAGCAACGGCATTGTGTACAGAAGTCGAAAATTGCGTGGGTGATGGCGTTTGATCTTGCAATACATCGGCTAAAATTTTCAGCGTTTTATGTTCATCACCATATTGCGAAGCCCAGACAATATAATCCACTGATTCAGCATTCAGCGAGCCAATGGCACTATTGATCGCCAATTTTGCAATCGGTGATAATCGTCTACGCTGCATTGCAGGGATTTTTTCTAAGGCAGGAACGGTTTCATCGGCACGACTGATATACAGTTGAGATATATTTATTTGAATCATTACCGAAATTTTCCGTACCCTAAGAATATTTTTAGCTCAAGGCTATTTTATTCGCGGGATTATAGCACCTGTCATAAAATTTACACAAAAAGTATCTTGTACTCATTGAATTACATATATTTATCATTTTGATTTAATTATATATTTATTATTTTTAGCCGATAAAATAATCCTTCATAAAAAAACCAGCAACATTTGTTGCTGGTTTTTCAACTGTCATTGCTTAAAAATTTGGCTGATTAATTGCCTTGTACCAAACGGCGGGCACTAATAATCCCCGGTTGTTGCTCCAAACGTGCCAACAAACGTGATAATTGAGCTAAACCTTTGACTTCAATCAATAATTTCATATTAGCAATACCATCTGATTCTGAAATGGTATTGACCTGACGAATATTAATTTGATCAGAAAAAATGACTTGGGTTAAATCTTTTAACAAACCACGGCGGTCATAAGCTTCCACCACAATTTGCACACTTTGACCACGCGTCGGTTGCATTTCCCAATCGGCTTCTACCGCACGTTCAGGTTCTTGCGTAATCATACGGCTATAGTCTGAACATACAATTTTATGAATGCTCACCCCACGATTAAGTGTGATATATCCACCAATCGATTCACCATGCACAGGTTGACAGCATTGAGCAATATGCAGTTCCACATTATCCAAACCATCAATCAGAATACCATGCGCAGAAAGTGTATGACTGGCACGTGGATTCAAAGTCGGTTTTAGCACCAGTTCAGGTTCATCTTGACCGATATGCATATGACGATTCACTTGATTGATCAAGGAATGCAGGCTGATATCGCCATTGACCAAACCAATCAGAATATCTTCACCCAATTTGACATTGAAGTGATTGCAATAATCACTTAAATCAATACTTTTGGGATGAATCGCCAAACGTAAAAGTTCTTTATTCAGAATTTCACGGCCAACTTCCAAGTTTTTACTACGATCTTGCTGTCTAAACCAATGACGCAATTTATCCCGCGCACGCGAAGTCTTAATATAGCCCAGTGAATTTACTAACCAATCACGATTCGGATCACGATCTTTTTTGGTTAAAATTTCAACTTGTTCACCAGTTTTTAGCGTGTAAGTTAATGGTACATAGCGCTGATTGACACGCGCGGCATAACATTTATTACCCACTTCGGTATGCACATGATAGGCAAAGTCTAAAACCGTTGAACCGCGTGGCAACTCTTTAATATCACCATCACGGCTAAATACATAAATCTTCTCAAAGCCTTCAAAATCTTGAAGTTGTTCAAAGTTTTCTGCATCTTCACCCGATTTATGCGCACTGGCATCATTACGTTCTTGATAATGCTCTAAGACTGCGCGTAAAGAATGTAATCGGTGATTAAAGGAGTGATCGGTGTTCTTACCACCTTCCTTATAATTGAAATGCGAACATACCCCAAGTTCAGCTTCTTCATGCATGGCCTTGGTACGAATTTGCACTTCCAGCGATTTGTTTTCTGCAATGACAGCGGTATGCAAAGAACGATAACCATTGGCTTTCGGATTGGTAATGTAATCATCAAACTGATGCGGAATATGTCGCCAAATTTGATGCACAATACCCAGTGAGTGATAACACTCAGGCACACTTTTGACCAAGACACGTACAGCACGAATGTCATACAACTGGTCAAAACTCAGGTCTTTACTTTTCATTTTTCGATAAATCGAATAAATGTGTTTGACCCGTCCAGTGATCTCCGCTTCTATATCATAGACAGCCAGTTCTTTTTTCAGTTTATCAATGACAAATTGAATATATTGCTCGCGCTCTAAACGTTTTTCATTCAGTAACGATGCAATTTCTTTATAGCGTTCTGGTGCTAAATAACGAAATGCTAAATCTTCAAGTTCCCACTTAAGCTGAGCAATGCCTAGGCGATGTGCCAGAGGTGAATAAATAGTCAGAATTTCACGAGCTACACGCTCTTGACGCTCTTTAGAAGAGTTGGCCAGTTCCCGTAAAGCATAGGTACGCTCTGCCAGCTTAATGAGTACGACACGGACATCTTCGGTCACAGAAATCAGCATTTTATAAATGCCGCTTAAATGTTCGCGCTGATTGTTATTAAAATGATCTTCTAAACGTTTGTTCTTTTCAATGAGTTCTGAAAGTTTCCCCATAGCCAATGTCCCTTGGACTAGACTATGGACTTGCTCTCCAAAATGTTCACGAATTTCTTCAAGCGTCATCACGCCTTCACGAACACTCCGATACAACATCGCCGCAGACAAGGTGTCTTCATCAACATGTAAATGTGCCAAAATATCGGCCATTTCAATACCGGTATAAAAGGTATTTGAACGATGATTAACCGTGGCTTGCAGCTCTTTATGTAAAGTTAAATGAGCAACTTCTTCGAGTTGTTCAAGCGTTGCGCCATCTAAGATGCCACGAACACGATTCAGCCATTCGGCTAAATCATGTCGAGCTTGTTCGGCATGTTCTACAGTCGCTTCCTCTGACAGCTCATTAAGTCGCCCAGGAAGTTGTTCACGTACTGTGACCATACCCTTCTCCTACCTCTTTACTTATCATATTCTAAATCGTTTATTTCATTGTATTTTTCGAATAAGGCAATAGACTCAACATGTCCCGTATGGGTAAACATATCCATTACCCCAGCCTTTTTTAATCGATAGCCATGTTGTGCCAACACACCAGCATCACGTGCCAATGTTGCAGGATTACATGACACATAAACAATTTTCTTTGCACCAAATTTAGGTACATAATGCATGATTTCCTCGGCACCCGCACGCGGAGGATCAATCAATAATGCATCAAATCCTTGATTTGCCCAAGAATGATGCGAAAAATCTTTTGTTAAATCTTGTGAATAAAAATGAGCATGAACGATACCGTTGCTTTCAGCATTTTCCGCAGCACGGCGTACCATTTCTTCACTCCCTTCCACACCCACCACTTGTCCAGTTTCCCCCACACAACGCGCAAGCGGTAAAGTGAAGTTGCCTAGACCACAAAATAAGTCTAGAACGCGCTCTCCTTGCTTCAATTGAAGCAAATCACATGCCAGCTTCACCATCTGTGGATTAATCGTCGAATTGACTTGGGTAAAATCAAGCGGACTAAAGCCAAATTTGAGGTCAAAATCATCTAAAGCATAATGCAAACGCATTGCAGCCATTGGATCATCCACACGGTGCAAACTCTCTGCACCTTCTGGTTGTAAATACAATTGCCACTGTTTGTTTAACGCAAATTGTTTTAATTGGTTGACATCCTGTTGTGATAATTTTTCAGTATGACGAACCAGCAATGCAATTTCATCATCGCCCATAGCCAATTCTATATGACCAATGGCTGCTTTGGCTTTTAGACTTTGGAGTAACTGTTTCAATGCAGTGATGGAGCCAAATTCACGATCCAGCACCAGACAACGGTCAATCGAAATCAATTTATTGCTTTGGTTCTCACGGAATCCCACCACCAATTTATCTTTCTGTGGAAGATAACGTACCCCAATACGGGCTTTACGGCGGTAATCTTCACGGGTTGAACGTAAAGCAGGGAGCCATTGCTCAGGCTGGATTCCAGCAAAATGTTCTAAATGCGATTTTAAAACCTCTTGCTTGAGACGAATTTGTTCATCTAACTGAATGTGCTGCATATTACAGCCACCACACACGGTAAAATGTGGACATTTCGGCTCAGTACGTGTTGCAGCGGGTTCACTTAATAACGCAGTACTATCCGCTTCTTCTAAACGTTTGACCACATTGGTAATTTGCGCGCTAACGGTTTCCCCCGGCAAAGCATAACGAATAAATACTTTTTTGCCTTGCTTCTCACTCGGATGATCAGGGTGTGATCCATAGTGTGCTATCCCCCGTCCTTCATGTGAAAGTGACTCAACCTGAAAAGTATAAATCGGCTGTTGAGCTGGACGGGGCTTGGTTCTATGTTTCATGAATACCTAGAGTGTGGGAGAAAGAAAGTCAATCGATGTAAATTCAGTACGTTGTGAAGTTTCACGCCATACTGCTAAAAAATCGCGATGTTGAGGTTGGGTGGATAAAAATTGAATGGTGCGCTGAATAACATCACGATAATCATTGATTAACAGCTGACCTTTTAATAACGACCAACGCAAATAAACCAACCATGTATTGAGTACATCCCCTTCGCAATATGCCGTCAGTTTTTGCCATTCTTGCTGACGTACATACTCGGGTACATGATAAGCACCATCACCTCGTTTACCGGGATAACCCAGTAAATGTGCGATATCATCCAGTTTTTGAAAATTCCGACCATTAAACATCGCCATCACATCCATTAAATCGACATGACGATGGTGATAACGGTTCTGATAGTTATTATAGCGCTTTTGCTGATCAATTTCGCCTTGATCGAATAAACTTGGTGCAGACAAACCATGATACATGGCGCGAAAAAGAATCACAGGCAAATCAAATTGTGAACCATTCCAACTGACTAGGGTTGGATTGCGCTTATCAAAAATGGAGAGGAATTTGGTTAAAATTTCAGCTTCACTGTGCTGTTCTCGACTAAACGAGAACATTTTCATGCCACCTTGTTCATCTAACCATAAGCCAGAAATACACACGATTTCATGCAAAGCAAGACGTTGAAAATCCATGCCCGATTCTTGACGACGTAATTTAATTAAGGCCTGTTCTAAATCTGCATCTGGCAAATCTAAACCATACAAATGCGCCCCCGACTTTAAATCGGTCAAGGTTTCTATATCGAAAATTAAAACAGGTAAGCGCATGTAAAACTCACAAAATTGCAGATTTATTCAGGATCTTGAACTGAAAATAAACCTGTAGAAAGGTAACGATCGCCACGATCGCAAATGATACAAACAATAACGGCTTCAGGATTTTCTTGCGCCAATTGAATAGACGCCCAAACTGCACCACCAGATGACGTACCCGCACTAATGCCTTCTTTTTGTGCCAGTTTACGCATGGTTTTTTCCGCTTCACTTTGTGGAATATCCATAATGCGGTCAACACGACGACGATCAAAAATGGTAGGCAAATATTCTTCTGGCCAACGACGAATACCCGCAATACTTGAACCATCCGAGGGTTGCAAACCGATAATTTGAATCTCTGGGTTCATTTCTTTTAAGTATTTAGAAACGCCCATAATGGTGCCCGTCGTGCCCATTGAACTGACAAAATGCGTGATTTTCCCACCCGTTTGCTGCCAAATTTCAGGGCCAGTGGTGAGATAGTGCGCTTCAACATTATCAGGATTACCAAATTGGTTCAGCACCAAACCTGTGCCTTCTTTTTCCATCTGCAAGGCAAGATCACGTGCGCCTTCCATGCCTTGTTCTTTGGTGACTTCAATCAGTTCAGCGCCGTAAGCCCGCATTGCATCTTTACGTTCTTGGCTCATATTATTAGGCATGATTAAGGTCATTTTATAGCCACGCATTGCAGCAACCATGGCTAAGGCAATCCCTGTATTTCCGCTTGTCGCCTCAATTAACGTATCATCTGGTTTGATTTGACCACGCTTTTCAGCTTGCATAATCATGTTATATGCAGGACGGTCTTTGACCGAACCTGCCGGATTATTGCCTTCAAGTTTTGCCAGTACTGTTGCTTGAGTGTGACTTGCTAGACGCTGTAAACGCACTAAAGGAGTTTTTCCTACATAGTGATCTAACAAAAATTCGTCTGCTTGAAAATCAGGGGAGATATTACTCATTATTTGCACCTAGATCGAGGTGCGCCTATTGTATGAAAAAATGCTAGGCGCTGCACCCATTTAACTGGCTTTTTATTGAAAGTGATTAAAGCGCAATCAGTTTCAAATAAAGCATGCTAAACTGCCGTGCATAGGAAATAAACTGCTTTAACCATGTCAAATATCAATAAAAAGTTATTTAAGCGTCTACACTTAAATCATGCTTATGGACAATTAATTGCACTGATTTTTGTGCCAATTACGATTTTGGCATGTGTTGGTGCATTGTTGGTTTTATCCGAAACGTCAAACGCATCACGTGCGCAGCAAAAACAAATGGCAATTGCTATTATGACACGTTACCAACCCACGTCTGAAGCTGCACTCGACCTACTCAATCGTTATCCTTGGCAATATGATCAAGCGCGTAATGCCATGCAAAGCATGTTAAATGAAAAACATGTTATTCGTGCCGCGATTATTGACCCCAAAGGTCGAAACCGTTTAAGCATTGGTTTTCAAGACCAAGACCCTTGGCCTGCAATTCACTCCAAAGCCTCTTTTGTTGGCCCAATTTCTTATAATAAAAATAATATTTACGCACTCAATATTAATGAAAATACACAATCACCGGCACAACTGGTGATTGAACTCGACAACCAGCCACTCGAAATTGCACGTTATCGTGTCATGATTGTACTGGTGGCGACTGGTCTACTGACTTTATTGCTGCTGTTATTGTGTTTGAATTTTTATTCACGTCGCTGGATTGCACCGATGTACGAAATTCGTATGCAATTACAACGCTTAAATGCTGACACACTAGACCAGCACATGGTCATTAACAGTACTGGTGAATTACGCTTACTCCAGCGTGATATTGCCAATGTGGTTAAGCGTCTACATTTCAGTTTTTTAGAACTAAAAGAACATACCGAACAAACTGAAGATGATTTACGCCGTACTCTAGACACCTTAGAAGTGCAAAATATTACCTATCGTCAAGCACGTGACCAAGCCATTTCCGCGAACCAGTCTAAATCGGTGTTCTTGGCCAATATCAGTCATGAATTACGCACCCCGTTAAATAGTATTGATGGCTTTATTCATTTATTGCTGCGCCAAGGCAATTTAAGCAATGAACAAAACTTATATTTGCAGACCATTCGTAAATCATCTGCCCATCTTTTGGCCCTAATTAATGATGTGCTCGATTTCTCGAAAATTGATGCCGGTAAATTAGAATTAGAAACCGCACCCTTTGACCTAGAAGAAGCCATTTTTGATGTGATGGATATGCTCTCGCCCTTGGCTGCACAAAAGCATATTGATATGGCTTTTTACTATGCTGACAATATACCGACCCAAATGGTGGGTGATGCACTACGTTTCAAACAAATTCTGACCAACCTCATTTCCAATGCCATTAAGTTCACTCCAGATGGTGAAATTATTGTCCGTGCACGGATGGAACATGATGATATTGGTCACTGTTTATTACACTTTAGCGTACAAGACAGCGGGATTGGTTTAAGTGGTACAGACCGTAAAAAACTGTTTGAATCCTTCTCGCAAGGCGATGCTTCAGTCACCCGCCAGTTTGGGGGTACAGGTCTAGGTTTAGCCATTTCCAAACAGTTAGTGCATTTAATGCAAGGTCAAATTGGTTTTGAAGATAACCAAGAACGCGCACCAACTGAAAAAGGCTCAACCTTCTGGTTTACCGCTCGGTTTGCTGTGGATGACGAAATTGAAATTGAACATCCAAACTTTAATAAAATGCAGGTGGTATCGTACTTAGCACATCCTGCAACGGCAAATATTTTACGACATTATCTGGAAAATTATGGTGTCCATCATGTCGAAACCAGCTCGATTCTAGATTTATTTAGTCAACTGAAGCGCTTCTCGGAAAGTGATGAAAACACTTGGCTGATTGTCGATCATAGTGGTGATGGCGAAGCATTATTAAAAGAAATTCGAAATCGCTATTCTGGCAACATTGCCGTCTACGGTTATCAAATGGCGCTCGATCCCAACATGTTAAGCGAATATCGGGCGCGACCAATGTATCAACCGCTCAGTCGCAGCGCATTAATTCAACTGCTCAGCAATCAGCCTATTTTTGAACATGATGTCCATGAAGAATTTAATGGGCAAGGTTTACATGTACTTGCAGTAGATGATCATTTACCGAATTTAATAGTTTTAGAAGCGCTATTGGGTGAACTGAATGTCAAAACGACTAAAGCGTTAAGTGGTCAAGAAGCGCTTGAAATTATTCAGAAGCGAATTGAAAAAGGGTTGGCTGCATTTGATGTGGTGTTCATGGATATTCAAATGCCAGTGATGTCTGGTATTGATACCACACGTGCGATTCGCTCGCTAGAATCGACCTTAGAAAACCATAAACGCCTGCCAATTATTGCATTGACAGCACATGCACTTGCAGATGAGAAACAAAAACTGTTACAGGTCGGTATGGATGATTACGTCACCAAACCGATTCAAATGGAACAAATTATTCAAATTTTGACCCATTGGACATCAGAAAGCTTTAAAAAAGCCAAAGTTGCCGATAAAGCCATCCTGATTGAAGCACTCGATCCGCATATTTTAGATTGGCAACAAAGTTTGCAACTGGCTGCCAATAAAGAAGATTTGGCGATTGATTTACTGAAAATGTTGGTTGATAGTTTCCCAGCGGAAATCAATGAAATACAACAGTTGATTGAATTGGAAGATTTTCCGCAACTCGAACATGTCCTGCATCGTTTATATGGTGCAACACGCTATGTTGGTGTGCAGAACCTACAAGAGGTTACAGGTGGATTTGAACAGTTTATTTCTTCTTTACGCAAAGAACGGCGTAAAGCTGATGACAGCTTTATTCAAGAGACGCTAAAACGCTTGGATGAATTACAATCCGTCATTCAACTGGTCGAACAGGCAGCACAGCAAATTTTAAACAAAACAAATCTCTAGGGTCTGATGCAAATCGTGGCAGTAGCGTCTAGATTTAGATGTGACTCGACTGTCATGTATCAGAGAAATGACCGTGTTATGCTCAAAACAATCTAAAAAAATATAGGTCTATCTCATGGCGTTACTTCGCATAGAAAAAAACAATGGCATCGCAACAGTATCTTTAAACCGTCCAGAAAAACGCAATGCCATGAGCTTTGCTTTACTACGCGAATTGGTCAATGCAGCCAATCAAATTAAAAAAGACCGTTCGATTCGCTGCGTTATTTTAACCGGTGAAGCACATGTCTTTAGTGCTGGAATTGACCTTGCCGATTTAAATGCTCCAAAAAATACCGCTTATGCAGCATGGGAACTGATTAAACCGGGGCAAAGCCTATTTCAAAAAGCATTTCTCATTTGGCAAGAACTGCCTGTTCCTGTGATTGCTGCACTTGAAGGGTATTGTCTGGGTGCAGGCATGCAATTGGCACTGGCTGCGGATATTCGTATTGCTCATCCTGATACCCAAATGTCGATTATGGAAAGTCGTTGGGGATTGGTTCCAGACATGGGACTGACACGTTCCATTAAAGGTATTATCAGTGTCGATCTTGCGAAAGAACTAACTTTAACAGGTCGAATTTTCAATGCCACGTATGCCAAAGAAATTGGTTTAGTGACCCATTTAGATGAATCGCCAATCAGCAAAGCCCAAGCCATTGCAGAAGAAATGTTACAACGCTCTCCTGATGCCTTAACCGCAGCTAAACGCGTCCTTGATGCCATGGAACATGAACCGAAAAAATCTTTACGCCTCGAAAAAATCTGGCAACTGAAATTACTTTTAGGTAAAAATAGTAAATTAGCGCGTAAAAAAGACAAGAACCCCGAAGTTCAATTTTTACCGCGCCAATATAAGTAAACTATTGAAATAACAACATTGTGCAGAGAAAAACACATGAGTTTTGATCGTAATACAAAAATTGCATTTTTAGGTATGGGGCTGATGGGTAGCCGAATGGCAACTCGACTCATTCAAGCAGGTTTTACCGTGGCGGTGTGGAATCGAACGGCATCCGCATGTGACGTTCTGATTGATATGGGCGCCATGGCCTTAGAGCTGCAAGAGATTGGGCAATATCCGGTTATTTTGACCTGTTTGGCTGATGATGCAGCGGTGCAATCTGTTTATGATCAAATTCAAGCGCAATTATGTGCTGAGCAAGTGATTGTTGATTTCTCTAGTTTATCGGTCGATCAAACCAAAGCCTTGGCAGAGCAAGCGCAACTGCATCAAGTGCAGTGGATAGACTCCCCTGTTTCGGGTGGGACGGCGGGGGCTGAACAAGGCACACTGGTGATTTTTGCTGGGGGTGATCTACAAACCATTCAGGATTTATCGCTGATTTATAACGTGCTTTCACAACGCGTCACCCGAATGGGGGAAACAGGCACTGGGCAAGCCACCAAAATATGCAATCAACTGATTGTGGCTGCAAACAGTACCTTAATTGCTGAAGCAGTTGCTCTAGCTGCTCAAGCAGGTGTAGATACCACTTTGCTGGCGCCGGCATTGGCAGGTGGATTTGCCGACTCAAAACCTTTCCAAATTTTAACCCCGCGTATGGCGACCCATACTTTTGAACCTGTGCAATGGAAAGTGCAAACTTTGTCCAAAGACTTAAATAATGCGGTTCAGCTGGCAGAACAATTCCATTTAAATATTCCAGTTGCAAAACAAGCACTATCACAATTGCAAAGCCATCAAAATAAAGGCTATGCTGAAGCTGATCTTGCAACAGTGATTCAACTGATTGAATCTTAAGCAGCTCACTTTTAACCGACAAGGAGTAAAGGCATGATTAAGTTGGCTGTAAATCTATCGATGATTTTTACTGAAGTACCCTTAATTGAGCGCTTTGCTCTGGCTCAGGCACAGGGTTTTAAACATGTTGAGATTCAATTTCCTTATGAACTCAGCATCGAGCAAATTCAAAGTCAACTCACCATGCATGACCTGACCCTTTGCCTGATTAATGTACCTGCTGGTGACTTAATGCAAGGTGGCAATGGTTTAGCTGGTGTTCCGGGGATGGAACTGGAGTTTCACCGTGGTTTAGAACAAGCCATTCAATACGCCACTGCGCTGAATGTGCCTAGTGTCAATATTTTAGCGGGTAAACAACCACTCGACTCAGACTTACTGCCTTGTTTAAATACTTTATCGAGCAATCTTAAACTTGCCTGTCATATGCTATCCGATCATCATCTTCAACCTGTTTTTGAAATGATTAATAGCACCGATATGCCACGCTTTTTAGTGCAAAATATTGCTCAAGCACAAGAAATGTTAGAAGCTGTGCAACACCCTGCCCTTAAAATGCAATATGACTGTTACCATATGGCAATGATGGGTGAAGATGTACTGGAAGCCTTAAAAGAAAATATTCACGATATTGGGCATATTCAATTTGCCGACTGCCCCGGACGGCATGAACCCGATAGCGCACAAATACATTTTGCAGAAATTTTTCAATGGCTCAATCAAAGTGCATACAGCGGCTATATTGCAGCCGAATATAGACCACAAGCCCATTCCAGCCATTCCTTTGCATGGAAAGATAAATATTTTGCAAAACATCCGCAAAGTTAAATTATGAACAGAATTGAAATACAGCACTAAAACCGCTATATTACACGATGAGTTATTGTCTGGAAATAAAACCCTTTATGAATTTAGAACCATCGCCCAGCGCTTCTAATTCTCTCGATATCGCAATGAATTCTCAAGCTCAAGATGTACAAGCTTGCTTAAAAGTTGTACATGAAGCCCTATTAGATGTAAAAGCAAAAGATATTCTTGAAATTGATGTAAGCGCGATTAGTAATGTGGCAGATGCCATGGTGATTGCTAGCGGCACATCAACGCGTCACATTAAAGCCCTTGCAAATAATGTTGCTGAAGAAGCACGTAAAGCAGGTTTTCGCCCTCTCGGTGTTGAAGGTGAACGTGATGCAGAATGGATCTTAATCGACCTTGGTTTTGTGGTTGTCCACGTTATGCTTCCAGCGGCACGTAAATTTTACGACCTTGAAAGCTTATGGCGTGCCACTCCAGAATCGATAGCGTAAAGAAAAAAAGCGACCTTAAGGTCGCTTTTTTCATCTTAGGACTTCTGTTTTAGCATGGCGTGCTGACCAACAAACTCAATCACAGCAGCAAGATGATTCATTGCAACTATAATAATTGATGTAAATCAACATCAGGATATTTGGTTTTAATCTGCATTTTCGCCCTTGCATAGACTTGATCTGCCTTGGCTGGCCCATAAAACTCACAATAACATTCATATATGATGGTAATCACTTGGGCATAAAGGGTCAGTGGTAAAACCTCAATAAAAGCAGCATCATTAATTTTTACCGATGTCTCAATCGCTAAACCCATGTCTTGTAGCTGTTGTTTAACTTCATCATTAAAGTCATTCAAATCAGTTGCTGTAACAGTTAACGTCACTGCATCAACCAAGCCAAAGAACGCATCGGCAATATCTATTGAAATAAGTTCTTCTGGCTCTAGTTTCGGTTTGATTTCCAATAAAACCTGCTTCTCCACAGCCGACATTTCAGATAGTACTTTTCTTAGCATCTCTTTACGATAAAAACGTAATTCATCGGTATTACAAATTTCACTTAAAAAGCGATTGAGCACAAAAGAAGGCTGGTCTCCATATTCTTGCTCCCAGTAATTCAGTACGCGCTCCAATACCGTAGCATTCATATAGTCACTGAGACCACGTTCAATCGCTTGTTTCTTTTGTATCACACTGAGTAATTCATTCGGCATTGCTCAATTCCTTAATGGCGTTTGGTCATATCGTCCGTTTCAAAAGTCACATCACGCTGAAATTCTGGATAAGATAGCTCGGCATGTTCGGTATAATCTAACCCACGTTGTTCATGCTGTTTACTCACACGCAAGCCACCTAAAAGTTTGTCCAGCACTTTAAAGACCACAAATGCAATGCCGAAGCCCCAAACAAATGCAGCGACCACACCTAAAACCTGAATCGAAATAATATGTGAATTAAACAAATCTGCTTCAAAAAATAAGCCTGCCGCTACCGTTCCCCATGCCCCACAAAAACCATGTACAGTCACCGCATCCACCACATCATCCAATTTTAATTTTTCCATTAAGCTTGGCATTACACTAACAATCAAACCCGCGGTTAAGCCGGTAATAACAGCAAATAATGGTGACATGGTTGCACAGCCTGCGGTAATTCCAACCAAACCACCCAATGAAGCATTAATGGTGGTCTTCATTAGAATTGCCTTGCCACGAATCAGCGCATACAGCATATAAGCAACTGCGCCAGAACATGCAGCCAAATGGGTATTTAGGGCAATTCGACCAATACTGACACTGGCATTCACTGTTGACGCGGCATTAAAACCAAACCATGCAAACCAAAGGATAAAGCCGCCTAATGCAACTAACGGTAGGTTATGCCCTGCCAAATGGTGACTTTGTCCATTTCGACCAAAACGTCCTAAACGAGGACCCAAGACAATAATCCCTGCCAATGCCACCCAACCACCGATTGAATGCACCACAGTTGAACCAGCAAAGTCGATAAAACCTAAAGCTTTTAACCAACCTTCGCCATCAAAAATACTGCCCCATGCCCAACTTCCAAAGATCGGATAAATCAAACCACTCACCACTGCTGCACTGACCACATAAGCAACAAAATGAATGCGTTCAGCCATAGCACCGCTGGCAATGGTCGTTGCTGTTGCTGCAAACATCATTTGGAAGAACAATAAATTCCAATGCCAATCATCCATCACATTGGGTGCAAAATGACTTGTCCCGATCCAACCTGAAGTATTAACCCCAAACATTAACCCAAAACCGAGTAACCAAAAGACCAGTCCACCCAAACATGCATCCATATAATTTTTCATCAGCACGTTAACGGTATTCTTACTGCGTACAGAACCGCTTTCGACCAATGCAAAACCAGCCTGCATAAAAAAGACCAGAATTCCCCCCATGACCACCCAGACACTATCGAGAGATAAGCGGATTTCTTGAATATTTTGAGCTGGAGTTGCTAATGATTCTGCGGCAAAACTTGGCAAGGCGATGCAGCATAACAACAAGAATAAATATTTTATTTTTTTCATGAATAATCTCCCCCAAAGATTATTCATCTAAATAGCAAAATCAATGCCATAAACCAAAGCGATGATTGATGTTAGATCGTATCCTTCGAAGTAGCTTTCTTATAGGCAACTTTATTTAAAATAGGCGAAGTAAAAACATTATTTTTTTAACAATAATTAAAAAAAAATAAGATAATGCTACTTTATGTCGCACTTTATTGAGTACATAACAAGATTGCGCCAAATGGCATAGAAAAATCAGCAAGCATGGTTAATTTTAGATGCCCTCTCAGATGAACGAGGATCTTAAAATTGCGTTATTTTTATCATCAAGCGCGACCCAAAGCATTAAAGCTAAAATTGCTTCACATCTATAGCATTAAACCAAAAGATTTCGACAATAAAAAACCACCCGAAGGTGGTTTTTAATCTCCCTAAATCCCTCTTTATCAAAGAGGGACTTGAGACTTTGATTTAATGGCCAGAACCATTAATTGCTTTAGTCATATCTTCCACAACTTTCTTGGCATCACCAAAAATCATCATGGTTTTATCATTATAGAACAAGTCATTGTCTAGACCTGCATAACCTGTCGCCATTGAGCGTTTGATTACCATAATGGTTCGAGCGCGGTGGGCTTCAAGAATTGGCATACCATAAATCGGCGATGTTGGATCATCTTTTGCCGCAGGATTGACCACGTCATTTGCACCAATCACCAACACCACATCTGTTGCTGGGAAGTCAGAGTTGATTTCATCCATCTCTAAGATATCTTCATAAGCAACATCCGCTTCAGCCAGCAATACGTTCATGTGGCCCGGCATACGACCTGCAACAGGGTGAATCGCAAAACGCACCGTTACACCTTGTTCTTTCAAGATATGCGCAAGTTCTTTCACTGCATTTTGCGCACGACCTTGTGCCATACCATAACCCGGTACAATCACAACGCTATCCGCATTCGACATTAAGAAGCCCGCATCATCCGCAGAACCTGAACGGTGATTACGCTGTACTTTATCGCCTACTGCCGCTGTCGGTGCTGCTGTGCCACCCATTGCACCACCAAACAATACATTGATGATTGAACGGTTCATGGCTTTACACATAATGTAAGACAGAATTGCACCCGATGAACCCACCAGTGAACCCGCAACAATCAACATGTTATTTTCAAGCGTGAAACCGATACCCGCTGCCGCCCATCCAGAGAATGAGTTTAATAGCGATACCACAACAGGCATATCACCACCACCAACGGGTGCAATCCAAACCCAACCCAATGCCAATGCCAGAGCAGTCATTGCCCAAAACGCTTGCATATTACCTGTTGAGAAAAAGATGAAACCACAGACGAGCATTGCAAGGAAAATGCTGGCTTGTAGAGGTTTAACCCATGCCCCTGAAATGGTTTTCGCCCATTTTTTTGCCGCCAATTTACCATAAGCAAATACAGAGGCTGTAAAGGTAATCGCACCGACAAAACAACCCACAAACAATTCAAATAAATGAACTTTACTCATGTGTACATGTTCAACGCCTGCTGCTGTTAAAGCGGCTTCGTTTTCCACAAACAATGCTGTGAGTTGGTTGTTATGTAAAATTGCAGCAATCGCAATCAATACCGCAGCCAAACCCACCAATGAGTGCATTAATGCTACTGTTTCAGGCATTTGTGTCATTGGAACTGTACGCGCACGTGCAATACCAACGATACCACCTAAGACCATTGTACCGACAATCATCCAAACGACAGGATGATTCGCCACAAAGAACGTGGTGATTACAGCAATCGCCATCGCGATCATACCGTAACGGTTACCTGCAATTGCGGTTTTAGGACCTGACAAACCACGTAGCGTTAAGATAAAAAGAACGGCGCCTACTAAGTAGAACCAATCCGCATAGTCTCGAATAAATTCCATTTACGAACCCTCTTTTTTCTTTTGCTTAGGCTTAAACATTTCCAGCATACGTGCAGTTACTGCGAAGCCACCGAAAATATTGATACTTGCCAAGAACACAGCAACCGCACCCAAGATGCTCACCACGTTAATGCTTTGGAAAGCCACGTTTGCATCAAGCCCAATACTTGGCATACCCACAGTCTGAATCATTGCACCAACGACAATAATTGAAGACAAGGCATTGGTTACAGCCATTAATGGTGTATGTAAAGCAGGCGTTACCCCCCAAACCACGTAGTAACCTACGAAGATGGCAAGGACGAAAATTGTAATCGTTTCAACCATGATCTATCTCCTTAACCACGCTTTAACAGCACTTGGCCGCCATGAGTGACGAGTAGGGCTTTCTGAATTTCTTCTTCCTGATTTAAAACAAAGTTCTTATCAGCATCAAAAAGTGTTTCTAAGAAATTAAAGACATTACGTGCATACAGTGCCGAAGCTTCTGTAGCCACAGTTGCTGGAATATTTGGAATACCTAAAATAGTCACGCCATTATCGGTCACCACATTTTCACCGCATTTTGAACCTTCAACGTTACCGCCTGATTCAACCGCCATATCTAGGATGATTGAACCCGGTTTCATTTTGGCAACCGTTTCAGCACGAATTAAACGGGGTGCATCACGGCCTGGCAAAAGTGCCGTGGTAATCACGATATCTGCATTGGAAACAGCTTTGTCGACAATTGCGGCTTGGTCTTTGATGTATTGCTCACCGGGCATCCAGCCATAACCATTTTTTGCAGCATCGGCAGCTTTTTGCTTTTCATCGTCAGACATCGGTACGTCTAACCACTTGCCGCCTAAAGATTCCACTTGATCGCGAGCTGTTGGACGTAAATCCGTTGCTTCAACCACTGCACCTAAACGCTTTGCCGTTGCAATGGCTTGCAAGCCTGCAACACCCACACCCATAATCACCACACGAGCTGGCTTTACCGTTCCAGCAGCGGTCATGAGCATTGGGAACATACGTTGATATTCTGCCGCAGCCAAAAGCACAGATTTATAACCGGCTAAGTTGGCTTGAGAAGACAGGACATCCATGTTTTGTGCGCGAGAAAGCGTACGGGGTAAAAGCTCTAAAGCAAATGCAGACACCTGTGCAGATGCAAATTGGTCAAGTTCAGTATTACGATACGGATCAAACATTGCGATTACAGCAGTATTCGCTGCAAGCTTTTGAATTTCATCGCCTTTAGGGGCACGAACTTTCAAAACAATTTGGCTGCCGGTATAGGCATCATCTGTAATTTTAGCACCGACCTGTTCATATGCACTGTCAATATAAGCGGCTTTCACGCCTGCTCTACGTTCAATGACGACTGTATGACCAGCACTGATCAACTTCTTTACTGTTTCTGGCGTTGCTGCCACACGATTTTCACCGAGAACAGTTTCGGTTGGGATTCCGATCTGCATGAGCCTTCCTCAAGCTAGTTTTTCTTAAGTAAACATCGCTATTCGCAATGTTTCCCCCTAGATGCATTTTTGTTGAATTTTTGGATTCTAATTGAACTGTTTTAAATTACCACCCAATATTTATTTAATAAATACCCATATATTGAACTGGTGATTCACAAAAATTATCATGCGATAGCGCATTTATTTTTTTCGCTTTCATTAAAATTACTTTTATTAGCTTAATTGCCATTGCGGTACTTTCTCAATTTTTATATTTAAACACTGGTCATTATTTTTTTAGATTGATTTAAAAATAAACATTGATCATTCTGACAATCAGCACTTTTATTACCAAGCAAGTTCTTAGTTAAAGATGTTCTTGTTGAGCACTAAAATGGCACATTTAGCTTCCACTTTTCATGAGATTGACTAAAGTGACACAATAAAGAAAATTCTCTTGCTAGAAATCCAACTGTTTTTTTCCAGTTCATTTAAAAAAATGGGCGACCCAGTAAGTATTCAGCTCTTGTTATTTTTCCCCATTTCTATGGTTATTTTTAATAACAGCATCTATTCACCATAAGTCTAATTGGGTCAAAAAATAATTACATTTTTTTTGATTGCCATTTCGGCAGGTGATGATTTAACCCTTATTTTATCTATTTGAGTATTTTTCGCACCACTTTAGAGCAAATTTTAACTATTTTCATCAATATTCTGATTACGCCTAAGCAAAATCGTCATTTTTAGGGATTTTCCCCGTTGTTATGGTCTAAATTTTTTTAATATTTTAAATAAAATCGTGACTCAACTCATTTCAACTAAGCTTTATCACGACTGAATTAAAATAAAATCCAAAATTTCGAGGATTCATTCCAAACTGGAATCGCAGTTATCATCTTTTTGCATTTCAACTCTACGGGGAAAAACTTTATCATTCACATTTCTACACTGCATTACAGAGCGCAGTCACACTTCGCCAAGTAGGTAAAATGAACCGTTTTTTGACAGCTACACAATTAGGGTCTTTATGCGCGATTGGTGCCGCTTTTTTATTTAGTACCAAGGCCATTATTATTAAACAGGCCTATGCACTATCGCCACTGGTCGATGGCACAGTCCTTATGGCACTCAGAATGCTTAGTGCACTGCCCTTTTTTTTACTGCTCTGTTGGTTCAATCGGCAGCACAACAAAAATATCGCGCCTAAAGACTGGATGCTACTGATTTTTGCAGGATTAATTGGTTATTACTTGTCTAGCTGGTTAGACTTTGCGGGCTTAATGTATATTAGCGCATCACTAGAGCGTATTATTCTATTTTTATATCCAACACTTACCGTACTTGTCTCTAGCGTCATTTATAAACAGAAACTCAGCCTAAAAAGCGCGATTGCGATTGCACTGAGTTATGGTGGTACGGTTATTGTGATGTTGCAGGAACAAAGTAGCGTAGCGCATGAAGGCAATTTTTGGTTGGGTGTCAGTTTAGTCTTTGCCAGTGCCATCAGCTTTGCAAGCTATTTATTATTAACCCCGCGTCTAATTCATAAATTTGGCTCATGGAATTACACCGGCTTAGCCTTAAGCATCGCTTGTTTCGGCACACTCACCCATTACTTTATTGCCATTCCCAATCCAATAGCATTACTCACGCAATTACCCATCGGTGTGATTGGTTATGGCATTGCATTAGGTTTACTGGTCACGGTACTTCCCACCATTTTGATTGCCCAAAGTATTTCACGCTTAGGCGCAGCGCAATCGGCAATGATTGGTTCAATTGGCCCCGTGTTAACCATTATTCTGGCAGTGGCTTTGTTAGGTGAACACATGAATGCCATACAATGGTTTGGTTGCTTGCTCAATATTGTTGGGGTCATGATGATTACCCTATCGAAAAAGAAACTGGCACATTAATCATCTTCTACGCACTGCTGCTGAATGGTGAAATGCTGTGGCTTTTCTTCTAGTTGCAATAATATCTGCTGAAAATGAGCACCCGCAGATTGATCTGCCATTTGATCGTTTGGATTACGCAATGGACATTGTTGTAAAGACAAACAGCCGCAGCCTATACACCAATCGAGTTGTTGCCTTAGCTGCAACAAACTGACAATTTGCCCATCCAAACTGGCTTGCCATTTTTGCGACATTTTTTGCCAATCCGCCTTGCTGGCCACCTTATTTTTTGGCAATACCGAAAAGGCCTCTTTAACTTGCTGCAAGCTCATACCGACTTGCTGTGCAACTTTAATAATGGCTACACGGCGCAGCATAGCCCGTTGATAACGACGTTGCTTACCATCGGTACGAATGCTCCAAAGCAATTCTTTTTCTTCATAAAAACGAATCGTGGGGACACTTACACCACTGCGCTGGGCCAACGCACCTATTGTCATCCACTGATGTGCATCTTTTTCAGTCATAAGGCTTGACCTCAAGTTAACTTCAGCTTTGATACTAGCAAAATTGACCGCTCATTTCTGGACAATCGTGCATGAATTCAAGTATTGAACAATCATCCAAAGCTTTTAGACTCCTTAACCCAAAGACACTTTATAACCCGCAACCTTTTGCGTATAGTCACATTACCGAAGTGACACAGTTTCAACGTGTCCTTCACATTTCAGGACAAGGTGGTGAAAACCAACGAGGACTTTTATCTACAGATTTTGCTGTACAAGTCAGACAAGCCTTTCAAAATATTGAACTGGCTTTGACCCATGTACAAGCAACACTGCAAGATACTGCTGTTTTAAGAATTTTAGTGGTTGATCACAATCCCCAGAAACATCAGTTTTTAATTCAGGAAATGCAAAAACTTTGGAAAGATCAGCCTTTCCCTGCGTGTACGCTAATTCCTGTCCCGTGTCTTGCACTAGCCGGTATGCTCATTGAAATTGAAGCAACCGCTTATTGTCAGTAATACAAAAGCAAGGGACTTTTATGAACACCTCTCTCGACATCAGCCAAGATAAATCTTTGCTATGG
Organism: Acinetobacter kyonggiensis; assembly: GCF_900107285.1. Classification (GTDB taxonomy): domain Bacteria; phylum Pseudomonadota; class Gammaproteobacteria; order Pseudomonadales; family Moraxellaceae; genus Acinetobacter; species Acinetobacter kyonggiensis. The sequence continues at coordinate 63,944 of NZ_FNPK01000010.1, read as the reverse complement.
TTGATGGCTGTTGCCTGCGGTTTATGTGCAGGGGCGAATTATTATTGCCAGCCTTTAATCCATTCGATACAACAATATTTTAATGTCCCTGAATCTCAAGTGGCGTTAACCGTCACCTTTGCACAAGTGTCTTATGCCTTAGGTCTGCTCTTTATTGTGCCTGTCGGTGACATTGTCAATAAAACCAAATTTATTCCTCTGTTAATGTTTTTTGCTGCAATTGGACTATTTTTGTGTGCTTTTGCTGTCAACTTACCCATGCTTTGGCTAGGAACAGTGATTGTAGGATTATTTTCAGTCGCAGCACAGGTTTTGATTCCTTTAGCAGCCATGGCGGTAAAACCCGAAAAAACAGGGGAAGTACTGGGCTTCTTAATGAGTGGACTTTTAGTCGGCTTACTGCTGTCCACCAGTCTTGCAGGTTTACTGTCCAATCTGTTCAACTGGAAACTCATTTATGTGGTCAGCGCAGTATTGATGCTGATTTTGGCTTTTTTACTCAAAGCCAAACTTCCGCATATTGCAGTATTCAAAATGAGTTATGCCAACATTTTTAGATCAATGGCGCTGCTTTTAAAAGAAGAGCCACGTTTAGGCTTGCGTGCTTTAGTCGGTGGTTTTGCTTTTGCAGCAATGAGTATTCTATTTTCAACCATCGCAGTTTTACTCACCTCCTCCCCCTTTAACCTATCGGATGTCTTGGTCGGTGTTGTGACACTGATTGGTGTGTTTGGTGCATTGGCCACAGCGAAAATTGGCAAAATTGCCGATCAAGGTCATACCCAATCACTAACGTGGATTGGTCTTTTGGTTCTGGCGATCAGTTGGTTATTTTTCTACTGGGGTGGGCAATATTTATTCAGCTATATCATTGGCTATGGGGTGATTAGCTTAGGCTTAACCATTGTGCACACCAGTAATCAAAATATTATTTTTCGTTTACGTCCAGACGCAAAATCACGAATTAATTCTATTTATATGACCGCCTACTTTATTGGCGGAGCTTGCGGCTCTGCACTTGGCGTTTATTCATGGCATCATGGTGGATGGAGCATGACTTGTCTTGCAGGACTGTGTTTGGTGACTTGTTCAGCGCTATTTGCTTTACTTGATCAGCTTTATCATAATAAAGCACGCCTAATTTAAGCATATGAAGCCTCTTTTTAGAGGCTTTTTTTTAATTTTAGTTATGATTTTAGTTTTCGTTATGAGACTTGTACCATCGGATAAAAAGGTTGCACCAAATCAAGACTCTGTGGATTTTCCAAAAATACATAGATAAAAATCGGCAACAATGCAGCCAAAATAGTACAGGCATCTTGCAGTTGTTTACGATTGACAGCGCTATTGTATGTTGTTCCCCCCAGAATCATTTGATTATGCAAGGTATAAAGTCGATTAAAAACCATCCACAAAATATGAGCTGAGTCTTTCGCCTGTAAAGCACGATGGGCCTGTTTTTTTTCCTGATCAAAACTTGCTTTCCAAGAAATTTGACTTATTTTTTGATTTTGATAGTCCCAAAACCCTTGGTAGACATATGGATTTTCTAATAATAAAACAATTAGATGATTACATTTTTGCCAAAGAATTTTATAAACTTTCTGCTCCTGATCCTTTTGGCAGATTAAAGATAAAAACTGTCTTAAGGATTGTTTATCCTGCATGATTGCGACATCTTGTGCATACAGTGCATTAAAAGACACCCAAAGGCTGATAAATTTAAGATCAAGATCCTGATCCAATTCGGCTGATTTTTTTAACCAACTTAAGCCACGATGAATTCTTAAATTAAATGCATCTGAATGTTCTGCTTTTTTACTTTTAAAAATCTCTTCCAAAAGCATCATTTTGCTTCCTCCTACTTTTTTATTGCTTATTACCACACTGAATGTCTGATGATTTGACAAATACCCATAAATAAATTATGGGTATAATTTATTATCTCATCTTATTCTTCAAACTTGCTGTTTTTTAGTCCGATGTTATTGTTTTTAAATACAGCATGTAATAAGTCGCGCTTCAGTTTTTCATTGTTTTAGGTTTCTACTTATGTCCGCTCCTGATAGCCTCACATTTCTGTCGCGCTATGCTGGATAAGACCAGTCGCTTTTTTATTGGAATATTTTATGCAATTTAAAAAACTAGACCTAAAAGAGACACGCATAACGTCCAGAATATATGCAATATTAAGCACAACCCTCTAGTTTATTTATATTTTTAAACGTGCATATCACTCTAAGGTTGGATGGTATTACTGAAAATAGTCGACTCCTCTGCTCATAACCAAGATCCATCCTTTAATTTAATCGGTTTCTTAGCCGCGATTTGTAAAGTTTATATGTATTTACTCAATAGCCACCGATTTTATCGCCCCTTTTTAGTTCAAATAAGAGGACGTGATTAAATCAAATCGTTACTCAGCTTAATTATCATACTTCCTAAAACCCTTCGAAAGCTGACTCAAAGTTTTCATTTGCTGCCCAAAACGACGACATGGACGACAAATCAAGATATGCAGTTGTAAGCTACTCTGCTCTTTCAAGACCAGTTGCCGATCTTGTTTCTCAGAAAGTAATTGCGTTGCTTGTCGACAGGTCAACATGAGCAATCCTCCTTAAGTAACCATTTATTTTCCAAACATTCTCTGAGCTTTACCCGACTGCGATACATCAGCACATTTAAATGAGAAACACTGAGTTCTAGTTTTTGACAAATTTCATCTGAACTTAATTCAATCATTTCTCGTAACATAAAAACCTGTGCATATTTGGCGGGTAAATGATTTAAACAAGCATCAAAAATAATCCAGAAATCTTGCTGCTCCATCATGTCTTCAGGATTTTGCCATGCTTGTGGTGCTTCATATTTATGCCAATGTCCTGAAGAGTCAAATAATGCGTCTATGCTTAATTCACTTTCGTCATCATGAAACAATTCGCTCATGCTCACCATGCGAGACTTTTTTCTAATCAAATCAACTATTTTATTTTTTAAAATCGCAAAGACCCATGTTTTAAAAGCAGAACGACCAGAAAAGGAATCGGTATGCTGCAAAGCACTGACTAATGCTTCTTGTACGACATCTTCAGCTTGTTGAAATGAAGAAAGCTGTAAGATCGCAAATTTCAACATTTGTTGTCTTAAATCCGTTAAAAATGCTGGATTTTGTAGCTGCCCTAACACGGCATCATGATCGACTGAAGCTTGAGCCATCCCGTTTCCTTAGGTTTTTTTATTTTGAAATATATAATAACTGTAATTTTATTAGAAATTTAGATAAGTTTTTTATTTGTGTTTGAATTTCTGCTGCTGATAAATTAGCTACAGCTGACTGGATCAAATTACTCAGCTCTAACTCAAGCATTGCTTTTTGATTCAGTTGTTCAATTAACAGTGCCAATAAAGGCGATAGCTGTTCAACACAAACCTGATCATCTTCATTTCGCCAAACCATGATCGCACTTGGAACGTGTTCAACTTGAGCAAGTGTCGTATTGATTGTCCAATGATAAACTGGATATTGATAGACCAATACCCATACTTGAGTTCGCAATTGCCAAAAATCGGTTTGCGTATAGATTTTATCTTCAATCTCTAAAGTATCTAAATACAATTCCAGCCATTCAAACTGTAATAACTCTGCCAACCAAGGATATTGATGCAAAATTGGATGCTGATGATCCGTTAAATATTCCCTAAATTGCAGTGAAATATCATTATAAAATGGTGACTGACACTTGGATTTTTGAAAAAATTCTTCTAACAATGTTTGCCATTGCTGTTCGGGCAACATTGAGCGAGCAACGGGATAAACCAAATCAATAAAAGAACAAACATTATTCAATAACAAATCTCGATACACCTGCATACGCTCAAGTGAAAGTGTTTGTGGCACTTTACTGTGTGGCTCACGAATCCAAGTGCAAAATTGTTGTTGAGCCTGCTGGAAAGATATCCTGTCTGTATTCATATTCAATCCTTATTTACCTACTCAAGTAAAAATAGGCTGTGTTACTTTTTCATCAAAATGTTGTTTTTGTAAGTGCTTAATGGTGCCAAGTTCATCTTGTAATTCTGACCATGTCGGAATATTAAAATCGCGTTCTAATAAAGTGGGTTTTACCCCACAAACTTGATAGGTGTAGTGCAATAATTTCCAAACTGAATCACCAACAGCAGCACCATGGGTATCAATCAATAAGTCTTCACTCAATTGTTCATGTCCTGCAATATGTAAATAACGAATCCGTTCTTTCGGCATTGCATCAATAAAAGCATAGCCGTTACTGCCATGATTCATACTATTCACATAGACATTATTTACATCTAATAACAGTTCACAATCTGCCTGTGCAATCACGGCACACATAAAATCGGCTTCGCTCATTTCCGCATGAGGCATAAGATAGGTGGAAACATTCTCAATGACTAAGCGCTGCCCAAGAATATCTTGCACCCGTAAAATACGTTCAGCCACATATTTCACTGCTGCCTCGGTCATTGGAATGGGCAATAAATCGTATAAGTAACCCCCATCATGGGTATAACTTAAGTGTTCTGAATAGGTCAAAACCTGATATTTACTGAGGAAGTCTTTAATTTGCTGTACAAATTCAATATTAAGCGGATGAGGCCCCCCAATAGATAGAGAAAGCCCATGACAAAGCAAAGGTGATTTCTCTACACACTGCGCCAACAACTTTGCATGTCTCCCCCCCAAGTTCATCCAGTTTTCAGGGGCAACTTCGATAAAATCAGGATGTGTTTCAGCATTTAAAAACGTGTCAATAAAATCACGCCTTAAGCCTAAACCAACGCCAGAAAAAGAAACCATGCTGTTTTCCTTACTCAAAAAATGATGTCGGATTTTTAAAAAACCGACATCATCTATATTTCAATGGTTTAATGAGTAGCAGATTTACCCTCTGCTGCATTTTTGCTTGCGCCACATTTAGCATCAGCCGCTTTCTTGCTTGCGCCGCATTTAGCATCAGCCGCTTTCTTGTTTGCTCCGCATTTAGCGTCGGCTGCTTTTTTGGCATCAGCCGCTTTCTTGTTAGCACCACATTTAGCTTCACCACATTTACCATCAGCCGCTTTACTGGCATGTGTTTCAGTCGTTGTAACTGCTGCCGAAACATGTGTTGTGACGCCAACAACTGAAAGTGCCAATAATGCTGCTATAGATGTCATTGAGTTTAACTTATTCATTTTTCATTTCCTTTTGATCAATTTTTAGATTTGTACTTGGGTACGTATTATTAGACGAACAACCATTCAATTTATTACAGTTAAATAAAATTTTTTTTCTTGTAATAAATAAAATTTTCATTCGACTAATACCTATTAAATACTATTCGGTGTGAAATTATCATGAAGAACTTCATTGCTACTTTGTTACAACGTTATAAAAATTTAGGCATTATCTTAAAACACTTTGATGGACTTGCAGCACTCGGTTTAAGGCTTTATTTGGTGCCTGTTTTTTGGATGGCGGGAACAAATAAGTTGATGCATTTTCAAGACACGATTGACTGGTTTGGAAACAGCGACTGGGGCTTAGGATTACCTTTTCCAAGCATAATGGCTGCATTGGCAACATCGGCAGAGCTGAGTGGCGCAGTTTTATTAGCATTGGGTTTATTCACTCGCTTAATCAGTATTCCACTGATTATCACCATGTTCGTTGCCATTTTTACCGTTCATTTGCCTCATGGCTGGCAAGCCATTGCCGATCCTAATGCCCCATTTGCAAATGCACAAGTACTGGCTTCTGCTGAAAAATTAGAAAAAGCACGTGAAATTTTAGAAACATATGGAAATTATGATTGGCTTACATCGAGCGGCTCATTGGTCATTTTAAATAATGGCGTCGAATTTGCCGTGACTTATTCCGTGATGCTGTTGGCACTCATTGTATTAGGTGGCGGACGCTATGTAAGCCTAGATTACTGGTTCACTCGAAAATGAAATGCTAAAGATGCCCTAACTCCAATGAGTAACCCTTTAAAGGAAATCCAACTCGTTCTTTATCTTTCTGGTTACTCAACTGGGCGTGTTGGGTCATATCTGCTGATGTGTTTTTTGTGATAAAATCTTGCGCTATTGAAAATTCTTGAATTAAGCAAAGCCAGCTTATTTTGCTATATCCAAAATGATCGCCCAATGCATCGATATATTCATCAATGGCCTTTGCTAAAGTGATATTGATCACATCTGCGCTGCCTAATAGAATATCTGAATTTTCTTCGATTTCATCCTCATGATTTGTAAGCCGTTTTTTAACATGTCACATTGAACTCAACATTTTACTTTCTTTGACGTTGATAACCCCGTTCCGATTTATTCTAATTTCGGCTTAAAAACGTATTGTTCCATCTGCTAATTTGCATTGTGAAGTTGCCCCATAATTTAGGCCTTATTCTTTATCAGAATCGATAATAGTGTAAATTTTAAAGACTATGGTGCGAAATGAAGCGTAAAAAATCGAAATCAGTCAAAATATGTAACACTGTAAAGGTATGATTTTTAATATGAATATTAACAACCCCGTTGAAAACATGAAAGAACCACGAATCAGTGTTGCACCGATGATGGATTGGACATATTTAAAAAAATAGTAATTAAATAACAATAGCTTAATTAAAAATTAAAATATCAAGGTGTAAAAATGGTGTAAAAACTGTTTATTACAAAAAAGTTGGTACAGTGCTTAATAAAGAAAATTTGGGTGGGAAATGATAGCAAAGGTTCTACGAGCCTTTACTTCTCTAGCTAATTCATCTTTAAACATAAGAAAAATCTACAATATGTACACAGTTATGTACACATTTCTAAATATGTACTAAAACTGAAAAAGTGGGAATTCAAAATTGGCGTAATTGTAGCAGATTTAGAGTTGTATAGGCATAGGTGGAAATCCAGTGGCTTTTTTTTTGGGGGGGGGAAACACCTAGTTTTATAAACTCAATTTATCTCTTTGCTTCGGACTTTTCGGCTTATCGGGAATTGATGTTTGCTGGATTAACAGGACACTCTTACTTAGGAGATTCTAAGCAGGCAACTTGTAAAAGTCCTCTGCCATTTGATTTGGTGCATTATTGTAGCAATCGCCTTTTATACTCATCGAAGCCTGAAATCCATATTTTTCAATCATATTGCGATATTCATGGCTACAATATTGGCTTCCTCTGTCCCAGTGAACGATTAATTTTCGAGATGGTTTATGATTGCCAACAGCCATGCTGAGAGCATTGCAAACAAGTTGGGCTGTCATCCGTTCACTTAAGTTATAAGCAACTACCTGTTTAGTACAAAGGTCTTTTAAAGCTGCTCGATATAACTGTCCTTCGGCTGTCCAAATGTACGTTATGTCACTTACCTATGCTTGATTCGGGGTTTCCATTGAAAATTGTTGGTCTAGCAAATTATCGTAGACAGAACGCTTGTGGTCACTATTCCTTGTTCATTTAAAACGCTTATGGCGCTTACAATACAATTGATTTAACCTTTTGATACAACGGACTGCATACGCGCTAATTTGAATGCCTTGTGATTGTAAGTATCTCGTTAAGCGAATATGGCCATAACTTTCTTTAGTTTCTTGATGGGCGATTTTGACCAAGATAGTCTGCTGATATGTTTGAATCTTTCGTTGGCTTAAACCTTGTTTAAGCCAATCATAAAACCTTGATATTGAAAATTTTAGTAGTCTAGCCATCATCGTCGTTGGATATCTATTTTTTATGCTCTTTCATATAAGCTTACCTCACTAATTTTCCCTGGCAAAGTACGCTACTGCTTTTTTTAGGGATTCTCTTTCCATTTCAGCAGTTTTGAGTTGTTGTTTTAGCTTTTTATTCTCTTCAAGCAGCGCAACGAGATAGGGTAAATATTGTTGTGTACCCGCTAATGTCCCTGCTTTGGATTTATTGTGTCAATTGGAAAGAGTCTAGATGAAATTCCAAGTAGTCTTGCTGTTTCTGAAACAATGGGTACATCTTTATAAAATGCTTTAGCTAATGAACGGTACAGCATGGTTGATTCAGTACAATTTTCAAAGATAGTACGTGTACGGCCATCTTTACGGAAACGTTTACCATCAACTGTTTTAGCTTCAGAAGTCAAATTAATATCTGCTAGATAAACTAATAAGCCGTTTAAAATATAGTAATTACTTTCAACTAGTTATAACCCAAGTTTTATCATAATGCAGTGACTGAAAGCTTCTTTCATACGTTAAAAGGTCACGTGGTACATGGGAGCGTTTTTTCGACTCGAAAAGAAGTGAATGCTGTCTGTTTGACTATATTTCGATTTATTATAATCGGGTCAGAAGACATTCTGCAAACGGCTGGTTAAGCCCAGAAGAGAAGCCTTTGAATAGAAATATTTCAAAAATTTAGAGGTATCAGTTGTCCACGATACTGTCTAGGATCAACGGTTCATATGTTATTATATAGTGAGGTATACAATTATTAAGGTAACCTTATGAAAATAGCGAATACGAAATTACTAGTTGGTGCTTTTATGGCCCTAACTTTAACTATGCTTAGCCCTGCCGTACTTGCAAATGATAACAATGATATACGAAAGACTGTTGTAGTTAAGTTTGCTAAAAAAGCTGACTCTGCAAATTATTACGGAAGGCTAGATGGATACAAGTATGATTCCTACAAATTTTATGCTAAAAAAGGGCAAAAGTTAAAAGTTAAAAGTTAAAAGTTAAAAGTTAAAAGTTAAAAGTTAAAAGTTAAGTTGACTGGAGGAAATGTTGAAACTTACTTATGGGGTAATCAATTAAAAGACTCCATCAATCTTGGAGAATATTCTCCAGAGCTTGATGATAATGGTATTTATATTTTACCTGCTTCAGGTGAGTATGAAATTAGAGTATTTCAACCTAGATCACAGGCAAGAAAAGATAAAAAACCTCAATACTGGATGAGTATTAACATTAAATAAAGACTTGCTAGATTCGTTTAAACTTTTATACAAGGGTTCAACTATTGCCAGTTAAACTGGGGCGTGATTTTTACGTATATGTGTTTATGTTAGTAAAATGATGTAGTTTACTTGTTTAATACCCCGAGGAATAATTTAATCTTGCTGTGCGTTAGTCACGTTTCTTTCAAAAGTTGATTATATCTTTCAACGTAACCGTCGTGATATTCAAGCTCTTTTGATAGGAATTTACAGTGGAAGAACAGGCGCAACTTGTCTTAAATAATGGTAATTCCTTATCTTTAAAATAGAGAACGCCCGATGAAATTCATTAGGCGTTTACTTAAATATGTGTCAGCTTATTTTATAACTAGCTGTACTTGACAATCAAGATTCTTTTTCTCAATTGCCTTAAAAAACAATCTTGCTATTTTTGACTTTTCACACCATTTTGTTCAATTTGTACTGCGGCTTGCCAGCTAGGTAGTTGGCTTAAACCTGCTACATAACGTTGGATATGCGGATAATTTTCACCTTGTCCCATATGATAAACTAAAGCATGTAGTCCAAAGCCCATCATAAAGTCAGCACCGGTTAAACGGTCTGCCACTAGAAACTCTTTATCTTTTAAATATTCATTTAAATAGCTAAATACTTTATCGAACTCAACTTGGGTATAATTTTCTAGAAATACCAACTTCGTACCCTGCTTGGTTTCAATCGCATTAAACGTTTTTAATAAAAATGGCAGCATGGCAGAGCTTTCTGAGAAATGAATCCACTGTAGATAATCGACATAGGTAGGTTCATCCATATCTGGTCCTAAATGCGGCGCAAGTTTCTGAATTAATAACTCAACGATTGCGCCTGACTCTGCAATAACTTTACCATCCCATTCCAATACTGGAGATTTCCCTAAAGGATGGATGGTTTTTAAAGAGTCAGGGGCCAAATGCGTGTTTGAGTCACGATAATAGCGTTTCAGCTCATAAGGCTGCTTGATTTCTTCAAGTAACCACAAAATGCGAAAAGAACGTGATTGATCTAAATGATGTAGTGTAATCATGATAATTCCTATTTTTTTAAATTTTTACAACGACTTTGCCAAAGTTTTCGCCTTTCAACATACCATTGAAAGCATTGATCGTGTTATCTAAACCTTGCACCATATGCTCTTTATATTTGATTTTTCCGTCTTTCAACCATTCAGACATTTGCTGATAGAATTCCGGATACTGACTGCCATAATCATCAAAAATAATAAAGCCTTGCATGCGAATACGCTTTTTTAAAAGGGTGGAAATAAAGCCCGGTAAACGGTCTGGCCCTTGTGCTTGCTCGGTAGCGTTATAATGGGAAACCACACCACACACCGGTACACGTGCCGCAGAGTTAAGCAATGGCCATACAGCATCAAACACTTTACCCCCCACATTCTCATAATAAATATCAATACCGTTGGGAGCTGCTTGTTGTAATTGTTCTGCAAAATTTTCATCATGATGATTGATACAAGCATCGAAGCCGAGCTCTTCTACTGCATAACGACATTTTTCAGCCCCACCTGCGACGCCAACCACGCGACAACCTTTAAGTTTGCCAATCTGTCCAACCGTAGCACCAACAGGTCCCGCTGCAGCTGCAACGACTAAAGTTTCACCGGCTTTAGGCTGACCAATGTCCAACAACCCCATATAAGCAGTAAATCCTGGCATTCCCAAAATACCCAATGCCCAAGATGGATGTTCAGGTTGCATACCTAAGCTTTGACAGGCAGACCCATTAGAAATTGCGTAGCCCTGCCAGCCATTTCCGGAAAGAACCCACTCGCCTTCTTTGAATTTTGGGTTTTTAGAGGCCACTACTTGACTGACTGTTCCACCGACCATCACTTCGCCAATTTCAACCGGTGCTGCATATGAAGGAGCATCACTCATGCGACCACGCATATAAGGATCGAGTGACAAGTAAATGGTTTTTAACAATATCTCGCCTTGTTTAAGTTCATTGAGCTCAACTTGTTCAATACGAAAATCGCTGTGTTTTGGCTCACCCACTGGCCGTTTAGCTAAAACGATGCGTTGATTAATAACTGTTTTCACACATATAACTCCATGTTTTATTTAGAAGTATTTCTCTTCACAATCAAAAATTATGATTAAAATTTCTTTACATCCATTGTAGATGAGTTATAATAAAAAACAATACGACTGGTCTATTTTTTTACAATAGAGTAAATAATTAATATGAAGCCTACTCCTATTAAAAAGTCTGAAGCGAAGCGCTTACACATTCTTAACACCAGTTCAGACCTGATTTTGCATAAAGGTTTTACTGGCGTAGGATTACAGGAAATTTTACAGAGCTGTGAGATCCCCAAAGGCTCGTTTTATCATTATTTCCAATCCAAGGAAGCTTTCGGCTGTGAATTGGTACAGCATTATGTGGATAATTACCAAGTCCGTTTAAATGATGTATGGCGTAGCGATAAATCCCCTTATCAAAAGCTGATTGAGTATTTTAATTTATGGATAGAAGATCCTGAAACACAGTGTGGTTGGGCGGATAGCTGTTTAATTGTGAAACTTGCCGCAGAAGTTGCCGATCTATCTGAAGATATGCGCTCCATTATGTCCGCTGGCGTGGATGATGTAATCCAACGTATTGCTGGTTTAATCGATTTGGGAAAACAGGATCAGTCTATTCAAGCAAATACTGAGGCCTCGACGTTGGCACAAGTACTTTACCAAATGTGGTTAGGTGCAGCATTACTGAGTAAGTTGCAAAAAGATAAAACACCATTACATCAAGCTCTGAGAGCAACTAAATTTCTATTAAAAAGTGAAGATTGATAAAATTTAGATTAAATATCAATTACATAATTAATGACAGCAGCCCAATGATTAGTTATTAATGTGTTGCTATTAGATTAATTTACAATCCATGAGTATAGCGCACAATGAATTCTTCTCCTAAAGCCCTCATGACTCGTATTTTAGTCGGATATTTAGGCTTATATCCCACACTATTACTGGTACTCACTTTATTAAAGCCAATTACTCAGCATCAAAGTTTCCCGATGATGGTGTTGATTGAAGTCATAGTATTAGTGCCAGTAACGCAACTGATTTCTTTCCCACTGGCAGGTTGGCTCATTACACAGCTAAAAAATTTTAAGAATTTGTTTTAATAAGAATTTATGCTGGCAACAGCAATCCTAAGTCCTTATTTTGCCAACCACAAAGGTTGGCAAAATAACTCACTTAGTCAATATTAATCTGCGTAAGCTGGATAATCAATATAGCCTTTTTCCGTCCCACCATACATAGTGCTTGCATCTACTGCATTCAATGGCCAGCCATTGGCGATGCGATCGGGTAAATCTGGATTCGCAATAAATGGGCGTCCAAATGCAATTAAATCGGCCAGCCCTGCCTCTAAAATTCGAGTCCCTCTTTCTGCCGTATATCGACCTGCATATATAATCCGACCACTGAAAGTGTCTCTGACATCTCTACGAAAATCATGAGGAAGTTCTGGTGCATTGTCCCAATCAGCTTCTGCAATAGATAAATAGGCAATCCCAACTTCTTCAAGTATTTTTATGGCTTCAATATAAGTCACATGTGGATCATCTTCAACCAACCCCATGTAAACACGATCTTCCTCTGTACTTTCAAATAGCGGGGCAAAACGCACTCCTAAACGATCTGCACCAACCACCGCAGCAACTGCCTGTACTACTTCACGTAAAAAACGCAAACGATTGTTTAGTGATCCACCATATTCATCTTCACGATGGTTACTATGTGCAGAGATAAATTGATTTACCAAATAACCATTTGCACAATGAATTTCAACCCCATCAAAACCAGCAGCCAAGGCATTACGCGCTGCTTGAGCATAGAGTTGCACTAATTCTTTAACTTCTGCATTGCTTAAAGCACGTGGCATTGAAGGATCAGCCAAGGCCCCTGCATTGGGCCCGGTTTCAATAAAGACTTTAACATTACTATCAGCCCTAATAGCCGAGGGCGCGACCGGTGATGCATGATCGGGTTGCAAAGATGTATGTGAAACACGCCCAACATGCCAAAGTTGTGCAAAAATAATGCCTCCTTTAGCATGCACTGCTTCCGTCACTTTACGCCATCCAGCAATCTGTTCAGGGCTGTAAATACCGGGAGTCCAAGCATAGCCTTGACCACGTGGCTCGATTTGCGTACCTTCGGTGACCATAAATCCTGCCCCGGCACGCTGTTGATAATAGGTTGCCATCAGTTCATTTGGAATATTCCCTGGCTGAGTACTACGCGACCGCGTTAATGGTGGCAATACAATACGGTTTTGCAAAACATAAGGGCCTAAGCTTAAGTTTTGAAAAAGTTTGCTGTCTTTCATTTCATTGAATCCAAGTCATCATGACTTAATTGATCTAAATTAAAAAAAAATACCCTTCCTTCCTGTATATAGAAAAATAAAGGAAGGAAAGCTATTAACTCAGACCCTCCACCATTAAGTGAGGGTTATTTTGCTTATTGCGCCCGTTGCTCAGAGTCAAAAGTTATTCACTGCTAAGCACCACAACAGACACTAGCTACTCTTTATTTCAACAATTGAAGTAATGCTGTAGCGGTTGCAGCAGAAGAGGCTGGATTTTGTCCAGTAACCAGCAAGCCATCTACTTGAACATATACTTGCCAATCGTCCACTTTAGAATAATGACCACCGTTTTCTTTAAGTATGTCTTCGACTAAAAATGGTACAATTTCAGTCAAACCTACAGCGGCCTCCTCAGTATTGGTGAAACCAGTCACTAATTTACCGCTAACTAAAGGCGCTCCATTACTCGCTTTCACATGACGAAGAACACCCGGAGCATGACACACTGCTGCAACAGGTTTGCCAGACTGAATCGCCTGTTCAATCAGAGAAATTGAAATCGGATCTTCTGCTAAATCCCACAATGGGCCATGCCCGCCTGGATAAAACACTGCATCATAATCAGCTACAGAAATTTCGCTAAGTTTATGCGTCTGTGCCAATGCTTGCATTGCAGTTGGATCTGCTTCAAAACGATGAGTGGTTTCAGTTTGCGCATCGGCTAAATTACTTTTCGGATCTAGTGGTGGCTGCCCACCTTGAGGTGACGCCAGCGTAACTTCAGCACCAGAATCAATAAAGGTGTAATACGGTGCAGCAAGTTCTTCTAGCCAGAAACCTGTTTTCTTACCAGTATTGCCAAGTTGATCATGTGAGGTTAAAACGATTAAAATTTTCATGTTATTTCTCCGATAATTTTCAGGATTGAGGAGCATTGTTGCATGATCACTTGCCGTGTGGTGTGAGCATGTCAGATACGCGCATTTAGCTTAGATGCTCGTCGCGAGAATTTGGCGACTGATCTCTAATGAAACAGTTTTATGTTCGCCTAGCTGTGTCAGATTGTGTGATTTAAGTTGCGTAATGATGATCTCAATATCTGTCTCCCCCAGTCCATAATCGCTAAGACGAGTCGGCAATCCAAGTTGCTCAAAGAAGGCTCGAGTACGAGCAATAGCAGTATCAATACGTTGTTCTTCATCACCTTCGACAATCTGCCAGACTCGAGCTGCATACTGTAGTAATTTTTCTCGTTTCTCTTGACGACGCACTTGTAGATTGGCGGGCAACACAATGGCCAAGGTACGAGCATGATCAATACCATATAAAGCCGTGAGCTCATGTCCAATCAAATGGGTTGACCAATCTTGTGGTACACCAGCTCCAATTAGCCCATTCAGTGCCATGCTAGCAGCCCACATCAAATTCGCACGCGTGTCATAATCTGCTGAATCTTCCATGATTTTCGGTCCAATCTCAATCAGAGTTTGCAATAGACCTTCGGCAAAACGATCTTGTACTTGTGCATTGACAGGGTAAGTTAAGTACTGTTCCATGACATGAATAAATGCATCGACCACGCCATTTGCTAACTGGCGCGTCGGCAAGCTAAAAGTTTTATTCGGATCCAGTACGGAAAATTGCGGAAAAACATAGGGGCTGCTAAATGACAATTTGGCTTG
The DNA here is from genome assembly GCF_900107285.1 of Acinetobacter kyonggiensis. GTDB lineage: Bacteria > Pseudomonadota > Gammaproteobacteria > Pseudomonadales > Moraxellaceae > Acinetobacter > Acinetobacter kyonggiensis. Next base: position 48,933 of record NZ_FNPK01000010.1, on the reverse strand, counting down.
GGTCGATTTTCTGGTGACTACCCCACCGCTATTCATTTCTGAACCAGTTGCCGGAAGGGTGAGTACACTCGCAAAAGGCAAAGCTTGAGTAATTTTAGTACCATGGGTTTCTAAAATCTCCCATGTATCCCCTGTATAATTGACTGCTGCTGCAATAAATTTAGTACCATCAATTACCGATCCACCACCGACAGCCATCAAGAAATCAATCTTTTGTTCACGAATCAGCTCTACAGCTTTCATGAGGGTTTCATAACTCGGATTCGGCTCAATTCCGCCAAATTCATGAATTTCTCTTGCACCTAATGCTTCACGCACCTCAGCTAAAGTACAATTCTTACGTGCACTTTCACCACCAAACAACATTAATACTTTTGCTTCTGTAGGCACATAGTCATTGATTTTAGCTATTGTATCGACACCAAAAATAATACGGGTCGGATTATAAAAGTTAAAATTCAGCATATTTTTATCCTAGGATGATCAGTTAATTGATTTGAAAAACCACCGTTATTCATCAAATAAACTTTAAAGAATTGGACAACACTGCGGCTTTTGCCTACACCATGTGGTGACTATACACAAAAATAGACCAGTCGTCTATTTTTATAAAAATTATCTCAGCTTGGAGACTTTAGTGATGGTTAAACAAATTCAGGCTTGTTCTATACCGCTTTTATTATTGATGTATTTTCACGAGCGATTGTTGGATGGGGGGTATCAACACGTATGACTACTGACATGGTCGTGAACGCATTAGCTAAAACAGTGAATGGCTCATGCAAAATAGCAATGATTAAATTTTTTAAAAGCAGATTGGCACGGTTTAGCAGATGTACAAATGCAACACTAAATTAGATATATTGGTTCAACAAAAAGCGTGTACACAGTGCACTGGGATATGTATCGCCTTTCGAGTTTGAAGCAATGTAATATGATAAGATTAACCCGTTAGGTCAGGTAGTCTAACTTAAATAAAAAAGTCTCCGACAAACCCGGTATGGTTCATAGATTGGTTCAATATAAAGCATGTACATAGGTTCATTCGTTTATTTACCCTGTTTTAAATATTGACCCATGTAAATGATGAGATTAAGCCATTAACTAAAGTAGCCCAACTTGAATAAAAAGCCTCTGACCAACCTCACAGGGTTGAAGTGCTGCCTTTCATTCAAAATTTCAGGCAGCACCCTCATACATTTAAGCGTCGGTATGGGCTGGTAGTTTACTAGCCAAAACATCTACTTTTTCAATAGATGGTGGCTCTGAAAATAGCTCATCGGCCTGAGCCATCAACGCAGCTGCAACCTTGCCAGATAAATGTGCTTGGCGACCCGCCTCATCAGGAAATGCATCAAAAATACCAAATGTTGTAGGTCCAAGACGTAGGCCAAACCACGCAACTGTCGCAGGTTCTTCCATTACAATAGGTAAACCGGCTTTAAGGAAAGCTTCCACTTCGTCTTCTTTACCCGGTTTAGCTTCAAGACGGACATATAAAGCTGTTTTAAGCATGACTAAAACTCCACAATTGATTAGAATTAAAACTGATTCTGACATTGCTAATGTATGCATGTCAGAAAGTTTTGTTGTATAAAAGTTAAAAAAAAAATTCCCATAGCTGAGCCAAAATCTGGGTTTTTATTTCGACATAATGCTATGAATTTATTCAAGTTAATATCATTAACATTTGAATCAAAAAATTAAAATATGAGATGATTAAATTCAATCTTAGTTATATAAGGATCAATTGACTCTACCTTAGATTTATAAGCTGACCTCTTCATCTGGAAATTATATTGCTCAAGAAGCATTCAAGAACAACTTTGTACATCCTCATATCTATGAAAGTTATTTAGCTAGGAATTTGCTGTGAAACTCTATATGTTTCTCTATAAAGCTCGCAATGAAGTAATAGCTATGGTCATACCCTTCTCTTAGGTTAAGTGTAAGAGGATATTCTTGTTCCAAACAAATATTACTAAGAAGCTTTGGCCTTAACTGTTCTTCAAGAAAATCATCAGCTGTTCCCTGATCGACTAAAATAGGTAAATGAACTTCAGCGTTTTTGATTAATTCAATCGCATCATAGCTTTTCCATAAAGTTTCGGTTTCACCTAGGTAGTGTGTAAAAGCCTTTTTCCCCCAAGGTACTTGGCTAGGCGCAACAATTGGTGCAAAAGCAGAAATACTTTTATACAGCTCAGGGTTTTTTAAACCAATGACTAATGCACCATGACCACCCATGCTATGCCCCATAATACTTTGGACTTGATTGGTCGGAAAATTCAGGTCAATCAGATTTCTGAGCTCTTCCACAATATAATCATACATTTTGAAATGCTGTGACCAGGGTGCTTGTGTTGCATTCACATAGAATCCTGCGCCTTGGCCTAAATCATAATCTGCATGATCTGGTACATCCTCTCCACGTGGGCTGGTATCTGGTGCAACAATAATGACTTTATGTTCAGCCGCATACTTTTGTGCTCCGGCTTTAGTAATAAAGTTCTGTTCGTTGCAAGTCAGTCCTGATAACCAATATAAAACTGGCAACCGCTCATCTTTGTCATGAGGTGGCAGATATATTGAGAATTTCATTGAACAGTTTAATGCTGTTGACTGATGGCGATACACTTCTTGCGATCCACCAAAAGAAGCATGTTTCTCAATTATTTCCATAATCAATTACCTATGTTGAGCAAGACTTCATGAGAAATCAAGTAAACAAAGAGTCTTACATTCTCCACAGAGAATAGTGATAAAGATTTAAAATGTAGGCAGGTTTATTGAACCTATACACGATGCCTACACAGATAGATCTGTTTTACAGATGATGTACCTTTTTAGAGGATTCCATGCATGTCAATCATGATTCACATGCATGGAAAAGTATAAGGTCTGACGCAATTATTCGTAATGAATTACAGTACGAATTGACTTACCTTCATGCATTAGATCAAAGGCTTCATTGATCTGATCCAAGCCCATCGTATGTGTCACAAATGGTTCTAATTGAATTTTACCTTTCATGGCATCTTCAACCATTCCTGGAAGTTGCGTACGACCTTTTACGCCACCAAAGGCAGAACCTAGCCATTTACGACCAGTAACCAGTTGGAATGGACGGGTAGAGATTTCCTGACCTGCGCCAGCTACACCAATAATTACGGATTGTCCCCAGCCACGGTGTGCACTTTCAAGGGCTGCACGCATCACATTCACGTTACCAATACACTCAAATGAATGATCTACACCCCAGCCAGTCATTTCGACAATGACTTGCTGGATTGGTTTATCGTAATCTTTAGGGTTCAAGAAGTCCGTTGCACCAAACTCTTTTGCCAGCGCAAATTTATCTGGATTCATGTCAACCACAATAATACGCCCTGCTTTAGCTTGACGTGCGGCTTGTACGACTGCCAAACCAATACCACCTAAACCAAAGACCGCAACACTATCACCTTCTTGTACTTTAGCCGTGTTGTGTACTGCACCGATACCCGTTGTTACCCCACAACCCAGTAAGCAGACATGTTCGTGATTGGCTTCAGGATTGATTTTAGCCAATGATACTTCTGCCACTACAGTGTATTCACTGAACGTTGAGCAGCCCATATAGTGGTAAATCGGTTGACCATTGTAGGAAAAACGAGTGGTACCATCTGGCATTACGCCTCTACCTTGAGTTTCGCGAACGGAAATACACAAGTTCGATTTTCCAGATTTACAGAATACGCACTCGCCACATTCAGCAGTGTAAAGTGGAATAACATGATCACCTGGTTTGACGCTAGTCACGCCTTCACCAACCTCAACTACAACACCAGCACCTTCATGCCCGAGAATAGCGGGAAAAACACCTTCAGGATCATCGCCAGATAAAGTAAATGCGTCTGTATGACACACACCGGTATGGGAGATCTTAATTAATACTTCACCTTTCTTCGGTGGTGCAACATCAACTTCAACAATTTGAAGAGGTTGACCAGGACCAAACGCAACAGCAGCACGTGACTTCATGGAATAATTCCTTATACAGATCTATTTTAAATATGATTTTAGAATCTTGGCGATTTCAGCCAATTCTTCTTTTCGTTGTTGTTCTGTGGTTTCACCTGATACTAAAGTGTCCTTTAAATGAACCTCCAACATTTCATTCATTAAACCATTAATAGCACCACGCACAGAGCATATTTGTTGCAGAATTGCACCACATTCCACATTGTCTTCTAACGCTTTTTCAATCGCTTGCGTCTGACCTTTGATCTTTCTGACGCGTAGAAGAATCTTTTTTTTGTCTTCAACCTGATTAGGCATCAGACCTCCTTATTTGCCAGTATTTATACTATAGTACCCCATAGTATAAAAAAAGCAATATTTTTTATAAACCTTAAAAATTTAGGTAGTGTTTCAAAAAGTATGCTGAGATTAAATGAAGTCACTATTAGCTCTGCAACTGGATGCTATAATTAACTTTCCGAATCTTTACAACAACTTATAAAATTAAATTTCTAACATACCCCCCCACTTTCGACTAACTCTTTACGAAACATGTTTCTCAGGGATTTTAAAAGCAAAAGCTCTTAGGCGACTTCCTCACGGATTTAGGCATGCTTTCTGCTTCACAGAGCGACCTTTACCGCATCTTTCCTCCACAGACAAAGTGGTATGTCCTACCGCTAGAATATTGCGAGAAGCATTAATATCCGTATTCTTACTAAAGCCACACTCAATACTGAACTAACACATCTAATCCGATGCCTTATTTTGCAATTATTTCCCTCAATACCTATAGTGAAAAACTTACCAATACTTTGCTGACAGTCTTTAAATGCAGTGATAAAACTATCCCATTGATTACTTGAAATTCGGGTATAGTGAATACTTAATTGTTTCAACTTTTCCTTCAGTCGTTGGACTATAGTTATATCTCTTTTACCACAAACATAAGTAACAATTTCTCCTGTTTTTTCAGCACACATCACTTTTCAAAGTAGCATAAATTTCGTATCTTTCATCTTGATAAAGTTGGGGGGCATTTCTTGATTGTGTGCTTTCCAATTGAGCGTTGAAAAGTCTAATGATTCTACAAATACACCTAACTTTTTCAACTAACTACAAACGTGTTGCACTTGTGTTTTGAATCTATTTTCTATACTTGAAATGTCAACAGACCCCATACAAAATCTGAGAAATATATGAGTGCAGAAGCCACATCTATCAGCCTTCTATCCCCTGTCATACTGCTCACAGCGGCAGTGATTTCAGTCCCCTTAATCAAGCGCCTAGGATTAAGCTCGGTATTGGGATATTTAATTGCAGGATTAATTATTGGTCCATTTGGACTAGCGTTTTTCTACGATTCTGCGTCTATTCTGCATATTGCTGAGCTTGGTATTGTGATGTATCTGTTTGTGATTGGACTAGAAATGCGTCCATCGTATTTATGGAGTTTAAGAAAAGAAATTTTTGGATTAGGCGCATTACAGATTAGTGCCTGTTCATTGGGGTTAACGGCGGTAGGCTTGGTCTATGGCTATTCTTGGCAAGTGAGTTTTGTATGTGCTGCAGGCTTTGTACTCACCTCGACTGCAATTGTTATGCAACTTTTGGGAGATCGTGGAGACATTGCTCAACCACGAGGACAAAAAATTATCTCGATCCTGCTGTTTGAAGATTTATTGATTGTCCCTTTATTGGCAATTGTCGCTTTTATCGCACCGAATCATGTTGTTGAAAGTACTTCTACGCGTTTGCAGAGCATCGGAATTGGTTTAATTTCAATTGCAGGTTTAATCGCTGCAGGCTATTGGTTGCTTAATCCTTTATTTCGCTTATTAGCCGTAGCCAAAGCCCGTGAAGTCATGACTGCAGCAGCACTCTTAGTGGTACTCGGCGCAGCATTACTGATGCAAGTCAGTGGCTTATCGATGGCAATGGGGGCATTCCTTGCAGGGGTATTACTCTCCGAATCCACTTTTCGCCATCAGATTGAAGCAGATATTGAACCGTTTCGTGGCATATTGCTCGGATTATTTTTTCTAGGTGTAGGCATGTCACTAGACCTTAACGTCGTAAAAAATAACTGGGTGTTAATCTTAAGTGCTGTACTTCTGCTGATGTTTGTCAAAGCATCCATAATTTATCTGACTGCACGCATGACCAAAAGTTCACACTCTGAAGCTCTCGATCGCGCATTACTAATGGCTCAAGGGGGGGAGTTTGCTTTTGTACTCTTTGCTGCCGCCATGAGTGCTCAAATCATTAGTGCTGTTGAAAGCTCAAACCTGACTGCGATTGTAGTTTTGTCGATGATTTTGACCCCGATTATAGGCATTCTATTTAAACGTTTTACCCAAACTACAGAACAAACTTCTTTAGAAAATATCCGTATTGCCGAAGGACTTTCTGGAAAAGTATTGATGATTGGTTTCGGTCGTTTTGGACAAGTCTCCAGTCAATTACTGCTTGCTCGAGGCATTGATGTGACCATCATTGATAATGATATCGACATGATTCAAAACGCTGAAAGATTTGGATTTAAAATTTACTATGGCGATGGTTCTCGTTTAGATATTTTACATGCCTCGGGAGCAGATACGGCTGAAGCAATTGTTGTTTGCGTAGACCACAAAGAAACGACGAATAAGATTGTAGAGTTGGTGCAACATGAATTTCCTTTAACCAAGTTACTGGTTCGCTCTTATGACCGTGAGCATGCGCTGCATTTAGCAAAACAAAATGTGGATTATATGATTCGAGAAACCTTCGAGTCGGCAATGCTATTTGGCGGTGCGATTTTAGAAGAATTGGGTGTTGACCAGAGTGATGTTGAAGAAATTAGCCAAGAAATCCGAGAACGAGACAAAGAACGTTTTGAAACCGAAGTTGCAGCAGATGATGTCTATGCGGGTATCGGCTTGCAATACACAGGACCGCGTCCGACTGCACCTTTAATTACACCAAAGCACACAGGACAAATTCTGAATGAAGATGACACTCAACCTTGACTACTCCACCGGCAATATTCCCCCCGATTAATGAAAGCTCGGTTATATAAAGACCAATTGGTTGTACGATAAATTTTAGGTGCAGGATGATTCATTTGAAAATTATATTGTGGAATAAGCCTTAGAAATAGTTTTGTGCAACAAAGCCTATCTTTAGTGAGCGGATGATATTTATTATTCATTATTTAGGAATTATTAAATCCTATAAATATCATTTATTGGATTAATTTATTTTGGTACTGTGCATATCATCCCCCAGTTAAGAATAAGGAACAACTATGAATAAGATGATGAATGCGCTTATCCTAGAAAATTTTGGTGATCATGAATTTAAACGTGTAGAACTCCCTATACCTCAACCAGAGGCTGGGCAAGTTCTAGTACGTATTCATGCCAGTGGTGTAAACCCTATTGATTATAAAATTCGTCTTGGTGAAGCACCATATGCTATGCCAGAACTTCCTGCCGTGTTGGGAACGGATATGGCTGGGGTTGTAACTGCTGTTGGTGAAGGTGTCACCCACTTCAACGTCGGAGATGAAGTTTACGGTCTGATAGGTGGCGTTCGTGGTCTTCAAGGATCTTTAGCAGAATATGTTGTAGCAGATGCTGATCTGATCGCATTAAAGCCACGGAATATCTCTATGCGCGAGGCAGCAGTACTACCATTGACGTTCCTCACCGCTTGGGAAGGTTTAGTGGATAATGCGAAGGTCCAACCAGGGCAAACTGTACTGGTTCAAGGTGGTGCTGGTGGCGTTGGTTATATGGTGGTTCAGCTTGCAAAAGCACTTGATGCAAATGTTTGGGCGACTGGTCGTACAGCTGATCAATCACTGATTTCAGAACTCGGTGCAACACCTCTCGATTACACAACAGCATCTTCCGATGACATTATTGCTGCAAGCCCTGAGGGTCAAGGTTTTAACATTGTTTACGACACTGTGGGTGGTCCAGTACTCGAAGCTTCACTTTCCATGACGACTCACTATGGCCACATCACCAGCTGTGCTGCATTTGGCAATCATAATTTAGCGAATTCATCTCTACGGTGTGCCACACTGTCTGGCGTATTCGTCCTAATGCCGACGTTAACAGGCAATCGCCGTTCTCATCATGGTGATGTCCTTAAGACCGCGACTCGTCTCGTTGAGGAAGGTAAACTGCGTGCTATTGTTGATCCTCGTCATTTTACTCTAGACCAAGCGATTGAGGCTCATGATGCTGTTCAAGATCGCTCTGCCAATATTAAGGTAGTTATCGATGTCATTTAACGCACTTCAGGCCAAGACTTGGCGCTTCAATTGTATTGGAGATACAGATGTTCTGACATTAGAAACACTTCCTGTTGCTTTACCAGCCGCAGGAGAAGTTCTAATACAGATGAAAACGATCGGACTCAACCGGGCTGATGTAATGTTTCGGCGTGGTACTTATATTCAAAAGGCAGTATTCCCTTCTCGTCTGGGATATGAGGGAGCAGGCATAGTTCTTGCGATAGGTGAAGGTGTACGCCAATTTTCTCCAGGAGATGCAGTATCGATTCTTCCGACTGACAATCTAGCCAAATATGGGACATATGCGGACAAGCTTCTGATTCCAGAAACTTTTTTAGTTCACAAACCCGATAGTTTAAGCTGGGAAGAAGCTTCTTCAATCTGGATGCAGTATTTAACGGCTTGGGGTGGTGTAATCCATGCTGGTGGAGTTTCGAAAGGAAAAACGATCTTGATCACAGCAGCTTCAAGTAGCGTAGGACTAGCTGCGATACAGATAGCTGAAGCAACGGGTGCTAAGGTCATTGCAAGTACACAGACGATAGAGAAAAAGCAACGTTTACTGGATCTCGGTGTTAAAAATGTTATAGCCAGTGAAGATGAACCAGATTTGTATGAGGCGCTTGTTTTACGTTTAGGTGGAGAACATCTTGATGTCGCCTTCGATGCTGTAGGAGGGCCACATATTGAACAGATTGCAAAAGTGATGTCTGTGGGAGGAACTATGGTTATGCATGGTGCACTTAGCCCTGAGATCACACCATTTCCCCTTAAAGTTGCATTACGCAAGAGCTTAACCATGCGAGGTTTTTTGTTCCTTGAGGTTCTCCATGACCCTGTTCTAAGGGAGCAAGCCAGACGATTTATTCTTAGCAGTATAGGTGCAGGATATCTTCGTCCAGTGATCGACTGTTGCTTTAACTTTGAGGACATGCATGACGCTCAGCGCTATCTTGAATCAAATCAGCAAATAGGAAAAATTGTAGTTACTCTAAATACATGATGGTCTTATCTGATTTCTACTTTCTAGAAAAAAGTTAGTTCCATCTGATTCAGGTTTCTATATGGCCCAGCACTTCCGCTAAGTAATCAAACAATGCTCGGATTCGCAAAGGTGTCGGGCCCCGCTGTGGACGATATAAATACAGGCGCCAAACGGGAGAGGTTTCCTCATGAAGTATCTGAATGAGCTTACCACTCCTAAGCCATGGCAAAACTAGAAATCCAGGCATGTGTCCGAATCCAACTCCAGCGAGAATAGCTTGAAATTCAGCTTCTAGATCATCTGTAATAAAATGGGGCTTTGATGGCGTAAAGCTTCGACTTTCGGTGAATGTCCATGGCCAGTAACGCCCTGTTTTATGATCGAATAGTGCTGTTAGAGGGTATTTATCAAGGTCAATAATTTTTTTGGGCATTCCAACCTTATCAATTAACTCTGGCGTACCCACAGAATAAAAGTTCACTTTAGCCAATTCCCTTGCCACATATCGATTGTCCGGCAAAAATCCAAATCTGATCCCGATATCTATTCGCTCATCGATCACATCCGAGTGTGAATCTGTTAGCACACAATCCACGACAATATCTGGATAACGTGTGGCAAATTCTGCTAGTGCAGGTACTACCAATTTACGCCCTAACACAGACGACACAGTAAGACGGACGGTCCCACGCATTTCATCTCGTTTTTCCTTGGTGTCTTTTACAAGCAGAGCATCAATCGATCCCACCGCAAAACGTGCTTGCTTTGCCAGACGCTCACCATCAGCGGTAATTTTAATTTGTCGAGTACTCCTATAGAACAGAATCTCTCCGCGCTGCTCTTCTAGCTCTTTTATTGCCCGTGTCACTACCTGTGGGGAAATACCCAGCTGAGTTGCTGCCTCTTTAAAATTTCGAGACTCTGCTGCGACACAAAAGATACGTATCATTTCCAATTTGTTCTGCATATCCAATCCTGTGTTATGGTAATTATTCCGTAAATAGGAATTCTGAAAGATAATATTATTCATTTATTATACCTAACAAGGCTGTAATACTTAATCCATCAAATATGATTGACAGATAGGTTGAAGGTTACTTGTATGAATAATATAGAAAATAAAGTTATTGTTATCACAGGTGCAAGTAGTGGTTTAGGTGAAGCTACTGCTCGCTTACTTGCTAAAAAAGGTGCAAAGGTTGTACTTGGTGCTAGACGTACTGAAAAATTAGAGGCTATTGTTCACGACATTCGTGCTGAAGGTGGTCAAGCTGAATTTATTGGTATGGATATAACCAAACCACATGAAGTACAAGCACTTATTGAAAAGGCATTAAGCACATTTGATCAAATCGATGTATTGGTAAACAATGCTGGATTAATGTCTATTGCACCATTAAGTGAGCTAAAAGTTGATGAATGGGATCGTATGATCGACATTAATATTAAAGGTGTTCTTTATGGTATAGCAGCTACACTGCCTGTTTTCCAAAAACAAAACTTTGGACACTTTATTAATCTCGCATCTGTTGCAGGGTTAAAAGTATTTAGTCCAGGAGGTACTGTTTATAGCGGTACTAAGTTTGCTGTAAGAGCCATCTCTGAAGGCCTTCGTCATGAAGTTGGGGGAACAATTAGAACGACTACTATTGAGCCTGGTGCAATTGAGTCAGAACTAAAATTTGGTTCTTCTCATAAAGAAAGTTCAGAGTTTGTTACTGATTTCTACAAACAAGCCATACCAGCTGACTCAGTCGCTCGAGCAATTGCTTATGCAATTGAACAGCCTGCGGATGTAGATATTAATGAAATTGTTTTGCGCCCAACGAGCCAAGAGTTTTAATTATTGAATAACATAAAATGGGAGCACTTCGCTCCCATTTTTACTATATTTTTTTAAAGTTGAGGACAAATCTATGAAAGCCGTATCGTATGTTATAAATAACCATGATGATTTTAAAAATTCATTGGTAGATATTGAAAAAGCGAAGCCTACGCTTAAGGAACGTGATGTACTGGTAAAAGTTCAGGCAATCTCTGTGAATCCAGTTGATACTAAAGTGAGAAAAAATTCGTCTGAAGCAAATAATCGTATTTTAGGTTGGGATGCCGTTGGGGAAATTATCGAAGTTGGCTCAAAAGTTACCTCGTTTAAAGTAGGAGATTCTGTTTGGTATGCTGGCGATTTAACCCGAGATGGTAGTAATGCTGAGTTTCAAGCAGTCGATGAACGAATTATCAGTCTTAAACCAATTACAGTATCTAATGCAGAAGCAGCAGCATTGCCATTAACTGCAATAACGGCATGGGAAATGCTGTTTGATCGGTTTCAAATTTCAGAAACAGAAGTTGGCAGTATTTTAATTATTGGTGGTGCAGGTGGTGTAGGATCAATCGCTATTCAACTCCTAAAAGCAAAAACAAATCTGACCGTTATAGCAACAGCTTCACGTGAAGAAACGAAATCTTGGGTAAAATCATTGGGTGCCGACCATGTCATTGATCATAGCAAAGATTTAAATGCACAAATCGAGACACTAGGCATTGCAAAACCAAAATACGTATTCTCTACAAATCATACAGACACCTATATCAAGCAAATAGTTTCTCTGATTGCACCACAAGGCAAGCTTGGATTGATCGATGATCCACAAACATTTGATATTATGCCGTTTAAGACTAAATCTATTTCTATCCATTGGGAGTTGATGTTCACTCGTTCAATGTATGAAACCGATGATATTGAAAAGCAAGGTAATCTGTTGCAACAGGTTGCCCAATTAGTTGACCAGCAAAAAATTAGAAGTACCCTCAACCAAAATCTAGGCAAAATTAACGCTTCAAACTTGGAGAAGGCGCATAAGTTGCTTGAATCAGGTAAATCAAAAGGCAAAATTGTACTAGAAAACTTCTAAAACAAATTCAAGGTGAAATAATGACTATTTCAGTAATTGCGAACTTTAAGGCAAAATCAGATCAAAAAGAGAAGTTAGAAGCGCTTTTAAAAAGTGTAATAGAGCCTACGCTTCAAGAAGAAGGATGCTTGAAATATGAGCTTTATATTAGCGAAAATGACTCGAGTAGATATTTCTTCTTAGAAGAATGGCGTAGCAGGGAGGATTTAGATATCCATATAGCCTCTGATTATATTCAAAGTTTATTTGGTAATATCCAATCGCTAATTGAATCAAGTGATATTATAGAAATCAAAAAAATATAGCCTTCTTGCTCTTTTCATCAATTTGCTTGGCCTGAGTAATGGTATCATTCAGGCCAATACCCTCCCGTAAAGTTAGATCCACGTAGGTTGGCGATAGCTTTGTGTGGTGCTTTTGTCTCTTAAAGTGAGTTGCAATGGTAGGCACGACAGTAAGCCTCATGAAGCTGCACTGTAGTAACTCAATCGTGTAGCCAAGGTTCGAATACTATTAAAGCCAGGGGCTCTAAAGATGAAGGTCCCAAATTCATATGTAAGCACCCATAGGGGATTTATCCACAATTGAAAGTATTGTTATCTTTTTAATCTATATTTTTGCTTCGGACTTTTCGGTTTATCAGGAATGGTACGTTCAATCAAATTTGCTTCTATTGCTGGATTCAAGTAATTCTTTTGGAACGTTGCTCGATGCGTTAATCCAACCAATTGCATCAACTCAGCCAAAGTGTAGTCTTCTTGCTTCATTACTAAAATTAAACGCTGAACTTGGTCGCTCATTTCGTGATGAGCATGTACGTCAGCTTGAGCGATAACATGATCGCCACCTTGAGCGGTATCAGTTGAACTAAGAGTGGCATCTAAAATCATCTGTAAGATGAATTCTATAAACGGGGCTGAATCAGTATGATCTGTACTTGCTTTTAATGCCTCATAATAGGCTTTTTGATTTTGATAAATCAAACTCTCAACAGGGATATTGGCAAAGATTGAATTCCATCGACTTAAAATCAATGTTTGCCATAGCCTTCCCATTCGGCCATTACCATCTGCAAACGGATGGATAAACTCAAACTCATAATGAAATACTGAACTTTGGATTAGTGGATGTATTTCTCTATCATTTAACCATTCTAGTAAATCAGCCATTAAACGTGGAACTTGATTGGCAGGTGGAACCATATGCACCACTCGATCACCTAACATTACGCCCACACCACCATGACGATATTGACCGATTTCATCAATCAAGCCTGTCATTAAAATTTGGTGTGCTTGTAATAAGTCTACTTCTTGGCTTGGCTGCCATTGTTGAAATGCTTCATAGGCTTTAATGGCATTGCGCACTTCCTGAACTTCTTTCGGAGGTGCAATCACAGTCTTACCATTTAGAATCGCCGTGATTTGTTCTGTACTTAACGTATTCCCTTCTATCGCAAGTGAACCTTGAATAGTACGGATACGATTGGCTTTTCTGAGTTTTAAGCTGTCCTGAATTTCCTCTAAAACAGTCAAACGCCCTATATTCTCACTGATCTGAGCAATCAGATGAATGATTTTTGAGGTGATGGTATAAGGCGGTTGGTATTTCATACTAAATTTTACCCCCTACCCCTTTAAACTTTTCAACGAACGCTGCAATTTTTTGAAAAATGCTCTGCTTTTTAGTTAGGTATTGTGGATTTAATGGGCTCATTTTAGGCAGAATAGCATTGAGCTCAGTGCCATTATCACTGGCAAATTCCCGCTTCAGCGAAGTCGCAATATAGCGTCTCGCCGCATCCTCATTCAGGTTCTCGGCACCTATCAATTCTTGTACTTCACGCTGTTGTTCTGCTTGAGCAAAGGTGAAGAAGGTATCAATCACGCTAGCCTTATCACCAATCTGATCTAGGTCTGTTTGATTAATAAAATCGACCAGTAGGCTTTCTTTGGCACGGTTGCCTAGGTTAGCACGGATCACTCGACGCACATCCTCAACTAACGTTGCCTTATCTTTCACCTTTTTATTGTTCTCAAAAATCAGCTCTAGAATGTAATCCAGATTGATTTCTTGTGATTTCAGCAAGTCCACTTCAAAGGCTACATCATCCCAATCAATGGTCGATTTTTCTTTTTGTTCAGCCGATTTTTCCCGACGTAACCAATCACGAATATCATTATAGGTGGAACGATAATCTTGGATTTTTCGTTCAGCTGGCATCTGAATGGTTTGCAAGGCTGACAGATCCTCATCGCTTAAGTAATGTTGGGTCTTGAATACTTCAACTGCCACAAGGTCATTCGTATCAACATTCTGCAAAGCCTTTAGGCTGGCGTATTCATCGTAGTTTTGCAACACATTTTCTACACGCAAGTATTCGCCAAATAATTTAGTAAAGGCTTTTTTATCTGATTCTTTAAAAATTTCATCGGGGTTAGGAAAGCGTTGTTCTAATTCTTTCACAATGTCCACAAAACCGCGCCGTGCATCACCAGTCACCACATCGGTAAAGCCTTCCATGTATTCCTTATAACTTTTTTCTAGCACCACATTCTTAGTGTTTTTATCACCAAATAAAGTAATCGCATCGACGGTCGCTTGCTCTAAATCACGGAAAGTAACAATATTGCCGAATGTTTTGGTGGCATCATAAATACGATTGGTACGCGAATAGGCCTGCATTAAACCGTGATAGCGCAAATTTTTATCTACAAACAAGGTGTTCAGCGTAGGGGCATCAAATCCGGTCAGGAACATCCCTACCACGATCAGCAAATCAATTTCTTTGGCTTTGACTTGCTTGGCAAGATCACGGTAATAATTTTGAAAACCCTTACTATCAACACTAAAATTGGTTTTAAACAATGTGTTGTAGTCAGCAATTGCCGCATTTAAAAACTCTTTTGCACTGCTGTTCATGGCTGAGATATCAAAACTTTCATCCTGGATGTCGCCTACAGCATCTTGCTCCTCATTGGCTGCAAAGGAAAAAATAGTGGCAATCTTTAAAGGCTTGTCACTGTTTTTTTGCAGGTTGTTGAGTGACTCATAATACAGCTTAGCAGCTTCTACACTACTGACGGCAAACATGGCATTAAAGCCCTTACTACTCGCTTGCAAGCGGTGAGTTTTCTGGCGGAAATTATTCAGGATGTAATGGCTAATTTCACGGATGCGGTCGGGATGCAATAAGGCTTGTTTGTTTTCCGCTGCACTGAGTTTTTTCTCATCCTGTTCGGATTCGATGATTTTAAACTGTGGACGTACATCATTGTAGTCCACTTTAAATTTCAGCACTTTCTCATCACGAATCGCATCGGTGATGACATAAGAATGCAACTCACGGCCAAATACGCTGGCTGTAGTTTCAGCACTAAGGGCGTTTTGTGGAAAAATAGGCGTACCCGTAAAGCCAAACTGATAGTACTTTTTAAACTTCTTCTTCAGATTTTTCTGTGCTTCACCAAACTGGCTGCGATGACATTCATCAAAAATAAATACTACTTGCTTGTTATAAATGGGTAAGTCACCTTCACTTTTCATTAGGTTATTGAGTTTTTGGATGGTGGTGACAATGATTTTATTATCATCTTTATCCAAGTTGCGTTTTAAACCTGCGGTGCTATCTGAACCATTGACACTATCGGGCGAAAAGCGTTGGTATTCTTTCATGGTCTGGTAGTCAAGGTCTTTGCGGTCTACCACAAAAAAAACCTTCTCAATAAAATCCAGCTCAGTTGCTAAACGTGCTGCTTTAAAACTGGTCAAGGTCTTACCAGAACCTGTGGTGTGCCAAATAAAACCACCACTTTCGGTATTGTTCCAATTTTTAGCTTGATACGAACTTTGGACTTTCCACAAAATACGCTCGGTAGCCGCAATCTGATAAGGACGCATCACCAACAAGGTATCGCTGATATCAAAAACAGAGTAATGCAGCAGCACATTCAGCAAAGTATTTTTTTGGAAAAAAGTAGCCGTGAAGTCTTTCAGATCTTTGATTAGGCTATTATCGGCCTTGGCCCAGTTCATAGTGAAGTCGAAACTATTTTTATTACGTGTCGTCGTATTGGCAAAATAACGGCTATCAGTCCCATTAGAAATCACAAACAGCTGTAAATATTTATAAAGCGAGTTTTCGCTATTAAAACTTTCTTTGCTGTAACGGTGTACCTGATTAAAAGCTTCACGGATAGCGATGCCACGTTTTTTTAGTTCGACCTGCACCAAAGGCAAGCCATTTACTAAAATGGTGACATCGTAACGGTTTGCATGGCTGCCTTTTTGCTCAAACTGCTTAATCACCTGCACTTTATTACGAGCAACGTTCTTCTTATCTAAAAGGTAGATGTTTTGAATATGCCCATCATCAAAGACAAAATCATGAATATAGTCGTCATGAATCTTGCGGGTTTTATCAACAATACTGTCACTCGGTCTATCCAAATAGATTTCAACAAAGCGTAACCATTCGCCATCAGAAAACTGTACGTTATTCAATGCTTGAAGTTGCTCACGTACATTTGCCAACAAAGCTTTAGCATTGTTTAAAATGGGCAAATATTCATAGCCTTGATTGACCAAGTCCTGAATGAATTCGCGCTCTAAATCCCCTTCACTTTGGTAGCTGTCAACCGCTTGCCATTCTTTGCAATATTTATCTAAGACAATAAAATTGTTAGTTTCGGCAATAGGCTTATAATTAGTCATGGTTTTGATTCCATTGATTTTTGACCGAGAAGATAGGTCCAAAGTGATTTTTAAAATTTTTTAGATAAAATTGCGTTTAAATTTTTCGTGATTTTCAATATTGCTTTGAATATCTTCATGATTCCAAATTTGCAATTCCCAAGGGAAATAAAAATTACTTCTGTTTTTAAAGTAGATATGCAAACCACGATAGCCTTCTTTATCCCGCAAATACCAGTTTTTAAGGTTTAGTTCATCTTGCCAGTCATCCAGCAAATCCATCACGCTCTCAATTTCTTCAGTCGTTAAAATAATACGTGCACCAAAAATATCATTAAGCCAATTGTTTACAGGATATTGGTCTTCACGAGCAGAATAGCGCTGTATTTTGTCATCAATACTTTCACGGGTTTTTACTCGGTAAAAATATTTGATGTCTATATCTGCGGTCATCAAGTAGTCATTAATGCTTTCGTGTAAGGTTAAACGGTATTTATAAATATGTGCAGCAGGCACGTGCCGAATGGTTTTAGAGAGGTTAATTTTCTCAATTTTGCCATATTCAAAATAATCCTTGGAAAAATCACGGTGCAAACGGTTAACTTCGCGAATGAGTTGTTTGACTTGACCAATTTTTTCCATGTTGGTGCTCCACAAATATCAATGTGATGGGATAGATGACTGAGGAAAACTTAATAGCAAATCACGGTAATACTCATACTGTTTTTGGCGTAGCTCAATTTCACGTGGTAAACCTTCAGTAATTGAACTGGTAAAAGTATCGAATTTATCTAAAATAGTGACAATTCGCTTTTGCTCATCAAGGTGAGGAATTGGAACATAAAAAGAAAAGAGTTTACTACTTTCAATAGATGCTACAGATCCGCCTGTTTTCCTAGCTGCCCGCAAAATATCCTCCCCTCTTGATCTAATCATATGTGCAAGGTAACTAGGCATAATATGGTTGTGTGGTATTACAGCTTTCATGTCTTGATTAAGTGCAACAGGTACAGGAATTAGTGCACTTGGCAGTAATTTATCTAAAATACTTGAGCGAACAACTATTGCAATTGAGTTTGCTGGTACTAACTTTGTCGAAGAGTTTTCAATCGCATCTTCGGTAATATAGTCCTGAGCTGAATCAACAATTGGTCGCCCCATATCTTTAGGCGAAACCCATGGGATAGTTCCATTTTCCCAATAATCACTATGGCTTTTAGATGGAGTTCCCCCACCGTACCAAGTACCAACATCTCTCAACGTCATCCATTTAGCCTCTATCCGCCGTCCGCTCTCGTCCGCTCTCGTCCGCTCTCGTCCGAAGGCGATTGTGCTTCGCTCATATCAAATGTCAATAATTTATCTCTAAAATATTGATATTGTTGATTTCTCAGTTTAAGCTCCGCAGTCAGCTCCGCAGTCAGCTCCGCAGTCAGCTCCGCAGTCATAGCAGTAAATGCATCCAAAATTCGTACAATTTCGGCTTGAATTTCAAGGGATTTTTTAGGATTCTCTGGGCTTGGAATGGGGATTTGAAATTTTCTAAAACCATCCATATCTACAGAGGCAAAACTTGACATCGTTGTATTTTTTTTACACCAATCTGCCAATAAAAAACAATAATAAAAAATAAACTTCATATCAAAAACTTTTACATAGCTATCTTTCAAACTTAAATTGGTAAACCTTTGATTTGCCAAATATGGAACAGTAATTAATGCATGTTCACCAATCGTGGCCGATGTTGAAATTATGATGGAATTGGCAGGAAATAATTTCCCCCCTTTTACAGCACTTTCCGAGATTTTTTGTAATGAGTCTCCAAGGATTTGACCATTCTCGCGGATGTCATCCATCCTAAACCACGGAACAGAACCATTTTCCCAAAATTCTTTTTTTGATGTCGATGGTGTATAGCCATTTTTCAAATGAAATATTTCTGAAACTGCTTTCCATTCAACCTGTGCGCCATCAAGTAGCTTTTGCATAAAATCTGTATTACTCATACCACGTCTTCCCCTTCAATCTCTGCCACTATCGCATCAATCTCTTTACGAAGTTGATCAATTTTAGTCACAGTGGTTTTTAACTCGGCATTAAGCTGAAAAATATCCACCTTTTCACGCGTGTCTTTGGCTTCAACATAACTACTCACGGACAGATTATAATCGTTGGATTGAATCGACTCTAGAGGTACAGACTGGGCAAAATGGTCTAAATTGGCCTTGCTGTCAAACACCTCCATGATCTGTTCAATGTGTTCATTTGTCAGAGTATTGGTATTGGTTTCTTTTTTGAATAACCCACCAGCATCTATAAACTGGGTTGTAGTGTGTGTTTTATGTTTGGATAGAACCAGAATGGTGACAGCAATGGTGGTGCCATAAAACAAGTTCGATGCAAGCGAAATGACCGTTTCTACATAGTTATTATCTACCAAATATTGGCGAATTTTCTGCTCAGCACCACCTCGGTAAAAAATACCAGGGAAGCACACAATGGCCGCTCGACCCTTAGCAGATAAATAACTTAAGGTATGAAGCACAAAGGCAAAATCGGCTTTAGATTTGGGAGCAAGTACGCCTGCTGGGGCAAAGCGTTCATCATTGATTAAAGTGGGGTCATCCGAACCAATCCATTTCACCGAATACGGTGGGTTAGACACAATCGCATCAAAAGGTTTGTCATCGCCAAAGTAAGGTTCTCTTAACGTATCGCCTAACTGGATATTAAACTTGTCGTAGTTAATGTTGTGCAAGAACATATTCATACGCGCAAGGTTGTAGGTCGTATGATTGAGCTCTTGTCCAAAAAAACCGTCTTCTATAATGTGAGCATCAAAATGTTTTTTGGCTTGTAAAAGTAAAGAACCCGAACCACAAGCAGGATCATAAATTTTATTGACGCTGGTTTGTTTGTGCATGGCAAGCTGGGCAATCAACTTTGACACATGCTGCGGAGTAAAAAATTCTCCTCCTGATTTTCCTGCATTGGCTGCATAGTTAGAAATCAGAAACTCGTAAGCATCACCAAACAGGTCGATATGACTGCCTTGAAAATCCCCAAAATCTAACCCTGCTACGCCCTTGAGTACAGCAGCCAAGCGGATATTTTTATCTTTGACAGTATTACCCAAACGGTTACTGGTTGTGTCAAAGTCAGCAAATAGGCCTTTAATGTCCTGCTCCGACGGGTAGCCATTGGCAGAACTTTCTATAGCAGCAAAGATAGCAGCTAAGTCAGTATTCAAACTCTCGTTATTATTCGCATTTTTAGCAATATTGCCGAACAATTGACTTGGGTAGATGAAGTAACCCTTGGTTTTAATCGCATCGTCTTTGATATCTGTAGTAATAACTTGGTCAGAAAGTTCAGCATATTTAATGCTGTCGTCACCGCCTTCGATATAACTGGCAAAATTTTCACTAATAAAACGATAAAATAGCGTACCTAAAACATATTGCTTGAAGTCCCAGCCATCAACTGCGCCACGGACATCGTTGGCTATCTGCCAGATTTGGCGTTGCAGTGCTGCGCGTTGTTGGGTACTGGTCATTTACAAATCCTGTAAAAAAAATAAGAATCTAAGTTAAAACGAATATTAACCTATAAGTTAATATTCAAATACAAGATAAATCAACAATTAGACCTGATTACCCACTCATTCATTTAGCATCAGGCAGATATAAAAAATAAAGGGAGCCGAAGCTCCCAAGTTTATCAATTCTGTAATTCAACCATCTTAATTCACCACCCTCACACTCTGCTGCAACCCCTGCTGAATATCCTGCACAAACCCTTCAGGCGAAGCTTGTTGCTCCACTGCCCGGTTCTGTTCTTGTTCCGGATAGTATTCCTCCAGCACCTCTAAACCTTCCTCTATATCCGTCTCAAACCGTGCATTCGCAAAACCTCGTCTGGCGATATGATCCAGTGCCTCCTGATAAAACCCTGCCTGCTTGCTCTGTTCATCAATTTGCTTGGCTTGAGTAATGGCATCATTCAGGCTAATACCCTCCCGTAAAGTAAGATCCACGTAGTACACAGGTTGACGATAGCTTTGCGTGGTACTTTTCCCTCTTAAAGTGAGTTGCAATGGTAGGCACGACAGTAAGCCTCCTGAAGCTGCACTGTAGTAACTCAACCGTGATGCTAAAGTCCGAATACTGTTAAAGCCAGTGGTTCTAAAAATAAATGTTCCCAGTTCATCCGACCCATCTAAATTCACATGCAATCGACCATAAGGCTTGCAATTCCCTCCTTGTGCCATTGGACATAAATCAGGTGAGGGACAGGGATGCTGCTCAACGCCTTGATTGGTGAGTCGCTGACAGGTTTCACCATTGCCTACACAGACAGGGCGTCCTGTTTGTCGATCAAATAAGCTGTACTCCGCCCTTAGATTTAGCTCAGGATCATTGAAGATCATCCGTACTGGAATGGTACGGAGTTTTTGATTCGGTGCTTTACTGCGTAATTGCTCATCGAGTGGATGTTTGATCCACCCCTCCTTGCTTTGAATCTGGGAAGTAATGGTGAACTGATCATCTTTTTCAGGTAGACGTTTACCGTTCTTTTCAACAACTTTACCGATACTGATACGTCCCAGGATCGGTGGTGTAATTGCTAAGCCTTTAATCATGATAATTTTCCTCTAAATAAAATTTTACTGTTGACCCTTTGTTATGTAAGCAAATACAAAACCGTTTAAAGATCAGATGAAATGCAAAGACCGCCATTGTTGGCCTACCGCTCCTTCGAGAGTCGGTAGGTCGGGGGTGGTTTTTTGCGCTTTTTGGAAGATTGGAAATATCGACGTGATGGATTCAGTCATCGGTATAGATCTGAAAACGTCGCGTCCCTGCTTTACTTTGTGGAAACTGCTCAAGCATTTCAGGATGAAGTTTGAGTAAGGCTTTACTGTCTAAGCTGATTGAATCTTTGGATTTCTTCCACGTCACCGAACCATTGGCAAAGGTTGCTCGTTCAGCATCCCTCATCAACATCTGGATTTGATGCTTAGTTTCATCAAAGTTGTTTTGATGCTGTTCAATGTGATGCTTTTCTTGAATCAGTTGAGCAAACAATTGATTGGCTTGTTCGTTATGACTCAAGTCTTCAACAGTCAACGGAATATGTTGTGGATAGAGCTGCTGTATGGCTTTGGCTGCCGATTCACTGGCATCCACATCAGGTGGTGTGTCTTTTTCTACACACTCCCAGAAGTAACGTTCTGCATTGATGATATGCTGGATAACAGATTCGGAGCGCGTCACTTTGAAGATTTTGGTTTCATGTCCACAGATCAGCACACAAACATGTGCTGCTTGTTTGCCTGTCACTGCCAATTGATGTTGTACCTGACACAAGACATATAAAGGCACGCCATCTCGCCAAAGTTTTGCGCCGTACTCACCTGCTGTTTTGCATTCCAGAATTTGGACTTCATTGCTACCAACAATGGAGTAGTCCAGATTGGCAAGCATAAAATGCTTATCAGGATCTGGATGTTGAAGCACCGCATTGATTCTGCGTACCTTGTTATTGGTATGCATGCTGTAGTACTCAGCTACCAATGGCTCTAGCTGCTTACCCCAATATAGAGGAGCTACACCTGAACTTTCATCTTCAATCGATTGTTTGACTCGCCCTGTCTTGATCATCCAAAGTTCGAGCATCGACATATAGGGATTCAATCCACAGGCTGCTGCACAATCACTACTGCCAATGCCTTGTCGTCTGACTTCAAGCCAGTCAGATTGAGTCATATTTTTGGTATTGACCAAGCGTTTTGCTGTAAACAATTTTGGGGCAATAAAGGGTTTACTCGCTTGTTGAATGGATGGGTTTAATATTGCTGTATTCATATCTTACTTCCTCATTTTTATATGGGTGGTGGCAAATAAAGGGCATAAAAAACCACACCCGAAGATGTGGTTTAATTATTTTTAAAATATAAATTTGTCTTTATAATCTAAAGGATAGGTCTAACTTTCCATTGAAAAAACTTAACCTTCTACGCTATGACACCATGCGTAAAGCCTGTTCTAGTCCACGTTGCTTGATCGCTGCTCCGGCACCAAACCAAGCTGAATCGAGTCGATGATCTGTACTCATGGCACGACGCTCGTGGTCAATAAATTCCGTAATCGAACAGAGTAATCCGTAAGCCGTGTCCTTAGACGATGACAGTGTTGCACCCCGTCCCTGACCATTAAACATGTCCATTGCTTTAGTCATCGCCTTGGCATTTGGCTCAGCTTTTTCCTTCGCATTTGACTGTGCTGCCTGAATAGCGACATCACGATAGAACTGAATAATATTGTCCTCCTGATCTGCCACACTCATGCTGCTATTATTGAACACTGCATCGAAGAAAGCAGCGGCTTCACTTTGGGTAACTTTACGCTGTGTCAGTTGTTTCATCTCATACATGTGTTCATCCCATGCACGAACTGAAATACCCAATTGCTGTTTGACCTTATCTGCATCAAACTTGGTGCTATGCGGAACTTTCACTACACCTGCACTACTGTTCTGACCACGTAAAGCAATCGCCAAGGTGTTGTTGCAGACGACACGGATAGAAGTAAATTGTGCTGTTGTCGCAAGCGTACCATCACATGCAGTTGCAAGAAGAATATAGCCATTACTGACATCCTTTCCCTTAAGTGCTGCACTTTGTCCAGTACGTGCCAATGCCCAAAATTTCTTGCCGCCTTTAAGCACACCTGCGGTTTCCAGCTCAAAGCCTGATTGTTCAGTCAGATCACGATAGAATTCTAAGATCTCACGAGGTTGGACTTCCTGAAAGCGTTGACTGACTACTGACAAGGGCGCATGGGTATCAGAACGGTAAAGTACACGCTGTTCTTCATACGGCATGATGATGCTTTGCCCACGTTCATTCTGTGCCATATAACTGACATTGGATGACTCGATACGCCAGTCCATACCTGCCTGTTGTGCCCAGATTTCAATTGGTTGATTTTGACTGAGTTGATTCCCTAGTCCATGCCAAGGGGTTTCACCGACATAAGCCATTTGTTCAAGTTGATGTGTCATCGTTTTATTCCTTTTTTAAATAATGTTCAAAATGGGATCTGTTCTTAATTCAGATATTGGATGGGGAACTTTTGGTAGCAGTTATGACAGAAGCACAAACTTTTCTGCGAAGGTGTGCTTTGCTCTGTAAATGAATTAAACAAACCACCGAGTACAGCTCCTGCAATTCCTCCAACGATGGGAGGCAAGTTCAAAGACTTCGCAACAGTTGTGCCTAAGGCACCTAATGCTGTGGGTGATGCAAGATTTGATAATGTTGAATTTGCTTGTTGTATGTTTGCTTCAACAATCATGATGTCAGTTGAATGACAAAAGGGACAATTCAAGCTCATGACTCGACTCCTAAATTCAAGGCATAAAAAAGCCTGCACGATGGCAGGCTTTAATTTCATATTTTCATGTGTACTCAAAAGAGCTTCATGATTCTCATTAGGATGTTATGTACTTGAAATAATTTAGAATGCTATTCAGCCTACTTAGCTATTTGCATTTTTTCAAAATTTTCCCGCCAATAGCTTTGCTGCTATTTTACTTAACAAAGTCCATATTACCCCTATGCTGTAAAGGAGATAATCATGGCTAATTTATACCAATGTGCAGAATGTTATACAACACTTTATGGGGACGCACTACCTGAGGGTGAGCGTTATAATTATATCGTTAATGGTGACCTATGTGCATCATGCCAAGCTGATCAAGATAATGATTTATATGACGATGATGATTGAAATGAAGTTTTCCAACAACAAAGACATTCATCAATTTATTACCAGACTTCTAAAACAAAAATCTGTTTACTTGTCTAAAGGGAAAAAGCATAACTTTTTAATGATCAACAATAGAAAGTTAGCCATTCCATCTACTCCAAGTGATTTTAGAAGTTTTCAGCAATTCAAACATGACGTAAATCGTTATTTAAAAAGAATCTAACATGCAAACTACAATTTTACACTTCCCTACAGGTGCTGTTCTACTCAGAGAAATAGCAAATCATTTTGGCTTAAAGAATCACACTGGCCTTGCAAAGCAAATAGATGAATATATTGATAATATTCATTATCCACATTATTTTGAAGAATCTTTTATCAAAGCCCTTTTTGATACAAAATATTTTTCATCAAAAACTCAAAGTAAAATGATCCATGCATTCAAAAATACAATGCGAGAATTTTACAATTTTCAATTATTTTTTAGCTTGAATGGTGACTTTCATCAGAAGACTACAAATGACTTTTTGAATCTTATGCTCTCAGTAAAATTCATTCCGATTCTAAAACAGCATTTAGTTTCACTTGGTCTAATACCTAAAAAGCAAAAATCTCATTTCTTGCGTGAATTACTAAAACAAAGTTTTGACTCAAAAAAACTTAATAAAGAACTACAAGACCGATTCCGAGTTTGGGGAAATTTAGAGGAGTTACCTGATCCTCAAAGTTTAGACCTCATTACTAGAAATCATGTACATTTCACTAAACAAGCGGATGTACTATCAATATTATTAATCGCTCGAGCTCTAGATAGTTGTTATAAAAGTGATGTGATGGAGAAGGAAATTTCAGATCAAGAATTTGCTCCGTTTATTCAACAACCTCTGAATCCAGAAAATGAATCTGCGTATATGCATTTATCATTGAATGAGTTCATTTTCTCATCTTTATTACAGCTCCCGAAAGAAAATATCATTCTAGATGAATATAAAGACAATGCAGAAGGCACCTTATCCCGATTACATAAGCGTATTCAAGCTCCATCTGACCAACTTGAGTTCAGCTTAACAAACATCAATTTATTTATAGATATCATTGATCAATATTCAGAGTTTGAAAGTCTTCGATTTAGCGGTTATTGGGCCATGGCACGTTATTACTTATTCACTGGAGAACTGGATAAGGCAATTCAAACCTACATTAATTGTGTGGAATATTGCATTCACTATGATGGACGTAACCTTGAACAGATTTTGACCGATGCTTTGACGGCTTGTTCCTTGCAAAACTCGCCTGACAGTAACATGCTTAGAAAGTTTGCCAATATTGCAATTCGCTATGAATTAAAATTTTCTAAAATTGATTTAAGTTTTGACAATCTACCACAGAAGTTTAAATTAGAAAATGTATTCGAGACTTGGGAACTGAAGACTTTTAGAACACAAGTATATGATATTTTTAATAAAGATTTATTCATCACTGAAGCATTTACTTTTTTAAATGATCTTCCAAATCATAAATTTCTAACTTTGAAAAACAAGATAAGAATTGATCTTAGCCAGCCAAATAAAGTCATCAAAATTGATGATCAAAAAACAGTGAAAATGCCTCAACTGTTACATGCTATTCAATTAAGAGATGTAAATACAGCTAAAGCATTACTTGATGCTGGCGCAGATGTAAACAAATTAAGTAGTAGCAATGACTCTGCTCTGACAATTTGTTTGAATGATCATATCCTTGAATTATCTGATGAGCAAAAACAGATATTAGATCTATTACTAGAGTATGCATTTTCACCTGAAACATTAAACACAGTAACCACTAAAAAATATTTAAGTGCTCTCCATATAGCAGTTCTACTTGGTGATCCTGATTTAGTAAAGAAACTTATTGCTATGGGGACTAATGTCAATCTACTTGCAGATATTGATCACCATAGTCCATTACACCTCGCATTAAAACTTCTTCATCGCATACAAAAATCATTTAGTTTTGAAGACATGATCCAACGAACCTTACTACATCCAGAACAAAGCCAGTACAGCCTATATCAACATTCAGCAGGGAAACTAAATTTAAGCGATGTTTTGAAAAACCTAAACACAACTATGGGTAGGCAAATTGGGGAAAAAGTATTTGAAGTGATGAAACCGAAGGTATCAGCAGAACAGCTTAAAGAAATCATATTTATCCTACTTAATGCTGGCGCAGATGTTAATCAGCCAACAAGGCTACCTCTTTCCGGCTACACTCCGTTTATGCTGGCTTTAGAAAATGATGAATATGAAATTGCGAAATATATGATCGACTATTGTAAAGCTAACATGGAAAGTTCCTATGTAGATCCACGTAATGGTGAATTGGTATTTCCTTCTGACATTATGAATCACTTTAAATCAATACAGTGTAAGCAACTGATTAATTAATATAAATCTACCGCACCGCCTAGGGTTAGATATCATAAATATCTAACCCTAGTTTTATAAACTAGAAGCAATAGTCCAAACCTCTACGCCAGCACACTTCATACTGACTAATCCCAAATGTCTTCATCTTAGGAGATGTTTTGGCACGTAAACGTTGATCTACTTTGTTAGGATTCACCAAATACATACCTGCTCGAATAGCATTCGCCACTTGTTTTGGTTGATTTCTATGAATCATTCCTATACCAAGTAAACCATTGACCTCAAACTTTTCTTTATTCTCTTTTCGGTTACAGTTGTAATAGCTCCCGTGGTTATTGGTAATGCATTGTTGCCAGTACTTCCCTACTTCCTCTCCTAACCATTCATCGCCGTCACGCATATTGCCATCATAAATAAGCAATAAATGGCAGTGGTAGCCCTTCTTTGCTCCTTGCTCGAATGCCCAAACACACCCTTGTAAATGACGAAAGTAGGTATCTTTGTTCGACATTCTATTCCGTAGTATTTCCAAAGCCCTATGAAAGTCTTCAACATCCCAATTCACTTGATACTCTTGATTTATTCCCACATCTACTCGTACAAAAAGCAGCCTTGAATAATGCTTGAGCATTTTGTTCAAATAGCGTTCTAATTCAATTTGATTTTTTCGTTCCTGATATCTAAATTGATGAATATCTTGAACAGCACTTTTCATTTCATATTGAATCATGCCTTGAATATGAAAGATATGGTTGACTTCAAACCGTAGAATATCTTCATAAATATGAAAATCTAGTTTTTCCATAATGTAATCCACAAGGATCATCACTCGTTTGAAAACATTGATAATTCTAGAGTAGCTAAGATCAAATCTATAAATCTGCTTAAACAATACTACTGCTTCTAATAATTCTCGTTTGAACTCATCATGATCATCAATAAATTGCTCATGAGTGATACTAATTAAAAAATCTTCGATTGAAATAAGAATGAAGGATTCATTGGTTAATGGAATATTTTGGTACATTTAGGTTCTCACTGAAGCATAAGGTTCATATCTAAGTGAGGAATATTTTTTTTTACTGATCTTTATTCTAATCAGGATGTTGGGGTCATCCTGCTCAGCTGAATATGCTCATAGACTTTGGAACATACTATAGGGTTAATTCAGATTGTTTTTAACTCATTGTAAGTTATACGTTGTCTATAGCCCATTACAGAGTATGGGCTATTGAACTAAGTAACTTATTGTACTCACTCAACTAGATAAGATATTGTTTATATTATTAATATATTGCTTAAGATTAATAATATAATTTACCTGTTAAGCAAGTCATTCTGATCTATCCATTGCACCGTAGCCCCATACAGCAAGAACGACCAAAATATGGGAATGTTGCAGAAGCTAAACTTACGCCAATGTCTATTTTTTAGACTGACTTCCTCTAAACACTCTGAACATACGTTTCCCCCCAACTCGTAACTCAGACCCCACCTCAGATTGTTCCTCAGAAATAATCGCTATAAATTTAAGGTAAAGCTGAAGCTCAAACGGACAGTAATAAAATTCAGACAGTACAATATAAGAAATAGCATGCTCACAAATGAGTTTTTTCATACTTTGATTATTTTTTCCGACCCCTAAAAATAGGGGATTCAATTTTTTATGTGACCGTGCAACTGACAGCTGAACTGCTTCAAATCTTATCGCATCTGTTCCTGTAAATTGATAAGCAACTTTCTCTCTGATTTTATTAAAATAAATATTTTCCCAATAATAACTGATATCCTCAATCCATTCGTCTACTTCAATGCCAATATCAGGAACAATAAACATAATTCTGAAGCACAAATTATTATTCTCTGCTAAATTCCAAAAACCCATATATCCTGAAATCTGAGCGAGCTGTCTGTATCCCCTTATCGAATTCATGAAGTCTTTTTTTAGATTGATGAAAGTATCATCAATTAATTTCTGCTGACCATGGATAAGAAACTCAATGACAAAAATAAAGCTTTTAGCACTCACGCTCGTTACATCATTAAAATACTCACAATATTCATGAAATTTTTTGATTGCCTTATTTTCATCATTTTTTCTCTTTGTAAATTCTTCATGTCCTCTAAACTTTTCTAAAAACTCATTTAGATATGCAATATTTTCAACTGACATTTCGCTGAATTTTGACGGGAAAAAGTTTGCATCTAATACATTAAATTCAACGGGTTTATTTTTTTCATTCAAGGTGGGGCGCAATTGTTCGCGTAAACTCACTAATTTTTCATTTTTTATATGTAGATCTAGTACATCGTAATACAGCTCAACTCTAGGTGTCGACTCAAAGCAATTTACCTTACGATTCACACCGTAAATGATCACTTCGTGCGTATCTTTCAGACCAAAATCATAAGTAAAAAATTCAAAGGGGTAAAATTTATATGCATAAACAGGAAAATAAAATTTATTCCAAGTCACTAAAAAATATTTCCCTCTGATTTTATCCAGGGATCTGATAAACAGAATTAATTCCAGTAAAATTCTCAGATCCAGCTTGTCTCTTCGTTTCAGAAAACCGATCCGATCCAGGTCAATCTCGAGATTTATAAAAATATTTTTTATTATCTTATCACTGAAATAAACTAAAGACATTGAAATACCTAGATTTTAACTATTTTAAAAGACTAAATTTGTAGACTAATTTAGCTAAATTATAGGCTTTAATACCAATAACTATAAGTTTATTAATCAATATATTGTAATTCATTTTCTGGTTAGTACTGTATCAAAATATTAGATACATCCTGTGTTGAATGGATAATGATTTTATTCAAAATGTGTTTTCTATAAATGCAATATTAAATAATTTTTCAGAATAGAATTTCCTGTAATAGCTCAGGCTGATTTCTCAACTCATGTATAATAGTCTCAGCAATGTATCCACCACTGTAAGGCATTTTATAACCGAATTTCTCCATCTTCTCAGACAGGTCTTTAGCCTTGAGTATCTGATTCAGATTCTTAAGTTCCAACTGCAATTTTTCTATTTTTTTAGCTCTTGAAGCTGTTGCTGCTATTCTTCGTATATCTTCCAACTCAATATTGGCTACCTTCTCTAACTTCTTCCCTTGCTCCAACGTCCTGAGCTTTTCTTGCTTAAGGACCAGTTCAGACTTAAGCCATTGAACATCGTAAATCTCAAAGGCTTTGACTAAATCTTTAAGAATAAAATGAACTGCCTGATTCAAATTATCCCATTTACCACGCTTTGCTACTTGCTCCCTTAAGATGCGATATAGAATTTCCCTCCTTGGATATAAATGTTTTGCATAACGAGCTTTAACAGCAAGGATTGCCTTTGCACTTCGGGCAAGTTTATTATTTTGAATAAATTCCAACCCACCTAATACCTGTACGTAAGCAATTAAAATATCTGAATATTGTCTTTGAAAAATCCGGGGAGATAAGCGGTTCGCCTCGAGCCTTAGCATATTAATTTGCATTAAAAGCTGAGCAATCTGACATGGCTTAAAAGGTATGAGAAAAGTATCTCCCATCATTTCCATAAGGGAAGTTAACTGCTCACTAACTGGAAAATCATTCTGCTGCATTCGTTTTATGATTTTTTCAAAATGATCTGTATATAGTGAATTTTCAAGTTTAGTTAGTACATTACAGTGATAGTAATAACAAAAATTAAGCCATATATCTTGCTCAAGCAGCTCTAAATCTGATATTTTTTTTACATTCATAAACTATTAAAATACAAATATTTAGATAGCATAATACTATTATATTTTTTAACAGAAGTATTACCCTATTTTTATTATTATCCTGGACCTAAACTGAATCTATCAAGATAGTTGTTAGATTCTAATCATGAATATTGCTTTTAAAATTTCTACATCCGAGTACTTATTTATGAAATATCGCTCTATGACCGTAGAACTGATGACTATAGTTTCCGACTATTATCCTCATCTGAGCAAAGCCGAAGCTTTAAGAAAAGCAAACAATCAAGAATTCCCATTCTCTATATTTAAAATAGATAAAAGTAAACGTGCACCATTTCTAGTACACGTTCAAGACTTAGCTGATGTTTTGGATACTGAATACTCAAAAGCATCTAAGGATTTTGCTACGTTTCATCGATGAGGCTTAGTACCTCTTCTAACTGTATAATATTCCTTCTCGCTTTAACTGACACATAGCGCTGCAAACTGCTCCAAGAATCATGCAGACTTACTTTCTGAATTTCTGGGATGGTAAAGCTCTGTTCTGCTAGTCGAGTACAACCATCGTGCCTCAAGTCATGAAAGCGTAAATCATCAATACCCAATATTTTACAAGCCTCTCTAAACTCTTTACCTATACTCTTAGGATTTAAAGGCAATAACAATTCACTATCATGCCCAAGCTTGAGCATGCGGCTACGTACCTCATGAATCATTAAACGCTCAATTAATGCTTTACAAGGCTCTAAAACTTCAAATATTTTATGATTACCTTTAGAGCCATTTGGATTTTTTAGATCATGCACTTTCCATGTTGAGTGATGTGAATCATAGTCTCGAAGAAATAAACGTGTTAACTCAGCCTCTCGCCTACAAGAAAAAATAGCAAACCACATAATCAAATGCATTGGGTACTTAGAGCCATAACGGTTTAGCGTCCATCGTTCCGTAAAATACTTCGTCAATGCAATCAACTCATCTTTTGAAGGAAGTCGATCTCTCTTTTGACTAGATGATATTTGACGTGTTTTTCTCAACTGAGCAGTAGCCTTGTCAAAGCCATTTAAATCAATATCCATTTCCCACATAACAGCAGCATGAGAAAGTACACCACGGATATGTAATAGTTCATGTTGTTGCGTACTAGTCGCGATAGGTTCCAGTTTGAGATGAGGAACTCCTCCCTTTCTCAAAGCAACATGCTCAGCCAAATGTACTGATTTTATTTTTGTGATAATATTGCGCGCGATTGGCAGCTTCTTGATTAGGAGCAGAGAATAGCGTTTCGTCCTTCCATACTCGCTCCCGACCTCATCCAAATATTTATCTATGGCATCTGATAAAGTCAGATCAATGAGTTGCTCTTTGCCAAGTAAAATATCAGGATTCTCTTGAATTTCGACTTCTCGTTTCTTAATCCAGTTTTCAGCCATCTTTTTTGAAAGAAAAGTTTTACTGTCAGAAAAAATAGGAAAGCCCTTTCGATTGATTCGAATCGCAGCACGATAGTTAACCTTACCATCTGCGCCTTTTCTTGCTGTAATTGACCCCATAATTTACACCACAACCTATTTTTTTGATTATGGTGTAAAATTGGGTGTAAATGCAAACAGATTAACCCACCTAAACATAGGTTCACACAGATTCGCGCAGGTTGCGAAATAAAGATTAAAGGTATGATTTTTAATGACTATTAATGAAAACATTGAAAACACTCAATCTCCACGAATCAGTGTAGCCCCGATGATGGATTGGACCACGCGTGACTATCGCTTTTTTGCCCGTTTGTTTAATCCAAATATTATGATGTATACCGAAATGGTGACTACGGGTGCCATTTTATTTGGCGGTGCAGAACGTCATTTAGACTACAACCATGAAGAACATCCTATTGTGCTGCAATTGGGCGGTTCAAATCCCAAAGACTTAGCCACTTGTAGCAAAATGGCGCAAGATTGGGGCTATGATGAAATCAACCTCAATGTGGGCTGCCCAAGTGACCGCGTACAAAACAATAAAATTGGTGCCTGTTTAATGGCTGAACCTGATTTGGTTGCCGAGTGTATTGCCGAAATGCGCAATGCAGTCGATATCCCTGTCACAGTAAAACATCGTATTGGTATTGATGACCTACAATCTTATGAAGAGATGCTGCATTTTGTCGACACTGTAGCCAAAACAGGGTGTGATAATTTTATCGTGCATGCGCGTATTGCATTACTACAAGGTTTATCGCCAAAAGAAAACCGCGATGTTCCCCCTTTACGTTATGAAGATGTCTATCGATTAAAGCAGGATCGTCCAAATTTAATCATTGAAATTAACGGTGGAGTCAAAACTTTTGCCGAAACTCAGCAACATTTACAACATGTCGATGGCGTGATGATTGGTCGCGAAGCCTATCACAACCCCTATCTATTGGCAGAAATTGGCCAACTATGGAACTTAGATGCACCAAATCGTTTTGATATTATGGCGCAAATGATGCCGTATATTGCCAAACGTATGGAACAAGGTGCACCGCTTTCAATTATCACCCGTCATATTTTAGGTTTGTTCCAAAACTTGCCTGGTGCGCGTAAATGGCGTCAGGCTTTAAGTGGTGGTAATGCCAAAAGCTTAAAAGATGTAGAAACCGCGTTAATTAATATTCAAGAAGCCATGCAACGTACTGAAGACTATTTAAAAGAAAAGCAGGATGATCTAGCTGCAAATTAATGACACAAAACTCTCACCATAAGCAATGCCAGTCTATTGCTGAATAGACTGGCATTTTTTTGAATTTTGATGCTTAAGCCCGATTTTTAACATACATTCTCGGCACAATGAATGTGCATAAAATCATTGCTGGTTATAAATCGCATGTCCTTGTGCCTTAACCGCAGCAATTTTTTTGCCTTGCACTTTGGCTTGATCTAATTTACCTGCTTGAACCAACATTCTGGTTTTATCAATTTCTAGCACCAATTGATCATATAAAACATCTGACGTTGGTGCTTTTGCATCACTGGTTTTTAATTTGATTTTTTTTGCATCTAAAGCAGCCACTTTCATATTATCCAGTGCTTTCAGCGCATCGTTCTGATTATCTGTCTTGTTAAACACTTGAAAGTTTTTTGCTAAAGTATCCATATTCTGTCCAAGCTTGCCGGCAAAACTCAAGCTACTAAATGACAAAGCAATAGAAACGACAACGGTGGCTAATGTTTTTTTGATCATGATCATGTCCTTGTAAAGATCCATTTAAAAACTGTGGCTATTATTGTGGCTGTTGAATGATGCTAAAAATTTGTATTTTAAGCATTAAACATAGTGTAAGTAACTTAAAAAATGCAACGAATTCGTTGCATTTTAATCAATGAACTCAACTTTTTTAAACGGGCTCTATTTCATGCCACAATGCATCATGAATCGCTTCCACCAGCTGCTGCGCAATTTCTTGTTTTGAGGCTTTCTCTAAATCACGTTTTTCTAACTGATATTCATCTGCAAAAAATACCGTCATGGCATTTTCATCAGAAGCAAAACCAATATCAGCACGAGATACGTCATTGCAGGCAATCATATCAAGTTTCTTTGCCACCAATTTACCTGCGGCATATTCTTCGACATTGCGTGTTTCAGCAGCAAAACCCACCATAAATGGACGTTTTTGTTGCCCAGCAATAGTTGCAACAATATCTGGATTTTTGATGAGTGAAACATTCAGTTCATCACCTGCTTTTTTAATTTTATGTTCAGCAACTTCTGCCACGCGATAATCTGCCACAGCGGCTGTTGCAATAAAAATATCGCAACCTTCATCAAGCATCTGCATACTCAAATCTAGCATTTGTACCGCAGATGAAACATTAAGACGGCGCACACCATTCGGGGTATCTAAGCTGACAGGGCCTGCAATAAGTGTGACTTTCGCACCCGCAGCATAACAAGCAGCTGCCAAGGCAAAGCCCATTTTCCCCGTACTATGATTTGAAATATAACGCACGGGGTCAATTGCTTCACGCGTTGGCCCCGCAGTAATCACCACATGCTTGCCGGCCAGCAGACCAAATTTTTCCGCAATCGCGCGCTGCGCTCGGTGGAAATACTGTGTGACCTGATAAGCTAAATCTTCAGGCTCAGGCATACGCCCTAAACCCACATCACCGCAAGCTTGTGAACCTGCATCGGGCATAATCACATGCACACCATCTTCAACCAACGTATTTAAATTACGCTGTGTTGCTTTAGCGGCCCACATTTGTTGATTCATGGCGGGTGCGACCCAAACTGGTGACTTGGTTGCAAGATATAGTGTGCTTAATAAGTCATCTGCTAAACCTGTGGCAAATTTGGCCAAGGTGTCACAACTTGCAGGGGCAACCAATAATAAATCTGCCCAACGCGCCAGCTCAATATGCCCCATGCCCGCTTCGGCTTCGGGATTGAGTAATTCAGTGTGCACTGGATTTCCCGATAAGGCTTGGAAAGTTAAGGGTGTAATAAAAGCTTGTGCACCCTGTGTCATCACTACGCGGACATTGAAACCTGCATCTTTTAAGCGACGGACTAAAATGGCACTTTTATATGCCGCGATACCACCCGTTACAGCCAATACAATATTTTTATTTGGAATTACACTCAAATCGAAGCTCACAAACAAGCTACCTTCCTGTTGCAGTGGCGCTCACAATATCATTAAATAAAGGCATACCCAAGTCACCGACTGGGCTTAATCACCCTTACTAAGAATAAAAAAGTCTAAAAACAATGAATTTATCGATTAAACATTGGCCTGAACAAGAACGTCCACGTGAACGTCTCATTCAACAAGGGGCCAGCAGCCTATCTGATGCAGAATTGCTTGCCATCTTTTTACGCTCGGGTTCCAAGCAACATTCAGCAGTGCAACTTGCACGCATCATGTTGCAACATTATGGCGGATTAAATCCTATTTTTGATGCTACGCTTGAGGATTTAAGCCAGTTCCACGGTATTGGTGCCACTAAATATGCACAGCTGATGGCAGTCAAAGAACTGGGACGACGTTATATCGCACAGCATTTAAAACAAGAAAAAATTGAATTGAGTAATTCGAAAACGTTATTGGATTTTTTGAAATTTGAATTGCTCGGTGAAAGCCAAGAGGTATTTGCAGTACTGTGCTTAGATGCACATTTAAGAAAAATAAGCTTTAAAAAAATGTTCTATGGTTCAGTGAATTCCTGTGAAATTTCGATTAATCAACTATTCCGCTATGCCATCAACCAGCATGCCAGTAGCATCGTCATTGCACATAATCATCCCTTTGGTCTGGCGCAACCCTCAAATGCCGATATTGCATTAACCCAACGCATTATTCATGCCAGTCATTTATTAGAGATCCATTTAATGGATCATTGTATTATTTCAGCTGAAGGGACTTTCTCATTTGCCGAACATAAACTACTGCATCAGCCTGAATAAGATTGTAACCAATATTGACAAAAAGCTGAGTAACATTGAAGATCAGTAAAAATTTTGATGATCCTCATAACATGATTGTGCGTGACCAACCGAGTATATTTAGGCTGTTATTTTCTTGGCGTGGAACGATTCTTCCCAAGGTTTTACCACCTTTAGGTGTAGTCATGCTCATTTCCGCTGTGATTGGTGGATTATCCTATATTGGTTATTTTCATTTTCCAGAATTCCCCTTGGTTGGCTTCACCTTAATTGGTGTGGTTTTATCTATTTTTCTGGGCTTTAAAAATACCGCTTGTTATGACCGCTGGTGGGAAGCACGTAAACTTTGGGGCATGCTAATCGCCACTGCACGGCATTTTGACCGTGACTGCCGTATACTGACTCAAGGACGGCGTGAACGTATCGTTCAACATGTGATTGTCTTTGCAAACGTATTACGTGATCGCTTGCGACATCAAACCGCAAATCCACTGGCATTGGTTGAAACCAGTGGTATGAGTCAGCAAGCATTAACTCAGCTTTATCAACAAGCCAATGCCCCACAGTACACCTTGAGTTTGATTCACTGGGAATTAATGCAGGCGCTGAAAGAGGGTGAAATTTCCGATATTATTTATACCCAAATGAACCAACATGTGGCTGAACTGAGTCTGGTACAAACGGGCTGTGACCGTATTGCAACCACCCCATTGCCCTTTGCTTATTCGGTGTTACTCAATCGTACCGTCTATTTTTTCTGTTTTATGCTGCCCTTTAGTTTAGGCTCGACGCTGGGTTTAGCCACTCCTTTACTGGTCGGTATTTTGGCTTATACCTTTTTAGGTTTAGATGCTTTAAGTTCAGAAATTGAAGAGCCTTTTGGTACGCAAAGTAATGACCTACCTTTAGATGCAATGGTACGAACCATTGAAATTGAATTACTCGGGACTTTAGGCAAACCAACACCGCCACCGATTCAGGCACAAGATCATAATTTGCTTTAATTTATTCCCTCTCCCTTGCGAAGCTGTGCTTCTCATCTCCTATAAGGAGAGGAAACTCCTTCTCTTGCGCCATATCTGGCTCAGGGAGAAGGTTGGGATGAGGGAATAACTAAACAAAACTCTCCCAAATTCCCACTTGCCCTTCTTTAAGCCGTGGAATATTTCCCAAGCGAATCCACGGCATATGATCGCCATGAAAATCACTACCCACAGAAACTTTTAAGCCATGCTCAGCAACCATTCGATCCACCATTTGACGGGTCGAAGCAGGCTCAATTGCAGGTGGCAACTCAACGGCATCGCCACCAAATTGGGCAAAAATTTCAATCAAATAGCGAATATTAGTGGCCGATAGGTCATATTTCGTGGGATGTGCCAATACAGCATATCCTGCACTGGCATGAATGACCTGAATAGTTTCCGCTAAACCTAAACCATCAAATTTCACATAGGCTTTTTTGCCTTCCTTAATATATTTATCAAAAGCCTGTTGAGGGCGGCTGACAATGCCTTTTTCCACTAAGGTTTTAGCAATATGCGTTCGGGTAATGCGGTCTGCAATCCCATCCACTTTGGCAATCACATCGGCATAAATGTCCTGACCAATCAGCGGAGTAAGTAGGTCACAAATTTGTTTGGCACGAATGGATCGAATTTGTTTTTGTTGTTCCAGTAAAAGCAGCAAAGGTTCTGGATGCTGCATATTTAAGGCAACAATATGCACACCGTAACTTTTTTGCGTTGCTGGACGTGACCATTGACTGGAAATCTCTACACCAGAAATGATCCGCAAGGGTAAATCTTGTGCGATTGCTTCAGCCTGTTTTAAGCCGTCCATGGTGTCGTGGTCAGTCAGCGCAAGGGTATGAATACCTTTTTCAATGGCTGCATGCACAAGTTGTTCTGGAGACAAAGTTCCATCAGAAATATTACTGTGTGTATGTAAATCTACGCCTTGCATCACTTATACTATGTCATTTATTTGATCAGATTTAGATACTCTAACATGAAAGCACTTTTAGACTTTGTGCCACTCATTATTTTCTTTTATTTATATAAAACCGTTGATCCCAAAGATACTGAGCATCCCCTGCTACAATTGATTGGTTCCGCAGGCGGTATAGATAATAATAATATTTTGGTTGCAACCTCTGGCCTCATTATTTCTATGCTTGTGGTATATGGCGCCCTCTTTGTGATACAAAAATTCCGTCTAGATAAACAACAATGGATTGTGTTGTTTATGACCGTGGTTTTTGGTGGTATTACCTTAATACTCAGCGATGATTTTTATATTCGTTTGAAAGCCGCGCTATTAAATATTGTCTTCGCAGCGGCATTTTTACTTTCACCTTATTTTATGAAAGATAAGAAACCGCTGATTCAACGCTTATTTGGTCCCATTTTCAATTTAACCGAAAAAGGCTGGAAAAATTTAAACTTTGCTTGGGCAGCCATGTTCGCATTGATGTCTTGCTTACATATTTTCTTCGCTTTTTTATTTGCAGGTGGAAAATATTGGGGTGAATTCACCGCATTTGGTGACATGATTGTGATGTTTTCCTTTATCATTATTCAGTTTATTGTCTTGCGTAAACATTTTAAGTCGCCTGAAGAATAATTTAGGTCAACTGATCGAGAAAAGAATATGCCTTTATTCGTCGTAAGCTGTACTGATCATGAAGGTACAGTTGAAAAACGCCTTGCTACACGCCCACAACATATTGCACGTCTACAAAAATTAAATGACGAAGGTCGTTTAATTGTGGCGGGTGCCATGCCAAAAGACCCAAGCAATCCACAAGCTGGATTTTATGGCAGTACCATTATTGTTGACTTTGAAACGCGTGAAGCACTGGATACATGGTTGCAAGAAGAGCCTTTCTTAAAAGAAGGCGTATACAGTCATATTGATGTGAAACCTTTTAATAAAGCTTTCCCTCAAGGATAAAATCATGCGTGTTGTTGTCCCAAGTTTATTGGGTTTAGCTTTAATTTGTTCTACGGCATGGGCAATTGAACCCGCTCCTGCTCCGACACCTGTTGTTACTCCTGCTGTTCAAGCAACGACTGCAACACCATCATCACAGACTTTGCCTGCCAATAAACCCGGTATTATGCCTGCGGTTGCCACAATGAATCCCAATGGTCTACCGCAAGAAGCAAAGCCTTTAACGGCAGAACAACTTGCAAAAAATAAAGCATTGCAGGATGCTAATGTGAAGGCTTTAATTAAAGATCAAGCAACACGTTTGCAACAATTGGAAAAAGCCAATTTAGATGCCTTGTCGCAAAACCAAGAGCTACAACTGAAAAATGATAGCTTGGCTGTACAAGTCCAAGTTTTACAAAGTGAACGTAGCGCACAAATGTTTTTATACGGTGCTGCAACCATTGCAGTAGGTGTGCTATTGGGTTTCTTGGTTGCAAGCTATGTGTATACCAAACGTCGTCGGCAGTGGTAAGTCATCACTTTCTATTTTTGTTTTAAAGGTTGCTTAGGTCTTGTCGAGTGCAATTCAAACCGCTGATCTAGATTGGCAATGCGTTGATGGCATTGATATGCCCGTTTCCAAACAGTTTGGGCAGGCATATTTTTCTAGCGCTCATGCCTTGCTCGAAGCACAACATGTCTTCCTCAATGGCAATGACCTCA
The DNA here is from genome assembly GCF_900107285.1 of Acinetobacter kyonggiensis. Classification (GTDB taxonomy): domain Bacteria; phylum Pseudomonadota; class Gammaproteobacteria; order Pseudomonadales; family Moraxellaceae; genus Acinetobacter; species Acinetobacter kyonggiensis. The sequence goes on along the minus strand of NZ_FNPK01000010.1, from coordinate 9,049 downwards.
CCACACGTTTAACAAAATTAGCTGATTTTGAATATTTCTGTGTCGGTGAAACGGCTTTTGGTACAGGGCTAAATGCTTTAACTTTATGGCAAATGTGGCAGCAATTACGCCCAAATAATCACAGCCATCTGCACTTGATCAGTGTAGAAAAACACCCACTGACCAAAGCTGATTTTATTCGTGCTGCAAATGTCTGGCCAGAGCTGCAACCTTTAGCGCAACAACTGATTCAACAATATCCTTTGCCCATCGCCGGCTGTCATAGACTTGATTTCCCAGCAGAACGCTTTTCAATTGATTTATGGCTTGGCGATGTTAATGAGGTTTTACCTGTCATCGTCAAAACCAAAGCCGTCGATGCATGGTTTCTCAACAGTTTTTTATCTTCACAGTATCCTGATATCTGGAAAAAAAATGTTTTAAGTCAAATCGTCAGACTGTCTAATAATGGAACAACCTTTGCCTCTTGCAGTGTTACAGACAGTTTAATCGAAGGTCTTCGTGAGCATGACATTTCGGTTTCTTGCCCATCTGCTTTTAACAATCAATATCCAATGCTTAAAGCAATTTGGAATCGTGCAAAATCGGAAAATCACGACCTGATCACGACAACAACTCAACCACAACGCCAATTCAATGCAGCAGATTCATTTCAACAACGTGAAATTGCGATCATTGGCGCGGGAATAGCCGGTTTAAGCTGTGCCTATGCCTTTGCTAGTCGTGGTCATCAAGTGACGATTTACGATCAATCAGCGCCACTGGCTGGCGCATCGGGTAATCCGCTGGCATTGCTCAATCCCCGACTCGGACGAATTGAGCACAGTGCGCAGCATTTAGTCACTTTGGCATGGCAATATGCCATGCCACATTATCAAAAATTTAAAGCTTTTCGCCCCATTCACGTCAGTCAACTGGCACTCAAAGCTGACGATGATTTACTTGAGCTCGCGACACAATATCCACAAGGCATCTTTGCCACGAAAAAAGAAAATATTAGCGATCTTGAAACAGCATATCCCAGCCTCAAACTGTTACGTGCAGGAACAATTTCACCACAGCTCTTACGTGATCAAATTTTAGAACATGCTTTAATTCAATTTCAGCATGCAGAAGTCAGCGAATTAAGAAAACTATCAGATTCAAATCAAAAATCAAAAATTCAAGTCATCGACATCAAGCAACAATGTTTGGGGGAATTTGATCATGTGATGGTTTGCGCGGCAATGAATAGTCAAAAATTTTCGCAGCAACTGCCGCAGCTTAAACCCAATCGTGGGCAAGTCAGTTGGCTGAATAATGCCAACTATCCGTTAAAACCTGATCAGGCCTATAGTTACGGTGGCTATTGCATGCAATTAGACGAACAACATCTAATTTTAGGAGCTTCTTTTTATCCAGATCGAGAAGATGAAGAAGCCTTAGCCGAAGACCATCTGCATAACTATGCACTTATACACAGTGTATTTCCAGATTATGCACAATCCTTAGCCCCAATCGAAACGTGGCAAGGTCGTGCATCAGTACGCACGCAAAGTCCTGATTATTTTCCACTGCTTGGGAAAATTCAGCCCGATGCTGAAATTTATACTTTTACCGCTTTAGGCTCTAAAGGTTTCTTATTTGCACCACTGTGTAGCGAAGTATTGGTCGCCCAAGTTTTAGCGGAAGCTTGCCCGCTAAGCTCATATTGGGTTAACAAACTCAATCCACAGCGCTTCATTAAAAAAGTGAAACCGAAAAAACCCTATTATCAGAAACCAAGTTAACCACCTTTTTGCCAGAAGCAAAAAAAATCCCGCTTTCAAAAACGGGGAATTAATTTTTAACCATTAAAAAAGCGCCTTACGGCGCTTTTTCTTAAGCGCCCTGTTCTAAAGGGAAACCTGCATCACGTGCAGCACGAGTGCCACCCATCAATACAACATACTCACGTGAGCTATCGAAGCTTTCTAACTTTTCAGCAGCACGTGGTGCTTTACTACCACCACCACATAAAATGTAAATGGGCTGATCCGACTCCACTTGAGTTAAGCTCACTGCACCCAAGTCATCAATGGGCTGATTTACAGCACCTTTAACATGACCTTCAGCGAAAGCTTTTGTATCACGAACATCCCAGATAATGGCATTCTCTGGGAACTCAAATGTTGTAATTTCTTGTTTACGGATCATTGTGCACTCCTTTGATGTAAACAACACTTGGCAAATGAAGAAAACATCCCTAGCATCTCAGATATTCTTTCCCTTTGTAAAGGTCTAAACCATGCCTTCTTTCGATATTGTCTCTGAATTAGAAATTTTTGAAGTAAATCATGCCGTTCAAAACACGCAAAAAGAAATTGCGACCCGTTTTGACTTCCGCGGTCAAGATGTTTCTATTGAATTAAGTGAAAAAAATAAAGAAATCAAAATCAGCGCTGAAAGTGATTTCCAATGTGAGCAAGTGTATAGCATGCTGGAAAATCACTTCTTTAAACGTAAAGTTGATATTCAAGCTCTTGATCCGCAAAAAATGACCGCTTCAGGTAAAAACGTCATTCAAGTGATTAAACTTAAAGATGGCCTTGACTCAGATACTGCAAAAAAAATTAATAAAGCCATTAAAGAAAGTGGTGTGAAAGTGCAATCATCTATTCAAGGTGACAAAATTCGTGTGACAGATAAAAAGCGCGATACTTTGCAACAAACCATGGCGTTCTTAAAAGAACAGCAATTTGGTGTACCTTTACAATTTAATAATTTCAAAGATTAATGCATTGATGCAATAAAAATTCGAGGAACTTCATGACAGCGACCAATCGTTTATCAAAACTGGTAAAAGCAACCGCTAAATTACCCAAAGGAATCCGCAGTACGCTGTGGAGCAAAGCGTTTGGTCGTATTGTACCGATGGTGGGGAGCGCAAATATTCGCTACCTCGAAGTGAGCCATGCAAAAGTGGTGGTGAAAATCGAAAACCATCGTGCCATGCAAAACCATATTGGACAAGTTCATGCTTGTGCGATGGCACTGCTTGCGGAAACAGCAACAGGCTTTGTGACTGGAATGAATGTTCCTGACTCTTGTATTGTGTTAATTAAAAGTTTAAAGGTCGATTTTAAACGCCCATCTAAAGGCGCAATGACCGCAGTCGCCACATTAACAGATGAGCAGCAGAAGTTAATGCAGACATCTGAAAAAGGTGAAACCCTCGTTTCTGTGGTCGTCACAGATGAAACCAATCAAGAACCGATTCAATGTGAAATGCTTTGGGCTTGGGTGGCTAAATCACAGTTAAAAAAATGATGGCTTCAAAATCATGTTAGGTGATGCTCAAAATTAATCCATAAAAAACCCCAATCATGATTGGGGTTTTTTATGGATTAATTAATTTGGCCAAGTTACTTCGCTAACTGTGATGCTAAATATTTTTGTTTTACATCCTCTGGAATTTGACGCTTACCACCTTTTACATCAACAGCAACAAAAGTAAATACCCCTTCCGTCACACGAATCGGCTCACGTGAGCTGTCATGGCTATCCCACACTTCAATTTGCATTTGAATGGAGGTATTACCCACTTTTAAAATTTTGGTGTAGCAACTGATCACATCGCCGACTTTGACAGGAACCAAAAAAGTCATTTGATTAATCGAAATCGTAGCGCAACGTCCTTTACTAAAACGCTCTGCATGAATTGCACCGGCCAAATCCATTTGTGAAACAATCCACCCACCAAAGACATCGCCACTCCAGTTGGTATCGGCTGGCATCGCAATGGTTTGCAGGGAAAGCGTTCCCTCTGGTTTTACATGAGTATCTGACACATTAGCTTCCTGTTTTGGCATTTAAGTGTTGATCTAGCCACTGTTGTAGCTCTGTAGATCGTAACGCACCACTTATTCTAGCAATTTCACTGGTTTTATTCATTAAAACTAAGGTGGGAATACTACGCACATTAAACGCACTACTGAGTCGAGGTGATTCTTCAGTGTTAATTTTCGCAAAGATCACTTTCGGATTTTGTGCAGCAACTTGTGCAAAATACGGTGCCATCATCTTACAAGGGCCACACCATTCTGCCCATAAATCAATAAAAACAGGCAAATCGCTATTGGCGATGAAATGACTAAAATTTTGCTCATTTAACTCAATCGGTGCCAATGGAATAAGGGCTTGATGACATTGACCACAGCTTGGATTTACTTCTAGCTTATCTTCAGGCACTCGGTTTTTTGCACTACACGAAGGACAGACAATAATCATTTAATTCACTCCAATATGTTGATGTAAAAATTCTAATTGGGTTGATATCGCTTTTTCAAACCATTGACCATGATAAATATCAAAATGTTGCATATCCCACTCATGATATTGCACAAAAGGTGCAATATTGGTTGCCGTCTCACGACTGGATTCAATTGGAATCAAACTATCTTGTTTCGAAGCAATAAAGAGTACAGGAACACTAATATTACGAGCATCCTGAATTGGACGATAGCGAATTAAATTGAAAAAGACCCGTGCTGGAATCTCACCACTCCAAAAATAATCTGGATTTACAATCGATAAATATCCATCATAACTGTCTGCTGTCGGCATAAAACATAAGCCAGTTTTATCCACCACAGCTAAGGTTTTAGGCGACATACCGACTTTCGCCCCCATATAATCCTGACTGGATATTTTTAATGCTTTCGGTAATTGCTGTAAAGAATAAAGCTTGGCACTTTCGGTTCCATCAACAAAAGGCACTTGAACCATGATCGCTTGAACATTTTTCAATTCCGCAGCCAAATTCAAAGCATAGCCCCCACTTAACGAGGTTCCCCAAAGTACGATACGTCGGGTATCAATCGATTTTCGCTCTAATATATGCGCAATCATGGTTCGCCAATCTTCTAATTGCGACGTCAGCGATACCAATTCTCGTGGACGACCTGTACTCCCCCCCCAATAACGATAATCAAACAGCACCACGGCATAACCTGCTTGAGCAAAACGCTTGGCATATTGAACCAATTTAAACTGGCGTAAAGCAGCTAAACCATGTGCCATAATAATGACAGCGGGCTTATTTTCAGTTTTTGGACGGTAAAAATCTGCAGCAATCACTTCTTGCCCACTTTTTACATACAGCGGTTCAACTGTATAGGAATGCATACGCGCTCCATTGCTTTATTTTATGGTTGTAATCGTTTATAAAAAATTTTAACAGCTTAAACTCGAGTTTAAGCTTAATGCTATCATAAAGCATAAATCTATTTAGCGAATTATGGAGTGATAAAATGAGTGAAAATGTCGGCTTTGCAGGTCAAATTAGCCCAGAACACGTAGCACAAGTTGTTGAGAAAGGTTTTAAATCGATTATTAACAATCGTCCAGATATGGAAGGTGGCCCAGAACAACCGACCAGTGCTCAAATTGAAGAGTCTGCACGCAATGCTGGTTTAGATTATGTCTATCAACCTGTTGTTGCTGGTCAAATTACTGAAGTTGATGTACGTACATTTGCGAATCATTTTAATGAACTTCCTAAACCTATCTTGATGTTCTGCCGTACAGGCAACCGTTCAAATAATTTATACCAGCTTGCCAAACAAATGGATTTATTAGATGACTAAACGCGTTTTATCAACGCTTTTATATTGCTTGTGTTTGACCTACTCAGCTGATTTATTTGCTCAAAATGATATTTTAAGTAAAACTTTAAATGCACAAGTCAGTGTTGCGGGTCAAATGACAACAGATAAATTCCAACAACTGATTAAAGATGGTTTTAAATCGGTGATTGTCAACCGTCCTGATCAGGAACAAGGCAATACTGTTTCAGTGGCTCAATTGCGCCAAATTGCAGAACAGTCACAAGTCAGTGTAATTTACCAACCTATACTAAGCGGTAAAATTTCTCAAACAGACGTGATTGAATTTGCAAAATATTATAATGAGCTACCCAAACCAATCCTGATGGTCTGCCGCAGTGGCTCTCGCTCGAGCATATTATTTAATCAGGCTAAATCTCAAGGCTTGCTCAATGAATAAAATTTTAATTGTCTTCTTATGTCTGTTCACAATCAGCGGCTGTAGTTCTATGAATGTTAGACCTACAGTTGGCGTAAGTGTCGGGACTTCAATTTAAGGCATTGAATGTCATAAAAAACAGCGCCAAGGCGCTGTTTTTTATGACATAATTTTCTGCTAAGTTTGAAAAATCATATGGATTTTCTAGAAATCTTATTTGATATCAAGCCATGATGTAACAGTCTTACCGGCAGGTACATTCGAAATAATTTTAACATCATCCCCTTGAGTACATCCTTTAAGTCTAACTGTATAATCAACCACCCCATTTTCAACATTTTGGAATGATGCTGGAGTAAATAAAGGCATTGTATTCGGAACAGTTATATTCCCGCTTCGAATCTCGGCTTCACAAGATAAGTTTTTATACTCCACTTCAGGAGTGCCCGTAACAGTCGATGCAATATTACCTCTACTGCCCGTACCATTTGAACCGATTGCTACCACATAATCAATACTATTAATCGTTACGATTAAGCTAGTATTTGGTTCTGCTCCAGAAACTTTCAAGATTTTTTTAGTTGAATCCGTGGTGTCAACTTCAAGCTTAGCTTTTGGCTGAAAATCAGTGTTATCTTTTACTGCTACAGAAATAGTCGTACCTGAAGGCATTGGTACGGTTTTTTGATTATTTCCAAAGACTTGGAAACTAAAATTACCATTACCATTTGAAATTTTACCATTCCCCTCAAAACCGCTATTCCAAACAAATGTTGGAGTATCATGTGCAAATGAGAATACCAATTGTTGGCGTAGAACAGTACTTAGTCCACTATCACAAGTGTCTGGTATATTTGGCTGTGCAAAGCTAGAAATTGCACATTGCAATGCACCTAATGCTTTTTGATAAATAAACTCACCGGTATTATGCAGATTATCTTCATTATCATCACGGAAGAAATTACCTATATTATCGAGCAATGTATCGGTAGCCGAATATGAGTTATTCCCATCATTATCGGTATAGTCCTTATCCCCCTCTACAAAAGCTAAGACCGTTACGCGATTATCCAATGGTCGAGGACTTTGAGTCGTTAAAGTAACTGTACAAATACCCTGCACATTTGTTGCACAATTTGGATCAACCTTACCACCTTCAGATACAAAACTAATTACAGTACCTGTGGGCACAGCGTTCCCAACACGATCACGCAAACGTGCTGTGATAACTGCGGTATCACCATCAATGTCTGTTCTTAATGATTGCTTAGATACAGATAGACTCACACCGTTTTGAGTTACACGACCGGTCGAAATTTTCACATTCTTAGATAACGCAGATACATTCGGAGCTGAGACAAGCGTTGCTTTAATCTCTACAGGCCCTGGTAAACTGCCAGGATATAGATTAACAACAACTTTACCATTAGAATCACTTTTTACGATTCTTGGATCACGGTTACCTAAAGAAATAAAGTTTAAATCTGGTGGAGCATCAGTCAACTCTATACGAACTTCTTTATCCTTTGCAGGCGTACCATTCGCATAAAGCGTAAATTCAATTTGTCCTGAAGCAGCGGATCCACTACTTTTAATTCCCAAATCAATAGCTGAGGTTGTTGTATATACTAAAGAATCTGCCTTAATAGCTGCAATATTTACAATCACAGGCACAGTTGATGCACCATTAGTGGCCGCAGTAATTACAACTTGCCCCTCACAAAGCTCACCATTTGCTGCTATTGCTTTATAAGAAGTAATGACATCACCTTGATTAGACGATACAACAGTAGCTGGTTCAAATGTACCGCAACTGGCAGAGAAATTTACAGTAACATTATTTTGATTAGCTCCACTCTGGTTCTTTGTTTTTAACGTAATATTAGTAGAACCACCAGATTCAAGCGCTGTATTCGCAACACTTAAATTTGCTAATGTAATATTAAGTGATTGCAATGAAAATGGTGCTTCTTTTGCCGTGACAGTCTTACCATCATAATCTGCATTAGCTGAAATTTTATAAGCACCGTTTGTATTATTATTTTCTGGGGTAACAGAAATACTAGCTTCACCATCAGCATTGGTTAAAACAGCGCCATTAGAACTGCCAAAAATAACACCACCTGTAGCGGTAAAAGTCACTAATGCACCACTGATACCATGACCAGATTGATCAGTAACTTTTACTTTTGCTGTTACACCTTCCGATGTAATTATTTGAGTAACATTTCCATTTAAATCATTTAATTGAATAGTACTAATATTAACAGACTTTACTTCTTCGCCAGTGCTAGGATTTGTAGAAGAAGAATTGCCAGAACTAGAACCTTGATTATAATAACCTTCACTACCACCACCGCCACAGCTTGCCAACAAAACAGCTAAAGAAACTGCTGATAATTTTAAACCTAATTGTTTTTTGTCCATGGAAATCCCCAAAATCCTCATTAACTATTCGAGTGCGTTATAAATATTTATTGGGAGATATGTAAACATAGTTGCTGCTTTATGTAAATAAAAGCATGAAAAATGTTTAATAATGTTAGCTTAATTAACCCAAATCACAGATAAGGAATCTCCTTTAAAATAATGAAATCAAATATCATTAACTTTCTGACTATTCTCACCAAATCAGAAACTTTTTGGACTCTAAAAAACAGTTCTTATTCTTAAGAAAAATAAAAAATCATCCCCAAGTAGGATTCGGGTTAATTAAAAATTAGGAAGAATAAATATGTACGATATTATTATCAGTGCGATAAGAACAAGTAGGTGGATTACACAACCACTTTACACGGCAACATTAAAAGACCTAGAGAATTGAAATAAAACACATAAAGTTTCTGAAAAAGTTCATTTTATTAATGCAAAAATAGTTCAAGTAATCATTAATACTATCAAGGTAAAAATTTACTTCCCCCTAATATTTAACTTTTATTTCTTTTATTCCCCACATAAAAAAACACCCCAACGTTTAGGTTGGGGTGTTTTTAGGAATAATGAGCTGGCGATGACTTACTCTCACATGGGTAACCCCACACTACCA
>NZ_FNPK01000007.1 GCF_900107285.1 Acinetobacter kyonggiensis | reverse complement strand
ATGTATTGAAATCAAATGACATCCAAATCAGCATGGATGGTAAAGGTCGATGGGTTGATAATGTGATGGTTGAACGATTATGGCGGAGCGTTAAATATGAAGAGGTGTATCTCAAAGCCTACAGCAATGTTTTGGATGCGAAGAAGCAATTAAACGCATATTTTGAATTTTATAATTTGAAACGACCTCATTCGAGTCTGGACAAAATGACTCCAGATGAGTTTTACTATGACCAGCTACCACAACAAAATAAGGTAGCTTAACTAGAGCAGAGTATCACTTATAAATAAGCTTTTAGTTGTTCAAACATGTGGGACCACCTCTCTATGAATTAAAATCTTTTTCATATGCTGTTATATATTTAAAATAAATAAAGACCTATTAATTACTGATCATAACAAACCAGCTTGATGTAAAAAAATATTTTTGTTGGTTTTATTTTTTAATACTGATTAATATAGAACAAACTATTTATATTTTTCAATGATATTCTCCCTAAACCTCGAAAATTAAATGTTCAATTTTCACTTTATATTCAATACAGTATGACTACACAAAGAATCAAAATATGCTTAAGCCTCATACGCTGCTTGTTTTTCAGAAACTGGTTAGATATTTAGAGGGCTATTTAAAATCAAGCTTTATCCTCCAAGCTAATCAAGGATTTAGATTTTTTTTATATGACTGAACTAATTTTAAAGGTAGCCTATTCTTTATCCTGCCCGAAAGAAAAATAATATATAAAACAGTATAAAGCATAGAGATTATCGTTTGTATCTAGATCCCTACAAACATAAAACAGGTCAAATATAATAGATCTGTAATGTGCCTTCTGGAAAAAATAAAATTAATCTTATCAATAACCGTACTCAAAGTACTTATCTTCCTTATTTATAAAAAATTCATTGAATCTTGAGAACTGGGCAGATTCTAAATTGTAGCTATCATTACAGCTATTTCATAAATACAATTATTCAGAATACTCCCCTAAAAGAACCATAGTCAAAAATAGCAATCTATTATCTTAAAAACCCAAGAACATTTGATAAAACAATCCAAATTTAATGACAATCAGCCTGTCCATTCTAAAGCAGGTCGAAGCAGCGACACTTATGCCGAAGCTTTTCCATGAATAAGCTATGAGTACAGCGACATTTTATAAATGAAAGAACAAATTCAGTGAAATAGACTTGGCGATAATAAGGCGTCTAATTCAATTCAACATTTTATGTGGGGTACTATGTGGGACAAAAGCATAGATAAAAAAAAGACCCTTGATAATCAAGGGTCTTTTTTAATATTTGGCGGAAGCGGTGAGATTCGAACTCACGGAGGACTCACACCCTCGTCGGTTTTCAAGACCGGTGCATTAAACCGCTCTGCCACGCTTCCAATGGCGGCTATGATATAAATAAAATTCGATCTTAGCAAACACTTTTATACTTTTTTCTTACTGACTGCTTAAAATAAAATCAAAATCTGTTATTTTGACTATTTTTCAGGCTTTTCATAACGAATTTCATTGATATACCACATTTTTTTGCCTGATGGTGTCATGACCTCCACCTCATCATCGACTTGTTTTCCAAGCAACGCTTGCGCCATAGGTGAACCAATTGAAATATGTTGTGGGTGGTGATCATAAATTTCATCTACCCCAACAATACGCACCGTGATTTTCTCACCTTGATCATTTTCAATCTCAACCCAAGCACCAAAATATACTTTCCCTTCTTGTTCAGGGGAAAAATCAATAATTTTAAACTCTTCTAAACGCTTACCTAGGTAACGAACACGGCGGTCTATCTTGCGTAAAATTTGCTTATTATATTGGTAATCCGCATTTTCACTGCGGTCGCCCAGACTCGCAGCCCAGTTCACTTTTTTAGTAATTTCTGGTCGTTCTTCATGCCATAAATGTTGTAATTCCGCGACCAATTTGTCGTGTCCAGCACGTGTAATTAAGTTAGATTTCATAGTATTTTTTGATGTTATGCTTACAATTTATTGACAATAATGCGCTATTTTATTTAATTTTCAAACAGAATTAAAGTTTATAAAATTAATTATTCAATTAAATTAGCTATTTATACTACATATTTTAAAAAAAATTAGTACAAAATTTGACAAGTTTATTTTTCAGCCTTATTATGCGCTCATGTTTTCAAGTTGCCTATTTTTTAATCTATGTAGAAATTCTACATTATTCTTCTTTTAATCCAATGTCATTTTTGAATGACGTCATGACTGCCCAACCCTTATTGAATTTATCAAACTTGAAAAAGTCTGAGGCATGTTTGTCTTTACTTTTTAGGGCATAAATTACTTGTAGCGGAGACAACATGCACAGTAGTTCAACTTCCGGAGTGAGGCTTAGCCTTAACTCTTTAACATCCTCTCTCTCATTAAAAATTCTTGCATTTAGTACACTGTTAATTCCATTTCACAGTATTAATGCAAGTAAATCGTACCAATACGATTCTGTTGTAAACGACAAGCAACTCACCGTCGTTTCAGTCGAAAATTCGACTACGGTATTTAAAGATGGTTCACATCTACATGGTTTTGGTTATGACCTAGCACGTAACTATGCCAATAGCTTAAACGTTAATTTAGTGTTTAAAACTGTACCTGACAATGCCACAGCACTTAAATGGATCTCGCAAGGTAAAGCAAACTTTGCCATGACCACTGCTGATGTAAGCTCAATCGAGAAAAAGCATTTAGCTTCATTTTCAGCAACTTGCGGTGATTTAAATAGCTTACAAAAAAATGGTTTAGATACCAACCTGAATTGGGTCTTTAAACATGCTGATGACCCACTGACCCAAACCGCGAGTGGTTTTGTCTGTCAGGGCAAACAATCTGGTTCGATTCGTCAACTGGCTTCATTCTATAATCAGAATGTCGTGAAAGAAGAATCATGGGACAGCATTCAACGTGATTTAAATCAGCGTATGCCTATTTATAAAGCCAGCTTTAAAAATACGGCTGAGAAATATGATTTAGATTGGCATTTATTGGCAGCTATTGGTTATCAGGAATCGTATCTGAAACCAAACTCAGTTTCGCCTACAGGTGTTCGTGGTTTAATGATGCTCACCAACAGTACAGCAAAAGCGATGGGTGTCAGTAACCGAACAGACCCTGCACAAAGTATTGAAGGTGGTGCTAAATATTACGACCAGATGTTAGATCGATATCAGGATGTACCCTTCCCAGATCGTAACTGGTACGCACTGGTGGCTTATAACATGGGACCAGGTGCAGTCAATCAGATTCAAAATCGAATCAAGGCACAAGGTAAAAACCCCAACAATTGGGTGAATTTGTACAGTTATTTAGATAACAACAAAGCCAGTAATGGTCGTTATCGACAAGCAGTTCAATATGTCACGCGTATCCGTGCCTATTTGGAACATATTAAATCTACACCGCAGCTAGTCAATATCTAATCTGCGTACTGTAGACAAAAAAAAGCTTAGCAATCCAGCTAAGCTTTTTTTGTTCAAAAGACTTAAGCTGTTTGCTCAAGCACTTTTTTAAATAAATCTTTTTGTTCTTGGCTTGGCTTCGCAGTTTGTAAAGCCATTAATTGTGACATATCACCTTGAACTTTAATTTTACCTGTCATAAATGCTTGCATTGCGGCAGCCATATCAAACTCTAGGAACACTTTACGAAGTGTTTCACCATCCATATTCAATGTGGTTTTCGCATTTGAAGATAGACCCTTTTTGATTGCTCCACCATCCAAAGACAATTCAGTATTGCCTTCTGAATCTGCAACCACTAAGTTGATTGCTAAATTTGCAAGTGCAGGTGGCAAGTTTAAGTTACCAGCTTGAGCAGTTAAAGTCTCTACTGTTGAAAACCAATCATCAGTTAAAAAGGCAGGCATGATGTTTCCTCAATTTATTTGTTCATTTGTGTCGCCTATCCAGACAACATCTTTGTGAAGCTATTGTGCTTGACGCTTGTTATAGCATGTAAAATTGTTTTCTGCTTAAAGTTTTTTGTACTGGACGTTCAATTTTAATACTTTTAATACATTTATTAAATAAATCAGATATATAAAATAAACACCAATCCTAAAATTGGTGTTTAAAGTCACCATTATTCTGCCGCAAAACCTAAATTAACCATATTAATGCGTTTATTTTGTGCTTCATCTTCAGTTGAACAACTTCCTGTGAAATCAATCTCACGTTGCTCATCTAAAGCTTCAAAATCAAATAACTCACGATCGGCCAATTGTGAAGGTGATACATTCTGCATCGCACCAAAAATGCTATGTAAACGCTTTGGATATTGTGCATCCCATTCACGTAACATCGTGTTGATCATTGCGCGCTGTAAATTTTCCTGCGAACCACATAAATTACATGGAATAATCGGGAACTGACGCATTTCTGCATACTTGATGATGTCTTTTTCTTCCACATAAGCCAGTGGACGAATCAAGATATTCTTCTTGTCCGATGACAACAGTTTCGGTGGCATCGCTTTTAAGCTACCGCCATGAAATAGATTCAAGAAGAAGGTTGCCATAATGTCATCACGATGATGACCTAAAGCGACTTTAGTTGCCCCAATTTCTTGCGCAAAACCATATAAAGAACCACGGCGTAAGCGTGAACACACGGCACAATAGGTTTTACCTTCAGGGGTTAACTTTTTGGTAATGCTATACGTGTCCTTTTCCAAAATATAATATGGAATATTATTTTCTTCTAAATAACGTGGTAACACATCTTCTGGAAAGCCGGGTTGCTTTTGGTCAAGGTTAACCGCAACAACATCAAAGTTTATCGGTGCAATACGTTTAAACTGCAACATGATGTCCAGCAAGGTATAACTGTCTTTACCACCAGAAATACATACCATTACCTTGTCACCTTCTTCGAGCATTTTAAAATCACGAATGGCATGACCGACTTGACGGCGAATCTTTTTCAACAAACGGTAATATGCCGAACTTGTAGGCAGTTCTGGTTTGAAATTAAATCCTTGTTCGGACTCAACTGGCGAGTACATAGACGAGATAAACCATAAATAAAAATACCGCGCGATTTTATCCGATTCAGCTGCATATCGCACCAAAAGAATTTATTTTCTGAAAATTGATCATTGCTGTCATTTGGACGTCATTAACCTCATGCTATTTTGACCGTTTGAGTTCAAATTTCACCCACAATGCTTACAGTTTGTACTTTTCCACAGTTGTCCACAAAACCTGTGGATAACTTTGTGGATTTCAAAAGGCTTGACACGGTCTCTGACCTATTATTTAAGGCTTCTATTTAAATTGATCACTTTTTGATCAATTTAAAATTAAATAAAAATCAATACCTTAATTGTGTCAAGTTATCCTGATTAAAAAAAAATTAAATATTTTTTGATTACTATCTCTACAATTAGCACTTGCTTTTTACAAACTCAACGAGAAATAAATTTAGAAATACTTTCTATCCTATTTTTTTTTGTTAAACTGCTATTTAACTGTTTGAGGCAGATTTTTTCTACATTAAAAAATGAAAAATAACATTGTAAGTATTGGATTTTATATTTTGGGGTGTGTAACAGTTAATTTTGTTACAGCGACCAGTTACGCGGGTCAAACCATCTATCAACTCAAAGAGTCCAATGGCACGACCTTACTGACCAATAAACAAGGTCGATATAGTCATTTAAAAGTTGAAAAAAAAACCTATTATCCTGACAGTAATATGCATAGTTATACGAACTGGGGAAATTCTGAAGCATCAGTTTTACCAAGCTATAATCGCAATAAAAATGCTTTCGACCATATTATTAAGCAAGCAGCATCACAACACGGAATTTCTGAAGGCTTAATTAAAGCCGTCATGCATACTGAATCGGGATTTAATGTCAATGCTCGCTCCCCTGTAGGTGCGCAAGGACTGATGCAACTTATGCCTGCCACAGCACGACGTTTTAATGTATCCAATGCTTTTGATCCACAACAAAACATTATGGCCGGTGCAAAATATTTAGCATGGTTGACCAAACGTTTTAATGGCAATACGTCATTGGTTTTAGCCAGCTACAATGCAGGCGAAGGCAATGTTGCTAAATACGGTGGTATTCCGCCATTTAAAGAAACCCAAGATTATGTCAGACGGGTCAGCAGTCGGTTTAGTAACTTATACTCAAATGGCGTAGGTTTAAGCTCCAGCTCAAATCATGATAGCCGTCCAGATAATGCTAAAATAATTGCACAATCGACTCCAAATGAACCATCACCCTCTCGTTACAGTGAACAACGTCAAATTATTATGGCCGCTGATGGGAGTTTTACTGATGCCCCAATGCGCTCATACGCCACAGCACATGCGACTGCTTCCGCTAAAATATCAATTACCGATTAAAAACTAAGCCTGTAAATTCCATCACTGTACAGAATTACTCATTTTTTCCTTGAATTTTTAAGGCTTACACCTCATATTTAAAAAGATGATTTTTGATTCAAAAATCAGATTATTTTTTTATTATAAGAGGATTTTCTCAATGATGCGGATTGGTTTGTTCTTGCTTACCAACCTCGCGGTACTGGTGGTAGCTGGCATTATTTTGTCACTCTTCGGTGTCGGTAGTTACCATGGCGCGGGTGGCTTAAATTTAGGCAACCTACTGGTTATCTGTTTTGTCTTTGGTATGGTTGGTTCTCTCATTTCTCTATTCATGTCTAAATGGATGGCGAAGAAAACCACGGGTACTGAACTGATTGACCCGAATGCACCTCGTAATCAAGCGGAAGCATGGTTATTACAAGAAGTTGCGCAATTGGCTCAACGCTCTGGTATCAACATGCCAGAAGTGGGTATTTTCCCTTCTTATCAATCAAATGCTTTCGCCACAGGTTGGAACAAGAACGATGCTTTAGTTGCCGTTTCAACGGGTTTACTTGAACGCATGAACAAAGATGAGCTACGTGCTGTACTTGCGCATGAAATTGGTCACGTTGCCAATGGTGATATGGTGACTCTTGCCCTTGTACAAGGCGTAGTCAATGCCTTTGTGATGTTCTTTGCCCGTGTCGTGGGTGACTTTATTGACCGTAATGTATTTGGTCGTGAAGATGGCGAAGCACCTGGATTAGCTTACTTTGGTATTACCATCGTATTGGATATTGTGTTTGGTATTCTGGCCTCTTCTATTGTAATGTGGTTCTCACGTTACCGTGAATATCGTGCCGATGAAGCAGGTGCACGTTTAGCAGGTAAACAAGCGATGATCTCTGCATTATTACGCTTACAAGCTGAATCAGAATTACCTGATCAGATGCCAAAAGAAATGAAAGCGTTCGCAATTACGGAAGGTAAAGAACAAGGCTTTAGTTTAGCGGCTTTGTTTCAAACTCACCCAACAATTGAGCAACGTGTAGCAGCATTACAACAATTAAATTGTCCATAATATTTTTTATTGAATGAATATTAAAAAGCCTCCGACATGGAGGCTTTTTTAATGATGCTCAATACACCGTAATAAACTGCCATTCAGATCAATCACACAAAAAAGCTTCATTCCCCCCAACTGCTCAATTTCAGTAATCTGAGTATTGGGAAATACTGACCAATCTAAAAGACGCCAAGCCTGATCTAAAATTGATAAATCCTGCACACGAATACATGCGCTATGCCAAGATGTTTTCGAGTCTAATTCTGGATGATGAAAAAACTCAAGCTTGAAACTGTCTTTTTCTAGCATCATCCATATATCTGATTGGTAAATACATTGAAAGCCCAACATGGCATAAAAATTTCGTGTCGCCTCAAAATCAATTGCAGGTAAATTTGCAGCAATATAATCCATTATTTTTTATCCTAAAAATAAACTAGACATTCAGACCTTGAAACCAGTGCCATAACCAACTCAGTCCAAACCACATCGCAGCCAACATAAGCACGAGAACAATGAGCCCTAAAAGATCAGGAATATGCAACCAAATCCACGCGACGATAGGATTACGCCAAAATTTTGACGTCTGCTGTTTACGCTCTAAGCGTTCATGTAAAAATGGATGTACGACATGCGAATCGCTCTGAATCTGATATTCAGCTCGAATATGCTCATGTACCACAGTTAAAGCCCTACGGCTTGGGCGAATAAAAATATCAAAAACAGTACCAATCACAGGAATAAAACCAATGACTGCATCCATCATGGCCAATTTCATCACTGAATTTAATTTACTTTGAGGTACGCCAATTTGTTTGGCTTTATAAATGGCATAACACGTCAGAGCAAACCCCGCAACATCACCCGCCACAGGAATGGTACTTAACGCGGCATCTGCCCCAACCCCTTGTTTGGTAAATGGAATACGCACCACCGAATCCATCATATTGGCAAACTTGGCTAAATCTCGTTCTAATCGCAGCACCTCTTGCTGTGTTAATTTTTTTTCTTTTTCAACTGCAACCATGTTTTAGCCTTGTTTAAACATTTGTGTTATCGCTCTGAGAATAAAGTATAAATTGAAAATAAGTGTGTATATTTATTATCTATACCGCTATAGCAATAGTTGTGAAGCTATGAATAAATAGACCAGAACACCTGTCGCATCACAAATAGATGTCACCAATGGTGCAGATGCACTTGCAGGATCAAATCCAAAACGATTGAGCACAAAAGGCAAACTCATTCCAATTAAACAGCCCAAAAGCACAATACCCATCATACTCAGAGCAAGCACTAAAGCGACCATTTCGTCACCTCGGTAATATCCCAAAAGTGAAACTGCAAGTGCCATTGTTCCGCCTAAACATAGCGCAACCAAACCTTCACGTCCCAATAAATAGAACCAGTCTTTAAAATGCACATCGCCCGTTGCTAATGCACGTACCATCAGAGTTGCTGATTGGGAGCCTGCATTTCCGCCACTTCCGACCAGTAAGGGTAAAAAGAACACCAATACAATATTTGCAGCAATGATGTCTTCAAAATGTGCGATACCCAGACCTGATAACAAACTACCAAAAACAAGAAATACCAACCAATACACCCGTTTTTGATAGAGTTGTAATATCGAGGCAGATTTAAGACTCAGTTTAGATGATGCATCAACAGCACCAGATTTTAAAAAATCTTCCGTTGCCTCTTCACTGGCCACATCCATCGCATCATCATATGTCACAATACCCACCATCACACCAGCCTGATCTACAATGGGTAATGCCAGTAAGTCATAACGAGCAATGGTTTTTGCTACTTCATCCTGATCAGTATCAAAATATGCAAAAATAATATCGGTAGCCATTAAATTACTAATATTGCTTTCTTCTTCGGCAAGTATTAATTGTTTTAGTGACAAAACACCAAGTAACTTTCTTGCTTCATCAAGTACATAAGCTAAATAAATGGTTTCTGTATCGGGTGCTTCATAACGCAACATTTTAATGGCATCTTTCACCGACATATTCGGCTTTAAGGTGGCATATTCAGAGCTCATAATTGCCCCTGCCGTACCTTCGACATAAGAAGAGAGTTGTCGAATATCTTCCCGTTCGGCCTGTGCCAATGCAGGCAATAAGGCATTTTGCTGCTCGTGATCTAAACATTTAAATAAATCGACACGCTTATCTGAAGGCATTTCCCCCATAATTTCTGCCAAGTCTATTCGAGTTAACAGTTGTGCAAATTTAACTTGCTCTTCAGGTTTTAAATATGAAAATACATAGGCGCGTGCAGGAAGATTCAGCAGCAGTTTTTGACTATTTTCTAAAGGTAATTGCGCCAAAATATCAGCTAAATCTGCGGCTTTAAATGTTTTGACGGAGTCTAATGCCAATGAAATATCTTGATTGCTTAATGCATCATTTAAAAGGTATAAAAAGTTGTTGTAGCTCATGCTCGCCCCTCTTATCCAACATAGATAATGAGGCTGCAACGGCTATCTTTTTATCTGCCGAATAGACCCACATAATCATGTTGGTAAATATAGATGTTTGAAGTTTGGTGTTTCTGACAACTGTACCTGTCCATTTAGGGATTTAATCCTCATCAAACCGTTCATACGGCGCAGCAATACTACAAACAACTTTTACCTTTCTCAACTTTTACAACAAAACATAAACAATTTAATCACTTATCTTTTGCTAACAGACTTGGTTTTAAAAATACCCCGTATCAATACATACATAAATGGAATAAAAATCAGCACCAAAATGGTTGCAAAAATAACCCCACCTAACACACTCACGCCTATTTCCTGACGACTGGCAGCACCCGCACCAAAAGCAAAGACCAATGGAATCACACCTGCACCAAATGCCAATGACGTCATCAGAATAGGACGTAAGCGTAAGCTTGCACCTTCCAATGCAGCTTCAATGGCATTTTTACCTTGTTGCTGCGCTAAGGATGCAAACTCAACAATTAAAATGGCATTTTTACAAGACAGGCCAATGGTGGTCAGTAACGCAATTTGGAAATAAATGTCATTAGGGAAGCCAACAAAGTAACTAAATAAGATATTGCCACCTATTCCGAGCGGAATCGCACTCATCACCGCAGTCGGAATAGACCAACTTTCATAAAGTGCAGCTAAGCATAGAAAAATAAAGCCAATCGACACCAGATATAACAGCAGTGATTGGTTACTGGATTTTTGCTCTTCAAAAGATAACCCGCTCCATGCCACATCAATACCCGATTGCTGTTCAACCAGTTGAGTGACATCTTGCATGGCAGCTCCAGAACTGACATTTTTAGCGGTATCCGCTTCCATTTGCAATGCCGTATAACCCATATAGCGATTGACCACTTCAGGGCCACCGCTCCAAGTCACATTGGCAAAATGACTAAAGGAAACCATTTGATTTAGATCATTACGCACAGACCAATATTGCAAATCTTCTGGCTTTGAACGGAATTCGGCATCCCCTTGCATCATGACCCGTTTAATTCGACCACGGTCAATAAAATCATTGATATAGCTGCCGCCCCATGCACTGGATAATGTGCTATTAATGGCAGCTTGCGACAATCCATTTGCCATGGCAAGTTTCTGATCGACATTGACCTTGAGTTCGGCTTTGTCTGGATTGGAACGCTTGTCGAGGTTTTCAAAAGTCGCATATTGTTTTGCTTGTTCTTGTAATTGTTTAAATTCACGCTCTAGGTACTGACGACCTTGACCATTCACATCACGAATCCAAAAATCCAATCCATCGGTTTGACCTAAACCACTGACCGAAGATGGCAAACTCACATTAATTTGTGCATTCGGATTATTTTTAAAATATTTTAAAGCACGCTCACGGACGGCTTGCGCTGAGTTTTCTTGCCCAGAACGCTCATCCCAATGTTTTAATGCAATAAAACCCTGACCCAAATTTTGCCCTGTGCCAGAAAAATTACGCCCATAGCGAACCATCACCAAATTAACATTATCTTTTTCATATTCTAAAAAATATTGTCGAATCTGTTCACCAATGTCTCGACTTTTTGACATGGGTGCGCCATCCACCAGTTTAAACTGCACATTTAAAATGCCCTGATCTTCACTGGGGATAAAACTGGTGGGTAAAGCACGATAGAACAAAGCAAAAATGGTAATTAGTGCGACAAAAACAACAAGGGAAATGGCTTTGTGCTGAATCGTCAGCTTGGATAATTTTAAATAATGCTGCTTTAAACGCTCTAATTGTTGATTAAACCACAGTGCCCATTTGGCAGGTTGTGGATTCGGTTTTAAAATCAGCGCACATAAAGCGGGGGTTAAAATCAGTGCCACAGCCAAGGATAAAGCCATAGCAGCCACTAAAGTCATTGAAAATTGACGATAAATCACGCCAGTCGAGCCACTAAAAAATGCCATCGGAATAAATACCGCCGTCAGCACTAAGGTAATCCCAATCAATGCACCGCTAATTTCTTGCATCGACTCAATCGATGCTTGTTTTGCGGTTAAATTTTTCTCGTGCATCAAGCGTTCAACATTTTCAACCACCACAATCGCATCATCAACCAAAAGCCCTATCGCCAAGACTAAGGCAAACAAAGTTAAAGTGTTGATACTCATGCCCAGCACAGACAACACTGCCATCGTCCCTAAAATCACCACAGGTACAGTAATGGTTGGAATCAGTGTCGCGCGCCAATTTTGTAGAAAAATAAACATCACCACGATCACCAACAAAATGGCTTCAAACAATGTTTTAACGACTTCCTTAATCGATTCTTGGACAAATGGCGTATTATCCCGTGGATAAACTAGCTGATAGCCATCAGGCAATTGTGCGGTCAGATGATCGACTTCAGCTTTAATTAAGGCCGAAGTCGCTAAAGCATTGGCACCTGAGGCTAAAGAAATCCCCATTCCCGCAGAAGGAAAACCATTAATGGTATTAAACGACTGATAGTTTTCCGCACCTAGCTCAATGCGTGCAACATCTTTTAAATAGATAAAACTACCGTCTCTGCTCGATTTAACAATGATATTTTCAAATTCCTCAACGCTTTTTAAGCGTGAGCCTGAAGTCACTTTAGCATTTAAATACTGATCTTTTACAACAGGTAAGTCACCGATTGCCCCAGCAGCTACTTGAGTATTCTGTGCTTCGACTGCGGCACGAATATCACTGGGCATTAAGTTATATTGTTTTAATTTTAAGGGATTTAACCAAATGCGCATGGCATATTGTGAGCCAAAAACATCCACTTCACCAATGCCTTCAATACGCGCTAAATCTTGTTCCAAATGGGTCATCATATAATCGGACAACTCAATATTGTCACTTTTCCCCGAAGCATCGTACAAGCCAATCACCATATGGGTATCGCCCAATGACTTAAAGACATTGACCCCTTGACGCTGTACATCTTCAGGCAAACGATTCAGTACACCATTAATGGCATTTTGAACTTGAACTTGAGCGGTATCTGGATCTGTGCCATTTTCAAAACTTATACTAATTCGACTACGACCAGATGAATCACTACTGGAACTAAAATACAGTAAATCATCAATGCCTTTAATTTGCTGTTCTAAAACTTGGGTAACACTCTCTTCTACCGTTTCAGCCGATGCACCCGTATAGGTTGCACTTACGGTAATGCGTGGTGGTGCAATGTCTGGATAGCGCTCTACAGGTAAATTCAACACTGCGAAAAGCCCAAAAGCCATGACAATAATAGCCAATACGCCAGCAAAGATGGGGCGTTGAATAAAAAATTTCGACAGCATATGACTTGATCGCAGTATAAAAAGGTGAGATTGCTAAACATGCAAAAACTGTTTTTTAATTTAGCAAATTTATGTTGATATTCAGTGACTAAAAGTCAAAACACAATAACATTTAACAGAAAAATAATTTTTCACTACAAATAAGGAGAAACAATGAAGATGGGCGATATAGAGTCCAAATTATCCTATGATAATTTTCCGTATTTATCATCACACCGTTCATACTTGCTTAAACACTGTCATTTTTTAAATAAACCTTTTGGAAATTAATCTCGGTTTAATAAATTTGCTCTATTTTGTCTGAAATTGATGAAAAATTTGAGTTATGAACCCATATTCTCCCTTCAAAGGCTCAACAGGCTTAAAACGCATTGTAAATGCCACCTCATATTCCCTGTCTGGTTTTAAAGCCGCATTTTTCAATGAAGCTGCTTTTCGGCAAATTACGTTTTTAAATGTGCTGCTCATTCCCAGTAGTTTTTTGCTTGATGTATCCCGCGTAGAACAAGCATTAATGATTGCTGTTTGTTTATTGGCACTGATTGTGGAATTATTTAATTCCGCGATTGAGGCAGTTGTTGATCGTATTTCTTTAGAAAAACATACACTTTCAAAAAATGCCAAAGATATGGGTAGTGCCGCGCAATTTGTGGCTTTAAGTATTATTTTTATTACGTGGCTGCTGATTTTAATCTCTTAACCATTGAAGTTAATCATATAAATCCAAACCTTTTAGCTCCCTTAATCTTTATCTCTTGTTCTTATTTCAAGTAAAAGTCATAAAAAAACCCTGCTTTCGCAGGGTTTTTTCTGAATCAGTTGGGAGGATTAACCACCGAATTGGTTCATTGTGTTTTTAGCATCATCATGCGCTTTAAGTGCATTGTCGCCAGAGAAGATTTCTTTGTGATCATCACCGATGTCAGAACCAGCCATTGCTTGGTGTTTAACACATGCGATTGTACCGCGGATTTCTTTACGTTGTACGCCAGCAACATAAGCAAGCATACCTTGATCGCCGAAGTAACCTTTAGCAAGCTCATGTGTAGAAAGAGCAGCTGTGTGGTAAGTCGGAAGTGTGATCAAGTGATGGAACACACCCGCTTCACGAGAAGCATCTGCTTGGAATGTACGAACTTTTTCATCAGCATCAGCAGCTAATTCAGTTTCGTCATACTCAGCGCTCATTAATTTAGCACGGTCGTAAGCAGAAACGTCTTTACCTTCAGCAACGAAACGGTCATAAGACTGTTGACGGAAGTTTAAAGTCCAGTTGAATGATGGGCTGTTGTTATAAACAAGCTTCGCATTTGGAACTGTTTCTTTCACACGGTTAACCATGTGAGCGATTTCTTCAACGTTTGGAGTCGCAGTTTCGATCCAAAGTAAGTCAGCACCGTTTTGTAAGCTAGATACACAGTCAAGTACCACACGGTCAATTTGCGTGTCAGCACGGAACTGGTACAAGCCAGAAGCTAAACGTTTAGGACGGTGTAATTTACCATCACGTTTGATCAAGATTTCGTCTTCTTGAGCATCAGCAATGTCAATTTCAACTGTGTCTAGGAAACCGATGTATTGAGAAGCGATGTCGCCTGGCTCTTTAACCACTGGGATTTTTTGAGTCAAGTCAGCGCCTTCAGAGTCAGTACGCGCAACGATGATACCGTCATCAAGACCCATTTCTAAGAATGCATAACGTAATGCATGGATTTTAGAGATGAAGTCTTCATGTGGAACTGTTACTTTACCAGCTTGGTGACCACATTGTTTCGCATCAGAAACTTGGTTTTCGATTTGTAGTGCACAAGCACCCGCTTCGATCATTTTCTTCGCAAGTAAGTAAGTCGCTTCTTCGTTACCGAAACCAGCATCGATGTCCGCAATAATTGGCACAACGTGAGTTTGGAAACCGTCGATTTGAGCAGTAATTTCAGCAGCTTTAGCAGCATCACCAGTTTCGTTTGCTTTTTTAAGCGCACGGAACAAATCGTTTAATTCTTTTGCATCAGCCTGACGAAGGAAAGTGTAGATTTCTTCGATTAAAGCAGGTACTGAAGTTTTTTCGTGCATAGATTGGTCAGGTAAAGGACCGAATTCTGAACGAAGTGCAGCAACCATCCAACCAGAAAGGTAGATGTAACGCTTGTCAGTTGTACCGAAGTATTTTTTGTTCGCAATCATTTTTTGTTGCGCAATGAAACCGTGCCAGCAACCCAAAGATTGAGTATATTTGCTAGTGTCAGCATCATATTCAGCCATATCACGACGCATAATAGCAGCAGTATATTTAGCAATATCTAAACCAGTTTTGAATTGGTTTTGCATTTGCATACGCGCAGCATCTTCTGGGCTAATATCGCGCCAAGTGTTGCCGAATTTCGCTTTTAATTCGCGGATTGCATCAATCGCTGTTTGGTATGTAGTCATGATATTTCCTGTATATAATTTTAGGATTTCATCAATCGAAGGAATAAATCTGCTCGGTATTCAATTGTTCAGATTTAGAGCGCTTCGTTGTTATGGATACAGCTTAGATCGAGTCAAAAAATTAATCCAATATTCTGTGTTGATTTTCAATATTTATTTAAAAAATATGTAGATCAAAGTCGTATTATAATTATGATGTATATTTTTAAATTATTGTTTTTATTAATTTAATAAGCTTACCCTGTTTTGTTTTCCACAGTAAAAATAGATTCAGCTCCCTATTTTTTCTTTATTAGACCTAAGTCTCAAACTTATCAATAAGACTGTTTTTATACAATAACTCAGCTTTCACCTGTTTTATAAGCAGCATGTCTAAAATAATCACAGCTTATAATTTCACCCTATTAAGTAGCCAAGCTTTCGTTGCCATCAAGTCAATATCAAGGTTTTTAAAAACGGCTACACGATCTAAACTTAAGGCTTCCGAACGACAATCACATTAAAATAAATTGCATTTAACCACCTCGAATAAAAGTGCAATATGCTTTGTCTACTGACAATTGCCGTAGCCATCATTCAATCGTTAAAATACAAAAGATAGGTTCACCCTAGATCAGAAATTATATGTAGCTGGCTTAAAAATAAGTTCATCCTGTCACAGATTTTGCAACAAAAAAGAACACACTGCACCATAATAGAACCATATATGATTCTATTTTATAACGTCTTTTTTTTCATCATATTTCCTACACAAGCCTTGCTGCTTATGGCATAATCAACATAATTTCATGGCTTGATTATCGGTATTTCTTATATGAATTTGGAGCGTGTCGACCTCAATCTATTAATTTACCTCGATGTACTTTTACGTGAAAAAAATGTAACCCGCGCAGCAGAACAATTGGGCGTTACCCAACCCGCCATGAGTAATATTTTACGTCGTTTACGTAATTTATTTAATGATCCTCTCCTTATTCGTTCTTCTGAAGGGATGACCCCAACAGAACGTGCACTCGAACTTCAACCCCGTATTCGTGATGCCTTGTCTGATTTATCCATGATCTTGGAACCACGTACCGAATTTCGTCCTTATACCTCGAACCGTGTCTTCCGCATTATGACCTCCGACTATGCTGAAGCAACGCTGGTTCCTCGTCTCGTCAAAGCCCTACGCTCTGAAGCGCCAAATGTCGTTCTTGACTTTTTAACCCCAAGTGACGTGTCATACCGTGACATGGAGCAAGGTAAAGTTGATTTGGCCATTAATCGCTTTAATGAAATTCCACAAAGCTTTCACCAAGTCTTGGTTTGGCGTGACAGCTTTTCTTGTTTACTCAACAATAAGCACCCTGCGGCATCCAATTTAAATCTCAAAAGCTATTTAGATGCACAGCATATTTGGGTATCTAAAACAGGTATGGGCGTTGGTTTCGGGGTCAATCCTGAAAAACAAGCTGGACTGGGTTGGATTGATCAAGCACTAGAACGTATTGGTCAAAAACGTAAGATTTCCGTCTTTACCCGTCATTATCAAATGCCTGCTCTTTTGGCATCGAATGTCGATTTGATTGCAACGCTGCCTAGCCGTATTGCACATCTACAATCAAACAATTCAAATTTACTGATTAAAGACCCACCGTTCTATATTCCTGAATTTGAATTAAAAATGGCTTGGTGTCCGTTATTGCATCATCATCCTGCACACCGCTGGTTACGTCAGCTTATTCTGTACGTTGCTCGTCAAATGATTGAAGAAGAAAATCGTGAATTTCTTATGAATAACTCACAATTTTCTCACTATTAAACAGAAAAATTCTTAAATTCTTCTTTTTTAAGCTTATACTGTGCCTATCGAGGTAGTAATCTCTTTACTACCTCCCGTTCTTTTGTGTTAAAAATATTCCATAATAATGATGATCTACAGGTGGATTCGTGAGCCTTTTCCAGAATATCCTCATCATCGTAATACTGATTGCAGGAGCCGGTTTCCTCTCTTTAACTGAAATTGCCCTTGCTGGTGCACGTAAGGTCAAACTTAAAATTCTTGCTGAATCTGGCGATGAACGCGCACAGAGAGTTTTAGACTTACAAGCACAATCTGCTGACTTCTTTGCTGCTTCACAAATTGGCTTAAATGCCGTTGCCATTCTGGGTGGTATTTTAGGTGAGGCTGCCTTTCGCCCCTATTTTGTCACGCTGATTGATCGTGTCTATGTCGGTCCTTGGACGGAAACGATTGGTTTTGCGCTCTCCTTTACCTTAGTGACCTCACTGTTTATTCTTTTTGCAGATTTAATGCCGAAACGCTTGGCGATGATCGCACCAGAAAAAATTGCGGTCTCTGTCATTAATCCCATTCAAATCTTTATTAAAGTCTGCAAACCATTGGCTTGGATTATTAATGCCATCGCGAATTTATTGTTCCGTTTGTTTAAAGTTAATACCATTCGTGACGATAATATTACCTTCGCAGATATTTCAGCCGTCATGGATGCTGGTGCGCAAGCTGGTGTGCTACAAAAGCAAGAACATCATTTTATTGAAAATGTATTTGAACTTGAAGAACGCAATGTACCTTCAAGTATGACCACACGTGAAAATGTGGTGTTTTTTACTTTAAAAGAGTCTGAAGCCAGCATTCGCCAAAAACTAGCAGAATATCCATATTCTAAGTTTGTGGTCTGTAGTGAAAATATTGATGATGTGATTGGCTATATTGATGCCAAAGATATTTTAGTGCGCATTCTAAACAATCAATCTTTACTGCAATTGAATGAAAATACTATTCGTAACGTGCTGACTATTCCAGATACATTAACCTTGTCTGAATTACTGGATCGGTTCCGTTCAACCAAAGAGAAATTTGCGGTTGTTATTAACGAATATGCCTTGGTAGTTGGTGTAATTACCCTCTCCGATATTATGATTACCGTCATGGGCGATTGGGTGACTCCGATTGAAGCCGATCAGCAAATTATTAAACGTGATAACAATTCATGGCTGATTGATGGCAGCACGCCTATTGAAGATATTAAACATGCACTTGAAATTAATGAAATGCCAGATGATGAAAATTATGAGACGATCGCTGGTTTTATGATGTATAAGTTGCGTAAAATTCCACGCCCTGCCGATGCCGTGAATTTTGATGGTTATAAATTTGAAGTGGTTGATGTCGACCATTTCAAGATAGACCAATTACTGGTTACTCGCTTACTTGAAAAACCCACAGAAAATGAAACTCAAGAAGAAGCAGAGTAAATCGTCGCTTAAATTTTAGGATAGGCTGTTGCAAAAAGTCAGATGACATAAAAAAGCACCTTCATGAAGGTGCTTTTTAACTATTTACAAAGATTATCTACAGTGTTTAATCAAGCTTTCAATCACCAGAGCATAATGAATTCGAATATCATCTTCTAAAATATTGTAGGCATTATCAAACTGAACCATTGGCCAGCCTTCTTTCCAAAATGGGAAAATATTGTGCAAACCATTCGTTACAATAGCATCTTCACGCACAATTGCTTGAGCAACTTGTGATAAAACCTGAGCAGTTTCAGCACCATCAATTGCCATATAATCAATGCCGCGCACTTTCAAAATACGGATACGATCTTTTTTATATTTAATCTTTTTCGCTTGTCCTGCATTTAGCCCCAATGCCAAAGTGACCGCTTCAACAAAGTTTTTTTCAAAAGCATTATGCAAAGCAACAATGGCTTGCTTATATGCTTCTTGACGACCCGCTTTACCACCATTCAAGATAATCTCTTTCGCTTCAGTATTCAGCTCATCGTTTTTCATGGACTGTAAAATGTCTAAAATTTCGATATCGCTTAAAGATTCAGGAGATTGATCAGTCATGAACTGTCCTTGGACAAAATAATAAAGCACTATTTTCGCATAAATCACCATTTAATACAGGAATAAAATCTAGTTCAGCATATTCTTCGCGCATAGCACAGCTAAAATAATCGCCAAAACAACTTGATGAGTGGCAAAACCAATTGATCTAAATAATGGCTTCAATTAATGATTTTTCAGATAAAACAATATTGTAAATTAATCCTCAGAAATCCCGAAAGCTAACTGCTCATTCTACTGAAAATAAAAATAACAGCGGTTTATTGCTGATTCATAAATCATAGCGCCACTTTTTTCTGCCAAATGTCATTAAATCATTTATATTACAGTTCATTTTTATGTGCTCTTGATTCTTATGATCAGCAACAAACAAACTGCGCTTTTTTTAAAACAAATGCGGGAACAACACCCAACCGCCTTTAAAAGAAATTTTTTGTTTTATAGTATGATCAAAACCAAAGGCATTTTAGACGAACTTAAAGAACTGATTCCTTGGGTTCTTGCGGCAATGATATTTATCTCTCTTTCAATGAGTTTGGGTCATTTCATCTCGGTTCAACTGCCACAATTTGATCACTTTCGTTCCTATGGCATTGCTGTTTTAGCCATCATGTTATTGTTTATGCTGTATACCCCATTGGTGATTAAACAAATCAAACACAGTTCAACCTCTTTATATCAACAACTTCGTCATACCCCGATTAAATTAGCAGTGCTGATTCTGCTCCAAGCCATTAACATTGCCTATATTGAAAGTATTTTTTTACAGATTATTCTTTTTTTTCTTGCCTTAAGTTTTGGTTTTGTACGCTTTTATAAAGAAAATATGTTCCGCGCTGACACTCAAAATGAACAATATTTTTATCTACAAGAAACGCGTCGAATCTGTTTTTGGTCATATAAACAAATTTTAAAGATTAAATTCAAGCGTTTATTCAGTGCTAAAAATTCCAAAACGCTCAATGTACTACAACAACAAGAACAACAATTTATTGACCTCTACATTCAACTGATTCGTTATGAAAATGAATTGTGCAAAACCCATAAACATGTGGATGTCGAGACCTATTTAGATAGCTTAATGTAGCGCCAAAATCTGAGTTTCCCTACCCAGATTTTGAACACTTAAAGTTAAGCAATTTTTGGTTCGGCTTTTATATCATTGAGCGTACTGTCTACCAAAACTTGATAAGAACGATCATGATCGACAGTATACTGTCGGTCTTTAATGGTATTCACAAACACCCAATTCGCTTGCATCTGCTGCGCAGTAAAATGCACAGTTAAATAGCCACGTTGGTTCAAATTACAATAATTTAGTTCATCAATTAAGGTTGTGAAAGCCAATTCAAATTGTTGTAATTGCGCCAAGGGAATATTTAAATATTTTTCCAGACCCGGTGAAGATACGGAACTGGTCGCCAGTTCTAAGCCAACATGTTCACCACTTTGACTGTGTAAATCCGATGCCCATGCATTGTGCGTATCACCAGCTAAAACCACGACCTTTTTATCAACTTTCCTCAAGGTCGCATAGAGTATTTCACGTTCCGCAGCGTAACCATCCCAAGCATCTAAATTATAGGGTGCAACCAAAGTTAAACGTGCTTTTTCTATTTCTGTTAGGCTTGGATCACCTTGTAAAGCTCGCATTTTCAAAGTGACTAATTCTGGAATTTTTTGGTTTAAGGCCACAATATCCATCTGGCTTAACGGCAGCAAAAGTTCAGCAGGAATCAGCATTTTACTCATCAGTACTTGTTGACCGAGTATATTCCAAGTCGCTGTAGATTGCTCCAATTGAGCCTGTAGCCACTGCAATTGCTTATACCCCATTAACGTCCGCATCGGATGATTTAAATCTTGTTGAAAACGCTGAAAATCCATCCCCTGTGCTGTCATGTAGTCAGCATAATCTAACTGTCGATCACGTGCTAAAACTCGCGTATCCAACATGGTCAACTGCACCAAGGTGCCAAAATTAAATTGACGATAAATATTTAAATGATCATTGTCTGAAACAGGACGTATAGGCATCCATTCAAAATAAGCTTGCAGCGCTGCAATTTTACGCGCTATAAATTTACCTTCATTTTTATTACTTTCCGTTTCTTCTGTATGATTTTCCGCGCCATCTTTCCATGTATCATTCGCTAGTTCATGATCATCCCAAATCACAATAAAAGGATGACGCTGATGTACCGTTTGTAAAGCGATATCCTTCCGATATAAAGCATAACGCTTACGATAATCGTCTAAGGTAATTATTTCTTTATTATTATCTAAAGCCAACTCCCGCCCCAATTGAGCAGCATCTTCTGTGGCATAGCCGTCTTTACCATATTCATAAATATAGTCTCCTAGATGAATGACCACATCTACATCCTGTTTGGCTATTTCCTGATAAACATGGAAATAACCTGCTGGATAGTTAGAACAAGAACAGACCGCAAAACTCACTGTATTGCTACTTTCAGGCAATGTTTTGGTTTGACCTATAGGTGAAATAACATTGCCATAACGGAATCGATAGTAATAGCGCTGATTTGATTTTAATTTATTGGCATCAACTTTTACGGTAAAATCTTGTGCTTGTGCAGTTTGTACTTTGCCAGAATTAACCAATTGGGTAAATTTTTGATCTAAAGCAATTTCCCAAATGACCTCTAAACGCAAAGATACATCATTCGGTGTAAGACGCGTCCATAAAATAATCTTATCTTTTAAAGGGTCACCACTGGCAACACCATGTAAAAAATCTGCTTTCACACTGTCAGATTGCATGCCATCATCAGAATCCCCACCACAAGCCGTCAGTGAAATCGGTAAAGATAAAGCCCCAAAACTGGCCAAGGTTTTTTGCAGAAGTTCACGGCGTGAAATTTTCAAAGACATCATATTTTTCCTTATTTTTTATTCTTTTAATATAAGAAAGGATTGTTGCTTTATGATCTCAAATCGATGAAAGAATCATGACAATTTATTGTTTCTTGATAAAAAATAAAGAATTTTGCTAGATAAGCACATGAATTGATTGAAAAGAAAGCAAACAAACGTAAAGATACTTGCCAAGTTTTCATTCGTCCTCTATTATTGCGCTCATGCCCGAGTGGTGAAATCGGTAGACACAGGGGATTTAAAATCCCCCGCCCACAAAGCGTGCCAGTTCGAGTCTGGCCTCGGGCACCATTTTAATACTTTTTAAAATGGTGCAATAAAAATTCCAGCTTATGCTGGTTTTTTTATGTCTGAATTATTAAAATACCAGCAAACACAGAACAAGAAATATAAAACATGAATTTCAACGGATTACAGCATCTATTCTATATCAGCTTCTTTTTACTCATTACTTCACCTTTTAGCCATGCTGAAGAATTAGTTACAACAGAGAAACCCGCTATTCTTTATGATTTATTTTCTGGAACAATCATACAAGATAAAGATCAACTGATCTTACAGCACTGTAATTTAGCGAAAAATCAATATCTTCTTGATTTCAAGCATATTCAAGATGAAGATATAATTCGAAAACGACTAAAACAAGACGCTCATTTTTGGCTCAGCCTTAAAGCCAGCGCTTATGAAAAAAATGAACGATATCATTTAGTCGTAGATGAGATATTAGACGTACATCTTAAAGAAAGTTGCCATCTTTCAGATTTATTGTCAGATTTAAATAAACTTTAAAAATAAAGAGTGCATCACCACTCTCTATTCGACACCAATTCTTCCATTTCAATATTCATGTAGCCATTATCTTGCGCCACCATCATCATCGCTTCAGCAATATAATCCGCTGCCGTGTCATCTAATGATGAATCAAGATCATCAAACTGTAGCTTCATTTTATTAATGGATACAACGGTTTCAGCAGCAAAACGATAAATTTCGACTTCAGATAGATCCGTTTTTGCTATTTTCTTCGCAAACTGCTTAATGATCTGTTTAACTTCAGCGACAAGAATATCTGGATAATATTCATCATCAAACATAGGGAGAAGTAAATCTTCAAACATATAAAACTCAAAAAAGACACGCATTAAAGCGAGCTTGTATAACATAAACTTTACATTTTACCAAATGAAAAAACGAGCAGATTTCCATCTGCTCGTTTACATCACTTCAAACAACCCAACGTCTACGATTTTTTCTGCTCTGAACTTAGACTTTTTGCTATTTTTAATAAATCGATAAATTCTTCACGTAAGCCAAATGTATCAGGTTTTGCAGCACTTTGTGCTAAGCGTAAAATATCATCCCATTGCATATTTGCATTGTACTGACCACCTCGAAGTTGCTGTCCATACGCGGCAACCGCAATGGCAAAACGGGTATCTGTACTGGCCTGTGCCAGAGGCTTACTTGTAACTTGTACAGGTGAATTCAGCAAAATACTTTGTGTTTGGTTAGGCAATTTATAACGTAAATTTACATCAGCGTACTCATGTTTAAGCGAGGCTGAAGCTGTAGGTGCGACTTGATAGCGTGGTTCATTTAACCACCCTTTTTGCCCTACAGGAATAATTTCATAGAGTGCCGTAACAGTATGCCCTGCACCAATATCTCCAGCATCGACTTGATCATTATTAAAGTCTTCATTTTTTAACAGGCGATTTTCATAACCAATCAGGCGATATTCTTTAACTGTCGCTGGGTTAAATTCGACTTGTATTTTCACATCTTGCGCAACCGTTGCTAAAGTAGAGGACAACTGTCGTTGCAACACTTTTTTAGCCTCACGCTCGTTATCAATATAGCTATAGTTACCATCACCAGCATCTGCAAGCTGTTCCATCAACTGCTCATCATAATTACCACTGCCAAAACCCAAAGTGGTAAATGAAATGCCTGATTTACGCTTTTCAGCAATCATACCTTTTAGTGTATTAAAATCGGTAATGCCCACATTAAAGTCACCATCCGTTGCAATCAAGATTCGGTTAATTCCTGCTTTAATATAAGACTTCTCTGCCTGCTCATATGCCAATTGAATGGCACGCTCGCCTGAAGTTGCACCTCCCGCTTTCAAGCGATAAATGACCTTTAAGATTTTATCTTTCTCTGCACCAGAGGTTGCAGCCAAGGCTAAATCTTCTCCACTAGCATAAGTAACAATCGTGACTTTATCTTGCGGGCGTAGTTGCTCAGTCAATAGTGCAAGAGTCTTCTTGACTAAAGGTAATTTATTCTCTGCATCCATACTGCCCGAAACATCAACTAAGAAAACCAAATTTGCTGGGGGTAATTGTTGAGCCGCAATATCTTTAGCCCTAATCCCGATTCGAATAATTTTGGCGTTTGGTTGCCAAGGTGAGTTAACTGTTTCCGTTGAAACTGAAAATGGATGCTTTCCCTGCTGCTCAGGATAATCATAATTAAAGTAATTGACCATTTCCTCAATACGCACAGCATCGACTGGGGGCAACTGTGCTTCTTTCGTTAAAAAACGACGCACATTGGTATAACTTCCTGTATCAACATCAATACTAAATGTGGAAATAGGCTGCTGAGCAACACTATGTACAGTATTTGTGTCAATTTTTTGATAATTCTCAGTATTTTCTACCAATGGCTGGGCACGTTCATATGCAGTAATATTCAACGCTGGCGCTGGCATCGATAATACCGCAACTTCACCCATTCTCATTTGCTGAGATGGCATTTGTCCACAAGCAGCCAAGATGAATGTACTTACCGTGACGGTCAAAAATTTAAGTTTAAACATTATTACTTATCCTAAGTTGTTATTATCAAAAACAAATCAATAGATTTCTGCACTATAAACAACTTTTATTTTTATCATACTGCCTTTATGTAATTTTGCGCTAACAAATCAATACGGCAAGCCAGTTGCACCAATCAAACCAGCTTGCCTAAACTTAAGCCGACAGCATGGCTTGCCAAACCTGAATTGCATCTGACATCGCTTTTACATCATGCGCACGCACCATACTGGCGCCTTGCTGAATACTGATCAAATGTGCTGCTACCGAACCTACAGCACGGTTTTGAGCATCCGCTCCACCCAATGCTTCACCAATAAAACGCTTACGAGATAATGCCGAAAGAATTGGATAACCCATTTGGTTTAATTTATGAAATTGTTGTAGCAGTTTTAAGTTTTGCTGTGCATTTTTAGCAAAACCAAACCCTGGATCAATCATGATATTTTCAGGCTTCACCCCCACTTTAAGGGCATCATTAACACGTTGTTGTAACTCCCCCATCACATCAACTGTTACGTCATTATATTGATCCAATTGATTCATCGTGGTTGGCTCACCACGCATATGCATAATAATAATGGGTATATTCAACTCCGCTGCGGTAACTAGCGCATGTGGACGGGTTAAAGCACGAACATCATTCCAAATATGTGCACCTGCTTTTACCGCAGCCTTTATGACTTCAGGCTGTGAAGTATCAATTGAGATAACAACATTATGTTTGGATAATTCTTTAACCACAGGCACAACACGACGAATTTCTTCTTCAACTTCAACACTTGAAGCACCTGGTCGTGTTGACTCGCCCCCGACATCAATCACGGTTGCCCCATCAGCAATCATTTGCAGCGCATACGCTATGGCTTGGTCTTGCGTATTATGCTTCCCACCATCACTAAAAGAGTCAGGCGTAACATTGAGAATCCCCATCACATGCGGTTGAGATAAATCCAAGCTCAATGTTCCACATTGCAATACTCGTTTGGGTAATGGCATCAATCGCATAGTAACTTTCCTAAAATATCTAAGCACAGTGTATCAAGAGTGACTTTTCTTCTTGCTGAAATGTTCTCAAAAATTCAACTTTTAAACATAAAAAAGAGCCTCTATTGAGACTCTTTTTTATGTAAAGCTTTTAATTAACTTGCAGGTAATGGCGGTGGTGTTACAGGACCATCCTTTGGTGTTACATCAATCACTGGATTTTCAGCAACATATACCTTAGGTGGTTGTGGTTCACGACCTTCCATGATGTCACGGATTTGGTCACGATCTATGGTTTCCCATTCCATTAATGCTTTCACCATCGCATGAGCAATATCTTTCTTACTTTCCAAGATATCACGCGCCACTCTGTACTGTTCATCCAAAATACGGCGAATTTCACGATCCACTTCTAACTGTGTGGTTTCAGAAATACTGCGACTACCGATACTGCCCATGAATGATTGCTGTGCATCTTCTTCATACACCATCACACCCATCTTGTCAGACATACCGTACTTCGTAACCATTGCACGCGCCATTTTTGTTGCACGTTCAAAATCGTTCGATGCACCTGTAGACATTTGATTAATGAATACTTCTTCAGCGATACGACCACCAAACAAAATTGAAAGTTCATTCAACATTTTGTCTTTATAATGGCTAGTTTGATCGAATTCAGGTAACTGCCAAGTCACACCCAAAGCCCAACCACGCGGCATAATGGTAACTTTATGCACAGGATCTGTACCCGGTAAACTTTCAGCAACAATCGCATGACCTGCTTCATGGTAAGCCGTAGCACGACGTTCTTCATCACGAAGCACCATCGATTTACGTTCAGGACCCATGTATAACTTATCTTTTGCATCTTCAAAATCATGCATATCGACAGTATTCTTGTTACGACGTGCTGCAAATAATGCCGCTTCGTTTACAAGATTTGCCAATTGCGCACCAGAAAAACCTGGTGTACCACGTGCAAGAACTTTGACATCCACACCTGTGACTGAAGGTAATTTCTTCATGTGAACATTTAAAATTTGTTCACGACCTTTAATGTCTGGAAGACCAACCATCACTTGACGGTCAAAACGACCCGGACGAAGTAACGCTTTATCTAGTACATCTGCTCGGTTTGTTGCAGCGATAACGATAATACCTTCATTACCTTCAAAACCGTCCATTTCTACCAGCATTTGGTTCAGTGTTTGCTCACGTTCATCATGACCACCACCTGTACCCGAACCACGATGGCGACCGACAGCATCAATCTCATCAATAAAGATGATACATGGTGCATGACGTTTGGCTTGTTCAAACATATCACGGACACGGGACGCACCCACACCAACGAACATTTCAACAAAGTCAGAACCAGAAATACTAAAGAATGGCACTTTTGCTTCGCCAGCAATGGCTTTGGCAATTAGAGTTTTACCTGTACCTGGAGGACCCACCATTAAAACACCACGTGGAATACTTGCACCTAGGCGTTTAAATTTGGTTGGATCTTTTAAGAAATCGACAATTTCAACAACTTCTTGTTTAGCTTCATCACAGCCAGCAACATCACTAAATGTTACTTTAATTTGGTCTTCTGAAAGCATTTTTGCTTTAGATTTACCAAAACTCATTGGGCCGCTTTTACCACCTGCACCGCCACCCATGTTGCGCATAAAGAACATGAATAACAAAATGATTAAAAGTACAGGGAAGCTAGCGATAAGAAGCTGCATCAACAAACCTTGACGTGCAGGTGCAGTACCTTCTACGACAACATTGTTTTTAATGAGGCTTGGCATAAGGTCTGGATCTTGAATCGCAGGGCGAATACTTTCAAACTCTGAACCGTTTGTTTTTTCACCACGAATTCTTTCACCATCAATTGTGACTTGCTTAATTTGACCAGCATTCACAGCTGAAACAAACTCTGAATAATTCAGTGCAGTCGGTTGATTGCGGTCACTGATGTTACTGAAAATAAGGATCAGTACACCGAGTATAACCAGCCACAATACGGCATTCTTGAAGAGATCGCTCAAAGCTTTATTCCCATATCAATCTAATTTGATCATGCCCAAAATGGGTGACCTTAATTTAAGCTAAAGACCAGCTTTTGCAATATTTTAAAAAAGTACAAAATGCACAATTTTTAACGTCTTGGCAAGTAAACTTTATTTAGAAGCCTTCTTACGCCCCTGTCCGATCAAAAATACTTCTTTCGAACGGGCACGCGAAGCAGCAGGTTTTGCTGTTTTTAGTACATCAAAGCTATCTACAACTTGTTTACGGAATTCATCAAATCCAATTCCTTGGAAAACCTTAACTACAAATTGACCTTTAGGTCCTAAAACCTTATTGGCAAAATCTAAAGCAAGCTCACACAAGTAAATTTGACGAGGTTGATCTACAGCCTTATTACCTGATGTATTGGGGGCCATATCTGAAATTACAACGTCTACAGTCCGTCCATTTAAAATATTTAACAATTTTTCGAAAACTTCTTCCTCGCGGAAGTCACCTTGTAAAAAGGTTACATCAGGTAATGCATCCATTTCCAAGATATCAGAAGCGATAAGTAAGCCTTTATCACCCACCAGTTTTCCGGCAATTTGCGACCAGCTTCCTGGTGCAGCACCAAGGTCAACAACCGTCATGCCAGGTTTAATAATTTTGTATTTTTCTTGCATTTCAAGCAGCTTATAAGCAGCACGCGCACGATAACCTTCCTTTTGTGCTTTTTTCACAAAAGGATCGTCTAAATGCTCTCTCATCCAATCTCGACTACTTTTCGATAACTTTGGGTTGGTAATGCGTGTCGCCATAACTCTCTAAATAATAAAAAACTGCTAATTCATGATTGTACGTGAAAAATACATGCCTTGCAGTATACATCTGTATCTAAATCTGATCTTTGATGATGTTTTTTTCAATAATTCAAATCGATTATTTCAACAGAATATAAAGCGTTTAAACTTGGCATTTGTTATACTAAGCCGTTTTTAAAATTAGGTTATCTTTATGGCGGCTTTATCAATTCATGAACGCAAACGTTTGCGTCAAATCGGACATGCGCTTAACCCTGTGGTTATGCTTGGTGGTCAAGGTTTGACTGAAAGTGTCATTGAAGAAACAAACCGCGCTTTAAATGATCACGAACTCATCAAAGTTAAAATTGCGGGTGAAGATCGTGAAGCTCGTACTGCTGCAATTAGCGAAATTGCTCAAGTAACTGGTGCTGAAGTTGTACAAACCATTGGTAAAATTGCATTGCTTTACAAAAAAGCAGCCAAACAAAATCCAAAACTTTCAAACCTTGTACGCCACGCAAATTTGTCTAACTAAGCTTTATGGCCAGTTACGAACTTAGCGCTTTTGATCGTCGCTTTCAATCTATTTCCCTCGTGGGAGCGATTGAACAACAAGGTCCATATACTTTAAATGTGGGCTATTGGTTACGTGATCCCAATCAACTCATGCAATGGCCTGAATTGGTGAATGGAAACCCACGCCAAGATTTCTTATGGGAACAAACCTGTTATGAAATTTTTATTGGCGTTCACGGTGAAGATTTCTATCGTGAGATTAACCTCTCGCCTTCACAAGCTTGGCAGGTTTATCAGTTTGAGGAATATCGCTATCCTGAAGATATGCCTCCTCAAACAGCAAATGATATTGAACTCAATCAGCTCAAACGCACACATTATGGTTTAAGTGTGAGTCTGGATCTAACCGAGTTTATGTTAAAGCACAAATTACAATGGGCGAATTTATTCTTAAGCTTAAGTGCTGTGCTCAAAACTTCGCAAGGTAATCAATACTATGCGATGCAGCATAGCAGCCCAAATGCAGACTTTCATAATAAACGTGATTGGCTGCATCAGTTCTAAGCTAGCGCATTAATATTCGATAAATAAAAAAGTGAGGCATAGCACCTCACTTTTTTATTGTCTGTGATTTACTCAGCTTGAATAAAACATCGTTTCAAATAGTGAGCAATGTGTCTAACATCCAGCTTCTTTATCCTGAGCAAGAAATACCCCCTTCCAGCGGGGAAAAGGATTCATCTCTTTTAAAGAAGAACAATAGATCATAAAAAAGTGAACCATGCATTTTACATCGTTCACTTTTTTATTTTTTACATTTACATACGCAATTAACTTTTAAGCGCTGCATCGCTCTCTGTTTTAGTGGCTTCGTCTTTTTGTGGAACCACTTTTTTCCATGCTTCTAAGGTATGCTCTTTCGAACGTTTCAATGTTTCAGTTAAAGTATCTTTATGTTTAACTGAAATTTGGCTGACATCTTCTTTTAACTCTTTACCCAGTTTTGATAAATCGTTAATGACAGCATTTAATTCAGATTTCACAAACTCTTTTAATTCACCTAAATCTTTTGGTGAAAAATTTAATTGCTTTTTAATAAGTTCGATACGCTGAATAATATCTTGTTTCAAACTTTGGATTTGGTCTTGTACATTACTTTGTAACTCCTGAGCTTCAACCTTAATATTTTCAGCTGATTCAGCAACTGCTTCTGTTACTTTGTGCTGAGCTTCTTTAGAAGCCTGTTCCAATTTCTCAGCACTTTCAGTAACCACTGCAACCACTTCTGTTACTTTCTGTTGTGCTTCTTTAGAGACTTGTTCCAGCTTTTCAGCGCTTTCAGCAACCACTTCTTTTAATACTGTTTTAGCTTTAACCTGTTTTTGCTCTATAGTCATGATTCTGTTCCTGTAGTTATTAGATAAGAACTATAGCCTAGCGCTATTTGATAAAATTTAAGTTTTGATTTGTCAGACAATTCTTATTTGCTTACATTTTATATACACGATCTAAAAGCAGACTCCCACATAAATTACAAGGCATTTATATTGTATATTCAGTATAAATTAAATGGACTTCAAGACACTTCGTCCGTATAATGCGCTGTTAAGTTCAAGCGAGCAGACATAGGAGGGTTGGTTAAAAAAATAGCCTTCCTTTTTTTTCGTCTTCTCGCTTTTTTACAGCCTAAATTTCAGGAGCTTTGGTTTGAGCACTCCCGCCATTTTAGCCCTCGCAGATGGAACGATCTTTAAAGGTACGTCTATCGGTGCATCGGGTAGTACGACTGGTGAAGTCGTTTTTAATACTGCCATGACTGGCTATCAAGAAATTTTGACTGACCCAAGTTATGCACAGCAACTTGTAACTTTAACTTACCCACATATTGGTAATACTGGTTGCAACGAAGAAGACGCTGAGTCAGGTCGAATTCATAAAGTATGGGCAAACGGTTTAATTATCCGTGACCTACCTTTATTGCATAGCAATTTCCGTGCTGATCAATCTTTAGGTGAATACCTAGAACAACACAATGTTGTTGCGATTGCTGATATCGACACACGTAAATTGACACGAATTTTACGTGCGAAAGGCGCGCAAAATGGTTGCATCCTTGCTGGTGAAAATATCACAGAAGAAGAAGCTTTAGAAAAAGCACGTGCTTTCGGTGGCTTGGATGGTCTAGACCTTGCTAAAGAATGCTGCGATCCAGAAGGTTTTGAATGGACGGAAGGTTCTTGGACACTGGGTCAAGGCTTCTCTCAACCTGAACTTAAATTCCATGTTGTAGCATATGATTACGGTGTCAAAACCAACATCTTACGTATGCTGACGGATCGTGGATGCAAACTGACTGTAGTTCCAGCTCAAACGCCTGCAGAAAAAGTTCTCGCATTAAATCCAGACGGTGTGTTCTTATCGAATGGCCCTGGCGATCCAGCTGCATGTGATTATGCAATTGAAGCTGTAAAAACCATTGTTGAAACTACTAACTTACCCGTATTTGGTATTTGCCTCGGCCACCAAATTTTAGCCCTTGCTTCTGGTGCTAAAACGGTAAAAATGCCGCATGGTCACCACGGTGCCAACCATCCTGTACAAAATCTTGAAGATGGTACAGTGATGATTACTTCTCAGAATCATGGCTTTGCAGTCGATATTGATACCTTACCTGCAAACCTAAAAGCGACGCATAAATCATTGTTCGATCAGACCCTTCAAGGTATGCATCGCACTGACAAACCAGCGTTTAGCTTCCAAGGTCACCCTGAAGCAAGCCCTGGCCCACATGACTGCGCACCATTATTCGATCATTTCATCGAACTTATCGAAGCATCTAAGAAGTAATTAAGGAAGCGATCATGGCTAAACGTACAGACATTAAAAGCATCTTAATTATTGGTGCAGGTCCGATTGTCATCGGTCAAGCATGTGAGTTCGATTACTCAGGTGCACAAGCATGTAAAGCACTTCGTGAAGAAGGTTATCGCGTTATTTTAGTGAACTCTAATCCAGCCACTATCATGACCGACCCAAGCATGGCAGATGCCACGTATATCGAACCGATTACTTGGCAGACTGTTGCACAAATTATTGAAAAAGAACGTCCAGATGCAGTCCTCCCGACAATGGGTGGTCAAACAGCATTAAACTGTGCGCTTGCACTGGATGAGCACGGTATTTTAGCGAAATACAATGTTGAATTGATTGGTGCGAGTAAAGATGCCATTGAAATGGCAGAAGACCGTAAATTGTTTGATGATGCGATGCGTCGTATTGGTCTTGAATGTCCACGTGCTGCTGTTGCAAGCAATATGGAAGAAGCATTCGAAATCCAAGCAAAATTGGGCTTCCCTTCGATTATTCGTCCATCATTCACCATGGGTGGTTCAGGCGGTGGTATTGCTTACAACCGTGACGAATTCATTGAAATCTGTGAACGTGGTTTCGACCTATCGCCAACTCACCAACTTTTAATCGATGAATCATTGATTGGTTGGAAAGAATACGAAATGGAAGTTGTTCGTGACAAAAACGACAACTGTATTATCGTCTGTGCGATTGAAAACTTCGACCCAATGGGTGTGCATACAGGTGACTCAATCACTGTTGCGCCTGCACAAACATTAACAGACAAAGAATACCAAATCATGCGTAATGCATCGATTGCCGTTCTACGTGAAATTGGTGTTGAAACAGGTGGTTCGAACGTTCAATTCGGTATTAATCCGAAAGACGGTCGTATGGTTGTGATCGAGATGAATCCACGTGTATCACGTTCATCTGCACTTGCATCGAAAGCAACAGGTTTCCCAATTGCACGTATCGCTGCGAAATTGGCTGTGGGTTACACCCTTGATGAATTGAAAAATGACATCACTGGTGGTATTACTCCTGCATCATTCGAACCGTCAATTGACTATGTAGTTACCAAAATTCCTCGTTTTAACTTCGAGAAATTCCCACAAGCTGAAGCAATTTTAACCACGCAGATGAAATCTGTGGGCGAAGTAATGGCGATTGGTCGTAACTTCCAAGAGTCTATGCAAAAAGCGCTTCGTGGTCTTGAAGTTGGCGTGTGTGGTTTTGACGAACAAATTGCTGTTGGTGCTGAAGGCGCGCGCGAAAAGATCCTACATGAACTTAAAGTTCCGGGTCCTGAGCGTATTTGGTATGTGGCTGATGCCTTCCGTCATGGCTTTAGCTTAGATGAAGTTTTTGCTGCAACCAATATCGACAAATGGTTCCTCATTCAAATTGAAGACATTATTAAAACTGAAGAACAAGTAAAAACACTTGGCTTTGGTGATTTAAATGCCGACAACATCCGTTCGTTCAAACGTAAAGGTTTATCTGACCTTCGTATTGCAGATTTGATGGGCATTTCGCAGAAACAATTCCGTAAACACCGTTGGAACTTAGGCGTAATGCCAGTTTATAAACGTGTGGATACCTGTGCTGCAGAGTTTGAATCTGACACTGCTTACATGTACTCAACTTACGATGAAGAATGTGAAGCAAATCCATCGACCAAAGACAAGATCATGGTCATTGGTGGTGGTCCTAACCGTATTGGTCAAGGGATCGAGTTCGATTACTGCTGTGTACACGCGGCCCTTGCAATGCGTGAAGACGGTTACGAAACTATTATGGTCAACTGTAACCCTGAAACGGTTTCTACTGACTATGACACATCAGATCGTTTGTATTTCGAACCAATCACTTTGGAAGATGTACTTGAAATCGTGCGTATTGAGAAGCCTAAAGGCATTATCGTACAGTACGGTGGTCAGACTCCGTTAAAATTGGCTCGTGCTTTAGAAGAAGCAGGTGCGCCAATTATTGGTACATCGCCTGACGCAATTGACCGCGCAGAAGACCGCGAACGTTTCCAACAAATGATTCAACGTTTACAACTTCGTCAACCAAACAACAGCATTGTAAAATCTGCTGAAGAAGGTATGGCTGAAGCATCTAAAGTGGGCTACCCACTTGTAGTACGTCCGTCATACGTGCTTGGTGGTCGTGCGATGGAAATCGTATACAACGATGATGAGCTTAAACGTTACTTACGTGATGCGGTTCAAGCATCGAATGAAGCCCCTGTACTGCTTGACCGTTTCTTAGATGATGCAATCGAAGTTGACGTAGACTGCGTATCTGACGGTAAAGACGTTGTGATTGGCGGCATTATGCAGCACATTGAACAAGCAGGTATTCACTCTGGTGACTCAGCATGTTCGATTCCTCC
The DNA here is from genome assembly GCF_900107285.1 of Acinetobacter kyonggiensis. Classification (GTDB taxonomy): domain Bacteria; phylum Pseudomonadota; class Gammaproteobacteria; order Pseudomonadales; family Moraxellaceae; genus Acinetobacter; species Acinetobacter kyonggiensis. The sequence goes on along the minus strand of NZ_FNPK01000007.1, from coordinate 155,248 downwards.
ATATTCGCTGTCTGACGAAATCCAAGACGAAATGCGTCGTCAAACGATTGCTATGGCAAAAGAACTTGGCGTTGTTGGTTTGATGAACGTACAGTTTGCTGTAAAAGGTAATGACGTTTACATCTTAGAAGTGAACCCACGTGCATCACGTACTGTGCCGTTCGTATCTAAGTGTATTGGTGAATCGTTAGCAAAAGTTGCTGCACGTTGTATGGCGGGTCAATCTTTAGAATCTCAAGGATTCACCAAAGAAATTATCCCGACTCACTTTGCAGTAAAAGAAGCGGTATTCCCATTCGCGAAATTCCCTGGCGTTGATCCTGTTCTTGGGCCTGAGATGAAATCTACAGGTGAAGTAATGGGCGTGGGTACTTCATTTGGTGAAGCATTCTATAAAGCTGTGTTAGGCTCGAATGATCGTTTACCAGGTAAACCAACCGAAGGTGAAGTGAAACACGCATTTATCTCTGTGCGTGATTCAGACAAACCTCGTGTTGTGGGTATTGCGAAACAATTGGTTGATTTCGGTTTCAAAGTAATCGCTACTGGTGGTACTTTTGACGTTATCAACGAAGCTGGTATTGCATGTGAACGTGTGAACAAAGTCACAGAAGGTCGTCCTAATATTGTCGACCGCTTGAAAAATGGCGAGATTCACCTCATTATCAATACCACTGAAGGTAAACAGGCGCAGCAAGATTCATTCTCAATTCGTCGTTCTGCACTACAAGGTAAAGTGTATTACACCACGACTTTGAATGGTGCTGATGCTGTGTGCCAAGCTTTAGCAATTAAATTACCAATGGATGTATATCGCTTGCAAGATTTAACAGCAGGTTAATTCATTATCCGATAGGTCCCGTCACCTTATCGGTGGCGGGATTTTTTTATTTTTAATCTGTATTTTTTAATACATAACAACTGTGAGGGACAACAATGAAACGTTATCCTATGACACCTGAAGGCAAAATTGCCTTAGAGAAAGAATTACTTCAACTTAAATCGGTTGATCGTCCACGCATCATTGCTGCAATTGCTGAAGCGCGTGAACATGGGGATTTAAAAGAAAATGCGGAATACCATGCTGCTCGCGAGCAACAAGGCTTCTGTGAAGGTCGTATTCAGGATATTGAAGGCAAACTTGGTGCAGTTCAAGAAATTGATATTAAATCACTTGAACAAAATGGCCGTGTTGTTTTTGGTGTGACTGTAACGATTGAAAATCTGGACACCGAAGAAAAGAAAACCTATAAAATTGTAGGTGATGACGAAGCAGACTTTAAGATCAACAAGATCTCTGTGAACTCACCGATTGCTCGTGGTCTTTTGGGTAAAAGCGAAGGCGATGAAGCAAAAATTACCACTCCCCAAGGTGAAGTGGAATATGAAATTGTGAAAGTTGAATATCTTTAATTTTTAAAGATTCATCGCTTTCTAAATCCCCTCTTTTGAGGGGATTTTTGTTTTTCATTCGATTATAATTCAATCAATAACATAAAATGACAATGAAAAATGGATGAGCGCTTAATACAAACTTTTTACTATACTTTAGGTGGTTTTCTTCTCGGTATTGTTATTGCGATTCAATGGTCATACGCTATTGATACACATACCAATTCTATTCTGATCATTATGATCACCATGCTCTGCTCAGCCATTTTAGGTTTTCTTTTCCCCAAGAGTATTGCTCACATTTTCAAAGTTTTTTGGAATTTTTTTAAATAAAATCATACTGCTCATTTTGAATAATAACCTTGGCTATTTTTAAGATAGTTTTCAAGCCAGAATTATTGCCTTTACAAAAGTTCTCCTTAAATCAGTTATAATTTTCAAAACCTCCCAGCACTGTAGATCTATGTCTGAGCAACTGATTAACTCTCCTGTAAAACATTGGTGTGAATTCGAATTTATCTCGAAAACAGTGAAGAATCCCAATATCCATATTAAAGGGAATTACAGCTATTACAGTGCTTATTGGGATCAAGGTTTTGAGCGCTGTGTGGTGCGTTATCTACATGACAAAACTGCAACCACAGAGAAACCGATAGATCAGCTGCATATCGGCAACTTTGTCTGTTTTGGCGCTGAATGCGTGATTATGATGGGCGGTAACCAATTACACCGTACCGACTGGATTTCAGCCTTTCCATTCGATACACGTAGTTTTGTCCCTGCTGGCGATACGATTATTGGTGATGGCTGCTGGATTGGCTCACGTGCCATGATTATGCAAGGGGTAACACTGGGCGAAGGTGCTGTGGTTGCAACAGGTGCTGTGGTGACTAAAGATGTACCGCCTTATGCAATTGTGGGTGGTGTGCCTGCTAAAATGATTAAATACCGCTTTCCAACAGCAGATATAGAAAAACTGCTTTCACTTAAGTTGTATGACCTAGATGAAAAACAGTTTTTAAAGATGCGGGAAGAATTGCAGACGGATAATATCGAAACCCTTATAGCATATATTCAAAATCTTGATTAAATTAGAAAGTAATAATTTCATTGATAAAATTCAGGTTATTAGATGCTTCTATCACAGAAATCTTTAGAAAAATTACGCTTATTAATTAATGAAGAAACTGAATATCGCTCAGGACCTGAAATCATCAAATTTTTTTCAAACTTTGATTATCAAGACCAATACCAACAGGGATTTCCTTCTAGATGGATTTACACTGACTCTAGATTAAATAACATTAACAGCACTGGCAAAATTAAAATCTGCATTCAATAACTATTTTCACCAATTAATTTTATAAATGATTTTGAAAAACTTGATGCTTTAATTTCAAAATTTAATCAGTACCTACAATTTGACAAATATAAAGTACTTCGTTCAAATACAAAAATAGAAATTCAACAACTACAAAACATAGACTTAGACACTCAAATAAAAAATTCAAAAATATCAGCTTATGATTTTATAACACATGAATTTAAAGTTGATATTGAAAAACTTAGTATTAACCACAGCTTATCTACAGTGATAAACGCAAGAATAATTGAAATTGAAAAAGCATTTCGAGCAGAAGCATATTTATCAATAGTTATTCTTGCGGGCAGTACATTAGAAGACTTATTATTAAACTGTGCCAGTCTATATCCAAAACAATTTAACACCAAAGCGAGATGCTAAAGCCAAAAATTTTGATCAGTGGACACTTAATAATTTTATTGATGTCGCACACGAGCTTAATCTAATAGAACATGATACTTATAAATTTAGCAAAGAATTAAGAGACTTTAGAAATTACATTCATCCATTTCAACAAATGACAGAAAATTTTCATCCACGTGAAGAAACTGCAAAAATTTGCTTACAGGTTCTTAAAGCCACAATAGCTGATATTAGCAAGAATGAATTAACTATTTAAAATTTTTTCTCAAACTCCAGACATAAAAAACAATGTCATTTTTTATGTCAAGTTCTGCTTTTTTAATAGCTTACAAACCACGTTTTCCCCTCACCCCAACGTGCATCCAAAGCAAGTACAGCACCGCACTGCAAACGATCAACATAGTTTGTGAGCTGTTCACCTAAAGGCTTTCGATCCCAAAGATCACCCTGTCATGCTTCTTCAATATTATCTAAATTTGTACGTTGCCAATCCAGCTGATTCAATTCAGTCATTTCTATTTCATTATTAGTAAGTTACTACACTTATGATATGCCATTTTCCAAAGGCATATTTCATATACTTTCAAATAAAAAATCTGCTTACAATTTCATCAGACTTTAGTTTTAAAGCCTTAATATTTCAAAGCAATACATGTTAGATTAAATTAGAAATAATACTTTAGGGTGGTTAATTATCCCCATGAAATTACTAGGTTTTATTTTAGAAAAAATGTAGTTAGTATCAAAATGTAAGCTGCTTTAACAAACAACAATTTATAGTTCTATAACGCATCTGTTTTAGTAACGATTATAAGGAGAAATTCACATGGCTTATCATAATATTTTAGTGCCAGTTGACGGTTCAGAAACATCACATGCAGCCGTTGAAAAAGCAGTTGAATTTGCTAAAGCATTTGGCAGTAAAATTACAGTGGTTCAGGCTTTAGTACTCGACCCATATATTGCAGCGGAATATATTTCTGCGAGTCAAACAAATGATTTAATAGAACGTGCTCGTACATCAATCGAGGAATCACTTGCTGCCGCTAAAGCAAAATTTAATGAACAAGGCATTGAAGTAGAAACCAAACTGCTTGAAGGACAAGTGATTCATCGTGAAATTATCCGCGCAGCAGAAGAACTGCATGCCGACCTGATTATCATTGGCTCACATGGTCGCACAGGTTTTAAAAAGCTCTTTCTTGGCAGCGTCGCACAAAGCTTACTAGGCGAATCTCATGTTCCTGTCCTGATTGTTCGTCAACCATAATCCTTGTCTTTTTCCCATCTTTCTCTAAAGATGGGAAAATCCCTATCCTCATTCAATTTCAGTTATTCTCTGATCAATCATTCATCCATTGATATTGTTTTAAATTAATCTTATCTGCAATAACCATTACGCCCTCGTCTAATAATTTTAAGCGTTGAATATTGCCCCCGCAATGATCCAATTTACTTAGGCTAATTTTCCCTTGTGAATTAATGACTCGATGCCAAGGAATTTCAGCCGCTTGATCCAGATGTTTTAAAACATAACCAACTAAACGTGCATGTTTAGGCAAGCCCGCCAGCTTTGCAATTTGTCCATATGAAGCCACTTTTCCATAAGGAATTAAAGCAACCACCTGTAATATTTGCCGTGCTAATTCATCACTGGAAGTACTGGCATGTTGTGACATATATGGTCCTTAAATCATCTCATTCGACCTTTAGAACAAATGATTTTAATTACTCGCACTTCTAGTCTAGAACAACATTCAATATAAAAACAACCTGAGTACAATTCATGAAAAAGACTTTAAAAAAAATTATAACCAATGATCATTTTTAAGCTGCTAAATTATTTTTGCCTATCGTTAAGTTTTTTACATATTTTCAGTAATGAATTAACATAGAGCACCATCAAAGTGCTGAATGTATCAACGCTTTCTTCTGGCTCTCTATTAAGTTGAATTTATTCATGCATCAAACAGTTAAAACGCTATTTCGACTTTTTTTTGCAGTTGTGATTTTTCTCATTACAATCGCTTTATTTTTCAGTATCTATTCAAAAAGCAAAGAAATTTTAAATGCAGATCAAGCTTTCCAGCAAGCACAACAGATTTCGCTCAAATCAACCACTCAAGAACAACTGGTTTTGGTTTCGAATAATAAACGACCCGATGAAGCGATTTATATTCTGATTGCGCATAATGGCTATGTTGCAAAAATAAACTGCGAACATTATTTACAAGATATTTGTACGGATGCCTATAATCAGTCGCATACTCGACAAATCAAACAGATTAATTTATTAAAAGTTGGTCAACAGTATTATATTAGAGACATTAATTATCAAGATAGTCTGACACAAAAACAGCAACAGTGGTCTTATTCTAAACAACAAATTCAGCAATTTTATCAAGCCGATATTTCAAGTTTAAAATATATTGTTTTTAGCATCAGCCTCTTTGCCTTAGCTGCACTTTACGTCTCTATTCGAATTATCCGTAACTTTAAAAAATTCTTAAGTCGCTGAAAATTGAAAATAAAAGAGGACTCTTAATCCTCTTTTATTTTTTAAATCGCTTGATTAAAAGTGTCACAATCGTTGATCTTTCCTGATTTCAAACCAGTTTGAAACCATTTCATGCGTTGTTCACTACTACCATGAGTAAAACTATCAGGTACAACCTGCCCTGTAGCGCGTTTTTGCAAATAATCATCGCCAATTTTATGCGCTGCATCCATCGCTTCTTCAATATCACCTTGCTCTAAAAATTGGGTACGTTGTTGATTATGATGTGCCCAAATTCCTGCAAAGCAGTCTGCTTGCAATTCCTGACGCACAGAGAGTTGATTGCCTTGCACCTCACTGGATTGAGCACGTGCTTTTTGCACTTGATCGGAAATACCCAACAAGGTTTGTAGATGGTGCCCAACTTCATGTGCAACCACATAGGCTTGGGCAAAATCTCCCGCTTGGTCTTGGCGAGATAACTCGGTCGAATTTTGCTCCCCCGAAATACCCATTTGCTGACGCATATCTTTAAAGAAAGTCGTATCAATATAGACTTTGCGATCGGCAGGACAATAAAATGGCCCCATCGCAGATTGCGCTGTACCACAACCTGAATTCACCACACCACTAAACATCACCAATTTAGGTGCAACATACTGACTATTTAATTGCTGTTGAAAGACTTGCGTCCACGTATCTTCGGTATCCGCTAAGACTGTCCCAATAAAATCCATGGCTTCTTGCTGTTCTGCTGTGGGATGATCCAAGCCTTTCGTTTCAGCGGGTTGCGCTTGTGATGTGACTTGCTTCGTGGCTTGATAGGCTTGTTGCGGGTCAACCCCAAAAAACTTCCACGCCACAAAGGCAACCACAAGACCTAAAATACTAATACCACCCGCCTTAACACCGCCACCACCACGACGGTCTTCAACATTGCTACTTACACGACGTCCTTTCCAGCGCATAGTGATATTCCTTTAGCTTGTATTTATTTGATTTTACCGCGCATTGATGCTCATGCTTGTTTGGATTTAGGCCAAAACTTTTGAATCAAATTCACTATTACGAGAACCAATAATCCCGCAACAAAACCAATGGCAAAACTAATTAAGGTGGGTGTAACTGCACCAATAATATTGCCAACTGTAGGAATATGTTCAATATAATCGACTGAATCTTCGCTCCAATGATGAATCAAAGGCACAGCATGATTAATAATCCCGCCACCGACCAAGAACATCGCAATGGTTCCCACAAAGGTCAGGGTTTTCATTAATTTTGGTGCAAATGCCAACAATCCACGCCCAATACTTTGCTTAAGACTCGATGCTTGCTCGGTTAAATATAAACCTAAATCATCAATTTTCACAATCATGGCAACAAAACCATAAACACCCACAGTCATTAAAATAGCAATCACTGAAAGCACGAGGACTTTAGTACCAAATGCAGCTGTGGCAACCGTACCCAATGAAATCACCACAATTTCAGCAGATAAAATAAAGTCCGTTCGAATAGCTCCTTTAACTTTATCTTTTTCAAAAGTGACTAAATCTGTTTCTATTTTGATCAATTCTGCTTGCGCAGCTTCTTCTGTTTGGGCTTTTTTATGATGTAAACTATGCAGAACTTTTTCTACGCCTTCATAGCACAAAAATAAACCACCAATCATCAATAAAGGATTAATCAGCCACGGTGCAACGACACTAATCAGTAAAGCTAAAGGTACAAGAATTAACTTATTAATGAATGAACCTTTAGCAACGCTCCAAACCACAGGCAATTCGCGTTCAGAACGAACACCACTGACTTGTTGTGCATTCAGCGCCAAATCATCACCCAATACCCCAGCCGTTTTTTTTGCCGCCATTTTACTCATTACAGCAACGTCATCTAATACGGTGGCAATATCGTCTAATAATATTAATAAGCTACTCGCCATTCTTTTTATCCTTGAGGTATCTAGAGGGTATTTTAAATACAAATATAAGAAAACTGTATCAACTTCATTAAATTCTTTTTATTTTTTCAATGTTCTGTTTTTATAGTGTCTGACATTAAAAAACATTATGCCGTACAATATAGCAATTCATCAGCAGATACATGTTGTGTTAACAACTTTGGAATAGAGAGATAATGAGTAATCAAGACAATCGTCCTGTTATTTTGACTGGCGACCGCCCAACTGGACAACTTCATTTAGGTCATTTTGTAGGTTCTTTACGTTCGCGTGTAGGATTACAAGATTCTCATCATCAACATCTCCTCCTTGCTGATGCTCAAGCCTTAACAGATAATGCAGATAACTTTGAAAAAGTGCGCCGCAATATTATTGAAGTGGCAACAGATTATCTTGCTGTCGGTATTGATCCAACCAAAACAACCATTTGTGTTCAGTCATGCTTACCTGCATTAAATGAATTGACCATGTTGTACCTCAATTTTGTGACTGTGTCGCGTTTAGAACGCAACCCAACCATTAAAGCAGAGATTCAACTCCGTGGTTTTGAACGTGATATTCCTGCTGGCTTCTTATGCTACCCAGTTGCACAAGCAGCAGATATTACTGCTTTTAAAGCATCCGTCGTTCCTGTTGGTGATGACCAAATTCCAATGATTGAACAGACCAATGAAATTATACGTCGTTTAAATCGTCAAATTGGTCATGATGTGCTACCCGAATGTAAAGCTCTGCTTTCAAACATGAGCCGTTTACCCGGTTTTGATGGCAAAGCCAAAATGTCTAAATCATTAGGCAATACCATTGTGCTCGATGCGTCTGACAAAGACATTAAAAAAGCAGTCAATGCCATGTATACCGACCCAAATCATTTAAGAATTGAAGATCCAGGTCAAGTCGAAGGCAATATTGTATTTACTTATTTAGATGCTTTTGACCCAAACAAAGAAGAAGTTGAAGAGTTAAAAGCACATTATCGTCGCGGTGGTTTAGGCGACGGCACTGTGAAAAAACGTCTTGAAGGTGTGCTGAAAGAACTGATTACACCGATTCGTGAACGTCGTCTCGAACTGGCTAAAGATCCTGACTACATCATGGATATTTTAAAAACTGGCACAGATAAATGTCGCGATATTACCCAGCAGACACTTGATGAAATTAAATCAGGTTTAGGCATGTTTCACTTCTAAACACGTTTAAGCACAAAAAAGCCTTTCTTTATCGAGAAAGGCTTTTTTGTGTCCAGAAAATGATAAACAAATCACACTCACCAATAGTTATTAACTTTAATTAACACAACTTAACTGAAAGCATCATGAAATGACTGATCATTCATTTTATGATGTTTTTAGTGTTTAAAGCTCTATCGAGTTTTAACATTCTCCTTAACCGAAACTGTGAAAACAGCTTCGTTGTTATACGCAATGATCACCCCAATCGTTGCGTATTTTTTTGTTTACATAATTATAATAATTACCATGTACAAACGACTTTAAAACTAAACATTTTTATTTAATGTTTAGAAATTTTTGTATATAAAATAAACTTTATTTTGTTCTTCTTTTTAAATTCTTAATTTGTTATAAATAACGAGAACTGATTATAATTCATACGGGGTTTAAAATATGTTACTTAACAAATATATAAAATATACTTTTCTTGCAACAACGATAACAACATTACTTACTGCATGTGCCGGTAGCGATGGTAGCAATAATAATTCAACAACACCCTTTGCATCAAAATCAATTTCGGGGACTGCGGTCGATTTCTATTTAGCCAATGCTACTGTAAAATTTGATGACTGTAATGGCTTAACAACCACAACAGATGCACAAGGTAAGTTCTCTTTTAAGACCACTGCCGACTGTAATAACTCAGCAATTACCATTACTGGGGGTACAGATATAGGAACAGGACTTCCATTTACTGGCACACTCAAAATCAAAAAAACAGATTTACAAAATATTTCAAATAATGATTTCGTTGCGAGTCCACTTACATCACTTGAATATTATCTTGGCTCTGGCGACCTTCAGGTCGTTTTAAATAATCTCGGTCTGACCACGGTAACAGCAGCAAATATTAAGTCATACAATCCTGTCACGGATGGCAGCGCAAAAGAAATGGCGGTCATTTTCACGCTACAACAACTTGCAACTCAAATTGAAGATAACTTCCAAGCCATCAACAAAAGTGATGGCTCTGTCGCATTAACGCAAGAACAGGCTACACAAATTGCTTTTTCGACTATCGGAAATACATTAAAGACTCAAGGGAAAAATTTATTTAATAGCAATGGTGAACTTCAAGCAACGGCTTTAACTGAAATTCTGGATAATGCCGTAATAGCTGCCCAAACAGCCATCAAGGATGATACCAGACCCGTAGATTCTAATATTAAAGGTAATATCAACACCAATATTACCACCGTATCAACAGAGATCAATAAGATTGTACAGTCAGGCGGAAATGGCGAGAGTTTACAAACGGCGCTACAACTTCCTGCCAATCAAACAACATTGAATACAATTAAAGAGAGCTTAAAAACGCCAATTTATGCTGATTTTACTTTAGCAGGTTATTCATTGGCAACGCTTAAGACTTCCAGTGCAGCTGCACCATTAGCGTTAAGTTATGCAAACCTAGATACTGCCTTGGCTGTCAACTTTAAACTGAACAATACCAAGTCTGAATTAACCGATACGATTAAACTAGGTTTTAAAATTAATGGTAGCCGTGGTGCATTAAAAGAAAACCTAGATGTCATTATTAGTAATATTCAAGTGAGCTTTAAAACAGATGGCACAATACTCAGTGCTAAAGTTCCAGTGAATACAGCTATTAATATTTCCACATCTCTTCAAGGCGTAAGCAAATTACAGTTTACTACCCAGAAAGAGATTCCGATTAATGTCAGCAATGGAATTATTCCCCTCTCTAGTATCGTCAGTAACAGTGATGCCTTAAAGACGTATTATACTGAATACATGAAGAAACTTGCAGTGAATGATTTAGTAGAGGCATCGGCTTATGTATTACCCATCACCTATACAGTAGATCCAGCTCTTGAACTACAAAATGGCACCATAACTATTGATAGTACTCAATTCCAAGGCTCAACCTTAACAGCTCACTTTAAACTGAATTAATCCATTCAATGCCAGCCTTCAAGCTGGCATTTTTATCTTCAGCATTTAAATATTTGTCTTTGGATTGTATGAAATATCATAATTTAATTATATATATGGCATGTATATGCCCAACTGCTTTATATGCTGCACCTGAAGATCTTTTTTTACAGGCACAGAGCTTAGCAAAAGAAACCAAATCATCTTTAAAATTTATAACAGAACTAAATGCAGTGAATGACCGCATCGACTTTCTGGATATAAGACAAAGTGAAGGCGTACAGAATAGCAACGCTGGCGACTACATGGGTGCACATTTTGCTATGGAATACCAGTTTCATCCACAGTGGATTGTTGATGGATCATATTGGTACAGAGAAATTGATTATGCTCAAGACACCAATACCATTCACTCTGGCTCACTGGGGATCCGCTATTTCCCTGAGTTAAATTTAAACAAAAAAGATCGTTTTTTCATTGCTGCAACGCTATGGGGAAATCAGGCCAATGAGCTAAATAAATCTACAGCAACCATCGTTAATCAACAAAGGCTTGAACAGCTTCAGGTCAATCAACCGCAAGACTTACAATTTCAACTCAATGGTGTTTTTTCTCGAAAACTTGATCCCATGAATCAAATTAATTTATTTGCTGGAGTCGGTTATAGCCAAGTCAAAGTAGATAGCTTAGATATTCAAGCCAAATATAACGGTTGTTTGATGGATATCAATATTAATTCCAGTAATCAATATTCAGGAAAATTAAACAAACCCTGTTCTATCGATAATCTATTGATCAACCAACTGAATATTTCAGGTAATGCCAGTGATTATGGCATTGAGATTCAAAATGACCTGAACTATAACGCTTATTTTACCAGCTTAGGCGGTTCATGGAACTGGAGATATCGTCAATTTGAAAGTCAACTCGCCTACCAGTATCAGCATTTATGGCGAGACAACATTGATGATCGCGTTCGTAATTTTGGTAATACGCCAGTTAACAACAATCATAGTCTCGGTCTTAAACTCAGCTACGATGTTACCCCAAAAATATCGACCTTTATGAAAGGGGAATTTTACCAACACAATTTCATCGGCAATATTCCATTCTTGTATAATGGGGTGACTGCATCGCGTCTGGATCGTCGATATGGTCTTGCGACTTTGGGGCTAACCTTTCAAGGTTTTTAACAATAGCAAAGATTAAGGATTATTTAAGATAAGATTGAGTAATGCATCATTACATCAAGGTGAAAATATAGCAAAAACAAATAATTATATTTTTAATGTACTGACTACTCTACTCTTTGGAGCTTAATCTAACAAAGATGTTGAAGAATATTCAAACAGAAAATAAGATTACTGTTAGCTCAAGATATTTTTCTTATACAAGCATTGAATACCATTTGTAACTCTTAAGCTGCTTTAAATAGTCAAGAAAAATACCAGTCAAGTTCAACTGACTGGTATTCACTCTCATTTTAAGACTTAGTTTTTATGACGCATGTGAGGGAATAAAATCACATCACGGATACTTGCTGCATCAGCAAATAACATCACCAAACGGTCAATACCAATACCCTGACCCGCTGTTGGAGGAAGACCATATTCAAGTGCTTCAATGAAGTCAGCATCGTAATGCATGGCTTCATCATCACCTGCGTCTTTCTCTTCAACTTGTGCTTGGAAACGTTCCGCTTGGTCAATTGGGTCATTTAATTCTGAGAAACCATTTGCCAATTCACGACCACCAATAAAGAACTCAAAACGATCTGTAATGTGTGCATTGTGATCATTACGACGCGCCAATGGTGAAGTTTCCGCTGGATATTCGGTAATGAATGTTGGTTGGCGAAGTTTCGTTTCCACCGTTTCTTCAAATACAATGGTTTGTAATCGACCTAGACCAAAACTCGGTTTTACTTTTTCTTTCAATTCTTCTTGAATAAATTTAGCCAAAAATTCACGGTCAGCCACATTTTCTGGCGTGAGATTTGAATTATGTTCAAGAATGGCATCAAACATCGAAATTTTCTTAAATGGACCTTTGAAGCTAAACACTTCACCTTGATAAGGTACATCAGTAGAACCTAAAATATCGAGCGCTAATTTTTCCAACATATTTTCAGTCAAAGCCATCAAATCTTTGTAATCTGCATATGCTTGGTAGAATTCGATCATGGTGAATTCTGGGTTATGGCGAGTCGAAACACCTTCGTTACGGAAGTTACGGTTAATTTCGAATACGCGTTCAAAACCACCAACCACTAGGCGTTTTAAGTAAAGCTCAGGGGCAATACGTAAATACAATGGCATATCAAGTGCATTGTGGTGTGTTTCAAATGGACGCGCAGATGCACCACCTGGAATCACATGCATCATTGGCGTTTCAACTTCCATGAAACGTTGTTCAGTTAAAAATGCACGCATACCCGCAACGACTTTGGCACGGATTTCAAAAGTTTTACGTGTTTCGTCGTTCACCATCAAATCAAGATAACGTTTACGATACTTCATTTCGGTATCGTTTAAACCATGGAATTTATCTGGAAGTGGACGCAGTGATTTGGTTAAAAGTTCAAAGTGTTCAATATGAACATAAAGATCGCCTTTACCAGAACGACCGATATAGCCTTCAACAGCAATAATATCACCAAGGTCTAAACCTTTAATGGTTGCAAGTACTTCTGGATCTAATTCTTTACGCGCAACATAAAGTTGAATACGACCAGTCATATCTTGAATCACGATGAATGAACCACGGTTCAACATCACACGACCTGCAACTTTTACATAAACTTTTTCACCAGCTTCAATTTCTTCTTTAGACTGATCTGCGAATTGATCTTGTAAATCTTGAGCATAGTGTTCACGTTTAAAGGTGTTCGGCCAAGGGCTAGTGCCCTTTTCCTTAGCATGTTGTTCAATATGCTTTAACTTGGCATGACGCTGTGCAATTAAATCGTTTTCGGAAATTTGTTGTTCAGAAGTCGATTGAGCGTTAGGTTGCGTCATCTCTGCCTCGTATATGTGTAAAAAACGGAAGTTGCATAGCATAGCAGATTCAGTAAAAGTTTCGTATGACTTATTGCCAAACAAAAGTATTGATTTACTCAAAACAACTTCCTTTAATTCATCTTTTTAACCTTCGGCCAATTGTTTGACCTACTCAAAACCCTTTTTAAATGCAACATCCATCATTTCTAAATATTCTTGAGCGGTTTCTAACTCGACTTTCAATTTTGTTGTTCCATTTAAATCTTCAAAGAAATACTTTTCCAATGCACCCCTCCATTTCTTAACTTCGTCACTGTCTAAATCTTCAATACCACCTTGAACTAGACCTAAATGTTTAAAAACCACCAGTTTAAATTCTTCTAGTTGACTCATTGTAGAAACCATACCCGCACCACTGGCATCAAGAAAAACAGTTTTGCCATGGACTGTCCAATCTGAATGCATCGTTGAACCCAGTGAAAAATATTGTGTCCATTGCATATACGTTTCAGGGTTCCATAATACCTGCCAAACTTTTTGTGGCGTTGCAGCAATCAAAATTTCATATTTTAGAATTTCCATAGCCGTGACACATCAAAGTGATCGTATCCATTTAAAATTATCCATGTTTATTTTTACCATATATTTATATTTTGTTATTTAAAAAATAATTAGCTAAAAATACAAATAAATACATGTTTTTATTCAAATATCTATTTTTAAAATTATTTTATTTCACATCTTATTATTGGTTCCTTAGACCAAAAGCTAACTTCTTTGTTCACCAGAGTCCCTTACAATGATTTAAGCAAAATAGTTGAAAAGGAAACTATTCAACTCTTTCTATCTTTGTAAATAAAGACAGAGTGAACGATAAAATAATGAGTACATGTACTTCAAAAATCTTATTTTTACATGGACTAGATTCTTCTCGTGAATCGACCAAATTCCATGCCATTGATGCCAATCATAAATATTGCATTGATATCGATTATCGCAATCTTACTTTTCAGACTGTCGCCAATTTTTATCACGACATTATTACTAAAATTAAACCTGAAATATTAGTGGGACACAGCTTAGGTGCTTATTGGGCACTCAAAATGTCAGCCTTACATAAAATTCCAGCAATTATTGCCAATCCAAGTCTCAACCCAAATTTTCGGGAAGACTATCCACCTATTACTGAAGATGATCTAGAACATGAAATTGCTCAAATTGCTTATTTAGAGCTAGGGGATGAAGTACTAAATATGCATGCAGTGAAAGAACAACTTGAACCATATATGCTTGTTCAAGCTGTTGAAGGTGGACATCACCGTTTAGCCAGCCCTGAAAACTTGAATGACTTAATTCAACATTTGCAAATACATTTCTTGAAGTAAAAAAGCCTTGGATTAACCAAGGCTTTTTATCATTTATGATTGTTTATGCAACAGCTTTTTCTGGCTGAGTTTTATCATCCAATACTGACCAAACCGTTAAACCCAAATCAGTATGTAGGTCAGGTAAATCTAGGAAAATACTAGCACCCAAAAGTTCATGGTTGCATTTATCCACCAATTGTTTCACTGCTTTTAAAGTACCGCCTGTTGCCAAAACATCATCCACAATAATAATTTTTTGCGGCTCAATTTCAGCAGACATTTCTAAACGATCCATACCATATTCTAAGCTGTAGCCTACTCCAACTACGGGTGGCGGTAACTTACCCGCTTTACGAACCAGTAATAGACCTTTGCCTAAACGCTGTGCCAACAAGCTCGCAAGAACAAAACCACGAGCTTCAACAGCAACAAAACTATCGACTTCTTGCAACTTTTCAGCAGGAATACTTGCGATTAACGCATCTGTTAATAGCTCAATATTGCCCATAAATAATGGTGTTAAATCAAAGAAACAAATCCCAGGTTTAGGGAAATTTTGGACAGTACGAATTTTAGACCACAAAGTTGTAGACAGATTGCTCATGGGGAGAAAATTAATTAAAAAGAGAATATGTCAATTTTAGCGCTTTATACACTAAATGGCCAGTAAACAACCATCAGTAAAATACAATCAAACACCAAATCAAAACACAAGTATATGATTTTATTATGTTAATTTTTAAATAAATAATAGATATAAATTTACCCAATGATAAAATAACAAATCAGATATTCTTTTTCTCCTCGACCTTAGTCTAGAGACTGACTTTTAAACTTAAAAAAACTATCTAAATCTTTGCATACACCTTTCATTCACCGCTATTTAAAGGCGTATATTTAGTTCATATTGTTAAACAAAAATGATATTTCAGCATTTTTATGACAAGTTTTGTCCTCATCTGCAATTCTGGTTTCAAATTCACTCACTAAACTCAGATATTTGCTTTACATTAACGCTAGAACTGCGTAAAAATTTGCTTGAATATGTACATTGAAAGTCATATCACTAGAGTCAAGCTGTATATGGATTTTTACTGACTTCACTTTTTAAAAAGTCAGTGCTTTGGAGAGTCAAATGAAAAAGTATCAATGCATCGTTTGTGGATGGATTTATAACGAAGCTGAAGGTTGGCCACAAGATGGTATTGTCGCAGGCACGAAATGGGAAGATATCCCAGATGATTGGACATGTCCGGATTGTGGTGTATCAAAAGTTGATTTTGAAATGATTGAAATCTAATCATTGATACAAAAGACCATAGCGCATGGTCTTTTTTACATCTTTTAGAAAACCGTTTGGAGAAAACTATGCACCCTATCGTCATCATTGGTTCAGGTATGGCCGGTTATACCGCAGCACGTGAGTTTCGTAAGCTAAATCCCGAGCATGAACTGGTCATGATTTGTGCAGATGATGCGGTAAACTATGCTAAACCCACGCTGTCAAATGCTTTGGTTGGTAACAAAGCACCAGAACAAATTGCTTTGGGTGATGCCATTAAAATGAGTGCTCAATTACAGATGCGTATTGAAGCACATACTTGGGTCAAAGAAATTCAGTCCGAACAACATCAACTCATTTTAGAAAAAGAGGGGCAACAAAGTACTCAGCCCTACTCAAAATTGGTTCTCGCTGTTGGCGCAAATCCAGTTCGCTTAGCCATTGCAGGCGATGGTAGTGATGACATTCATGTGGTTAACAATTTGAATGACTACAAAAGCTTCCGTAAAAATTTGGCTATACGTCAAGACAAACGTGTCGTGATTCTTGGCGCAGGTCTGATTGGCTGTGAATTTGCCAATGACTTACAAAACACTGAACATCAAGTCACTGTGATTGATTTAGCAGCTCAACCTTTAGGACGTCTCATTCCTGAATATGTTGCATCTTCGTTCCAAGAAAAATTAGAAGAGATTGGTATTCACTTTGTATTGGCTACAACAGTTGAAAAAGTCACCAAAGTTGAAAATGGCGACTATCAAATTACCCTAGCCAATGGTCAGTCTGTGATTGCAGACATTGTACTTTCTGCAATAGGCTTACAACCCAACGTAGAGTTAGCAAAAGCGACAAAGATTACATGTAGTCGTGGAATCTTGACCAATGGCCTTTTAGAAACCAATCAAGCCGATATTTATGCGATTGGTGACTGTGCAGAAGTCAATGGTCTACTGCTACCTTACGTGATGCCAATCATGCAACAAGCCCGCGCTTTAGCAAAAACCTTAAATGGTGACAACACGCATGTTCACTATCCTGCAATGCCTGTTGCCGTTAAAACGCCTACTGCACCACTGACTGTACTTCCAGCACCAATTGACGTAGATGTCACGTGGGAGACAGAAGAACTAGAAGATGGCATGATTGCAAAAGCTTTCGATAGTCAAAATACCTTACGTGGTTTTGTACTCTTGGGTGCAACTGCAGCAAAACAACGTTTAAGCCTAACTAAGTTAGTACCTGACTTGATTCCTGTAGCAGTTTAAGGGTTTAATATAAAGGATGTTTTTTCAAAAAAAATGTCCTTTTTTAGGAAAATAACAATGAATAGCGCACTCACATTCACGGGCTCTCCATATACTTCGTTTATGCATGAAACCAAAGTTACTTTAAGCAATGGTATTGAGCTGCATGTCGAAATAGGTGGAAAGCCTGAACATCCTGCAATCATGCTGATTATGGGTTTAGGTGCGCAACTGTTATTCTGGCCTGATTTTTTCTGTAAATCACTTATAGACCAAGGTTATCGAGTCATTCGTTTTGACAACCGAGATATTGGGTTGTCTTCAAAAATTCGTCATTCAGGTCCACGACTCAATACATTAAAACTCATGGGTCGCTTTGCTTTAGGTTTAGAAAACCAAGGCGCACCCTATAATTTATATGATATGGCAGAAGATGCTGCATTGTTAATTGATCATTTAGAACTTGATAACGTCTCGGTGCTCGGAGCTTCAATGGGGGGGATGATTGCGCAAATTCTGGCAGCAAAACACCCTCAAAAAGTAAGCAATCTGGGGCTAATGTTTACCAGTAACAATCAACCCTTACTACCACCACCCTTTCCAAAACAACTTTTTAGTCTGATTGGTAAACCTGAATCTACCGACGAAGATGGTATTGTGAATCATAGTGTGAAAGTATTTAATATTATTGGTTCACCCGGATATATCAATCAAATTGAGATTATTCAGACCGCACGCAAGTTATATCAACGAAGTTATTATCCAGCGGGTGTACTTCAACAATTTTTAGCAATATTATGTACTGGTTCTTTGCTACAATTAGGTAAGCAAATTCAGCAACCGACCCTCGTGGTACATGGCTCTCGGGATCGTTTAATTCCACCGAGTCATGGCAAAGCCGTTGCAAAGGCAATTACAGATGCTAAGTTTGAATTAATTGATGGAATGGGGCATGATATGCCTCCGCATTTTATTCCATATCTTAGCGGATTATTTGCTGATCACTTTAAATCAAAACATTAGGACACTATGGCTGCATTACCATCTTTAAGACAGCTGTCATATCTCGTTACACTGTCTGAAACGCTGCATTTTACTGAAGCTGCGCGTCGTTCATTTGTGACCCAATCGACTTTGTCAGGCGGGATCATGGAGTTAGAGCGCTTGTTAGGTGGAGTACTCGTTGAACGCGACCGCCAAAATGTACGTTTAACTCCACTAGGCGAGCAGGTTGTTGCCCGAGCCCGTGTTCTATTGGCAGATGCACAAGACTTGATGCGTTTAAGTCGTGAGATGAGCGAGCCTTTAACTGGTGATTTACATTTGGGGATCATCCCGACCATTGCACCTTTTATTTTATCGAAACTTTTAGACGAAGTTCATAAACAACTTCCTAAAATTCAATTGCATTTGCACGAAGCACAAAGTGAAAAAATCGTCGAAAAACTAGAACATGGCAATCTCGACATGATTGTTTTGGCTCTACCTTTTGATACGCGTGGCTTGAAAGTTGCTGAAATTGCAAAAGAAAACCTTTATTTGGTCTGTAATAAATCAGACCAAAATGCGAATAATGCAAACTCTTTAGATGACTTAGATCTATCGCGTTTAGTCTTGCTTGAAGAAGGTCATTGTCTACGTAATCATGCTTTGAGTGCTTGTCCAATTGGCGAACGTAAAAATGATCATCGCTTAAAAGCAAGTTCATTGCCAACATTAGTCGAAATGGTTTCTTCAGATTTAGGTTTTACCTTACTTCCTGAAATTGCAATTCATACCAATATGATTAAAGCAAATTCAGCTTTAGTGGTCAAAGCGATTGAGGCAGCACCAAGTCGTACCCTTGCATTGGTTACGCGTAAAAGCACCCCATTGCAAAGTGAATTTGATGTGCTGTTGCAAATTTTTCAAAAAATCACCAAAAATCTTCACTAAACAACCATCTATATATGAAAAGGAGCAATCGCTCCTTTTTTTATGTTTAATTTTTTATACTCCATGTTCACCTAACGCAAATCAATCCACGGGATGCAAACTCAAAACATACTTCATGTTTTTTTAGATAAAAAAATAGCTTATCTATACAGATAAGCTATTCAAGATAAAAATAGATTATGACTCAATAGAGCAATAAAATATTAGATTCCCGATAAGTTGAAGTACTACTAATTAGCCAGACTAATAAGAAGTGCTGTCATAGTAGAAGGTTAAATGTGTTTTTTATATCCCCATAAATAGGGATTTCCTCATTACCCAAAACCACTCTGCTGCAAACAAAAAAAGCTTAAAATAAGAACACAATAAATATACATTTTTTAAATATATATTATTCAACAAATACTTAAATTTACCTCAAACCTTATAAATTACCAATTTCTTGGGATAGCACTTTCATTCACTTTATAGCAAAGTGACTCAATAAAATAGAAAACCATTGTGAGAAATGCCTAGTGGGTGAACTAACGTTACCTGTTCCTATTCTGATGATAAAGGATCAACCAGTTTTTAATCATCTATCCGAAAGTATTCTCATTCGATTAGGTTATCCAGCTGAATTAATGATTCATACTGATAATCTGATTGAAGCTGAACAATTATTGCAACAACATTTACCCAATTTAATCTTGATTGATTTGTATCTTAATCAATCAGAAAAAATTTCATTTATAAGAAGAATAAAAAAGATTCATCCAGATACATATATTATTGTGGTCTTAGCCCAGCACGAGACCTGTTTGCTATTTGCTGCAATTCAAGCGGGTGTACAAGGCTATATTTTTCATGAGCACACTGAAGCAGAAATTTTCAGCCACATTAAAACTATTTTGCGTGGCGGTGCGCCCATTCATTACGCTTTAGCGCAGTATATTTTGTCACATCAACCCAACATTAATAAAACCCAAGCAACAACTAAAACACCCCTACCCATACACCTAACAGCGATTGAAAATGACATTTTAAATTTAATATCAGAGGGGCTAAGCCCACAACACATTGCACAACAGATTACTGTGCCCTTATATAAGATTGAAGGTCATATTAAAAATATTTATCAAAAAATCACCTGTTTATAGCATGAAATATCCCAAATCCCCTTTTATCTCAAAAGCAGTATCGAGATAAAATAAAAGAATCCGAAGACTCCTTTATTTTATGCACTTACGAGTAAATTATTTAATTAAGCCTAGTAATATTCTTTGCGCATTATGTGGCTGTTGACCTGACGCAACATGAGCACGTACCCACGTTCCATCTCCTTGCAACAACCATGCTTGTTGGTTATCTTGTAAATAAGTCAATAAACCTTGCTGATAAATACGTTTTTTCAGCGCGGGATCTTCAATTGGGAAACATGCCTCAACACGATTAAATAAATTACGATCCATCCAATCGGCACTTGAGCAGTAAATTCGAGCATTGCCATTATTACCAAAGTAATAAACACGGGTATGCTCTAAGAAACGTCCGACAATTGAACGCACACGAATATTTTCTGAAAGCCCCGGCAAACCCGGACGTAAACAGCAAATAGAGCGAATAATTAAATCAATTTGTACGCCTGCTTGAGATGCTTCATACAACTTGTTAATCAACTGCATTTCAGTTAAAGCATTCACTTTGACAATAATTTGTGCAGGCTTACCTGCTTTAGCATTGGCAATCTCTTCATCAATATAATTCACAAGTTGCGCATGTAAGGTAAATGGTGCATGTAGAAGTTTTTTCAACTTCGCCATTTTCCCCATGCCTGTCAATTCTTGAAAAATACGATGTACATCTTCACATAGCTCTTTATCTGTGGTGAGCAATCCATAGTCGGTATAAATACGCGCATTACCTGCATGATAATTACCTGTACCTAGATGTACATAACGCACAAGCTTGTTATTTTCACGGCGTACCACCAAAATCATTTTGGCATGGGTTTTATAACCCACAATGCCATAGACCACCACAGCACCCGCTTCTTGCAGTACATTTGCCACTTCAATATTCGACTCTTCATCGAAACGTGCACGTAATTCAATGACTGCGGTGACTTCTTTACCATTGCGTGCAGCTTCCGCCAACACTTGTACAATTTCAGAATCGGGACCACTACGATATAAGGTTTGCTTAATCGCAAGCACTTGCGGATCACGTGCAGCTTCACGCAATAAATTAATCACAGGTGCAAATGATTCAAATGGGTGATGTAACAAAATGTCTTGTTTCTGCATAGCAGAAAAAATATTTTCAGATTTTTTCAGAACTTTTGGAATAATGGGCGTATGTGAATCATAACGTAAATGTGGACGTTTAAAATTCGAGAGTAATCGTGCAAGATTAACTGGCCCATCCACTTTATAAAGTTGCTCTTTTTCAAGATCAAATTCATTGAGTAAATACTCATAAATATGTTCAGGACAATTGTGGGTCACCTCTAAACGTACCGCACGACCAAAACGGCGTGAATTCAATTCGCCTTTTAATGCTTTGGCTAAGTCTTCAACATCTTCATTCAATGCCAAATCTGCATTACGTGTTACGCGAAATTGATAGCAACCTGTCGCAGTCATACCTGGGAATAAGTCGGACACATGTTCATGAATGATGGCAGACAACATAACATGATGTTCTTTGCCATCGGTCAGCTCATCAGGTAAACGTACCACGCGAGGTAATGAACGTGGTGCAGGAACAACAGCTAAATCAATTTGACGACCAAAGGCATCTTTTCCTTCCAAAGTCACAATAAAGTTTAGACTTTTATTCACCAACCGCGGAAATGGATGCGCTGGATCAAGGCTAATTGGGGTAAGAACAGGAGCAACTTGTTCTTGGAAATACTTTTTAATCCAAGCAGACTGAGCAGGTGTCAGCTCACCACGACGTAAAAAACAAATGTCTTCTTCACGTAATTTAGGCAAAATTGCTTCATTTAAAATACGGTATTGGCGTTCAATTGCTGCGTGCGCTGTTTTAGAAATAGTATCTAGCACTTGTTTTGGGGTTAAACCATCAGGGCTGCGACTTTCATTGCCTAAATCAAGTTGCTCCATCAAACCAGCAAAACGAATTTCAAAAAATTCATCTAGATTACGGGAAAAAATAAGCAAAAAATTCATGCGATCAAGCAAAGGATGCAGAGGATCAACCGCCTGTTCTAATACACGAAGATGAAAATCTAGAATAGAAAGTTCACGGTTAATATAGCGATCATTATATGTATATTCTATTTGTGTAGGAGATGGGTCTGCTGCAGTATTCATACCTAACCTATGCATATTTTAAAGTAATTCGTATTCACTTAAGTATGCTTCAAAATTGTGACAATTTCATAAAAAAAGCTCAATAATTTATAATGCTGAATCAGTTAAGGGATTTTACAATGAACGCCTTAACTTTTTAGTTATTCACGACGGAGTCTTATCGCTTTAAATCAAATTTTTGGAGCTCGTTTGTTCTTTTGTTTAGCCAAAATGAGAAGCAGCGCTTTGTAAGAAAAGTATATTGCGAATAGTTTTAAATAATTTATTTAAAACTATTCTCACCGCAAAACTCGTCAAATACCTTTTATTGATCAATTCATCGCAGAAACCTTACTTTTCAAAGTAGTCTTGCCTTGCGCTGCAAAATAAAGCCGTGCTTTATTTATTGCTCAAGTTGCGGATGACGTTTACGTGTATCGAACAACATCATGAATTTAAAAAAATGCCAATCAATCTCTTAACTAACTGACATTACAATAATTTGGGCTTTTTACAATCATGAATTAAGGAATATGGCTATAACGCATATATTTTTGAATCATACGTTTACGATACTTTAATTTCCGATCTTCACGATGGTCTTGATAATATTTTGGATTCGGTAAAATTGCAGCTAAGAAAGCAGCCTGTTCACGCGATAAATTTTTCGAACTTTTACCAAAATAATGCTGTGTTGCTGCTTCGACACCATAAATATTTTCACCAAACTCAACTGAGTTTAAATATACTTCTAAAATCCGTTCTTTTGACCAGACCCGCTCCATCATCCACGTGGCAACTGCTTCTTGACCTTTACGCAGAAATGAACGCTTATTATATAAAAATAGATTTTTTGCCAATTGCTGTGAAATCGTTGAACCACCTGCAACCACTTTACCTTTATCTTTATTACGTTCTAAGGCAAATTGCATGCCGGCCCAATCGAAACCATTGTGTTGTAAAAATTTACCATCTTCGGCTGCAACCACCGCATGTTTCAAATAGTCACTGATTTGATCATAATCACGCCATTCATGTTTGATTGGCTTAGACGGTTCAGACCAATAATCTATCCGCATCATCATGGTGGTTTCTACCGGATGGCTGCGCCACCAAACCAGACTTGCAAAAATCCAAAGTTGTACTAAAAGTACCAAACTGACAAGTATTAACAAACTACGAACAATAAAAGCTTTCATGTCAGTGAGTTACTCCAAAATATCTATTTTTTCATGCTAAGCTTGAAGCTGAATATAGCAAAGATTATAAAAGAATAGCATGGCTGAACTTTCACCTCCCTCAATTCGAAGTAAACCCGAGGTTCACCTTTGGTGGCTGACTGCACTTTTTATTGCCATTAATGTCAGTTTATTTCTCTGGCAAGTGCTCACAGGGGTAAATATTAGCAGTCCCAGTCTTGTCGATGCTATTCATTGGGGCGCTGATTATGCACCTTTAACCTTTTTAGAGGAACCCACCCGCCTGTTTAGCAGCATGTTTTTTCATTTTGGCTTAATTCATCTCATGTTAAACATGTGGGCACTCTATATTTTCGGCAGTGTCGCTGAGCAACTTTTTGGTCGGGTTTACTATTTAGGTTTGTATATTTTTGCAGGTCTTATGGGCAGCTTGCTCAGCGGTTTCATCGACATTCAAAACACCTTCGAACTGCTTCAAACCCAAAATCCTGAACTTTTTCCAACCGTCAGTGCGGGTGCTTCTGGTGCAGTCATGGGCATTGGTGGCGCATTAACGATTTTATCTTTATTTCCTGTTTTACCCAAGCAACGCTTTATTTTAGATAAAAAAACTTTGGTCATGGTAATGGGGATTAACTTATTGATTGGCTTCACCATGCCCGGAATTAATAATGCAGCCCATATTGGCGGTATGCTGATGGGCGCTGTATTGGCAATTATTTGGTATATGGGACAACGGATACATAAACCGAATTTGGGTGTTTATATCGGCTTAGCTGTGGGCGCAGTGACCTGTTATTTATTTTATGATTACTGCATGCAACAAGTTCAAATCCTTGAACCGATTTGGCGCCAAATTCTTAGCGCTATGCGCGCACAACTTCATTTTTAACATAAATAAATCACCTATTTCAGATGAAAGATCATTGATTGATCTCTCGCAAACTTTGTAAAGGTGGAATATCACAAAGATAACTTAAACGATAACGTCCAATCAAGGCACACAGTAAGGTCATCAGAATCGGTAAAATCAGCCAAATTTCCCCATGTGCCTGAATTGCCAGATTCATTTTATAACTCGCAATGGCACTAATCACTTCTGCAAACAGACAAGAAACCACACCCGCCACAAATCCAATAAAACCAATCTCCAAACTCATCATTTGTTTTAGCTTTTGTTTAGAACTACCAAACGAACGTAGCAAGGCCACTTCACGTTTACGTTCATCCATCAATAAATTCAAGCAAGCAATGAGCACCAAAATACCTGACACACTCACCAACAACGCCAAAATGGTAATAATTTGCACTAATACATTTACTAAGCGTTTAACTTCATCCAAGATCAAACTGACATCAATAAAAACCGTATTGGAAAATTGCTGAATCACAGCAACCAATTGCTTTTTATCCTGCTCTGGCACATAAAAACTGCCTAAATAACTGCCTGCATTTTCATCCATGGTTTTGGGTGCAAAAATAAAGAAAAAATTGGGGCTAAAACTTTCCCATTCCACACTACGCAAATTAATGACTTTGGCATGAACCAAACCTTCAGGCAAGCTAAAGGTCAGCCGATCTCCGATCTTAATTCCCAGTTCTTCTGCAGTTTTGACTTCAACAGACACATCACCGACCTGTTTTAATGCTGCACTGCCCTGCACTATTTTATTGTCAGTCGGATATTCTGTGGTTTGGGTTAAGTTTAATTCACGACGCAAAGAATTATTGCTTTTCAGCAATTGCTCTGCAAAGGGCTGATCATTTTTCGCCACCAATCGCCCACGGATATTGGGATATAATGGTGTACTCTGCCAACCCTGTTGTTCAAGCTGGGCTTTGAATACAGGCATATCAAATGGTGGTAAACCATAAACAAATTGATTGGGCGTGCCTTCAGGTAATTGTTGCTGCCAACGCTCCAGCAAATCCGTTCGCAGCACCGCCAATACGGTAATTAGACTTAGGCCCAGTGCCAAAGCGGTAATTTGAAATGCTGTTTGATAAGGCGCACGTACATAAGCTGAAATGGATATTTTTAAGCTTTTGATTAATTTCAGCCAGCCCCAAATGAGCATATACAGCACAGTACACAATAAAATAATCGCCCCCATCACCCAAGTGGTGAGCACAATATTTTCAGTCAGTACAATACTAAACAACACCAAACTTGCCGTGCCCATCAGTAGCATCCACAGCATCGACTGCACCGTTTTTTCTTGCTGACGAATCACACGAATAGGCGGTGTATTCAACAGTTGCCATAAACTTGGCACAATAAATCCAAGCAATACTACGGCGCTGGTGAGCATTGCAATAGGCAATGGCCCAAGCAACAAATCCAACACAGAAAATTGAATCTGCAGATGTGGAATCAACTGTAGCATCAGTTGTAGCAAGCCATAGCCGAGTGAAACTCCTGCCAAACTGCCAATCGCCATTGCAACCATTAAAACCACGCTCAATAAAGCTAAATATGCGTTAAGAATCTGAGCCTTCGTTGCACCAATACAACGCATGAGCGCAATATAGTCCTGATTTTGTTGTACATAGCGCTGACTGGTTAAGGCAATCGCAATACCACACAATAAAATAGTCAAAATATTGGTCAGTTGTAAGAAGGTATCTAAGTTGGCAATCGGCTTCATTAAACGAGTATTGCCTTCGCTGGCATTGCGTAACCTAAGGCTGCTTTGTTCATTTGCGTTTGGTGTTTCAGCACCTGCACCTTGACCTTGCTGCAATTTGAAATTTTGCTCAAATTGCTTGGTTTGCCCTGCCGTACCCGCCATCAATAAACGATATTCAACCCGACTGCCCACTTGAATGGCATGGGTTCGAGCAACATCGGCTTGAGCAATAATCACCGTAGGGGAAAAACCTGAAAAGCCCAATTCTTGATTGGAATCATGTTCAATTTGAGCCGTGACCTTGAAGCTTGCATCGGCAATATTGACCGTATCACCGACTTTGACATGCAATAAATCCAGAGCACGAGCGCTGAGCCAAACCTGCCCTGCTTGAATTTTGTCTGCTGTTGGCACAACCCGAATGTCTCCACGTAACGGAAAGGCATCATCAATGGCTTTGACATTCACCATCACAAACTGCTCATGGGTATGTGCCATTGAACTAAATGTGGTGACTTTAGATTGTTGTAACGCGAATTGATTTGCTTGATCTTGCCACTTTTTTTCCAATGGCTGATTGTCACTCAGAACCAAATCCGCTGCTAACATTTCTGCGGCTTGTAGTGCCACAGCATTTTGAATTTGTTCATTGCTAAATTTTAGTGCTGTGGTCGCACTAATGGCTAAAACCAGCGCAATAATCAGTAAGTAAACACCGCTACTTTTAAAACTTTGTTTGAGTAACGGTTGAAATAGAGGGTTCATTTCAGTCCTCACCGTTACGATGTTCAATTATATGGCCATCTAACAATTCAAAATGACGCTGGCATTGTTCAGCCAGTTTTGGATCATGCGTCACCAAAACCAAGGTTGTCCCCAATTCACGATTTAGCTGAAATAATAATTGCTCAATCTCTTCGGCTGTTTGTGTGTCTAAATTACCTGTCGGTTCATCGGCAAAAATAATTTGCGGATCACTAATTAAAGCCCGCGCAATCGCAACTCGTTGCTGCTCACCACCGGAAAGGACTTTGGGCGTTTGTGTCGCTTGTCGTTCTAAACCCACTTTTTTCAGCAACGCCAAGGCTTTTTTTTCAGCTGCTGCAAAATTAAAATTCTTTTGTAAGCGCAGTGGCAACATCACATTTTCAACCGCAGTTAAATGCGGTAACAGTTGAAAAGATTGAAAAACAAATCCAATATGTTTTAAACGCACCAAAGCACGTTGTTCTTCGTTTAATTCAGCAATCGATTCTCCACAAACTGTTAATTTTCCTGCACTGGCTTGATCTAGCGTGGCTAAAATTCCAAGCAAGGTCGATTTTCCTGAACCCGAACGCCCCGTAATTGCCACTTGCTCACCCGCATAAATTTCAAAATTTAAATTTTCAAAAATGCGTAGTTCTTTTTGTGCAATTTTGATCTTTTGTGTCAGTTGCTGTGCAGAAATAATCACTTGTGGCATGATGCAATGATCGTGAGTAACTTGGGTCATAATATCTCTATATGCAAAATCGCAATTTAAAAATTCGTGGAATTTCTTACTTGGCGATGTTCAGCCTGTGTCTTATTCCAGCCGTGGTTTCTGCTAAAACCATTATGATTGTGGGGGATAGTATTAGCGCAGCATATGGCATGCAAGCAGAACAAGGTTGGGTCTATTTATTACAAAAGCGTTTGGACCAACAGTATCCGAAAAAACATAAAGTGGTCAATGCCAGTGTGAGTGGTGAAACCAGCAGTGGTGCTGTAGCACGTTTGCCGAAATTATTGAAAACCTATAAACCACAAATTGTCGTGATTGAATTGGGTGGGAATGATGGTTTACGTGGTCAATCGCCACTTTTGATTCAAAAGAACCTTGCCAATTTAATTCAACAAAGTCAGCAAGCCAAAGCGACGGTGGTTGTTTTGGGCATGAAAATTCCACCCAATTATGGCACGGCTTATAGTCAAGCTTTTGAAAAAAATTACACTATTGTCAGCCAACAATACAAAGTTAAATTGATGCCCTTCTTTTTAACAGGCGTTGCAGGCAATAAAAACCTGATGCAATCCGATCTGGTTCACCCGAATGCAAAAGCGCAAAGCATTTTACTGAACAATGCTTATCCCTATATAAAAGGCGCTTTATAAACTAATGCTAGTCAGTTAATAGATTTTACAACTAACTCCTTAGCTTTTTAGTTATTCATGACGGAGTCTTATATTTGTTAAATCAAATACTTGGAGCTCATTTATTACTTTGGATAAGCCCAAAGTAACCAAAGGCATTTGTCATCAGCAAAACTCGTCAAATACCTTTTATTGATCAATTAATCGCAGAAACCTTACTTTTTCAAAGTAGTCTTGCCTCGAACAGTTGCAGATGACGTTTCCGCGTATCAAATAACATCATGAATTTAAAATAAAAAAGCCGGTCAATTTCTTAACCGGCTGACATTAGGTTTATAAACACTTTCTTATGAATCATTGAAATTTATTTGATTTTAAAAATCAAAGAACAATACTTCACCTGTTTCTAAAGAATACTCTGCACCAACCACTTTTAACTTACCTTTAGCAATCAGGTTTTCCAGTACAGCAGAACCATGACGCAACTGATTCACAGATGCAAAAACATTTGATCGTACCGCATGTTTGCATAGTTTAGCCAAATCATCCTTCAATTCTGTCTGCAACAAGGTTTCAACCGATGGGCGCACGCGGTTTACAATGGACATTAAGTTTTGTGATGGTGGACTGGCAGGATTCATCAATGTATCAATCGTGGCTTGAATAGCACCACAATGACTGTGACCTAAAACTACAACCACTGCGCAATCATAACGTTCAGCAGCAAATTCAACACTACCCACCTGAGAAGGTGCAACCACATTGCCTGCGACACGAATCACAAATAAATCACCCAGCCCCTGATCAAAGACCATTTCAGCAGGAACACGCGAGTCTGAGCAGCCTAAAACAATAGCAAACGGGTTTTGGTCTCCCGCCATTTCTGCACGTTCCTGATGGCTCAGTTGTTTATGATGGGTCGTCTCGCCAGATACAAAACGTTCGTTACCAATTTTAAGACGTTCTAAAGCTTCTTGAGCTGTTAGCATTTCTTTCCCACCAGAATATTTTGAAGTTGGAACATTTTAATCGCTGTAAAAATGAAAGTCACTTGCAAAAACGAATAGCTATCGAGTTTATAATGACGTTACAAAAAAATTTATTTCACATAAAAAATAAATCTAGTTCACACTTCTAAGCTTTCGAGCTACCCAATTCAACAAACAATACAGTGACATTTTCTTAATAATACTTACAATAAGCTATAGACATTTCTAGAAAAATAAAATGCAGTCTAAATTTAGATTATTTTTATCATATCCTCTATAAATATTATCGTCATGAACACATTAAGGATAATGATCAATGATACAGCAACACTCGATTTTATCTCGCATCTTAAGCACGATGTGTTTAGCACTTGCAATCAGTGTGCCTCATTTTTCATATGCAGCAACCAATAAAGTGACCGATGCACCGCTTTCTTTACAGAATTATTTCGCCAAAGAACGTCATGCAGCAGGCTTACGCAGTAAAACTATAAAAATTGATGACATTACTTGGAGCTATAGTGAAGGTGGTTCCAGCAATAAACCTGCTGTATTACTCATTCATGGCTTGGCAGGAAATCGTGACAATTGGAATGGCGTAGCACATTTTTTAACGCCTTATTATCATGTGATTATTCCAGACCTTCCCAGCAATGGCGAAACCAAAGTTGCAGATAATTTTGATCTCTCTGTGCCCAATGTCACGGAACGCTTACGTCGTTTTGTTGAAGCAATTAATATCGAAACTAAACTGAATATTGCAGGACACTCACTGGGCGGATCAATTGCAACCATTTATGCCTCACAGTATCCCTTCGATACTCAAAGTTTGTTTTTACTCAATAGCGCAGGAATTTATAAACAAGCCAATACAGCCTATACCAAAGATCCTTATTTTTTAAAAAATTTGATTGTTTCTAAACCGGGTGATTTAGAAGATGTACTCAGTCAAGTCATGCAAACACCACCAGAACTACCGCTTTACTTTAAAAAAGCACAAGAAAAAATGTTGATTTCACAATCTGCACAAACCCGTAAAATGATTGATCAAATCGTGACACTCAATCGTATTTACACCCCTGAGTCCTTTGCCCGTCTGACACGTACCATTGAAGCACCGACACTGATTCTCTGGGGCAAGCAAGATAAAATTATTAATGTTGAAGCAGCAAGTGAATTACAGTCTTTATTAAAGCGTGCAGAAACGCCTGTGATTTTAAACAATGTCGGTCATATGCCGATTTTAGAAGCAGAACAACAAGTGGCTTTACACTATTTACCCTTTCTAGCAAAAACCCAAAAGCTAAAAAACCCACTTGCTGATAAACTCATTCCTTTAAATTAGCTTGCAGAGACAGTATGCAGAAACACCCGATGATTGAGCAATTAATAGATGCTCATCTTGACTTTTTAGCGCAAGAGTTTTCGCATGCTGCCACCATTCAAAGCGAATTTTTAAATTTTTATCATTGGTTTAGAAAACAAACCTTACAGAACATTTGGTCATTTGAACACATCAATGCCCTGTTACAAAAGCAAATTTTAGCCACGCCTGCCAGTCCTGTTCTCATTGAGCAAATTGCTGAACACCTTCGTTTTGCTTTAATTCATCCTGCCAATGAAAACACGCTAATTGCCGATGTAATTCCCGTACTCACCGTCGATAAAATTGCCCAATATGTGGCAAGTAAAAGTGCTCATCGTCAGCGTTTAATTAAAACTGTGGTGAATAGCCCTGCCTTTTCAGCCATGATTACCCAATTAATTCAGCACTCTATTCAAGATTATTTAGATAACTCTGTCATGGCTAAACGCATGCCAGGTATGTCCAGTTTTATGAAAATGGGCAAATCTGTTTTAGAAACGGTCACAGATTCCAATTTAAATGACACCATCGGACATTATTTACAAAAAAATATTTTAAAACTTAGCCAAATGAGTGAGCATGTGCTCAATCAACATTTTGATGATGACAAGCTGTATCACTTTCAGGCCAATCTTTGGCATAAAATTAAAGATATGCCTTTAAGCGTCTTGAAGAACTATATTGAAATTCAAGACCTTCCCAATACTGTCAATTTAGGGCATGAAATTTGGGATCATATCCGTCAAACAGAATATTTAAAACAACAGGTTCATGATGGCGTTTATGCTTGGTATGTCCGTAATCAAGAACATAGTTTTGACTTATTACTTCGTGATTTAAATATTGATGAAGCGCTGATTCAACAAGAATTACAGCATTTATTAGCCCCTGTGATGCAAAATTTGGTTTCCTCTGAATATTTACGTGAACGTGCCAGAGTGTATTTAGAGAAATTTTATTATGCTGAAACAGCGCAGAAAATTTTAAATATTCAGGCATAAAAAAAGCCGCTAATGCGGCTTTTTTCATTATTACTGATCTAAAAATTAGCAACAAAACTAATGCCGTAGCGACGACCATCTAAGATTTGATCGCCATCTGCATTTTCAGCTTTCTTATCTAAGATGTTATATACACCAAACTTACCTTTTAAAGTTGAAGTAAAGTTATAGTTAAAACCAACATCGAGGAATTGATATGCAGGTGTTGGTTTAGACATTGATGCCCGCCCCAAATAAGAAGACGTTTCACTACGAGCATGTAAACGTGTCCAAACATCTAAAGCATCATTGATGTTGTAATCCACTGTTGCATTAAACATATGCTTTGGCATTTGGTTTAATGGTTGACCTTTTAAATTACCTGATTTTTGCTCAGTTTCCATATAAGTATAATTGGTATTTAAATTTACACCTTCAGCCAGTTCAGTTGCAAAAGATGCTTCAACCCCTTGCATTGTGGCTTTATCTACATTGATTTGTGAACTAATAAAATTCCATAGACGAACATTCCCCGTTGCTGCATCTATACGACCAAATGGGTCTACACATGCCCACGTTGCAGAATTTGTATTACTTCCATTTGGAGATGAACAATCACGGACTTCAGTAATTTTATCTTTATATTCAGTATAGAATGCGGTTAATGAAGCTTTAGCCTTGTCACCCTGCCATGCAGTTCCTAATTCATAGCTTAATGATTTTTCTGGTTTTAAATCTTCATTCCCCATAATAAAGGCGCTGCCTTTACCTGTAACAGAATGCACATCACTAGATGAAGCTCTTAAATCGGGTTGTTTATACCCAGTGGATACACCGCCTTTGAATGTCCATGCATCTGTTGGGTTATACACACCATATAAACGTGGTGAGAAGTTACCATCATAATTTTCATCATGATCATAACGTAAACCAGTTGTTAAATTAAAAGTATCTGTAATCGACCATGTATCTTCTGCAAACACAGCAAATGCCCAACGCTCTAATTCCGTTACAGGCATGTTTGTATTTTGATTTGTCGCACTATCAACGAGCGACTCATTTTTAAAATATAGCCCAGAAATTAAATTGTGATTACTTAACTGCCAATTCCATTGTGTATTGGCAAGTAAAGTTTCCAGCTCAATGCCACTTAAACCTGAAGTGCTATTTTTACGATCTGGATTTTTGGACTTTTCATACTGAATATATGAACTACTGTTTAGTACGTCGCTGTAATGACCATTATGAGTCAAGCCAAATACTTCACGATAATTTCGTCCGTATGAATCAGCGCCTGTACTTAGAATGGTTTTTCCCGCAGTTGATTCAGATTGCTGTTTTGTGAAATTTGCTTCAAGCTCTAAATCATGATTATCATTAATCAAATAAGTAAAACGGGAATTTAAGCTTTCTACTTCCGTACCTCGGAAGCCACCGACATAATTATCTTCTTCACGCTCTTGCTTATTAATTCCAAGTTGCATACCTAATTTATTTGCAATCAACGGCCCAGCTAAATATACAGAAGCATTCTTAATATCACCAGAATTACCCTGATCCTGTAGAACAGTCCCTAATTCAACTGTGCCTGACCATTCATCGCTGACTTTTTTAGTAATAATATTGATTACACCGCCCATAGCATCACTACCATATAAAGTAGATGCAGGCCCACGAATCACTTCAATACGCTCAATAGCTGCCATTGGCGGTAAGATATTTTTTTCAAAACCGCTGTCATCACCATTCGGATTCACATCTTTAGAATATTGACGTTTACCATTCACCAAAAATAGTGTGTAATCCGACCCCATCCCACGAATACTAATAGTTTGTGCGGAGCCTGCTCCAGAAACGACCACACCTGGAGTATTTCTGAGCACATCAGTAATATCATTATATTGCCGTGCCTCTAATTCTTCGCTGCTAATCACTGTCATTGACGCAGGTGCTTTACTCACATCCTGTTCATAACCCGCTGCTGTAACAACGATGGTTTCTAACTTAACTGGCTCAGAAACAGACGGTATTTTTTCTTCATTTGCATAGGTAAATGAAGCTATAGCAGAAAGTACAGAAAGAGATAATGCAGATCGAATAATACGCTTGGTCATTCAAGGTCCCCAAGTGGCAAATAGTGGATAAGTATTGCAATTTTCGTCGCACAGTGTAACAAAAAGTAATCGGATTGCAATAAATATTGATAATAATTATCAATACAATTCTCTTTTATGAGGGGATTTTAAACAAGATTAGCGATTTTCATCATAAATTTAAGTTTGACCTATATGTTTTCTGCACAATCTAAAACTGAGTTCAGCTCAAAAATTTATGCTTATTTTCTACATAAAAAAACCTCCATAATTGGAGGTTTTCCTAAACTTATTTCAAAAATTATTTAAAATAAGCACCCTCTGCCTGAGTATGATCCGTTTGGTCAACCACACGAGATAATTCAGGAATATGCTGTTTCAAGGTCGTTTCAACACCTTGTTTTAGTGTGACATCAATGGCTGAACAACCTTGGCAACCACCACCAAATTTCAATACAGCCGTTAAACCATGTTCTTCATCTTCAACAATTTCAACTAAAGCACAGTTACCACCATGTCCAGCAAGACCGGGGTTAATTTCGGCTTGTAATACATAGCTAATACGCTCTTCCATTGAAGCATCTGCACCCACACGTGGCACTTTTGAATTTGGCGCACGGAACGTCAATTGCCCACCAAAACGGTCTTTATTGTAATCAATCACAGCATCTAGCAA
This sequence comes from Acinetobacter kyonggiensis, assembly GCF_900107285.1. Classification (GTDB taxonomy): domain Bacteria; phylum Pseudomonadota; class Gammaproteobacteria; order Pseudomonadales; family Moraxellaceae; genus Acinetobacter; species Acinetobacter kyonggiensis. The sequence continues at coordinate 120,368 of NZ_FNPK01000007.1, read as the reverse complement.
ATATGGGATAGATGGCGCGTCAATATAAGCCGCAAAATTTGGATAATCTTGTTTATAGTCTGTAGGAATAATTTCTTCAGGCGCACTATATGCCATACAACATTCAGCACGTGGCGTACCAGGATTTTCCACAAAAACACGTACAGCAATACCTGGTGTATTTTGTTTTTCAAGTAAATCAAACAAATACTCTTGTGCTGTTGGCGTAATCAATAAATTTGGAATTTCTTCTGCAACTGCAGCGCTGATGTTCTCAGTCGACATAATAATATTTCCTCAAGCTGAAGTGGCTATTTTAACTGAAGATGCGGGGTAATAAAAAAAAATCAACTAAAATTGTCGGAATTATTATAAAATTTCATCTTAGCCCTTCATTTAATGGCATTATTAAAACAAATATCTAAAAGCTGAACCTTCACTTTATGCTAGATTTACCTTTTAACCATACTGTTAGCTTGATCCTCATTACAGTGGTTGTTTCACTGATTGCATTTTCAAATCAGAAAGTCATGAGCCGCCTTATTTTTTGGCCACCTGCAATGCAACGTGGGCAATATGATCGCTTTGTGACTCATGGTTTTGTACATGCAGATGGCGCACATCTAATCTTCAATATGATTACGCTGTTCTTTTTTGGCAGTGTAATTGAAAGTTTTTATCGACAGTATTTTTTTGATCTTGGCTTTGTTTTATTCTATTTAGGCGGTCTAATTGTCGCAATTATTCCCAGTTATTTAAAACATAAAAATGACCATCGCTGGGCCAGTCTAGGTGCCTCTGGCGCAGTTTCAGCAGTCTTGTTTGCGTATATTTTATTTGAACCGTGGAAACTGATTTTTGTGTTCTTTATTCCAGTGCCTGCGATTATTTTTGCCATTTTATATATCGGCTATAGTATTTGGTCTGGCAAACGTGGCAATTCAAACATCAACCATAGTGCCCATTTATGGGGAGCAGCTTACGGTGTGATCATGACCATCATTATAGAACCACGTGTGATTCCACACTTTTTAAATAAGCTGATGCAACTTCCTTTCTAAAATTTATGCTTCATTTATCAATACTCAAGGACGTTAAAATTCAGCGTCCTTTTTAGAGTAAAATCAAATTCTGATTATGTCATTGAATTTGATCGTGGCATGATTAAAAAAGCTCTGAACATCTTGTCAAATACACTGAGCTTTTAAGATGGTGGATTTAAAGCTTAAAGCGCTGTTGCCCTTCTTTCTCAAGACGCTAAAATCATTGTAAAAAAAATTATTTTAAAAAAGATTTACACAATTTTGTCATTAAATGCTAACCCATAAATCAATTTGGCATAGATAATGTAGACATCTGTATATTAACAATCAAAAAAACGAGATATTTTGCATGTCTACTTCATTAGATGGTCTTCAATTTCCAATCAATCCAGCCAGCAATAAAGCCAGCACATCCCAGACAGGTAAAGAAATTATTGCTGAAGCCCTTTCTATTGTTGACAATAAATCATCAATGGATGCACTCACAGAAAAAAATTGGCGTAAAAATTATCCTATCTATTTTAAAGCTTTGGTTGAACACGGTATTCGTAGCACCAACAATCCGATTACCATCGCAAAACAAGGCTTACACAAGGCCCACCATAGCTTTGATTTTTATCGCAATGGTCAACGCTATTTACTCAAAGACATCATGAATGATGTCGACACAGCAGATTTGCATACCGTTCAGCTTAAAGGTGAAAGTCATGCTGCACCTGAATGGTATGTACCTTATAAAGGACAAAAATTGCAAGGTCAGGCTTTATTAGACCAAATTCAAACATGGCAAGATGCAGGAATTATTGAGCTTAGCCATGCAGATGCTTTACGTGCAGCACAGGCCCATCCTGAATGGTTTAATCTTTCTGACCGTACCATGGTCTTATTTGGTGCAGGCTCTGAAGCAGGCCCCCTCACGTGGTTATCTAAATGGAAAGCCAACATCGTGGCTGTCGATTTACCCAATAGCCGTGTTTGGGACAAAATTTTAAAGACGATTCAACAAGGCAATGCAACGCTATATGCACCCTGCGCAGAAAAGCTAGATGAAAATACCCCAACTGCCACGCTGAAAAAAAAATTGGGGGCTGATTTACTGACTCAAACACCAGAAATTGCACACTGGCTGACTCAAAGTGAACATCAGCTTGATCTAGCAGCGATTGCTTATTTAGATGGTGAAAAACATGTTCGTGTCTCTATGGCCATGGACAGTATTATGCAATACGTGAGTGAGCGAAAGGCTGACACCAGTTTAATGTTTATGTGTACGCCAACCGATGTCTATGCCGTTCCTAAAGAGGTGGTAGAGGCGTCACATGAAAAGTTCCAACAACGCTCTAAAACCCAGCAAATTATTAGCAAAAGTATTTCCACTGTTTCGGGTCAGCATTTTTTCAAAGAAAATCTAAAAACATTAATTTCTTCTGATAATGGCAAGGAATATGGTATTGCCGATTGTTTGGTGGTGGAACAAGGCCCCAACTATGCTTTGGCAAAACGCATTCAACAGTGGCGTGCAACTTTAGCTCGTCACTCTGGACAACGTGTCAGTATTAATATTGCACCCTCGACCACAACCCATTCGGTGACTAAAAATCCGTTATTAAAAGCTGCATTTAATGGCGCCAGTCTGTTTGATGTTGAATCATTTAGTCCAGAAACCACCAATGCGCTTATGGCAGCATTATGGGTTCATGACTTACGCAATCCTGACTCGGTTGCCAATCCAGAAACCCCTTTGGCCCATCCTTTAGAATTAATGATGAAAGGTGCAAACCATGGTGGTTTATGGCGTGTGGCTTATTTAGCACGTACCGCTCTGCCTTTTGCAGCAATCTATGGCTTTGCCAATGATAAATTACCGATGAAGAAAATATACGGATTATTTAAGAAGTAATTTTTATCTTTAACCGATTAAAGCTGAAACTCAGTTTTGGCTTTAATACAAGATGACTATTCACCATAGGTAGTTTATCTACTCTCTTCTAAGCGTCTGTAAAAGTCAGACCACATCAAAAAACCAATAAAAAACGCTGCAATTGCAGCGTTTTTTATTTCATATAGCTTGTTTAAACAAACTGTAAGAACAACCAATACAAACCACCAGATAAACAAATCGTTGCTGGTAAAGTAAAGACCCATGCAGAAAGAATGGTTTTCACTGTTGCAAAGTTTAAGCCTGATTTATTGGCAACCATAGTACCCGCAACCGCACTGTTCAAAACGTGTGTGGTTGAAACTGGCATACCAAAACCATCTGCCGCTGCAATGGTGGTCATTGCCACAAGTTCAGCCGACATGCCCTGACCATAAGTCATATGGTTTTTACCAATACGCTCACCGACTGTCACCACAATACGCTTCCAGCCCACCATGGTGCCTAAACCAAGTGCCAGTGCCACTGCAACTTTCACCCAAGTCGGAATATATTGTAAGAACGAGTCTAGGTTAGAGCGGTACTCTTTAACCACTTTGCTTTGTGCTTCCGACATTGCAGGTAACTGTTTATTTTTATCTAAACGCTTAAATGCAGTGCTACTTAAATACATATCATTGCGAATAATAGATGTATCTGCTTCAGGAATATCTTTTAAATCACGATACTTAGCCACACGATCACCCAAATGATCCGTTAAGCTTGCTAGAGCAGGAATGACGTCTTTATTCATTTCTTTGGTTTGAATGTATGACGTCAAAACTTCACGTGCGTGAGTATCCGAAATATTGCTGTGATTGGCGTACATAACAGCCGCAGTTTGATTTGATAATTGATCAAATGACTGAATATGTTGAGTATCTAAGTTTTTATTCAACGAATACGCTAGCGGTACAACACCAATCAGAATGAGCATAATTAAGCCCATACCTTTTTGACCATCGTTTGAACCATGTGCAAAACTAACACCAGTACAGGTAAAAATTAAGATGGCACGAATTAAAGGCGGTGGTGGCTTATTACCTTCAGGCGGTTGAAAAAGTTCGACTTGTTTTTTGAAAACTTTCTTCACTAACAAGAATACGACCGCAGCAAAAGCAAAACCAATTAAAGGTGAAAACAGCAAGGCTTTGCCGACTTTCATTACTTGGTCCATATCTACACCACTAGCACCACTACCTGCATGCAAGATGTAGTTCATAATTCCCACACCTAAAATCGAACCGATTAAGGTATGTGAACTTGACGCTGGAATACCCAAGAACCAAGTCCCTAAGTTCCAAAGAATAGCGGCGATTAGCATGGCAAAAACCATGGCAAAACCTGCCCCAGAGCTGACATTCATAATCAACTCGACAGGCAATAAAGCAATGATGCCGTAAGCAACAGCACCACTTGCAACCATTACACCAAGAAAATTACAAAAGCCTGCCCACATCACAGCAACAGGTGCAGATAAAGCATTGGTATAAATGACTGTAGCAACCGCATTGGCAGTGTCATGAAAACCATTAACAAATTCAAAGCCTAAGGCAATCAAAAGTGCAGTGGCTAAAAGAATAACGGAATATAAACTTAAAGTTGGAACATGTGACAAATCAGCTGCAAGTTGAAAGCCGATGTACACCAAAGTAGAAATAATAACCGTTAAAAACACCGGCATAAAAAATTTCGGTGTGGCAACATGCACATTCGTCGATTTCTGTGGCACGGATTGCACCTGATCTTGGACGGGAGGAATATTAGAATTCATGCAGACGGTTCAAGGGGATAATAAAATCCCCTTATTGTTCAATTTAATTGTGACAATTATATGACAAAGAGGTGCCATATAAAGCCAAATTTTAACAATTGAGCTAATTTAAATCACTCCCGCTTTATTTTAGGAAGCTAAATTCTTTTAAATCCATCATTTTGCAATCTTTGAAGCTCAAAATAAATTGCGCCGCAATATTTCAAAATATTTGGATCACTGCATAAAAAATCTTTCTAATTCCGTTCATCACTCAATTTTTTTCTTATCTGGACTCAGATCATAGCTGAGCCATATTTCAATTCGATGAAAAATTCAGCACAAATAGGGTTATTTAAAAACTGTGTCTTACTAAGTCGGCTGAATATTCCTCAAATGTAGTGTAATTCTGCTAAAATCATGCCCATTTTGTATTCCATCGGATTGGGGTTATTTATGTCCACGCTTGCCACCCTAAAAGAGCTTCTCACCAAACGCATCCTGATTATTGATGGTGCTATGGGCACCATGATTCAACGCCATCAATTAGAAGAAGCAGATTATCGGGGTGAGCGTTTTGCTGACTGGGCCTCTGACTTAAAAGGCAATAATGACCTTTTAGTGCTGACGCAACCGCATATTATTCAAGGTATTCACGAAGACTATCTGGATGCAGGTGCAGACATTATTGAAACCAATAGTTTCAATGGTACGCGTGTTTCCATGTCGGATTACCACATGGAAGATTTGGTTCATGAGATTAACTTTGAAGCAGCACGTATTGCCAAAGAAGCCTGTAAAAAATATTCAACCCCTGATAAACCTCGTTTTGTCGCAGGTGTACTTGGACCAACATCACGTACCTGTTCAATTTCACCCAATGTAAATGACCCTGCTTTTCGTAATGTCACTTTTGATGAACTCAAAGAAAATTATATTCAAGCCACACATGCCTTAATTGAGGGCGGCTCTGACATCATTCTGATTGAAACTGTTTTCGATACACTTAACTGTAAAGCTGCAATTTTTGCCGTGAAAGAAGTCTTCAATCAAATTGGTCGTGAATTACCCCTGATGATTTCAGGCACCATTACCGATGCTTCAGGTCGTACCTTAACGGGTCAAACTGCTGAAGCATTCTGGAACTCGGTACGTCATGGCGATTTACTTTCGATAGGTTTTAACTGTGCGCTAGGTGCAGATGCCATGCGCCCGCATGTAAAAACTGTAGCGGATATTGCAGATACTTTCGTTTCAGCCCATCCCAATGCAGGCTTACCCAATGCTTTCGGTGGTTATGACGAAACACCAGAAGAAACCGCAGCATTTTTAAAAGAATTTGCGATGAGTGGTTTGATTAATATTACTGGCGGCTGCTGTGGTACTACGCCTGACCATATTCGTGCTATTTACAATGCAGTTAAAGATATTAAGCCACGTCAAATCCCAGAGATTAAACCTGCCTGTCGTTTAAGTGGTTTAGAAGCTTTTAATATTTATGATGATTCACTGTTTGTAAATGTCGGTGAACGAACCAACGTCACAGGTTCAAAAAAATTCCTACGTTTAATTCGTGAAGAAAATTTTGCTGAAGCACTTGATGTTGCACTACAACAAGTGGTTGCAGGCGCACAAGTCATCGACATTAACATGGATGAAGGCATGCTCGATTCGCAAGGTGCGATGGTGCATTTCCTGAATTTAGTCGCGTCCGAGCCTGAAATTTCCAAAGTACCAATCATGATTGACTCATCAAAATGGGAAATCATTGAAGCCGGCTTAAAATGCGTACAAGGCAAACCGATTGTTAACTCGATTTCCTTAAAAGAAGGTTATGACGAGTTTGTACATAAAGCACGTTTATGCCGTCAATACGGTGCTGCTATTATTGTCATGGCCTTCGATGAGGCCGGACAAGCGGATACTGCGGCACGTAAGCGTGAAATCTGTAAACGCTCGTATGATGTATTGGTTAATGATGTGGGCTTCCCTGCTGAAGACATCATTTTTGACCCGAACGTGTTTGCTGTGGCAACGGGTATTGAAGAACACAATAACTACGCGGTTGATTTCATTGAAGCGACAGGTTGGATTAAACAAAATCTTCCCCATGCCATGATTTCAGGTGGTGTTTCGAACGTATCGTTCTCATTCCGTGGCAATGAACCTGTACGTGAGGCGATTCACTCGGTGTTCTTGTATTATGCCATTAAACAAGGCATGACCATGGGCATTGTAAATGCAGGCCAAATGGCAATTTACGATGATATTCCCAAAGAACTCAAAGATGCAGTTGAAGATGTTGTTCGCAACCTGAATCAAGGTGAAAGTGGTCAGGATGCAACTGAAAAACTACTTGAAGTTGCAGAACAGTACCGTGGTCAAAGTGCTGCACAAAAACAAGTTGAAAACTTAGAATGGCGTGATCAACCTGTAGAAAAACGTCTTGAACATGCGTTGGTTAAAGGTATTACTGCATTTATTGATGTCGATACCGAAGAAGCCCGTTTAAAATCTACTCGACCTTTAGATGTAATTGAAGGCCCGCTCATGGATGGCATGAACGTGGTTGGTGACTTATTTGGTTCGGGTAAAATGTTTTTACCGCAAGTGGTAAAATCGGCTCGTGTGATGAAGCAAGCCGTAGCATGGTTAAACCCATACATCGAAGCTGAAAAATCAGGTAGCCACTCGAAAGGTAAAATCCTAATGGCCACCGTAAAAGGTGACGTTCATGACATTGGTAAAAACATTGTAGGTGTTGTACTGGGTTGTAATGGCTATGACATTGTTGACCTTGGCGTAATGGTGCCTGCGGAAAAAATCTTACAAACGGCCATTGATGAAAAATGTGACATCATTGGTCTGTCAGGTTTGATCACACCATCGTTGGATGAAATGGTTTTTGTTGCCAAAGAAATGCAGCGTAAAGGCTTTAATATTCCACTATTGATTGGTGGTGCAACAACATCTAAAGCGCATACTGCGGTAAAAATTGATCCGCAATATTCTAATGATGCTGTGATTTATGTGGCCGATGCTTCACGTGCGGTAGGTGTTGCAACAACATTGCTATCGAAAGAAATGAAACCTGCTTTTGTTGCAGAGCATCGTGCTGAATATGAAAAAGTTCGTGAGCGTATTGCCAACAAACAGCCTAAAGCTGCAAAATTGTCTTATGCAGAATCGATTAAAAATGGTTTAAGCGTTGACTGGGACAACTATGTTCCACCTCAACCAAATTTTATCGGCAGCCAAGTCCTGAAGAATTATCCACTTGAAACCTTAGTGCCCTATTTTGACTGGACACCATTCTTTATTTCTTGGAGTTTAGCTGGCAAGTTCCCTGCGATCTTGACCGATGAAATTGTCGGTGAAGCGGCAACAGATTTGTATGAACAAGCCCAACTGATGTTAAAAGATATTGTAGAGAATAAGCGTTTTGATGCTCGTGCCGTCTTTAATATCGCTTCGGCTAAACGCACAGGTGCAGACACGGTTTCCATTTATGATGAAAATCAAACAGCAACGCATCAGTTTGAACATACCCGTCAGCAGTCAGATAAAGTCTCTAAGAAACCAAATTTATCATTGGCAGACTTTATTGCACCTGAAGAAACAAACCTTGAAGATTACCTCGGTGGTTTCACTGTATCAATCTTTGGTGCAGAAGAAATGGCCCATGAATACAAAGCCAAAGGCGATGACTATTCTGCTATTTTGGCGCAATCTTTAGGTGACCGTTTTGCCGAAGCCTTTGCTGAGCATTTACATGAGCGTATTCGTAAAGAGTTCTGGGGCTACCAAGCCTCTGAGCAACTGTCAAATGAAGACTTGATTAAAGAAAAGTATGTCGGGATTCGACCTGCACCGGGTTACCCTGCTTGTCCTGAACATTCTGAAAAAGCAGTTTTATTTGACTGGTTGGGTTCTACCGATAAGATTGGCACCCAATTAACCACAAGTTTTGCGATGTGGCCACCTTCAAGCGTGAGTGGTTTCTATTACAGCAACCCACAATCTGAATACTTTAATGTCGGTAAGATTGCACAGGATCAGTTAGATAGTTATGCAGAGCGTAAAGGTTGGTCTATGGATGAAGCGAAGCGTTGGTTGATGCCAAACTTGGATGATTCGATTGATATTTAAGTAAATCCCCTGACCCTTCTTTATAAAAAAGGGAGTAAAAATCCCCTCGATTGAGGGGATTTTTTATTGCAAATTTTTTGAATCCCCCTCTTGCGAAGCAATGCTTCTCACCTCATTTAAAAAAGAGGGGTATGTCATGTGATTAAATGAATTACGTGACAGCTCCTCCCTTTTTCAAAGGGAGGTTGGGAGGGATTATTGTTGCATTCGAATATTTTCTATAAGATCAAATAACAAACTATTCAATATTTTAATGAGTCTGTAAATGCATGGAATTTGTGCTCTTTGTCAAGATGAAACTAATTTAAAAGAAAGCCATTTAATTCCAAAATTTGTAGGTAAATGGTTGAAACGAACCAGTGCTACTGAATAAAAGGCAACAAGATATTCCTAAAGAATATCTACTTTGTCATAACTGTGAAATTTTATTTTCAGGATGGGAGAAGCTATTTTCAGAACAAATATTTTTGCCTAGTTTAGACAAAGAACTATATATTTCATCTTACAAAGAATGGCTCTCTAAGTTCTGTGCATCACTATCATGGCGAACCTTAATAAGCATTAAACGACAAAATAATAACTTTAATGATGAATCTGATTATTTTCTGAAACAAACCAATCGAGCTGAAGCTCATCTAAGAGATTTTCTTTTAGGAAATACTTCCAATTTAGATCAGTATGAACAGCATATCTTCCCTTTTACTGAAATAGAAAAAACACCTGAATATTTAAATTTTCCATCCAACATTAATCGTTATTTTCTTAGAAGTATTGGCATCGATGTACTTTCAGGTGATGAAGATATTTATACTTTCACGAAACTACCAACATTCTTAATCATAGGTATTATAAGTTCAAAATATTCAAAACAGATGAGAGCTAGTAGAGTTGCACTTAAACAAGGAATTCTACGACCATCAAATTTGGTAATGCCTGAATATTTATTAGGTTATATGAAAGATAAGGCTAGAGAAATCCAAGTAAAGGTCAGTGGCATTTCAGAAGATCAAAGCAATAAAGTATATGAAACTGTTATAAGCAATTTAGATAAAGCAGCTGATTCAAAATCTTTTCAGGCAATCATGCATGACTATAATATTTTTGGTGAAAAAATATTTAAATAAATCCTCCCCAACCCTCCTTTAAAAAAGGAGGGAGTTCCGCGAATCCACGACCACCATTAAATTCATGACAAGTCCCCCTTACAAAAAGGGGGATTTAGGGGGATTCTAATCTTAGGTTAACAATATAATAAATCTGCTCTACCATCGCATCAGTTTCATTCAAAACCTGCCCATTATCAAACCTCAAAACTTTTAATCCCAACTGAGCCAATGCCTCATCCCGCACTCGATCTGCCTCCAAACCTTCGTCTGTATAGTGCTGTCCACCATCGCACTCAATGACCAAATTCGCTACGGGGCAATAAAAATCCACAATAAAATTTAAAATTGGCTTTTGTCGATAAAACTGTAGTCCTAAAATTTGCTTACGACGTAATCTTTGCCATAAACATTGCTCGGCATCGGTCATATTGCTTCGTAAATCACGCGATGGAAGTTTTAAGTTCTTGTTATAAGGTTGCATAATTTATAAGCTCTTATTATTTTTTTAAATTATAAGCCAGAAATTAATCATCCATCGACCCTACTTTGCTAAAGAAAGGTGTTCACGTAGATATTTACTCACATGACAACCCATCCCTTTTTTAAAGGGAGGTTGGGAGGGATTCTATTAATGAAATAGCCATTTTTTCCACAAACAACACCCCATCTAAATGATCAACTTCATGCTGAACAATCCGTGCAGGAAAACCATGAAATACGGCTTCAACTGACTCGCCTTGTAACGTCAAATATCTCACCTTAATCATTTCCGACCGAGCCACTTGCCCACGCTCATTAGGCACACTTAAACAGCCTTCTTCACCTAAAATGGTACTTTCAGACTGTTCTAAAATTTCAGGATTGACCATCACCACAGCATCCATTTCAGGTGCATCGGGATAGCGAGGGTTTGGACGTGAAGCCACGATAATGACCCGTTTAGACACATACACTTGCGGAGCTGCAATCCCAACACCATTACGTTCAAGCATGGTGGCTTGCATGGCTGTGGCTAGTTCATTTAACCATGAACTATTCAATTCCGACTCTACAACTGATGCAGCCTTCAAAGTTAAAATGACTTCTCCACGTTGTGCTACAGGTAAAATGACACTCATATTTTCTTTCCTCTATTTCAGTTTAACCATGTCAAATTTTAATAAGACAAACGTTCCTTCAATATTAAGCATATCTTTTTTATATTATTTTGAGGCGATCACATTCAAAATGAATCAAGAGTTATTGATTTTATATTTACCCTAAAAAGCATCATCATTTAAGCTAAATTTAATCTTCTACTTTATAATAAGCCCAATTCCACATAAGCATAATAAAGATGAACACTACTCAACTTTTGCTCGGCGTTCTTTTTAGTTCTATAGGTTTGGGCTATTTTATTTATGGTAAAAAACAAAAAGTGACTGTGCCTTTAGTCTGTGGTTTAGTACTGATGATTTTTCCCTACTTCATTGAAAATACAGCAATGTTGACATCTATAGGTATACTGCTCTCAATCTTGCCTTATTTTATTCGACTTTAAACTGCGACAGAAACATGCCATGTATTATATAGATACTATGTCTCATCTCATTCTTTACTGCCATGATGCATAACAACAAGTTTGAATCAGACTCATGTATTCTAAAGAAAGTACCTCCCTCTTTGGGATACAATAAAATCTGTGCTTATCTTAAAGATGTTTAATTTACATCTTGAACTTAAACAAGTTAGTCGATTAAACGTAGCTTTTTCAAACGTGAACGGATACCGCCTTCTTTACGCTGATGTAGATGTGCTATTGCTTTAATTGATAGTTTTTCAATCATAAACGCATCAATCATTTTAACTTCTTCATCTTCTGTCCATGCTTTTCCAATCATAGAACTATCTTCTAGATCCTCAGTCAAAGGTACTTGCTCAGGTTCTAATAATTTTTTTGCCTCTGCATGCAACTGCTTTACTTCAGCTAAAAAGCCCTTATCTTCACGTCCTAAAATAAACAATTGCAATTGTGCACGCGTCATCCCAACAAATGCTAACTTTTTCTCAGAATCTAAATCACGGCTATCACTTTCTAAACGTGGCATATGATCTAAACCAATAAAAAACACATATGGAAACTCCAAGCCTTTCGATGATTCCACATTTAAAATTTTAATTGTATTTCGAGTAATATCTAATTTTTTCTTTTCTTGGCTGCTAAATACCATATCCACTTCTAATTGTGGACTGTAATGTAAAATTTTATTTTTAAGCTGCTCAGCCAAAATATCGTATGCTTCTGATTTGGCTTGTAATACAGCAATATCACGAGCTTCAATATTTTGTCCAACCAAAAAGCGGATTTTACGTGCAATTAAATCTGCTAAATGTTCAACATCATCCTGATGATAAATACTTGGAAATTCACCTTGACGGCATTCTCCAGTATCTGGATCTAATACTCGGTCAAACTCATCTTGGCTCTTTAAACTTTCAAGTAATTTTGGGTTTAAAAAACTACGTGCAATATCTAAAATTTCTTTGGTATTTCGATAACATTTACTTAATTCAGTGGGTCTTTTACCTTGAACTTGTAAACCTATAGATTTCCAACTTGGTTTTGCACGGTTAAAAATATTTTGTGCTGGATCATAACAAAATAAAATATTATCCGAGTCATCTTTCACTAAACGCGTTAAACCTAAAATCCATTCTTGGGCAAAATCTTGCCCTTCATCAATTAAAATAGCATCATAGAATTGCTGTTCTAACATTTTTTGCTGATCAACATAATCGAGTAATATTTGCCCTACTCGACCATTATAATCATTCTGTCTTTCAAAAGGCTTAAACTGTAAATTTGCTTGGGTAATATGTTTAACTACGGCATGAAAATTACGTACTTCAATTTTATCTTGATATTCCTCACCCAACATACTTTTCAGGTGATTACATAAAGAGTTGTTATAACAAACAACTAAAATTTTCCAATCTGGATAAATGGTTTTTAAGTATTTCGCACGACAAGCTAAAACCAGCGTTTTACCACTTCCCGCGACTCCTTTTAAAATACGATGTCCATCATCAATATTTTTTGCAACTAATTCCTGAGCAATATCTAATGCTTTAATTGCCTGAGGTTCAGCATAAAATAGATCATCTTGTTCAAAATTATTGACCCGAATTTCGGGGAAAATCATATAGCGTAATGCCTTTTCTTCAGCATAGCTTAATGGCGGAAATGAAAATTTAATACCATTAAAGGCACGAAATAATTGAGATTTAAAATGCTGCTGATCCTCAATTATATTGGTTTTTCTTACTTTTAAATCATCTTTAAATAAAACTTTATGTTCTGTTGTAATTGCAGGTAATAATAATTCAATTTCTTCAGCTTCAAGTCGTTTTAACTCTGTATAAACTACACAAAAACTAACAGGAAATTTTAAATGCCCTTTATAACGTCCAGCAGTATGGGTAAATAATGCCGATTTTTTACATTGATTCAATATATTAAGCATGTACTTTCGGGCTTGTTGCTCAGGATTTTGTACAGAAACTACTGCATTATTTTTATCATAAAAAGTACCCATAAAATTTTCTGGGTTAAGACTTATAAATCTATCTTTAGACCAGTCTTTAACTTCGATCACCAATAAACCATGTTCAGGTAACCAGACAATAAAATCCGTATAACGTCCTAAAGCCTTCGGTTCATACCAGATAATTGCAGCATCATCTTGAAAAGCATCTGCAAGCAACTGATAAACTTTTCTCTCTCCAGACGTTGCCGATTTTAAATGCCGTACACTTGAAGGTATTAACTCTGCCACGTGATCACTTTTTTATCTAAAGAGTAGAGATATTATGGACAAAATGTGAATTTTATCAATAATTTTCATTTAATTTTATTCAAATTATTCTCCGTGTATTACTTATAACTTTTTAAATAAATAAACCTACTCAGTAGAAATGAGCATTATTTTCTATAAAAAAATCGCCCTTATTTTACAAAAATAAGAGCGATTCGATTAATTAAGCAAGAGAAAGAACGAGCTTAAATAACTTAGTCTTTTAAATTAAACTATTAAGTTTTTCTTTAATTCATCTTCAACAATTTGGATTTCCAAATCACTAAATTTACGAATTTCGCCTTCAGCATGTTTTTCTAGCAAGCCACCAATCAATGGCACTTTAATTTTAATGGTCCAATCTAATTGAATATTCACTTGCTGCGCATTCCCTGTAACAGAGCGCTCACCTTGTGCTTCTAAAGGTAAATTTGCGCCCAATTCAACGGTCGAAGTCAAAGCATCTAGATTGGTAATATCTGTACGTTTTAAGCGAAATGCATCTTTCAGCAGCTTTTTAGCAATATCGGGAATATTGACATCCAAATTATAAGCACGCTTTAAAGTGTAAATATCACCCACAATTTGCGATTCTAAAATTTCTAATTTTTCTCCCGGAATACGTTTACAAACAGCCTCATGCATCTCTGGGTCTGCTGCTAAACGACGAAACTCATCCAAAGAAACACCATGAATGGTGGCATTGACGGTAAAACGATGTGCCATGTTACTATCCTTTATTTTTTAATTATTTAAATATCTTAAAACTATTAGATCAGCACTGATCTAGCATATTTTAGCGCGGTTTATTTAATTGAATTTTAGTCATGCTGTCATTGACCGAGTATACAAAACTATTCTGGATGAATGCCACAGCGTATTTCAATTTTCTCGGTGCAGGAAATACTCACAAAATGCTTCCGATACTCAATGATTGCATAAAATTGTTCAGCACCATCATCTAGACCTGTGGCTGACCATGTGGTTCCTCTTGGAAAATCATTTAGCCATTTGGCTTTATAAAAATCTGAGACCGAATCAAAATTGATATATTTTTCAGGTGCAGCCTGAATCCGTGCTGCCATTTCATCAAATTGTGTCAATTGAGATTGTATGAAATCAATCAGCATCTTTATTCATCCAAGTGCAGCCTAAAATAGGTTATACCCCCTTAAAATGGCTGTGCGCCTGTTTCTTTTTCACCTGTTCCCACTGCCACCAACCAAAAGCTGCCAAACCAACAAAAGCCGCATATAAACCCGCAGTCAAGAATAAATCTTTATAAATAAACATGCCCACATAAACAATATCGACAAAAACCCAAAGTACCCAAGTGGCAATATGTTTACGACTGGTCCAATAGGTTGCCAGCAAACTAAAAGCAGCCAATTGTGAATCAAGCATTGGTACAGCAGCATCGGTAAAATGTTTTAAAGTTAAACCGAAAATTAAACCACCTAACGCTGCCAACAACATTTGGAAAATGACTGTTTTCTTAGCAATCGGTTCAATGCGAATTTCATGATCTTGCTGTTTACCTTTGAACCAATGATAGAAACCATAAAAGTTCACCACTATAAAAAAGAACTGCAAGATGGTTTCGCCATACAACTTAAATTCATAAAATAAATAAGCATATAAAACAAATGCCGCAAAGTTAAACCACCAACACCACATATTTCGTTTAACCGTTAATGTCACACCAATAACACTAATAATGACCGCAATAATTTCTAAAGGTGACATAGCAATAAACAAAAGTATAAATAGTGCCGCTATTATGAAAAAAATGGCGCTGAACGCAAGATAAATTATGCCGATTCGTCTGTTAACTCGCTGTGCATCACGATCCTTTCTCCCATAAAACTTTGTAAATACAAATATCACTCAAAAATTTGACTGCACAGATTTGACAGTTTTCTAACGATCGTTTAAAAATATAAAAAATGATCAATCTGGAAGAATAAAAATGTCACAACAACAAGGTAAAGTCAGTCGTGAAATTCGTGGGTCTGTATTTTTAATAGGACTCGACCGTGTGACAAAAAGAAATGCCTTTGATAGTTATCTTATTCATGACTTATCACTGGCCTTAACGGAATATGAAGACCATTCTGAATTACGCTGTGCCATCATTTTTGCGCACGGCGATCACTTTACCGCAGGCCTAGATTTGATCGAATTACAGCCCAAGCTCAGTAGCGGTATCTTCAATTATGATGAACATCATATTAACCCTTGGGGAACCAGCGGACGCAAACGTAAAAAACCGGTGATTGTTGCAGTACAAGGCTTTTGCTATACCGCAGGAATAGAACTGATGTTAAATGCGGATATTGTCATCGCACAAGACAATACTCAATTTGCCCAAATGGAAGTGCAACGTGGCATTTTACCTTTTGGCGGTGCAACAGCCCGTTTTGTACAAGCTGCGGGTTGGTCAAAAGCCATGCGCTACTTGCTTACGGGCGATGCTTTTGATGCAGCAACAGCACTCCATTTAAATCTGATCAATGAAATGACCCCTGAAGCACCGCTCAATCGTGCCATTGAATTGGCTGAACGCATTGCCCAAGCTGCACCGCTTGCAGTACAAGCAACCCTTGCCTCTGCCAAAGAAGCCGCTGAACATAGTACAGAAGTCGCATTTTCTCATTTACAACAACACCTCACCCCCTTGTTAACAACGCAAGATGTACAAGAAGGTGTAATGGCCATGCTGCAACGACGTGCACCACAATTTAAAGGTCAATAATTTGAGTCCAAATCTACATAAAAAATGAGTTCGTTATGCCCAATTTAAATCAAAACCGACAAAAACAGCAGTTTAGCGTTGCGACACAACCTTTTAGCGCAAGCGATGGTTATGCGCTTATTGGCACACTTTACACACCAGAACATGGCATAAAAGCCAATATCGTGTTGTCTAGCGCAACAGGTGTTCCACAAGCGTTTTATCGTCGCTTTGCTGAATATGCCACACAGTTTGGCTATCAAGTGCTGACCTTTGATTATCGTGGTGTGGCACTTTCTGCTCCGAAGCAGCTCAAAGGCTTTAAAATGTCTTACCTTGATTGGGGGGCTTTAGACCTTGCTGCGGCCATTGATTTTCTGGCACAGGATCAGATTCCGTTATTTATGGTGGGACATTCTTATGGTGGACAAGCACTGGGTTTAGCGCCCAACCATGCCAAAGTGACTGCAATGTATTGCTTTGGTACGGGCGCAGGCTGGCATGGTTATATGCCTTTTAAAGAAAAAATGAAAGTTCAGGTGATCTGGAATATTATTTTTCCACCTATAGTTGCAGTCACAGGCTATTTACCGTGGAGCAAACTGAATATGGGGGCAGATTTACCCATTGGGGTCTATCAGCAATGGCGAAAATGGTGTAAAAACCCAACTTATTTCTTTGCTGACCCTGAACAACATGCCTTAATTGCACAATATGCTCAGGTGAAAACCCCTATTTATGCAGTATCTGCATTGGATGATGATTGGGCTTTACCCAATTCACGCCATGCTTTTATGCAACATTACAGCAACGCACCCATGCAATTTATTAATATTTCAGCTTCAGACTATGGCTTAAAAGAAATTAGGCATATGGGTTATTTCCGTAAAGGCTCAGAAAAAATCTGGGATGAAATTTTACATTCCTTTCATGACTTCATTGCCACAAAAAATGGATAGAGACTTCAAATAAATGCGTCCACAGAAACTTAGCCGAGAGCAAATTCTCAATAGATGCGCCTTACAATTTAAGACGTATGGATATGCAGCGACCAGTATGGGCATGCTCGCCAAAGCCTGTGGACTGACCAAAGCATCTTTTTACTATTACTATGCCAGTAAAGAAGCTTTACTTATAGATGTACTCGAACTCACCCAGCAATATTTAAAGACGCATTTATTTAAACTCAGTGAAAATAAAGCACTTTCTACTGTTGAGCATTTTGAACAGATACATGAACGTGCGGTAGAATTTTTTAGTTATGGGGTTAAAGGCTGTTTGGTGGGGATTCTTTCTATCGAAGCACTGTATCAATCTGTCGATATTTTAGAAAAAATTCGCAGCATTTTTCAGGATTGGGAAATGGCATTTTACCAATTCTTTAAAGTTCAACTAAGCGATCATGAAGCCAAAATTTTAGCCAAACAAAGCGTAGCCGATTATGAAGGTGCGATTTTAATGTACCGCCTAAATGACGACAGCTTTTATCTTAATCAGGTCAAGCTCAGAATTTTAAAACAGTTAACAACCATATGAAGATGTAGAGCATTTCATCCTTTAACTAAAAGTATTGGCACTCAAACAAGTGGGTTTGATTAAACGTGGCTATGCTCATCTTTCATCTCAAATTTATGCTCATCTCCAAAACGGTCAACATGTGTATAAAATATCCCATAATACCCCACATAGTATTCCAAAGACTGATCGTGAAAAGTCCAATAAATAGACCATTCACTTAAATCAAGTTTACGAATTTGGGTCTGAGTTTTTGCAGGCATTTTTCTCAGTACATCTTCTTGAACGGACATTGCTTGACTCAAATTTCGTTCAGTCCGTTTTTGGTCAAAAAAGATTTCGCAGACATCATCAAAAAGCTGCTGTTCATATTCTTCCACTGCTTCTATAGGTGCGTCAACGGCAAGGAGTATTTCGCCAATAGAAGTGGCACTAGGTTTGTTTAAATCTTCTTGTTGCTGCTTTCGGTATTGCTGAAAATGTTGATGTATATGAATTTTAAACAATACTTTCCAAAATCCAATCAACACAATGAAAAAACACAACCATATCAGTACTTTCAGCATGGCGTCACTCTCACGAGTAAATAGTTGTTATTTTTATAGTATATAAAACAATTTGAATAAAATTTATACAATTTTTAAAATATTATGCTATAAAAAATATTCATTCCTCGATTTTTTCTACATGTTCACTATTCCATACCCTCAAGAGCCGCTTGTGAATTGTTTTGCTTTGGACATTCCAGTCAACAAG
This sequence comes from Acinetobacter kyonggiensis, assembly GCF_900107285.1. GTDB lineage: Bacteria > Pseudomonadota > Gammaproteobacteria > Pseudomonadales > Moraxellaceae > Acinetobacter > Acinetobacter kyonggiensis. The sequence goes on along the minus strand of NZ_FNPK01000007.1, from coordinate 101,582 downwards.
GCCCATTCACGACGTGTGGACTTTTTACACGAGGTGCCTTGGAATTTGTACCGTGATCATTGTTTAGAATAATTATCACCGCATAGAATCACTTCAGGTCGCCTCAATAGCGGCCTTTTTTATTGCCAAAAAATAAGGACATAACCAATGAGTAATCCATTCCATTCAAAAGACTTATCCTCGCCACTGTGCGATCCGGTTGCAGCGTCTTTAAATCGAAACTCACGCCTCGCTACAACCGGTCAATTTATTACTGTTGTGCTGATTTGGTCGCTGACACCACTTGCAGCCGTCTGGACAGTGAATGAAATTCATTGGGCGTGGGGTTTATTTATTCGATTTAGCTTGGCTATTGCAATCGCCTTCATCTGTCAAGCTTACTTTAAAATCAAAATACCCGTTCATCCGCAAGCATTACTCAGCTATGCCGCAGGTGCAATTGGCTTATTTGCCTCCATGGCTTTTTGCTATATGGGCGCATCCAAAGTGCCTTCAGCCATTATTTCAATGATCTATGGTATTGCACCATTGCTTTCAGGCTTAATGACCATTTATATTTTTAAAAGTGCAGCCTTTAGTGCCTATCAATGGCTGGGTTTAATGCTCGGCATATTTGGACTATTTCTCGCACTCGGATTCGGTTCTCAAAACTTTACACTGAACTATTTGGGCGTGGGTTTAGAATTGATTGCAATGCTGCTTTATGTCCTTTCTGCTTTTGCAGTTCGATCTGTCAATGCGAGCATCCATCCAATCAGCCAAATGACAGGTGCAACCCTAGTATCATGGATTGGCTATTGTTGTTTGTTGCCTTTTTTCTGGTCGGATATGCCTGTTCAGTTACCCTCCTTACAAAGCAGTATTGCTCTCATCTATAGTGCTTTATTTTCCTCCGTGCTGGCGATGATTTTTTATTATGCCTTACTCAACACAGTCAGTCCGACCACACTGATGCTCATTACCATCATGACACCCGTGCTTGCGACTGTTTGGGGCAGTTGGCTAAATCAGGAGCAATTAAGTCCAGATTTAATTTTAGGGCTGCTTTTACTCTGTTTGGGTTTAGCCCTCTATTCGTTTCAAGTCCGTAGTAAAGCCTAAAAAATCCCGAGTTTGATCTAAACTCGGGATCATTGATAATTTTGGGTTAAAGGCAATCTCGCAGAATGCCAAAAATGCAGCAGCATTGACCGATAAAATTGCTTTAAGGAACAAGATCTTCTGATTTCAGTTCAAAGACTTGACGTAACTCTTCGGTATCTGGATGATCTTGAATAGGATCATCTGGATAATAAGCCACATGCATTACCCCTTGTCTATATAAAGACTGAATGGTGGTCACCATTTCCTCTGATGGAATTTTTTCATTGGTGCGCCAATTGACCGTTTGTAATTCAAATACCGTTTTCTTCATACCGTTCGGGAAGCGCTTCACATGTTTCACAATATCCCGATAAAACCGATCATGATTCGGTGCTTGTTCCATATAAGGCATTGCCATAATGGCAGTAAAATCATAACGCTTTAAAGACTGTTCCAATGACTGCGAATACCAATTTTCTGCATAAGGTTCCAATGCAACTTGTGCATATAAATTTCGTGCCGTCAGCAAAAAGGGCTGATACTGACGTACCTCACTGGCAAGCTGCATCGCAAAATCATCGAGGTACTTGGTTTTATAGGCTGTCCATTTTTGTAAGTCTGCATCATTACTACGAATTTTAGCTAAATCATTCGGTAAGCCAATGGAAGCATAAGCCCGCATCGCGTCAGGACTGGCATCTTCATAATCCGACAACGTCGCGTCATCGTGAAATAAAATGCCGTTAAATGGCACAGATTTGGCTAAATCGGTATAAATACCTGCTATGGTTTTTCGTGCATCGGCTGAAAATGGACTCAAGCGATGATAGCCCATATCTAAATGTTTAGCGTCCTGTGTTGCTTGAGTTTGTACCATATCCTGTGCAGCAGGATTATTTTTTGGTAATTCCCATGCCAACAATGGCATCCAAGCATAGATACGGCTGACTTGGGTACGGCTCTGAATTTGCCATGCGACTCGGTTAAATAAATCTGCACGCATGGGTAAATAACGATTCGGGAAATACACCATATCCGCAGAACCATTGGCATCAGGGTCGGAAAAGGCTTGTAAATACACAGTATTTCCGTCCACCTCTACAATACGATCCAGTAAATGATCAAGGTTATGTTCTTGTTGCACAGGATCTTGATCGTAAATATAGTCTAAATCGATATGCATAATTTTTTGTGGGCGATTATTATCGCCTAAATTCTGCTGACGATCTTTAATTTCCTGCGCCAAATCGGTGAGACTCATATCACCTTCAACCAAAATACGGTTCAGTTGCCCCAATGAACTTTTAGCCGAATCTGCGCCATCATTCAAACTGATCGTAATCGACATGCCCAACTGTTTCGCAATGTTCACGGTTTGCATATTATAGTGACCATAAGGCCACACCATGACCCGTGGCGCTTTCAAACCATGCGCTGTCAATAACTGGTTATTTCGTTTTAAATCATCAAAAATCCGTTGTTGATAGTGCTGATCATCTTCATAACGTGCGGTTTGAGGATTATATAAACGGGTGACTGCCGCAGATTCAAGATTACCTTGTGGATTGCCTAAAATCCCACGGTGTAAGTTATAACTATGATTGGCGATTTCGACCAAACCACTGTCTTGCATCTCTTTCAATTCTGACCAAGACAGCATTTCATTACGCTGAATCTGTTTGCCTGAAAAATCAATGTTTTGCCCTTCTTTCGGTTCTAACCATGAACCGACAACTGCCAATACAACAGGAATGTTATTGGCTTTAATAATCGGATAGGCATTTTGATAAAAAGACGCATAACCATCATCTACGGTCAATAAAACAGGTTTCGCGGGTAACGAAGATTGACCTTGATTCGCTTGAATCAGCTGATCGACACTAATAAAGTGAAAACCATTATTTTTGAGCCACGCGATATGTTGTTTAAAGTGTGTCGTGCTTACGGCATATTCAGGAATCAGTGCATTTTTACGATTGGTAATTTCATGATAGCCAATGACGGTCAGTGTCGGATTATGCGCTAAGGTTTCACTCCAAGCCAAATGAGGAAGCTGCCATAAAACAGCAGAAAGTGAGATTGAAAGCAAAGTGGAAAGCAAGCGAGTCTTCATTTTATGGTACTCAAAAATTATTTATTCTCTGAACAACACTCATCGTCCATCAATAACATATTGAGCTTCCCTTGCATGATGTATGGTATCTCGTTATTGCAACATCACTTTTATCAAGCCAAACTGAAATAAATATTAAAGGACTATTTTTATAAGAAACAAACATGTTAAAAAACAACAATAGCTTATTTTATAAGTGATTTGCCAATCTTCATTTGTGTATTTTTAATCATCCGCAGCGCGAAAGGCATCTTTAAATTTGTTTGGCACATCTCGCTTTATTTATCGCATTATGCGCTTGATATTGATCTCGCCCAGCATGCTTCGCAGCATAGAGTTGCACATCCGCAGCTTTCATTAATTCATGAATATCTGCATATTGATGCTCTCGATCTATCCACGCAACGCCCATACTTAAAGTCACATATTGCTTTTTATCGGGTCGATTTAAATGTTCAAAGTGGTTTTTTCTGACCGCATTGAGCACCTGCTGCAAAACATTGAGTACCACGGCATGTGGCACATCATGCAAAATAATCGCAAACTCTTCGCCACCATAACGTGCCACATAGGCCGATTCGGGTAAAGCCTGTTGTATCACCGTAACCAAATCTTTCAGAATGGCATCGCCCTTTAAATGCCCATAGTAATCATTGTAATTTTTAAAATAATCGACATCCAACATGGCAAAGGTCAACGTACTGTTGGTATGATTTTGAGTCAGCATAAATAAACGCTGAATTTCATTATTTAAAGCACGACGGTTAAATGCTCCTGTTAATGCATCAATTTGAATTTGCCGTGCTAACTTTTCATTTAACTGATGCAATTGTGAAGTACGTTGTTGTACTTTGTGATCTAAAGAACTGTTCAGCTCTACTAAATTATCATTCAATTGCTCAATATAAGACGTATGATGGGCATAATTTTTTGCCTGTTGGAACATAATCAGCAGCGCATAAAAACTGGTGGAAATAAATGAAAGATTAAAAGAATCAATTAAATTAAGCGTCAATAAAAAGTCATGTAAAAAAGTGACACACAACAAAATGACCGCCCATAAATTGACTGTAGAATATGGTTCTTTATGTTTTAGGATTAAGTAAAAACCATAGGCAAAATTTAAAATCACCACAAGGCTAAACATGAAACTATAAAATGCGAAATGCTGAAATACTTCTGGTACGGTTAAACTTGTGATTACAATATCAATCGTCAGCAAAACCATAGCAGCAAAATACACAATCGGGTGCAAATAGCGCTGATTGAGTAAAAACATATAACTCAGAAAAAATACCACCGCCAAATAAGTAAACAGATATTCTAATCGTGCCCCCCACAGCCAACTAATGTCTGTAAATGCAGTGTAGGCATACGGCGCTGAAAATAAATTATGTAAGGCTAAAAATAGGATAAAAATACCAAAGATAAATACTCTAATGTTACTGCGCCCAATGACACCTTGAAAAATTGAAAACATTAAGGTGAATATCCCAATCCCCAATACTGCACCGCAAACCAAGCCTATACTCATCATTAACTGTTGGAATTGCCGACTGACTGTTATAGAGGTGCCAATTCGCATGGGGTTTTCTAAACCACCATGCAACTGATTAAAATTTGAGGCTTGCATGGTAATGGTGAAATATTCTTTATCCACGACAAAAAAAGCAATTCTAGGTGCATTTTCTGTTTGATGGCTCTTTGCATCCCGACCAACTTCACCTAAACGGAGTAGAAAATCTCCATTTAAGTACATACGATAAGCACCATATTGATTTGGAATAAAAATTGCGATACGCCGCCCAAGATATTGTTTCGGCATTTTAAAATGCCCAATAAATGTGCCATACGTTTGATTGGTTCCAGTCAGTGCTTTAAAAGAAATTGGTAACTGTACTGTTTCTGATTTTAAGACTGAACTAGGTTTAATGATCAATTGTTCAGGATAATACTGCCACAGCCCATTCAACGGACTGGTGGTCTTGTCGGTAAAATCGACCTGATTAATTAATTTTTGATGTAAGTAATAAGACTCAGACGCAGCTTCATATTGTGCACATGCGTATTTTTGCCACATGAATAAGCATAAACATGCCAAAAGGAAAAATTTAAGAAAATGTATTAAATATTTTATTTTAAACAAAAAGCGAATCTTCCTTAAATTACGCTTAGCCATACTTTAATGTAACGATAAAAAAATAAAACTCAAATAACTTTTGTATCTTCTACAAGGTTCATCCCTGTCTCTTGTAGAATATTTTTCAATCAAGACATTCAATCATTCATCTTAATCACGTGTTTTTACATCAAACAACTCAATTTCAAAAATAAGGTTTGAGTTGGCAGGAATCACTTTACCCATTTTGCGTTCACCATAAGCCAAATGTGCAGGAACCAGTAATTTACGTTTCCCACCCACTTTCATCCCCATAATGCCTTGATCCCAACCTTTAATCACACGACCTGTGCCAATCACTGTTTCAAAGTAATTACCACGGTCAATAGATGAGTCAAACTTGGTTCCATCTTCTAACCAACCTGTGTAATGGGTGGTGATTAGTGCGCCTTTGACCGCTTCTTTGCCTTCACCTACTTTTAAATCAATAATTTCTAATTCATTCGACATCATCATTTACCCAACCTACAGCTATGTTTTCGATCTATAGTATAAACTGGATTAGGGTCTGTTGAATTCCATCCCATTTGAATGTTGCAACATTTAAAAACTCAGTTCTTCAATATTGGCATCATTGAGTAAATAAGCCGTCAATTTTTTATGATTTTCAGCTGAACCAATTAAAATCCACCGACCTCTAATTTTATGTGCTGTTTTATGTTGTGCGCTGCGTACAACCTTCATGTTATAAGTTTTAAATAAGTCTTCGTACTGATCTAACGTTTTTTGTTGAAATTCACAAACAATCCGATAGGTTCGTGCTTGGTTGAGTGACTCAATATGCTCTTGTACATAAATTAAAAAAATTAATACGATCAGAACAATCAACGTCCCCAACAGACTTAACAGCTCGTAGCCTGCACCCACAGCCATGCCCAATGCAGCCGTCATCCAAATGGTGGTGGCCGTGGTAATCCCTGAAATGCGATTTTCATCTTTAAAAATCACACCTGCACCCAGAAAACCCAGCCCCGTTAAGATATTGGCAGCTAAGCGATCAGGATTTTCCACACCAATTTTTAATGACAGAATCGTAAACAAACACGAGCTTAAACTGACCATAATCATGGTTCTTAAGCCCGCAGATTTACTTCTATACTCACGCTCTGCACCAATAATTGCACCAATACCAAGCGCAATCAGCAAATGATATAAATCAGGATCCATTAATCTACCTGTTTTAAATTCTTGTTTTTAAGGTATACGCAATTTTGCTATTCGGATGCAAGCCTAAACCTGCATCCTCAAATGATTTACTGTAACTGTTCCCATTCAACCAGCACTTGTGCCTGATCACCAATCAAGGTCCATTCGCCATCCATCACATTTAATTGTAACTGCATGGTGCGTTCGCATAATTGTGGCAGTGCCTCTGTCGTTGCTGTAGAGAGCTTCCAGACTTGCACATTACTCATGGTTTTTAATTTACTGTTGCGCTTATACCACTCATCAACAGCCGAACCATACGTCACCACAGCAACTTGTTTACAGCGCGCACTGGCTTTTTTAACTTTATCTTCATCTGGACTACCGACTTCAATCCATTTAATCAATTGACCCGTTAAGTCTTTTTCCCACAAAGCAGGTTCATTGGTTTCAAATAAATCTTTGGTAAATTCTAAAGCTTCATCAGCAAAACGAGCATATGCCAAAATACGTACCATCAGGCGCTCAATCGTTTCTGACGGATGCAAAGCCATCGTCAGCTGATAATCAGCATATTGATGATCATCCATATTGGCAATATTCAAATCAGCCTTATAAATCGTTGCTTTAAGCGCCATAAAAAAGTCCTCAAATTTGGCGCTTAGCATATAAGATTTGAACTAAATTTGCTGAGTTGTTTTATCCGTATTATCTGCATTCAACTGACATTGAAATAATTGATCTTCAAAGTGTTGCCAATCGCGCTGATCTTGCACAATAATTTCAATGCGGTTATCAATCCCCTCTTCTGAAGACTGATAATTAAATTGCTGCGGATTAAAATTAAAAGTTTTCCAGCCCTGATTGGTATGAAAAATACCTTTAATGCGTAGCCAATTTTGTTGCTCACACAGTAAATCTAATAATGGATAAAAATCGAAAAGCCAACGCTTGGGTAATTTCCAGCCTGCCACACTATACCCTTGTGTCGTTTCGACATAGTGATAAGGCAACTGTTTAATCTCAGGTAAAGTTTGTCCTGCAAGCAGTGTTTTTTGAATTTTCAGTAAAGGTTGAATCTTACGTTCAGTCCCGATATACGGCTGATCAATCTGCTCAAGGGCAATATCAACTTGCCCACTCCTAAGCCAAGTTTGTGCATAGGCCCGATATTCTGTCTGTAAGATCTCTAAGGCTTGCTCATCGGCAAAATCCATACGATCTGCATGAGAAACCACAATGATTTGTGCAGCTTTCAATTGGTCGGCATACAAATTTTGCTCAGTCCATTGGCGATCATGTAAGCGTGAACCATCCACCACAGTTACCAAAGCACGCATTGCGATACTTTGCTGCCAATGCGGTTCGGTCAGTTGTTCTAGCAATTGTGCAGGATGTCCCAAACCTGTCGGTTCAATAAACAATCGGTTTGGTTTGGTCTCCGACAATAGTCGCGATAAAGCAATTTGCATCGGTAATTGACTACTACAACACAGACAACCGCCCAAGAGTTCTTTCACTTCATAGCCTTGGGTTTGCGGCAACATCTGCTGATCGACCCCAATTTGCCCAAACTCATTCATCAACACTGCCCAGACTTCATTTTCTGGCTTTTGGCTAAGCAAATGCTTCAGCAAAGTGGTTTTTCCAGCGCCTAAAAATCCAGAAATAATATGAGTAGGTACGGCTTGCGTTGGAGAAATCAGTTTCAAAACTTACTCGCTTTTGGCTCAAGTGGACATCAATAATTCAGGTCATCATCAGCGCAAATCATGCTCAGGATTTGCTGAATGCTTCCACTTTAATTTCTTCCTTACCAGATGGCAACGTATTCAAATTCATTTATAAATTTTCAAAGCCTTTTCATCTGTAAGAAGGTTGTTATGAGTCATAGAAAAAAATGATTACTCATTTAAAAAATCGTATAGTTGATTTTAAAATTATTACATGTTTTTCAATATATTGATGTGTTACATGGTCTTTGGCATGTTTTCTTTTCAATCAACATATCTACTATGGCATAGCTTGTTTAGCCCCTTAAATTCATCGTTAATAAGCATTATCGTGAATTGAATGGATATTCGCTGTGAGCACAAACAAAACGAATTATACGACTGAAGTAGCTATATTGGGCGCAGGGCCTGTTGGTTTAACAATTGCGAATTATTTAAGTAAGCAAGGTGTACAAGTCACGATTATTGAGCAGTTGGATCATTTAATTGACTACCCACGTGCGATTGGGATTGATGATGAATCTTTGCGTACCATTCAATCTCTCGGTTTAGTCGACCAAGTATTACCACATACCACACCGAACCATGCGATGCGTTTCTTAACCCCCAAAGGTCGCTGTTTCGCAGATATTCAACCACTGACCCGTGAATTTGGTTTCTCACGTCGCAATGCTTTTATTCAGCCTCAAGTCGACAATGTTTTACTGCAAGGTTTAAAACAATACCCAACAACTCAAGTGTTATTTTCACGTCAGCTCAATGAATTTAGCCAAGATGCAAATGGTGTTACGCTAAAGCTGCAAGACAAAAATCAAAAACAAGAAACCATCCATGCACAATATTTAATTGCCTGTGATGGGGGCAACTCGATTGTGCGTCGTAATTTAAATATTGCTTTTGATGGTAAAACTGCACCGAACCAATGGATCGTGATTGATATTGAAAATGATCCTTTAGCAACACCACACATTTACCTATGCTGCGACCCAGTACGTCCCTATGTATCGGCGGCTTTACCACATGGTATTCGTCGTTTCGAATTTATGGTGATGCCGGGTGAAACACAAGAAGAACTCAGCAAACCAGAAAATATTGCAAAATTATTGTCTAAAGTTTTACCGAATGCTGAAAACATTGAAGTGATTCGTCAACGTGTCTATACCCACAATGCACGTATTGCCGATAAGTTCCGTGTCGAGCGTATTTTACTGGCGGGTGATGCTGCACACATTATGCCAGTATGGCAAGGTCAAGGTTATAATAGTGGTATGCGAGATGCCTTTAACTTAGCGTGGAAAGTTGCGCTGGTGGTACAAGGTAAAGCAACTCCTGATCTATTGGATTCGTACCAAGTTGAACGTAAAGACCATGCCAAAGCAATGATTGATCTTTCTGTGATGGCAGGTCACGTGCTTGCGCCACCGAAAAAATGGCAAGGTTTCGTCCGTGATGGGATTGCTTATGCATTGAATTACATCAAACCGATTAAGCAATATTTGCTTGAAATGCGCTTTAAACCTATGCCTAAATATAACGATGGTGCCTTGCTGGCAGATGGTAAAAAAGAATCCCCTATTGGTAAAATGTTCATCCAGCCGCATGTAAAACTGGAGTCTGGTGAAAAAGTTTTACTGGATGACATCATTGGCAACGACTTTGCAATTATCGCTTGGGGAGTCGATCCTCAATGGGGAATTAACGATACCAATATGCAAGTATGGAAAAAATTAGGGGTTAAATTCATTCAAATTATTCCTGAAGTTCAATTTGGCAATGAAAACCGTAAAAAGTTTGAAGGCGTGATTACTTTAGGTGATATTGGTACTGACATTCGTACATGGTTTGGTAAAACATCTGAATCTGTTGTTATTTTACGTCCTGATCGCTTTGTCGCAGCGCTGGCAATTCCACAAACTTTAGATCAGGTCAGCCAACAATTGTTCAAGAAACTGCATGTAAAATAATTCATAAACTGAATCATATTTACAGATCTGACCACGCAAAAGCGTGGTCTTTTTATTTCATCTGGATCATTAAATTAACCATATAAAAAAAAAGATTAGCCATTTAATTTCTGAAACCAGACCACATCTTTCATCGAATCACGCTGCTCAATCAATTCAAGAAAAGGTTTGAACTCATCAAGATAAGGTAAGATTTTGAAGGCAATGGCAAAAACCAGCCAGTAACCCACATATAAATCTACGGCTGAAATTTTTTCCCCAAGCAAATAAGGATTCGCCTGCTGCATCCCCTGTTTTAAAAAGGCAAATAAGGTTTCTTGATCACCAAATGCTAAGCCTCGTTTTTTCTGTTCAATTTGTTCATTCGATACTTCAAGGCTGCGCAAATCCATATATTCAGTCAAAGGACCATGACAAAAAAACATCCATTTCAAATATGCCCCGCGCTTTGGATCATCCAATGCGGGTGCCAAACCCTTTTCAATATATTTATCGGCCAGATAGGTAAATATTGCAGCCGTTTCAGAAATTACGATGCCTTGATCGACCAAACAAGGGACTTTCCCCATAGGATTAATTTTCAAATAATCTGCTTTATGCATATCTTCATAAGCAATTTGAATTTGATCAATTTGCTCTTCAATTCCCAGCTCTTTGAACAAAGGAAAAAGTGTCATGCCACGTGATTGTACATTGTTATATAACTTCATCATTCTTGTCAGACCTATATTGTTGTTTTAGATTTTAAGTATAAAGAGCTAAAATCGTTTTTGCATTATTGTTATGTGATGTGTGCAATCGCTCACGATGCTTTTGATTTTTTAAAGCATCGCGCAACATTTAGCATTTTAATGCTTAGCTTTTTAAAAGAACCCCATATAAAACTGCTCTTTTAATATTTTTAAAATCAGTTCAATGACTTCATTTTTTTGCCCTTTACGATAACTTGCATGCAGGTCAATCATTGGCAACGGCTCAATAGTATTTTTTACCACAATTTTATCGCCCAAAAGAGGAATCACATAAGCGGGCACCAAGCTCCAACCCACTCCCATTCCCACTAAGTTGACATTCAATAAAATATTGGTCGATTGTTGCACCACATTTACATTCAGTTTGGACTGCTTAAAGAAATCCGTAATAATTTTATGCAGTTGTGGCGATGCAATTTCATCACTAATAATAAAATCTTGCTGATTAAAACTCTTAATACTGATATGGCGCTGCGCGGCAATTGCGGAGTCTTTGGGAACAATTAAAGCCAATGGCTCACTAAAAATTTGTACATGCTCAAGTTCACTTGACTCATCCACATAGCGCGTAAACGCGATATCAATATCACCTTTCTTTAACGCTTTAAATTGATTTGCATCCGTCAAACTATGAAAATTAATTTTAATTTCAGGAAAATGCGCCCGAATATTCGGCATGATATAAGGGAAAATTTTCATTTCCGCCACGGGAACAAAACCAATATTCAGTTGGTCTTTGTTTAAATTGGCAATTTTCCGTGCATCTTGAATGGCTTTTTCAGCATGCTCTAAACTTAACAAGGCTTCTTTTAAAAATGCTTTACCTTCTTCAGTCAGTTCGACTTTGCGATTCGAGCGAATCAGCAATTGCACACCAACCTCTTGTTCAAGGTCTTTAATCTGCTGGCTTAAAGAAGGTTGTACCGTGCACATACGTTGTGCAGCTTTAGTAAAATTCAGCTCTTCTGCCACTGCAACGAAATAGCGTAAATGACGTAATTCCACGGCCGTACCTCTTTATTTGGGTTGTTTAAGTGTTGCTGAAACGGTGTATTTATAGACAAATAAGGTTGCCACAGTAATGACAGCACAGCATAGATAAGTCATTTGATAACCATAGTAGGCAATGATCAAACCAAGGACCACTGAACCCATCGCCATGCCTAAATCAAATAAGGTAAAGAAGGTCGAAATTGCATGGCCCATGCGCTGTTTAGGCACAGACTGTATAGCCACCGTTTGAAAACATGGAAATAATGAACCATAGCCAATGCCAATAAATATAGCAGAGAGCCAAAGCATCCATTGATTGGAGATAAAGCTAACAATGACCAAACCAATCGCAAAGAAAATAAAGGACGGATAAATCACTGCACTTGCACCTTCACGGTCATAAATTTTACCCACCCAAGGACGTACAATAATCATCGAAAGGGCAAAGACAATAAAAAATAAACTGGTATAGGCAAGCAGCTGTTGAGTTTCACTATATGCGGTAATAAAACTCATAATACTGGCGTAAGCAAATGCTGTAAGCAAAGCAACAAAACCGATAGGCACGACACGTATTTCAATAATGTCATGAACACCCAGACGCTTTCCTACGCCTTGATCATCGCTTGAATCCATCTGATTTTTTGCTACAGGAACCATCAGGCAGAACATAAAGCCCAGACAAACCACACTGGCTAAAATTAAAAATAGGTTTTTAAAATCAGTAAATTGAATAACCGTTAATGCCAACAATGGCCCAAACACCACGGCAAGATTGGTCGACATGACGAAATATCCCATGCCTTCACCCTTACGATGATCGGGAATAAAATCATTGGCAATAGGCACTGTAACCGTAGTCAAAACACTAAACCAAATACCATGAATAAAACGAATCACTAATAAAGCCCACAAACTATCGGCAAATAAATAGCTAAATGCAAAAAGTACAAATAAAAACGCTGAACCACGGAACGCTATTTTTTTTCCTAATTTTTCAACAATCAGTCCAGAAAATGGACGAACCGCAATCGAAGACACCAAAAATAAGGTCAATGCCAAACCCGCTTCTTTTACCGTTCCACCTAAATTTTTGATGATATAAATCGGTAAAATGGTCAGTAGTGCATAATAATAAGTAAATAAAAACAGATTATTAAAAAGGCACAAGATAAAAGAGCGATTCCATAAACGCGCAGTGGCTGTGGTAATCATAATGATCAACTTACTTGCATAGCTATGGTGAGTTTTGAACAAGAATCGGTTGCATGACTAAACTGACCAGATGTTCAATGTAGGTTTGATCAGGTATTCGATTGAAGAAAATAATTTGATAGTGGATTGGGCCATAAAGCGTATCGAGCATCAGTTCAAAAGGATATTCAGCAATAATTTCATGACGCTCAATTGCAACTTGAATCAACTTACGCATTTGCTCACGGCGTGGTAATAAATACTGTTTAAAGAATTCACCCGCAGCTTCACGATGTTCCGCCATCACCACCAATAAGGCTCGACCTACAGGATGGTTTAATGCTTGTGATAACTTTAAAAGTTGCTGATTAAAATTAAATGCCAAACTTTGTTGAAAATCTAATTCAAATACAGGTGCAGTTTGTTCTTTAAACGCATCTAGGACTAAATCGGACTTATGCTTCCACCAGCGATAGATCGTGGATTTACCCACCCCTGCACGTGCCGCAATGTCTTCTACAGTTAAATGACTATAATCATATTCTTCTAATGCCTCAGACACTGCATTTAAAATACACTGCTTACGACGTGAAGTTTTTTCCGCTTCAGTCATTACACCACCCAAACAAAACGATACGTATCGTTTTATATTATGCTGATTTATGCTGCCTGTATAGCTTAAATCTTATTTTTGAATCAAAAAAAGACTGCTTAGAAGCAGTCTGTTTATTCAATCGATAATGCCAAACATTATGAAGTTTTCTTATAAATACTACATGATGGATGATGACTTTCTTGTAGACGTGCCACTTTACGATGTTCGGCAGCCTCAAAACGGCAACGTTTCCAATCATTGTCTAAATTTAATGCAGGAATTTGTTGTGGCTTACCACTTTTATCGACAGCAACCATGGTGAAATAGCAACTATTGGTATGACGTACGGTACGCTTTTGAATGTTCTGCGCTTCTACACGAATCCCGATTTCCATTGAAGTCCGACCAACATGGTTTACGCTAGCAAGGAAAGTAACCAATTCACCAACATGGATCGGTTCTTTAAAATTCACTTTATCGACCGACAAAGTCACGACATAGCAACCTGAATAGCGGCTAGCACATGCATAAGCGACTTGATCCAACAATTTTAAAATTGTTCCACCATGAACATTACCTGAAAAGTTTGCCATATCAGGGGTCATTAATACTGACATGGTTAATTCAGCTTGGTCATCTAATGCTGGAGCAATTTGATCTAATGGGGACATCGCGTTCTCTAGACTCTTTAACAGACAATAGTATATGTAACTATTATTATATCGTTTTTCAAAGAAATTGAATGTCCCAATTGACAATAAAATCATCATTATTATTTATAGTTAAAAAAGTAGCATTCTAAGAAATACACTCAAAATCAACCTAAATAACTGTATATTATGTATTTTTTATATATCACTGATTTATAGAATAAATGCTCAAAAAGAATTATTACAAAAAATACCCACCGATGAATTGAAAATCTTCTCAGTTCATCCTCTTATGCTCTGCCTATTACGGATCAAGCATGAATGCAAATCCATTTGCACGTACTGTCTAATATATTAAATAACCAAGATGAAAATGAATAAACAAGATGAAGCAAATACTTATACTTTACGTAACATCTCTTGAGAAATATTTCCATAATTCAGCACATTTTGCGGATCTAACTGTGTTTCAATCCCATATGTGCCATCTGTATTTTCCGAAATCACGGTAAAAACCAGATGCTCCATGGCGGCCATTTTGACTTTATGACCTATGGTAATTTTTTCTATCTTTGGATTACTCTTATTCATTTAACCATCCTTATAGATACAGGTTTTTGTATCAAATTTATTGAGATGAAGTTTATTGACTTTCTCATAGAGGGTAAACTTAAATAGTTGAACAAAAAGTATTAATCTAAAAATTATATAAAATAAGACCTTTAGCTACTTAATTTATTTTCATGAAAAATATTAACTCATTAGTTTACTTTTACAATATCACCCACTCAAATAAAATTACTTTACGATCAAAAAATTTCACTCATCAGCTTAAAAGAATAATAAAAACAAAACTAACTAAAAATCTAATTTTAAATTTGCTGAATCTACCTGCATCATTGCAGTCATCAGTTTGCTTAATCATGTACACTGAATTGCTGAAGCCTCTGCCCTTGTGGCACCTGTTTTTGATTAAAGACCGTTGAAATTTGCTGTAATTGATTTTGTGCTGCATCAATACCCGCTTGTATGGTCATTTCACGACCTTTGACATCAAAAATATGTCCCTTCTCTCTTAAATCAGGCTGAATCACGATATTTGCATGTTTAAGCTCTTCTCTGGCTAAGTGGTTCTGCATAATATTAATATTTTGATTAAACATTCCCCAAACATTGCTGGTTTCGGTATGCATCGGTTGAGCTAAAATATCGACTGCAATAATAATATCTGCGCCTAAATCACGAGCAACATCGACAGGTACAGGACTGACTAAGCCCCCATCGACATATTCATCTTCACCAATCTTTGTGGGAACAAACATACTCGGGATAGACACTGACGCACGTACAGCTTGTCCAGTGTTACCATAATTAAATACCACTTTTTTGCCTTCTTTTAATTCTGTCGCCACCACATACATTGGCGTTTTAAGCAATTCTAAAGGCGTATTATTCACTTGTTGATTGACATAATTTTCAACTTTTTTACCATCAAAAAAACCTTTCATGTCCAGTTTGATATCACGTACATCATTGGCTTTCATATTCAGCGCAATGTCACGCAATTCATCGGCTGTTTTACCACTTGCATAAATTGAACCGACAATGCTTCCTGCACTCGTACCCACAATAAAGTCCGGTCGAATACCTTGTTGTTCCAAGACTTTAATCACACCGATATGAGCATAGCCGCGTGCACCACCACTGCCGAGTACCAAAGCCACGATGGGACGACTTTGTTGTTGCTTTATTTTTTTAAAATTGATCCGATCTGCACGAACTTGAGCCTCAACACTCGGTGATTCAGATAAGCCTGTAGAGCCCACAGTAATCTTGGACTGCGGCATCGTTTGGCAGCCCACAACACTAAATACTGCGAAAGCAATAAAACCATATTTGATCTTGATCATGAATCACCTAATGATAAATAAGCTTAGCTTTTAAAAGTTGTATAGTGTAGAAACGATCCATTTTTTACACTGTAGTATTTCGTTAAACTGTCATCTAAAATGATTAGTCTGTATAAGACCAACCCAAGTAAATCCGCCCATCTCTCCTCTTTATTATCGCACTATTTTCCTGACTTTGTTTAACTTCACTCGCCTTTCACTGCGCAGCCCTGCTGTACATTTTCTCAAGTTTTACTCAATACGCTTAAAGCCTAAATATTCTAGAATACAGCACTGATTGAGTTAGCTTTGCGTAATAGCAGCATTGCCAAAAAAAAGAAAAGCCTGAAAAACAGGCTTTTCATAGCAATATTAAGGCTTATGCAAAAAACTTAAGAATAAGCTGAATCACTGTCGCATTAATTAAATCGACAAAGAATGCACCACATAATGGAACAATCAAGAAAGCTTTATGCGATGGGCCGTACATATTGGTAATGGCCTGCATATTGGCTACGGCAGTCGGTGTTGCTCCCATACCAAAACCACAATGTCCCGCAGCAAGTACTGCAGCATCATAGTCTTTACCCATCACACGGAAAGTTACAAATGCCGCATAAAGCGCCATCGTCAAGGTTTGCGCACCTAAGATAATGACCAATGGACCAGCCAAATCGCTCAATAACCATAACTTCAATGAAAGTAATGCCATTGCCAAATAAAGTGATAATGATGCATTACCAAATACGTCAATTGCACGGTCAAAGATCTCTACTTTGAAAATTCCTTCTAGAAAATTCCGTAGAATCACCCCACCAGCCAACGTCCAAACAAAGGTCGGAAGTTCAAACCAAGTGCCTTTACTAAAGCCCGTCATAAATTCAGCAAATGCTAAACACGCTGCGAACATACCCAAAGTAGTAATCGCATTATCAGCCGTAATTAAACGAACCTGATGCGGATATTCAAATTGAGTAAACTCAGTCGAGTCGGTATCAGCATTGAGGGTTGAATCACGATCAGCAATTTGTTTATTGGTACGAGAGATAGCCAGTTGATGACGATTAATCAACATTTTAGCTAAAGGACCACCAATAATACCGCCAATAATTAGACCAAAAGTCGCACTTGCCATACCCAAGGCTAATGCACCCTGAATACCATGCTGTACTTCTAAAATCTCACCCCAAGCACCAGCTGTACCATGACCGCCCGTGAGTGTAATTGAACCCGCAATCAGACCAATTAAAGGGTCAATACCCAATAAAGTCGCCAAGCCAATACCAACAAAATTTTGTACCACAATAAACGAGGCAACACAGACGAGGAAAATAACCAGTCCGATACCGCCTTCTCTTAACTTAGCAAAGTTGGCACTTAAACCAATAGAAGCAAAGAAAATCAGCATAAAACTGGTTTGTAATGCACTACTGGTCGAGATACTCAAACCCCAAATATTGTGTACAAACAATGAAACAATCGCGGCAACTAAACCACCTGCAACTGGCTCTGGGATATTGTAGCGCTTTAAAAAATCAATTTTATTGACAAGAAAACGTCCTAATAAAAGAACGATTACCGCTGCAATCAGCGTATAAAAGGCATTAAAAGTAAATTCCATCATTATTGTCCATAAAATAGTTGGATTCTTTTTGTTCTATAGCCTTATTAGCACTTGAAAGAAATGAAACTTCAAGCATCATTTGGTAAATACCCAACCACAATGAAAGCTATACAACAAAAAGGTATAAGAACAAAAATTCATTTTTGATGAAACTACAGGACAGCGAGATGATTTTTTCCATCATGATGGAAAATCATAAAAAAAGACAATGCGAGTTACTACGTTCTAGCGATCAAAACAAAAGTATCATTTCATTTGATGCCAACTAACCGACTGACTCATGAGAGATTATCTCATCTAAAGCTTCTAGTCCTGGTCATGTTAATTCACGCAGGGTATGCGAAAATAAACATACATCACACACAATAATAAAGATATTACAGTAAGTAATGTTCAAAAAAGAGGATACATTATGCAGATTTAGTTATTAATGTCTTTAGTTTTTTACAATTTTATCAATTACTGTAAATTATTGTTTTTTTATATAAGGTTCAAATTTGAATATTTTTTAATAAACCATCATTAATACTTTCGAAAATTAAATAAAAAAGAGGCGAATTAATCGCCTCTTTTGCTCTATCTAAACTTTTTAAATTAGAAGCTATATTTAGCCATCAAGCCTACACGGTTATCTTTGAATGACTGTCCAGCAAATGTATCACGCTTACCATTGATGTATTCAACACCTAAGTCAATTGGCGCAACAGGTGTATAGATAAAGTTAACCCATGCTTGTTGAACTTTTTCATTACCCGCAGTGTTCAGCGTTGCATAATCAGTATCATCATCAGCAAAAATTGCACCATATGCTAAAGTCGAACGGAAGTTAGGCGAGAATTTGTATGTTGCACCGACTTGAACAGCATTAAATTCATTTTGTTCAATGCTGTTATTCGCATTCACAACATAAGCTGAATTACTGCCATATAAATAGTTGCTATTACCAACGACATGAGAGGCATCAGCAGAGATCTTTAATGGTGCAGATACTTGATAATTAACACCTGCTGCAACACCCCAGCCAGTTTCATTATCATCAGCAACAGTCGATTTATAATTTTCAACCAACGCACGTGCAGAAATAGAACCTTTACCTTCGGCAAAACCTTGGGTTAACTTAGCAGTCAAATTTGGTAAACTATATTTAATGCCTGTACCTGAGCTATCTGCTTCTTCTGCTGAAACAAATAATTGAGTCGCAGGAGCAAGTTTAAAACCATAACGAACTTGAGGAACACGTGCTGTACCACCACCGAGATTGGTATTAAAATCAATCATTTCAGGTGCATGATTCGACAAGAAATTCGATGTTGTTTGACCAAATAACCAATCGTTATAAGTTAAATAAGCATGACGGATACGTAAATTTTCAGTCGAACTTGCAAAGTCAACTTCGACTTTACCACCTACTTTTGCATCGCCAACAGGTGTATTAAAATCTAAACCAATACGCGTGGTTTTCGCTGTCGCACGTAATTTATCATTTACCAGTTTAGGATCTGTAGCTCCTGCCCCATTTACTTTATGCACTGCATTAAAGTCGTCATCCGCGCCTTCAATAATGTAGTTGGCATCGCCACGGACAAAACCATAAAGGTTTACATTCGCGCCTGCTTTAGATTTAAAACCTGTAAGTGGCGATTCAGCTTTTACTGCTACTGCTGCAATTTGTATAGGCTGCGCTTTTACTTGTTCAATTTGAGTTTGTTGCTGCTGCTGAACTTGATGTTGTTGTTGAATTAAAGATTTTAATGCATCAACTTCTTTACGTAGTTGTTGAATTTGTTCTTGCTCAGCTTTACCAGCATGTGCTGTGCTTACCATTACAGCAGTCACGGCTAATGCTAGGCTTTTAGCCATAAATTTACGGTTGAGTAAGCGACTCATTCTAATCTCCAATTTAAATATCTCGCATCCGTGCATAAACAACCCTGAAAAACTCAACAAATGAATGAAAAAATATAGATTCATTTTTGTAAAAAGCTTCAAAAATCATTGCATTTTCTGCTACTAGTACAGTGAAAAAAGCTTAAAATATTATAAAAGTGCAACATATGTAAACCATATGTAACTATCAATCTATCAAGTTCTCTGCTTTATTAATATCAGTTTTGTCAAACAACGATTGAAAAACTATCTTATTTGTTTAGGCTTATTTAAAAATAATGAATATATTCTTAAGCTTAGCTATTATTCACATAAAGTATTGCGTACAAATATTCGACTAATGTATATAGTAAAGTTCAGCTAAAAAACTGCTTTTAAAAAGGAATTTTCATGAATTTGCAACAAGTTCACCATGTCGATGATGCCATTACCTCACGCCACTCCGTTCGTGCTTTTCTCAATAAAACGGTTGACGCTCAAATCATCAAAGATATTTTGAGCGTAGCCAGTCGCGCACCCTCAGGAACCAACACACAACCTTGGAAAATCTATGTCGTGACTGGAAAAAAACGTAATGAAATGGTAGAACGTGTTTGTAAAGCACAAATCGAGCTATTTACCCAGCCTGAACTTGCTAGCCAATATCAAGAAACCTTTGCTTATTACCCAGAAAATTGGATTTCACCCTTCATTGACCGCCGCCGTGAAAATGGTTGGGGCTTGTATGGTTTATTAAACATCCAAAAAGGTGAAAAAGAAAAAATGGCGCGCCAACAACTGCGCAATTACCAATTGTTCGATGCACCCGTCGCCTTGTATTTTACCGTCAACAAAGCCATGGGCATTGGTTCTAAAATGGATATTGCCATGATGATTCAAAATGTCATGATTGCAGCAAAAGCACGTGGTCTCGATACCTGCCCTCAAGCAGCATGGAATCATTTTCATCCAATCGTACTGGATGTACTGGGTGCACCTGAAGATGAAGAATTGGTCTGTACCATTGCTTTAGGTTATGCCAATACAGATGATATTGTGAATACTTTTATTACCCCACGTATTGCCGTTGAAGAATTTACTGTTTTCTTAGATCAATAATTCAATTCATGCCAATAAAAAAGAGACCCTAAATGAAGGTCTCTTTTTTTTATTCTTAAATTAGCGATGAGGGCTTTGATGCTGTACAGGTGGCGTTAATTTCGTAATGGCAACCAGTGTAATGACAACAAAAATCAACATTAAGATCCCCATATTCAAAAGTGCATTCCAAACCAGAAAATTCAAAATCACCCCACCAAGTAAACCACAGGCAAATTGCATACTGCCCATAATAGCACTGGCTGTTCCTGCTCGCGCACCTTGCTCAGACATGGCTAAAGCCATAGCATTCGGCCCAGTAAAACCGATGCCTGAAACAGCCAAAAATATGCCGATAAAAACAATCCACAGAGGACTATGACTGAATAGACCCACAATAAATAAAATAGATGCACCAAACAGCTGTAGCATACCGCCCATTTTCAAACGATTCAGTACTGAAAACTTATAGGCAAGTTTTTTATTGAGGGTCGATAACAACATAATACCAAAAGCATTTAGACCAAAAGCATAAGCGAATTGTTGTTGATTTAAACCATAGTCATCCATGAGTACTGAAGCTGATGAACTGATATAGCAAAATAAAATGCCACCAGAAAAACAACCCGCCAACATGGGCCAACGGAAACTCTCATCTTTTAAAATCACTGCATATAAATTTAGAATTTGGTTGATATTTAACTTTAAACGACGTTCAGGCGCTAAACTTTCTTTAAAGAAAAAATGTACGCACAAGAGACAGACGACACCCATCAAAGTCAAAAATACAAAAACGGCATGCCAAGAAAAAAACTTAAGCACCATCGCCCCCAAACTGGGTGCAATAATTGGGGCAATCCCCATCACAATCATCATACTGGCAAAAGCTTGTGCAGAAGCATGCATATCTAAACGGTCACGAATCGCAGCGCGAGCAATCACCACCCCAACGCAGCCACCAACCGCCTGTAAAATACGTGCCGCAATTAAACTCCATTCATTGGTCGCAAAAATACATAACATGCTTGCCACAATATAAAGGATTAAACCAAAATACAGTGGTGCTTTACGTCCAATTCGGTCACTCAATGGCCCATAAACCAATTGTCCCAATGCTAAACCTAAAAAATATGCAGGTAAGGTATTGGCAACCATTTGTGTACTTACGCCAAAATCTTGTGCCATTTGAGGCAACGCGGGCAAGTACATATCTATAGAAAGTGGACCTAAGGATGTCAATAGTGCCAACAGCAGAATCCATGCTGTGGAATATTGTTGAGTAGACTGTTGTACAGACATATGGATATTTAATTTTTAAATGATAGCTTTGAAGACAAGCTTACACTGTACATAGTATTATTTCTAAGAATTGAGAGTGAAAAATCACATAATTTTACTTCATGATGCATAGATCACTTTGTGGTAAGGACATAATTTGAAATCTTGGCTCACGCGTATTAAACAAGCGACCTACAACACTACCTTTATGTATAACCTGCGTATGGTCATTGCATTTGCAGGGACTGCTTTTGTTCCTTATTTTATGGGACATCAGATTGCCACCATTCCATTGACTTTAGGGGTGGTTGCTGCGGGTCTAAGTGATATTGATGACCGCTTTTCAGTTCGCATCATGAACCTAATTTATACCTATATTGGTTTTTTTATTACTGCTACATCTGTTTATTTCCTATTTCCTTACCCAATTTTATTTGCTTTAGGCTTAATTGTTTCCTGTATTGGTTGGATCTTACTTGGCTCGCTGGGTCGTCGTTATGCCACCATTTCCTATGGCTGTTTAGTCATTTCCGTGTACTCAATGCTAGGTGTTGGACTATTTGACCATTGGTATATCCAACCTTTACTTTTAGTGATTGGTGCAGCATGGTATGGCGTGATTTCAACCATTAGCTTTTTATTGTTTCCCGTTCGCCAAGTACAAGACAAGTTGTCGCAGTGTTATTCATCCTTAGGTGATTTTCTCTTTGCAAAATCGAACCTGTTTGATGTCGATATGACACCCCACAGCTATCAGCAAAGTATGATTGAATTATCTTTAGAAAATGGCAAATTAGTCGGTATTTTTAATGAAATGAAAACCGCACTGCTGACCCGTTTAAAAGGTGACCGCGGACAAAAAGATACCCGTCGTAGCTTACAGTATTATTTTGTTGCCCAAGATATTCATGAACGTGCTGACTCAGCCCATATTGATTACCAAAAACTGGGCAAAATTTTTGAACACAGTGATATTTTATTTCGCTTCCAACGGATTTTATTTATTCAAGCCAAAGCCTGTAAAGATTTAAGCCACAGCATTTTGCATCGTGAAACCTATCAGCACAACAAACGCTTTAAACATGCTTTTGCCAATTTAAAACTGTCTTTAGAAAAGTTACGTACAGAACAACAGTATGATCAAGTCTGGGTCAACGCCCTATTTTCGCTCTATCAAAATTTAAAGGCGATTGATGCTCAACTGCGTAATGTAGAAACTGAACGTCATATTAAATTTGATAGAACCAAACATATTGAAAACCAACTCAAAGATGATGACCTAAAAGGCTGGGATGACATTGTTATCCGAATCAAACAGCAGTTAACCCCTGAATCCGTTCTGTTTAGACATGCCATACGTGTCTCTATTGTCTTACTGATTGGTTATATTTTTGTCCAAGTGAGCAATATTGAATATGGTTATTGGGTTTTACTGACTGCTCTTTTTGTCAGCCAACCCAATTTTAATGCCACCAAGCGTCGCTTACGTTTACGTATTGTCGGTACTTTGGTGGGGATTATTTTAGGCTATGCCATTTTATACTTTATCCCCTCTATTGAAGGACAATTATTGCTGCTGATTTTAAGTGGCGTACTATTCTTTGAATTACGCAGCAAACAATATGCACAAGCAACTGCTTTTATTACGATTCTTGCAATGATTAACTTCAATCTTGACGGTGTAGGTTTTGCAGCAGCAGTACCTCGGATGATTGATACACTCATTGGCTGTGCATTGGCATGGTTTGGGGTCAGTTTTATTTTCCCCGACTGGAAATTTCGTCGTCTATCGCGCACCATTAATCGCTCCCTGACTGCACAGTGTAATTACTTAGCGGAAGTTGCAGAGCAATACAAACATGGACGTAATAATGGCTTGAAATATCGCGTGATCCGTCGTACTGCACATAATAATGATGCAGAAGTCGCATCACTCATTTCAACCTTAGCCACAGAACCCGATTTTGATCCCACGCAAAAAGCCTTAGCTTTTGAATTTTTATGCTTGAATCATACCCTATTAAGTTATATTGCAGCTTTAGGCGCACATCGTGAGAAAATAGAAGATCAAGAAGTGTTAACGCTTTTAGATCTCGCTTTAAAAAATATCCAAGGATCTTTACTCAAAGATGAAGCCCCTGATCTTAATGCACAAAATATGTTGGATACGATTCGCCAACGCTTAAGCTCAAATAATAAAGATGATCAAAAAGCGCTGATTGTGTTACAACAATTATCTTTAATGTTGAGCATCCTGAATCAACTCAGCCGTTTAAAGCAAAGTTTGAGTCATGACCGTGATGATAAAGCCACCGAATTAGCCTCATTATAAATAGGATGATTTTGGAACAATATACTCACTGAATTGCTATAAATAATGCTAAACTTTTTACAGTTCTAAATTTGTTATTTTCATTATGACCGCGAAAAATTTATACGCTTATACCCTTCAGCCTGTGAACTATGAAATTTCAGAGGCTGAACAACGTCAAGCTCAACTTGCTATTTGGCGTAGTACCAACAAAATCAGCACTAAATCATGGATTATCATGGCTGTCGTCGCTGTATTATCCATTGTGGGTATTATCTTATTAAAAAACTATTCGACTATTTTTTGTTGGGTCGCACTGGTCGGTGTTATTGCTTACTTATTGATTCGTAAATTCGGTTTAGAATGGTACGTTAAACGTAAAATGAATGAGTTTCCGGTTCAGGAAATCAAAGGGATTCGTTTAGGCGTGCAACCGCACGGTCTGATTATGCGCCAAAAAATGGGTGCACAAGAAGGTGTCGGTGCAATTGGCTGGAAAGATATTTATGAATGGTATAACACGCCAGAATTTTTGTTGATTAACTTTAAAGTGAAAGGTCAACAAGGTGCTTATATTCTGCCAAAACGTATGGATTCAAGAAACTTTTCATTCAATACCATTCGTAAGCATTTAACTGAAACGGTTGGCGAAGCCAAACAAGTTTAAGACCTGCTGTAAGGCAAATTTTTTGCATAAAAAACCTCCAAAATATTGGGGGTTTTTTTAATACCACAAGCATAAGTGAGAATGAGAATATATATCGCTCTCAAAATCCATAGTATCTACTAAATGTTCAGTTATAATTGGCGCTACTACTGTTTACCACTCATATCATTTTCCAGCTATGTTAAAAAAAATCTTTTTTCAGATCCACTGGTTTCTCGGGATTACTGCCGGCTTGATTCTCTCTATTATGGGTGTCACAGGTGCTATTTACTCATACGAACAACCGATTCAAAAATGGCTCAATCCAGATAGTTATACCGTAGCAGCTGAAAATCGAGATAAATTAACACCCGCAGAGCTGTATCAGCACTTCTATAATACTGATTCAACAATAAAAATTAATAGCATTACTATTGCCAAAGACCCAACTGCCTCTTCTAGCATTAATATTGTCAAAGAAGGTGCGCGTAAGGGTTATAACATGATGATCAATCCCTACACTGCCGCAATTTTGCCTGAAATCAAAGGTCGAGAGTTCTTCCAATTTGTCCAACAGTTGCATCGTAATTTAACCGTCGGCCCTGTCGGAAAACAAATTACTGGCGCATCTACCCTTATCCTGATTATCTTTGTTTTGAGTGGCTTATATCTACGTTGGCCTAAAAAGCACTCTTTAAAACAATGGTTCATGATTAAACCACAGCTCAAAGGTCGTAATTTTCTTTGGGATTTACATGCTGTTGTGGGGACTTGGGTGGTAATTTTTTACTTATTACTCGCCTGTACTGGGCTATATTGGTCTTATGACTGGTGGCGTAATGGCATGTATAAAGTATTGCGGGTTGAGTCTCCTCAAGCAGAAATGCAAGAAGGCAAAGGCAATCGTCAAAATGCAGAAGGTCAACGAACAGAAAATGCGGGTGAACAACGCAATAAAAATCAAGCTGTGCGTGGTGAAGCTGATTCAAAACATAAAGATGCGAAAAAAGAACTCTCAGCAGCGCAAATTAATCTCGCTTTAACCCAAACTTGGACTGGTTTTAATGCACAAGTCGGCCGTGACTATTCCACTCTGACGGTCAATTTACCGAAAAAAGCCGATGGCAAAATCGAGTTAAACTTTGTTGATGCCATCCCGCAACATGAACGTGCACGTAACAAAGCCACATTTAATTATCAAACTTCAACCATTGAAAAAATGGATCTCTACGAAGATCAAAAATTAAATGAAAAAATCATGAGCAGCATGTTGCCTGTGCATCGCGGCAGTTTCTTTGGCCCTGTATACCAATTCTTAGCCATGCTTGCTGCGTTGGTCATGCCATTGTTCTTTGTGACAGGTTGGATGCTTTATCTCAAACGTCGTAAACAAAAGAAACTGACCCAACAAGCTCGCCTTGCTGCAACCGCAGTCACGCTCGATCCAAATGCAAAACCTTGGCTCATTGCTTATGCAACACAAACGGGTACTTCAGAACAATTAGCATGGCGTACTGCAACCAGCTTACAAGAGGCGCGTCAACCTGTAACAGTCAAAGCATTACAACATCTAAGCGTAGACGATTTAAAAAATACTGAACAAGTTCTGTTTGTGGTCAGTACCTATGGTACGGGTGAAGCACCCGATTTAGCATCAAGTTTTGTGAAAAAAATACTTCCAATACCAGTTGATTTAAGCCATCTCAACTATGCTGTTTTAGCCTTAGGCTCTCAAGAATACCCTGAAACTTTCTGTAGTTTCGGGCACGCTATTGATGATTGGTTAAAACAAAATGGTGCGAAGCAATTATTTGCCACCATTGAAGTGAATAATGCCAATCATCAGCAGATCCAAGCATGGAATACGGCTTTAGCAAAAGTGACTCAACTTGAATTACAAGCCATGAATATTGAAAAAACATTCGATTCATGGACATTAACTCAACGTGATGTACTCAATCCTGACAGCCTAGGTGCAGCAGCATTTAACATCGAACTGAAACCAACTCATGAAGTACATTGGCAAGCAGGTGATATTGCCGAAGTTCAACCTGGTAATAGTGCTGAGCGTATTGCCCACTTTATGCAAAAATACCATATTGCTGCACATAGCCCAGTTGAATCGCTGAGCACCAAGATTGAACAAGCATTATGGAACAAAGATTTAACCACTGAAGTTGAACCTTTTGCCAATTTAGAACACTTGCTTGAGCAATTACAAACTCTACCTTCGCGTGAATATTCTATTGCCAGTATTCCATCGCAGCAGGTATTGCGTTTGGTGGTTCGCCAACAAGCAGATGCTCAAGGTCAACTCGGCTTAGGCTCTGGCTGGTTAACTCAACATGCCGCATTAAAGAGTGAAATTGCACTGCGTATTCGCACCAACGACTCATTCCACCTGATTGATGATAACCGCCCTATCATTTGTATTGGTAACGGTACAGGTTTGGCGGGCTTAATGAGCTTATTACATGCACGTACACGTCAAGACTATACCCAAAACTGGTTAATCTTTGGTGAACGTCAACGCGAGCACGACTTCTTCTATCAAAGCACTATTGAAGCATGGCAAACGACAGGTATGCTACAACGCCTTGATTTGGCTTTTTCTCGTGATCAAGAAGCCAAAGTGTATGTACATCACAAACTTCGTGAACACGCACAAGAACTTCAAGCATGGGTCAACAATGGTGCTGCAATTTATGTTTGCGGTAGTATTCAAGGTATGGCCAGTGATGTGGATCAAGCCCTGATTGCGATTCTAGGTGAAGCAACGGTTGATCAGCTTCGTCAAGAAGGTCGTTACCGTCGTGATGTCTACTAATTCAAGAAAAGACCATTTAAGCAGATAAAAAACCGAGCCTAAGTCGCTCGGTTTTTTTAATCAAGACTAGAAAAATATCTCACTTCAGTTAGACTGCAAAAGATCTCATTTACACAAAAACCATCTTTATGTTTGAAAAAATAAAAAGAATTTTTAGTTTGATCTTCGGCTGCATTTTGTTCTGCGACGGTTTATTTTTAATTTGGCAAAATAAAATTCATCTGGGGACTTTATTACCCCTATTGCTAGGTTTTGTATTGCTGATTCATGCCATTTTTTATCGTTCCATGCAGCGCTTTTTAAGGCAAAAAGTACAACTTAAAGCGCTCTACAAATGGGGCTGGGGTGGTTTTTTACTTTGGCTCATCAGTGTCGCTGTATTTTTCGCTTATATTCACCAGCATACTCAACAGCAAAATACGGAGCAAACCGTACACGCCATTATTATTTTAGGCAGTGGTATCCAAAATGGTCAACCCTCTCCGACTTTAGCTAAACGCTTAGATAAAGGGGCTGAACTTGCACAACAACAGATGAAAGCCATTCTTATTGTCACCGGTGGCATTGGTTATACTGAAAAAGAGACTGAAGCTGAAATTATGGCAAAATATTTATATCAGCAGTATAACATTCCGCTACAACGTATTTATTTGGAAGATAAAAGTACCAGTACTGAATTAAATTTATTTAACTCAAAGACAATTTTAAAGGATCAGAAAATTCCACTCTCTGCGCCAATTGCCATTGTGACCAGTGACTTTCATACATTGCGAGCAGCAGCTATTGCCAAAAAACTGGGCTATCAAAACATCATCATGAGCAGTGCAGAAACGCCCTTAAACACGCGTTATAACGCATGGTTAAGGGAGTACTTTGCTTTTATCAGTGGTTGGGTCTTACAAGAGTATTAAATTAATTTAAACGGATATTGCGCGGCAAAGGAAGTTTCGTATCCTTGAATAATTCTGGTTTTTGCATATAGATCTGATAAAGATATTTTTTCAGATCTAAGAGCAATTTCTCGGGCGCAACCAATACATTTTGCCCTTCAGGAGTTAAATCCATCGATATGCAGGTATTTTCTTGACGCAAAAAAGGAATTACTTTTTCAATAAAATCTTTGAGTGAAATTTCCTGAATTTGATACCTTTGCCAGTTATCTTTGATCAATAACTTTGCCAAGCTTTTATGCTGCCATACTGCGAAAGCACGCTGACCTGTGGGAGTTGCACATAAAGCCCATCCATCGTCAAATAAAGCACTCAATGAACCTTGGGCAACAATCGTTTCAATAAATTGTTTATAAATATCTTGTGCATTATAACTTTTATTCTGATTTTTCGACGCAGCTTTGCGTTGATATTGATTTCTCATAGTTTTTCAATATTTAAAATTATTATAGGCTTGAGATTCTATGAAAAAAACAGAATTTGAGCAAGGAGAATATATGGTGGGCGCTGACGGGATCGAACCGCCGACATTCTGCTTGTAAGGCAGACGCTCTACCAACTGAGCTAAGCGCCCTGAAGAAAAAATTCAAGAATTGAATTTTTGATGCAAGACCAACGCTGTGCGTAATCTATGCTAATGTCACACATTTTTCAAAATCAGGATGTTTGAAAAATGGCGCAGCGGACGGGACTCGAACCCGCGACCCTCGGCGTGACAGGCCGATATTCTAACCAACTGAACTACCGCTGCATTGTAAACTTATCACTAAGTTTTATATCCGAAGATATGGTGGGCGCTGACGGGATCGAACCGCCGACATTCTGCTTGTAAGGCAGACGCTCTACCAACTGAGCTAAGCGCCCTTAAAGGGTCTAACATTTCGATTTTAAGATGGCGCAGCGGACGGGACTCGAACCCGCGACCCTCGGCGTGACAGGCCGATATTCTAACCAACTGAACTACCGCTGCATCACAAAAAATCTGGTGGGCGCTGACGGGATCGAACCGCCGACATTCTGCTTGTAAGGCAGACGCTCTACCAACTGAGCTAAGCGCCCTTAAAAGGTCTATCATGTAAATGGCGCAGCGGACGGGACTCGAACCCGCGACCCTCGGCGTGACAGGCCGATATTCTAACCAACTGAACTACCGCTGCACTTACATAATATCGCTATTAAAGTACAAACAATTTATTAAGAACTAAAGTGGCGCAGCGGACGGGACTCGAACCCGCGACCCTCGGCGTGACAGGCCGATATTCTAACCAACTGAACTACCGCTGCACTTTAAGTACCTAACGTAAAGACTTGGTGGGCGCTGACGGGATCGAACCGCCGACATTCTGCTTGTAAGGCAGACGCTCTACCAACTGAGCTAAGCGCCCTTTACGACTTCATCGTTTGTGTGGTGCATTATAGAGAATCTATGCAGCCTGTCAAACGCTTTTCTGCCTGTTTTGAGTTTTTTATGTTTGAGTGATTAAAAAATAGGTGATTCGCTATAAAAACAAACAATTTCTGCAACTTATTTAGGATTTTACTAAAAAACAGCTAAATTAATCGCCTAATTTTTACTCAACAAATATTCATATTTTTGAATAAACAGTAAATCATTTTATTCTGAGATGCAGTTTTATCTATTTATACTGATTTCCAAGTCCGCTAAATTTAATTTATGTTCGGAAATAAAAACTAAAGCCTCTTCAGCAATCAGATCAAATAATTCAATCACATCCTGATTACGCATACGAATACAGCCATGCGACATGGGAATGCCCATCGGTTCGCTGTCTGGCGTACCATGTATATAAATATAGCGTTTAAAAGTGTCGCATCCCTCACCTTTATTAAAGTTATCTTCTAAGCCACTTAACCAAAGAATACGAGATAAAATCCAATCCCGTTCAGGAAATTCTGCCGCTAGAGCTTCATCATAAACTTCACCCGTTTCTTGTCTGGCAATAAAGACTGCATTTTGAGGCGCTGTCTGACCAAATTTAAGCGCAATCTTATGCCAACCTCTGGGTGTCTTCCCTGTATTTTCTTGCTCACCTATGCCATTTTGACCTGAAGAAATCAGATAACATTTATTATGCTTCGGTAAAGTTAAGGTTTGCTCTGCTAAATCAATCCAGACATCTGCGTGTGCTAAAGAATATGACATGATATGTATTACTCAGGCTCTTTAATCTGTGGTTTTTTAATCTGTACAGTCAAAGGTTCAGGACGTAGCCACAACCAAATTGCTACGCTTAACATAATCAAGTCTGTAAACACTTTGACCAACACAGGCGCGTTGGTCAATAGCATCAGCATAGCGCTGATCAACATCATGATACTGGCGAACCATTTCGCTTTGCGCGGCACAGTCCCGCTTTCACGCCATGCTCTTAAGGTTTGACCATACTTAGGATGATTGAGTAACCATTCATCCATTTGTGGCCAGCCTTTTGATGCGGCCCAAGCTGCTAAAATAAGAAATACTGTTGTTGGCATACCCGGTAAAAGCGCTCCGATAAAGCCTAGAATGACAAAAATCATCACTAAACTCCGCCAAAACAACATTTTCATAGCACTGCCCTATACAACTAATTGCGGTAGTATAAAGTGTTTTTATCTGTGATCCGTTGTAATTCTGCACTTTTTAATTTAGCGCTGGGTGTTTCTATGTTTGCTTTAAATCAAGCTTCTGATCTTCATGAACCTTGGCTTCAATTTAAAAATCTATTGGTTAGGCAGTTGGCATTTTGCGTATGCAGTCCAAATACTTTAAGTTCTATTCCTCCTGAATTGGAGCTAAAACATACCTTTGAACTGCATAACACTGAAACATGGGCAACGCATTTTCAACATTATCACTCCAGATTGCTTCATTTAGATCAACATCCTCAAGAATTAGAAGCCTTTTTACAACAGCTAAAAAGTACCCGTTTAGGTCTACGTTTTGAAATGTTTATCTGGTTTTGGTTACTCGATCACAGCTATCACCCCTATGAATTGCTGGGTCATAGTATTCAAAAAATTGCAGGGCCTAAAACTTTAGGTGAACTCGACTTTCTATTGCGCAATACAGAAAGCAATAAAATTGAACACTGGGAAGTGGCTTTAAAATATTATTTGGCGGAACGGGATTTTTCTCTCGCTTATTGGTACGGCTTGAATCGTAGTGACACATTGCTACGAAAATTAAATCACTTTAGCCAGAAACAATTTCAATTTGAAGATGCGCTTGAATATCAGATTGAACAACGCTTTGTGGTCTTAAAAGGTCAACTTTATCTTCCTATTGAGCACTCACAAAACCCCATTCCAACTTGGGTGAATTCACAACGGCGCTTAGGCTGTTGGGGAAGTGTGATTCCTGCTCAAGACTCCGCATTTTATCGCTTACAACGTCAGGAATGGATTTGCCCACAAGCGGATTTAAGTAGTAAAACTGCACATTGGTGGATCAATGGCCTATATCAACAACAAGATCAATCTCATATCTATATGTTTAGAAATGCAGCGCTACTTTCTCAAGGTTTTAAAAGATAACCTGATAAAAGAGATATTTGAATTGCTTAACATTTGAAGAATGAATTGTATTGTCACAATGACTTTAAAATCTCTCTAACGCATAACAATTGGTTACTTTTCTACCATCAAAAACTCATATTGTTTACATTGAGCATTAATTAACCTAAAACCACATCAAAATAATGATTCACACTTGGAGATGATGATGAAAAAAATTCTTGCTGCATCCCTCATTATGGCTTTTGTTTTAACCGGTTGTAATACGTTTAAAGGTTTTGGTAAAGACGTTTCAAAAGCTGGCGATGCCGTCACCAATACGGCTGAAAAAACGCAAGACAAAATGTAACGTGATTGATCTCAAAAAAACCTTATGTCTAGATAAGGTTTTTTTATATTTAAAACGCCCCTTACCTTATCCACATGATTCCCCTATTATACTGGGCACATTTTCGATTGATTTAACCGGTATGAACCACTCAGAAACTCTAGAGCTTAGTTTACAGTTATTACGTCAACCTTCTGTGACGCCAGTCGACCATAGTTGCCAAAACATTATGGCAGACCGTTTAGAAAAAATTGGTTTCAATATTGAATCAATGCGTTTTGAAGATGTCGATAATCTATGGGCGCGTAAAGGAACTCAAGCTCCAGTTTTATGTTTTGCAGGACATACCGATGTTGTTCCAACAGGCAGTTTAGATGACTGGAACTCCGATCCATTTGTACCAGAAATTCGCGATGGTAAACTTTATGGTCGTGGTAGTGCCGATATGAAGACTGCACTTGCAGCCATGGTGGTTGCATCTGAACGCTTTGTCGCAAAACACCCAAATCATAAAGGCTCTATTGCCTTTTTGATTACTTCTGATGAAGAAGGGCCTTCAATTAACGGTACAGTGAAAGTCGTTGAAGCCTTAGAAGCACGCAATGAAAAAATGACGTGGTGTTTGGTCGGTGAACCATCTAGTACCAATCAATTGGGTGATATTGTTAAAAATGGTCGTCGTGGTTCACTCAATGCCAAGCTTACAGTCAAAGGCAAACAGGGTCATGTTGCTTACCCTCACCTTGCTATCAACCCTATTCACACTGTCTCTAAAGCATTAGCTGAACTATGCGATACCGTTTGGGACAATGGCAATGAATATTTCCCTGCCACGTCTTTCCAAATTTCAAATATTCACTCTGGTACAGGTGCAACCAATGTTGTACCAGGAACCATGAATACCTTGTTTAACTTCCGCTATTCTACTGAAGTGACCGCAGAAGAACTTAAAGCACGTACTTTAGAAATTCTTGATCGCCACAATGTAAATTATGATATTGAATGGACATTATCGGGTTTACCGTTCCTTACCCCAGTCGGTGAATTGGTCAATGCTGCTCAAAATGCCATTCGTAATGTCACTGGAATTGAAACAGAACTTTCTACCAGTGGCGGTACTTCAGATGGTCGCTTTATTGCACCTACAGGTGCACAAGTGCTTGAGCTTGGTGTCTTAAATGCCAGCATCCATCAAATTGATGAACATGTAAATGTTGCTGACTTAGAACCACTTGCTGAAATTTATGAACAAATATTAGAAGGTTTATTGGCGAACTAAAATCCAAAAAACAAAAAAAGGAACGATAAACAGTTCCTTTTTTTGGGTCTCGTATTTGAAATACTCAATACAATTAAAAGCCTAAAGATGATTGAATTTGGGCTAAATTGGGTATGTGAAAAACTTGATCAGCCATACGCACATATTGGAATACCGTTGGATCACTTAAAGCATGTTCTTCATCAACGACTTCAGAAATACGTAAACGGATGGTTTTTGGCATCTCATTACACATTAATGCAAAACGCTGACTCACATCATCGCCTTCAATAACCAACGCAACTCCAGCTTTATGCTCAGGATTATTCACCGCATAAACCGGCAATTTAAGCTCATGCCACTCCACAAAGGACACATCTGTGGCACTATCGAGTGCCGACAAAACAATGTTTTGTGGTAATAACATCGCATCTTTACCATGACAGTCAATAATATAGGCATCAATAAAACCAGTTGATACTGTAATAAGGTGATGCAACTCTTGTTGCGTCATTTTATCAACAGCAGAGCTGGAAACACTATTTTGGCTCATTTAGTTGCCCCCTGACTAGCGTCTAACAAATTTTCAACATTACTTAGCAATTCTGCTTCTTGGAATGGTTTACCCATATAATGTGTCACCCCAAGACTGAATGCGCGTTCACGATGCTTCTCACCCGTTCTTGATGTAATCATAATAATTGGTAAATTTTGATGCACCTCATGATGACGTACCAAATTCGTGACTTCAAAACCATCCATCCGTGGCATTTCAATATCGAGCAACATTAAATCAGGTTTCACATTTTCAAGTTGTTCTATCGCATCGACACCATCTTTAGCCGTCACCACATCATAACCTTGACGTTCGAGTAAACGTGAAGTCACCTTACGTACAGTCACCGAGTCATCGACAATCATAATTAAACGACGTGCATTATTGTGTCGTGACAAATCTCGCGAATCAGCAATATGTTTAATGCGTTGTGTTGCTTGAATTTGTCGAGCAATGTTTTGACCTTCTAAAATCAAACACACTTGACCATTACCTAAAATCGTTGCTCCAGCAACCACACCTACACTTGAGAATTGTTGACCAATTGGTTTCACTACAATTTGTGCACGCGAACCAATCAACTGATCGACCAACAGCGCAATGGTTTGACCACTATTCCCCTTAATTAACAATACCGGTAAAGAATGTGCAATATTGCTTAAGCGTGGTAATGGCTGATTTGAAACGAATTCAGATAAATAACGTAACTTGTAATTGGTGTTATCAATTTTAAAGAAGTCATCTTTACTATTAAAATAAGCTTCCAGAGTTGAAGGTGCAATTCGTACAATACGGTCAATTTGAGCAAGTGAAATTGCAAATTGTTGATCGCCTGCTTTCACCATCAAGGCATCACTAACGGATACAGTGGTTGGGACTCGAATCGTAAATGTTGTTCCTTCGCCAAGATTAGAGTCAACAGAAACATGCCCACCAAGTGCTTTAATTTCACTTTGAACCACATCCAAACCAACACCACGACCAGAAATTTGAGTCACTTCTTTCGCAGTACTGAATCCAGGATGGAAAATCAATTGAAGAATTTCTTGCTTATCAAGGAATTGATCCGCTTTAATCAAACCTAAGTTAAGTGCTTTTTCTTGAATCTTAGACTCATCAATCCCCTTACCATCATCACTAAAGGATACCAACACATCAGTACCTTGACGGCTAATATTGAGTTCAATATGACCAACTTCTGCTTTTTTAGCTTGCAGACGCTGTTCAGTATCTTCAATACCGTGGTCAATCGCATTACGGAGCATATGTTCAAACGGAGTGACCAAGCGTTCAAGAATCGTACGGTCCAATTCACCTTCAGTATTATTGACAATCAATTCCGTCGGACGATTAAGGGTCGATGAAGTCTGACGAACAATACGTTGTAAACGAGGCAATAAACGTGAAAATGGTACTAGTCGAGTACGCATCAAACTTTCTTGAATCTCTGCCTGAATACGTGATTGTTGTAAAAGTAAGCCTTCAGCATCACGAATTTTTTCAGCCAAAGTCCTTTTAAAATCGACCAAGTCAGATGCAGATTCCGCCAAAGATTTCGACAACTGATTTAAAGATGAATATTGATCCATCTCTAATGGGTCAAAATCAGCATAACGTGAATTTTCTGAACCATGTTTGGCAATAATTTGTGATTCTAACTCACCTTCCATTCGACGTAATTGGTCAGCTAAACGCTTCATCGCCAATTCCATCTCATTTAAGGTATTACCGATTTGACCCAAGTCCATTTCAATACGTGAACGGTTAATTGCATTCTCACCAGACAAGTCGATCATTTTTTCCACCAAATCGGCAGAAATACGGATCATCTCATTACTATTGTCTTGTTGAGAACTTAAGTCCCACTCACCCAACATAGCTGGTGGTTCAGCACCATCACCTTGAATAAACTCAAAGATTTTAGGCGTTGATAAGCTATTTGCTTGAGCCACGCGATTTGGTAATTGAGCTGTGACATTCACCAACTCAATCGACTCTAAACTTAATCTTAAACTATCAAAATTACTATAATCACGCTCAAAGATGGCCTGCTTCAACCATGAAAATGTCGTTTGTAATAATAAATCGTAAGCATTCGAATTAAAGTGATGGACTGCAAACTGTTCAAACGTGGTTTCTAATTGATATGAAATTGCCGCGACAGGTTCATTTTCAACCATACGTGCACCACCTTTAAGGCTGTGGGCTGCACGTTGTAATTGAAGAAGCAAGCTACGATCGCTTCGTTGCTCAAACCATTTTGTTAAGAACTCGTCTGTAGACTCAAGAATTTCTTCAGCTTCTTCTAAGAAAGTTTCTTCTGCAATTAAGCGAATACTTTCTTCTGGACTTTCAAAATGCGCTACATCTGCTAAAACAGGTTCTTGCTCTGTCTCAAGTTCTACTGCAAATGTTTCAATTGGTGCTTCTAATGTCTCAACTTCAGCCGCAACCATTTCAAGAGTAGGTACACCGACAAGCTTACCTTGTGCAATCTCTTGAATATTACGTAAAATTTCAATTGATTCACGGCCAGCATAGTCAATATTATTTTCACGAATAATTTGAATTCGATCCGTAACATCATCTTGTACTAAACGGACAATACTAACAAGTTGTGGTGTTACCACAATTTGTTTACGAATCACACGTTCATAAATTGACTCTAACTCATGTGAAATCAAACCAATATGAGTCGCTTGAATCATATTTGCACCACCTTTTAAGGTATGCAAATAACGCATTAAATTATTCAAAGAGGCCGTATTGGTCTGATCCTTCGCCCAAGTATTCAAATCTTGGTCAATACCGACCAATAACTCTTCGGCTTCTTCTAAGAAAATCTCCAACAAATCTGTATCAAAATCATGATTCGCATCGGCTGCATGCATTTGAGCGCGAGCAGAACGGATTTTTTGTGAAATCTGCGCAAGATCGACAACAGCCAATACTGTACTGGTTGCTACAGGCGCTTCCACCTCATCAAACTGCTCGAAATCTTGCTGCACGAAAGCAGAAAGATCATTTAATACTTTCTGAACATCAGCCGACAAAATAACACGTTGTCCAGCAGCCAACGTATCAAACAAATGGATAAATTCTTGATGCGCCTGTGCAAACAACTCATACGCATAATCAATATTTAAAAGTTCTGGCTTTAATACCAATGTTTCATAACTTAACTTTAATTCATGGGTAAATTGATGAATTCCAATCGCAGCACGATTATCCGTATGATCTAATAATTGTTGCGCTTGTTCAGTTAAAGCTTGTATATATTCTGGATATTCAACTTTTGCACGTTTTTCAAACTCGAACTCAGCATCCAATAACAAATCAATATTCAATGCAATCAGCTTAGAAACTAAGCCTTGAGGATTAACGCCTTCATCTATTTCAGTTGAAGCAAAACCGTAATTATTCCATGCATTATTAAATGTTTCATAAATTGCATCTAGTTTTTGTGTTTGACCCTGTCTTAAAATATGTAAATAATCACGTACAAACTCAGCATACTGAATGAGTAATGCCGTTTGATTCGATGTAGAAATAATATCGTCTTGTAATAGGGTTTTAAATAAATTTTCTACTTTAGTACTGGCTTCAAAAATCTGCTCAATTTGAGCCATTGATGAACTACCACGTAAAGTATGTAAGGCACGAATAAGCCCATTATAATCTTGAGTCTGCTCTTCTTCATTTTGCAAGAACTGATCGATCGTCGCTAAATGGTCTTCAGCTTCTTCAATAAAGATAGCAACTGTTTCTTCTATATAATTATTATCTTCTGCTTCAGTAGCAACTGTACTGGATTCTTCATCTTTAAATTCTAAACCAGTAATATCTTCTTCTGTCGTTAAACGTGTAGAAAGCTCCAGTAATTCTTCTAATGCAGGCTCCAAACTTAATTTTTGTTGTATTTGCTGACCCAATAAAACCAAAGGTCGCAAATCAATATCAGCAAGCTGAACGCTCTTAAAAACTGGGTATAGCTTATATTGATAAATCTTAAATACCGCTTGAGCAAAGTATTGAACTTTGTCATCTAAAGGAATTGTACCCAAAATAGCGCGATTTAAAGTATCTTCAACAGTCCAAGCCAACTCACCTGATGATTTTGCCCCAACCATTCGCCCAGACCCTTTTAGAGTATGGAAATGGCGACGAATTGTGCTCAATGTTTCTTGATCACTTGGACTTTTAAACCATATGCTAAATAAAGTGCTTAATTCAACGAAGATCTCTTCTATTTCTTCAACAAAAATTTCTAAAATTTCTGCATCTTGATCAAGATAACTATCTTCAGGAAGCGTAGTCGTTTCAACTAAATTTTTTAATATTTCTTTCATAGCTTAGGCTTCTTACGTTTATCTGCCACCAAGAAGGGCGCTCAAACTTAATTATCACCATCACACGAGACCTAACTTTGAAGCTAAGTTCATCTTGTCGATGCTTTATCTGTGATTTATTGATGTGCCTTACTCGAAAGTAAGGCACATTACCCCATAGCTTTAGCCTTACCTTAGTCTGGTAATTTAAAGTCAGTTACAGATTCACGTAGCGATTCGGCCATATTTGCCAATTCAGATACTGAACGTGCTGTATCGAATGTTGCTGTCGTCGTTTGTGATGTAATTTCTTGTACAACATTCATCGTGGTTGCAATATGACCTGCGGAAGCAGACTGTAGTTTTGCAGCATCAGAAATGTTAGCAATCAATTTCGCCAAGTTACTCGATACGTTTTGAATTTCATCCAATGCCACGCCCGCATCTTTAGATAAGTTCGCACCACGAACAACCTCAGATGTAGTTTGTTCCATTGAAATTACAGCTTCGTTTGTATCTGTTTGAATGGTTTTTACCAGACCTTCAATCTGCTTGGTTGCTGATGCTGAACGTTCAGCTAGACGCTGTACCTCATCCGCTACCACGGCGAAACCACGACCTGCTTCACCTGCCATCGATGCCTGAATTGCTGCATTCAATGCCAAGATGTTGGTTTGGTCGGCAATATCGTTAATCAAGGCAACAATGTTACCAATTTCTTGTGAAGACTCACCCAAACGTTTAATACGTTTTGAAGTTTCTTGAATCTGTTCACGAATTGTATCCATCCCTTCAATTGAACGGTTTACAACATCAGCACCGTTGGCAGCAATTTTTACCGAACGTTCCGCAACCACCGCAGACTCTGTTGCATTCGAAGATACTTGGTCAATCGACATCGCCATTTCATTAATTGCGGCAGATGCACCCGCAATTTCTTGCGCTTGGTGTTCAGATGCTTCAGCTAACTGGTTGGTAATGCCCTGCGTATTTGCAGTATATTGTGCAACTTCTTGAGACGTATCGGTAATACGTGAAACAAGGTCACGTAATTGGTCAATCGCGAAGTTAATCGAGTCGGCAATCGCACCCGTAAAATCTTCAGATACTGTTGCGTATGAACGAAGGTCACCATCTGCTAAGTCGGCAATCTCATCGAGTAAACGTAAAATTGCATTCTGGTTACGGTCATACTCTTCTTGTAAACGTGCTACACGCTGTTTATCTGATTCACCACGTAAACCAAGTAATTTGAATACGCAGAATAAGAAACCACCTAAACATAAAAGTAAGAACAGACCTGGAATTGCAATGGTTAAACTTGAACCCACTGATAATTTATACAGGTTTGCTAACAACTCATCTGATTGTGCAAAAATTGCAGAAGATGCCTGACGTACTTTAACAATTTGTGCTGAGTTTTTAAGAATCGTTGCAGACGCTGATTTTAATACATCATCATATTCAGCCTTAATCCCTGTTAATGATTCAAGTAAAGCTGGATCAGTAATGCGTTCTACACCTAATTCAGCACTACCATTGAGCTGTGCATTCAGGTAAGAACCAAACGTTTCTGTATCGGCACTAAAGTCATCTGCTGATTCACGAGAGTTTTCACTACCCGTCAATACCGAACTGATAGAACGAAGAATACGTTCTGCAATAAACACCTGATTTTTCGCAATAACAACCTGATTACTTGGCATATTTTGACGTGCCATTTGGTCAACCATCAAGTTATATTCAGCCTGAATACCAGGAATGGTTTCACCAATCGCAATATTTGTATCATACAGTTGGTTAATCATTTTTTGTTGCGCAGAAATTAAATCAATTTCTTCTGATACTTTTTTCCATTGCGTCTCTACGTCAACGAGTGGCTGAGTACGAGCATGAATATCTTTCACAATTTCAAGATTTTTAGTAAATGCTTCTTGAGATTTTTTTAATTTATCAATCGATTCTTTCGTACCTGATGCTGTTGCTTCAGTCGCTTGACGTGAAATCATTTGTGATAACAAACGTAAATCACCAACACTACGCGTTAACTCATTATTGCGCGGCACACTATAGAATAAGTACAATAACAGGAATATTGCTAAGACAAGACAAAAAGCTGCACCCAAAATTAATGGTTTGGACTTTTCACTGTCACCAAATACACGTGATAATTGATCTGTCTGTGATTGAATCTTAGCGAATAAAACATCACCAATCTTACGACTGCTGCCTTCACCTGTATTTTTCTTCTTAAGTTTAAAGCCCATCCAGCTTCTCCCCGACTTTCGCCATCATTCTTCAGCGCGCGACTATTAATTTATAAATTTTATAGATGCATTCATGTATTTTGGATTTTGCAATAAACGACTAAATAAGAAAACATGCCAGTGTTGATTATGTTGATAAAAATATCCCTGACAATATTCTTTTAAATTGCTGTCTAACTCACTATTTTTAGAAAAAAAACTTTTCTTATTAAAGTGCTGAATCCCTAAAACTTGATCTACAACTAAACCGACATAATGGTCATTATGACTAATACACAATACTTTCTGAGTAGGTGAAAACTGACTTCTATGCCCAGAAATATATTGAGC
This sequence comes from Acinetobacter kyonggiensis, assembly GCF_900107285.1. Classification (GTDB taxonomy): domain Bacteria; phylum Pseudomonadota; class Gammaproteobacteria; order Pseudomonadales; family Moraxellaceae; genus Acinetobacter; species Acinetobacter kyonggiensis. Next base: position 60,108 of record NZ_FNPK01000007.1, on the reverse strand, counting down.
TAAATCAGCCACTGAAAGTAAACGCCCCCGAATATTAGCCAACCCCATCACCCATGATTGAGTATTTGGAACTGGCGTATATTTAGGTGGATAAATCACCTCAGTTACTTCACCTAAAGGGGCAACGAAATATTGCCCCATCATCTCAAAAGCAATGCCTGACCATCGGTTTACTTCATTTTCAGTTGTAACGTAGTTTTTATTACCACGTTTAGCAAGCCGAAGTAATTCGATAAATCCATTAGCTGCCATAGAGCTTATCCTGCATTGAGGTGGTGTTTAATCACATCAATTAATTGTTTTTCGTCTACAGGCTTGGTTAAATAATCACTCGCCCCTTGACGTTTCCCCCAAACTCGGTCTGTTGCTTGGTCTTTGGTACTGACAATCACGATTGGAATGTGTTTTGTCGTGTCTCCACGTGCAATTTGACGCGTTGCTTGAAAACCATTTACCCCTGGCATCACCACATCCATTAACACAAGATCTGGCAACTCCGCTTGTGCCATTGTGACACCATCAGCACCATTTGCCGCTTCTATAACCTCAAACCCATTTTTGGTTAAAATTTCTTTAAAACGGAATGTTTCTGTTGGTGAATCATCAACTATAAGGATACGTGACATGCTTGTCCCCAATAAAAATTAACTTATGCTGTTACGTGATTTCGAATTGCGTTTAATAATTCATCTTTACTAAAGGGTTTGGTTAAATATTCATCCGACCCCACAACACGACCTTTTGCCTGATCAAATAAACCATCTTTACTCGATAGCATAATGACCGGAATATTTTGATAATTTTGAGAATTCTTGATTAATGCACAAGTTTGATAACCATCCAAACGAGGCATCATAATATCGACAAAGACAATATCAGGATTTGCTTCTGCAATTTTTGCTAAGGCTTCAAAACCATCTACTGCTGTTACGACTTCAAAACCTTCACGCTGCAATAATGTTTCTGCTGTACGACGAATGGTTTTTGAATCATCAATCACCATAACTTTTAGATTTTGGAATTTATCGTCCATTTAATGACCCTTCACATTTTTTGAGTGTACAAACAATTTGAGTAGAAAGTTCTATTACAAGTTGCAAACATTTTTAACATATCTTTACTTGCATTTTCAACGACCATTTTCCAAACAAAGACTCATTTTCTTGCTTTTACCACAACAGCTTCACACTTTCTATCGACCAACGATTTTTTTTTGATTCAGAATGGTTTTTTATTCTCAACTTTGAGTCTAATATACCATTTTATTACTTCAAAATAAGTAATTTAGTTAACATTACATTGGGGGATACAGTGCAAAGTCAGTTTAAACAAAAACTCGCTTTCATTGCGCAAAAAAAAATGACTAGAAAATTCATTTTTCTATTTTTAATGATTTTTCAATCTACATCTATTTGTGCTCAAACTCCACTTAAAGCAACATGGTATCGTTACTATGATACTAAAGGCGTAGCCAATATTAGTACAAATGTAACACCAAATCATATTCGCCATGGTTATGAAGCCTTAGATCAAAACATGCAAGTGATTCAGCGTAATCGTGCTTACAATAGTGAGGCCGATGTAAAAAAGGCCCCCTTGCGTGCCGCACAAGCACAACAAAAATCAGCAGACTTAAAACTTAAAAAAGCCTATACCAACAGTCAAGTCGCCATTAAAAAGCGCGATGATGCATTGCTGTATATAAAAAAACAACTTGCCTTTCAACAAGATCAGTTAAAACAACTACAAAATGATCGAATCTACTTTAAACGCCAACAAATGGAATATTTGCGTAAAGCTGAAAACACTCCGATTGCCTTAAAAAATAACTTAGATTACAACCAAAAAAATATTGTAGAAAAAAAGAAAACTATTAATTCATTACAAACGAACTATCGCAATACTCAAGCAGAGTACGACAATATTATCGCGCGTTTAAAAACACTTGAATAAATGACTTCGTAGGATGGCTCAGCTTACTCTTTTTTAGAACCTTTTCATTCGACTGCACTTACTAACTTGATCCCCTCACTTCCCCGCTTGATCCATTGAGCTTTATTTTGGGTTTCATCATCAACATGTACAGGTGTTGACTCTCACTCAGCCATGGATAGCTGAGTGATGCTACAATTACGGTGTATAAAGAAAATATCGTTCATATACTATGCTGAATCAAGGTCAAGTTAGGGTGATACCAGATGGGTCTAAAAATTTGAACTTACTATATTAACTACCATACTACCCTTTGTTGCTCTGTTTTTAACCCTACTGCGTTTATAGCCCCGTCCCTATCACTGATTAAATCCCTCACCTTATTTCGACTTAACTCAACTATGGATTTATTTTCGATTACTCAACCCCAATACAAACTCACTAATCAATGTTTAAAAATATAAATCAATAATTTGAACAGATTAATGCAGTCATTTTCATAGGCAAAATCCGTTTACACCCTATTTAAATGACCAGCAGTGCCATACTGATAGGGATGATTTCACTGACATTAGATTAAAGTGAAGATATTAAAAAAAGCACCCTAAGCACATGCTGTCATTAGTGATGTAATGACATCTAAATACCCCATCTTTAGCGGTTATGCCTATGCTCTCTATTCACTGAGATAACCTCAAAAACGTCAATAGTGCCTCAATTTCACAGCGTGTTTCACGAGTTAATTTGCAGCTAGGCGACATTATGAAATGTTCACCTCATTTTTTTATCGTATAATCTGGCTTTCATGCTTATATTTTTAGGACAGTTTTCATGCGCGCGAGTCGCTTTTTGTTTGCTACGTTAAGAGAAACCCCAAACGATGCTGAAGTTATTTCACATCAGCTCATGTTACGTGCGGGAATGATTCGTAAATTGGCTTCGGGTTTATACACTTGGTTGCCGATGGGCGTACGTGTGCTAAATAAAGTGGAAGCGATTGTACGTGAAGAAATGAACCGTGCAGGATCACTTGAAGTCTTCATGCCAGTGACTCAACCGTCAAGCCTTTGGGAAGAATCAGGTCGTTTTGTGCAATATGGTCCAGAACTACTACGTTTTAAAGACCGTCATAACAATGACTTTGTCCTTGGCCCTACGCATGAAGAAGTGATTACCGATCTTGCGCGTAATGAGCTGAAAAGTTACAAACAACTTCCGATCAACTTCTACCAAATTCAAACCAAATTCCGCGATGAAATTCGTCCACGTTTTGGTGTTATGCGCTCACGCGAATTCATCATGAAAGATGCTTACTCATTCCATGTCGATCAAGCATCATTACAAGAAACCTATGACGTGATGTACGATACCTATTGCCGTATCTTTACTCGTTTAGGTTTGAACTTCCGCCCAGTACAAGCGGATACAGGTTCAATTGGTGGTTCTGGTTCACATGAGTTCCATGTCTTAGCTTCAAGTGGTGAAGATGATATTGCGTTCTCAACAGAATCTGATTATGCAGCTAATGTCGAAATGGCTGAAGCAGTTCTGGTTGGCACACGTGCAGCAGCAACGCAAGAATTAACACTGGTCGATACACCAAATCAAAAAACCATTGCTGATGTCTCTGCATTCCTAAAATCAGATGCAAAAGATTCAGTAAAAGCACTCTTGGTTCAAGGCGTAGCAGATGAAAAAGGTCATGTACCTGTGGTTGCTTTATTCCTTCGCGGCGACCACGAATTAAACGAAATTAAAGCTGAAAAACATGCTGTAATTGCCTCACCTCTCACTTTTGCAACAGAAGAACAAATTGCTGCACTTGGTTTAGTGACTGGCTTCATTGGCCCACAAGGTTTAGTTGAACAAGGCTTAACGGTGATCGTTGACCGTGCAGCATCGGTACTTTCAGACTTCGTTGCTGGAGCAAACCAAGCAGACAAACATGCGACTGGCGTAAACTGGGAACGCGACGCGCAATTTACTGAAGTTTATGACTTACGTAATGTGGTTGAAGGCGATCCATCTCCAGATGGTCAAGGCACACTGCAAATTAAACGGGGTATCGAAGTGGGTCACATCTTCCAATTGGGTCAAAAGTACTCTGAAGCACTCAACTGTAAAGTGTTAGGTGAAGATGGCAAACCGCTGGTTGTGACTATGGGTTGTTATGGTATTGGGGTAACACGTGTGGTTGCTTCTGCTATTGAACAAAACTTCGATGACAAAGGTATTATTTGGCCTACTGCTATTGCACCTTTTGACGTTGCCATTGTACCGATGAATGCCCATAAATCACCACGTACGGTAGAAGCTGCTGAAGCACTATATGCAGAATTACAAGCTGCTGGTTATGACGTTATTTTGGATGATCGTAACGAACGCCCAGGGGTTAAATTCTCTGATTTAGAATTGACTGGTATTCCACACCGTATTGTGATTGGTGAGAAAGGCTTGGATGCAGGCACTTTTGAATACAAAGGTCGTACTGATGCTGAGTCTGTAAATATTAATAAAGAAGAACTTTTAGCTAAAATTGCCAAATAATTCTTTAATATAAAAAAGCCCGCATTATGCGGGATTTTTTTATATCTATTTCAGCACGGAATAGACTTAGCAAAATTTCACACCACCATAGCAGTTTGGTCGAAAATTTTGTCCTTGCAGGGTCAAATTGGTTAAGGGAAAATCTAATGTCGTCGAATTCATTGGTACATTTCCTACTACCAATGAACTCCCTCCTACACATCCAGTTAATAAATTTCCACAGTTACGTGGATTATCTGTCAAATCCTTACTAATTCCTGCAATGGTCTGCTGCAACACTTGATTGGTAATTGCAACCTGTGTGGTTGGGCTTAAACTCCCAAGCTCTACCTCATCCTCCATCGCCAACCACCAACCCTTATTCGCCCCAACCGCAGCACCTGACCATAAAATACTTTGTGACTGCAACGATAAAGATGCAGGGTTATTTAAATACAGCGCATGAATTAAGCCCAAACTCTGATTGACGGTAATATCCGTTTTTAAACCGGTAATATTACCTGTTACTGTTTTATCTAAATTCAGAAAACCTGCAACTGTTGCCGTAAGGTCTCCACTGAAGTTAATTTGCCCCACTGTTCCACTTCCTTTAAGCATGACATCTGTCATCCGAGTTCCTGAAACAATGGTAGAACCAATGGTAAAAGGAGCTGAAGTAGAAGATAAAGTTAAATTATAATCATTTGATGAATAATTAATGTTATAACATGGATCAAGAAAGCCAGACTGACATGTTGTTCCAGAGCTACTACCGAATAATCGCCCCTGTACAATTCCATTGATAGACTGATTAACATCAGAATAACTCATCGTTCTCTCAGCCGTTACAGCTATGCCTGAAGCCGCTTTGGTTTTCATATAACCACTAAAACTATTTAAACCATTCGGTGTCGCACTATTTTCAGTACCAAGAGTCATTAATCCTGAAATTTTTTCAGCACTGACCCGAAAGCCTAAAACCTCACGGCTGGCAGCAGAAGTTGGATTCTTGATCGCAAACTGAATAAAGGGATTGGTAATTTTTGCTGAAGTCGCAGCTCGCTCATCTGAAGTATAGTTTGCATTTGCAGGCAATCCGCTCAATGAAAGATTATCAATATCAATATCGCATTTTCCCGCACCATTGCTCCCGCCACAACCGAGCTGAAGCTTTTTAATATTCGCATTCAGCTCCATTTCAGCATTTAAACCTAATTTATAAAATCCAATATTGGATTGGTTGTAATTTACGCCTAAGGCATCAGTTTGATTGCTACCCTGCAAATATTCCAAATTCAATAAAGCTTGGCCATCCACTTTTGATAGTGCTTGATCATCCAAACTTGTCATCGCATAGGTCATTGTGGTTAAACTGAAAGCTGAAGCAGCCATGCTTGCTATTATTGTTTTTTTCATTATATTTCCCTGTATTATAATGATTTATCTAGGTGTAATCCCAAAAGTACTGCGCATTGCTCCACCTGTAATCGCAAAGTCAGCCACTTTTTGCATACTACCTGATGGAGACATGGCCATTTCAGCTCGGAATACACGTCCTACATTTCCCGCATCAATTTGCGCTTTCGTCAACAATGTCGATGGATGATTGAAATTTATTTTATTATCCAAAACCACGGTATCTTTTTTGACCTGAATTGCTGATTCAAGACCAACATGACCTTGCATTTTATTTAAATTGACACTTGTTGAAGCAATAGACTGATTGCTTTTCACATCATCGGTAATAAAGCTCACATAACTCCCCAATACAGATTGATTATTTTTTTCTGCTGTCGTTAAGGGATTAAATTCAAAATTTGCTTTTAGACTTAAAAAATTAGTATCAGGTGTTGTTGAAGAATTCATCCCTGGAATAATAAATAATTCACCTTTACCATCGAGTTTAAAAGCGATTGAACTTAATACATCATCTTTACGGGCAAAATTATCGATTGGAACAACTTGACCACACTTATTAGAACCACTCTGACAGTTATATAAAGAACCTGGCAGTTGTCCTATTGCAATTTCGGCTTTTGCTGCAAATAATAAATTATCCGCTTTAATATAAATACCATCATTTTCAAAACCAATAACCCCATCTGATTTTAAATATGAATCAATATTTCTTAAGCCAGCATAATAATTCACTTCTTCATTATGTAAACCTTGAGCCCCATCCACAATAATAATAGAAGTTGTACTAAGTGCATTGGTTTTTTTATCAATACCATAGCCTTCTGTCGACATGGCCAAATTATAACCTAGACCAGATTTTGTCGTATTGTTATAGCTATAATTCTGAGCAAATAATGCTAAATTTGCATTTAAATTAAAGATAGGTAAGCCAATCCCCCATTCCCCAGATGAACTTGTAATTTCAGCAATTGAGTTATCAGAAATAAAACGGGCCTTACGTGCAATTGCTTGAAAATCCATGCCACGAATGGCAATTAAAGCGACATTCTGCCCCTTATCTACTGGCACCATATCATATTTTAAATCTGTACTCGCAGCACCAAGCACTTTTTTGACATTCTCATTAACAATAAAGCTCAAGGTTTTGACTTGTGCTGTATTGATATAAAGATCACCAAAATCAATATATGCATTACGCGTATTCAGGTCTGAAACAACAGTCGAATTACGGATGGTTAAAGGTGATAAGTTCGAGAACTCAACGGCATAACTTCCATGCCCAGTATGTCCAATTTCTAAAGTCGTAGGATTATCATTAACCCCTAATAAAGCATTTCCTTTTCGCGTAAAGTCGGCAGAAACGCCCATATGTAGACCACCAGCACCCGCAAACTCATAACCTGTCGCTGTTTTTGTGGTTTCTGTGAGATTTGCTGATTCCCGATTAACAGAGTTAAATTCCGCAAGACCTGCCTGATTTGCATTAAAAAAGACTTTACCGTTGGTAACAGCACCCGATGCCCCCATACGAATGATATTTTTCTGATTGCTAGGATCTGATCCATAACGTAAATCAATATTTACACCAGGATTTTTTGCCCCCGTCCGACTTGAATCAACATCCGTTAAGTCCGTTACCCGAGCTAAATTTACAATATGATCCGTTTGACCATCTTTACTTTTTGTGGTTAAAGCAATTCCCTCATCTTGGTCTAGATACAAATAACCATCAGCAGAAAAATTGAAATTGAAATCTTTTAAGGTTAACGATTGCCCATTTAAACCATAACCAATACTGGCATTTTGCAATTGGAAATCTAAATGTGCTATTTCATCACGATTAAACAAACCAGCAGAAGTTTGCAGATAAATCTGTAAAGGCGAAATCGTTGAAAGACTTAATGAGCCTAAATTTTGTGAAGCAGTGGTACAGTCAGCCGCTCCACACAGTAACATCAATTTTTCAATCGTTGCTTGAAAGGGTGAAATACTGGCTTGAATTCGGATACCCGCACCACGGTCTGTTTTTCCGACATCAAAATCAAGGGTACTTTTAATGGTACTGTTATCTAAGCCTTTCACTTCAACATTATGAAGCCCTAATTTCATACTGCCAGTATTGCTATAATCTATCCAATTGACTTGATCAACAGTGACCTTAGACACCTCATGAGTAATGGATATTCCATCTTGTCCTGTAACAGTACTCAGTGAAGAATCATTTAATTGCTCTAATGCATGGCTATGTTGTGCTAAAAAAATACATACGGTAAGTAACTTTAATTTTGTTATTTTTTTCATTTTAACATCCTTATTTTTTGAAAATTTTATTTAGCAACGGCTGCTTGTTGTTCCTGCACAGTTATAACTAAAGATTTTCAAATTACCTGACATATGCAAATTCCCATGCACATTCACCCCCATAAATCCTGTTTCAGCACCTTGGTCAAAACTAGGGACTGCATTTCCATTGTTATAGGTGGTATAGGTATTTTTATTTAAATAACCCTCTTCACCATTACTTTCAACAGCTAAACTGGAAAAACCTAAATTACGTATTTTTAATGGCTTATCATCATAAAATGTCAGGTTCATCGCCGTTTGTGGATTACCATCTTTATTAATAATGGTAGAACCATCTAAAGAAAATTTATCAATTTGAATCGTGCCTTGGATTTGCTTAAAGACTAACCATTTCTTATTGTCTACACCATTCACTTTTTCAATATGATTATTTGGAGAGAAGGCAAAACGACATAAAACATTAGCTACACAATCATACTGATAATATGCACCAGTGATATTTCCTGCATTAATAAGCGCAAGATTAGAAATATCTTTTTTACTCATATCATTCGCATATTGATGGTTTAAAGACAATGTCCAACTCAAATCTGCACCGCCCTGCCCAGTCACATCTAACAATTCTGCATTATCGAGACCGACCAATTCTGCGTGAACCGTACAAGTAAGTAATAAAGCAACAGAAATAGCTATTTTATTTAACATTTCAATTTCCTATAAACCTGTAGTTTTAAACTTAAGATGTTGAATCAACACACCATCTATTACAACAGAACCCAAGTTCACTGCCGTTCCTGTAGGGCTTCTAAATACAACGCCTGTGGCATCTGCTCCAGTATTGGCTTTTAACAAGTTAGTGGTGGGATCACGGGTTACACTCCCAATAGAAATACTACTATGCGTTGCATTATTTCCTTGATAGTTAATGGTGCTTGAGCCAGAGGTCAGTGAAGAAGTATTAAACCCACAAACGTAGACATTACAAGTAGACCCTTGATACTCACTGGCCGCAGATAAACTGCTATAAGGCACATCATAATTTGTATAAATTTTCTTATAAATATTAGGGACATTTGGTATACGGGTAACTTCTAAAATAATATTATTGCCTTCAGACCCCAATACAAAGGGCTGATACATATTTCCTAAAACCAAATTAATATTCGGACTATATAAATACATGCCTTCTTTATCATTAAATAAAGGGGCCTCTGAATTTTGTTGTAATGCGGGCGTCGAATATGTTCCATCATTTGTCGTTGCTGTACTTAGGCGAATGGCTTTTGCATCTAAACCTGCATCAGTAAATTTTAGGTTTGCAGGATCATCATTGGTATTCAAACGTAAAACACTGGCCATTCCCAGAGTTTGATTATGTTGAGCTGTTGTTGATGGCATAGTTTGGAAAAGTCGTATTTGTGAACCACTCAAACTTAGCCCATTTGCGACATACTGTAATCTTAAACGCTGATTTTTGTCTAAATCAATATCATTGCTAGGATCACCCGCGACTGGTTTTGCGACTGGCGCGCCTGTAATCGGATTAATGGCATTACTTGAGTTCCAACTACGCGAAAATGCATCTAACCAGAAACCTAACTTAATATTATTATCGCTTTCGTCTGCAGTGACTTGAGCTAACGGTGCTTCTAAAGCTAAATAACTGATATCTCCCGCAGCATTACTACTCGAAAATTGTTGAATATTATTTGCTGTACCTGCACGAAATAACCAAGGATTAATAGAACTTCCCCAGTTAAAACCAACATTACTAAAACGCTGGTTTAAATTATTATTACTCGCAGACAGCGCTAAACCATAAATAAAAATATCTGCTTTGGTTCTTTTCGCTGCGGCTTGAGCGGCTGTTAATGTGAGGTTGGCATAATTTTCACCAGTCGGAATAATACGTATAAAACCAGTATCTTTTTTCGATGCTTGGAGTAAGGCGGAAGAATCGGTTAAAACACCATAACTTGAGGCGGTCGATAAATCATTGGCACCCTGAAAAACCATTTTGAAATTTTCAGGTAATAGTGCCATACCCTCACCCGTTGTGTCTGCAAGGTGATCATCTGACAAAGATTCAAGCGCATAAACTGATTGGCTCATCAAAACAGCAATTACACTGGCTAAACAAGACTTTTTCAATCCTGTATTCCAACTTTGAGTCATCACGACCTTCCTTTTTTATCAGATGCTCCGCATCATTATTTTCATTTCGTCCTAAGCTTGGTACGTCAAATTTTTATTTATTTGTCATGACAACAATATTCTGACCAAGTCTGTACAACTTTTTATTATGCTGAATTTTTATTCAATTGCAAAAAAAACTGGGTAAATGTAAGGAGTTTCCGATGAATGAATCTCACAAAAAATAAGCGGACCAAAATGATCCGCTTATTCAACTCTTTATACTATTTATGCTTTCGGCAAAGTCACGCCTGTTTGACCTTGATATTTACCACCACGGTCTTTATATGAAGTTTCACATACTTCATCAGATTCAAAAAATAGCATTTGCGCCACACCTTCACCTGCATAAATACGTGCAGGTAAGTTGGTTGTATTTGAAAACTCTAAAGTAACATGACCTTCCCATTCAGGTTCAAGTGGTGTTACGTTCACAATAATACCGCAACGAGCATAGGTTGATTTACCTAAGCATACCGTCAAAACATTACGTGGAATACGGAAATATTCGACCGTACGTGCTAAGGCAAATGAATTTGGCGGAATAATACACACGTCAGATTCAATATCAATAAAGCTTTTATCATCAAAGTTTTTTGGGTCGACAATTACTGAATGCACATTGGTAAATACTTTAAATTCACGTGCGCAACGCACATCATAACCATAGCTTGAAACACCATAAGAAATGAGTTTTTCACCCGCATCATCATAGCGAACTTGGTTTTCTGCATACGGTTCAATCATGCCGTGATTTTCGCTCATTTCACGAATCCAACGATCAGACTTAATTGCCATTCTTTCTATCCAAAAATAGTTAAATCAATTATTGCGCTGTACTTTAACTGAAATCGGCTGCAATGGAAATGATGATCAGGCGATGATGTCATTTTTTACCAAATGTGCATTTTCATCGCCTTATTTTAAAGACTTAAAAGAGCGGAATAACTCAGTGGAATAGAGAAACTAATCAACACCAAAGATGCGGTTTTTTGTAAGTTCGATTGATTTAACCAACGTACTTTATTCGAGGCTAAAATAGAACCGATAAACGTCCAAAATAACGCAATTGGCGCAATCAAAAGTAAAAACAGCCCCATATGCACTACATAAGCCTGCATGGTCAGCCAAGCTGTAGTTGGGAAAATAGCAGACGCAAAAAGTAATGCTTTAGGATTGAGTAAAGTGGCACAAAACAATTCACGTGCACGAATGGTCGGCTGGTTATAACTGGCTTCTATATCCGCTGTTTTCCAAAGTTTAATCGCAAGAAAAATAATATACAGCGCACTTAATAGCTTGAGTAATATCGGGATAATTGGGAATTGGCTTGAAACTGTACCAATAATCATTCCCCAAACAGTGATTGAAATCAAATAACCAATTGATTCTGCTGGAATAAGTCGTAATGATTGGCGCACACCTACCTGTATACCAGAAGATGCAAGCAATGTATTTGTTGGGCCAGGTGTCAATAAAATAGTGACCACCAAACCAATGAACAGCCATGAAATCATATGCGACCTCTCTATATAGAGTGCGCGAAGAGTAAATCACTTTATTATACTTAGCAAATATGAAATTTTACACCTTATCCAAAACACCCAAACCACTCATAAAAATATATAAAAATTAGCAATTTAGACAAATATATTCAATATAACTTAAGCGTCATTTGTTAATAAAAATTTCCACTCTCACATTTAAAGCCCTCAATGCGCTACATTAACCGATAGTTAAACTGTTACTCAATGCTCTATTCAGGCACAATATTTCATTACTTAAGCATCCTACTTTTATGGCAAAACAGTTCTTTCGGTCATGGCTTCCTTCTCCCGTTAAAATCTCAGAAATGAAGCTGATGAAGGTTTTTGGTCAACGTACCTTAAATCCTTTGCTGTGGTATGTGAACAGAAAGTCCATTTCAAAAGCCATTTTTATTGGCACCTTTTGGGGCATGTTGCCTTTGCCTTTTCATAGTATTTTAATTGTTTTGACAGTATTATTTTTTGAAGTCAATTTACCGATTAGTTTATGTCTCGCTTGGCTCACCAATCCTTTTACACTCATCCCTATTTTATATATTGGTTTTTGGTTAGGGGCTCAGGTTTTTCAGGTCAATATGATTAATCAAGATATGATCTTGGGTGTTTTACACCAAATCAGCCACTGGATTACTCATTTTGGTCATGGACATATCGACTTAAGTTTGGCAAAAATTCTATTGTTAGGTTTAGTGTTAGAAGCATTCATTTTTGCCATTCTGTTATTTGTCATTACTCGATTATTTTGGCGATGGAGCATTATTCAGCATTATAAACGTCGTCGTTATATCAAATAATCAAGTAAGCTTTAGATAAGCAAATCTCTTTATTCCTGTTATGACAACCATTTTAGATTTCAGCGTTTTCCCTCGTCGTCCTTGTTTCATCACACTTTATAAACTACAAACGTAGATATACACATCATAGAAAGCCCAACCGAAGGTGTAATACTGATCAATTAAGAAATTGATTGGCTTTTTTATTCATGATGTTATTCGATACACGTAAACGTCATCCGCAACTGTTCGAGGCATGAGGTGTATACACCGCAAGATTAAAAAAGTAAGGTTTCTGCGATGAATTGATCAATAAAAGGTATTTGACGAGTTTTGCGGTGAGGCGCACTGCGCCGCAAGATGCCTTTCTTGCGAACTCAAAATATATTTTGAGGCTTCTCATTTGGGCTTATCCAAAGTAATAGATGAGCTCCAAGCATTTGATTTAAAAATATAAGACTCCGTTGTGAATAGCTAAGGAGTTTATTACAAAACTCCTTAGCTATTCAGCATAACAACCGAAGTTGAGCTTCTTAAAATGGCATTTTCATGTCTTTTAGAAAATTCGATTCTGAGGTTTTTCCGCTTTAGGCAGTTGGTCTATAATTTTTTGCGCAATAGCAAGATAGCTTTCTGCCGCATCATCACCAGCAACCACAGACGGTTTACCTGCATCTGCATTTTCACGTATTTGCACATTTAAAGGTAAGCGTCCAAGCAAAGGAATTTGGTACTGTGCTGATAATTTGTCACCGCCACCTGTACCGAAAATTTGCTCTTCATGACCGCAATTTGAACAAATATGGGTCGACATATTTTCCACCACACCCATGACTGGAATTTGAACTTTATTAAATAGTTCAATGCCTTTAATGGCATCCATTAATGCCACATTTTGCGGTGTTGTCACAATGACGGCACCAGTTACGGGAATACGTTGTGCCAGTGTCAATTGAATATCACCTGTCCCCGGTGGCATATCAATCATTAAAACATCTAGATCTGGCCATAAAGTTTGGTTAAACAATTGCATTAATGCACCTGTTGCCTTTGGACCACGCCAAGCCACGGGGGTATTATTATCTCCCGTTAAATGCCCAATCGATAAAACAGCCATGCCGTAAGCTTCAATCGGAACAAAATTTTCCGCTTCGATCATAGGAGTACGGCCTGCATTTCCCAACATGGTTGGAATACTTGGCCCATAAATATCGGCATCTAAAACACCCACTTTTAAGCCCAATTTCTGTAATGCCAAAGCCAGATTTACTGTTGTCGTCGATTTACCTACACCACCTTTTCCCGATGAAACCAAGATGACATTTTGAATACGTGGATGCTTAGGCACATCTCTTTGTTGTGGCGCTGGTTTTTGAATAGGTGGATTGTTTGGGTCTTCATCTTGCGGTTTTTTAATTTCAGCTTGGGCTGTTTTAGCTGAAGCATCCACCACAGGTGGAAGTTTTGCAGGTGGAAGTTTTGCAGCTTGAGGTGCTGCCGCTTCAGATGGTGGTTTACTAGAACAACTATGCCCTTCTTTGCCATGATCATGCGTGGAGCAACCTTCTCCGTGTGCATGTTTTTGCTGAATCACGTGCATATTCAGTTCTTGGATGCCACATTTTTCCAATGCATCAGCCAAATCATCATGAATTTTTTGCAGTTGATCCGCTTCAGCAGGATAAGTATTAATGGTTATTTGTAATACTCTTCCTTCAACATTCACTTGGCTAATTCGATCCTTCAATGCATGGTTTGAATCTGGCAATAAATAGCCTTCTAGCACAGTTTGGATTTCGTCTTCCTTCACTTCCTGCGAGGGCGAAAAAACAGATTTAAGCGAAGAAAGCCATGACATACGTTTACTCCAAGTACGGACATACAACTGAATGTCATAGTTTAGCTTTAAATGCAGCGAAGGTTAAGCAAAGTTCTCCCTAGCTTGCTGAATGTTGCTAAAAAACCAACCCAATTAGTTGGTTTTAAGCAAAAACACTTAGATTTGAAAAAATTTCGCCTATTGATTAACAATACTTTATACAAAAGTCGATTTTTCACTGCTGATCATTACAGTTAAATACCCCTCATAAAGCGGTAATATCCCATTAAATTTTGGCTAAAATATCTGAATAACAATACCCCAAACGTGTAGATATGTAGTGAGACCTAGACATCCACAGCTTTGTTTCGTTCCTATACCTCTATTTAAACAGGCATTCCTTCTTCGGCGGTAAAATGAATGTCAAAAGGTTTATTGGTAATAAAGAGCATTAACACATCATTATCACTACGTGCGCCATGAAACATCACCGAACCTTCTGGAAACCAGACAAAACTCCCCGGCCCAAACTCACCCTCACTGGTGACTAAATGCCCCTCTAATACATACATGCCGTGCGCACAATGATGCCAATGCTCCACGGTTCTAAACCCTGCTGGATAACGTAATTTCCAAATCATCATGCCTGTATCTGGGTCCTGTAAACATGTTTTGACAGGCAGCGCATCATTTAAAAAGGGAATCGGAATAAATTCCCACGGCATCGTATTGGTGTTTACCACAAAAGGTTGATCCGCCATTCTTCTGTTCCATGAATTCATTATTTATAAATTTTTAAAAATGAAATGACCTGATCACATCGAGATGATCAGGTCATCAAAAATCAGCCAATCTTAATAATCGGTTTAAGGGTAATCCCTTTTTGGCTGTCTATAGCGGCTTGATTGATGTCATCAAAAGCATAGAACTTTACCAGCTGATCAAACGGAAATTTACCTTGTTGATATAGCGTGACTGACTCTGGAATAAATTTCTTCGGTGAACCACTGCCTTCAACCACGCCAAGAATGGTTTTTCCGCCCAACAATAAATCATTCACATCAAACTGAGCCGTTGTCCCTAAAGGTGGTGCGCCAACAACCGCGATTTTGCCTAAAATACCCAGTGCATCAATACCCTGTTTTAAGATTTCAGGTCGTCCAGTTGACTCAAGGGCAAAGTTAATTCCGCCACCCGTGATTTCTTTGATGACTGCGACAGGATCTTGCATTTTACTATTGATGACATGGGTTGCACCCAATTGTTTTGCCAGTTCTAAACGAGATTCGACAATGTCGACAGCGATAATGGTTGAAGCACCACATACTTTTGCCGCAAGCAATGCGCTTAAGCCAACAGCACCCGCGCCCCATGTCACAAAGCTACTGGCTGGTGTTACTTTTAAAGCATTGATACATGCGCCAGCACCTGTTTGAATACCACAGCCTAAAGGCCCCAACAACTCAATCGGCACATCTTTGGTGACTTTAACCGTATTATTTTCACGGCTTAAAGCATGGGTTGCAAAAGAAGACTGAGCAAAAAAGTGATCGTGTACCACAGCATGATCATGTGTACAAATTGCACTGTGCCCTTCTAGGTCAGCGCCACTAAAGTTGCGGCCAAAAAACTCTGAACAATAGGCCGGATTGCCTGTATTACATTGCGTACATTTACCACAATAACCATAGGTTAAAACCACATGATCGCCGACTTGAAGGTCAGTGACATTCGGCCCTATTGCCTCAATAATGCCCGCCCCCTCATGCCCAAGAACAGCAGGCAGTGGTACAGGATAATATTGATCACGGACAATTAAGTCGGTATGACACATGCCTGTGGCAACCACTTTCACCAGTACTTCATCGCCTTTAGGCTGACGTATTTTTAGCGCTTGCAATTCAAAGTCTGCGCCTTTACATGCCGTCACTGCGGCAACAATGTCTTTCATTTCGTTCATACGATTACTTCCTGTAATTAGTGATTCAATTGATTAAAAAGGATAATGTGGCGCTTGCGCCTGTACGGTCATCCATTGCCATTGGGTAAATTCATCTGCATTGGCAGGACCACCAATACGCGTTCCATTTCCTGATGCACCGAAACCACCAAATGGATTGACTGTTTCATCATTTACGGTTTGGTCATTGATGTGTAGTAAACCAACTTTAAGCTGCGCACCAAGCTGCATACCTCGTCCAACATTCGAAGTAATAATGCCTGCGGAAAGCCCATAATCACCGTCATTGGCTAACTCAATCGCCTGTTCATCTGTGCTAAAAGGAATGAGCACCGCAACAGGGCCAAAAATTTCTTCACTGAAAATTGAATTATTTGACGTCACATCTGAAAGAACCGTCGGCTCAAAGAAGACGCCATCGGCATGTCCACCAATTTCCAGTGTTGCCCCTTCTGCAACCGCAGCATTGACCAGTTTTTCTACACGCTGCGCTTGTTTGGCATTAATCAGAGGGCCAATGGTGACCTGACTTTCACACGGATTACCCACGACAAAGTTCTTCACTTTTTCAATCACGCGCTGTTTGACTTGCTCATAAATTTTTTGATGAATCAGAATTTTGCCAGATGTCATACAAATCTGCCCTGAATGCAAAAATGCACCCCACGCAATATTTTCGGCAGCCAATTCAATATCGGCATCATCTAGAATAATCAGCGAGTTTTTACCGCCTAGCTCTAGCGACACTTTCTTTAAAGTCTTTGCGGCATTGGCACCCACAATACGCCCAACATTCGTTGAGCCAGTAAACTGAATACTGGCAATATTTTTATCTAAAGTAAGTGCTTCCCCGACTTCAGCCCCACCCGGTAAGACATGTAGAAGACCTTTTGGAAGTCCTGCAAGTTCAAAAATACGCGCAATCGCATAACCGCTGCAAACAGCCGTCCGTTCATCTGGTTTAAGCACCACTGCATTGCCCAGTGCCAAGGCAGGTGCAACGGCACGTAAAGCTAAATACAGTGGAAAATTAAATGGCGAAATGACCCCAACCACACCTAAAGGTACGCGTTTGGCGATGCTTAATTTGCCATTTTGTGTCGGCAGTAATGTGCCCTGTTCAGCCGCAGGTAAACCAATACAATGCTTGAGCACTTGAATCGAAATACTGACTTCAAAGCCGGCTTTGAGCTGTAAAGAACCACTTTCTTTCACCAGCCATGCAATGACATCTGCTTGGTTTTCTGTGAGTAAAGTAGCTGCACGTTCAAATACAGCTTGGCGTTCTTGATAAGACAAAGACCACCATTGTTTTTGTGCCAATTTCGCTTCTTTTGCAGCACTTACAACCTCTGCTCCAGAGGCATAACCAATTTCACCTAGTTCTTGACCTGTAGCCACTTCAACCACGCTATAAGTTGCTTGAGCTGGCTGCCATGAACCATTAAATAGTTTTTTATCCCAAATCTCTTTTGCTAATATAGACATCATGACCTCTTAAAATTTAGTGAGACAATTCATTTATTGTTCAAATTTCATAGTCGCAAAACTGAAACAACTCATGTGTTGTCATACACCATGCTTTGAATTAAAAAATGTAAAAAAGTCGGAAGTTCAGTCCTAAATCTTTCTTGAATCCGCTTTCGACCTGAGTGTCTGAAACCAACTGCGCACTCAATTGAGTTCTTGAATTAATCATTTGCTGGAACTCAAATCGAGCTTGTTGTTTTTCCATATTCTGTTGAAGCGAGATGCCATCAAGGGACTGATCGCCACCATAATTTGCGGCATAACCCAAGGCAATCCGTTGCTTGGCATTCAGGTCATAACGTAAATTGACCTGTGTTTGATAACTGGTATCTTGAGACAGCGTCTGATTGCCACTGCCCGCTTCATCATTGTCGCCATACCAAATTGCATCTTGATAAAACTCAAAGCCTAATTTGCCATAAAGCGGTTGTACCCAAGCCAATTGCAAATCATATTTAAAGCGGTTTTCACCCAAATTGACGGCATCATTTTTATCGTATTGCCCAAGCGGCAAATAAATAAACGGAGTAACTGCAAGATAACGACCCGAAGCACCTTGTTCAGGTTGATTGATGAACCAAAAAGCGGAAGCAATGATGGGATCTGCAAAAGCCGATGCATTGTTTAAATGCGCATCAGCAATTTGGGTATTACGCACCGATCCAAAGGGAATAACCACTTGCGGGGTCGCTCGTAAGCCTGCGATATCGGTGTAATGAATAAACCGTGCAATCCCAATATCAGATGTAGATTCGGCACGGGTTTTATCACCATTTTGATAATAGCCATCCATTTCACCATGTTGATAATAAAAAACCCCAACATTGGTTCCACTCGGTAAAGCCGTATAATCTCCCGCATTCACATCAATGGCATGACTATGTTGTGCGAGTAAACCACTCAGTATGAGAAGTAACGCATTTTTATTCCTAAAATGCATAATATGTTTCCTTTCATTCAAATTATCCTTAATGACTCATCTCTTTTTTTGAACTTTTAATGGCGGTTAAATCCGTTGAGCCTTTGCCAAAAACCATCCAGAGTCTTTCTTCATTGAGTATGAGCAATAGAATAATTGCAGTTTACATGCCAATAATTTAAATATTATTAATCAATATCTTATAAAAATAAAAACTCCCCCATGTCCATAAAATGGACACAATAAAAAAGTGACTGTCCAATAAACAGACAGTCACTTTTTTGATGATGCGAAAATTAAAAATTAGCTATCTAAATATTTATATACCGTTGTTCTAGAAATGTTGAGCCGTTTGGCAGTACGCGCAATATTGCCCTTTTCTTCTTGTAAGACCTGAAGAATTAATCGCTTAGTCACCGTTTCTAAATTAGCTTGAAGCAAAATACTATCCTCAGTTAATGTGGGCGAGGACACCTGCGATTCGGGTAAACAGAGTTGTTCTAAACACGTTCCTTCTTTAAATGCAGTGGATAATTTAAGCACATGAATCAACTCACGAATATTTCCCGGCCATGGATATTGCTTAAACTGCTGTTCAACCTGAACAGTCCAATCGGAAACCTCTAAACTGGTTAAAATGGAATGCAAAATAGATTGCTTGTCTGCGCGTAAGCGTAACGGCTCTAAATAAACCTCAAAACCTCGGATGCGATAATATAAATCACTACGGAATGATTGTTGTTCCACCATTTTTTTTAAATTTTGATTGGTTGCACAAATCAAACGAAATGACGACTTAATGGGCTTACGCCCACCGACACGGTAAAAATGCTGATCTTGCAATACTCTTAAGATTTTCACTTGCAGATGTAAGGGTAAATCACCAATTTCATCTAAAAATAAAATCCCCTGATCTGCTAATTCAATCAGCCCTTTTTCACCCTGTTTTTTTGCCCCGGTAAATGCCCCGCTCTCATAACCGAATAATTCAGCTTCAAGTAAGTTTTCTGGAATTGCGCCACAATTAATTGAAATAAAGGGCAAATTTGAGTTCAATTTTTGATGTAAGTTTTGTGCAAAATAATCTTTGCCCGTACCTGTTTCACCGGTGATTAATACAGGAATATCCGCTTGAAGTGCTTTAAAAGCTTTATCGACACCCGTCGAAGTTTGAATCTGTTTATGAATAGCCTGTGACTTCTGAACGATTGTTTCTAGATAAGCATAGAAAAAAGCATGATCATGACTTTGTATAAAAAATGATGCTTCGCTCTGATGTTGGAAAAAATGCTCTGCAACAAAGAAGTCCGAAATATTCTGCTTCAATAAATGCTCAATAGTACAATTTAACAACTTTAATGCCATTTGGTTGACTTTAAGTATCTGCCCAAATTCATCAATCACAATCAGTCCAGCATAAGTATTATGTAACAGATCTTTAGAGTGCTGAAAATGTAAAACACGCTGATTGGTTGTTATTTTGGATAAAATAATTTTATTTTCTAAAACATAGCTTTGATACAGTAAATGTCTTAACCAATTGGTTGCCAATAAACCTCGTGTAGAAGTAACATTCAAAGCCCCCAATACATCACCACAGCCATTAAAAACAGGGACTGAAGCACAGGAATAATCGGCAAATTCATTCAGATAATGCTGATGCCCCACCATTACCATAGGTTGTTTGGAACGGATACTACACGTGGGGGCAATTGCGCCAAAAGTTGACAGTTCAATAATTCGACCCGGCTGTAAAAAATGATATTTTTCACCTAAGGAAGAATTGTGCTTTTCTGCAATAATTTTTGAATGGTTATTAATTAAATAAACACTGACATCTTGCTGTCCAAATAGTTGCCATATATCGTCTAAAACCTTTTCTGTCAGCGTGGCTAGATTTTGATCTTCTAATGACAAGCTGTCTAAAGGAAAGCCCTGTAAAGAGGTCACTTTGAAAAATGGGCTCAGCCCTGCTTGTTTAGATTGCTCCCATGCTTGAATAATAGGCGAATTTTTTTCAATAGACTCTGGAAGCTCGCCAGTGTTATAAAAGTTATGCTTGATATCCTGCCAAGAAAATTTAGATAAACCATCCATGATCATATCCCAAACGAATCCATTATTTAAATAATACAGGGCTGGGTCTAAATTAGACATCATGATGCAACACAGCGCCATCAGAATCAGTTCTTAAACTTTGCCCATAAACCCAAATGACCCTATAAATCTCAATAAGATATTGTTTTATATAAAGTCTATTAAAAGATCACAATCTCAACTCAAGATCACTATAAGCTAAAGCTAGCATATTTTTATAACATCATTCTAGCGGATCAGTACATATTGAAATTCTTGGCAATGATTTCATTTACCCATGTATTTTGACTCTCTGATTTTATATAAGGCAAATTCATGTATTAAATAACGTGCATCAATCAAAAATGACTGAGGCAAACAGCCTGTTGTTATATTTATATCCAGATCACAATAACAGATGAATCAAAACACAAAAATTTGTTATATTTTTTTAATCATTTTTTGTATCTACAGCTCTCAAGTCAAACGCTACATAATCATTTTATCTTCAATACTGATAGCGATTTGACAATGAACAATGAGCAAAATTCAAGAAAAGCACCGCAATATGCCGATAGCTCTATTTCAGATAAAGCATTTAAACGCGCAATTTTGTGGTTTTTTATCTACTGCTCTATATTTATTATTGGCGTGATATTCGCTGTAGGAGCGGATCATTCATATTTAAATTAAGATTTTATAAATTTACAACAGTTCATCATATCCAAATTTCACCATGTCTTTTATACGATAAAAACCTACATTATTCCCTGTAAATTTTTTTAGCACAAAAGTGAGCTAAACAAATCACTCGCTACAAGATATTGGTCAATCCTCAGCTTCAAACAAACAACAACTTGTGGCAGAAATGGATACAAAACATTGCAATGACTTAAATTTAGCCAATGTTAAACTTCTGTTATTCCTACTTTGAGCGTTTACAATCAAGCGTCCATCTCAAATAAAATAACTTGAAAATATAACGAGGTACTTTATGTCTAAACACTATGACTACATTGCAATTGGTGGAGGGAGTGGCGGAATTGCATCGGTGAATCGTGCTGCGTCTTATGGCAAAAAATGTGCTTTGATTGAAGTGGGTGATCTGGGTGGGACATGTGTCAATGTCGGCTGTGTACCTAAAAAAGTCATGTGGTATTCTGCTCAAATTGCGGATGCCATTCAAAAATATGGTTCTGATTATGGCTTTGATAGCGAACTGAAAAGCTTCGACTGGAAAAAGCTCGTCGAAAATAGACAAGCTTATATTCAAAGAATTCATGCCTCTTATCAATCTGGTCTGAGCAAAAATCAGGTCGATGTTATTCATGGCTTCGCGACATTTATTGATCATAAAACAATTGAAGTCAACGGTGAAATATTCACAGCAGAGCATATTTTAATTGCCACGGGAACGCAGCCTTCGCGCCCGAATATTGAAGGTGCAGAACACGGCATTGATTCAAATGGTTTCTTTGAGTTACAAGAACTACCAAAACGTACCGCAATTATTGGCTCAGGTTATATCGCGGTTGAACTCGCGGGTGTTTTAAATTCTTTAGGTTCCGATGTTCAACTTTTTATACGTAAAAATTTGCCATTACGCAGTCTAGACCAGTTTTTAGGTGAAACATTATTAGAAAGTATGCGCAGTGATCACATTCAAGTTCACACACAAGCGACTCCGGTTAAAGTGTCCAAACTCGAAGATCAGTCTTTGCTTTTACAGCTTGAGGATGGCACGCAGCATATAATTGATTGTCTGATCTGGGCAATAGGCAGAGAGCCCAATACGAAAGCGCTTAAATTAGAGCGCACCAATATTCAATTGAATGATTCAGGCTACATTCAAGTTGATCAATTTCAAAATACCACCCAATTCGGTCTTTATGCGGTAGGAGATATTACTGGAAAAGCAGAATTAACGCCTGTTGCCGTTGCTGCTGGTCGCAAGCTTTCAGAGCGCTTGTTCAATGGCAAATCTGAAGAATATCTAAATTACGAAAATATACCGACAGTTGTGTTTAGTCATCCCCCTATTGGGACTGTTGGTTTAACCGAAGAACAAGCGATTGCCGAATTTGGTCAAGATCAAATTAAAGTCTATAGCTCGTCTTTTACTTCCATGTATACGGCAGTCACGCAGCATCGACAAGTGTCAAAAATGAAATTGATTTGCTCTGGCACAGAGGAAAAAATTATTGGTATTCATGGTATTGGTTATGGAATGGATGAAATCCTGCAAGGTTTTGCCGTCGCCCTGAAAATGGGTGCCACCAAAAAAGACTTTGACGATACAGTCGCCATACACCCTACTTCAGCCGAAGAATTCGTCACCATGCGTTAGTTTATCTTGGATCATAATATGGCTGATCTCGTATAGCGGATGCTAGGCACTTTAATTGGTTTCGAACAATTTCGGTTTTGTCTTCAGTCAAATTTAACGCCTACATCAGATGCAATTTTTGCATCATGGATTATCCTAACAGTTTTATACATTTAATGAAATTTGTATGGGGACTATGATCAGTCAGCATTGTACAAGTCAAAGCGGGAAGTAAATTCAGTTTGGTCATTGAATTTTACTTCCCGCTATTTTTAAATAATAAAGGTCAACAGATGCTTGCTAATTCTCAACAGACCCTAGTTATTCTCGTGAAATTCCTCAGGTTCTATACGTTTGCCATGGGTCAAAATCCATGAACGTTGCACGTATTTTTTGCTCTTGTAGCGATAAGCAATAAAGAGTCCGATGAACCACAAAGGTGAAAAAGCCAAAGAAATCATGGTGTCATGATCTAATGCCAAAATCGCAACCACAAAAATCAGAAAAGCCAAGGTAATCCACGCCATAAAGACCCCACCCGGCATTTTATAAGCAGATTGTTGATGTAATTCTGGTGCTTTCTTGCGATATGCCAAATAAGACAAAATAATCATCGCAAAGGTGAAAATACACAAAATAGAGGTAAAGGCCGAAATAATAATAAAGGCCGTCATCACATTCGGTACAACAAATAAAATGGATGTACCAATCACCACACACAACATCGAAAACAACAAACTAATGACAGGCACTTTGCTTTTTGACAAGCGACCAAAGCTTTTAGGTGCATCTTTTTCAACCGCCAAACCATATAACATACGACTGGTGGCAAAGACGCCGCTGTTTGCCGAAGACATCGCTGAAGTTGCCACAACAAAGTTGACAATACTGGCCGCAGCAGGCAAGCCAATGAGGGTAAACATTTCTACGAACGGGCTTTTATCGGGTGAAATATGTGCCCAAGACGTGACCGCAATAATACATACCAGTGCGCCAACGTAGAACAATAAAATTCGTAAAGGAATAGAGTTAATCGCACGTGGTAAAGCCGTATGCGGATCTTTGGTTTCTGCTGCCGTTGTCCCAACCAATTCAATACCGACAAAAGCAAAAACAGCAATCTGGAAGCCCGCTAAGAAACCACTGACACCATAGGGAAACATGGATTGCCGATCTACAACATGTGCCAAAGAAGCCTTAACACCATCTGGAGAGACAAAACCAACGGTAACCAAATAAATCCCCACCATCAGAAGCAAGATAATCGCGAGAATCTTAATCAGGGCAAACCAGAATTCGACTTCACCAAACAATTTCACCGCAACAAAATTCAGCAAGGTTAAAATAACAATAGAGCTAAAAGCCGGTATCCATGCGGGTAAATCGGGATACCAGAACTGGGCATAGCCACCTATCACAATCACATCCGCAATTGCAGTCACAATCCAGCTTAGCCAATATGACCAGCCTAAGAAAAAGCCTGCCCAAGGCCCTAAATAAGCCGTGGCAAAATCAGCAAAAGACTTATAGTTGGTATTGGAAAGCAGAAGCTCTCCCATCGCGCGCATGACGAAGAAGAAGAAAAAGCCAATAATTAAATAGGTCAAAATAATCGAGGTGCCCGACACAGCCAGTGTCTTGCCCGATCCCATAAATAGACCCGTGCCAATGGCGCCGCCAATGGCGATCATCTGAATATGACGGTTCGTTAGTGACCGCTCTAATTTTTCTTCTTCAACCGACTCATAATGATGCCCGCCCAGCAAATCACCTTCCAGCGCTTCATTTGATCGATTGTTCTTGTTGCCATTCATCATGTTTATTACTCCAATTTACAACACATCAGGTTGTAAATATGGGATTACGCAGAAATCAATCATTGATTTTTTGCAATCCAATATTCAGCCACACATATTTTTAATACACTTATTCTGCATATTATTCAGGCACAAGATTCCATATCCTTAAAATCTAGAGTTGCCTGATATAATTGTCGCAAGATGCAACATACATGCTAAAATAAAATTATTTTCTATTAAAAAACATGAGCTTAAATAAAACACGATATAAACCTTCCCGCTGAAGATTAATATAAGAATCATCTTCGCGTGAATATATTAAATTTATATTGTTAACAATATCCATATATTTAATTCCATTTAAAAAGTTAACCAAAACTATGCAGCCTAAAACTATAATTTCACCATTTTAAAATATGACACTTAAAAATAAATTAATTGACTTCAGTTAAAATGAGGCCTGCCCTGAGACCTTTTTTCACCTGAGGATTGGGAAATAAAATCCAGATCTGCTGCTGCGCCACGACATAAGGTTTACCCTGCTGTGTGGCAATCACTGCACCAGACTGGAACACTGAAAAATTAGGTGCGGAATCTGTAACATTAAGCTGAAAATCATCTTCCGTTTTAATGATGGAATCCGCGACCTGAAAGGTTTGCATCGCCTTTTTCTTACGCATTGGCAAATCTTGTGCGCTCAGTACAGTCCGCAACACCTGATCGATGGCAGAGAATGCCGATAAATCATTTTGACCAAAAGGCTTGGCATGTCCCAGTTCCAAGGTGGCACTTGCCGCCTGAAATTTTGAACTGGTGAAATGTGTGAAGGTTTTTCCTACGGCATTGTGATACACAACAGCATCAAGCTCCGCCGCATTCAGGCTGGCAAGCAACGCAGCATCATAGGCATGAGTTTGATACGGAAATAAAGCAAAGGTTGGCAGCAATGATGGGCGAATAGCCGTATGCAGGTCATAATGGTAAAGCTGCGCTTGCGCATGGCTATTCGTGAAGAAATCTGTCACGATTTGCTCCAGTTCTACCACGCGCTGTGCTTCTGTCGTTGCCACAAATTGCTGCTGCACACCGCAAAACATGCGATTCATGTCATTTTCAATATAGCGTTGACCTGAACGAATCGCTTCAGGATTGCCTAAGATCAACAGTAAACGAACTTTCAGCTCCAGCTGTCCCGTAAAAATATCCTGACTCAACTGTGCCAATAATTCGATTGGCGCAGTTTCATTGCCATGTACACCTGCTGAAAGCACCACAACTTTTTCATAGGCCTGTTTCGGGGTCAAAGATAAAACCCCTTCAGCCAGCCATTCCCATGTAAAACTGTCTAGCACTCCCCGCGATAACGCGGGTTGTTTTGCTTCTAAAACCAGACCTAAGAAATCAATCATACGCTTTCAACTCGTGTGCTGAACTATTGCTGGAAGTGGTAAACTGAACCCAATCCAAGGATTTGGGTGAGTTCATCCAATGCCGTACGGCTTTCGATCAGCAACATTGGGTCGGCCAAATCTTGCTGAGTCATTGCATCACGGTAATGTTGATCTACCCACACATTTAAGCGATTGAACAAATTGTCATTCATCAACACATTCGGGTTGATGGCTTGCAGTTCTGCTTCATTTACCGCAACACGCAGACGTAAACAAGCTGGCCCACCGCCATTGCGCATACTTTCTCGCAAATCAAAGACTTTAATGTCATCAATCGGTGTACCCATCTGGATCATGTCACTCAGATAGTCCCACACCGCTTTATTTTGACGCGATTCTTCTGGTACAACGATGCTCATACCGCCATCTGGACGAGTCAACAACTGACTGTTAAACAAATAGGTATTCACTGCATCTTGCACCGAGACACGCTGCTCAGGCACTTCTATCGAAATAAAGTCCTGTTCTAAATGCGCCATCTTTTGGCGGATTTCAGACAATGCTTCGGTCTGATTTAAAAAGGCTTGCTGGTGATGGAATAAGACCTGTTGGTTGCTCACCGCAATCACATCATTGTGGAAGACACCTTGGTCAATCACATCGGGATGCTGCTGTACAAATACAGTTTGTGCAGGATTAAGCTGGTGTAGGCGTGCAACGGCTTCACTGGCTTCAAGCGACTGACGCGCAGGATAATGTTTCGGGCCAATACCGCCACCCAAAAATTGCTGCCCATAAACAAACACTTGTACGCTGGCTTGATCATAAGCACCGCCTAAACGGTTATGATTGGCAGCACCTTCGTCACCAAATAATGAGACAGGTGGCAGTGCAGCATGATGAGCAAAATAACGTTCATCATTAAACATCGCAGCCATAACACGTGACGTGGTTTCATGTTCAATCGAACGATGGAATTTGTTATTCAAATTGGCCGCAGTAAAATGTACACGTCCATCCGCACTGTCTGCCGAAGGAGAAACCGTTGCCGCATTTGCTGTCCACATACATGACGCTGAACTCAGTGCAGACAACAACGCAGGAGAGGTACGCATCGCCTGTTCAATCACACTGTGATCATCACCGCGAAAGCCTAACTTACGTAAAGTCGGGACATGTGGACGTTCTTGCGGTGCAAATACGCCTTGCTTCAAGCCCATATCCGACAAAGCCTTCATTTTTAAAAGGCCTTGCTTGGCAGCAAGTTTTGGATTGGAAACATTATTTCGGTTTTTAGTCGATGCTTCGTTCCCGAATGACAATCCCGCATAATGATGCGTCGGCCCAACTAAACCATCAAAATTAATTTCATAGCCTGACATTTTAAACTCCCTATCCTTGAACTACAGCACAATGCCTGGCGATAATTTCTCAGGTAAATTCACCTGATCACTTTCAAGCGATGCCATTGGCCATGCACAATAATCTGCCGCATAGAAGGCACTTGCACGATGGTTACCCGATGCACCAACGCCACCAAAAGGTGCTGCACTTGAAGCGCCAGTTAAGGGTTTGTTCCAGTTGACAATGCCTGCGCGTGCTTCAATCAACAAACGCTCAAACAAGTCACGATCTGGAGAAACTAAGCCAATAGACAAACCAAAACGTGTTGCGTTGGCAATCTTCAGTGCTTCATCAAAGCTGTCATAGCGGTAAATACAGCTCAGTGGTCCAAAGTATTCTTCATCAGGCACATTGCTGACACCGGTCACTTCAAGAATTCCAGCGCTTAATAGACTGCTATTCGCATCTGGCTGCGTCACTGACAATAACGGGGTTGCACCTAAATCAATCAGACGCTGCTGTGCTTGCAAAATTTGTTGCGCAGCAGTTAAGGAAATCACACCGCCCATGAAAGGTTGCGGCTGTGCATCCCATTGACCGACCACTAGATCTCGCGTCACTTCAAGCAAACGCTGGATAAAGGCATCGCCTTCTGTACCGTTTTTAATAATTAAACGGCGTGCACAAGTACAACGCTGTCCCGCAGAAACAAAAGCCGATTGAATGGTCAAATTCACTACAGCATCAATATCGGTAATTTCATCGATAATCAGCGCGTTATTGCCACCCATTTCAAGGGCCAAAATCTTTTCAGGCGCACCTGCCAACTGCTGGTGTAAGTGATAGCCAGTATTGGCGCTGCCCGTAAACAATAAGCCATCAATTTCACTTGATTGTGCCAAGGCTTCGCCTGTGCTACGCCCACCTTGAACCAAGTTCAACACACCATCAGGTAAGCCCGCGGCTTGCCATAACTTCACGGTTTCTTCTGCCGTCCACGGTGTCAACTCACTCGGCTTAAACACCACGGTATTGCCTGCGATCAAGGCAGGAACAATATGACCATTGGGTAAATGACCCGGAAAATTGTACGGCCCAAATACAGCCAATACGCCATGTGGGCGGTGGCGCAATGATGCAGCCCCATCCGCCATTTCAGTCAGGCTTTCCCCAGTACGCTCATGATAAGCACGAATTGAAATCGCTACTTTACCCATCATCGCCTGAACTTCAGTGAGCGTTTCCCAAAGTGGTTTGCTGGTTTCACGACTAATCACCGTCGCTAACTGCTGTTTGTTCTGTTCCAATAAAGTGGCAAAGCGTTGAATAATTTCAAGGCGTTCTGCCAAAGGACGACGTGCCCATGCTGCAAAAGCGTTACGTGCAGACTGACAAGCCTGTGCGACTTCGTCCGCAGTTGCTTCAGCACCTTGCCAAATTGGTTGTTGAGTCACCGGATCAAGCTTGTTCCATACTGCGCCATGCGCAGGAAACCATGCTCCGTTAATATATAAATTTCCTTGTGACATTATTATTTCTCCATGATATCTAAAGGCAGCAGACGAACGCACTGCCCAGCCTGTACACCCAAGGCCTCGGCCTGTGCGACAGTTAAAGGTAAGCTTGCGTGATCTGCCTGATTGCTGACAAGAATGGCGCGGTAATGCTGATAGCAGTCATTGGCAACCAGATAGCGGATGGTTCCTTCTGGTACTTCAGGCACCACCTTCACCTTACAGACGTGGCTGTTCTGAACAGCGCGCAAATCTTTAATTTCAGCTTCCAGTGTCGGGCCAGCATCAAAAATATCGACATAGCCCTGATAGCGTAGCCCTTCAGTTTCCAACACATGCGCTGCGGGCAAAGTCTGTGGATGCACTTGCGCAATCACTTGCTGTGCAGCGGAAGGAAGCAGGTCGATATACACTGGAAAACGCGGCATCAGTTCTGCAATAAAGACTTTCTGGCCAATGCCGCTTAAATAGTCTGCGGTGGCAAAGTCCATATCAAAGAAATGATGACCTAGCGCATCCCAGAATGGCGAACGCCCATTTTCATCTGAGTAACCACGCATTTCAGCAATCAGCGTATTTTTAAAGCAGTCCTGAAAAGCCGCCATAAACAGGAAGCGGATTTTGGACAAAAATTTGCCGTTCTGATTTTTGCGGAAATCAGGGTCAAGAAATAAAGTGCATAGTTCGCTGCAACCCGTATGGTCATTGCTTAGAAACAGCGTATTCAATGTCTGATAGACATTCAGCGCTTGTGATGCATGTACTTGCTTGCCCACGTGATAATTATAAAACGGCTCAGTCAGACCGACAGAAACCTCTATTGCGCTGACCCCCACCACACGTTGTAATTCGGTATCTTCCAAGACAAAAAGATAGCCCTGTTCACTTTGGGCAGCTTGGCCTTGCAAGGTATTTTGGGTGCGTAAAATACGGGCAGACAAAATTTCTTTATTTTGCGGAAGAGAGGTCAGGCCAATGCCTGACTTCCCTGCCAAAATATAGATATCGTCGAGGTCTTTATGCTCTGCATGTCTAACAATCATCATAGCGAGAAGCCTATTTCTCGTTAACGAAACGCGCTAAAGCACGGTCAAAGCGCTGTAAGCCTTCTTTAATCTGCTCTTCAGCAATGATTAATGACGGTGTAAAGCGCACGACATTCGGGCCAGCCACCAAAGCCAACAAGCCTTCCTGACCCGCAAGGGTAACAATGTCTTTGGCCTTGCCTGCATATTCAGCTTTAAGTACGCAGCCAATTAATAAGCCTTGACCTCGGATTTCTTCAAACAGGCCATAGCGTGCATTCAGCTCATTTAAGCCTTCGGCAAAAATCTGTGCACGAGTACGTACACCATTCAAAACTTCAGGGGTATTAATAAACTCAAATACCGCACTTGCCACCGCAGACGCCAGCGGGTTACCGCCATAAGTCGTACCGTGATCACCCACCACAAACATATTGGCGTATTTGTCTGTAGCAATCATCGCGCCAATGGGGAAACCACCGCCTAATGCCTTCGCTGTGGTTAAAATGTCTGGTGTCACTTCAGTATTCATGTAGGCATACAATGAACCTGTACGGCCCACACCTGTTTGCACTTCATCAAAAATCAGTACAGCGCCATGTTGATCACACAGTTCACGCAAGCCTTTCAAGAACTCAGGCGTTGCTGTAATCACACCACCTTCGCCCTGAATCGGCTCGACAATCACTGCGCAAGTTTCTGCGTCAATGGCAGCGCGTGCAGCATCTAAATCATTAAATGGCAGGTGCTGGATACCTTCAGGTAGTGGTGCAAAATCCTGTGAATATTTTGGCTGACCACCCGCAGTCACAGTAAATAATGTGCGACCATGAAAGGCATTTTGAAAAGCGATAATTTTATTTTTATTGGCAGAACCTGAAAGCAAGCCCACCTTACGCGCTAATTTCAATGCCGCTTCATTGGCTTCTGCACCTGAATTACAGAAAAAGACTTTATCGGCAAAGGTACTTTCGACCAATTGTTTTGCCAAATTCAAAACTGGTTCATTGGTATAGCCATTGCCAATATGCCAAAGCTTTTGCCCTTGTTCAACCAAGGCTTTAACCGCTACAGGATGTGCATGCCCCAAAGCATTAACGGCAATACCACCAGCAAAATCGATGTATTCTTTACCTGCCTGATCCCACAGACGAGAACCTTCGCCTCGTACAGGAATAAATTGTGCAGGTGCAAAAACAGGGACCATATACTGATTGAAGTCTTGGCGATTCGGATGAATATTTTGGCTCATAAGATCCTCTTCCTTACATAAATAAGGCTTTATTTTTACTTAAACTAAATGGTTAACAGTGGCGAAGCGACGATTAGCCCGGGAAAATTCCGCGTTCTTTACGTGCTTTCAAGATGCGTTCACATGCCAAAATGTAAGCTGCGGTACGCAAGCTGCATTGTTTTTCCTGCGCTTTACTCCAAACATCTTCAACCGCTGACATCATGAGCTTGTCCAAACGTTGATTAATTTCATCTTCCGTCCAGAAATAGCTCGCCATGTCCTGTACCCATTCGAAGTAACTGACCGTTACCCCGCCAGCGTTGCACAATACATCGGGTACAATACTGATCTGACGCTGTAATAAAATCTCTTCAGCTTCTGGATAAGTTGGGCCGTTGGCACCTTCCAAGATCAGTTTCGCAGTAAGATTTTGCGCACGTTCTGCGGTAATCTGACCTTCCAAAGCAGCAGGAATTAGGATATCCATCTCGATAGTCCAAAATTCTTGATCATCAATCATGCTTGCTTCTGGGAAGCCTGCGACACCTTGATGCTGTGCTACATGATTCTGCAACTGTTTAACATCTAAACCTTGCTCGCTATAGATCGTGCCTGTATGGTCTTGTACACAAACCACTTTGGCATTGGCTTTATGGAATAAGTAAGCCGCTTCACTGCCGACATTACCAAAGCCTTGAATCGCCACACGGCTGCCTTCAATTGACAAATTTATTTTTTTGGCAACTTCTAAGCCCGTCACAAACACGCCACGACCTGTCGCACGAACACGACCCAATGACCCGCCTAAATGCACAGGCTTACCCGTCACTACGCCAGTTACGGTATGACCTTTAATGCTGGAATAGGTATCCATCATCCAACCCATAATGCTAGCATTGGTGCCTACATCCGGTGCTGGAATATCAGTTTGTGGGCCAATAATCGGGCTAATTTCGCTGGTAAAGCGACGCGTCAAACGCTCTAACTCACGAGGAGACAATTTACGTGGATCGACGCGGACTCCACCTTTGGCACCACCATAAGGTAAATTCAGTACTGCGGTCTTGATGGTCATCCAAGCAGCCAATGCCATAACTTCATTCAGCTCAACATCTGGATGATAGCGAATCCCGCCTTTACCCGGGCCACGCGATAGATTGTGTTGAACACGGTAGCCTTCAAAATGCTGAATAGAGCCATCATCCATCACAATCGGCACATCTACGATAAGCGCACGTTTTGGTCGCTTTAACGTATTCACAAAAGGAATTAAATCTTCTTCTAAATAAGGAGTAACCTGATTAATCTGCGCAAGATAAGTCTGCCATGCTCGGCTATTTTCCATTTCATACGACAAAGACATAGATATTTTCCCTTGTAAAATTCGTTTGATCAAATCCATTAAAAAAACAGGTGACACCATACAACATGGTCTTTATCTATCCAGACAAGCTTCCAAATGTCATGTATGCGTCCATAGACATAGTATGAAAAATCAAATTGACTCAAAAAAGTTGTTATTTTAATTAAAATGAAATAAATTTTATCAATTTGCTAAGTGACAAAATCAAAATGAATGATACCGACAGCCAAATCCTTGGTTTACTGCGTGACAATGCCCGAATGTCGATTACCGATTTAGCCAATAAAATTCGTGTTTCACGCGCCACCGTTCAAAAACGAATTGAATATATGGAAATGAATGGCATCATCATGGGCTATACCATCCGCATTAAGCCCAGTGCCAACCAAAATACCATTCGGGCTTGGATGAATATTATGGTCGAAGGCACCCAAACCCGTGCTGTTGTTAAAGCATTACGCCTAGATTCGGCAGTACAGACTTTACATACGACCAATGGCAAGTGGGATCTACTGGTAGAATTAGAGTCAGATAGCTTAGAAAGTTTTGATAAAATATTAGAAAGAATACGAAATATATCAGGAATTTATAACACCGAAACCAGTATTTTATTGTCCACCTATAAAGCATAAATTCTGATTCAATAAAAATAATGAAATAAAAATTAAGCCTTAGCGCATTGTGCATAGCAGACCTGATCATCTCGAGTCAGGTTTGCCTTTTATTCTTCATCTGATACATTCCATCTATGCTTCAAGATAATGCCGTGACAACGCAACATGGTTATTCTTTTACTGATACAGCAGAAGCCTCTTTACCTAAAAATCTTAACCCCACACCGGGTTCCGTCGCAATATATTGAGGATGAATGGCATCATCCTGTAATTTACTTCGCAATTTCGCCACTAAAATACGTAAATAATGCGTATCGTGCTGATGTGTCGGCCCCCATAACTCTTTTAAAATTTGGGGTTGGGTAATCAATTGCCCACGATGTTGAGCAAGTAACATCAAGAGTTGAAACTCTTTACGGGTTAAAGATAATAGCGTGTTGGATAAAAACACCTGTCGCTGGGCAAAATCAATTTTTAATACCCCATCATCAAACATAGCGGATTCTGTTGGTTGTACAACCTGATTCCTCAGCATGACCCGTATACGCGCCATCAACTCTTGTACACTAAAAGGCTTGGTCACATAATCATTCGCCCCAGCATCCAACAAGGCAACTTTTTCAGTCTCATCCGCACGTACTGAAAGTATAATCACTGGGACTTGTGACCAAACTCGAAGCTCTGTTAAAACCTCTTGCCCATCTAAATCAGGTAGACCCAAATCCAAAATGACCAAATCGGCACCTTGTAAGGCAAGTATTTCCAGTCCCCTCTGGCCAGTTTCTGCCAAAAATGTTTTATAGCCTTGCGCACGTAAAGCAATATCCAAAAACTTACGGATTTGTGGTTCATCATCAATGATTAATACATTCACGGCATTGCTTGGAATATTTAAATCATTCATTTTCATTCATTTCTCATTTATGCCATGTTGTATCGGCAATACAATGCGAATACAGGTTCCGCGCTGATTTTTTGCTTCAGTGGCTGAAATCTGTCCCATATGTGCCCCAATAATGGCTTTTACAATGGTCAATCCCAAACCAGTGCCGTATTGTCCACGATCGCCACGTTGCATGGTATAGAACATATCAAAAATACGATTACGTTCATCTTCAGGTATCCCTAAACCCTGATCACTTATCGCAATTTGTACCTGCTCATCATTCACCTTTTTAACTTCAATTTCAACGGCTTCATCTTCAGGTGAAAACTTCGCTGCATTTTCCAAGACATTAAAAATAGCTTGTTCAATTAAAGCAGCATGTACAAATAAACTCACCACTTCTTCAGGCATGCTAATGCGTACCTGAACTTTCGGTAAATATCGGTTTAAACGACGCACGGCTGACCCAACCAATTCATCAATTCCAATCCAGTCCCGTTTCAAACTTAAGCCTTCATGTCCTAAACGAGTCATATCCAATAAATTTTGGATATAACGATCTAAGCGTTCACCTTCCAAATGAATCGCCTCTAGTAGACTGTCTTGATCTGCCTCATCCATCGCGTGTCGATAATGACTTAGCGTCTCTGCGGCTCCAATCATTGAAGCTAAAGGTGAACGTAAATCATGCGATACGGAAGATAACAAGGCTGAACGTAGCTTTTCAGTTTCAGACGTCACATTGGCAATTTCCAAGTCTTTGCTCAGTTGGGTTCGTGAAATGGTCTGCGCAATATATTCAATCATGGTTTCCGCTAAACGCTTTTGTTCAACACTCAGCATTTGCATATCATGGGTAAACTTCAAGCCAACCACACCCAAACATTGTTTCGATGCCAAAAGCGGTAAAAACCACCATTCATTTTCTGTCAAAGTCTGGGTAAAACGCCCCGAAGGTTGCTGATTAGAAATGCTCCATTCTGCCGATATTTTCTCTTTATCTGAAAGTGCCGAGTCAGCATGATCATTACCCATCAAGTCTTGGTAAGGACAATAGAGTAGAACATCTGCTGTAAGATTTTTTTCTAAACTTTGTGTTGCAATTTCATTGACCTGTTCACTATTTACAGCAGTCGATAACTTCTGTCCTAAATCCTGCATAATGCTGTTATAGCTATTGGCTGCTTTTAATGCGGTCACTTGCTCACGTAAACGAGATGCCAAACGACTTGCAATCAGTGCCGCAGCTAAAAATGCCACAACGGTAATCACCCCCTGATGTGCCGAAATCTGGAAGGTATATTTAGGTGCAATAAAGAAAAAATTATACGCAAGGAAGAAAATAATCGCTGAGCATGCGGCTGCAATCATGCGGGTTTTAGATGCAACAAACACAACAGCAGTAATAAAAATGACGGAAAGTTCTTCAATCCCTAGATATCTCTCCCCCAAACTTGCCATGATAATACTGACAATTGTGGTGAACAAAACCAATATTGATTCTTTAACGCTGAGAAATAAACGGATTTGAGTAACAGGATGCAGTGGTTTTTGTTTCGATTGAATCGGAACAATACTCAGCTCAAAATGCGGATGATGTTTTAAAATCTGCGCAATTAAATTGGATTTATAGTTGAAGCTATATTTTTTAGATTGTGCCTGCGCCAGCACCAAAGTTGAAATACCCCGTTCAAGCGCAAATTCTGACAGTATTTTGGCATGTTGCTGACCGTATAAAATTTCGGTCATCCCACCAAGTTGCCGACATAAATTCAAAGCCCGTTCTATTTCCCTGCTTTGTGCATCTGTTTGATGGGTCTGTGGATTATCTTTTTGCTGCTGATACTGATCATCCATAAAAGCAACCACCGTCCAAGTGGCTAAACGGTTTTCAGCAAGACGGCATCCTGCCCGTACCAAAGCTTCTGATTGTCCTAAACCATTAATCATAATCAGCAAATGATTTTTGAGCGGAATCGGGGTCAGCCCTTGCAAGGCAAAATTTTCACGCACATCGCTATCGACATGACTGGCAACTGTTTGCATGGCCAGTTCACGTAAAGCGGTTAAATTTGAACTATTAAAAAAACCCTGTAGCGCATGTTGAACTTGCTCGGGAATATACACTTTGCCCTGATTTAAACGCTCTAATAATTCATTAACAGGCAAGTCAATTAAGCGAATATCTCGAATACGTTCAAACACTCGATCAGGTACGGTTTCTTTCACCCGAATCCCTGTAATTTGATAGACCACATCATTCAAGCTTTCCAAATGCTGAATATTCATGGTGGTAAAAACATCTATGCCAGCATCAAGCAGTTCATTAATGTCTTGCCAACGTTTTTCATGCCGACTGCCGGGCATATTGGTATGGGCAAATTCATCGACCAAAACAATTTGTGCTTTCTGTTCTAAAACAGCATCTAAATCCATTTCCTCAAGTTGATGCCCTTGATAGTGCATTTTTTTTCGGGGAATGCAGGGTAAACCTTCTATTAAACCTTCGGTTTCCGCACGACCATGTGTCTCGATATAAGCAATAACAATATTTTGCCCTTGCTGAAATAAATCACGTGCTCGAACCAGCATGGCATAGGTTTTTCCGACCCCCGGAGCAGCACCTAAAAAGATGGTTAAACGCCCCGATTGATAGCGCTTGGCATGTTGCAATAAAACATCTACTTTATTATTTCTATTTTCAGTCATAGATTAATCTTTAATTAATAAAACCATTCAACTTAACCAGTATAGTTTAATGATTTATCTTGATTTTTATTGGAACGACGGAGTCGTACCGTTTAAGTTTTAATGGAAGGAGCTCAAATGTCACTTTTCTTTCGGGATGAGTAACGATGTTACGCAAGAGCAAAACCATTTGTCATGGCAAAACTAATAAACGGATCCCTACCATAAACTTTATATGATAGGACTCCGTCGTAAAAAGATATGACCAATAATTTTTGAAATATACAGAAATTACTCTCTAATCTGATCTAAAGCCAAATTTAACTCAAGCACATTAATACGCTGTTGCCCCAACACGCCAAAGGTTGGCTTTAAGGTATATTGCTGAATCAGCTCAATCACCTGCTGATCAGATAAATGTCTAGCCGCTGCAACACGTTGCACCTGAATCATGGCCGATTTCAAACTAATTTCAGGGTCAATTCCACTGCCTGAAGCAGTGACCAAATCACTCGGAATTTGACTACGCTCAATATGCTCTCTAACCTCTATATCCGCTATACGTTGCTCAATCATTTTCGTCAATTCAGGATTGGTTCTCGCCATATTACTGCCTGCCATGGCCATAGGATCATAATTGGCTGCCGAAGGTCGAGCCTGAAAATACTTCGGATCAGTAAAGGGCTGCGCCACTAAACTGGAACCTAAAATTTTTCCATCCAATTCAATCAAACTGCCATTGGCTTGAGCTGGAAATAAAAGCTGTCCCAGTCCTGTCGCCGTGGCACTATATAAAAAACCACATAAACCCAAACCGACGATAGTCAGCCCAATTGAAGCACGAAGCAATGAGGCATATGAAGGTTGTAATAAATGTTCTGTATGTACAGTATTCATGTTTCGCTCCTTAAACGACCAATATTTGACTGATCACCAGATCAATGGCTTTGATTGCAACGAAAGGTAATATCACGCCCCCGACACCATAAATCAGCATGTTACGGCGTAATAATTGTGTCGATGTTGACGGTTTAAATTTCACACCACGTAAAGCAATGGGAATGAGTAATGGAATAATAATGGCATTAAAAATTAGTGCAGAAAGGATGGCGCTTTCTGAACTGCCCAACTGCATGACATTAAGCACACTCATTTGTGGAATGGCTGCAACAAAAAGTGCAGGTAAGATTGCAAAATATTTTGAAATATCATTGGCTAAAGAGAATGTGGTCAATGCACCACGGGTAATCAATTGTTGTTTTCCAATTTCAACCACAGCCAATAATTTAGTCGGATCAGAATCTAAATCCACCATATTGCCTGCTTCTTTGGCCGCTTGCGTACCCGAGTTCATCGCCAAGCCTATATCTGCCTGAGCAAGTGCTGGTGCATCATTGGTGCCATCACCCACCATTGCCACTAAATGCCCTTTGTTTTGTTCAGTACGAATACAGTTCAATTTATCTTCAGGTCTGGCTTCGGCAATATAGTCATCCACACCTGCTTCTGCCGCAATGGCAGCAGCAGTCAGCGGATTGTCTCCTGTCACCATGACCGTTTTAATCCCCATTTCACGTAAACGAGCAAACTTTTCTTTAATGCCCGATTTAATCACATCTGACAGTTCAATCACGCCCAATAGGTTTTGACCATAAGCAACAACTAAAGGCGTTGCCCCTTTTGATGCCACTTGCTCAACACGGGTTCTGAGTTCGCTATGACGGGAAATATCCTGTGAGGTAAATTTTAAAATCGCATCCAAAGCACCCTTACGAATTTGCTGACCATTGAGCAGATTCAAACCTGAAATACGGGTTGAAGCATTAAATGGAATAAATTCAGCTTGTTCAGGTTCATGAACTTTTTCGCCCTGTTCTTTCGCCAGTGCAACCACAGATTTTCCCTCAGGCGTAGGATCTGCAAGTGAGGTCAATACCGCAGCTTGACGAAGTTCCGATTCTGATACACCAGCTAATGGATAAAATGCCGTCGCCTGACGATCACCATAGGTAATGGTTCCTGTTTTATCTAAAAGTAAAACATCAATATCCCCTGCAACTTCAACTGCTTTACCTGATTTTGCAATCACGTTGGCTTTTAACGCACGGTTCATTCCCGCAATACCAATAGCAGGCAATAAACCGCCAATCGTGGTTGGAATCAAGCACACCAATAAAGCCACCAACAGAATCGGATTGATGGAAATATTCAGAAAATGACCAATAATCGGCAAACTAATCACAACAATGATAAAAGTCACCGTCATGACGGTCAGTAAAATACCCAGTGCAATTTCATTCGGTGTTTTTTGACGATTTGAACCTTCGACTAAGGCAATCATGCGGTCTAAAAAGCTATTGCCTACTTCTGCGGTCACTTGCACGATAATACGATCGGTTAAAACTTTGGTTCCGCCAATCACACCTGAACGATCCGTTCCTGCCTCACGTAATACAGGTGCAGACTCGCCTGTCACCGCAGCTTCATTGATGGTGGCAAAACCATGAACAATTTCACCATCTGAAGGAATCAGTTCACCTGCACGCACCTCGATCAAATCATTGAGCTTTAATGCAGCCGCAGCAATTTGCACACCATCAGTATCGTGTAAATTTGCAATACGTCTTGCGATTAAGTTTTGACGTGCCTGTCTCAGTGAGGAGGCTTGACCTCGTCCTTTGGCTTCGGCAATGGCTTCTGCATAATTGGCAAATAAAACCGTAATAAATAAAATTAGGGTCACAAGCAAACCAAAAACAAAATTCGCTTTGCCTAAAATCGTACTGATTAAAGTAATAATTGTACCGAGCCACACAATTGCCATAACAGGATTTTGCATGGCATGTTGTGGAAGCAATTTAATAAAAGCATTTTTCCATGCTTCAGCTTGAAAAAGCGTTGAAGTATTTTGTTCAGACTGTACTGAATTATTCATGAATTTCACTCCTTAGCCTTGAACCAAGAACAAATGATCAGCGATTGGCCCTAAAACTAAGACAGGCATAAATTGTAATAAGGTCAACATCACCACAATGGCAATTAGGGTTAAAGCAAAGGTAGGCGTTTCCACTTTTAAGCTACCGTGACTTTCAGGTGCCTGACGTTTAGCGGCTAAACGTGTCGCAATAATGAGAGGAATAATTAAAGTTGGAAAACGTCCCAGCAATAAGGCAATGCTACAGGTGACATTCCACCATACGGTGTTATCTGCTAAACCTTCAAAACCTGAACCGTTATTGGCAAATGCCGAAACATATTCATATAAAACCTGCGTAACGCCATGATATGCAGGGTTACTGTTGCCTGTGAGTTCAGGAAAAAATAAGGCCATTGAGGTCAATCCCAAAATCACAATCGGCTGAATCAGAATCACCACAGCAAGCAGTTTGATTTCACCCGCTTCAATTTTTCGACCAAAAAGCTCAGGGGTACGCCCAGTCATTAAACCTGCAATAAACACAGCCAAAAATAGATAGATAATGAATTGCTGTAAGCCGCAACCGATCCCTCCCCAAATGGCATTAATCAGCATATCGGACAGCGCAACCAATCCAGTGAGTGGCGATGCAGAATCATGCATCATATTGACTGAACCATTATTCACTTGTGTGGTTAATGCGGCCCACAGCGCAGAAGATGATTCACCAAAACGCATTTCTTTACCTTCCATCGCAGAAATTTGCGATGCAGTTTGAGAAAGACTTTCAGACCAGATTGCACTTGATGCTGAAATCACCGACATCAACAACATTGAGCCAAAAACAAAGGCTGCAAATTTTGCACGTTTGGTGAAAAAACCCAACATGAAAATTACACTGATTGGAATCAATAAGATCGCCAACATTTCCATAAAGTTAGAAAATGGCGTTGGATTTTCTAAAGGCACCGCACTGTTTGGGCCATACCATCCGCCACCATTACTGCCGAGTTGCTTAATGGCAACCATCGGTGCAACGGGGCCGAGCGGGATTTTTTGTACTTTTAATTCCGCAGTCTGGTCAACAACCTGAACTTCAGGCCCACCCTGAAATGTGGCTGGTACACCTTGGCTGTTTAAAAATAATGACCAAACCATACACAGCGGAATCAAGAAGCGAAAGGTTGGACGAATCACATCTGCCCAATAGTTTCCAACATTGATACTTTTAACTTTTTCAGTAAAGCTTTGATTCGATAAAGATGATGCTGCTGTAGTTTGATCATTTGAGCGCTCAAAAAATAAAGCACGAACAGTTGCAACCACCATTGCCAAACCCATCATTGGGGTAATGACTTGTAACCCAACAATTGCAACCATTTGTGATAAATAAGAAAGCTGTGCCTGACCTGAATAATGTTGCTGATTGGTATTGGTCAAAAAGGAAATCATGCTATGTAAAGCCAAATCCCATGACATATTGGGTGCATGATTTGGATTGAACGGCAACCATGCCTGCACCATAAACAAGCTCCACACCGCAAAACCAATGACGATACAGCTGAACACAAAACTCAATATATACGTTTTAACATTCATGCCTTGCTTAGGATTGGTTCCCAAAATTGCATAAATTGGTTTCTCGATCCAATTGAATAGTGGATCAATTTTCATTGCACGGTTGTGCATAATGGCAGCAAGATATTTTCCGAGCGGAAAAGCCAAAAGCGTGACAATCACTAAAAGTAGAATGAGCTCTAACATGACATTTCTCCTCTCGATGAAATGCCTCTGTTCGTCAATGTTATATTTTTAAATGTCTTGCATTGTAAGCATCTAATTTGCTGCTTTACGTGTTGATGAGCTATGTTTTTAGCGTCCATCATTTCCATCCTAAACATCGGGGATATTCCAGAATGTAGTATGAAAAACAACAACGTAAACTCTCTATCATGGAAATGATCTTAGGCGTAAAATTTGCGTAAAATTCTCAATCAAAATAGCAACGTGGTCGTACGCTAAAGTATTAATTTTTTGAGCAGCAAGTCAGCTTTTCAAAGCTTAAATATTCACACTTCATTCACGTCCATCGCTCTAAAGTATTAATATGAGATTCAAGATGGAGAAGGATCATGAAATACCGTAAAACAATAGCAACGTCTTTGCTGGCATTACTGTGTTTATCCGGATGTAAAAGTATCCCCAGTTATTCCGCTGATTATCATAGCGCCAAGAATAATATGACTGGCATCATGCTAAATGACGCACAAGCTTTAGCGATTGGTACACGTTTTACCTCGACTTTTAATACCTTGGGCACGCCCGAATTTGTAAATCAAGCCAGTGCGCTGTATGCAGAGCAGCTTTTTATTAATGACACATTGTCTCAATTTTCATCACGACAAAATTTAGTTGAGCATTTCAAAGGCATGAATAAACGTGTCAGTAATGTTACGGTCAAATTATTAAGCACAAGTTATCATCAAGACTCAGCGTATGTGCATTGGTATATGGCTTACGATTTCAAATTTTTAGGCACTCATCAAAAGATGGCTTCACACGGAATAAGTGAAATTAAAGTGAATGCTGCCCAACAAATTATTTTCCAGCAAGATTTTTGGGATCCAGCAAATGGTTTATATCGTTCACTCCCCTATGTTGGAGGTGTTTACTCATGGTTATTACCATTCAAAAAATCGTCTTAAGCCTTATTTGCCTGACCAGTTTATCGGTCAATGCCTTAACGCTCGACACACCTGTACAACAATGTGCAACAGCACCGCTTTTAATTGGCAAAAAACAGGTCGGTCAAGCTAGCTATTTTGCCCAGTCTTGTAAGAAACCTTGGGATAGTCAAAGTATTCAGCTGAATTTTGCTTATACTCAAGATATTCCAGAATGGGCATTTAAACGCGCAGCCACGCATTTTTTAAAGAAAAATATTGCCGATTTTCAAGAGAACTCGGCTCTGAATCATATTACACAGCTCTATAAACCAGTCAGAAATGGCGATTTATACGCTTTGCTATATACACATCCATCGAAAACATTAACCCTGTCACTGAATCAAAAAAAATTAGGTCATATTCAAAATGATCAAGCCAATCAATATTTTAAAATTTGGCTAGGTCCACAGCCTTTTAATGCTAAATTGAAGCAACAACTCTTAAACTAAAAATCAGAATTAATTGTTATGACAAAACATTTTATCCTCATCGTCGAAGACCATTATGAACTCGCCTCTACCCTGTGTGAGTTTTTAGAAGAGCATGGTTTTGTCATAGATCATGCACGTAATTTAGATGCGGCACGCAATTTACTAAGACAGCATCCATATCATATTCTGTTATTGGATATTAATTTGCCAGACGGCTCAGGTTACGATCTTTGTGCATGGTTAAGGACAGAACAAAGCTTAGACCTGCCTGTACTGATGCTGACCGCACGCGACACTTTAGACGATAAATTAAAAGGTTTTGCTTCAGGCACCGATGATTACCTAGTCAAACCTTTCGACTTTAATGAGCTGGTAGTACGTGTTCGAGCTTTAATTAAAAGATCATTGGGTGAGGTTTCAAATAGCCAATTGCAAATTCATGACCTCATTTTAGATAGCGCTCGTCAAAGTCTAAGCCGTGCGGGTCAAAGCATCGAACTCCCCCCAATTCAATTTAAACTCTTAAAATTATTAATGCGCAACTCACCCAAAGTGATGAGTAAACAAGAAATTATCATGGCCTTATGGGGGGATGCCGAACCCGAAAGTGATGCGCTACGCAGTCATATTTATAATCTACGCAAAATGGTCGACAAGCCTTTCAATCAGAAACTGATTCATACCGTGTCTGGGGTGGGCTTAAAAATTGCAATTGAAACCGATTTATCCTAACTTAAACTAACTAAGATACACCACCACAATCAATCCCGTTGAAGGCTTTAAATCAAGATCGCTCTGGAGCGTTAAATAATATTGACGATCAAACAACTCCACACGCCAGCCCAATTGCAGACACAATTTTTGTACCAATTGCAGTCCAATACCATGCCCTTTGGTTTCTAGTTTGAGTTGCCGACTCGACAATTCCTGTACTTTCACATCGTTGGGTAAATTGATGCCAATGCCGTTATCGGCAATTAACACTTTATTTTTTTGCAAAATAATATCAATTTCTGAACCTTGCGAATAATTTAAGGCATTACGCAAAATATTACCAAACACCATTTTAGTCATCGAGGGATAAAGTTGACGTATCTGTTCATCCCCATGCTGTTGAAGATGGATCTGTATGCCTTTGACCTGCCCCACACTGTCTAAATCAACTTGTAATTCCTGTAAGATATTGAATAGTGATTGATATTCTGGGGTCAGTGTATTGGTGGTATTACGTGCAATTGCCAACAAGGTATCGACCAATAACTGCATATCTTCAATGGTATTGCCCAAACGCGTAAAAGCTTTGTTATCACCATAACGTGCTTGGCAAAGTTGCACATTGCCTTTTAAAATCGTCAACGGTGTCCGAAGCTCATGACTGACATCACCACTAAACTCACGTTCACGACGAATAAACTCACTTAACACCTGATGATATTTCTCTAGTGCTTGTTTTAAA
The DNA here is from genome assembly GCF_900107285.1 of Acinetobacter kyonggiensis. Classification (GTDB taxonomy): domain Bacteria; phylum Pseudomonadota; class Gammaproteobacteria; order Pseudomonadales; family Moraxellaceae; genus Acinetobacter; species Acinetobacter kyonggiensis. The sequence goes on along the minus strand of NZ_FNPK01000007.1, from coordinate 15,396 downwards.
TATTCCGCTTCCATGTTGGCATCCGTGCTGATGCCCTGAAACGGTGACGCTTCTGTATTCTGATGTTCCCAGTCGATATTTTCTAAAGCATTGGCCAGTCGGGTAATTGGAGAAAAATATCGCCGCGCACGACGATTCCACCACCACAGCACACTATAAAGGATAAATAAACTAAACATTAATGGTGCCAAACCAAACAACCAAACCAGCTTATTGACGTTACTCTCACCAAAAACTAAAAGTACATGCTGTCCATTGCGTTCCCCATAAACGGTCATGCGCTCTTTGCCATCAATAAAATGACGGTCAATGCCTGATTTTAACTGCATATTTTGAAACTTAGTTGGTCTAACCCCGTTCCATCGGTAACCATACAAATTTTTAGTATCGGGTAAATCTGCCTTTGGATTACGCTCAACACGCATCCAATAATGTTCCATTTCCTGTTCAAGCGCCGTTTTCAGCAATGTGCCTTTAATCACCCATGCACTGCATGAAATACCAATCACAATCGATAACGCAATCAGTCCAATTTGCAACCAATAGTAACGATTAAAGACTTCCCCCAAGGGATGAGCACGGTTGCCCTTAAATAGCTTCAACATAGACTCATCCCTTACCTGACCAACGACATGTCAAATTCAATTTAGATTATAGGACTTTCTTCTTAAACAAAAAGTGACCAATCACCCATTCTTGCCCCTGCTCAAAACCAAACAATTCAGCACAGGCCATAAAGAAAATCCTCCAGCGTTGCCACCACGCTGCGGCAGCTTTACCATAGGTTTTTTCAAATAAGGGTTTTAAGCGTTGCTCATGCCGATCCATATTTTCCAGCCAAGCATTCGCAGTCCGTTCATACTGTGTCCCTGACCACTGCCAATGCTGCTCTAACTGTAAATGATCTTGAAAATGCAAGAAAGTTGAAGCCGATGGCATGAGTCCACCGCTAAAGAAATATTTTGACATCCAATCATATTCATTCTTAATTTCAAATGGATAATGTAAAAAACGATGACAAAAAATATGACACCAGAGCAATCCTTCAGGCTTCAGCCAAGTATTTATTTTTTCAAAAAGTTTTTGATAATTACGTACATGTTCAAACATTTCCACCGACACCACGCGATCAAATGTGCCACTTTCAAGTTCCAGCACATTCACATCACAAGTGATTACACTCAAATTGTTGAACTGTCGTAATTTGGCTTGTTGTTGAATATATTTACGTTGCGTTGCAGAGTTCGATACCACGGTGATGTTTGCCTTCGGATACTGCTCCGCCATCCATAGACTTAAAGATCCCCAACCGCAACCGATCTCTAGGATATGTTGACCATCTTGTAATTGCGCACGCTCACAATAACTCGCTAAAGCCAAGTCTTCAGCTTCATCTAACGTGGTTTGAGCATCGGAAAATAAACTTGCACTGTACTTTAAGCGTTTTCCCAACACAGCCTGAAAAAATTCAGTCGGTAGCTCATAATGCTGTTCATTGGCTTTATCGGTTTCGATGGCAATTTCACTGTGTTTGAGCATGTTCAGTACGTCCATATAACGCTGGGCGCCCTGTTCAGGATCATAACGTCCTTCTTGTATTAAGCGTTTTTTACTTAAGCCCCGTATTGCAGCACGAATCGCTTGATCTGGAAGCAATCCACTTTCGACAATTCTTAGAGACTGTTGAATAATAAAATCCATAGGCTGTTCTACTCTTTAGGTTGCCAAGGAATAAACATTGACGTACGTTGTTGATAATCTCGGTAGTTTTGACCGCGATGCCGTAATGCTTGTTGTTCACTAAACGGAATACCGGTGATGTAGTACAAAAACAACCACATCAATACGGGATAAATCCATAACACATACAGCCCAGCCGCAAGACCTAAAATGGGATAGGCAAACCAGTGCAGCCATTCAAAGAAATAATTTGGATGCCGTGAATATTTCCATAAACCTTGATCCATGGTTTTGCCCTGATGGGCAGGATCTTGTTTAAACCGATACAGTTGATGATCGGCCAGACTTTCCCCCATAAATGCCACCAGCATAATCAGTGCGGCAGCCATCAGTACCCAATTGCTCCAGTCATTCCACTGCATCTGTGTAGTACTCAGTAGCGACAGCATCGGATATGAAAATAGAATCGCAAGACCCGCTTGAAACATGAAAAAAGCTAAAAAACCAAGATGCTGGAATGCCCCCATAGCACGGCGCATATTGGCATAACGCCGATCTTCTTCGGTTTCATGCCCATAACGACGCAATAAATGCCATGTCAGACGTAAAAACCAAATACTGCTCGCAAGACCAATGAAAATTCGTACTGCTATAGGCGCAGTATCAAGCACACATGCTGCCCAGATGACATTGAGGGCAATACTAAAACTCCATGCAACATCGACTAAACCTGCACGGTGGTTATAAGTCACAATGACCCAGCAAAACAGCATAATGAAAACGTCAAGCAACAATACATCCAGCAGCATTTCTACTCTCCTTGACAGGTTCATGCAGAAGATTCAAATTTAATATGCACTGACCTCAAACAACATATGCACATCACTAATCACGCCTTCCTTAAAACCACCTTCGCAATAGCACAAATAAAAATCCCACATACGGATAAAGTTTTCGTCAAAACCCAGTGCAAGGACTTGTTCACGTGCAGCTAAAAAGTTTTTTCGCCAAAAATGCAAAGTTTGTGCATAACTTTGTCCAATATCTTCTAAATGTTTTAAACGTAATTGTTGTTCTGATGCCGTTTGAGTTAAGACACTGACACACGGAATGAAACTGCCGGGGAAAATATAACGCTTAATATAATCCACCGTATTCAACGCTTTTTTATAGCGTGCATCTTCAATGGTAATCGCCTGAATCAAAGCCAAACCCTTCGGTTTTAATAAATTGTGGCACTGTTTAAAATAGGTCGATAAATATGCTTCACCCACGGCTTCAATCATTTCAATGGAAACCAGTTTGTCGAATTTCCCTTCAAGCAAACGATAATCTTTCAACTGTACATCGACACGATGCGCCAAACCAGCAGCCTCTACACGTGCCACGGCTTCATCATATTGCGCTTGTGAAATGGTAATGGTGGTAACTTTACAGCCATAATTTTGTGCTGCATAAATCGCAAACCCACCCCATCCACTGCCAATTTCCACCAAATGATCCATCGGCTTAAGCTGTAATTTTTGACAAATCAGCTCTTTTTTATAATTTGAAGCTTGTTCTAAACTCATGCTTGGCTCTTGAAATACAGCACTGGAATACATCAGTGATGGATCAAGAAACAACTTAAAGAACTCATTACTCAGGTCATAATGATCAGCAATATTTTTTCGACTCCCGTCGATTGAGTTTTTACGGGTTTTGTACCATGCCTTTAAAAAAAATTGACTGGCTTGAGAAATAATATTTTGATTAAGTTTATCGAGAACATCTCGATTACGCGCCAAAATTTGGATCAGTTCGACCAAATGATCCGTGCTCCAATAACCCCGAATATAGCCTTCGGCTGCACCCAATACACCATTTTTAAAAATCAACTCCATCAGTTGTTTATTATGAACTCGGACAACAACACTTAACTCAATACTGTCTCCGACAAAACCATTCCAGACCCCTTGAAATATAATTTGACCGTGACGCAACTTCAATAAACTACGTAAAACCAAAGGTAGCGAATCTTGTTCACTGGAAATGAGTGTTTTCATAATATTGTATTTCCCTTGTTTTTCTTGGGATGCCGATAAAATGGAACTTTTTTCGTCCATAAACGAAAAGCGTTCCAATAAATACCCGCCATCATTTTAAAAGGTTCAAAGACACAGGAAATAGCATAACGATAGTGTTGTGAAGGAACTGTGATGGGATGCAGTGAAAAGCGCATTGTGGCATCAAATTGCAGTACCTCCTGTTGAAACAACTGCATATGGATGACATTTTGCTGTTCTGAAAAATTAAAGCACCAACGATAATCCATATCCATCGGCATAAAAGGTGAGACATGAAATGATTTTTCAAACTCGAACGAATAGCTTTGAAAATGTGAATGCTGAACTGCTTTACCCCGACAATCGTGGATATAAACCTGACGTTCATTCCAAGGGGTATTGGTGATTTCACTCAAAATAAAGATGGGCTGCTCAGTAGCATCCAAAATAAAATAAAACACTACAGAGTTAAAATAAAAACCCAAAGTGCGTGGTAGTGCCAACACACGAATTTGTGTATCTGAAGCCAAGATAATATTGACTTGTTTAAGTAATATTTTTTTAACTTTTTCCCGAATTGAACCATGCTCTGCAATTAAAAAATCATCTGCATCTAGCCGTAGCACACTCCAGTGCTTCAATGACCACAACCATGATTGCCGCGTAATAGAATCCATCTGGTCAGGGTCAAACCATAGATAACTTAACTTCGCGTCAAATTCATGCGACTTCGGTAAATAGCGACGATGTCTAATCATGGCAGGCGCAACCGCAAGTGAGGTCATCAACATACCATGCTCCTAAGCAGGCTCGGCTATGAACTGTGCCAAGTGATCCACCACTTTGGCCGCACTGCGCGCACCATCTTCATGAAACCCCCAACCCCAATAAGCCCCACAATAGGAAGTACGATTTTGTCCATTAATTTCTGCCCAACGCGCCTGCGCCGCAATGGCTGCTGCATTAAAAACAGGATGTCGATACTCACGTTCGACCCAAATATACTTGGAGTTAATAGGGAAATTGGGATTCAGCGTGGCAAAAATTTGTGTTTTACAGGATAAATTTTGCAGCTTGTTCATCCAGTAACTAAAACCATAATGAACCTTTGCATGCTGAAATACCGCTTCAACATCAGATTCAGCTTTAGTGACATGCACATGCCAGCTCGCCCATTGAGACTTATGTTTCGGCATGATACTCAGGTCGCTATGTACCACCATTCGGTTATCTTGATAAGAAAAGTTTGCCAGTACATCTTGCTCAAGCGCTGTCGCATCCGCTAAATTTTTTAAACTATCATCGGCGTGGTTGGCAAAAATCACCCAGTCAAACTGCTGTGTATCCACCTCTGTTTGAACAATCACCTGATCGGATAACCGTGATACGCTGGTGACCGCAAGTTGCTTAAACACAATGTTGGGTGACTGTTGCTGAATGGCTTGAACATAGCGAGCAGAACCGCCTTTGACTGTTTGCCATTGTGGTCGGTCTTTGAGCTGTAACATTCGATGGTGCTGAAAAAAACTGACCACAAATTTATAAGGAATTTGTCCCACTTGCTCAATTGGGCATGACCAGAGTGCACCGCACATCGGATATAAATGCTCTTGGCGGAAGGCCTCTGAATAGCCATTTTGGTCTAAATAATCTTCTATACTTAATGTGATCTCGCAATCATCGACCATCACTTCTTTATTTGCTGCATAAAATCTAAATAGATCGGCTAACATTACCCTAAAATTAGATTTCAAAAAATTCTGTGGTCGGCACAGTAATGATATTTTTTTCGATGGATTATATTGCAGTCCCGTGACCTGATTATTCACAGAAAAGCCCATATCACTGCTTTGAGCGTTGACCCCAAGTTCAGCAAGCATTTGGCTAAAAAGTGGATAGTTATAGTCGTTAAATACGATAAAACCACTATCGACGGCAAGCATCTGCCCCTCTATTTCTAGATCATGCGTATCTGTATGACCGCCAAAATAATTATTTTTCTCAAAAACAGTCACTTGATGTTGCTTTGAAAGTTTCCATGCCGCATATAACCCAGAAATACCCGAACCAATAATGGCAATTTTCATGAAGACTCCCCAGTTTGAATATTCTTTGTGTTGGTCTTAATTAATTTTTTTGCTGCTACGGATGATTGCGCTATTTTACTTAGCTCATAAACCCGCGCTGGAATCGGCTTGAATCCCCAGACCAAGCCAAACCAAGACATCATTTTTAAAAGGTAATAAGTGATATCAATTTGCCACCAATAAAAGCCTTGGCGTGTACTGCCTGCATAAAAATGATGGTTGTTATGCCAACCTTCGCCTAACGTAATAATGGATAAAAATAAATTATTGCGGCTTTGATCTTGGGTTTCAAAGTCACGACTGCCGTAGAGATGGGCAAGTGAATTAATACACAAAGTCGCATGAATCAGTAATACAGTTGAAATGACAAACCCCCAGACCAACAACTGTAAACCCGATGTTGCAAGAAATGGATAGGCAATAGCCAACCATTCTCCTAATGCATAAATTGCCCCCGCAGTCATGAATACAACGATAAGGCTAAATCGGTCAAGCCAAATAAGTTCAGGATATTTCAACCAATCTTTAATCACTTCTTTGCGTGTGGCAAAGTTATATTCATTTAAAAACCACCCTACATGGCTGTACCAAAATCCATGAGTAGATGAATGCGGATCTTGCTCTGTATCAGTAAATCGATGATGATAACGATGATGCGCTGCCCACCACAAAGGTCCACGCTGTGCGCTCATCGTGCCAAGCAACACAAAAATAAATTGCACCGTCCTTGAAGTCTGAAAAGTCTTATGTGACAAATAACGATGGAAAAATGCGGTAATTGAGAACATGCGAATCAAATAAAAAATCAGCATGAAGGCAACTGCGAACCACGAGACCCCCACCCAAAATACGCCAAGACAAGCAATATGCAGAATAATAAAGGGGAAAATCCGCAGCCATTGAATTTTCTTTTTCTCAGATGAAATGGTCTCTGCCTGAACAGCTATAGACCAACTATCTACCCAGCGCATAAGACTTTTGAACATCGGCTAATCCTAATTTCAAAATTATTAGATTTTGTTTAAATGAGTTTAATGGAGTCGACATGAAATTTATGTGAAGCAGATGCTTTTTTAGCGCAGTCATGGAAATAAATCGATACGATCTCAATTGCGCGTTAAAAATATAGATCATTTATTTAGTCTTTACTGTATTGCCTATTTGGCCATTCGCCATATAGCCTAAACTCCTGCAAGCTAACACACTCCAAATAGGCATTCATTTTTACAGCTCAGTCTTAATTTCCTGATTTATTCGCTGCTGGCTTATTATTTAAGTAAAAACTTTGAGCATTATGGCAATCCTGCTTTGCACACACTTCCATTTGTCTTAACCATTTTTCACGTTTCAGTTCACTTGAACCGCGAACAGAACCGATATACACCGTTTTAATCTTTTTTACCCCACAAAACTCTAAGGTTGTTTTTTTCAGCTGCCGAGTACTCGGTTCAGTAAAATACCATTTATAGAACCAACCTGGCTGATCCAATGTTGTAATTATTCTGGCTGTTTTATTGACTAAATGGCCTTTAATACGATTACTGTTTTCATAATAGCTAAAGGCAGTACTCGGTAAAAAATACGCGATCAATAAAACCTTTAGTCACTGCTGGCAGCCCACCCCACCACACAGGAAAAACCCAGACCAAATGATCAGCAAGCTCAATTTTTTTCCAAGCTTCAATTAAATCTGGCTCTAGTTCCATTCTCTTTTCATAGCCATTTTTGAGATTAGGGTCAAAATGCAATTGCCCTACTTCAATCAAATCGACCTGAACGTTGTACTTGGCTACGGAAGTTATATATGCATCTGCCAATGCAGCATTAAAACTGCTTTTTGAAGGATGCCCATTGATGACAACTATTCGTTTATATGGACTATGGCTCATAATCATCTCTAAAATTAAAAGATTTATCTTTCAGATTACAACTGATATTTTAAAAATAAGTAGCAAATTTATCTCATAAAATTTAAGATATCAATTGTTATCTCATTTATTTTGCTTTCATGAATTCAGAAAAACTATCACGTGATGAAAAACAGCTTAAAACTCGCCTAGCCCTTATTGAGTCTGGATTTTCTTTAATTTCCAGTCATGGTTATGGTGCTGTTTCTATTAGAAATATTTCTAAACATGCCAACTACACTCAAGGTGCTTTTTATTCAAATTTCAGTAATAAAGAAGATTTTTTATTAGAATTAATGCGACTGCAATTTGAGAAAGAAAATCTTCAACTTCAAACGATAATATCCAAAGAAGACTTAAATAGTGATTATTCGATTGAGAAACTTCGTGTTTGGCTAAGCGATTTTTTTAATAACTTTGAATGGTTAAAAATATCAATTGAGCTTCAATTATATGCAGCGCGTGATAAATCTTTTGCATTAGAATATCAAAAAGTTTGGCAGACACATAAAGATGAAGTAGCCAAAATTTTAATCTGTCTCATTCCAGCAGCACAACCTGTAGATCAAAATCAGATTGAGACGATTACCGCTGAGTTAATTTCATTAAGTTATGGTTTAGCATTGCAATATATGATTTTTAAAGATGATGTTGAAAAATATATCAATATCATTATTCAAAATTTAAATCATCGGATTGAAACAATAAGCGCGGCTATGAAATAAGTTGCAGTGACATCAAATCTATATAGTTTTTGATGCTAGACAAAACTATTAAAAAATTCTGAAATTTACGGAATAAGGCTCCTCATCCCTCTAAATTTTTAAATCTTTTTGCTCAAGGTTTTTAGGACCTAACCAACTATTTACAGAATACTGTGTTACCCGATTTATAGTAAATTTCAATCTATTCAAATCAGACAGCATTCGCTTGTTTTGGAGTAGAAAGTAGCCCGCTATGTACAAAAATTTCATATTCTAGCGAGGACTATCAACACCTAATTTGCAGATTTATATCAGTTCAGTTAATGGGCAAAAAAGAGAATATCTATGGTGTGATACTGCATGAGGAGCATTGCTCTGCAAGGCCACAATCATCAGGATCTAATCTATTAAAAGATTATCGTTAGCTCAGCAGGGTACTTACTGTTAAATAGTGTGATCAAAACTACAAATAAACATTCTATTCCTCACAATAAACGATTATTTTATAACCAAATAAAAAACAAAACCAAGCAGCATTAAATTTTATTTATTTAATTAATTTTCAATAACTTAAGATAAAAAAACTAACACTTTTTAAACAAAAAATATTAAATAGATAAATTTTTATCCTTATTTGTTTTTCTAGAGCATTTACTCTTTTTTTTATTGTGCTATTTTTGTCACATGGAGTAACAAATCATATCAGGTTTAAAAACCGATGTTGCCAAAAATGAATACTGAACATAAATAACAGCAATTTCAGTAATAAAATTTGTACCTCAAGGAAAGATACAGCATGAAATTAAAAACACTTACCACAGCCATTATCCTTGCAACCGTACCAATGACAGGTGCATTCGCAGCAGCTTTAGACCGTTCAGGTCAATCAATCGCAGCATTTTTACAGCCAGGTAACTATTTTGAAGCAGGCATTTCTGTACTAGACCCAAATGTTTCAGGTAAAGCGAGAGCTACTTCTGGTAACGGTACACTATCAGACATGGCAGGTGATTATTACTTTCCAAGTGCTGCTTTAAAAATTCAAGCAACTGACCACTTTTCTGTTGGCCTAATTTATGATCAACCATTTGGTGCAGATACTACATACTCAGTAAGCGACCCATTAGTTGGTCCAGGAACTGGATTATTTCATGCTAATGGCGAAGCCACAGCAGTTGACGTAACAACCCAAAATTTGTCACTTATTCTAGGTTACCAGCCAACAGAAAATTGGAATATCTATGGTGGTGCGGCTTACCAGACCATTAAAGGTGATGTAAAGTTGCGTGGTGCTGCATATGGTACTACCACCGCCTTTGGTGGTTACAATGCTAATATTGATGAAGATGGTGCTGTTGGTTGGTTAGCAGGTATTGCTTACCAAATTCCAGAGATTGCCCTAAAAGCCTCCCTAACATACCGTTCAGAAATCGAACATTCTGTTAATATTAAAGAAAGTGCTATTCCTTCAGCCAATCCTGTTCCTAGCATTATCAATAATCCAGCTCTAGCAGGTAAACCAGCAACTGGCTCAACAGATATCACAACACCGCAATCTGTTAATTTAGATTTACAAACTGGCATCATGGCAAATACTGTTGCTTTTGCAAATGTACGCTGGGTAAACTGGAAAGATTTCGCGATTCGCCCTTATGCTTTTGGTGTTGCTAGTGGTGTTGCAGGTCCATCTCTTGGTCAACCAAATGGCTTTGATTTAATTGCTTATACAGATGACCAAATTTCTGCAACTGTAGGTGTAGGTCGCAAACTAAATGATAAATGGGCTGGTAATGTCTCTGTAGGTTGGGACTCTGGTGCAGGCAACCCTATTTCTACATTAGGTCCAACTGAAGGTTATTGGAACGTTGGTTTAGGTGCTCAATTCAGCCCAACACCACAAACTTTCATTGCTGGTGGTGTAAAATACTTCTGGTTAGGTGATGCAGCAGCACAACCTGCATCTATGTTCGGCACTGCAAATGCAATTGCTGATTTTGAAGACAACCATGCTATCGCGTACGGCCTAAAAATGGGCTACAAATTCTAATTTAAGCCATTCAATATTTAAAAAAAGACCATAGTTTGCTATGGTCTTTTTACATTATGCCTATTGTTTTTTTAACTTAGCTTTCTATATGTTTCAAATTTAATCAAAAAGAACCCCTTATATTACTTTCATTTTTTAAAATGATTACTCTATTTTTTTACTTATAAATCATTTACATACTAAATCACTATTAGTACTTTTACTCTATTCAAGTTTATTTTTTGAATTACACAGTTCATTTCCCAATCAGAGCTGAGCATTTACTCTTTTTTTATTTATGTTATTTTCCCGTAACTTTTAAATAACGATTAAGCGGCTCAAGGAAAAGAATTCATGAAGCTTACAGCGATTCATTCAGCAATTTTACTTAGTTTAATTCCGACGACAGCAACATTTGCCGCTGGACTTGATCGTTCAGGACAATCTATTTCAGCCTTTTTACAACCGGGAAACTATGCTGAAGCAGGCTTCACCATTATTGACCCAACAATTGAAGGTACAGACCTTCCTCCTAGAGGAAGCAATAAATCTGTCAGCGATATGGGCTAAGACTACTACTTTCCTACTGCTGCTATAAAAATTCAAGCAACAGATCAAATTTCTTTAGGTTTACTTTATGATCAGCCATTTGGAGCTGACTCTCAATACGCATCTGAATCGAATGCTTTTGCCACATTAAATCCTAAAAAAGGCGCATTGGAAGGCACCTCTGTTGAAGTAAAAACAAATAGCATTACAGCACTTATTGGGTATCAGCCAAATGCAAACTGGAATGTTTATGCAGGACCGGTATATCAAACCGTAAAAGCAAAAGTGTCCCTACGCGGCACAGCGTATAAAGGCCCACAAGTTCTTGGCGGTTATGATATTGACCTTAAAGAAAACGAAGCTTACGGCTGGTTGGCAGGTTTTGCATATTCTATCCCTGAAATTGCTTTAAAAGCCGCTGTGACTTATCGCTCTGAAATTAAACATGAATTAGATACAACAGAAACCTTTGGCTTCGGCACAGATGGTGCATTATATATTCCCGGATTCACCAGTGCATTTTTAGGTAAAACAGTAACTCCAACTTATCACAAAGCGGAAATTACTACGCCACAGTCAGTCAACATTGACTTACAATCAGGCGTTGCAAAAAATACATTAGCTTTTGCTAATATTCGTTGGGTACATTGGGATCAGTTTGCAGTAAAACCTGCTTATTTATCTCAGTTGACTGGTGCATTAACTGGAAAACAGCAGAATCTTGTTGATTATTCAGATGATCAATGGTCTGCAACAGTAGGTTTAGGCCATAAATTTAACGCTAAATGGTCTGGTACAGCTGCTGTTGGCTGGGATTCTGGCGCAGGTAACCCAGTAACGACTTTAGGTCCAATTGAAGGTTACTGGAGTGTTGGCTTAGGTGGCCAATACAGCCCGGCAGAAAACTACTTTATTGCTGCGGGTGTAAGATACCTTTGGCTAGGCGATGCTCAGGCGCAGACTGGCGGCACCGTAGTCGGAAGTTTTGAAGACAACACTGCAATTGCCTATGGTATGAAAATCGGCTACCGTTTCTAATTAATTAAAAAGATTCAAATTAAATAAGAAAGGGCACCATTGGTGCCCTTCTCTATTACAACTTAGTGATCAAATTAAGCTGGAATATCACGTACAGAAGCATTACGAATCGCTTCTTTTAATGCCTCATAACCCTGAATAGATGGAAATTGTGGAAATTCAGCAATCACATTTTCAGGCGCATCAAATAAGAAACCATGATCAGCCTCACCCAGCATGGTCGTATCATTATACGAATCACCCGCAGCAATCACACGGAAGTTCAAACCATGCAAGGCTTTCACCGCTTGACGTTTCTGATCCGGTTGGCGAAGTTTGTACGCTGCAATCATGCCATTTTCATCAGTTTCTAATTTATGACAAAAAATAGTTGGCCAATCCAACTGTTTCATCAATGGATGAGCAAATTCATAAAATGTATCTGAAAGAATAATCAGCTGAAAATGAGTACTGACCCATTTCACAAACTCTTTTGCACCCGGGAAAGGTCCCATATCTGCAATGACATCTTGAATATCATTTAAGCCTAATCCATGCTCTTTTAAGATATTCAAACGTTGAGTCATCAACACATCGTAGTCTGGAATATCACGTGTCGTTGCTTCTAATGCTTTAATACCGGTTTTTTTTGCGAAGTTAATCCAAATTTCAGGAACTAACACACCCTCAAGATCAAGACATACGATTTCCATGGGTTCTCCTCATGCCAGTGAAAAAAATTTGCGCTATCATAGCTTAAAAAATGATTTCTTAGGTGCTGTTTTTTTAAATCTATTTAATTCATAAGCATTTATTTTTTATTGCTAAGCAGATTATTTCAATGCTATTAAAATCATTGTGAATTAAATTAATATAGGTTTTTAAGTGTCCAAGCCTATAGCCAGGAACTGTCATGACAATTATCCCTACCATTGACCTTGTCGATGCCCTTGCATCTGAATATACCGATAAATCCCCAAGTGAGATTTTAGAACTGGCTTTAAGCCAAGAAGGTGAAATTGCCATTTCATTTTCAGGTGCTGAAGATGTCGTTTTGATTGATATGGCCTCTCATCTCGGTAAACCCTTTCGTGTCTTTAGTTTAGATACGGGGCGTTTACATGCAGAAACCTATCAATTTATCGAAACGGTGCGTAAACACTATAATATTGAGATTGAAATTTGCTTTCCTGAATCTGAAGCCATCGAAAGCTTAGTCAAACAAAAAGGTTTCTTTAGCTTTTTCGAAGATGGCCATCAAGAATGTTGTGGTATTCGTAAAGTAAAACCGCTACGTAAAAAACTGGCCACATTAGATGGCTGGATTACAGGTCAACGTAAAGATCAAAGCCCGGGCACACGCAATGAAATTCCAGTCATTCAAGCCGATACAGGCTTTTCAGGTCCAAATAAGCAACTGATCAAATATAATCCTTTGGCAAACTGGTCAAGTGCTGACGTATGGAACTATATTCGTATGATGGAAATCCCTTATAATCCACTGCATGAACGTGGTTTCATCTCAATTGGCTGTGAACCTTGTACCCGTCCCGTCCTTCCAAATCAACATGAACGTGAAGGTCGCTGGTGGTGGGAAGAAGCAACCCATAAAGAGTGCGGCTTACATTCCGGCAACTTAAAAAAATAGCTTTTTTCAAAAAAACCACTGTATATCAGTGGTTTTTCTTATACTCATCATTATACAGAAATAAGTTTTTTTATATTTGAAAAGCGATATACTAAAAAGACGGTTTTTATAATTCTAACAAACCTGTTCAAAGTTTAGACATGAATAGCCAATAAAATTGCAGTGAGGCATCCAACGCTATGCGTCCTTTACACCCAATTGATTTTATTTTCCTGTCACTAGAAAAGCGACAGCAACCGATGCATGTTGGTGGACTCTTTCTATTCCAAATTCCCGATCATGCACCTAAAACCTTTATTCAAGATCTTGTTGCAGATATTCGTAGTTCAAAATCAATTCCCGTTCCACCTTTTAATAATAAACTCAATGGTCTGTTTTGGGATGAAGACCAAGAATTCGATTTAGACCATCATTTCCGTCATATTGCACTTCCACACCCCGGTCGAATCCGTGAATTATTAACCTATATTTCACAAGAACACAGTGCCCTGATTGATCGTGCCAAGCCACTTTGGACTTGTAATATTATTGAAGGCATTGAGGGTAATCGCTTTGCCATGTACTTTAAAATTCACCATGCTATGGTGGATGGCATTGCAGGCATGCGTTTAGTTGAAAAATCGCTCTCACAGGATCCAGACGCGAAAAGTATTGTGCCGCCTTGGTGTGTTGAAGGCCCACGTGCTAAACGCTTGAAAGAACCAACGTCGAGCAGATTTAAAAAAATTATGGGCGGAATCAAACAACAATTTGAAGCCACCCCTACCGTATTGCGTGAGCTATCTCAAACCATTATGAAAGATATGGGGCGAAATCCAGATTATGTATCCAGCTTTCAAGCGCCTAGCAGTATTTTAAATCAACGAGTAAGTTCTTCTCGTCGTTTTGCAGCACAATCGTTTGAACTGGAACGCTTAAGCAAAATTGCTAAAGCACTGGGTGTCACCATTAATGATGTGGTCTTGGCTATTTGCTCAGGGGCTTTACGTGAGTACCTGATTACTCAACAGGCTTTACCTAAAAAACCACTGATTGCAATGGTTCCCGCATCGATTCGTGATGATGATTCTGAGGTATCCAATCGCATTACCATGATTTTGGCCAACTTGGGGACCAATAAAGAAACACCATTAGAACGCCTACAAATTATTCGCCGTAGTGTGCTAAACGCAAAACAGCGTTTTAAGCGCATGAACTCAAATCAGATTTTAAACTATAGTGCATTGGTTTATGGTGCAGCTGGCTTCAATATCGTTTCAGGCATGATGCCTAAGCGCCAAGCTTTTAATATTGTTATTTCTAATGTACCAGGACCACGCGAGCCGCTGTATTGGAATGGTGCAAAACTAGATGCGCTCTACCCTGCATCTATTGTCTTAGATGGGCAAGCACTCAATATCACGATGACCAGCTATTTAGACAAATTGGAAGTAGGTTTAACGGGCTGCCGAAATGCATTACCTAAAATACAAAACTTACTGGCGCACTTAGAAGATGAAATTCAACGATTTGAACAAATCGTAGGTCAAGAAAACCCAAAGTTACAGGCGGTGAGTTAACCGCAATTTCTGAAAAATAAATCTGAAATAAATTAAGGGGCTTAAAATTAGCCCCTTAATTTTTAATAGTTCGGCATCGGGTGGTGTTTCAAAAAGTATGCTGAAACAAAGCAGGTTGAATTTTGATAAAATAGAGAAATGCGAATAACTCTAGAAATCAAATGTCCAACCTGC